>CAWBLH010000001.1:0-735034 GCA_963789655.1 uncultured Actinomycetes bacterium
TACCACACGCACTATCTGAACGAGGAATGGGTGATCGTGCTCCGCGGCGAGCCGACACTACGCACGCCCGAAGGCGAGGAGGTTTTGAAGGAAGGTGACGTCGTCTGCTTTCCGCGCGGCAAGGACGGTGCGCATCAGATCATCAACCGAACAGACTCTCTTGTTCGCGTACTGATGCTCTCCTCGATGATCCGCGGCGAGGTCATCGAGTACCTCGACACCGGGAAGGTTCTTGCCAAGGGCGTCGAGGACGAAGACATCATGTTCGCGAGGCCCGGCCCTGCGGTCGAGTACTGGGAAGGCGAGGACTAGCTCCGGGCGACGCAACCGGGCAGCAGAGACTTCGCTCCGACGAGAGGTCAGCCGTCCGCCAACTGGGCCTAGCCTGCACCGGCAGTGTGCTTCTCTCTGAGCAGCTGGGAACTCGGGTTCCTCATCTTCGCAGTGGTGGGAGGCGCATCCGCCCTCGGCCCACCCGCAGCCCCAGCGCCTCGCTGATCAGAGCTATGCCTCTCCTCGTGAGGTGCTCGGGTGCTGGAGACCTGGTCGCGGGCCATCCCTTTCGGGGGAGTCGCGGTGGCGAACCCCCGTCTAGGCTGGAACGAGTCGCCTGAGGAGGAGCCACGTCGCCGCACCTACCTTCGATCGATGACCAGATAACTGTCTCCGACAGCGGTCTTGGACCCACTCGTACACGACGCGGACAACTCGGTGTTCTGACGCGCCGCGAGGCTCCAGCCTCGGGGCTTCGACCTACTGTCCGCTTCGCGATCGCATTCGCTCTGACCCTTGCCTGGGTCGCGTTCAGCGTCTGGGTATCCGGGCCATGGAGAGACGAACTCGGGGCTGCGATCGGCCCTGTCATGGGCTGGGTGATCCCGATCTTCCTCGCCTACATCCCTGGTCTAGTCATCGGGTTCATGATCTTTACGCTCCTGATCACGCGATACCGCGAACTCCCACTTGAACCACCAAAGGGCGACTGGCAAGAAGGCGAATGGCCATCGGTGACCATCGTCGTAGCGGCCTGGAACGAGAGCGAGGCGATCGTGCGCACGCTCGAACACATCGCCGAACTCTCGTACGAAGGTCGGGTGGAGGTCGTCGTCGCTGACAACAACTCGACCGACGACACGGCGCTGCTCGCAGACGAGGCGGGAGGGCGACTAGGACTCCAGTACCGAGGTGTCTCTGAGACGAAGCAAGGCAAGCACCACGCACTGAACGCGGCGCTTGCCACTGTGACGACACCTCTTGTCGTGACAGTCGATGCCGACACGCATCTACAACGGCAGTCGCTCACGCGACTCGTGGTGCGCGTCACGAGCGCACCGCAGGGCCAGCACGTCTCGGCGTGCGCCGCCGCGCTCGTCGCAGAAAACCCGATGGCGACCTTCGTCACTCGGATGCAGCAGTGGGACTACCGGCTCGGGATCAACGGCGTGAAGCGCATGCAGGCCGCGTACAACACTGCGCTCGTCGCTCAGGGGGCACTCTCCGCCTACTGGACAAGCGACCTGCGTGCCGTTGGCGGCTGGCCGGATGCGATCGGTGAGGACATCGTGCTCACATGGTCGATGCTCGGGTCGCGGGGACTCGTGCAATACGAGCCGGTCGCGCTCGGCTTCACGGTCGTCCCGGAGCGACTCGAGCGTCTCCTGAGCCAACGCTCACGCTGGGCACGCGGGATGCTCGAAGGCCTTCGGACTCACCCACCCCCGAGACAGCCCCGCGTCCTCGCGAAGATCGTCGCCGGTATCGACTACCTCGTCCCGCTTCTCGACATCGGGGTCATCTTCTTCTGGGTGCCCGGAGTCATCCTCTTCCTGTTCGGCTATCCGTTGATCTTCGGGTGGTGGTCGATGCTCCTGCTCCCCATCACCCTTGCCGTCTTCGGGTTCCTGCAGCGGTGGCAAGCACGCCACGTCTTCCGCACTCTCGACATCCACCCACAGCCCGACAAGCGTGGCTTCCTCGGCTACCTGCTCGCCTACCAGGTGCTGACCTCCGCAGCCGCACTGCGCGGCTACGGCGAGTTCATCGTTCGGTCAGGTCGTCGTTGGAAGTAATTGCGCGTCGAGCGAACGCAGTCGTAGGAGGTGGCACCACCCTGCCCTCGCGAAGTGTCCGGGCGGTATCGAACCGTGAGTTCATGCGCCTTCTTCGCGTCAGGTAGTGCCGAGGGTCGTACTCGCCTGCCAAATGCAAGCCGGAGGTCGCCGGTTCGATCCCGGGACGCTCCATCGCCTGACCGCGCCAATCGCTACGTCCGAGCGGGCTGCTCGCCCCGGCTCGCGGCAATCACGTCCTTGTACCAGTGGTAGCTCGCCTTCGGGACGCGTTCAAGCGTTTCGTAGTCGACGTACACGATCCCGAACCTGCGGGAGTACCCGAACGCCCACTCGAAGTTGTCGAGCAGCGACCACAGGAAGTACCCGCGGACGGGAACGCCGTCGTCGAGCGCGCGTCGGATCGCCGCGAGATGGCGGTCGACGTAGGAGATGCGGTTCGGGTCGTGGACCGTGCCGTTCTGGCGCTGATCTGCGTAGGCCGCGCCGTTCTCGGTGACGTAGAGCGGCGGAAGCTCGTAGTCGTCGCGCAGTCGGACGAGCAGCTCGTGGAGACCGTCGGGGTACACCTCCCAGCCCATCTCCGTCCGCTCGACGTCGCCGGCGTCGACGGTCACGGGGGAGCCGCCCCCAGGGTCCGCCCGTACGACGGTGCGCGTGTAGTAGTTGATGCCGAGAAAGTCGAGTGGCGCGGCGATCTTCTCGAGGTCTCCCTCGCGGATATCCGGGAGGATCGGCGCGTACGCCTCGAGCATGTCCTGGGGATACCTCCCCCGGAGCACCGGATCGAGAATCCAACGGTTCCGAAATCCATCCGAGCGAGTCACGGCAGCGAGGTCTGCGGCCGAGTCGGTGAGCGGATGGAACGCGACGAGGTCGATAGTTATCCCAACCCTCGCCTCGGCGCTACGCCGGCGAATCACCTCGGCCGCGAGCCCGTGACCGAGCAGCACGTGGTGCGCGGCGGCCAGTGCGTCGGCCTCGCTCTTGCGGCCGGGAGCGTGCTCTCCGAGGCCGTATCCGAGCCACGAGACCACCCAGGGCTCGCACTGGGTGATCCAATGCCTGACGCGGTCTCCGAGACGGTCGCTCACGACGTCGACGTACTCGGCGAACACCTCGGCCGTCTCTCGGACAGGCCAGCCGCCGCGCTCCTCGAGCGCCTGCGGGAGATCCCAATGGTAGAGCGTCACGAATGGCTCGACGCCCGACGCGAGCAGCTCGTCGACCAGCCGGTCGTAGAAGTCGAGACCGGCGCCGTTCGGCCGGCCCCGTCCTTCCGGGAAGATCCGCGGCCACGCGATCGAGAAACGGAACGCGTTCAGCCCGAGCTCTTTGACGAGCTTCACGTCCTCGCGGTAGCGGTGGTACGAGTCGCAGGCGACCGCGCCACTGTCCCCGTTGACGATCTTGCCGGGCGTCGCACTGAAGCGATCCCAAATGCTCTCGCCCCGACCATCTGTGGTGACGGCGCCCTCGACCTGGTAGGCGGACACGGCAGATCCCCAGACGAAGTCGGGAGGGAAGATGGGTCGGTGGCCGTTGTGTGTACTCTCTGTCACTGAACCGGTTCAGGACGATACACGCGGGCTATCGTCCCGCGCAAGGAGGAAGACTCCCACTGTCCGAGCAGAGAGCAAACAGAGCCACGATCCGGGACATCGCCGAGCGCGCAGGCGTATCGAAGGGCGCAGTCTCGTACGCCCTCAACGGCCGCCCTGGAGTGTCCGACTCCACGCGCGACCGCATCCTCTTGATCGCGGACGAGCTCGGTTGGTATCCGAACCGGGCGGCGCGCGCACTCTCGGGGACCCGGGTAGATGCGTGCGGTCTCGTGCTCGCACGTCCGGCCCGGTCGCTCGCGCTCGAACCGTTCTTCATGGAGTTCATTTCCGGCGTCGAGGTCGAGCTCTCCTCTCGCTCCGTCGCGCTGACGATCCAGTTGGTCGAGGACATCCAGCAGGAGATCGAGGTTTACCGGCGGTGGTTCGGCGAGCATCGCGTCGACGGCGTGCTGATGGTCGACCTCAGGGTTCATGACCCGCGCATCCAGGAGCTCGTCCGGCTCGGACTGCCTGCCGTCGTCGTCGGCGGGCCGCTCGAAAATCGGGCTCTACCAGCGGTTTTCCACGACGAGGGGAGCGTCGTGGTCGAGGCGGTGCAATATCTGGTGGCGCTCGGGCACACGCGAGTCGCGTACGTCACGGGCGTAAGCGACTTCGTCCACACCGGTCAACGAAGCACGGCGTTCCAACGCGCGACCGACGACCTCGGTCTCCGGGCGGACATCATCGAGACCGACTACAGCGCCGAGAGCGGGGCGCGTGCGACGCGGAAGCTCCTCTCCCTGCCCGACCCTCCGACGGCGATCGTGTTCGACAGCGACCTGCTCGCCGTGACCGGACTGGGAGTCGCGCAGCAAATGGGCTTCGCCGTGCCCGACGACGTCTCGATCGTCGGGTGGGACGACTCGCTGATCAGCCAGGTCGTCCACCCTCCACTCACGGCGATCACGCGGGACATCTCGGGCTTCGGAGCGACGGCCGCCCGGCACCTGCTCGCGGCCATAGACGGGGACGCGACCGGTGACGTGCAGACGGTGCGCGGCGAACTGACGATTCGCGGGAGCACCGGGCGACCTCGGCAAGGTGTCACGAAACGATTGTCGCATTCGGGCCTTGACACTTAACCGGATAAGTGATGGACTACAGCGGTCCAGACGGGGCACGAACAGAGAGGCAGGACGAGGAGGAAATGCAATGAGCTCGATACAAAGAACACAGAGAGTGATCGCAGCCGTAGTCCTCGTGGCCGCGATCGGCGCCGTTGCTCTCATGGCGGGCGGAGCGAGCGCGGGCTCGCAGTCCCCGTTGGCTCTCCCGCGCCAAAGCACGCTGTTTACGTCGGGCACGGCCTGGGGCCCGTTCGCAAGCTTCAACCCGCTCCGCACCGAGCGCTCGACGGGCACGGTCGGACTGCTGTACGAGACGCTCTTCCGCTACGACCCGCTCGCGGACAAGTACATCCCGTGGCTCGCGACCAGCGGCAAATGGGTCGGCCGGAACTTCGTGATGACTTTGCGCCCGGGCGTGAAGTGGAACGACGGCAAGGCGTTCACGGGCGCAGACGTGAAGTTCACATTCGAGACGGGGAAGCTCGAGGGCTCGCAGTACTCGACGATGTGGAAGACGGGCCTCTCGAGGATCAACGTCAAGGGCAATACCGTCACTTTCGTGTTCGCGGCGAGGCCGAACTACCTCGACTGGGACACGAACATGTTCTCGATCCCGATCGTGCCGAGGCACATCTGGTCGAGCTACAGCGCGACCGAGATCACGACGGGTAACACCGACACGGTGTCCAAGATGGTCGGCACCGGACCGTTCCGGTACGGCGCCGGCAAGGGAACATCCGGAACGCTGCAGTGGAACCGCCGGAACGACTGGTGGGCGACGAAGGCCCTCGGCGTGAAGATGCCGATGCAGTACATCGTCGACATCCACAACACCCAGAACACCGCGTCGCTGCAGAACTTCCTGCAGAACGACATCGACCTCAGCAACAACTTCTTCCCCGGGATCGAGAAGCAGATCGGCGGGAAGGTCCAGACGTACTACAAGAAGGCCCCGTTCATGCTGTCGGCGAATACGGCGTGGCTGGTTCCGAACACGACGAAGAAGCCGCTCAACGACAAGGCCTTCCGACGCGCGCTCGCGATGTCGATCAACCTCGATCAGATCGTCTCGGCGGGGTACGGGAACATCGTCGCGAAGGCGAATCCCACGGGGCTGTTGCCGACGTGGGGCAAGTGGATCGACAAGGCTCAGGTGGCCAAGCTGGGCTTCAAGTTCAACGTCCAGGGCGCCCGAGCACTGCTCGCCGCGAACGGCTACCGGGACACGAATAACGACGACTACGTCGAGAACAAGGACGGGTCGAACATCAATCTCCGGATCATCGTCCCGAACGGCTGGTCGGACTGGATGACGGCGATCCAGATCATCGCGGCGAGTGCGAAGAACGCAGGCATTCGCCTCACTCCTGCCTTCCCCGACTACAACGGGCTGGTGGACGAGCGGAACTCGGGCAAGTTCGACCTCGTCATCAACAACGACAAGCAGCTCGGCCCGACCCCGTACACGTTCTACGACTACCTCTTCCACCTGCCGGTCGCGGAGTCACAGACGTTTGCGAACTTCGCACGGTTCACGGGAGCGGGCGCGACGCCGTGGGCGCTCACGCTCGACCTCAACAAGGTGCACCCGTCGAACGTGAAGAAGGCGAAGGCGATCCACTCGAAGATCCAGCGCTACGTCCTCGAGGACCTGCCTGCGATCCCCCTTTGGTACAACGGGATGTGGGCCCAGTACAACACGACGTACTGGACGAACTTCCCGACTGCCGGCGGCAAGGGACTGCAGAACACGCCCAGCGTCTGGAACGGCTACCTCAACATGACGGGCATCGACGCGCTCGCGAAGCTGAAGCCGCGAGGCCGCTAGCTCGACGTCGATTGTCCACATCCCGGAGCCGGGGAGCACGCTCGAGAAGGGTGTGCTCCTCGGCTCCCGTCCTGTATGACACGACCTGCCCTGCGCGGCGGACCGAGACGACGTGACCCGATACCTGGCCCGCAAGACCGTGCTGTATCTCCTCACCTTCTGGTTCGCCGTGACGATCGACTGGTTGATCCCGCGCCTCATGCCGGGAGACCCGATCGACGGGCTCATCGGTCGGATCCAGGCCGATTCAACCGCATCCCAGGAACTCCACGGCTACTTCACCGAGTCGTTCGAGCTCGACCAGCCGCTGTGGAGGCAGTACCTGAACTTCTGGCGCGGCTTGATTCAGGGCGATCTCGGCCCGAGCATCACGTACGTCGGCTCGACCGTCAGCGAGCTCATGTGGGCGGCGATCCCGTACACGCTTGCGCTGCTCATCCCAGCCATCGTCCTGAGTTACATCGCGGGGAACCGCGTCGGTGCGATGGCCGCTCGCCGGAAGGTCCTCGACAATACCGTGCTCCCTTCGGCGTACGTCCTCACCGCAATGCCCTACATGTGGCTCGCGATCGTCCTCGTCTACGTCGTCTCGTTCCGCTGGGAGCTCCTCCCCGTCTCCGGCGCCTACGGCTTCTCGCTGCAGCCCGCCTGGACGTGGGAGTTCGTCCGCAGCTTCCTCAGCCACTGGTTCCTTCCGTTCCTCACGCTCTTTCTCGTGGCGTTCGGCGGCTGGGCCATCGGCATGCGGAACCTCATCATCTACGAGCTCGAGGCCGACTACGCCAACTACCTGCAGTCGCTCGGCGCCCCCGGGAAGCTCGTCCGGAAGTACGCATACGGCAACGCGGTGCTGCCGCAGATGTCGGGGCTCGCACTCGCGCTCGGCGCGGTCGTGGGCGGCGCTCTCGTGACAGAGATCGTGTTCGGCTATCCCGGAGTCGGCACCCTCATCCTCGCCGCGCTCCAGAACCGCGACTACTTCCTGTTGCAGGGGCTGTTCCTGCTCATCATCACGGGCGTCCTGATCGCCAACTTCATCGTGGACATCCTCTACGTGATGGTCGATCCGCGAACGCGAACGGGCCTCCAGGGGTCGTAGTGTCGAGCGCCGAGCCCCACGCAGACCTCGTCGCGACGCCGGAGGTCGCACTCACCGGTCAGGGTGCTGACGAGATCGAGCTCGGCCCGCGCGGGAAGCGTTTCGAGACGCTCCACTTCGCCCTTCGCAACACGAAGCTCGTGATCGGCTCCTGCGTTGTGCTGGCGTTCCTCGCGCTCGCGATCGCCGGCCCGTGGCTCACCGACGCGACACCGTTCGAGTTCGGATATCCACTTGGCGAGCCGCCCTCGTCCGAGTACTGGCTCGGCACGACGTCTCCCGGTCAGGACGTGTACGCGCAGTTCGTCTACGGCCTGCGCTCGAGCTTCATCGTCGGTGCGCTCGCGGCCGTCATCGCGTCTGCGATCGGGATGGCCGTCGGGTTCGTCGGCGGCTACCGCGGAGGCTTCGTCGACGACGTCCTCAGCATGCTCACGAACATCGTCCTCGTGATCCCGACGCTCGCCGTGCTCATCATCGTCTCGGCATACCTCTCGGTCGGCAGCCTGCGTTCGGAGGCGATCCTGATCGGGTTGACTTCGTGGCCCTGGGCCGCCCGCGCGATCCGTGCCCAGACGTTCTCGCTCGCGTCCCGGGATTTCGTCAGCCTCGCACGGCTCTCGGGTCAGGGCACCACCAAGGTGATCCTCAGGGAGATCGCACCGAACATGAGCTCGTACCTGTTTCTCACGTTCATCCTGCTGTTCGGCGGGGCGGTGCTCACGGCGGCGACGCTCGACTTCCTCGGCCTCGGCCCCTCGCAGGTCATGTCGCTCGGGCTGATGATGAACACGGCCGTCTCGAACGCCGCTCTGCAGCTCGGCATGTGGTGGTGGTTCATCCCGCCCGGAGTCGGGATCACAGCGATTGTGGGCGGGCTCTACGTGATGAACGTCGGGCTCGACGAGGTCTTCAACCCGAGGCTGCGCAGAACGTGACCCTCGCCGTCGACAACCTCCGTGTCTACTACCGCACGTTGAAGGGGGACGTACAGGCGCTCGACGGCGTGACGTTCTCGGTCGCGGACGGGGAGATCATGGGCCTCGCGGGGGAGTCGGGCTGTGGGAAGACGACGCTCGGCAAGAGCCTGATCCGGCTCGACGGCCGCATGCAGCACGTGGGCGGGACGGTCACGCTCGACGGCGTGGAGCTCCCGATCGCCGACGACTCCGCGATGAACGTCTTCCGCTTCCGGGACGTGTCGATCGTCCCGCAGTACGCGATGAGCGCGCTCAACCCGATCCGGAGGATCGGCCGGATGATCTCCGAGGTCCTCGACTCGCGCGGCGTCTCCTACGACGCGACGCGGACGGAGCTCTCGCGGCGGCTGGCTCTCGTCGGGCTCGACGACGCAGTGCTCGACCGTTACCCGATCGAGCTCTCGGGAGGCCAGAAGCAACGCGTCGTCATGGTGCTGTCCACGCTCCTGAACCCCTCGCTCCTGATCGCCGACGAGCTCACCTCGGCACTCGACGTCTCGACGCAGAAGGCGGTCGCGGAGATGCTCGTCGAGTTCCGGGACCGCGCGTTCGTGAAGAGCACGATCGTGATCACGCACGACCTCTCGATCCTGTACCAGATCGCCGACACGATCCTCGTGATGTACGCGGGCAAGCTCGTCGAGAAAGCGCCCGCGAGCGAGCTCACGGAAGACCCACGGCATCCGTACACGAAGCTCCTCATCGGCTCGCTCCCCGAAGTCGGCGTTCGGATCTCCGAGAAGCGCCTCCGAGGCATCTCGGGCAGGCCGCCGTCGCTTCTCCGCCCACCGTCGGGCTGCCGCTTCCGCGACCGCTGTCCACTCGCGTTCGACAAGTGTGCGGAGGAGCCGCCCTTCGTCGAGATCGCACCCGGCCGCTACGCCGCATGCTGGAAGGCAGCCGCCTGATGATCAGGCTCGAGAACGTCACCAAAGTGTTCAAGACGGGCACGTTCGGAGGGGCGGCGGTGACCGCAGTCTCCGAGGTGAGCTTCGATGTCCAGCCAGGCGAGATCGTGTCGCTCATCGGCGAGAGCGGAAGCGGCAAGACGACGGTCGGCAAGATGATCCTGCGCCTTACGCCCGTCACCGACGGCTCGATCTCCTTCGACGGGACGGACGTCTCGGCGCTCGGTCGCCGCGATCTGCGCGGGTACTACGGTCGCGTCCAGGGGGTCTTCCAGGATCCGTTCAGCTCGTACAATCCGGTCTTCAAGATCGACCGCGTGTTCGAGATGGTTCGCAGCGCCTACCTTCCGGGGCTGACGCGAGCCGAGTGGAACGAGCGGAGGCAGCGTGCTCTCGAGGACGTCGGGCTCGAGCCCGCCGACGTCCTCGGCAAGTACCCGCATCAGTTGAGCGGCGGCCAGCTCCAGCGCCTGCTGATCTCGCGTGCGCTGATCCTCGACATCGAGATCCTCGTCGCCGACGAGATCATCAGCATGCTCGACGCGTCGACGCGGATCGACGTCCTCAACATCCTCGGCGACCTCAAGGACCGCGGCCTCGGCGTCCTGTTCGTGACGCACGACCTCGCGCTCGGCAACTACATCTCGGACCGCGTCGTCATCCTCCAGCGCGGCCGGATCGTCGAGATGGGGCCGACGCCGAAGGTCTTCGCGAACCCCGTGCACCCGTATACGCAAATGCTTCTCGCCTGCGTGCCGCAGCTCACCTCGAAGTGGGAGGAGACGCCGCGCAACTTTGACGAGGCCGCGGCGCCGATGACGCTGCAGCTCGTCGACGACGACCACTACGTGGAGAGGTGACGACACCAGTGCAGACGACAAGTCCCTTCGCTCTCTCGTTCATGAGCGCGAACTACGTCGCCAGGGAGCTCGGCTACGGCGCCGCGGACGAGTGGGGCCCGTTTGACGTCGCGACGAACGAGGTGTTCGAGCCGCTCGAGAGCTTCCCCGCGCGCTTCGACGAGCTGCTCGCGAAGATCGCCGGCCTCGACTTCGACGCGATCGATCTCTGGTTCGGGCATCTCAACTGGAGTTGGGCGACGCCCGATCACGTCGCGCACGCACGCGAGGCTTTCGTTCGTCACGGCCTTCGCGTCGCCTCCCTCGCCGGCAGCGTCGGCGCCACGACCGCCGAGCTGACCGCCGCCTGCCGCCTCGCGAACGACCTCGACGTCGATCTCATCGCGGGCGTCGGTGAAGTCGTTCGACGTGATCGCGCAGGCACCGCCGACGTGCTCCGGACCCATGGCGTTCGCTTCGGGCTCGAGAACCACGCGGAGAAGACCCCGCGGGAGGTGCTCGACGCGATCGGCGACGACGCCGACGTGCTCGGAGCTGCGGTCGACACCGGCTGGTGGGCGACGCAGTCGTACGACCCGGTCGCCGCGATCGGCGAGCTCTCGGACCGCCTTTTCCATGTGCACCTGAAGGATGTCGAGGCGTCCGGGACGCACATCTCGTGCATGCACGGCGAGGGCTGCGCGAACATCGCCGGCTGCGTCGAGAAGCTGCTCGAGATCGGCTATACGGGCCCCGTGAGCATCGAGCACGAGCCATACGACCGCGACCCCACCGACGAGTGCGCTCGCATGCTCGCCCGCGTCCACGCGCAGCTCGCAGGGACAGAAGTGGCAGACCATGTTTGAGAACGCGCTCCGCGTCGCCGTCGTCGGCTGCGGGAATATCTCCGGCGCGTACGGCGAGACCATGGGCGCCTACCCGACGGTACGGATCGCCGGCGCGACCGACGTCGACCGGGCGCTCAGTGCCGCCTTCGTCGACCGCTTCGGAGGAGTCGACTATCCGTCGCTCGCAGACGTCCTCGACGACTCGGCCGTCGACGCGATCGTGAACCTCACGTACCCGGCGGTCCACGCCGAGGTGACGACAGCTGCCCTCGAGGCCGGAAAGCACGTGCACAGCGAGAAGCCGCTTGCCGGCGACTATGCGAGCGCACGCACGCTCGTCGAGCTCGCGGACGACCGAGGGCTCCGGCTCTCGTGCTCTCCGATCACATTCATGGGCGAAGCCCAGGAGACGATGTGGCGGCTCGTCGAGGAAGGCTCAATCGGCACCGTCCGGGTGGCGTACGCCGAGGTGAACTGGAGCCGCATCGAGAGCTGGCACCCGCAGCCCGAGCCCTTCTACCGCATCGGGCCATTCGCAGACGTGGGCGTCTACCCGCTGACCATTCTGACGGCCATGTTCGGCCCTGCCCGGCGTGTCACCGCGTTCGGGAAAGTCGTGTTCCCCGATCGAATCACGACATCTGGCAAGCCGTTCTCACCTGGGGCACCGGACTTCGGCGTCGCTGTCGTCGAGCTGGAGAACGGAACCGTCGTACGCCTCACAGCGAACTTCTACGTCGGACCACACAGCAAGCAGAGCGGCATCGAGCTGCACGGTGACACGGGATCCCTCTTCCTCTCGAGCTGGCAGGAGTTCGATGCTGTGGTCGAGCTCGCTCGCTTTGGCGGGGCGTACGAGGCGATCTCGGTGGCGAACGCCTTTCCGGGAACCGACTGGGGGCGCGCACTCGGCGAGCTGAGCGACGCGATCGCGTCGGGGCGGCCGCATCGCGCCACCGGCGCACACGGCGCGCACATCGTCGAGATCCTCGATGCGATCAGGAGGTCCGCCACTGAAGGTCGCGTCGTCGAGATCTCGTCATCGTTCTCGCCGCCAAGACTCGACAGCGGCTAGCCCTCGCCCGTCCGACATGTCCTGACCTCGCCCCGATCGCCATCACAGGCACGCCGTGACGATGCAGCGGATTCCGGATCCAGCCTTGGCTCTGGAGCGGCTACAGCAGGTGCCGTCCGAAGTCACGTTCGAAATCGCGCCAGACGCTGTGGATGTGAGTGCCGCTGTTCCGTGAGTTGTCGAACTCGAGGAGGAACGTCGGTCCTTGCAGCCGGTAGTAGTGGGATACGCCGCGTCGTGTGCTGCCGGCCCAGCCGAACCGGGTGCGACCGATGCCCGCTCGTTCGATCCGCGCGAACATCTTGCGAGCCATCGCTGGTGGATGGTTCGCGAGGTACGTGTTGATGATCTCGAGCACGCGCTTCTGCGCCGCGGCGGGAAGATCGTCCGTTGCCACGCCTACGCGCTCGAGCGGCCTCACCCGGACTGCGTTCTGGGTGAGGTGATCCGTCAGTGAATCCGACGAGAACACCACTTGCCGCCGGAGTCCGCGGTCGAGCAAGAGCACGATCTCCCGCGCGGCGTCTTCCTCGCGAGCCATCGTCCGATAGCCCTCGGCGACCGACCGATACGCGCTTCCTGCGCGCGTCGGCCACGCACCGAGGAAGAACGGCTCGGCGACGAGGCTGTTCCCGACCACGGTGAAGTGCCTGGAGAGATGGTGCCCCTCGAGCCGCCAGCCCCACACGCGGGCGCCGGGAGTGCCGAATACGGAGACGAAGTAGAGGTTCGGGTCGAACGGGTCGCCGAGACCCGTGTCCATGCGCTGGAGGACGCCCTGGAGCGCCATGATGTCGATCGCCTTCCGGTAGCCGGCCGGCGAGCTCGACGAGCGCAACAGCGCGAGCGCGAGCTTGCGCTGTGCCGGCGAGACGTCGCCGAGCGGAAGGCCGTTCCGGGGCACCGAGGCGGGGACGGTCCAGTGCCAGCGAGTGCGCTCGGCGCCGTCGAAGCGGGAACGACGCGCG
Source organism: uncultured Actinomycetes bacterium (assembly GCA_963789655.1). Taxonomy (GTDB): domain Bacteria; phylum Actinomycetota; class Thermoleophilia; order Gaiellales; family Gaiellaceae; genus GMQP-bins7. Next base: position 13,289 of record CAWBLH010000001.1, read on the forward strand.
GTCGCGGTCGGCCGGTGACAACGAGGCGAGGAATGCGCGCGCTCGAGCCTCGACCGTCGCGACCTGGGTTGGCGCTGCTCCGGCCGTGCGAGTGCCGACCACGAGTCCGGCCGCACCGACTGCAGCGATCCGTAGAGCGGCAGGACGTGTTACTCGTGGCTCGAAGTGGGAGTCGTTCACGTAGGCCTCCTTCGTAGTCAGGCCGTCTGCAGCTCCGTGATCGACGCCGTCTTGACGACGCCCTCGACACGGCGGGCCAGTTCTTTGTCCAGGGTGACGAACGCGTCTGCCTGAAGCTGCGTGAGTGCGACGTACTCGGCGTCGTAGGTCTCTGCCCACCCCAGCTGATCGGCAAGGTCCCACGCGCGGCGCCGGAGGACGGCGTCGCCGAGGAGCCTGATCGGCATCCGCCCGACGAAGGCGAGGCGTTCGCGGGCGACGTCCGCAGGGATCTCGCCCCTCTGCACGGCCTCGTGCAGGGCCGACAGCGTCTGCGAGCGCAAGAGCGTCGGCGCGAGAAGCTCGTGCTCGGCCGGGACCTCGAACTCCTCACTCGCCAGCTGGAGGACGACGCCGCAGTCGACGACGAATCTGGTCATCTACCGGGCGGCACGCTCGGCGCCGAGGCGGCGCAGCGAGCGTTCGAGCTCGGGTACGCGTGCTCGGATCGCTCGAAAGTCGTGCTCGGACAACGACAGGAGCCGCATTCGCGTCCGCGCCACGACCGTGGCCGTCCGCTGCCCCGTCAGGAGGAGTGCAATCTCGCCGAACGTGTCGCCGGTGCCGAGCTTCTGACCTCCCGACTCCTCTTCGGTGACGACCTCGGCCTCCCCCTCTTCGACGAAGTAGATCGCCGTTCCGTAGTCGTCGAGCGTGATGACCTCGGCGCCGGCCTCCACTTCGACCTCGCTCATCGCGGACGCAAGCTCGTCGAGCTCAGCCTCAGGAAGGTCGGCCAAGACGGGAAATGATGCGATCCGACTGGTATCCACGCCGACGGATCGTGCCACAGAGAAGGCACTCCACTGTCACCGACATGACGCTCCCGCCTCCGGGAGACGGAGGCGGGAGCGTCCTGCGGTGTCGGCCTCGGCTGCGGCCGAGGTGGGAGGTAGCTCTCTAGGAGGCGACGCTCCAGGTCTCGGCGTTCCAGGTTCCGCCCTGCAGGGTCGGATTCCTGAGCGCGCCCTTGACCCTGTTCGAGTGCAGCAGGTGCTGCGGTCGAGCGAACAGCGGGATCGAGAAGACCTCGTCCGCCAGGATCACCTCGGCCGCGTGGAGCAGCTTGTTGCGATCCGCCGCGTCAGGCGTGAACTGCGCCTTCTGCAGCATGGCGGAGGCCTTCTTGTTGCAGGCGGCGCCGTAGTTCTGGTCGCCACCGCAGCCACCCGTGCCGAAGAACGTGCCCGAGCTCGTCGGACCGCCGGTGAAGGTGAACATCACCGACTGCCAGTCGCCGGAGGTGAGCGTTCCACCACCGAAGAGCACGGACGGCGAGAGGAAGCGCGGCGTGAAGTTGATGCCGACGCTCTTCAACTGCCGCTGGATGATCTCGAACGTCAGGGCGCGAAGCGGGTTCCCCGACGTCGTCGTGAATGCGAACGTGAGCTCACCGACGCCTGGGCAGCTGAAGATCTTCGAGTTGCCCGAGCTCGGCGAGTCAGGACCGCCGGTACAGCCGTTCTTCTTCAAGAGCGCGATGGTGTTCTTCTGGCTGAAGCCCCAGCGCGCGTACGGCGTCTTGTAGGCCGCCTCGAAGGGCTTGAAGATGTGGCTCTGGAGGACCGGCAGGTCCTTCTTGGACGGCACGAGACCCGTCTTCACGTACAGCACCTCGCGGATCTGCGCCCGGTTGATGCCCTGGATGATCGCCTGCCGGACGAACTTCTTCTTGAGCGCCGGATGCGCCTTGGCGCCCTGCTGGAAGTCGAGATGCTCCCAGGAGTAGCTCGCTCCTCCCTGCACCTTGAACTTCGAGTCCTTGTAGAAGTCGACGATCTGGATCTGCGGCGAGACCGCGTCGATGACGTCGCCTTCACCGCTCTTCAGCGCCTGATACTGCGAGGGCCCTGAGATGTAGCGGAAGACGACCCGGTCGAGCTTGGCCGCCGGGCGCGCCTTGAAGGCAGGGTTCTTCACGAGAACGAGCTGCGTGCCCTTTTGCCAGCTCTGGAACTTGAAGGGACCGCTCGAGATGTCGACCGAGTCCGCCCAGAGCTTGTTGAAGTCCTGGCCTGCCACCTTGTGTGCGGGGAGCGGGGAGGTTCCCATCAGGACGTCCCAGGCCGCGTACGCCCGCTTCGGCTTGAACGTGACCGTGACGGACTTGCCCTTCACCTGGATCTTGGCGATGTCCTCGAACCCCTCGCGGGAGGTGATGTCCCAGTTCGGGTTCATGGTCGTCCGATACAGGGCCATGAAGTCCGCGCCCGTGACCGGCTTGCCGTCACTCCAGGTCGCGTTCGACCTGTACGTCATGGTCGCCTTCAGCGGCTCCTTCTGGAGGATCTTCGGGAGCCCCTCCAGCAGGTACGGCTTCAGGGTGACCTTGTTGTCGTAGATCACGCCGCCGGCCAGGATCAGGTTCATGACCAGCGAGTTCGTATAGCCGTTTCCTTCGGAGATGAAGTTGTTGAGCGTCCCGCCGGGCTCCTGGTCGTGAACGATCACGACGGTGCCGGCGGACGTGCCTTCCGTAGTCGCTGTTGCGGCTGGCCCGAGTGCGAGGCTCGCAAAGATCACGAGCGCGACGCACACGAGCATAAACGAGGTTTTCCTCATGGGGCCTCCGTCCGAGTTGGATTCTCGAGTGCGCAAGACGGAACCCGGATACTCCCTCCGATTCCACCCTGCGACTACTTAGACGGAGCGAATGGCAGTCGGGCGATTCTCCTCGCTTATCGGCTGTGCAAGTACTGAAATCAACTTTTCTAGAGCGTAATTTCTCCGAAACAGCTCTACGTATGTGCGTGTGGAATCGTTATCCGCCGATTCGAACCTCTGATCAGCGAGGCATCGCGCTGGAGGCTACGCTCGTCGCGTACTCCATTCCGTGTGGAGAAACTCCCAGGCCCCTCTCATCTGGGCGACGGACGTTAGGGCGGGATCCCACTTCACGTCCGCGTCGCCCCAGCGTGAGAGGGGCATCTGGGTCTTTGGAGCTCGTACGACTCAGGCGGCTGCTGCGTCGACCGGAGATCCGCCCATCGAGCCGCTGACGCGGCGAGCGACCTCGATGAACGCCTTGGCGGCAGGCGAGAGCGAGCGTTCACGGTGCCAGGCGATGCTGGTGACCCTGGGCGGAAACCCGTCCAGGTCGAGCACGACCAGGTCCTCGCGCGGCGAGACCGCGAGACTGGGAATGAGCGCGGCTCCGAGCCCGGCAACGACCATCCCCTGGACGATCTCGTTGTCGTCGGATCGAAAGACGACCCGAGGTTCGGCTCCTGTCGAGCGCAAGCTCGCGAGCGCGTACTCCGTGCTGCGGCAGTCGCGAAAGCAGATCAGCGGCAGCGTGGCGACCTCGTCGGGCGGAAGCGATCGGTCGAGAGAGGCGAGCGGTGAGTCGTTTCGGACGACGAGCACGTACTGGTCTCGAAGCAGGTCGACCCAGTCGAAGGGACCAGGAGCAGTGGGAAGCACGACGAATGCGAGCTCGAGCTCTCCACGTTCCAATAACCCGAACAACTCGACATCGCCAACGGTCTCGGTGAGCACGACCTCCACGGACGAAGCCGATACGAATTCGGTGAGGATGCGAGGAAAGAGGGTCGCGCTCACACTCTGATAGACGCCGAGTAGCAGACTCTCCGCAGTCTTCGAGGTCAGTCGCGCGACGTCCGCCTGGGCTGCCGAGAGATGGTCGTTGATGGCTTTCGCGTGGTGGAGGATTATCGAGCCGATCTCCGTGAGGCGCACGCGCTCACCAGCTCCGCGATCGATGAGACGGTGTCCTACCGCGCGCTCGAGGCCCGCGACCTGCTGACTCACCGCAGATTGGGAGTACCCGAGGTGCCTCGCAGCACGGTGAAACGAGCCTTCCTCGATGACCGCGGTCAGCGCGGCAAGATGACGCAGCTCGAGACCGTGCCAGGGCCGAGAACTGGGCTCAGCCAATTCCCCTCCTCGATTCGCCTCCGATCAGCGACCCGTTGACGGCGCAGTCGACATCCATCGCGCCACGACGAGAGACGCCTCCCGGACACTCGTGGACGGGGGACACGTGAATGTAAGACGCGAATTTCGTTCAGAAGTTCTTTACATCTGAGAAGGCCGTCGAATCGGCAGCGGCATCGTCATGGAGGGCAGGTACCTTCAGAAGGGTCGTGCCGATCGACGACGCGGAGTTCCAGGAGCTCCTCGAGCAGGTGCGCGAACTGCATCAACTCGCTGACGAGCTCACCCACTCGAAGGGGAGAATCCACGCGTCGGTCCGCGCTCGTCTGAGCTGGTCGCACGACGCGCCGACGCTTCCGTCGGAGCAAAGAGAGCTCGTGGACGAGGTTCTCGAAGTGCTCGAAAAACCACGGCTGTCTTCCTCGCAGGCCCGCACGCTGCAGCGCGAGTTCTTCGGTAAGTGAGCTGAACTCGTTTCAGAATGACGCTTCGACACAAGGCTTCGTTCTGAAACGAGTTCTCAGCGCGGCCGGCAGTGACGGTTGCGCGGCGTGCGGCCGTCCCAGGTGAAGCCGTGCGCGGAGACTCTCCTGATCGTGCTGGTGAAGCAGCCGCCCCGACGCGCCGGGAGGCGGAATACCGTCTTTCCCGCGGCCCCGGTCACCAACGCGCGTGCGGAGATGTAGCTCCGGCCGTTTCGCCGCACGACGACCGCGAGAGCGGCGCGAGAGACGGGCCTGCCGGCGGCGTCGACTGCCGTCACCGTGGCGAGTACGTCGTTTTTCCGGCTGCGGTACTGGATCGACCGGATCCTGAGCGGGCCCGGTGTCACGCGCACGCCGGCACCCGCCGATATCGGCCCTGCTTCGGTCGGGACCGAAACGAGGATCGTCCCGTTCCCGAGCTTTCGAAGCGCCGTAAAGGTCATCACTTTGCCACGCCTCGGCGCACCAAACCCAAGGTCACCCGGTCGCCACGACCACTCGCCCTCCACCGGAACCGAGTTTCCGTACGCGTCGGCGCCGGCGACCGTGAATTGCTTCGAGCCGCGCGCGCGAACGATCGCGGAGGAGGGCGTGATGGTGAGAGCCATGGCAGGCCCGGGCGTCACGGTCACCGGCTGCGTGGCGCTGGTGACGCCGAACGCCGATGCCGTCAGCACGTGGCTGCCCGCACGGGTATCGAGGTAGTAGAAGGCGGGGCTGGTGCCCGTACCCGCGGCGATCGTCAGCGGCAGCGTGGCGGTCCACGGACCCGCTGGGCTCGTCGAGAACCCGCCCTGGGGCGAGCTCGAGCTCAGCGTCACCACGAGCGCAGTCGGGGCCAACAGCGGAAGGCCCGAGCTGGTACCCAGATTCAGATTCATGGCCGCGGAAGGCGCACCCGCGGCAATAGTCTGCGCCGGCGTCGCGAACGCCAGGACCGGCTGCGTCCAGGTTCTGAAGGACGTCCACCTCTCGGACAGGCTCGCTCCGACGAGGTCGCCGACGCACCACGTGTTCTGGCCAGGCGGCCCGCAGGCAGCGCTTCCGGGATCGGCGGGATCGGACGTGCGACCGGAGTCGCGTATCGCGGCCGCCAGCCGGTCGAGGATGAGACCCGTCTGCGCGGCGAAGTCGGCCGCGGGAGTGCCTGCTGCATTCCTCGGCGCCCACGCGAAGCCCCAGTGGTCCTGCGACTGCCCGCTCGTCGCGCTGAAGTAGCGGAGGGCGTGAACCTGTGCGGACACGTACCCGGCCATCTGCTCGGCGGAGACCATCGTCCAGCCGTAGCCCGTGTCCCGCTCCCACGCCGCGTTCGCGAGCGGGTTGTAGGCCGTTCGCAGATAGGAGCGTGCGGTCTCGATCTCCGGCGGGCCGGCACCCGCGAGCACGAGCTTGTGCTGGAGGTAGTCGTTCAGGGAGTCGCGGCGAACTGACGTCGGCACTCCCGGAACCGCCCAGCTGCGCGCGTCGCCGTATGCCTCCTGCGTCCAGTCGCTGACGTACGTGTTCATGTCCGTCCAGAACGCGGAGTCGGCGAGCCAGTTCTGGAGGTTCGTCTGGTAGAGGGACAGGTCGGTCGACCGCTGCCCGAACCCGATGACGAAGACCGCTCCGCGGGTCGGGCGCGCGCCGTCGCCGCCCTCGTAGAGCCCTCGCAGGAACTCGCGGACGTTCGCGCGCGCGTTCCCGGTGCCGCGGCGGACTGCCGTCGTCAGCTCGTTGAACACCCAGGTGTCGCCCTGCGCGACGTCGAAGCCCACGCCCGCCATCCGCTGGCGCGCGGTGACGCCAGCGTTGTGCCAGCTCGAGCCCGTGCTCGCGACCCACCGCGTCCACGTCGCGAAGTGGATCTCCGCCATCGCATGGAAGTTCGGCCCGAGCGCGCGGATGCGCGGAGCCGCGTTCGGGCGAGGCAGCGTCTTGTCGGAGACGAGCGGCGGAACCGAGATGTAGTACTCCGCGCACGGCGAGGGTGCCGCGGCGAGCTTCGTCGCGAGCCGGAGGAAGTCCGTGGCGGCGTAGAACACCCCGCGCAGCGGTCGGCAGTCGGTCTGCTGCTGAGCCGCGCGCGGCGAGGTGACGAGCCGCCGCCAGAGCTCGTTCGTCTTCGCAGGTTCGAGCGAGGCGACCGGGTCGGGCTCGGCCGTCCGGCTGGGGTCGGTGCCGGCGCCCGCGCTGCCGGCCGCGCCAGCCAGCGCCAAGGCGAGAACGAGCGAGATTCCCCACGGGAGGAGGCGGCGCATGGCCGAGTGATAGCCGCCGTTTGTGAGCGCGCCGTAAGAACTACTCAGGACTCGGTGACCGGTACCGACGCGGGAGCTACGGCGCTTTCCTCCGCCGGTGCCGGCCGCACGTTCCGCATCCAGATCACCGCGACCACCGCAGTCGCGCCAGCGATGACGGCACTCGCGAACGCCGCGACCTGGAGGCCCTGCGTGAACGCCTCCTGAGCAGCATCGAGCAGATCCGTCGCAATCCGCGCGGGAAGGTCCTCGCTCACCGCCACCGCGCCGCCGAGCGTGTCGCGGGCCGTCTCCGCCGCCTCGGACGGAACTCCTGGAGGAATCTCGTCGACGACCTGGCTCCGGTAGACCGCGGTTCCGAGCGTGCCGATGAGCGCGATCGACAGCGCCCCACCGAGCTCGGCGCCGGTCTCGGAGATCGCCGATGCGGCGCCAGCTCGCTCGGGAGGCGCGGTCCCGATGATCAGGTCGTTGGCCAGCGTGAACAGCGGCGCGAGACCGAGCGAGAAGATGACCGTCGCGGTCACGAGCACGGCGAGCCCGGAGTCGACCTCCACCTGCGTCATCACGGCAAAGCCGGCCGCGGCGATTCCGAGCCCGGCCGCCATCACGTACGCGTGCGGAACCCGGCGCACGATCGCGGGCGCAAGCATCGAGCCGACCATGAACGCGACGAACGAGGGCAGCGTCCACAGTCCCGCGCGAAACGGCGACAGCCCGGCCACCAGCTGGAGGTACTGGAAGATGAACAGGAAAGCCCCGAAGAGCACGAGGATGCCGAGCGTGTACACGGCCAGGGACGCGCTGAACGCGGGCACGCGGAAGAGCTTCAGGTCGATCAGCGGATCGGCGAGCTTCTTCTGCCGGTACACGAATACGACACCGAGCGCGACGCCCATGAGCATGGACACGATCGCGACCCACCCGAGGCCGTCCTGAGCAATCTGCTTGAGCCCGTAAACGACGGCGAGCACCGCGACCAGCGAGAGCGCCGCGCTCGAGATGTCCAGTCGCCCCGCGTTCGGATCGCGGAACTCAGGGAGCAGGATCGGCCCGAGCACGAGCAGCAGGGCCATGACAGGCACAGCCAGCAGGAAGACCGAGCCCCACCAGAAGAACTCGAGCAGCACGCCACCCAGCAGCGGCCCGATCGCGCCACCCAGCGAGTAGGCGGTGATCCAGACGCCGATCGCGACCGTGCGCTGGTGGGCGTCGTGGAACATGTTGCGGATCAGTGACAGCGTCGACGGCGCGATCGTCGCTCCGGCGAGACCGAGCAGCGCGCGCGACGCGATCAGCATCTCCGCGCTCGTCGAGAACGCGCACAGGAGCGACGCCAGCCCGAACGCGACCGCGCCGATCATGAGCAGCCGGCGGCGGCCGATCCGGTCGCCGAGCGTTCCCATCGTGATGAGCGCGCCGGCCACCATGAAGCCGTAGATGTCGACGATCCAGAGCAACTGGGCGCTCGTCGGCTGCAGATCCTCGCTCAGCGACGGAACCGCGAGGTGCAGCACGGTCAGGTCCATCGCGTAGACCACGCAGGCAAGTGCGAGCACGGCGAGTCCGATCCATTCGCGTCGTCCTGCCATCGCTCCGTCGTCAGTCGCCATGCCGGTCAGACCGTCGGGAGTCCCAGAACTCATCTCTCGATCCAACGACGGAAGGCCGTCTCTTCGTCCCGAGACCCACGCCTGCGCATGATTGCGCGTTGCAGGGGTTGGGCGACTTTCGTCGTAGGCGACTCTTCATGAGCTGGATTTGGGTCGTTCTCGCCATCGCGGTCGTGGTTCTCCTGCTCAACATCGCCGTCGTCTTCCTGCTCCGCTCCTGGGGCAACACGGACGTCGGCCCGAACCACGAAAACAACTAAAGAACTCGATTCAGAATGAAGCCTTGTGTCGCCGGGACGCACCGGACGGCACGCTGCGGCGTCCTCAGTCGCCCCGATATTCACGAATATCGGGACTCCCTGCGTCCTTGCATCGCACTCGTCCGGAGCGTCCCGTCGACGAAGCGTCATCCTGAACCGAGTTCTAAGAGGCGTACGCGAGCGCGACCAGCCGCGGAAGTGGCTCGTCGAGGTCACACGCGCGCCAGTTGTCCCCGCGGTCCGCGCTCTCCCAGAGCTCGCCGTTCGCGAGCCCGGCGAAGAGCCGACTCTCCGTCACCACGAGCGCATACGGCATCGCCGGCAAGGGATCCGGGAGACCGCCCGCAAGCTGATCCCAGCCTCCGTCCCTTCGCCGGTAGATGTGCGCCTGCGGGTCGCCGCGCATGCCGTGCGCTGCGAATGGGCCAGTGCTCGCCGACACGTACCAGAGGTCGGGATCAACAGGGTCGACTGCCACCGACCACGTGTAGTGGCGATCGCGACCCTCGTCGGCAGCGCGCCATGTGTCGCCCGCGTCCTCGCTCCACGCCGCGCCGCCGCCGCCGGCTTCGTACGCGCGACCCTCGACCTGCGGATGCCACGCGAGGGAGTGGACGTCGGGCTGGGAGCCTGGCCGCTGGTCCTCCCAGGTCTCCCCTCCGTCCGTCGAGCGCATCAGCCCACCGAGCTCGATGCCGGCCAGCACGACGTCTGCGTCGTGCGGGCTCGGAGCGATCCAGCGCACATGGGACGTCCACGGCCGCGGCGGGAAGCTCCACGTCGGTCGCGACGGAAGCTCGAGGAGGCCGTCGAGCCCGCGCCAGCTCTTTCCGCGGTCGTCGCTGCGATAGAGACGCACTCGGTTCGGTTCCCGCGTACACCGCACCATCGGCCGCGCTGACTGCAACCGAGAAGACCTGCGGCGCGGGCAGCCCGCAGTCGACCCAGGTCTCGCAGCCGTCCGACGACCGCCGCACTCCCCCATCGGCGAGGCCGACGTACACCGTGTCGGAATCGGCGGGATCGACCGCGAGGCACTGCGCGCCGCTCCCTCCGAGGGAGACTTCGCACGCGCCACGATCCGCCAGACTCGGTAAGCCTCGCGACGGAGTCGCCGGTCGCCGCGTACAGCCGTTCAGTCACGCGAGACTACGCGCGCGACCCCGCAGCGACCCCGAGCGCCGTGCTCAACAAGACCTCGCCCGTGCGCGACTCCTTGAGCTCGATCTGGCCCATCTCGATGTTGTCCGCAACCCAGTCCCGGGAGATGGCATTCGCCGCCTCCGCCTGCTCGGCGGTCTCCCAGATCGAGAACGAGAGGATCTCGCCCTGGCTGGCCGTGATCGAGTAGCCCTTGAATCCTGGCTCGGCCTCGAACAGCGGGAGCATGCCCTCCTCAGCCTTCTGCGCGAGCTCCTGCGGATTGCCGATGAATGTGTAGCGCGCCATGCGTGCGTGCATCGCACGTCTCCTTTCGTCGTTGCCAGGTCATACCCGGTACGCGCCGGCTCTAGTCCGCAAGAAAGAGAAAGGCCCCGGTCTCCCAGGGCCTGCTCCACGAGCGCACGTCGTTCTACGAGCTGATGCCGGCCTTGGTGCTCACGCCGAGAGCCGTCGCAAGATAGATCTCGCCAATCTCCTTGTCGATCAGCTGGATCGCGTCAGCCATGTTCTCCGCGACCCAGGATGCGACCGCCTTGCTTGCCTCCTCCGCCTCCTCGGCGGAGTCCCACGCGCTGAACGAGAGCAGCGTGCTGTCGTTCGCGGCGACCGTGTAGGACTTGAAGCCGGACATCCCCTGGAGGATCGGGAGGATGCCCTCCTCTGCGGTGCGCGCCAGCTCTTGCGCGTCGCCCGTGTACGTGTACCTCGCCATACGACCGTGCATGAAACCTCCTGTCCTGCCGCCCCGTCGCCTCGTGGTTTTCCCACGACGGCCTGGCGGCTGCGCCGGTGAGCCTTACACATGTCGTGCGTGATGTCTTCTAACGACCCGCGACCAGCCGGGTGAGCGCATCGCGCGGATTCATGCGCCGACCCTCGAACCGCGCTTCCTGCACCTCGGAGCCCGCCGCGTCGAGCGCGTCCACGGTCGACTGGAACGCCAGCCGCACGACCGGCCACGCCTCGATTCCCGTGCGCTCGCGGAGTCCTTCGGCCGCGCCGAGGGCGGTCGCCGCACGCCTCGGGCTCCCCTCTGCAAGCTCGATCGCAGCCATCCCTTCGAGGCAGAACGCCGTTCCTTCGAGATAGAGAGGCACCCCCGCCGCTGCCTCCAGGTGCTCACGGGCGGCCGCCACGTCTCCGATGCCGAGTGACGCCAGCGCCCGCAGCGACCGGTTCGCGCCGATGAGCGAAGGCAGCCCCACGCCCTCCGCGGTGCGTAGCCCTTCGTCGATCTGCGCGATTCCTTCTTCGGGCCTCCCGAGAAGCGCTGCGATCGTTCCGCAGATCCCGAGCGCGGTCGCGAGCCCGAACGCGTTCGAGTCCTCGCGGAAGATCTCCACCGCCCGCGTGATCTCTGCGAGCGCAGGCTCGAGGTCGGGCTCGAAGTGCGGGAGCAGACCGGCGAGGATCGTGCGCGCCCACGCCTCTCGATCGCGCGGCCCCCACTCCGCCAGCAGCTCGACCGCCTCGTCGAGCGCGACCTTCGCCGTTGCGTACTCGCCGAACTGGTACAGCGACGAGCCCCAGAGGCGGCAGAGCTCGCCCCGAAGCTGCGGCTCGAGCGTCTCGCGCGCCTCGTACGCGTCGCGCATCCACGTCGTCGAGTCCCGCACTCGGTCGTAGAGCCAGACGTAGCGCCAGGTGAGCGACGCGAGCCCGACCAGGGACGCGAAGTCGCGCGCAGCGATGCGCGAGGGCACGAGCACGGCCTGGATGTTGTCCCACTCCGCGTCGAGGAGATGAAGCCGCTCGGCGGTGAACAGCGAGTGCGACTCGCGGATGAAGCCGTCGAAGTACGCCGCGTGGCGAGCGCGGATCTCCTCTATCTCGCCGCTCTCCTCGAGCCGCGCGGCTGCGTACTCGCGGATCGTCTCGAGCATCCGCATCCGAGGCGTGCCCTCGACCGTCACGACGAGGCTGTGCTCGACAAGGTGCTCCAGGGCGAGGAGCACGTCCGGCACGCGCTCGTCCGCGCAGACGGCCTCGGCTGCCTCGACCGTCCAGCCGCCGACGAAGAGCGAGAGGCGCGCAAACACGATTCGCTCGGCCTCGTCCAGGAGCTCGTAGCTCCAGTCGATCGTCGCTGTCAGCGTCCGCTGACGGTCGGGGAGATCGGGGACGCTCCCGCCGACGACGTCGAGCCTCGTGCTGAGCCGTTGCAGCAAGGAATCGGGTTCGAGAACACGCAGCCGCGAGGCGGCGAGCTCGATCGCGAGCGGAAGCCCGTCGAGACGGCGGCAGATCTCGGCGACCGCGCTCGCCTCCTCGTCCGTCGGAGTCCACCCGGGTCGCACGGCGCTCGCGCGGTCGAGGAAGAGCTGGACGGCGGAGCACTCCAGCGCCGCCTGCCCTTCCGTCTCCGCCTGCGGAACGCGCAGCGGCGGCACCGGGTACTCCTGCTCTCCGCGCACTCTCAGAGGAATCCGGCTCGTCACCAGCACCTCCATCCCAGGGCAGCTGCCGAGAAGACGCGAGACGACGTCTCGCGCGTCCACGAGCTGCTCGAAGTTGTCGAGCACGAGCAGCGCCCGGTCGGCTGCGAGCTGCTCCTCGATCGTGTCGAGGAGCGGTCGCGAGCCCTCCCCGCGGACGCCCAGCGACTCCGCGAGGGTCGCAGCCATGTCCTCGGTGCTCGTCGCGTCCGCGAGGGGCACGAAGAAGACGCCGTCCGGATAGGCGCTTGACGCCTTGGCGGCGGCGGCCACCGCAAGTCGCGTCTTCCCCATGCCGCCTGGGCCCGTGAGGGTGAGCAGGCGGACTCGGTGGTCTTCGAGACGGGAGACGATGTCGGCGATCTCCGCGTCACGGCCCACGAGCCTCGTCAGGTGGGTCGGGAGCCTTACCGAGCTCGCACCTCGTGGCCCGCGGCGCCGTCGAGTCGTGCTCCAGGTCGGGCGCGACGAGCTGGACGAGCCGTTCCGCCCGATCCAGCCCCTTGAGTGCGAACGACCCGAGATCGAGCAGCGACCAGCCGTCGACGCGGGTCGTCCTCGAGCGCGCTCGCCACGCTGCCGGAGACGAGGATCTGACCGCCGTTCGCAGCAGCGCCGATCCGCGCTGCCCGGTGCACCTCGAGGCCGACATAGCCGTCCGGAGCCCGCTCGGCCGCTCCGCTGTGCACGCCGATCCGCGCGCGCACCTGTACGTCCTCTGGCCAGGCGTGCGCCGCGAGCGACCGCTGGAGAGCGACGGCGGCCTGTGCCGCGGCCGCCGGAGCCGAGAACGCGCAGAAGGCGCCGTCGCCGTCGAAGTCGACGACCGCGCCGCCGCTCGCACGGACCGCGTTGCTCACGATCTCGCGAAAGCTGTCGAGCACAGCCGGGTACCGGTCACCGAGCCGCCGAACGAGCGGAGTCGAGCCGTCCATGTCCGCGAAGAGGAAGGACACGGTTCCCTCGGGGAGGTCGTGGGCCGGCGTGCGGCCGCCGTGGAAGCGCTCGGACATGAGCTCCGCGAGGTCGTCGATCAGGAGCTCTGCGAGCTCCCCGGGCGCGCCGAACGTCCGGCACCGCGCACGCTCAGCCGCTCGCATCTCGTCGAGGAGACGGTCGAGCTCCGGCTCGCGCTCCGGCGCGGGCTCCTTGACGTAGACGAGCCGCGGGAGGTCGGCGGCACGTGCGGTACTCCTCCTCGAGCCCCGAGGTCGTGGAGCCGGGTGCCGTCCAGCCGTAGCTCTGCCAGTAGATCCCGACGAAGACGTCACCGAAGTCGGCCGAGCCCGGCTCGAGAGCAGTCAGCCGCAGCGTGCGAACCGCCGCCCGCGCCGCCTCCCGCTCGTCAGCGAGCTCGCTCGCGCTCGAGCTGATGAACACCCGCAGCCGATTCATGCGCGCGTCAGTATGCTGCCGCCGTCCGCGACCCCGAGGAGGTTGTCGTGCCCGTCGCTCTGGTGTTCGAAGGAATCACGCAGGAGCAGTACGAGGAGTCCACCCGCAAGCTGACCAACGGCGCGAAGGACCGCATGGATTCACCCGCGGACTGGCCGGTCGAAGGCCTGCTGGTTCATATCACCGGCCAGGGAGCGAATGGCTTTCGCGTCGTCGACGTGTGGGAGTCGGAGGAGGCGTTCAACGCCTTCGGCGAGAAGCTGATACCGATCCTCCAGGAGATCGGCGTGCAAGGCCAGCCGGAGATCTATCCGGTGCACACGTTCGTGAAGGCCTAGCGCGCTAGCTAAGAAGGAGGGCTACAAGCCGCCGCGCCACGCGACCACGAGCACCGTGATCGCCACGAGCGCCGCGATCACGACGACGGCGAAGTTCGCGGCGAGCGCGATCGGCGTCCAGCGTGCGACGAGTCCCTGGCGAGCTTCAGGGGGGCGAGCGGCGGCACGCCACTCGACCGCGCCTGCGAGAACCCCGGTGATGAGCTGGTTCAGACTGACGCCCTCGCTCTCGGCGGTACGTGCGAGCTCGTCGTGCAGCGTGGGAGGCATGCGAACGAGCAGTTTGCCGCTGTGCCGGGGGGTCGCCGCATCGGACTCCCCCGCAGGAGCCTCTTCGGGCAACCCGTTCGCGGCGGCCCAGACCCGCCGTACGGCCTCCTCCGGCGTGGAGCCGCGTGCGGAGTAGCCCGGCTGCTCGTCGAGCTCGGCCAGCCAGGCGTCTGGTCCTTCCCCGGTTCGTACCAGCGAGACCCGATTGGAAATCGCGGTGTCCTCGGAGAGCGACGGCGCACTCCGCATGATCTGAGTCTACAAGCCGGAAACCAGCAGCACTAGCGCTTGACGAGCGATTCCGAAGCGGCGACTGGTGTCCGTCTCAGCTCGAGCGCGCCTCGCAGGCGCTCGAGCGAGGTCCGGATGAGCCTCGAAACCTGGATCTGGGAGAGTCCGACCTCGTCGGCGATCTCCGCCTGGCTCAGGCCGGCGAAAAAGCGGAGGTGCAAGATTCGGCGCTCGCGGGCAGTGAGTGTTCGGAAGCCTGCGGCCAGCAGCAGACGATCGTCGCTGAGGTCGAAGGCGTCGTCGATCGACTTCATGCCGTAGAGCTCTTCGTCCCCGCCGGCGCTGAGCGGCACGAGCTTCGATGTCCGCTCCGTCGCGATCGCCTCGACGACGGCACACTCCTCGGTTCCCGTCTCGCGCGCGAGCTCCGCGAGCGTGGGCGCTCGCGCAAGGCTTGCGGACAGGCGGCTCCGGGCGGCTTGCAGGTTCAGCGTCAGCTCGGCGAGCCGACGCGGCACACGAACTGCCGCGGTTCGGTCACGCAGGTGCTTCTTGATCTCGCCGGTGATCGTGGGGACCGCGAAGCTCGCAAAGTCGGTTCCCCGCTCGGGGTCGAAGCGATCGATCGCCTCGATCAGGCCGATCGAGCCCACTTGCACCAAATCGTCGAGCCGCTCGCCACGATGGGCAAAGCGGCGCGCGAGCGCGTGAACCAGCGGAAGGTAGAGCTCGACCAGGCGCTCGCGCGCTGCAAGGTCGCCCGTCTGACGGTAAGCGCGAACGAGACCTTCTGAATCGTCACGAGAGCCTGACGAGGCTCGTCCGACGACCGCATATGCGCCACAACTCCGCAACAGCCGACCCCTCCTGAATCTGCTCGGCGTTTCTGAATCATAACGCGATTCTTTTCCGCGCGGCAAGAACTCTTTCAAATAGACGACTGATTAGCTCTACCGCTGGGTATTTCACTTTGTGAGTGGTACTCGTACGCGAAGAGTTGTCGTCACAGTTCCGACCGGATCGGATCGGAAGACGACGCGGGCTGCGTTTCTCGGTCGCACTCGCGAGTGTTGCCGGCTTTGCCCTGGTCAGTTCCACGCAGTCCCTCGCTTCGGACGGGGCGAGCCTGAGGCCGCCCATGCCGCGTATGCCGGAGTTCGTCGTTCCAGGTGCCGGCCCGGCACCCGTCGTGCCGCCGAAGCTGATTCCGGTTATCCCGCCCGACCCCGGCCCGGCCGTGGTGAGCGCCGGCGCGGGGATCGACGAGACGCCGGAGATCGCGGCCGCGGCCGAACCAGCGAGCTCCGAGACCTGGGGTTCCGCGCTCGACACCATGCCGCAGGGGCCGGAACCCCAGGAAGACAGCGCATCAGAACTAGTATCAGCGTTGCAGGAGCCTGATATCACCGCCGCTACGGAGTCCCTCCTCGAGACCGCGCTCGAAGAAGCCGCCGAGTTGCCCGCGGCAACCGTAGACAGTGCAGCCCCTGCCGTTGACAAGAAGCTGCCCGTCGCAAGCCCGACGCCCAGCGAGAACGGCGCGGTCAGCCACGCACAGGGATCGGCGGGTGTCGAGCCGCGTGCCGAGAGCGCGACCCCGCCGCCGAACGGCGCCCCGACCTCTTCGGGAGCTACGCCTCTCTCGAGCGCGCCCTCCGATAGTAAGGATCGGGCGGTCTCGGTGCCGGCAATAAACCTCTCGCGATATCAGGACGAATATTCGCAGTATCAATCTGAAGTTCAATCGGATTCAGACGCATGGCATTGGAGTTGGAACTTTCAGATCGACTGCGCCGGAAACGTGATATCCGAGTCCACGCATACCGGTGTCCAGGCGTCTCTGATCTGGGCTTGGGATTGGGTCTGGGACTGGAGCTGTCACGATGCCGGTACCGGCACGGATGCCGCGCTCCCGACGAGCCCCGACAGCATCGAGTCGTCGGTCACCTCTGACGGCGACAACACCAACGTGACGGTGCGTGTGTCGAGTCCCGGCGACAACGGCTCCGTGACCCAAAGCACGGTTCCCGCGAGCACGACGGAAGACACGACGGCTTCAGGCCTGTGGCTCTGGACCTGGACGTTCACATTCTGCGGCGAGACGAGAACGTTCTCGACGGAGCTCGACAGTCAGACGCCACTCACGTGGACGTGGAACTGGATCTGGAACTGGACGTGTGGCACTCCAGTCGGCAACGCCCCGGAGCTCGACGCGGCGGCGCCGGGGTTGGATGCGACGCTGGATGCGATGCCCGATGCTGGGCCGGTACCAGAATCGTCGCCGGTGATATCAGAGGTGCCGGCCACCCAGTTGCCGGTGCTCGCTCCCAGATGGAGAGTGGACGTGCCGCTGGTGGGGTGGCCGCCGCTCATGGCCTCCGTCGACGTGGACGTCGCGGTCGTCGTCGATCCCGCGTTTCTGATCCCTGCACTTCTCCCCGAGATTGCGTTCCCGACGCTCGTCGTTCCCGGGTTCGACGTGTCGGTGGTGATCCCAGCCGATACGGCCCGGGTTCCCGTGTCGGCGAACGGCCTGAATGGGGAGGGGCCCCGCGAGGCGCCGGGAAGCCGCCAGACGGACCCCCGGCGCCTCGCTCCGGGACAGCTCGGCGCGCTGGAATCGAGCGCGCCGCGGCAGGCCACGCCCGCGATCGCGTCGCAGCGCTCAGAAAGCGTGCCGCCCCGATCGAGCTCGAAGCCGGCGGCGAAGACCCCGAGCGCGCGGCCCGCACCCTCTCCCCGCGCGCACGCGCCGCTCGGACCGTTCGGCCAGCAGCGCTCCTCGCAGGGCGCCGGCTCGGGCACGACGGGTGGACGCGTGCCGAGCGCACCAATCGCCGCGGTCGCGGCCCTCATCGCTTTCTTCATTCTCGCCGCCCCCCGCATGGGGCGGCGGATCCGGGTTGCGCGGGAGCTGAGCCCGCGCAGTGCGCACCGTTCCTCGATCGACCACCCGGGCTGAGAGCTGCCGGTCGTAGTCCCGACGCCGCTGCCGCCGTGGCGCGGCGTCACACCGACAGCTCGAAGGGAGACAAGATGAAACGTGCTTTCCTCGCGCTGACCGTGGCTCTCCTCCTCCTGCTCGTCGCGGGAGTGGGGACGGCCGCAGCGAACCCCCCTGCAGCCACCGGCCTCTGGGCCGAGGGGCAGGAAAGCGGAGGGGCCGCTGAAGGAGCAGCGCAGCAGGAGCCGAACGGCCAGGACTCGTCGCAGTCGAACGTCGCGTCGTCAGGCGCGTCGGGCGGTAACGCGAACGAGACCGAGCAGGACGCCGAGCAGGGACAGGGTCCTTGCGTCGCTCCGGCCGTCCTCGGGCCGGACGGCAAGTCCTGCCACGAGCCGTATCCGATGCCCGGGCCGCGCAATTGCGAGTCCCCGGAGGTCAAGCTCGACGGCAGAACGTGCTTCGAGCCGTATCCGATGCCGAGCCCTCGTGAGGAGTGCCCGGGCACGTGCGGCCCGGCAGGCGACGGCACGCAGGTCATCGGCCAGTCGGCCGACTCGGAGCAGGATGCGGCGGCCCTCGCCGCAACCGAGCAGGAGAAGCCGTCGAACGAGAACGTCTCGATCCGCGTCCTCAGCGAGGGCGACGGCGGTGACGTCTCGCAGTCGAACGAGGCCTCGTCTAACGCCGAGGCGGGCAATCTGAACGTCACGGAGCAGACCGCCGACCAGACTCAGGCGGGAGGCTCGGGTGACCAGATCATCGGCCAGTCGGCCGACAACGATCAGGACGCGACGGCTCTCGCGGAGACCGTGCAAGAGGAGCCGTCGAACACCAACGTCTCGATCCGGGTCCTCAGCCCCGGTGACGACGGCGACGTCTCGCAGTCGAACGAGGCCTCCTCGGAGGCAACGGCGGGCAACGTCAACCTGACCGAGCAGCACGCTGACCAGACCCAGGCGGGCGACTCCTGCAAGTGCGGGAACGCCGGCGAGCAGGTCATCGGCCAGAAGGCTGACAACGATCAGGACGCGGCCGCTCTCGCAGAGACGAAGCAGGAGAAGCCGTCGAACACCAACGTCTCGATCCGCGTCCTCAGCGAGGGCGACGACGGTGACGTCTGGCAGTCGAACACGGCCTCGTCGAACGCCGAGGCCGGCAACCTGAACCTCACGAAGCAGACCGCCGATCAGACGCAGGCGGGCGGTTCGGGTGAGCAGAACATCGGCCAGTCGGCCAAGAACGATCAGGACGCGACGGCTCTTGCCAAGACCGTGCAGGAGAAGCCGTCGAACACCAACGTCTCGATCCGGGTTCTCAGCCCCGGTGACAGCGGTCATGTCAACCAGTCGAACGACGCGTCGTCGAATGCCTCGGCCGGCAACATCAACCTGACCGGGCAGCACGCTGACCAGACTCAGGCAGGCGACTCCTGCAAGTGCGGGAGCGGTCTGCAGGTGATCGGTCAGAAGGCTGACTCGGAGCAGGACGCCGAGGCGATCGCCGCGACCATCCAGGAGAAGCCGTCGAACTCGAACACTCCGGTTCGCGTCCTGAGCAAGGGCGACGACGGTGACGTCTGGCAGTCGAACACGGCGTCGTCGAACGCCGAAGCCGGCAACCTGAACGCCACCAAGCAGAACGGCCGACCAGGAGCAGGCCGGCGGTTCGGGCCTGCAGGTGATCGGCCAGTCGGCCAAGAACGACCAGGACGCGTTCGCCCTCGGTCTCACGATCCAGAAAGGAGCAGAGAACGAGAACGCGCCCGTGCGCGTTCTGAGCAAGGGCGACAGCGGCGACGTCTGGCAGTCGAACGAGGCGTCGTCGAACGCGTCAGCCGGAAACGTCAACCTGACGGGACAGCACGCTGACCAGAGCCAGGGCGGCGACTCCTGCAAGTGCGGAGGCGGCCTTCAGGTGATCGGTCAGTCGGCGAAGTCCGAGCAGGATGCCGCGGCGATCGCCGCGACCATCCAGGAGAAGCCCTCCAACTCGAACGCGCCGATTCGCGTCCTGAGCAAGGGCGACGACGGCGACGTCTGGCAGTCGAACGAGGCCTCGTCGAACGCCGAGGCCGGCAACCTGAACCTGACCGCGCAGAAGGCGGATCAGGAGCAGGCCGGCGGTTCAGGCGGCCTGCAGGTGATCGGCCAAGAGGCCAAGAACGACCAGGACGCATTCGCCCTCGGTCTGACGATCCAGAAAGGAGCAGAGAACGAGAACGCGCCGTTGCGCGTTCTGAGCAAGGGCGACAGCGGCGAGGTCTCGCAGTTGAACAAGGCGTCCTCGAACGCGACCGCCGGCAACATCAACCTGACCGGGCAGCACGCTGACCAGGTCCAGCGGGGCGACTCCTGCAAGTGCGGGAGCGGCATCCAGGTGATCGGTCAGTCGTCGAAGAACCACCAGGGCGCAGTTGCGCTCGCGGCCACGCTGCAGCTTGGCTCGAGGCAACCGTGCAAGTGCCAGGACGATTCCAAGTTCGGCAACAGCAACGAGCCGACTCGTGTCCTGAGCCCCGGTGGCGACGGTGCCGTCCGCCAGGCGAACGTCGCAACGTCCGACGCGACCGCCCTGAACTGGAACGCGACGAAGCAGGCTGCGTCCCAGATCCAGGCTCATCCGTGTCGGTGCAAGGCCGGCGACGGGATCCAGGTCATCGGACAGCTGGACGTCAGCAAGCAGTCCGCTGTCGCCCTCGCTGCAACCCTGCAGCTGGATCCGTCGAACAAGTCGGCGCCGGAGCGCAAGGAGAGCCCCGGAAAGAAGAGCCCCGTGTCGCAGAAGGAGATGGATCCTGCGCACGACCTCTCGGGGAGCAGGACGGCGACCGACCAGTCCAGGGACCAGGTCGAGGGAAGGTGATGCCGTCGAGCGAGTAAGCCACGAGACGAGGGCCGCCGGTCGCGGGGAGCGGCCGGCGGCCCTCGTCACTCGGCGAAAGTCGTGGTTGACGGGTCGGACAGCAAGGAGTAGCGTCCATGAAAAGAGAGGCAACGAGCTTTGGGGGGCTTGTGCAGGCCGAGGCCAGGGAGAGGCTGCAACGGCGCAATTTCCCGGAGCCGGCAGCACGAGTGGCTCCGGCTCTCGTTTCTTATCGCCTCCTGCTCGGGGGAGCGCTCGTCGCGACGATCGGCGCTCTTTCCGTCACGCAAGCTCACGGGGCGGTGAACCCGGAGCCCGATCCGTTCCCGTCCAAGGCGACAGCCCCGGCCCCCGCGCCGGATCCTCACCCGTCAGCCACGACCTCTGCGCCGAAAGTCCAACCGAAGCCGGATCCGGTGGCCACGAGCTCCGCGCGGCGGGCGCCGGCCCCGACACCAGTGTCGTCCACTCCTCGAGTGACGGCGGAGAGCGAGTCGGCCGCCGTGCCCTCGAGCACCGATCGATCCAGCACCGAGCAGCGTCGGACGACCCCGACTCGAAGGCAGCAGCCGAGCTCCCGCGCGACCCGCCCGGAGACGAAGAAGCCAACGCGGGCCGTTCCCCCGCAAGTGACTCCGAAAAAGACTCCCAAGAAGACGACGACGACGGTCGCCGCCCCTGCGGTCGCGGCGGCCGCGACGTCCACCAACGCACGAGCCCTTGCGCTGGCGGGGCTGGCGCTCTTCTCACTGGCTCTGGCGAGCTCGAGCCTGCTGTATCTCGTTGTCCGGACCGACGGATGGGGGGCGAAAATCCGATGACCCGCCGACTCCCGCTCCTGCTACTCCTCTCCACGTTCCTCGCGCTCACGCTGACCAGTTCGGCCTCGGCAATCCCGCCCGCGCCTCCGGACCCGTTCTGCTCTCCAGGCCCGGCCGACTGCAACGCCTGGCATACGTCGAACGTCACCGTGTCCTGGGCCGCTGCCCCGCCTGGCGTCACCGCGAGTGGCTGTGGCCAGACGACGATCACGAGCGACACCAGCGGGGCCGGGGTGACCTGCACGTGGTCGGACGGGACCGGGGCGAGATCGACGACGACATACGTCAAGCGCGATGCCTCGCCACCGGGCGTGACGGCATCGGCGGACCGAGGACCCGACAACAACGGCTGGTACAACCGCGCCGTCGCGGTCACTTTCTCGGGAGAGGACGGGACCTCCGGGATTGCCTCCTGCACGTCCGCCACCTACAGCGGGCCGGACAGCGGCAGCACGTTCGTCAACGGCAACTGCTTCGACAACGCGGGAAACCGCGGCGGCTTCAGCTACGAGCTGAAGTACGACGCGACCCCGCCCAGCGTCGAGGCGAAGCCGAACCGACCGCCGGACGCCAACGGGTGGTACCGCAAGGCTGTCACGGTGTCGTTCCTGGGCTCGGATGCGGTGTCCGGGGTTCATGCGTGCGCCGCCCCCGTGCTGTACAAGGGCCCGGACGCACGGAAGACCTCCTTGTCCGGCACCTGCGAGGACAAGGCTGCCAACAAGAGCCCCGCCATCGGCTTCGATCTCCGCTACGACACCAGGCCTCCACGCCTCGTGCGCGTGGCGGCGGAGATCATGTCGAAGGGCGTCGTTCTCGAGTGGAGGGCCTCGAAGGACACCCACACGTTTGCCGTCCTCCGCCGACCCGGCCTGAGAGGACCCAAGCCTTCCACGGTGTACTCCGGAAAAGCCAAGGCGTTCACGGATCGACGGTTGAAGAGCGGTGTCAAGTACCGCTACACGGTCGTCGCCTACGACGAGGCGGGAAACGCGGCTGTGAAGGGCTTGCTCGTCAAGCCCGACGGCTCCGTGGCGACGTCGGCGCCGACGACGCCCGCCGTGAACAAGCCCGACGTGAAGAAGCCCGACGTGAAGAAGCCCGAGGTGAAGACGCCCGCGGTGACGAAGCCCGCGCTGACGAGCCCCGCCGTCGGGGCGCGCGTCACGGCGCCGCCGGTCCTCGCGTGGAGACCCGTGCGAAACGCGACCTACTACAACGTGCAGCTCTACCGCGACGGACGGAAGATCCTCACCATCTGGCCGAAGACGACGTCGTTCCGCCTCCAGAGCTCCTGGAAGTTCGAAGGCCGCACCTACGGGCTCACGCCCGGGCGTCTACCGCTGGTTCGTCTGGCCCGGATTCGGCCCACGGTCGGAGACCCGGTACGGGAAGCTTCTGGGCGGACGCACTTTCGTCGTGATCCGCTAGGCCCGAGCGCAGGTCAGCGCCGGTAGAACTCGCGCCGGTGAGCGATGCGCGCGACGAGGACGAGTCGCGCTGCATCGTCGACGGCGGAGATGATGCGGGACTCGCCTATCTGGCTGAACCCAGACCCCGGACGGCTTTATGGCTCGTATGTATAGTTCACCTTTAGGTGAACAGTTCGCTCGAGCTCGATCGTAGTTTTCTCGCTCTCTCGCACCCCGTGCGGCGGGCGATCGTCGAGCGGCTCGTCGCCGGGCCGACAGCCGTCGGTGAGGCGTCGCGCGGGCTCGGCGTGTCGAAGCCGGCTGTTACGAAGCACCTGAAGGTGCTCGAGGGCGCCGGCGTCATCCGCCGGACCGTGACCGGGCGAAAACACGTGCTGCGACTCGAGCCACGCGCGCTCAGCGAGGCGTCCGAGTGGCTCGATCTGCATCGCAGGCTGTGGGAGGCGAAGTTCGAGGCTGTCGAGCGGCACCTCGCAGAAACATCCAACAGCAAGGAGGCTCAGGAATGACCGAGATCGGACAGGAGATCGCGCTCCAGCTCGAGCATCGCTACGCGGCACCGCGTGAGCAGGTGTTCGATGCGTGGATCAACCCGGACGTGCTCAAGCGCTGGTGGGCTGCAGCGCCGACGTGGGGAACACCGCTCGCGGAGGTCGATGCGCGCGAGGGCGGCAGCTACCGGCTCTCGATGCGCACCGACGAAGGCGAGGTGCACACGGTCAGCGGCGAGTATCGGGAAGTCAGCCCGCCGGAGCGCCTCTCGTACACCTGGGGCTGGGAGGAAGGGCCGGAACCGGCGATGGCGGGGAGCGAGAGCACGCTCGTCGTGGTCGAGTTCATCGAGGACGGCGAGGGCACGCTCGTCAAGCTCACGCATTCAGGCTTCGCGAGTGAGCAGATTCGCGAGATGCACAGTCAGGGGTGGGAGGCGGTGCTGGCCAATCTCGAACGGCAGGTTTTCTCCTAGCGCTCGAACCTCGAGACCGGGTCAGGCTGAAGCCTGACCCCCGCGCTGACTCCTCGCACCCTCACGGAATCCGCACTATCGTCGGACAGAACACCACCGACGACGGGGAGTGACGTGGCGACCACCGCGAGCAAGTCCGAGAGGCTGTCCGACGAGGAGCTCGTTCACCTCCTCGAGCTGGCGAAGAAGTCAGACAGCGTCGAGCTCAAGTTGACCGTGCCCGGCGTCGGGCCAGCGGGCCGCGGTCTCGGCGCTCGCCCTCGATCCCCTCGAGGCGCAGATCCGCCAGGTGTTCTTCTTCGACACGCCCGAGCTCGCGCTCAACGGAGCAGGCGTGGTCGTGCGAGCCCGCAGGGTCCAGGGGAAGGGCGCCGACACGGTCGTCAAGCTGCGCCCGGTCGTTCCCGACGACCTTCCTGCTGATCTGCGCAAGTCACCGAACCTCGTGGTCGAGGTCGACGCAATGCCGGGAGGCTACGTCTGCTCCGCCACCCTGAAAGGGAAGGCCGACCCAGCCACCGTGAGGAAAGCGGCAGCTGGTGAGCATCCGGTTCGGAAGCTCTTCTCGAAGGAGCAGCGCGCCTTCTTCACGGATCGAGCCCCTGCCGGCCTCGAATTGGACGGGCTCGCCGTGCTCGGGCCGATCTTCGTTCTGAAGTTGAATTTCACGCCCGCCGAGCTCGGGCGGCGGCACGTCGCCGAGATGTGGCTCTACCCGGACGGCTCTCGGATTCTGGAGCTGTCGACCAAGTGCCTCGCCTCGGACGCGTTTCAGGTCGCTGCGGAGTCGCGCGCCTTCCTTACGTCGAAAGGGGTCGACCTCTCCGGCGAGCAGCAGACGAAGACGAAGGCCGCGCTCGAGTTCTTCTCCAAGGAGCTCGTGGCGAAGGACAAGAGCTAGCCCTCGGGTCAGCTCTCTCTCGACGACGGCCAGATGTTTATGTCCGCGTCCGTCGCGTAGCGGTCGATCTCAGCGAGCTCTTCGTCTGTGAAGTCGAGGCGGTCGAGAGCAGCGACGTTGTCCTCGAGCTGGGCGACGCTCGAGGCGCCGATGAGCGTCGAGGTCACCCGCGGGTCGCGCAGAGTCCAGGCGAGCGCCGTCTGCGCCAGCGTCTGCCCGCGCCTCGACGCGATCTCGTTCAGCGCCCGGATGCGAGCCAGCGCCTCCTCCGAGACCATGCCCGGCGAGAGCGAGCTCGGCCGGCTTGCGCGCGAGCCTTCGGGGATCCCGTCCAGGTACTTGTCCGTGAGCATCCCCTGCGCGAGCGGGGAGAAGACGATGCAGCCCACACCGAGCTCGCCGAGGGCATCGAGAAGGTCCGGCTCGATCCAGCGATTCAGCATCGAGTACGACGGTTGGTGGATGAGCAGCGGGGTTCCGAGCTCGCGGAGGATCGCCGCCGCCTCCCGGGTCTTCTCCGCAGAGTACGACGAGATTCCCGCGTACAGCGCCTTCCCTGCGCGCACCGCCGAGTCGAGCGCACCCATCGTCTCCTCGAGCGGCGTGTCGGGATCGAAGCGGTGCGAGTAGAAGATGTCGACGTAGTCGAGCCCCATTCGGCCGAGGCTCTGGTCGAGGCTCGAGAGCAGGTACTTCCGCGAGCCCCACTCGCCGTACGGGCCCGGCCACATGTCGTAGCCGGCCTTCGTCGAGATGACGAGCTCGTCGCGGTAGGGACGGAGATCCTCGCGGAGCAGGCGCCCGAACGTCTCCTCGGCGGAGCCATAAGGCGGCCCGTAGTTGTTCGCGAGGTCGAAGTGGGTGATCCCGAGGTCGAAGGCGCGGCGGACGATGGCGCGGCTCCGGTCGAACGGGTCGACGCCGCCGAAGTTCCACCAGAGGCCGAGTGAGACTGCGGACAGCTTCAGCCCGCTCGAGCCGCAGCGGCGGTAGGGCATTTGGTCGTAGCGATCGTCCGCGGGGGCGTACGTCACGCGGCGAGGATAGTCGGGCTACGTGAGGCCGGCTTCCGCGAGCGGGCGTCGGCCCCAGGCGAAGCGGGTCTCGTACCAGCCCGTCATCGGCGTCAGGGTCGTCCCGCGGTCGGACGAGTGCACCATCCAGCCCGAGCCGACGTAGATGCCCATGTGGCCGACCTCGCTCGGCTTCGAGCGCGGGCCGTTCGTGCCGAAGAAGATCACGTCGCCCGGTTGGAGATTCGCGCGCGTGATGCGGAAGGCGCGAGGAACTTCGGCGCTCATGTCGTAGGTCGTCCTCCCCCTGAGCACGGCGGAGAGCGCGGGCGCACCCGCGAACGGCTCGAGCTTGTACACGCGCCACACGAAGCCGCTGCAGTCGAAGCCGCCGGGAACGGTGCGCCCGAAGAGCGGCTGCGGGCGCTCGGAGGTTCCGGCCCACACGTACGGCGATCCCACGAGGCGGAGAGCACGGCGCAGGACGTTCTGCTGCCAGACGGAGAGCTGCTCGAAGCTGAAGGTGTCGAGCGCCAGCCGGACCGAGTCGAGCTCGTACTGCTGGATGGTCAGGATCCGAGCGATCGAGTACGCAGCTTCCGCGCGCGTCACGGGCTGCGAGACCTGGAGCTCGCGCGCGTCCTCGGCCTGGAGGTGGTTGATGCGGAGCCCGAGCATGCGCGCGACGGTCTCGGTGCCGAGCCACGGCCGGGGCATGAGCCCGGAGCGCTCTGCGGCGAGGCGAAGCTCACGCGCGTGCGGACGGAGGCCGGTGATCGTGACGAGCTGCGCGTCGAGCTCGCGGACGGTGACCACACGGAAGGGATCGTCCGCGACGGTCGCCTCCGCCCCGAGGGACGAGAGCGCAGCGGCGAGCTCGGAGGACGTGAGGAGGTCGTCTGGCCGGAAGTCGGTCACGCTCGGCGCCATCAATCCGGCTCCGACGACCGTCTCGATCTGGGTCGCTGCCCACGAGCGGACGGGCGGCGGCTGCGCGCCGGCGGTCGCAGTGACGGCGAGGGCCGTGAGGGTGAGCAGAATCGCGATGCGCCGCATGCATACGAGGTATCGGCCCTCGCCAAATCGGTCAAGACCCCCTTACGAAATCCTGAACGGCGGCGGCATGGCTGGTGTCGGGGCTACGCTGGATCGATGCGGGCGTTTGCGTTGGTGATTGGGCTGTGCGTGCTCCTCGTCGCGGGCTGCGGGGGCGAGTCGGCCGAGGACGCCGCGGGGCCTCCCACGGTCACCGAGACCGCGGCTCCCGAAGACACAGCGATGCGCCCGACCGCGCCTGCGATCGAGGGAACCACGCTCGACGGGGAGCAGGCCTCGCTGGCCGCGCTGCGCGGGAAGCAGGTGTTCGTGAACGTCTGGTCGTCCTGGTGAAGCACGTGCCAGAGCGAGGCGGTCGCCTTCGCAGACTTCCAGCAGGATCACCCCGAGCTCGCGTTTCTCGGGTTGGACGTCGCTGACACCCCTGATGAGGGTCGCGCTTTCGTGGAGGAATACGACTGGAGTTGGCCTTCGATCTCCGATCCCGATCGCGCGCGGGCGCGGAAGCTCGGCGCCACGTATCAGCCGCACGTGTTCGTGATCGACGCGGAGGGACGGGTCGTGGCGAGCTACGAGGGACGGGGAGACGCTGAGATTTGGGAGTCGCTGGTCGCGCAACTTCCCTAGACCGGGGTCAGGCTGAAGCCTGACCCCACGCGATCCCCAGACCGGGGTCAGGCTGAAGCCTGACCCCACGCGGGCTAAGCTCCCGGCGTGAGCATGACCGCGTATGACGACTGCATTCCCGGAACCTGGCTCGCCGCGCGCCTCGCCTACGACCCCATGCTGATCGAGGCGATGCGACGCGACGGAGAGCTCATCGGCATTCGCCGTCCCGGCTCGACGGAGTGGCTTTACCCCGCGTGGCAGTTCGACGGCAACGCCCCGCGCCACGGGATCGCGAGGATCGTCAGAGCCGCGCGACAGGCAGGTCTCGACGAGACACGGCTGTACACGGTTCTGACCGCGCCACTCGGGCTCGGGGGCGAGAAGCGCGTGTACGAGATCTGGCTCGACGGCCGCGAGGACGACGTGGTCGAGCTCGTGCGCGCGGGGTAGCTCTGCGGCAGACGAGGGCGAGGCATGCCTCGCCCCTACGACGTCAGGTGGCCAGGACTTCGGCGGCGCGGAGGATCTTCACGTCGCCGCTGACTGTCTTGACCTGAAGCGGGACGACGTCTCCGCTCTCTTCCGCAGCCTCGTCCGCGACGGGAGCGCTGTCCGCCATGTCGAGCTCCGATTTGAGGTCACCCGACACCGACGTCGCGTCGATCCAGACACGGGTGCCGCGTGCCACGCCGATCCGGGCATCGCCCGAGACCGTCTGCACCTGTAACTCGCCGGCCTCGATCGCGGCGATCTTCACGTCGCCGGAGACGGTGCGGGCGCTCAAGGGGCCCTGAACGCGACCGACGTCGAGATCTCCCGACACCGAGACGACCGTGCCCCCCTCGGGCAGCGTCCCGACCGAGATGTCGCCGCTCGCCGTCTTGGCCTCGAGCCTGGCCCGCACGTCGCCGAGCTCGAGGTCGCCCGAGGCGCTTTTCGCCGAGACCGAGCCGAGCTCACCCTGGACGTCGAGGTCGGTGGAGCCGCCGGCCATGTCGAGGTCCGAGCCGGGCGGGCACGTGATTCGCGCCTCGAGGTCTCCTCCCCAGTTGATCTGGATCGGGCCCCAGCGGATCTTTTCCCGTTGCTCGATGGTGATGACGTGCCGGCCCTGGCGCTCCTCGGCGCGGACGATCACGTCCTCGTGCGCCTCGAGACCGCGGCCCCGTTTGGAGACGAGCTCGACGCTGGTGTGCGGGTCGTCGGCCGTCGTGACCCGCACACGTCCGCTCGGGAGCCGGATGACCAGCGAGACGTCGCCCGGCGTGTCGAAGGTCTGCATTCGCGTCGCCTAGTCCTGCGAGACGTGGAGGATCGGGAGCCGTCGCACGCGGCCTCCGCTGCGCTTCCGCGTCTTCCGGACGCGGTCGCCGGGATCGAGATGCGTGGCGTAGTCGAAGGGGAGTGGGGCAAGAAACATCGTGTTCTCCTTTCAGCCCTGGGCGTAGCCCTGGATGCGGTTGCGCCCGCGCCGCGGCGGCGACTGCGAGCGCGAGTGGAGGGTGTGCGCGATGGCGCGCACGAGCCATGCGTTGATCGAGACGCCTTCCTGTGCTGCAGCGACCTCGATGCCGGCCTTGAGCGACTCGGGGAGGCGGAGCGAGATGCGCCCGCTCAGCTCTTCCCCGGCCGCCGCCTGGACGGCGTCGGGGGCCTCATCCATGACGACGACGAGCTCCGGCTCGCGACCTGCGAGCCGAACCTCGACCCTTCCCGAGCCGAGCTGTCCACCGATCTCGAGGGCTGCTTCGCCCAGGAGGTCGAGGAGCCGGAGGTGGAGGGTCGAGCCGAGAGCCTCGCTCAGCCTTTGGGCAGCCTGGGCGGTTGCTTCGTCGCCCAGGCCGGCCGTGCCGGCGAGGTCTTCCTGGATCGCCTGGATGTGACTGTCCAGCTGCATGATGACATCATAGTGACATCATGATCGCTGTCTGTCAAGTGCGAATTCGCATTGTGACGACATCGCGCATGGTTATGCGGTTTTGCGTCAGTTCAGCTCCGTCGACGAGTCCTCGAAGGTGACAATCCGTTCGACGACGTGCCCGTGAGCGTCGATCGCTTGCACCGCGAGCGCGGAGGCGCGCATGCCCGTTCAACGCCACGTCGACCCAGCCGTCGGGTCGCAGGGCGACGGAGAAACGCTCGCGAGCGCCCAGGATCACCTCGACCGGCTCGCCCGTCGCCGTGTAGCGGGCAAGTTCGAGCACGGGGATGCGCGCGACGGCGGCGTCTGCTGGCAGCACGGGATTCCGCCCGTCGAGTGCGCGGGCACGCTCGCCGAAGCTCGCGAATGCCGGCCTCGGGGTTCCTCCCTCTGCAAGGAGGCCGCTCGTCCACGGGTTCCCGGGCGAGTCGCGGAGCGTGAACCAGACGAAGAGACGAACTCGCGGGTTCCCAGCTGCGACCTCGAGGGCGTCGGCCGCGAACTTCGCCTGGACTTCCGGTTCGACGCCGACAGGATTCTCCGGCCGCGTCTCGTGCGCGTACTCGGTCACCCAGAACGGCGTCTGAAACCGGCCGAACCATACGTCGATCGACTCCCCGAAACGCTCGAGGTTGCCGAGGCCGACACGCGGCCAGCGCACCGGGGCGTCGGGCGCCACGTTCGCACGAGGCGGATACGGGTGCTGGGCCCAGGCGTCGAAGCGAACCGCCGGCCGCTCCTCCGAGAGAAGCCGTGCAAAGCGCGCCGGCGAGTGGCTGTCCTGAACGCTGCCGCGGCTGGGGGCGTCGTGACCCCGTGGCGACGTCTCGCCGATCGCCACCAGCGCCTCCGAGTTCCCTCGCTTCACGCCGTCGTAGACGGCTCGGGCGATCGGCGCGTAGAGCGAGGCGGCCACCGAGCTCCCGGCAGCGTCGAACTGCGGTGCGAGGAACTGCTCGAGATTGGGCTCGTTCCAGGCCGAGAAGAGCCGAACCGCCGGATATCCCGCGTGCCGGCCCGAGTAGCGGTCGGCGAGTGCCTGCGAGAACGCCTCGAGATCGTCGGGATCGAGCGGCGGCACGTTCGGCCCCTGGCCGCCGTTCGCCCACGCCGGAGTGCCCCAGATCGAGAGGAGAAGCTCGATCCCGCGCTCCTGCGCGTTTCGCGCCAGCTCGTCGAGATCGTCGAGGCGATAGGACGCCTCGAAGGGATCGGCGGGATCGGCCGGTCGAACAGGCGCTGTCTGCTCCCAGACGACGATCGTGCGGATGACCCCCGCGCCGGCCTCGCGCGCACGATCGAGCGCCACCGCGCGGTCGTCCGCCCAGCGGAGCGACGCGTCGTCCTGGAAGCCGACGAGCAGCCGTCCCGGCATCGGGCTCTGAGGCAGGACGACGGCGCCGTCCTCCTCCCCGCTCTCTTCCCGGGGCACGACGAGCAGCGCCACGGCGACGAGGGCAGCCGCGGCTACGAGAGCGACAAGGGCCAGGATCCGCCGCATCGGGAAGGTGTACCCGCTTCTGCTGCGCCGGAAGCGGCTAGCTCAGCTGCCAGACGTCGTCGCGCAGGATCGGCGTCGCTGCGCCGTCTCGATCGAGGCCGTCGACCTCGACTTCCGGGCTGCCGATCATGAAGTCGGTGTGGACGCCCGAGACGTTGATCCCGCGGGCGAGCAGCTCGTCGGGCTCGAGGTCTCCGACTTCGCCGAGCACGTGCGGGAAGCCGCTGCCGAAGGCGATGTGGCACGCCTGGTTCTCGTCGAAGAGCGTGTCGTGGAAGACGAGCCCCGTCTTCTTGACCGCGGAGGAGCCGTCGACCAGCGCGACCTCCCCGAGCGACGGCGCTTGCTCGTCAGCCGCGAGCTGGGTGCGGATGATGTCGGCGCCGGAGGAGGCGTTCACCTCGACGATCTTCCCGCCCTCGAAGCGCGCCTCGAGGTCGTCGACCCGTGTGCCGGCTGCGAGAAGCGGCGCAGTCGAGCGCACCGTCCCTTCCGCCCTCCGCCAGTCGGGCGTGGTGAAGACCTCCTCGGTCGGGAGGTTCGGGATGTGCCGAATCCCACCCGCGGTCCTGTTCGTTGCCGAGCCCCAAGCGGCTCCCTGGTTGAGCCCGATCGTGAGATCCGTTCCGGGCCCGCGGAAGCGAATCGCATCGAACGCGCGGGCGTTGAGTGCTCCGGCCCTGGCCTGGAGCACCTCCGCGTGCTCGTTCCAGGCTGCGACGACGTCATCGGCGTCGAGCCGGGTCGCCGTCGCGACCGCGTCCCACAGGCGCTCCATGTCGGGCTCGCCGAAGATCTGGGTCGCCCAGCCCTCGTTCGGCGCGGAGACGATCGTCCAGTTGATCCGGCGCGCGCCCGTGAGGGCGAGCGATGCGACTCTCAGCTCCTTGGGCTCCGAACGGCCGACGAGCGCGGCGTCAAGGCTGCCGAGGAGGTCGGGGTCTGGATTCCCGGTGAGCGAGACGAGGGCAGGACGCTCGTCGTAGGCCCGCTTGTAGAGGTCGAGGAGGTGCGGCGCCGACCAGCCGAGCTCCTCCTCCGGCCCGAGCTCGATCTGCGGCCTTGCGGAGATGGAGGTCCCCGTAGAGCAGGATCACGTGCTTCGCGCCGGCGCGGTACGCCTCGCGCACGATGGCCCGCGCGATCTCCGCGTGCTCGACCAGGCAGCTGACGATGACGTCCTGGCCCTCCTGGACGTTCGCGCCCACGCGAACAGCGAGCTCGGCGTACCGCCGCAGACGTTCTTCGGGGCTCAGGTCCTCAGTCGCCCCAGTCGAAGTCGCGCGGCCGGCCCGTCCACAGCGTCTCGTCGAGCGCCGCGCCCTCGACGCTCTCGACTGTCTCCTCCCCTGGCCAGGGAAGGCGCTCGGAGCTCATCTGGTCCGGTGCGGGCTCACCGTCCATCGTCTCCTCGATGCGGGCCTGCTCCTCGCTCTTGAAGAGCGGGTGGTTCTCGAGAGGATCGCCGTTCAGGTACGAGTCGATCGGCATCGCTCCCGCGAGCTCGGAGTTGCGTTCTTTGAGGTCGAGGTGCTCCCGGATCGCCGCAGCGAAGAGGGACTCTGTCTCGACTGCTGGTTCTTCGAGATCCGACATGACGTCCTTGGAGTGGACGAGTTTAGCGGAAGGCTGCGGGAGGCTTGGAGGCCGAACTCGCGGGGTATGGTGTACACGTGTTCATCAGGCTCTTCTCGCTGGTCTTCCTGCTCTACCGGATGTATCGCCGCCTGCCCAAGTCGCAGAAGCGGCAGCTGCACGAGGCCGTCCAGCGCTACGCGCCGCGCGTCGCCTCGGCGGCGCGGAACGCACGCAAGAGCCGTTAACTCTCTGCCTTGAACCCGAGGCCTTCGCGAACGATCCGGTCCTGCTCGTGCTGGTGCAGGGTCGGGTACCCCTCGCTCGGGCTCGCGCGCCACGGCCTGCCGACGTAGTCGACGCGCTCGACGAACGACGCGTGGGAGGCTGCCTCCTCGAGCCGGTGGCGGAGCGAGCGCCATGCACCCATGTTCTGCGGCTCCTCCTGGACCCACACGATCTCGCGAACCTCCGGATACGACTCGACGACGCGCGCGAGAGCGTCGACCGGGAACGGATACAGGAGCTCGATGCGCGCGATCGCGGCGGCGGAGGCGACGCTCCGCAGATCGTGAGCGGTGAGGTCGTAGTAGATCTTTCCGCTGCAGAGGACGAGGCGGCGGATGCCGCGCCGGTCTCCTGGGTCGGGATCGTCGAGGACCGGCTGCGAACGACCCGGTGGAGAGGTCGTCGATCGTCGAGGTCGCCTGCCGGAGGCGGAGCAACCCCTTCGGCGTCATCACGACGAGTGGCCGCGCGGTCGCGTCGAGTGCCTGGCGGCGGAGGAGATGGAAGAACTGCGCAGCCGTCGTGCAGTTCGCGACGCGGATGTTCTCCTGCGCTGCGAGCTGGAGGAACCGCTCGAGACGCGCGCTCGAGTGCTCGGGGCCGTTGCCCTCGTACCCGTGCGGGAGCAGGAGCCCCAGACGCGACGTCTGGCCCCACTTCGAGCGACCGGAGACGATGAACTGGTCGACGACGATCTGGGCGCCGTTGATGAAGTCGCCGAACTGGGCCTCCCAGAGCACCAGCGCGTCCGGCGCGGCGATCGAGTAGCCGTACTCGAAGGCGAGCGCCGCGTACTCGGACAGCGGCGAGTTGTAGATCTCGAAGGCCGCGTCCGCCTTGGGCAGCGCCTGGAGCGGGGTGAACGTCTCCCCGGTCACCGGGTCGTGCAGGACGGCGTGGCGGTGCGAGAAGGTCCCGCGCTCCGTGTCCTGACCGGAGAGCCGGATCGGGATCCCCTCCTCGAGCAGCGAGGCGAATGCGAGCGCCTCGGCCTGGCCCCAGTCGATCCCGCCCTCGGCGATCGCCTCGCGGCGCCGCTCGAGCTGCTTGGCGAGCTTCGGATTCACCTCGAAGCCTTCGGGAACGAGCAACAGCTGGTCGTTCAGCTCGACGCAGGCGCTCCGCCGGCACCGCGGTGACGACGGCGTCGCCGGTGTCGCGGGGAATCCGCTGCTCGCGCGGGGGCTCGGGCTCGGCGAACGACGCGCGCAGGTGATCGTGCGCCTCGCGCAGCGTGTCGACCGTCTGCTCGAGGAGCTTGCCCGCCTCCTCCTCGGTCAGCACACCGTCCTCGACGAGGCGTGCCGCGTACGTCTCGCGAACCGGGGGCTGCTTGTCGATTCGCTCCGCCATCAGCGGCTGCGTGTACGCCGGCTCGTCCTGCTCGTTGTGCCCGAAACGGCGGTAGCCGACGAGATCGACGACGAGGTCGTGGCCGAACTCCTCGCGGTAGGCGAGCGCAAGCCGGACCGCGGAGAGCGCGGCCTCCGGGTCGTCGGCGTTGACGTGGACGATCGGGATGTCGAAGCCCTTGGCGAGATCGCTCGAGTAGCGCGTGGAGCGCCCCTCGGCGGGATCGGTCGTGAAGCCGATCTGGTTGTTCGCGATGATGTGGAGCGTGCCGCCCGTCGAGTAGCCGTCGACGGAGTGGAGGTTGAACGTCTCCGCGACGACGCCCTGGCCCGCGAACGACGCATCCCCGTGGATCAGGATCGCGAGCGCGACCGACGGGTCGTGGATGCCGGCGCCTCCCGAGCGATCCGTCTGCTCCGCTCGGGCATGGCCTTCGATGACCGGGTCGACCGCCTCCAGGTGGCTCGGGTTGGCGGCCAGCGTGACCTGAACGTCGCCGGAGCCTGTCTGCCGCGTCTCGGAGGCTGCGAGGTGGTACTTCACGTCGCCGGTTCCGCCCTCGGGATCGGAGACGAGGGCGTCGATCGTGCGCTCGCCCTCGAACTCCCGCAGGATCGACGCGTAGGAGCGGCCCACCGTGTGCGCGAGCACGTTGAGCCGGCCGCGGTGCGCGATGCCGACGACGATCTCGTGCGCACCCGCGGCAGCGGCGAGCTCGATGGCGAGATCCAGCATCGGCACGAGCGCGTCGAGGCCTTCGATGGAGAACTGCTTCTGCCCGATGAACGCGCGCCGCAGGTACGTCTCGAAGGCTTCGACCTGCGCGAGCCGCAGGAGAAGCGCACGCCGTTCCTCTGGCGACAGTGGCTTGCGGAAGCGACCGGACTCGATCGCGCGCCTGAGCCAGACGCGCTCAGCGTGATCGGAGATGTGCTCGATCTCGTAGGCGATCGTCCCCATGTAGATCTCCTGCAGCCGCGGGAGGGCGTCGAGCAGCGTCTCGCCCTCGCAGGAGAGCCGCAGGAGGCGCGCGGGGATCTTCGCCTGGACCTCGGGGGTCAGAGCCGGATTCAGGCTCTCGGGCTCGAGCGCGGGATCGCCGGGGGGCTCGGACCCGAGCGGATCGAGGCGAGCCGCGAGGTGACCGTGCATGCGGATCGCCTTGACGAGCGACATCGCGGCCGCGACGGCCGCCAGGAGATCGAGATCAGGGGCTTTGGCCGGCGCTTCGGGCGCAGCCCGCTGTTCGGGGGCAGGAGCAGGCGCAGGTTCGGCCGGAGGCTCTTCGGCAGGTGCGACAGGCGCAACTGCCGTGGCCGCGCCGTTGCCGCCGTCGGCCGAGCGCACGTCGACGAGCCGCGAGAGCCCCGGGAGCGCCGATAGGACCGCCTCGTCGGACCGCTCGAAGACCTCGCGCCAGGCGGGGTCGACGGCCTCGGGATTCTCGAGGTACTGCTCGAGCAGCGCGCCGACGTAGCCGGCGTTCAGGTCCCCGGCCATCGGCTAGTACAGCGGGTTGTCGGTGCTGATCGCCACGAGCATCCCGAAGAAGAACGCGAGCGTCGCCACGATCACCGCCACCCCCGCCAGCGTGCGATGCGAAACGGTCATGCGCGCCGCAACGAGTGCGAGGAGGATCGCGGCCGGCGCGAGCACGCCGGGCTGGCGGGCGATCGCGAGGCCGGCCAGCACGAACGAGAACGCGCAGAGGAAGCCTGCGACCATGTCCGCGCGCCGCTGGTGGACCGAATAGCTGCTCACGAAGCGGGGGCTCCGACGCGCGGGCGAGGTCGGGGCGCGGGCCTCAAAGGACGCCGCGAGGGCGTGCGCCCGCGGCGCCGACGCGAGTCCTCCCAACCGCATGGCATCACCGGAACGAGGGACTCACCGCCCCCCGGCCCGTACTCGGTTCGCGGCTCCGACCGCACCGCCCACCAAACTACGGCGCACAAGTAGACCATCGGAATCTTGAGTACCACGAGCATGAACACGGCTTCCCACGCAGAAACAGACACGACCGAGGCAGTGTACGCCACCGCTCCGCGCCTCTTGCGGACGGGTCCTTACACGACCCTCACAGTCGCGCCGGTACGGTGGACCGAGCCTCGTGCCGCAGATCAGTCGACCTCGCACCGCCGCCAGGTAAAGGAGATTTCATGAGACGCACCATCCGCCTCGTCATTGCCTTGTGCGCTATCGCAGCCTTCACCGCGCCTGCCGCCATGGCCGCCGAGCGGATGTGGGTCGGATTCCACGACGATCCGAGCTTCCGCTGGGTGCCGGACCGTGGAGGCCGCATCCAGGCTGCCTCGCGCGAGGGCGCGACGATCATGCGGCTGCTGGTGCAGTGGAACCTGGCGGCGCCGAGCCGCCCGTCGAACGCGACGAGCCCGTTCGACCCGGCCTACGTCTTCGACGACATCGACGAGGCGTTGCGCTCGGCACAGGAGACGGACATGGAGGTCATGCTCACGATCTCCGGCACGCCCCGCTGGGCCAACGGCGGCCGGAACCCGAACGTCATCCCGACGCGGATGGCCGACTTCACCGCCTTCGCACGTGCGATCGCAACCCGGTACTCGGGGCGCTTCAACGGCTACCCGTTCGTCCGCTTCTACTCCGTCTGGAACGAGCCGAACCTCAACCTCTTCCTGACGCCCCAGTTCAACGCGGCCGGCAAGTCCGTTGCTCCGGCGAACTACGCGAAGCTGTACGCGGCAGCCCACGCGGGGATCAAGGCTGGGAACCCGATGGCCAAGGTCGGGATCGGCGAGACGTCGGCGCGCGGCCGCGACCGACGGGTGCCCGGAGTCTCGGACACGCACTCGCCCGGGAAGTTCGCTGAGCTCGTCGCGAAGGCGAACCCGCGGCTCAAGTTCGACGCGTGGACGCATCACCCGTACCCGTTCAACCCGAACTCGAAGCCGTCCCAGATCGTCAGGTGGCCGAACGTCTCGCTCGCGTCGCTTCCGCGCTTCAACGAGGAGCTGAAGAAGTGGTTCAAGCGGAAGTCGGCGCCGATCTGGGTGACCGAGTACGGGCATCAGACCAGGCCCGAGGACACGTTCGGCGTCCCCTATTCGACGCAGGCCGCGTACATCCAGCAGTCGATGGCGATCGCGAAGAGGTTCCCGTTCGTCGGGATGTTCATCTGGTTCGTCTACCAGGACGACCAGGGGCAGCCGTGGGAGTCCGGCCTGTACAGGGCGGGCGGTGCGCCGAAGGGGTCGTCACCGAGCAAGTTCGGCGCCAGCGCGAGGCCGCTCGACCAGCGAAACGCGGTCTACGCCTTCAAGGCGGGAACCACGACGCCGCTCGTCAACCTGTACACGCGCCGCTATTGCGTCGTGAACCCGACGGGCGAGTCGATCGGGATGACGTGGCGCATCTTCCGCGGGTCACGGCTGATCGCCGTCGGCCAGCAGACGTCCGCGCTCCGGCGCGACTGCACGATCAACGCGCGCCTGCGGTTCCGGCAGCCGATGGTCAAGCGCCAGGTCTACACCGCCACGTTCGCACTGAACGACCGGCACGGTGTCAATCTCACCCGCAAGCTGACGCTTCGCACGCTCTAACTCACTCGGGACGGGGGCCGGGCATGCCCGGCCTCTACGTCCAGACGAGGACCTGCATTCCCTCCCACCACTGGGGAGAGCCCGGCTCCTTGCCTTCGATGGTGAGGATCCGCCGTGCGCGCGGCTGTGCGGCGAGGTAGTCGTCCATCGCGCGCGCGACCTGCTCCCAGTCGGTGTCGTCGACGATCATCAGCGCACCGGGAGCGAGCAGTGGCTCGGCGATCCTGAGCCCCTCGACCTGCGAGTCGTAGTCGTGCGCGGCGTCGTAGTACCAGACACCGACAGGCGTGCCGTCGAGCCCGCCGCTCGATGCGAGCTCGAAGACGTCTCCGACGAGGATCTCCGGGCGTGGCACGCCGAAGCGCTCGAGGTTCTGCTCGACCTTCTCCAGGCTGGCCTCACGGAACCCGAAGCTGTCGATCCCGACGATCTTGGCGTCCTCGTTGCCGAGCAAGGCTGCGATGAGGCTCGCGCCGTGATAGACGCCGACCTCGACGTACGCCTCGCCGGGGCCGAGGCACGAGGCGGCGAGGTTGAGCAGCGCGAGGACGTTCTCGGAGGCGAGGTTCTCCACTCCTTCGACGACCGGAGCGAAGCGCCGGTCGCGCGGGTGCTCCGAGGCGGGGAAGTCGTCGAAGAGCTCGGGGAGCTCGCGGAGAAAGCGGTCAGCGTCCACTACAGATGACTGGTTACGCCGGCGAGGTCCGGCTCCTCGGACGGGGGCTCGTACCAGGACAGCGCGTAGTGCCCGTCGTCGGTGTCACGCGCTAGTGCGGAGAGCTTGAGCGGCCTGAAGGTGTCGCACATGACCGCGAGCTCGGTCGTCTCCCGAACGCCCAGAGCCTTCTCGGCGAGGCCGGGAGCAGGCCCGTGCGGAAGGCCGGATGGATGGAGCGTGATCGACCCGACAGAGATCCCCTTGCGCGACCCGAAGTTGCCGGAGACGTAATAGATCATCTCCTCGGACTGCAGGTTCGAGTGGTGATACGGGATCGGCACCGCGTCCGGGTCGAAGTCGAGATGGCGTGGACAGAACGAGCAGATGACGAAGTTCGGGCCCTGGAAGGTCTGGTGCGAGGGCGGCGGCTGGTGGATTCGCCCTGTGATCGGCTCGAAGTCGTGGATCGAGAACGTCCACGGGTAGAGGTAGCCGTCCCAGCCGACGACGTCGAACGGGTGGTAGTCGAGGACGTAGTCCTGATACCCGCCGCGAACGCGTACCTTCACGAGGAAGTCGTCGCGGTCGCGATGGGTCTTCAGCTCCAGGGGCGGATGGATGTCGCGGTGGTAGTACGGCGCGCCTTCGAGGATCTGGCCGTACTGATTGCGATAGCGCCGGGGGATCTCGATCAGGCCCGGCGTCTCGAAGACGAGGTATCGCTGGGCGCCCTCGGGCACGAAGCGATAGGTGGTTCCGCGCGGGATGACCACGTAGTCGCCGTCCTTGTAGGGGACGTCGCCGAAGGTGGTCTCGAGCGTGCCCGAGCCCTCGTGGACGAAGATGACCTCGTCGCCCTCGCCGTTTCGGAAGAAGTAGTCCATCGAGGAGTCCGGCCGGCAGAGCGAGATCTCGACGTCCGAGTTCCACATCAGGGCTCGGCGGCCGCTGATCTCGTCGCCGCCCGGCTCGACGTCCCACGTGTTCATGCGCCGGTGCGCGTGCGTCTCCGGGACCCACTCCTCGCGCTCGATCGGCGTGAACTCGCCGAGCTCCTTCACGCGGCAGGGCGATTCCAGGTGGTACAGGATCGACTCGTTGCCGGTGAAGCCTTCGAGGCCCATCACCTCCTCGGTGAGGAGCCGTCCGTTCTCGCGAAAGACGATGTGCCGCTTGCGGGGAACGTCGCCGCGACGCTGGTAGAAAGGCATGGCCGTCCCTTCGGTCTCGTTTGCTCCCGCGAGGGTATGCAAAGACGGCCGTGGCGAGCGGCGCCGTGGTGACGGCGCCGCTCGCCGTACGTCTTCGGATCGCGCCTAGGTCGTCGGCATCGACGCGTTCGGGTCGTTCTGCCAGAGACCGAACTCGTTGCCTTCGGGATCCTTGTTGATCGAGAACCAGCCCATGCCGGGAACGGGCATCGGATCGCCGGCGTCGCCGCCGAGCTCCTTGACGCGTCCCGTCTCCTTGTTGATGTCGTCGACGTCGAAGTAGATGCGGGATCCGCGCTTGTCCCCTTCCGCCTCGTAGATCGCGCCGCCGGTGGTGTCGGAGAACCGTGTCATCAGGTACTCGGACGGGCTGCCTTCGTACGCCTGCCACTCCCAGCCGAAGAGCGAGCCGTAGAACTCCTTGGCCTTCTTCGTGTCACCCGCAGGGATCTCGAGGTGAACCATCTGTCCGGGCATGTGCCCCCTCCTTCTCGTCGTTGCTGTCATTCAATACGACGAACGGGGATCCAAGTTGTCGACATCGACGCGAGACGTGGAGCCACGACGATTGCCTATCCTGGCCGAGATGCCCGAGTTGGCCGCATTTGCGCTCGAGGCGGGCGAGGGCGAGCGCCTGGTGTTCGGCGGCGTCACCATCGTCGTGCGAACTCCATCGGAGGCGAGCGGTGGCGCCTTCACGCTGTTCGAGGAGGTCCCGCCGATGGCCGACACTCCAGCGCACGTGCATGCCAACGAGGACGAGCTGTTCTACGTGCTCGAAGGTGAGCATGTGTTCACGGTCGGCGACGAGGAGCTCCCGGCAGGCCCGGGCGGGCTCGTCTTCGCGCCTCGCGGAGTTCCGCACGCGCAGCGTCGTGTCGTCGCGGGAGAAGGACGGCTTCTCGTTCTCACCGCACCCGGAGGCCTCGAAGGGTTCTTTCGCCAGCTGGCGGGAGCGGAGGAGGCCGGGACGCTCGGGCCTGATGCCTATGCCGCCGCGTCGGAGGCGTACGGGATCACCTGGGTGGGGTGAAGGTGGAGCCAGCCGGGCTCGAACCGGCGACCTTCTGGCTGCCAGCCAGACGCTCTCCCAACTGAGCTATGGCCCCAGAGCGAGGTCAGTCTAGCGACGGAGGCACAGGCTCTTGGGGGTCAGGCTTCAGCCTGACCCCGGTGTTGGACGTTCGCCGTCTGCCGTCGAACACCTCAAGACGGGGTCAGGCTGAAGCCTGACCCCATGACCGATGAGAGCTACCCTGGTCCTATGAGAAAGCCTCGCGTCCTCGCGCGCGTTACTCGGTTTGTTCGGCAGCTCTTCTCGAGCGGGCCGGGCGAACCATGGCTCGATCCTCCGGCCGGCGGGGTGGGTGTGCGCGAGCCGCGGCGGCCGCTTCGGCCCAACTCTTTCCGGCACTGCAGTGCTCGAAGTCCCGGTCGATGAGGTGCGCGACGTCTGGGCGATCGGCGACGACGACCGCGGCTAGCCCGCGAGCGCTTCGACCTCGACCGACGGCACGTCGCTCCACAGCTCCTCGAGCCGGTAGAACCGCCGCGTCTCGGGCGTGAAGAGGTGGAGCACGACGTCGTTGTAGTCGCCGACGATCCACGTCGCCTCTGGCAAGCCCGCGCTCGCGCGCGGGATCAGGCGTTGCTCCTTCTTCAACGTGCCCGCGACCTCGTCGTAGATCGCCTTCGTCTGCCGCGGGTTTCGACCCGTGGCGATCACGAAGAAGTCCGTGAAGTCGCAGACGCCCCGCATGTCGAGGATGGTGACGTCGGACGCCAGCTTCTCCTGGCAGAGAGCGGCGGTACGGCGTGCTTGCTCGAGTGGATTCAGTCGGTGTTCGCCTTTCTGACCTCGCCCGCAGTCTACTCAGCCGAGCGGTAGAGACCCAGACGGGAAATCGCCTCGGCGACCTTCGGCGGCACCAGCTCGTCGATCGGCTCCCCGCGTCGCAGGCGTTCGCGAACGAGCGAAGATGAAACCGGATTCGGCTCCAGCGGGAAGTACGAGACGCGGTCGGGCGCCGGGAGACGAGCGTGCGCTTCGCGCACGCGCTCGTCGGGGACGCCGGGCCGCATCGCCACGCCGAGCCGGACGAGCTCGAGGATGCGCTCCGGACGCTTCCAGCTCCAGAAATCGGCGAACTCGTCGCCGCCGATCACGAAGACGGCGTCCTCGAACGCACTCGCCTCGAGAGAGTCGACCGTACGCGCGTGAGGATCGAGCTCGACGTCGACTCCAGGCATGTCCTCGAACGCCAGCCGAGCCAGCTCGAGGCGCGCCTCAGGTGACGCGCGTCGTCTCCTTGTGCCCCGGGTCGGCGACGACGAGCACGAGCAGGCTCTCGAGTCCGAGCTCTTCGATCGCTGCACGCGCCAGGGCGACGTGGCCGACGTGAGGCGGATCGAAGGCTCCGCCGAGAATTCCTACTGCCACTCGAGCGCCTCGCCTTCGAGCTCGACCTCGGCCCCGCGCTTGACGCCGGCGCGGCGAAGCGCCTCCTCGAGCTCCTCCGTGGGCGGCGGCGTGCCGACGACGCGGTAGCCGCGATCCGTGCGCAGGATCCGGAAGCGCGGCCCTCGGCGTGGCTTCGGCCGGTACTCGAGGAAGTCGGGAAGCGACTCCTCGACCACTTGCGCGGCGGCCTCCGGCGGGCAGAGCTCGAAGAGCGCGTGCTTCAGCTCCTCGATGCCCGCACCGGTCGCGCACGAGGTCGCGACGACCCTCGCGATGCGCTGGTCGCGCACCTCGAAGGATGGGACGCGATCGAGGAGGTCGATCTTGTTCAGGACGACGAGCTGAGGCCGCTCGTCGAGACCAGCGCCGTACGCGGTGAGCTCGCGGTCGATGGTTCGAAACCGTCCTTCGAGATCCTCTTCGGAGGCGTCGAGCACGTGCACGAGCAGCCGTGCGCGCTCGAGGTGCGCGAGGAACTCGTGGCCGAGCCCGGCTCCCTCCGCAGCGCCTTCGATGAGCCCCGGGACGTCCGCGACCGTGAGCTGTCGCTCGTCCGGGCCGTCGACCGTGCCGAGAACGGGCTCGATCGTCGTGAACGGATAGTCGGCGACCTTCGGCTTGGCGTTCGAGATGCGCCTGAGCAGTGAGGACTTCCCTGCGTTCGGGAGACCGGCCAGAGCCGCGTCGACGACCAGCTTCAGGCGCAGGACGACGTCCAACTCGTCGCCAGGGAGGCCCGTCTCCGCAAAGCGCGGCGTCTGCCGGGTCGGCGTCGCGAAGCGGGCGTTTCCTCGGCCGCCCTGCCCGCCGCGGGCCGCGACGAATCGGGTTTCTGCGAGTCGTCAGGTCGGAGACGAGCCCGCCATCTGCATCGAGGATCTGGGTTCCGACCGGTACGCGAACCTCGACCGTCTCCCCGTCGGCGCCGTGCTTGCGGCTGCCCAGGCCGTTCCCGCCCTTGCCGGCGCGGAGAACCTTGATCCGCCGAAAGGCGGAGAGATCACGGAGCGACGGATCTGCGACCACGACGACGTCGCCGCCGCGCCCTCCGTCACCGCCGTCCGGTCCGCCGCGCGGAACGTACTTCTCGCGTCGGAAGCTCAGCGCACCGTGGCCGCCGCGCCCGGCTTCGACGTGCATCGCCGCCCTGTCGTGAAACACGGCGATAGCCCGTCAGCGCGGGTGTCGACGAGGGCGAGGCAAGCCTCGCCCCTACTCGCGCGGCGGTGACCGAGATGAAGCGCTTGTCGCCCGAGCGGCTGAACTCGACCGTGCCCGCCTGCATCGCGAAGATGGTGTCGTCGCGACCGAGGCCGGCGCCAGGCCCTGGCCGGAACTTCGTGCCGCGTTGGCGGACGATGATCATCCCCGCCTTGACCGGCTGGCCGGCGAAGATCTTCACGCCGAGGCGCTTCGACTCGGAGTCGCGACCGTTGCGCGAGGAGCCGAGACCTTTCTTGTGAGCCATTAGGAATCCTCTTCTTTCGCTGCGATCGCGGACTCGATTGCCGCGAGCGCGCCCTTTCGCTTGCCGTGTTCCTGCTCGTACTCGAGCGCTGCCGCGAGCATCGGCGCGTTCCATTCCGGGGCGGCAGCCTTGATCTCCGCGACCGTCATGTCCTCGTAGCCCAGAGGCATGCCCTTCACGCGCTCGAGTTGCTGTTCTGCCGGCTCCTCGGCCGTTGCTGCGACGGGAGTCGCCTCCGCCTTCGGCTTCGGCTTCGCGGCCTCGCGCTTCTTGCCTCCGATCGACTCGATCTCGATCTGCGTGAGCGACGAGCGGAAGCCGGTGTGACGGCGATATCCGGTGCGCTTCTTGTACTTCCCGATGCGGATCTTGGGGCCCTTGACCGGGCCGAGCACCTTCGCCGTCACCTTGACGTCACTCGGCTCGAGCACCGGTGAGCCGTCGCCGCCGACGAGCAGGACGGTCGGGGAGAACGTCGCGCCGTCGTCCTCCGCGATGCGGTCGACGAGCAGCCGCTCGCCCTCGCGGACGCGGTACTGCTTCCCGGCAACCTTGATGATCGCGTAGGTCATGTCATTCGATCCAAAGACGGGGTCAGACTGAAGTCTGACCCCAGCGAGGCGGAAATGATAGCGACTAGCGCGCTCGCGGGCGCGAGTCGAAGTCCTCGATCCACTCGGACATCGGGACGTACTCGGCGGGCGGCTCTTCGACGACCGCGACTGCGACCTCGCCGGTCTCAGCGACTCACCCTCTTCGGGGGTGTGCCGCCGTTCGCCGCGGGCTTCTTGCGCTTGCGGCCTCCGCGGGTGCCTCGACGGGAACGCTTTCGCTTCGGCTGGCCGTCGGCGACAGGATCTCCGTCCGCTTGACCGTCCACCGATTGCTCGGGCTCCACGTCCGCGGCCGGCTCGATCTCCGGCTCGGGCTCGGCGGCGAGCTCGGGCGAGGGGACGTGAATCCTCGGCGTCGCCTTTCGTCCGTCGGTCTCTGGTGCAACCTCGTCGGTAGCCGGGGATGTCGCTGTGGTGGCGGGCTTCTTGCGCCCGCGACCTCCTCGCGTTCCACGGCGGGTTCGCTTCTTCTTGGGCGGAGCATCCGCCGCTTCGGCCGCT
This sequence comes from uncultured Actinomycetes bacterium, assembly GCA_963789655.1. Classification (GTDB taxonomy): domain Bacteria; phylum Actinomycetota; class Thermoleophilia; order Gaiellales; family Gaiellaceae; genus GMQP-bins7. The sequence goes on from CAWBLH010000001.1 coordinate 57,574, forward strand.
TCGTCCTCTGCAACCTCGGCACTCTCGGGCTCCGCGACCGCCTCGAGCTCCTCGGGCTGATCGTCGGTCTCCTCCACCGACTCCTCGACCGCAGCCTCCGCGACGGACTCCTTGGTGGAGACCTTCCTTCGGCTCGGCGCGCGGGTCGGCTTCTCGGCCTCCGCCTCGAACGTGATCGGCGTTGCGGCCTGGGGCGTGTCGGCGAGCGTCGCGTAGGCGACTCCGTCGAGCACGCGGCCCACGGTCACGGTCACCTTCTTGCCGACGAGCTTCGCCGCTCGTGCGACGATGATCTCGGTGCCGTCGCTCTTGGCGACGCCGGCCGCGGGGTCGTAGAGGCCGACCTCGACGAGCTTCAGCTCGAGCGTGGCGCCTTCTTCGACCGTCGCGCTCGGCGTGAGCGTCTCGAGCTTCCCTTGCTCCTGGACCTCGAAGTGATCGAGATGGACGTGGCCGTTGTCGGCTACGGCTGGAACGAGGAAGAAGCGGCGGCGAGCGACGGCCTCGATCTCCTGGAGACGCTGCCCCCCTGGTCCCGCGAGCAGCGCGAGGACGCGAGGATGGACGGCGATGCGGAATGCCTGTGCTCGCGCGCCCTTCGCGATGTCGCGGAGCTTTCTCTCGATCTCGAGCGCATGCGTGGCTTCCGAGACCACGAACCCGTCCCCTGCGCAGACGGCGCACTTCGTCGTCAGGATCTCCCGTGGGCCGTCGGTGACGTTCTGGCGCGTCATCTCCACGAGCCCGAGGGGTGAGATCTCGACGACGTAGGTCTTGGTGCGGTCGCGCTCGAGCTCGCTGCGTAGAGCTTCTTCTACGGTCGCGCGGTTCTTGGGGTTCGCCATGTCGATGAAGTCGATGACGATGATCCCGCCGATGTCGCGCAGGCGGAGCTGGCGGACGACCTCCTTCACCGCCTCGAGGTTGTTCTTCACGATCGTGTCCTCGAGCCGGCCCGAAGCGGACTTCCCGCGCGACCCGACGAAGCGGCCCGTGTTGACGTCGATGACGGTGAACGCCTCCGCGTAGTCGAAGATGAGGTAGCCGCCGGAGGGCAGGTCGACCCGCCGCGCGAGCGTCGAGCGAATCTCGGCGTCCACGCCGAAGGCCTCGAACAGCGGCGCCTTCTCGCGATACCGGTGGACGCGCTCGATCATGTGCGGCGAGGTCTTCTTCAGGTAGCTGACGATCCGGCGATGGGTTCGGTCGTCGTCGATCTGCGCGCCGACGAAGTCGCCTGCGAAGAGATCGCGGACGATGCGGAGCGGGAGCTCGGCTTCCTCGTACACGAGCTCCGGGGCGGTGGCCTTCGCGGCCTGCGTCTGGATCGTCTTCCAGAGGCGCTGGAGGAAGACGAGGTCGCGCTCGATGTCCTCTGCGGACGCGCCCTCGGCGGCGGTGCGCACGATGATGCCTCCGTCCTTCGCGTCGAGCTCCCTGACGATCTCCTTGAGCCTTGTCCGCTCCTGGTCGTCGAGCCGGCGTGAGACGCCCATGCCCTCGCCGTTCGGGACGTAGACGAGAAAGCGCCCTGGCAGCGAGAGCTCGGTCGTGAGGCGAGCACCCTTCGACTTCATCGGATCCTTGACCGCCTGGACGAGCACGGTCTGGCCGCGCTTGATCAGGTCCTGGATCTTTCGAGCTCCCTTGCGGCCTTCGAGCTCCGGGCCGACGATCTCGTCGACGTACAGGAACCCGTTCTTCTCGAGGCCGATCTCGACGAACGCCGCCTCCATTCCGGGGAGGACGTTGTCGACGACTCCCAGGTAGATGTTCCCGGCGATCGAGCGTCTCTCCGGTCGCTCGAGGTACACCTCGGCGACCCGGTCGTCCTCGAGGACGGCGACACGCTGCTCGCCGACGTCGGCCGAGATCAGAAGCTCGCGCTTCGCGGCGGGGAGTGGCGCACGTCTCGTCGGCGTGCGGCGCCGCGTGCTCCGCTGCGACTTGCGCTCGGCGGCAGCGCGCTGCGGCTTGCGCTCGGCCGGCTTGCGCTCGCCCTTGGCGGCTGCCGGCTCCTGAACAGCCTCCGCGGCTGCCGTCCCGGCGGCCTCGCCGGTCGCGGGCTTCTTGCGGCCGCGTCCCCCGCGACTTCCGCGGCGACGCTTCCTCCTCGCTGCCTCAGCGGCCTCGGTTCCTTCCGTGGCCGGTACTGCCGCCTCTACCTCAGGCGGTGCTTCTTCCTCCCTGGCTGCCGCTTCCTGCGCTGCAGCCTCCTGCTCTTTCTTCCCAAAGCGAAACCAACGTAGTGGCAAAGTGTGAATCTCCTCGCATGATCGCGCGCGCTCGGATGAACGCCGACGGCGTTTCCGGGGTGGCGCTGCGGATGTTGATGACAGTGGTCATGAAAACCTGCACCCAGTGTAGCTAGGTCGGTAGCTGGGCAACCGGGCGCGGCCCCTATGCGGCTGCCGGGCGAAGTCGCGATCGGCGCGCGCGGACGGCGCGGAGTCGCTGGGAGAGACGTGCCCACGCCCAGGGCTCGACCTCGGCGTAGCGCGTCTCCGTCTGGCCTCGCGTGGACTCGAGGTACTCGAACCACGCGTCGGCTTCTTCGAGCTGTAGCAGCTCAACGGCCAGCTCCGTGTCCGGCATCGCTCCTCCCATCGCTCGGTCCGGCGCAATGCTAGGTCCAGGTCCGGACGGAGGCGATCCCTGCGGTTAGGAGGAGTTTCGACCTCGGTCGTGGAGGAGGTCGATCGCCTTCGCGAGCGCCCAGGTGCCGCCTGCGGCGACGACTGCGTTCACGAGCGGCACCGGAAGCGAGCGCCCCGCGGTGCGCGCGAGGGTCCGGAGGCCGAAGCTTGCAGCCACCGTTGCCGCCGCCACCGCTGCGGGCGAGATCTCCGACCTCGTCGTGGGATCGTCCGCTGCGCGGAGCGAAGAGACCATTCGCAGCTGCTCGAGCGTGATGAGCGGCCTGGCGTTGCCCTTCCGCTTGCCCCTCGCTCCGATCACCGCAGCGCGGGACACCGCGTTTCGCACCGCGCTCGACTCGACCGCCTTCCTGAGGATGGGGATTCGGGCAGCCAGCGCGTCCGCGTTCGCGGCCGCCCGCACGACCATCTCGGCGATCGCGGCCACCGGAAATCCTTCTCCTGCACGGCACTCGATGACGAAGGGCGAGAGGACGAACAGCGAGCTCCAGTTCGCCTGGGGCCAGAGCTGGACGAAGATCACCGGTATGCCGAGGCGGTCGGCCTCCCGGACGAGCTTGTCCTCGGCCTCTCCTGGATCGCCTGCGAGCACTCTGATCACCACCTCGGCTCCAGCGGCAGTCGCGGCCTCTCTCACCTCGACCGCTCCGGGCGCTGCCTCCACTCCGAGCTCGCGAGCGAGCTGCTCGGCGAGCGTCCCGCTCACGACGAGCGATCCGGCCGGAGCTTGCGCTTCCTTGTCCTGGACCGTGGTCAACGCCTTGCGCACTTCGAGCGCGAGCCCCGCCAGCCCCGCGACCTTCACGGCAGCGACCTACCCGTCACCGCACCGCGCGCGTGGATGCTCTGGAGGACTCCGATCATCAGCAGGTTCGCGACCATCGAGCTTCCGCCCACGGTGACGAACGGCAGCGGGATGCCGGTCACGGGCGCGACGCCCATCGTCATGCCCACGTTGACGAAGACCTGGAACACCAGCGCGAAGATGAGGCCTCCCGCGACGACTGCGCCGTAGAGGTCGCTCGCGACCGTGATCACGCGCAGGCCCCGCCAGACGACGAGCAGGTAGAGAAGCAGCAGGATCGCGCAGCCGACGAAGCCACGCTGCTCCGCCAGCGAGGCAAACGCGAAGTCCGTCGCGTGCTCCGGGAGGTAGTCGAGGCGGGTCTGGCTGGCCTCGGTCGGGCCTCGCCCGGTCAACCCCCCAGAGCCGACCGCGGTGATCGACTGGTTGAGGTTGTAGGTGAGGCCGCTCGGATCGCCCTCCGGATCGAGCGTGAGGCGCGCGGCCTGGTACGGCTTGAGTACCTGGATACCAGCCTCGGGCAGGAGCCAGAGGACGGAGAGGATCGCGACCGCGGCGAGGGCCAGCAGCACGAGAAGCTGCTTCCAGCGAACGCCCACGAAGAAGAGAACCGCGAAAAAGGCGGCGCTGTAGACGAGCGCCGTCCCCAGATCCGGCTGGAGGAACACGAGCAGGATGGGAGCGGCTCCGAGGCCGATCGCGGACAGCACCGTCCGCCACCGACTCACCCGGCCGCCCTTCTCCACGAGGAACCCGGCGATCGCGAGGACGAAGAGGACCTTCCCGAGCTCGGAGGGCTGGAACTGGATGAATCCGAGGTCGATCCAGCGCTTGGAGCCGCGGATCGTTTCGGCAACGAGGAAGACGAGGAACATGAGCGCGAGCGTCACCCCGTACAGGAGCCGCCAGTTCCGGCGCATGAGGTCGATCGGCACGATCGTCGCGACGACGAGCCCCACGAGGCCGATTCCCGCGGCGATGCCCTGGCGAACGACGAAGTAGCTCTCGTCCCCGGGGACGTCGAAGCGCGTGATGCCGGCGATCACCCAGAGCCCGTACGCCACGAGCGCCAGCGCCGTCCCGAGCAGGACCCAGTCGAGGCGGCGCACGAACGCGAGCGGATGCGACTCGCTCCGCCGTCCGGCGACCCTGATCCTCGGACGCTCCGCGACCTCGATCATCAGTCCGTCTCCAGGAGGATGGGTGACGCGGACTTCACGCCGAAGTAGCTCTCGAAGACCTTAAGTGCCGCGGGCGCCGCCGCGGTGGAGCCGTGACCGCCGTTCTCGATCAGGGCGCAGACGACGATCTTCGCGTCGTCCGTCGGCCCCCAGCCGCACCACCACGACTGATCCTCCTGGTGGTCGATCGGGTAGCCGGGGAGCGGGACGACCTTCTCGGCGGTCCCGGTCTTGCCCGAGATCGAGACGGGATAGCTGCCGAAGACACCGGAGGACGTCCCGGCCGTCGAGTGCGTCGCACGGAACAGCCCGTCGCGCACTGCGTCGAGCGCGGCGGGGTCGATTCCGGACGACTGCGTCGGACGCGGAGCGAACCGGCGGAGTACGACCTGCGGCGAGCCCTTTGCTCGCGGCTGCTCGACGTCCGACACGACGTACGGCGTCACGACATCCCCGCCGTTGGCGAGCATCGCGTAGAACGCGGCCATCTGCAGCGGCGTCACCAGCAGGTCCTTCTGGCCGATTGCGAGCTGAATGGAGTCGCCCGGGTTCCACGCGCGATCCCAGTCACTCTCGAAGTTCGTCCACCGCCAGTTGGGCGTCGGGAGCAGGCCTTCCTCCTCGCCGCCGATGTCGAGCCCCGTGACGCGGCCGAAGCCGAACCTGCGCGCCCACTGCTGCATGCGAACCCGGCTCTCGCCTCCGCGCTCGTAGAAACGGTTGCCGATCTCGTAGAAGTAGGTGTCACACGATTCCGCGAGCGCCTCGGGGAGCGTCATCGGCCGGTTGACCAGCGGGTTCCAGTTGCGGAACGGATGCTTGTCGAGACCGTAGTAGGCGACCGGGGCGCACTGCAGCGAGTCGTACGCCGACATGACGTGCTCCTGCATCCCGGCGAGAGCGGTGACGGGCTTCCAGGTCGAGCCCGGCGGGTAGAGCCCGGCAGTTGCGCGGTTCACGCCGGGGGAGTTCGCGCGCCGGGCGGCGTCCTCGTCGAGAAGCGGCTCGAGCTTCCTCGGATCGATGCGCCCGACGTAGACCGACGGCTTGTAGGTCGGGGAGGATGCCATCGCCAGCACGGCTCCGTCGTCGGGGTCGAGGGCGACGATCGCGCCGCCGTTCGCGGCCCAGTTGTCGGTTTGATGGGCGAGGTCGATCCCGTAGCGGAGGGCTTCTTCGGCGGCACGCTGCAGGCGCACGTCGAGCGTGAGCCGGAGGGCATACCCGGCTCTCGGCTCCTGGCGCAGCTCGAGCGCCGACTGCGGCCGGCCCAGGGCGTCGACGCGGATCTGGGCGCGGCCGTCTCTCCCGCGAAGGTACGTGTCGAAGGCGGCCTCGATGCCCGCCTTGCCGATGCGGTCACCGGCGCGGTATCCATCCTTCCTCAGCTGCTTGAGCTCCTCCGGAGAGATCTCACCGACGTGGCCGAGGATGTGCGCGGCGAGCGTGTTGTACGTGTAGTCGCGCAGGTAGACCTGGACGATCTCGACCCCGGGAAACTCAGCCTGATGCTCGTACAGGTAGTTGACCTGCTCCTCGCCGACGGAGCTCTTCACCGTAATCGGGGTGACCGGATCGCCGCGACGCTCCTCGACCTCGCGCGCGAGCGCGGCCGGGGAGACATTGAGGACCTTGGCCAGGCGCCGTACGAGCTGGTACCGGCCTTCCTTCGGCATGTCACCGGTCCAGAGCTGCACGGCCGTGCCGGCGACGTTCGAGACGATCGCGCGGCCGCGGCGGTCGAGGATCGGGCCGCGCGGTGCCTCGACCCGGACCAGCCGAAGCTGGTTGTTCTGCGCTGCGTTCAGGTATTCGTCGCCGGACAGCACCTGGAGCGACCAGAGCCGCAGAAACAGGATCCCGAAGGCGAGGAGCGCCACGCCGCCGAGGACGGCAACGCGGACGGCGAGGGCGCGGGTCAGCCGGTGCGGCTCCCGCACGCGGGGGTCGGGCGGGAGGAATCGCTCCGAGGAGGAGCGCCGTTCGAGGTACGGGCCTCCTCCGCTGTCCTTAGACAACGAGCTCGACCTCCGGGGTGCGCTCGATCGTCTCCGGCTTCCCCATGATCGCGCGCACGAGCAGGTAGACGGGAAGCGCGAGAGCGAGGTTGAGGAGGAGGGTCGGCACGAGGGCGGTCACGAGCGCGTAGTACGCGACGACGTCGACGCCCAGCATGTAATGCAGTACGAACGCGAAGGCACCGGCGAGGACGGTGAGCGCCCCTACGGCGATGAGCGGGCCGGAGCGTTGGCCACGGCCGGTCGTCTCCGCGTACCGGCCGGCCCAGAACCCCGCGAGCGTGAGGACGAGCGAGGTGAACCCGAGCGTGTCGAGCGTGAGGAGGTCGACGACGAGCCCGCCCGCGAAGCCGAAAACCGCGCCGGGAATCGATCCGCGCAGCAGGCCGAGCGAGATCACCACGACGAGGAGCAGGTCGGGAGCGCCGGCGCCGATGACGATCGCCGAGACGATCACCGCTTGGAGCATCGCTGCGACGAACACCACGGCCGATCCGCGCGCGATCGCTCCCCCGGTCATCGGCCTCTGCTCCGCTCGGCGGGGACGAGCACGAGCACCGCGTCGAGCAGGCCGAAGTCGACGTACGGGTCGACCTGCACCTGCTGGAAGAGGTCGGTGTCGGTCTGCCCGACGCTCGTCACCTCTCCGATCGGGATGCCCTTCGGATACAGGGAGCTGAGGCCGCTGGCGCGCCAGCCTGCCGTGACGACGTCGTCTCCGACTCTCACCACGTCCTGCTTGCGGACTCGGTCGAGGACGAGCGTCTCGCGGGTGCCACGCGCGTGGCGCACGATGCCCTCGGCGCGGGTTCGGAGGTCGACCGCGGACACCGCTGCCTCCTGGTCCGTCAAGAGCTGGATCCGCGCCGTGCTCGGCGTCACGCGGGTGACGAGCCCGACGAGACCGTCGGCGGTGACCACCGAGTCGTTGACGCGAACGCCGTTCTGCGAGCCTGCCGCGATCACGATGGCCTGGACGAAGGCGCCGGCGGGACGGCCGATTACCTCGGCGGAGACCGGCTCGAAGTCGTCCGGGAAACGCGGCCCGTCGATGAAGTCCTGGAGGGCACGGAGGTACGCGTTCTCCTGGAGGGCGAACTCGCTCTGGATCGCGCGCTGGCGGAGCTCCCGATTCTCGATGCGCAGTCGCTCGGCTTCGGATCGCGCGTCGAGGAGGCTGTCCGCCCACTCGTAGACGTCGCGGAACGGCTGCGCGATGCGCTCGAAGCCGACCGCGAAGGGCCGGAGAACGGTGGCGCCTGCGGACTGGACACCGCTCAGCGGCCCGTCCTCCCCGGAGCGGAACGACATCGTGATCAGGATCAGCGAGAGCAGCACGAGGCAGCCCATCGCGAGGCGCCGGCGAAGCGGGCCTGTTCGCGAGCTGAGCCTTGTGGTCGGAGTGCGCCGGACCGTCACGCCCAGCGCCGCCGATCGGGCGCTGCGTCCCCTTGGCACGACGAACGAGTGTAGCTAGATGCTTGGTCGGAAATTGGCGCGCAGCCGGGGGCGGACACGACCAAGCTGGGCGCCGCACTCATGCGTCGTGCAGGCTAGAAGCCTGTGCGGCGCGTGAGGGTGGCGCTCCAGCGCCGGGTCGTGGCCGTCATCCGGCACGCGGGAATTTCCGACCAAGCATCCGGGCCAGGAGCCAGATTCCTGGCGTCGTCTGCGCGACGCCCTGTGGATCGATTGGCGACGACTTGTTGCAGTTTCACCTGTCCGTTGCAGACGTGTCACGGGTCTGACCCTGCTTTTCTTCCGCAAACGGCTGTGCGCCTTCGGTTCGGGTCGTGCGCCGGATGAATCAGACCGGTCTCGGACGGGCCAGAAACCTGGCCTTCGGGCCATGTCTTTGGGCGGTCGAGAGCGGCAGGTCGCCCGCGATCAACCCACAGATGACGGTCGGGCCGAAGCTGACTCGCGCTAGCGCAGCATGCCGTTGCGGCGGGCGCGGCTGCGGTTCGTGCGGTGGATCACGTCGAACTCTTCGAGGCTACGGCCGGATCCGACTGCAACGCAGGTCAGCGGGCTCTCCGCGAGGTGGACCGGCATGTGTGTCTCGTGGCGCACGCGCTCGTCGAGGCCCTGCAGGAGGGCGCCGCCGCCCGCGAGCACGATGCCGCGGTCCATGATGTCGGCCGCCAGCTCGGGCGGGGTCTTGTCGAGGGTCGACTTCATCGCGTCGATGATCTGAGACACGGGCTCGTCGAGCGCCCTGCGGATTTCCTCCGAAGAGATGATCACCGTCTTCGGAAGACCGGTCAGCATGTCGCGGCCGCGAACCTCGGCCTGCAGCTCCTCCTTGAGGCGATGCGCGGAGCCGATCTCGAGCTTGATCTCCTCCGCAGTCTGCGTCCCGACGAGGAGCTTGTACTCCTTCTTGATGTGGTTGACGATCGCCTCGTCCATCTCGTCGCCGCCGACGCGCATGCTCTGGGAGACGACGATGCCCCCGAGCGAGATGATCGCCACCTCGGTCGTGCCGCCGCCGATGTCCACGATCATGTTCCCGGTCGGCTCCGCGACGGGAAGGCCTGCTCCGATCGCCGCCGCCATCGGCTCTTCGATGAGGTACGCCTGGCGCGCGCCGGCGGAGAGCGTCGCCTCCTCGACCGCGCGCTTCTCGACCCCGGTCACGCCCGAAGGAACGCAGACGACGACGCGCGGGTGCGCGAAGCGGTGCTGGTGCACCTTCTGGATGAAGTGCCGCAGCATCTGCTCGGTCACGTCGAAGTCGGCGATGACCCCGTCCTTCGAGCGGCCGGATCGCGGAGATCGTCCCCGGCGTGCGTCCGAGCATTCGCTTCGCCTCGACCCCGACCGCGTGCACCTCGCCCGGTCCGCTGGTCGATCGCGACGACCGACGGCTCGGAGAGCACGATGCCGCGCCCGCGGACGTAGACGAGGGTGTTCGCGGTGCCGAGGTCGACGGCCATGTCGCGGCCGCCGAAGCCGGTGAGGGTCTTGAACCAGGCCACGAGGAAGGCGGAGTCTACCTGGGCGTTTCCAGCAGCTTTGGCGCGTGCACCTCGAGGAGCGACACGACGAGCGCGCCCGGGAGGCCAACCACGTTGAGATAGTCACCGTCGATCCGCTCGACCAACCTCCCGCCGAGGCCCTGGATCGCGTACCCGCCTGCGCGCCCCTCCCACTCCCCGCTCTCGAGGTAGGTCGCGACGAGTCTCGGTCGGTGAGGGACCTGAAGGTCACTCTCGTGACCTCGTGCGCGACGACGTCGATGCTCGGGCCGACGAGACACAGGCCGGAGACGACCGAGTGCGTTCGACCCGCCGAGATCGTGCAGCATCCGTCGCGCGTCATCCACGTCCTCGGGCTTGCCGTAGATCCGTCCCCCGTGAGCGACTGTGGTGTCGACGCCGAGGGTCAGCTGGCCGTCCTGGTGGACCGAGCGCGCCTTGCCTTCGGCGTGCACACGCACGAGCTCGGTCGGCTCGAGATCCGGTGGATCGTGCTCGACATAGGCTGGGGCGACCACCTCGAACGGAATCCTGAGCTGCTCGAGGATCGCGCGCCGCTGCGGGCTCGTCGACGCGAGCGTCAGGTGCGCTTGCGCGCCGCCCACAGGTCCTCCGCAGGCCACTTGCTCGCCCATTCGGGCGTGGCGGTGTCGTAGTACTCGTGCGTCCGCGCGCCCTCCGGCGCGTAGAGCTCCACGAGGCGCTCGAGCTCGAAGCCCGCCGCGTGGAGCAGGTCGATCATCTCGCCGTGGCCGACGTGGAATTCGACGCTGTCCTCGAAGGGCCAGGTAAGCCGGTACATGTCCCGCTGCGGACGCAGAAGCCGCTCGGTGGCAGGCCCGGGCTCGTCGGGCACGCAGAGCATCGAGAGCGTGCTGTTCCTGAGGAAGACGAGCCGGCCACCTGGACGCAACAGGCGCCCGGCCTCGGGCAACCAGCGCGCCGGGTCGCACCAGATGCTCGCGCCGTACTCCGAGACAGCGAGATCGAACGACGCGTCGGGCATCGGCACGTCTTCCGCGCTCGCCTCGACGAGCGGGAACTCGATCCCGGTCTCGGCCATGACACGCCGCGCCGTGTCGAGCTGCGCCGGCGTGACATCGACTCCGACCGGACGCCCGCCACGCTTCGCGAGCCAGGCAGAGAAGTAGGCAGTCCCGCAGCCGAGCTCGACGATGTCGAGCCCGTCCACGTTGCCGAGGACCCGGACGTCGTCCTCGCGCACGCCGAAGACACCCCAGGTGATCTCCGGCTTCTCCCACGCGGCGCGGGCCTTGTCGTCGGTGTACTCCGCGTTGGTCTTCGTCCAGAGCTCGCGGTTACGCGCGACGTAGTCCGGTTCAGACAAGACCGTCGGGGAAGAACAGCGCGAGCTCTCGTTTCGCGCTCGCCTTCGAGTCCGAGCCGTGGACGATGTTCTCCGAGAGCTCGAGCGCGAAGTCGCCTCGAATCGTCCCCGGTGCCGAGTCGAGCGGGTTCGTCGTCCCCATCATGGTGCGAACGACCGAGATCGCCGACTCCCCGCTTACGGCGAGGGCGAGGACCGGGCCGGAGCTGATGAAGTCGACGAGGCCCTTGAAGAATGGCTTGCCCGTGTGCTCCGCGTAGTGCTCGCGGCCCATCGCCTTCGAGACCTTGAGCAAGCGCGCTCCGCGCAACTCGAGTCCGCGCCGCTCGAGACGCGCGAGGATCTCTCCTGCAAGGCGTCGCTCCATGCCGTCGGGCTTGACGAGAACAAGGGTGGTTTCGCGGGCCATCTCGCGGATCCTAGACCCGGCTCGGGTCAGGCTTCAGCCTGACCTCGTCTTTGGGTTGGAGCGCACACCTCACACCGAGGTCAGGCTGAAGCCTGACCCCAAACCTCCGGCTACTCGGGTAGCTGGCGGCGTTGTGCGCCGCGCGGCAGGCGCGAGACGTCCTCGAGCGTCGGGAGAACGTGCGGCACCGGGGTCGCGCAGTGCGGGCACACCTGCCAGAGCGCGTCGAGTGGCTGACCGCACGACCCACAGGCGGCCTTGAGCCGGGTCGTGCACACGGGGCACAGCAAGTACGAGGGCTCGACGCGGGCACGACACACGGGGCAGCGCTGGTCGAGCTGAGCAAGCCGCTGCTCCATCGCCTTGATCTCGAGCTCGCGCTCGTGGACATCCTGGAGGTACTCGGGAGGCCGGAAGAACATGTAGATGATCGGCCCGACGAACGGCAGGCCGAGCCCGAGCAGCGTGGCCAGGGCGATGAGCCAGGGGTCGGCGATTCGGCGGCGCGCGTCCTTGAACGTCCAGAAGGCGGTCGCGAGCCAGAGGACGAGCACGAAGCCGATCCCGACGTTCCTGAGCAGCCCCCAGTCGGGCGGCCAGTCGAAGATCGCTGCGAGCTGCATGGGAGCCACGGTCATAGCAGAAGCTTGCCGACGAGATACCCGAGTGCCAAAGACGCGCCCACGATCGCCGCCACGAGGAGCGCCGCGAACGCGAGGACGGCCAGCCGCTCCAGCAGCCCCGCGAGCCGACCCGCGACTCTCATTGTCTTTCACCGGCAGCGATGTCTCCTAGTAGATACAGCGATCCCGTCACGAGCACCGGTTCGCCGAGCTCATGGGCCCGCGCCACGGCAGCGGTCGGGCTCTCCACGGCTTCCACGTGGTCGAAGTGCACACGCGCGCGCTCCGCGAGGTCCTCTGCAGGAAGTGCACGCTCCGCCGACGAGCGGGTCGCGACGAGACGCGAGCCTGCCCGGCGAAGCTCGCGCAGCATCTCGTCGGCGTTCTTGTCGGAAAGAATCGAGACGACCAGCGTGTAGTCATCCGGCGCAAGCCGGTCGACGAGGTAGCGGACACCGTCGGGATTGTGCGCACCGTCTCGGACCTCGGCCGGCCCGCGCAGCTCCAGGCGGCCCGGAAGAGAGACCTCCGGCTCCGCTGCGATCGCATGTCCGACGAACGCCTCCGCGGCCTCCCGCGCACCGCCGATCCGGATCTCGCCGGCCGGCACGAGCTCCGCGAACGTCTCGTCCGGGAGAATCACGATCGAGCCTTGCTGCGCGACCGCGAGCTTCTCCCGGGCGATCGCCTCGACGGTGTCCCCGAGAACGTCCGTGTGCTCGAGCCCGACGTTCGTGAGCAGTACGACGCGAGTCTGGAGGACGTTCGTGGCGTCGAAACGGCCCCCGAGGCCCGCCTCGACCACCGCGACGTCGACCTGCGCATCCGCGAAGGCGGCGAGTGCCGCGGCAGTCACGATCTCGAACTGCGTGGCATCGACGCGCTCGGCCGCTTCTCGAACGCGCGTCACCGCCTGCTCGAAGTCGGGTTCGTCCCCGTTCACGCGGATCCGCTCGCTCCAGCCCTCGATGTGTGGCGAGATCGTCGAGCCGACGGCGAGCCCCTCGGAGAGCAGGAGCTGCTCGATGGTGATCGTGGCCGTCGACTTGCCATTCGTCCCCACCACATGAATCGCGGGATAGGTGGCTTGCGGGTTGCCGAGCTCGGCGAGCAGCGCGCGCATCCGCTCGAGCCCGAAGCCGTCTCTCGGCCAGGGTGAGAGCGAGTCGAGCCACTCGACGGCGGTCACGCGGCCATCGTAGGCGCGTCTATCCGCCGAGAGCAGCGAGCTCGCGGCGGTAGCGCTCGAGCTTGTCTCGCTCGGCGTCGACCACGTCAGCGGGCGCGTTCGCGACGAAGCGCTCGTTCGCGAGCATGCCTTCGGCGCGCGCGACCTCCTTGCGCAGCCGTTCGACCTCCGCGTCACGGTTGCCGTCGACGCGCGTTCGCTCCGGACGCACCACCGCGGCGAAGATGCGTCGCTCGTCGTCGGATCCGAGCTCGACCTCGACGCCGCTTCGGCGGAAGATCTGCGCGGCCTCCTGCACCCGGTCGAGAGCGTCGGCGTCCGCCGCGAATCGCGTGTCCGGCTCCGGCCAGGGCGAAACGATCAGGCGCGCGCTGCGCTCCGGTAGCTGCGTCCAGATCTCCTCGGTGACGTGCGGCATCACCGGATGCAGGAGCGCGAGCAACCGCTCGAGGGCGGCGAGCGCGGTCGCCGCCGCGTCCGCGTCGTCCTCGTAGAGCCGCGGCTTGATCGCCTCCGCGTACCAGTCGCAGAAGTCGTCGAAGGTCAGGTGGTACAGCGCTTGCACGACGTCGGCGAAGTCGAACCCGGCGAGGCCCTCCTCCACCTCCGCCCGAACGCGGTCGATCCGAGCGAGGATCCAGCGCTCCTCGAGATCGCGCGGGCGAGCTTCTGGCGTGACGCCGGCGGTGTTCTGAAGGATCAGGCGGGAGACGTTCCAGAGCTTGTTCGCGAGGCGCCGCCCCTCGTCGATCGCCTTGTACGACATGCGCGAGTCCTGCTGGGACGACATCTTCGCGAGGCCGTAGCGAGTGGCGTCCGCGCCGTACTCGGCGATCACGTCGAGTGGGTCGACACCCGTGCCGAGGGACTTCGACATGCGACGACCGTCGGGCGCGAGCACGGTCGAGTGGATGATCACGTCCCGGAACGGAACCTTCTCCGCGAGCTCGATCCCGGAGAAGATCATCCGGTTCTCCCAAAGGCGGATGATCTCTCGAGCGGTGATGTTGAAGTCGCCGGGATAGAAGCGGCGGAGATCCGGCGTGTCGTCGGGCCAGCCGAGCGTGGCAAACGGCCAGAGCGCCGAGGAGAACCACGTGTCGAGCACGTCTGGGTCGCGGGTGAGCTCGGTCGACCCGCACTCCGCACAGGCGTCTGGCGCGGACTCGGCGACTGTCGTATGGCCGTCCGGGCAGTACCACGCAGGGATCTGGTGCCCCCACCAGATCTGCCGTGAGATGTTCCAGTCGGGCGCGTTCTCGAGTGAGTCGATGGCGAAGCGGTGTTGCGACTCGGGGTGGTAGCGCACGAGTCGTGTCCGCAGTGCTTCGAGCGCCGGCCCTTTGAGCCCGTCCATGCGGCACCACCACTGCAAGGAGATCAGCGGCTCGATACGGCTCTCGCAACGCTCGCAGACGGAGATCGTGTGGCGATACGGCTCCCGCTTCTCGAGGAGGCCACGCTCCTCACACCAGGCGAGGACGAGCGCCCCGGCCTCCTCCTGCGTCATTCCTGCGACCTCGGGGACGACGTCGTTCATCCGTCCGTCCGGGCCGACGACCATCGGCTCCGCGAGCCCGTGCGCACGGCCGATCTCGAAGTCGACCGGATCGTGGCCAGGAGTGACCTTGAGCGCTCCTGTGCCGAACTCGGGCTCGACCCGCTCGTCGGCGACGATCGGGACCGCCCGCTCGACGAACGGCACGATCGCCTCCTTGCCCACGAGATCCCGGTAGCGCTCGTCGTCCGGGTGCACGGCGACGCCGACGTCGCCGAGGATCGTCGCGGGCCGCACGGTCGCGATCGTGATCGAGCCCGATCCGTCGGCGAGCGGGTAGCGGATGTGAAAGAGCTCGTCGTCCGTCTCCACGTGGTCGAGCTCGAGGTCGGAGAGCGCGCTCTCGTGATACGGGCACCAGTTGACGATGCGGTGGTCGCGGTAGAGGTAGCCCTTCTCCCAGAGGTGCACGAAGTGGCGGAGGACAGCCCGCGAGTAGCCCTCGTCCATCGTGAACCGCTCGCGCCGGTAGTCCATCGACGCGCCCATGCGCCGGAACTGGGTCATGATCGTGCCGCCGTACTGGCGAAGCCATTCCCAGACGCGCTCCTCGAACGCTTCGCGGCCGAGCTCCTTGCGTGACGAGCCCTCGCGCTCGAGGTGCTTCTCGACCACGCTCTGCGTCGAGATTCCCGCGTGGTCGTACCCGGGCTGGAACAGGCAGTTGTAGCCCTGCATGCGGCGCCAGCGCACGAGCGCGTCGGCGAGCGACAGCTGGAGCGCATGGCCGAGATGGAGCTCGCCGGTGACGTTCGGGGGCGGGAACGCGACGACGTAGGTCTCGCGCGGGTCGTCGGCCTCGGCCGCGTACAGGCCCTCCTCCTCCCAAGCCCGCTGCCAGCGCGCCTCGACGCCCTCGGGGGTATAGAGCGGATCCATCGGCGGTGAGTCTAGAAAGGAGAGGTCGCGGCGCGGGCCTGCGGCTAGGCGCGGCTGCGCCGCAAGGCTACCGGGGACTGCAGGGAGCCTCGGGCGTCGCGGCGCATGAGCCGAGGGTACCAGCGCGTACTACTCACCCTGGCCCGCTAGCTCAGGACCAGGATCGTGCTCGTTCCGTGCGCGCAGAGCCGGCCCTCGGCGTCCTCGATCCGCGCCTCGGTGGTCGCCACCCGTCGGCCCGGGTGGATCACCGAGCCGGAGCAGCGGACCGTGCCAGTGTCGGCCGTCAATGCACGGGTGAAGTTCGCCTTCACCTCGAGCGTCGTCCAGCCGACGCCGGCTTCGATGCGTCGTGACGAACGCGAGGCCCATCGCCGAGTCCATCAGGGTCATCGCCAGTCCGGCGTGGACGATCCCGATCGGGTTGTAGTGAAACTCGGCAGGCTCGCACTCGAAGACCGCGTGACCGTGACTCGCCTCGACGAGGCGGAACCCCAGCGTCTCGGCGATCGGCGGAGGAGGAAGCTCGCCCGCGGCCATCATCTGCATCAACTCGAGGCCCGAGCTCCCAGCCATCTGCTCGGACAGCGCGAGCGGGTCCTCCCAGGCGTAGGTGCGCGTGCGCTTCTCAGCCATCAGCGGCCGACCGCGTAGCCCTGCATCCCGCGCGGATTCGCTGCGGCCTTCAGCAGCCCGTCCGGCTCGCGCGCCACTGCCGTGACGCGGCCGAGTGACCACGCCGGCCACAGCGTGACCTCGTGCCCCCGCCGCTGGAGATCGGCCACGGTGCGCGAGCTGAACCGTGACTCGAGCGCGAGCGACTTCGGCGCGAAGCCGCGCGGGTAGAAGGACGAGATCAGGTGGTCGGTGTGGAACTCCGGAGCGTCGATCGCCTCCTGGAGGTCGAGGCCCAGGTCGACGTGGCGGAGGAAGACATGGAGCGCCCACTGCTCCTGCTGATCCCCGCCAGGGGTTCCCCAGGCGAGATACGGCTTCCCGTCGCGAAGCGCGAGCCCCGGGGAGAGGGTCGTCCGCGGCCTTGCGCCGGGCCTGAGCGACGACGGAAGCCCCTCCTCGAGCCAGAACATCTGGGCGCGGGTTCCGAGCGGCCAGCCGAGCGCAGGGATCACCGGCGAGCTCTGCAGCCAGCCGCCGCTCGGAGTCGCCGAGAGGACGTTGCCGAAGCGGTCGGCGACGTCGAGGTGCACGGTCCCGCGGCTCGGCTCCCCCGAGCCGACCGTCGCCAGGGCGTCGTGGATCTGTGGAAGGCGCCCGAATCCGGGTCGGTACCTCTCCGCTGCCTCTTCCTTCACGAGCGCGCGCCGCTCGCTCGAGTACTCGTCGGAGAGGAGGATGTCGAGTCGCACGTCGGAGTCGCCGTAGAGCGCGTCCCGATCGGCGAACGCGAGCTTGGCGCACTCGGTCACGACATGGACGAGCTCGGCTTGCGACAGCTCGGCGAGATCGAAGCCGGCGAGGAGCGCTAGCTGTTGGAGTGCCGCAGGCCCAGTTCCCCACGCGCCCGTCTTGCACACGGTGAGCCCGCGGTACTCGAAGGCCGCGGCGGGCTCGAAGGTCGGCTGCCAGGCCGCGAGGTCGTCACCGGTCAGGAGACCCGTCCTCGGCGGTCGAGAAGCGATCGATCTCCTCCGCGACGAAGCCCTCGTAGAACGCCGCGTGTGCGCGCTCGATCTCTTCCTCTCGCGAGCCGCCGCGGCTCTCGTCGACGATGCGGCGGTAGGTCGCGGCGAGAGCGGGGTTGCGAAACAGCGCGCCGACCTCGGGCGCGGGCAGGTAGAGATCGCGGGAGCCGGGCCACGTCGCGAGGAGCTCCTCGGTGCGATCGATGGTCATGCGAACGCCCCGCACGAGCGGAAAGCCGTTTTCTGCGTACCCGATGGCGAGCTCGAGGACGTCTTCGAGACGCCAGGTTCCGAACTCGCGCAAGAGAAGAAGCCAGGCCCCGAACGCGCCAGGAACACAGGCGGCGAGCACACCTGTTCCGGGGACGAGGTCGTGGCCGAGATCGTGGAAGCGCTCGATCGTCGCCGCCGCAGGCGCGACCCCCTGGCCGCACAGGACGCGCACTTCGTCTCGCTCGACGGAGTAGAAGACCGCCGGCATCTCCCCGCCCGGCCCGTTCAGGTGCGGCTCGACGACCTGGAGCACGAAGCCGGTCGTGACAGCTGCGTCGAATGCGTTCCCGCCGCGCTCGAGGACCGACATCCCCGCCTGCGACGCGAGCCAGTGGGTCGACGCGACCATCCCGAACGTGCCGCGGAGCTCGGGGCGAGTGGTGAACGTCAGGGGCGCACCACGAAGTACGCGTTGAACGGGTCGTGCTCGAGGAGGTGGACCTCGACGGAGCCGAAGCCCGCCTCGGCGAGGAGCTCGCGCGCCTTCTGCTCGCCCCACATCGCCCCGAGACCTTCTCCTCCCTGGGCGAGCGAGACGGTCATGCAGTGCATACAGGAGATCATGTAGAGAAGCGGCCCGCCCGGATGGTCGATGTTCTCGTGGACGTGGCTCGAGCCCTGGATGTCCTGCATCAGGTACGTGCCATCGGGCTCGAGCGACCGCCGAATGCCCTTCAGGAGCGCGAGCGGGCGCGCCTGGTCGTGTACCGCGTCGAACGTCGTCACGTACGCGAAGGCTTCGGGCTCTGCATCGACGTCGAACGTGCTGAGGTCGCGCTGCTCGAAGCGGACGTTGTCGAGCCCGCGCTCGGCCGCTTGCTCGGTCGCGTACGCGATCGCGTCCGCGGACAGGTCGTAGCCCTGGAAGCTGCTCCTCGGGAAGCGTTCCGCGAGCATGAGAAGCGCTCGCCCGCGGCCGCAGCCGAGGTCGAGGAGTGACGCTCCCTGCTCGAGGCGGTCGGCCATTCCAGGGACGAGCGGGAGGATGTGCGAGAACAGCACCGAGAGCACGGTTTGCGCGCTCTCCTCTGCCATGACCTCGTGGAAGCGGGAGTAGCGCTCGTACGGCACGCCTCCGCCTGAACGGAAGCAGGCGACGATGTCGTCCTCGACCATCGAGAGGGTGGTGATCCACTGCGCCTCGACGGCGAGGTTGTCGGGAGACGCGGCCCGCGTCAGCCAGGCGGCGTGCTCGGCGGGCAGGCGATAGAGCGTCTTCTCCGGGTCGTATTCGACGATGCGCCCCGCCGTCAGCGCCCCGAGCCACTCGCGTACGTACCGCTCGTCGAGCCCCGCCGCATCGGCCAGCTCCTGGCTCGTCGTCTCGCCGTGCTCGGCGAGCGCGTCGAAGAGCCCGGTGCGGTGCCCGACGGAGATCATCACCGCGAGCGCGCCGTCGTTCAGCAGGTCGAGCATGCGTCCGGCGAACGCCTCGGCACGCTCCGAGTCGAACGTCGTCTCGAGCACGGCACCTCCTCCGAATGAGGACTCTACGACAGGCCTCTAGTGTTCCACTCCGTGCTCACCTGCGCACGCTGTGGACAGGAGAACCCCGAGGGCGCGAGCTTCTGCAACGCCTGCGGCGCCCCGCTGGCCGAGCCCGGCCGAACCCCGGAAGAACGTCGCGTCGTCTCGATCGTCTTCGTCGACCTCGTCGGGTTCACGTCACGTTCCGAGAAGCTCGATCCCGAGGACGTCCGCGCGATCCTGACGCCCTACTACGAGCGTGTGCGCGCGGAGCTCGAGCGCTTCGGCGGGCGAGTCGAGAAGTTCATCGGCGATGCCGTCATGGGCGTCTTCGGCGCGCCTCGAGCCTTCGGCGACGACCACGAGCGCGCGGTTCGCGCCGCGCTCGCGGTCCGCGACTGGGCGGGCGAGGACGGGCTCGAGGTGCGGGTCGCCGTCAACACCGGTGAGGCGATCGTCGAGCTCGAAGCGCAAATCGGCCAGGGCGAGGCGATGATTGCCGGCGACGTCGTCAACACCGCCGCGCGTCTTCAAGCCGCGGCGCCGGTCGGAGCAGTTCTCGTCGGCGAGGACACGTACCTCAGCACTCGCAACGTGATCGAGTACCAGCCCGGTTTCGAGCCGGTCAAGGCAAAGGGAAAGGCCGAGCCCGTGCCCGCCTGGATCGCGATTCGCGCCGGAGTGCCGGCAGGCGAGCGGCCGCTGACCCGCGTTCCGATGGTCGGGCGCAGCGCGCCAGCTCGAGGTCCTGACGGGCGTCTGGGAACGCGTCGTCGCAGAGCGTCGCCCGCACCTGGTCACCGTTTTCGGCCCGGCCGGAATCGGCAAGTCGCGGCTGTCCGTCGAGTTCATGGAGTACGTGGGATCGCAGGACGTCCGAGTGCTGCGGGGACGGTCGATGCCGTACGGCTCGTCGAGCCCGTACGGCGCGTTCGCGCAGCACATGAAGCAGATCGCGCAGGCATATGACAGTGACGAGCTCCCTGAGGCTCGCGCGAAGCTCGACGCAGCAGTCGCCGAGATCGTCGGCGCAGAGGCAGCAGCCGAGCATGCCGCGCACCTCGCGCTGCTCATCGGGCTCGGCGACGACGGTGAGGTCCCGGACCGCGAGACCCTCTTCTTCTCGGCGCGCGTCCTCGTGGAATCCCTGGGCGCAGAGGGGCCGACGTTGCTCCTGTTCGAGGACATCCACTGGGCGAACGCCAGCTTGCTCGACTTGCTCGAGACGCTCGCAGCCCGCGTTCGCGACGTGCCGGTGCTCTTCCTCTCGCTGGCCAGGCCCGAGCTCTTGAACGAGCGTCCTGGCTGGGCCGGCGGGCTTCCCGCCTACACGGCACTGCCGCTCGATCGACTGACGGGTGACGATGCGCGCGAGCTCGCGACGTTGCTGCTCGAGCGATTCGAGTCGCCCGATGCTCCAGCCGAGACCGTCGCCGAGACGGCGGAGGGCAATCCCCTCTTCATCGAGGAGCTGGCTGCCTCGCTCGCGGAGAAGTCGACAGCTGAGTCCGGGGCGCTTCCCACCAGCATCCGCGCGATCGTCTCCGCTCGCCTCGACGCACTCCCGCCGGACGAGCGGAACGTGCTCGTCGATGCGGCCGTCGTCGGTCGCGTGTTCTGGCGGGGAGCGCTTTCGCGCATCTACGCCCGCGACAACCTCTCCTCCTTGCTCGGATCGCTCGAGGAGCGGGACCTGATCCGCCGAGAACCAGTCTCCCGGATCCGAGGAGACCAGCAGTTCGCCTTCAAGCACGCATTGATCCGGGACGTCGCGTACGAGCGGTTACCGCGAGCTGCCCGTCGCGAGCGACACGCCGCGGTAGCGAGCTACCTGGAGGAGCGGACCGGCGAGATGCGCCAGTCCGAGGAGGCGCTCGCCTACCACTGGGGTGAAGCGGGCGAAGCCGAGAGGGCGGTGAGTCACCTGGTCGCAGCCGCGGAGCAGGCAGGCCGTGGCTGGGCGCAGGAGCACGCGCTCGCGCTCTACACGCAGGCGCTCGAGCTCGTCCCCGAGGACGACGCGCCGCGGCGCAGGTCGATCCGCCTTCGGCAGGTCGTCATGGCGCAGGCACTCGCGCACATCATTCAGTCTGATGTGAAGCGCCCGGAGATCTAGCCAGCTGCAACCGGGTCGTCGATGAGCGGGAAGTCGGCCGGTGACACGTCGCCCGCGATCTCGTAGATCTCTTCGATGACGTGATCGCCGAGCGCTTGCGAGTGCGCTCGGACCATCTCCGCGCTCGGAGCGTCGTACACGCAGTACGACTTCGGTGTCCCGTCATCGGTGACGACGACGTGGCTGTGCTCCCACACGATCTCGGGGAAGCGATGGTGGCCGATGGCCTTCGACCGCGTCGCCACTGTCGGCAGCGTGTCGACATCGACGGTGTACGTTCGTTCGATCAGGTATCTGGGCACGGCAGGATCGTATCGTGCCTGCGTCGTTTCGCAATACGGATCAACGCCCAGATTGCGGGCCGCGCGTACCTACCTCGAGCGGGTTATGCGGACTCTTCGGCGAGCTCTTCGAGCTCTTCGAGCTCGTCGTCGATGCCCTCGGCGCTCGTGACGAGCGTCGGCTTCTGGCCCTTCGAGATCGTCTCCTTCGTGATCACGCACTTCGTGACGTCGGTGCGCGAAGGCAGCTCGAACATGACGTCGAGGAGCGCGAGCTCGATGATCGACCGCAGCCCGCGCGCGCCGGTCTCGCGGACGAGAGCGTGGTCGGCGATCTGCCAGAGCGCGTCGTCGGTGAAGACGAGCTCGATCGTGTCGTAGCCGAAGAAGCGCTGGTACTGCTTCGTGAGCGCGTTCTTCGGCTCGGTGAGGATCTCGACGAGATCCTCCTTCGTCAGCTGGTGGACGGCCGAGATGACCGGGAGCCGTCCGACGAACTCGGGGATGAGACCGAAGGCCATCAGGTCCTCCGGCATGACCTGCGTCAGGAGCTCAGCGCTCGCCTCCGAGTTGCGCGAGCGAATGTCGGCGCCGAAGCCGACCGTGTTCTTACCGATCCGGCGCTCGACGATCTTGTCCAGGCCCGCGAACGCTCCGCCGCAGATGAAGAGGATGTTCGTCGTGTCGATCGAGAGGAATTCCTGGTGCGGGTGCTTGCGTCCGCCCTGCGGCGGCACCGAGGCGACGGTGCCCTCGAGAATCTTGAGGAGCGCCTGCTGGACGCCCTCACCGGAGACGTCGCGCGTGATCGACGGGTTGTCCGCCTTGCGCGCGATCTTGTCGACCTCGTCGATGTAGATGATCCCGGTCTCGGCCTTCTTGATGTCGAAGTCCGCGGCCTGGATCAGCTTCAGGAGGATGTTCTCGACGTCCTCGCCGACGTAGCCGGCCTCGGTCAGCGCTGTCGCATCGGCGATCGCGAAGGGGACGTTCAGGATCCGCGCGAGGGTCTGGGCGAGGAGCGTCTTGCCGCAGCCGGTCGGCCCGAGAAGGAGGATGTTCGACTTCTGGAGCTCGACCTCCGCGTCCTCGAGGCCCATGCGCACGCGCTTGTAGTGGTTGTAGACCGCGACCGCGAGCGTGCGCTTCGACTCCTCCTGCGAGACGACGTAGTCGTTCAGGACGGAGTAGATGTCGAGCGGCTTCGGGAGGTTGTCGAGATCGAGCTGCGCGGGAGCGGTCAGCTCCTCGTCGATGATCTCGTTACAGAGATCGATGCACTCGTCGCAGATGTAGACGCCCGGGCCGGCGATCAGCTTCTTGACCTGGCGCTGGCTCTTGCCGCAAAAGCTGCATAGCAGCTGCTCGTTACCCTCGCTCGCCCGCGCCATCCCGTATCTCCTTTTACTCTTCTGGCACCCTGTGTGCAAGACCGGAGTCCGCTAGCGCGGATTCGGAACTGTGCACGAGACAGGTGGCGCCGAGGTTCCCGACCATCGTCAGTGGTGCTCGATGACGCGGTCGATGAGCCCGTACTCCTTGGCCTCTTCAGCGGTCATGTAGAAGTCGCGATCCATGTCCTTGGCGACCTTCTCGATGTCCTGGCCGGTGTCCTTCGACATGATCTCCTCCATTAGCCGCTTGAGGCTGATTACCTCCCGCGCCTGAATCTCGATCTCGGTCGGCTGGCCGTGGAAGCCCGACGATCCCTGGTGGATGAGGATCTTCGAGTGCGGCAGCGCGCTTCGCTTCCCGGGCGTGCCTCCGGCGAGGATCGTCGCGCCCATCGACATCGCCATGCCGACGCAGATCGTCCGCACGTCGCACTTGATGTACTGCATCGTGTCGTAGATCGCGAGACCCGCGTACACGATTCCGCCGGGCGAGTTGATGTAGATCGAGATGTCCTTGTCCGGGTCCTCCGACTCCAGGTGGAGGAGCTGGGCGACGATGAGATTCGCGATCTGGTCGTCGATCGGCGTGCCGAGAAAGATGATCCGCTCGTTGAGCAGACGCGAGTAGATGTCGAACGAGCGCTCGCCGCGCGAGGTCTGCTCGATCACCATCGGAATCAGCGGCATGCCGTTCCTCCTTCGGTCGGGAAACGGCTAGATGCACTCCAGTGATCTCGTGCTTCATGACTCTCTCTTTCATCGCGATCCTGCGAGCAGGATCGCTGCCGGGTCCACAACTTCGTCTCACCCGCGGGCTTCTCCTTGTCGGGCGTCCACAGCTTGTCCCGCGCGTCGGCGAGGTCGGGTGCGATCGGAGTGACGTCCGCGGCCAGCCGGTCGAGGGCGGCGCGGAGGCGCAGGTCTTCGCGGATCGACTCCTGCTGCCCGTGTGCCCAGACGTCCTCGACGAGCGAGTCCGCGTCCTCGCCGGCCGCGCTCGCCTCCTCGCGCAGGTAGCTCCTGATCTCGTCGTCCGACACCTCGATTCCCGCGCGCTCGGCGAGCGCCTCGAGCGCGAGCTCGCGCGCGATGGAGACCGCGGCCTCGAGCACGAACTGGCGCTGGATCTCCTCCGCGGGCGTGCCGCTCGCAGCGAGGTAGGTCTCGAGCGAGACGCCGCGGCGCTCGAGCGAGCGGACGAAGCCGGTGAGCAGGTCGGTCGCGCGCGACTGCACGAGCGCGACGGCGGGCTGCACCTTCGACGCCTCGACCAGCGTGTCGATCGCGGCGACGCGGTACGTGGCGTCGATCTCGGCGTCGAGCTGGGCGCGCAGCGTCTCCTCGATGCTCCCGCGTAGCTCGGCGAGGGTGTCGAACTCGCTGGCCGCGCGCGCAAGCTCGTCGTCGAGCGGCGGCAGAGTCTTCTCCTGCACCTCGCGGACGGTGACCTCGACGGTCCCGGTCGTGCCGTCGCCACGCGCGAAGGAGACATCCTTCGTCTCGCCCGCCGAGGCGCCGACCAGCGCGGCCTCGAGCTCGCCCGTGAGCCGGCCGGCTCCGAGCTCGACGACCGTGTCGCGCTGCGCCTCGCCGCCCGGATCGACGAGGTCGACGACCAGCGTGTCGCCTTCGCGGGCTGGGCGGCCGTTCGCGGGGGCGAGCTCGGCGACGGATTCACGCAAGCACCTCGAGCTCGGCGTCGATCGCCTCGCTCGGCACGTCGGCCTGCACGCGGGGAACCTCGAGGGTCTTCCAGTCGACGATGTCGGGAAGCGGCTGCACCTCCACCGTGGCGGCGAAGCTCCAGCCGTCGTCGGCGGTGCTCGGGAGCTCGAAGTCGTACTCGGGCTCGGCGACCGGTCGCACGCGGCTTCGGCTGGCGGCGCCCCAGAACCAGCCGCCGATGTGACTGTCGACCGCCTCGCGGTAGATCCGGTCCTTCCCGAGCCGGGAGACGAGAACCTGCTGGGGAATCTTCCCTTGCCGGAACCCCGGGATCTTCACGCTCTCGGCAAGGTCGGAGATCGCGTGCTCGACGGCGTGCTTCACCTGGTCGGGAGAGACCTCGACCGTCAGGCGAACGCGGTTCTCGCCGAGCTCTTGCACCTGCGTGGACACGAGGCCATTCAACCAGCCTGGGCTAGGGTCAGGCTGGATGGAGCGATACGACGTCGTCGTCGTCGGAGTCGGCGGCATGGGGAGCGCGGCGCTCTACCACCTCGCCCGCCGTGGCAAGCGCGTGCTCGGTATCGAGCAGTTCGAGATCCCCCACGAGCTCGGCTCCTCGCACGGGATCACGCGCATCATCCGGCTCGCGTACTTCGAGCACCCCTCGTACGTCCCCCTCGTCCAGCGGGCATACGAGCTCTGGCGGGAGCTCGAGCGTGAGGCCGGCGAGCAGCTGCTGCACGTCACCGGCGCAGTCGAAGGTGGGCCACGGATCTTCGAGGGGGCGCTGCGCTCATGTCACGAGCACGACCTGCCCCACGAGGCGCTCGACGGAGCCGAGATCGGCCGGCGGTTCCCTGCCTACCGACTGCCGCCCGATTTGCAACTCGTGTACCAGCCCGAAGGCGGCTTCGTCCTGCCCGAGCGCTGCATCGTCGCGCACGTGAACGCGGCGCTCGCGCACGGCGCGGTGGTGCGGACGGGCGAGCGCGTGCTCGAGTGGGATGCGCTGGAGAGCGGCGTGCGCGTTCGCACCGAAGGGGGCGAGGTGGAGACGGAACGTCTCGTGCTGACCGCCGGCGCGTGGTCGCAGGACGTCGCACGACTTCCCGCCGGGCTCGTGTCCCCGCAGCGGCAGGTCCTGACGTGGCTCGACCCGCTCGAGCCCGATCTCTTCGCGCCCGAGCGGTTTCCGGTCTTCAACGTCGCGCTCGAGGAAGGGCATCTGTACGGCTTCCCGGTGTTCGGCGTCCCCGGCTTCAAGGTCGGCTTCTACGACCATGACGGCGAGCGCGCCGCGCCCGACGCGATCTCGCGCGAGCCGACTCCTGAGGACGAGGTTCCGGTGCGTCGGTTCGTCGAGCGCTACTTCCCGCAGGGAGCAGGCCGGACGCTGGACGTGAAGACGTGCCTGTTCGAGCTCTCCCCCGACGAGCACTTCCTGATCGACCGGCACCCCGACACCGAGCTCGCCGTCTTCGGCGCCGGGTTCTCGGGGCACGGGTTCAAGTTCTGCTCGGTCGTCGGCGAGATCCTCGCCGACCTCGCGCTCGAGGACGAGACGCGGCACGACATCGGCTTCCTGCGTCTGAACCGCTTCGACTGATCGCAGCGCTAGCAGCAGCGAGGCAGCGCACAGGGCCGACAGGCACTTCGGACCGTAGACTGTTTCGAGGCATGCGGGTGTGGTGGAATTGGGATACACGCCGGCTTTAGGAGCCGGTGCTCGAGAGAGCATGAGGGTTCGAGTCCCTCCGCCCGCATAGCACACAAGACCGGAAATCGATCTGGCGTCGTGTACGAGGCAAGTGACTTGCTTTGCCCGCGGGGTCCCTGAGGATAGGCACCGCTCGGGCGCCAGACCGGCGGCGCGCTTCTAGTAGCGGCCGACGAGCAGTCCGACCGTCTCCCGCATCGTCTCGGCGACGAGGCCGAGGAGGAAGACGATCGTCAGCACGGCTGCCGCGCTCAGCACCTCCCCCGTCGCCGACAGCACGAGCAACGCACTGAAGCTGCCGAGGACGAGGAAGGCGGTCGAGAGGGGCCGGCGGGTGTAGGTGCCGAGCCCGAGCCCGACCAGGAACGCGGCGCCGAACACCACGATTCCAAGGGTCATGGACCGCGAGGGTAGGTCCCGCGTCGGACGGAGCGGGCTGTTCCGCCAGACCGGAAACTCGCTACCGCGAGCTTCCGGTCGCGCGAAAACCAAAGACCCCTTCATGGGGAGCCCGAAACTCGGACTCCTCGGGGTGTGAAGTCGACCGGTTGTCATCCTGCCCTTCGTTCAGTCAGCGGTCATACTGCGCGCCGTGCGGCCCGACGGCTCGCCTTCCGGCCTTCGTGAGGCGCTCGCCGGCGGTGGGCGCGAGCTCGCCCTGTACGTCGCGGCGGGAGTGGTCTACGTCGCAATCGGCGTCGCGTTCCCCGAGTTCCTCTTCTCCTGGATCGTCGCCGCGGGCTACCTGCTCCTCTGCGTCGTTCTGCTGCCGGCACTCGTGCGCATCGCCCGCAGATGAGCTGGGCGGCGCACGACCTCGAGCCGTACGTCGTCCAGAAGCACCTGGGAAAACGCGTCGCCTTCGTGCCGCTCCTCGTCGGCTCGTACGCGCCCGACCTGCTCTCGAAGTGGTTCGTCTACGGGATCACGCTGGTCGGCGTCGAGCTCAAGGCGGACGTCCCGGCGCAGTTCCATCGCGGCTGGCCGGGCGCGGGATTCACCCACTCGCTCATGTTCGGCGTGCTGGTCGGCCTGCTCCTCTACCTCGTCTGGAGGAACACGGTCGTGGCCTACAGCTTCGTGATCGGCCAGTGGGCGCACGCGCTCACCGACACCGGCGACACGGTCGGGTCGATGCTCCTCTTCCCCTTCACCGACCACCTCTTCTCCGTCGGGGCTTGGGCGTACGCGGGCCAGACCGGACGCTACGTCGACGCCGGCGCGTACTTCAGCGGGCTCGGGTTCGTCTGGGACGGGGTGTTCGTCGTCTGGGCGATCCTGAGCTGGAGAGTCCTCACGCGCGGCTACTTCCGGACGACGGTCATGGCCGCCGACCCGTTCTGGCGCTGGGCCGGCCGCTATCTCTCGGAGACGACGCTGGTCGCGCTCTATCGCGCGTCGTTCTTCTACGGCGTCGCCCGCTGGACGGCCTGGCTGCTCTGGGCGCACGTCGTCCGCTCGTTCGCGTTCGACCTGCGCTGGGGCGGCCCTCGCTGGGTGCCCCGAATCTACGCTGACGAGCTGAACCAGGCCGCGCCGGCGGCTTGCCGCTGTCCCGGCTGCTGCTCGATGACGCCGAGGCTCGGGTTCTACGGCGTGGTGGCCGTCTGCGCCTGGATGAAGGGCCATTCCGGCTCGGTCCGAGAGACTCTTCGAGACGCTCCACAGCGCCCGAGACGGCGACGCCGCCGCGTATCGCTCAAGCGTCGCGAGCTAGCAAGCCGATCTCACTCCTGGAATGTCACATCCAGGGTGGATCACGCTTTCGCGCGCGGCTTCGATCGCCGGCGTGGCGACGTTCGCCGTCGCCGTCCTCCTCGCATCTGCCAGGTGGCCAGGTGGAGACGTTCTTCACCACGTGGTTCTACAACGGCTTGATGATCCTGGCCTGCGTCATCGTCGGAGCTCGCGAGCGGTCCTCGTCCCCCGCGAGCGCCCAGCCTGGACGGCGTTCACGGCGGCCACGGTCAGCTGGACGTTCGGCGAGATCTGGTACGTCGCGGTTCATCCCGAGACGTATCCCTCGCTCGCCGACCTGGGCTACCTCGGCTTCTATCCGCTCATGTATCTCGGGATGGTCGCGCTGCTCCGCGCGCGGACGCGCTCGATCGGCGGGACGCTCTGGCTCGACGGCTTGACCGCGTCGCTCGCGGCGGCCGCGCTGGGTGCCGCCGTGCTCGTCGAGCTCGTGCTCCGGAGCACCGAAGGCTCGACCTCGACCGTGGCGACGAATCTCGCCTACCCGCTCGGCGACCTGCTGCTGCTCTCCGCGGTCTTCGGTGTCTTCTCGCTCACGCGCTGGCAGCCCGGGCCGGCGCTGGCTCCTGCTCGGCCTCGGCGTGCTCGCTACAGCCTTCGCCGACGCCGTCTACCTCTTCCAATCCGCCGCCGGCACGTACGTCGAGGGATCGTGGATCGACATCTTCTGGCCGGTCGCGCTCATCCTCATCGCATCGTCGGCGTGGGCCGCCGACCGGAGCAGCGCGGAGCTCGAGATCGAGGGCAAGCCGCTGCTCGCAGTTCCAGCCACGTGCGCCCTGCTCGCAATCGGTGTTCTCGTGTACGACCACTTCGAGCGGGTCAACGTGCTCGCGGTCGGCCTCGCGGCCGCAACGCTGCTCGCGGTCGTCGTCCGCCTCGGCGTCACGTTCCGCGAGAACCGCCGGCTCTTCGAGCTGACCCGCGAGGAGTCGATCACCGATGCGCTGACGGGTCTCGGCAATCGCAGGAAGCTGCTGCTCGACCTCGAGCGCCTGCTCGAGGAGCCGAGGGTCGACCCGACCCTTCTCATGATCTTCGACCTCGACGGGTTCAAGGGGTACAACGACACGTTCGGGCACCCGGCCGGGGACGCGTTGCTCGCCCGCCTGGGCTCGAAGCTCTCCGCCGTCCCCGGGGCAGAACGTGGCGCATATCGACTAGGGGGCGACGAGTTCTGTCTCATCGTCCGGGTGCGCGACGGCGAGGCCGAGCCGATGATCGACCGCGCGTGCACCGCGCTCTCGGAGCAGGGAGAAGGCTTCGCGATCGGCAGCTCCTTCGGCGCGGTCCTGCTCCCGGACGAGGCCACCGATGCCAGCCAGGCACTGCACATCGCCGACGAGCGGCTGTACGCGCAGAAGCACTCGCGGCGCATGGAGACCGACCGCACGATGGATGCCCTTCTCGAGGCGCTCTCGCTGCGGGATCCCGACCTCCCCCTGCACCTGGACAGCGTCGGCTCGCTCGCCGTCGAGATCGCCCACGAGCTCGGGCTCCGACGGGACGAGATCGACGAGCTCGTGCGCGCCGCACAGCTCCACGACCTCGGCAAGCTCGCCGTACCGGACGAGATCCTGCACAAGGCCGGGCCGCTGGACGAGCGGGAGTGGGCGTTCGTCCGCCAGCACCCGCTGGTCGGCGAGCGCATCTTGCGCGCGTCTCCCGCGTTCCGTAACGTCGCGACGATCGTCCGCTCGACTCATGAGCGCTGGGACGGCGCGGGATACCCGGACAGCCTGGCCGGGCCCGACATTCCCGTCTCCGCTCGAATCATCGCCGCGTGCGACGCCTTCACCGCGATGACGGCCGCTCGCCCGTACCGCGCAGCGCTCTCGACCGAGGAAGCGCTCGCGGAGCTCGAGCGCTTCGCAGGCACGCAGTTCGACCCGGCTGTCGTCGCCGCGCTCGCGGCTCACGTCCGAGACGGCTTCCGCGCCGAGCGTTCCGCGTAACCGCGCAGGCCGCTACCGTGGGTCCGCAGGGCCCCGTAGCTCAGTGGATAGAGCAACAGACTTCGAATCTGTGTGCGGAGGTTCGACTCCTCCCGGGGCCACCTAGGCGTAGTGCGGGTTTGCGGGTCATCGGCATCCGCTTCGGGGGCGATGGGGCCACGCAGGGGGCCACAAGCCGGTGAACCGCGAGAACGAGCACCGATAGATTCCGACCGTTCTGCGGCTGCCCAACCCGATGCTCTCCCGCGCCGGCCCTCCCGATGGGGCCGAGCTGGTCGTACGAGCTCAAGTGGGACGGCTTCCGGGCGATCGTCTCGACGGAGGAGGGACTGCGTGTTCACAAGTCGCCGCGGCTGGAACATGACGTGCTGCCCGAGCTCCGCTCCCTTCCGCACAGCCTCGTGCTCGACGGAGAACTCGGCCTCGACTTCGCGATTCGCACAGAGCGGCGCCCATTCATCTATACGAGAAGGATCAGGCTTGCCTCCGCTGCAGTGATCAGGCCCCGCGGCTTGAAGTCTCGGGATCCACATTCCGTGGACGCGCCATACCGGTTCCAGGCGGGATCACTGGGTATAAGTTTCCCTAAGTAAGGAGGTCGAGGCAGAGATGGTCACGCATCGGAACATCGCTGAGTGGCACGGCAAGCAGCTGGTCGACCGCGACGGCGAAAAGATAGGCAAGCTCGAAGACGTCTACGTCGACGTCGAGACGGACGAGCCCGCGTTCGGCACCGTCAAGGAGGGCTTCATCGGTCGCCACTTGACGTTCGTACCGCTGGCCGGGGTCACCATCGGCCCCAACAACCTGCAGGTCCCGGTCTCCAAGGAGCAGGTCAAGGACGCCCCCAACATCGCGACCGAGGGCGATGAACTTTCGCAGGCGGATGAGTCCAACCTCTATCACCACTACGAGCTCAACTACACCCCGCCCGATACGGAGAGCGGTCGGCGGCTCGCCCGCCGATGATCTCTCAAAAGCCAGCAAGACGACGCGATCGCCGGCGCAAGCGCGGCCGCCCACGTCGACGCGTCTCTACTGCTGCCGGACTCCGTCTGGGCCGCTTTGGGGCTGCGGCCGGTGGAGATAGGAGCGAACTTGATCCGTGGCTCGCTTCGCAGCCCTGAGGCGGGCGACACGTCTTCCCTCGCGACTTCTTATCCGTCGTCCCACTGAGGAGCGACTGTGGGTATGTTGGACAAACTGAGGAAAGTCCGCGACTTCGTTCGCAAGAATTGGCGGTCAACAGGCGATGACAGCTACCGCGAGTACGAGCGTGGGCGTGAGCGTGAGCGCAAACAGGCCGAACGGGGACATCAGGACGCAGAACGCGTTGCTGAGCGGGAGCGCGGGAAGACGGAGCGGGAGCATGAGTACGAAGAGCGCTATGCGGCCGAACGCGCAGCCGACGAGCCCCGACCGGAGGCGCCTCGGGAGGACACGAGCAAATCCGAATGACCCGCGTCCTTTTTCTCTGCCACCGCGCTGGCGCTCGCGGATGGGTGAAGATCAAGAACCCGAACTACTGGCGGCGCGACGCCGCGCACGAAGCGATCGCTCGGAAGCACGAGCGTCGAGCTCGAGCTTGCGGTCTAGGTTCAGCTCACCCACGTTGGACTCGAGCTCCGCGAGAATCGCGGTCACCTTCGCAACGTCTAGGAGATTCGGCATGCCCTCGCTGAGATAGCGCACCAAGCGACCGCCGCATTGCCGCCGGCTTGGCCTTCGGGGAGCCCCGGCTCGAAGTACTGCAGCCCCCTCGAGCGAAGGTTCGGGGGTCGTGCGCCGTTCGTGCCGAGGATCTCGTCACACAACGGTGGGGATCCGGAGTGAGCGTCGCGGCCGGGGGGAAATTCTGGGGGGTCGCCGGTGGCGATCTGGCCCGTCGCGGCGACCCACTCCCACTTCCGGCGACTACGCGGTGGATCGCGCGGAGACCATCGCGCTCGGGACTCTCACGTCGTGAAGCTCGTAGATCGTCTCGCGCGTGGGCGGTATCGCGTTGTCGGGATCCGGAAGCGCCTCGACGCCCTGGTCCGCCAGTGGCCGGACGCGTTCCTGAACGAAACGGTCCGCCTGCTCATACGACTCCCAGACGTCCATGATCCGGAAGACCTTCGCGTCCTCATCGAAGCCAGCCGTGTGGACGATCAGACCGTCAACCGGGTCGTCACCTATCTGTTCCTTGGCCCAGTCGTAGTTGGTCGTCGACAAGTCCTTGTATGCAAATTCCGTGATGTAGACGACAGCCATGAAAGACCTCCTTCGTGTGGATGCTCGTGGCCGAGCCGACCCCGGCCCCGTCGGGAGCGGGGGTCGGGTGGTGGGGGCCCGAAGGCAGCCCACCCCGCTGGCACGACAGCTCTTCTAGACGGTCGGAGCCACTGGGGAAACGATGGGCTTCGTAGGTGCGACTTTCGGACGGCTTCGAAGCGGGCTCAGCGCCTCGAAGTGCGCCACCGATGGTCAGGATTCCGAGGCCGAGTCCAGTCAGCAACAGGGCGATGCCGACAATTAGCGCGAAGAGGGCCATCTGCTCGGCCATGTAGCTCATGTTCAACGCCGTGGACAGGGCCGTCGCTGTGATCCAGGTGTTGCGAGCCGAGTTCGCGACTGGCACGCCCTTCTCGTCCTTGAGGGCTGCCGTTTCGTCGCTCGTGCCGGCAGGGTTGTCAGGATCGGCCGCGGAGACGTAGCGCCCGAGCTGTGCGTAGGTCAGCCCCCCGGAACCCGCGAGCGCGTGCTCGTGGATGACTTCTGCGAAGGCTCGAGCCTGGTTCCCGGTGGTGACTTGCTGGTCGGCCCACTGGGAGGCGTGCTTTGCGATTGCAGGGTCGTCGGCAGAACCAAACACGATCTGCTCCTGCTTGAGGCTGTCGCGTACGGTCGAGCGCCCGTCGACGCCCATGACGATCGCGGCGGTGCCAAACACGATCAACACAGCCGAGGCAACGAGGCCACCGATTTGGAAAAGCTTGCGCATCTCCTGATGCTCCTTCGTTCCTAGCAAGGACAGAGGGTCCGAACGAACTCCCTGCTGCGCTCAGGTCGATGCGACAGTCGAAGAGCAAAGTACGAAGCCTCGACGGCTTCAAAGACAACCAATGCGCTCATCCAGCGTAGCTGCGATATGCACCCGCCGTGTTGCGTCGCCTTATTCCGGTCTACTTCCTGGTGAGACACTCGCCGTTGTGTCGAAGTGGCGATACACGCTCGTCGGCTGGTTCGTACGGAGTACTGGACGCGTCGATTCGCAGCAAGCTCCGTCTTCCTCGTCGCTGACGTCGGGATGCCGCCCGCCTAGAGCTCGCGCTCCTCGATACGAAGGTGGCTCGCGAGCTCGTAATACGTTTTCTCTCTGCGGCTTCCCGACCCGATGCTGTCTCGCTGGCCGAAGGAGAAAAGCGCTCAGCACAAAATCGCAGGGGTGGTGGTTTCGGTCGCTTCTGCATAGGGAACATCTCATCCCCTCAAACGAAAGGGATGGAATGGGAATCATCGCGTTCATCATTCTCGGTGCGATCGCCGGGGCTATCGCCAAGGCGCTCATGCCGGGAAACGATCCCGGCGGTTGGATCGTGACGACGATCATTGGGATTGTCGGCGCGTTGCTCGGCGGCTTCATCGCCGGTGCTCTGTTTGATGCCGATCCGCTCGACGAGTTCTTCGACATTTCGACCTGGCTGACGGCGATCGTCGGCTCGATCATCTTGCTCGCGGTCTATCGACTGATCGTTAGTCGGCGGGACGGCCCAGCCGTCCGCACCTGACGAAGTACGGATTGGACGCCCCGAAGGCTTGTTCGGATTCGGGGCGTCCCATCACCGGCGCGGCTGGGTTCGCGCTCACTCGGCCGTCAGGTGCGTAAGCGTTGCCCACGCGACGAGTACGCCCGAGAGCACGAGCACCTCCCACTGCATTCCGGGCACGACGATCACCGCGAGGGAGGCCAGGAGGGCGATGGCGACCACCGCGACCCGCACCTTCTTCTCACCCGAACGCGAGGTCGGAGAGCTTCTTCCCGGCGGGTGCGCTCATCGCTTGGCCTGGCGACCGAAGAGCTTCTCCCAGTGCTCGGGCGTGACCTCGGACGGCACGTCCTTGCCGGCGTCGAGTACGTCTGGGACCGCGAGCGCGTGATCGAAGTGATCGAGCACCCGGAGAGCGTCCTTGGGCTTCATGCCACCAGAGTAACTCGACGTCGTTCGGCAGCGTTCGCGGCGCGATACCACGGAGTAGATGTCCACTGACACGCTCGACGAGGTGAGGCTCCTGCGCAGTCGGGAGACCTGCGAGGCGCTTGCCGTCTCGCGGCGGCAACTTGATCGCCTGGTCGCAGCAGGTGCTCTTCGCGTAGTGCGGCTGAGCGAGGGCGGGCATCGGAGATTTCGGGTGGCCGACTTGGCTGCGCTCGTCACAAAAGAGGAGGACCGATGACCTTGACCCTGACTCCGAACCAGCGCCGGACGCTGGCGGCACGCCTCGACTTGAACCCGTGGACACTGACCCACGAGCAGATCGTCAACCGGATCGAGGAGATGAAGACGCGCTCCTACGAGGAGACGGACCCGACCGGCATCTTGAAATCCGACGAGCGTTGTCAGCGGGTAGTTACCGTTGGCAGCAGTCAATCGGACGGAGGGGGAACTCCAGATGACGAAGCTACTCGCGCTCTGCACGGCAGTCGCCACGGTTCTGGTCGCGTCGGCGAGCGCCGCGACGGACCAGGCTTTCCCGAAGCGCATCGACCTTCCCGACGGCTTCCAGCCAGAGGGAATCGCGACGTCGGGTCAGCGCTTCTTCACCGGGTCACTCGCAAACGGGGCCGTTTACAGCGGAAGCTTGCGCACCGGGCAAGGGGCGCTGCTCGTCCAGCCGCAAACAGGTCGCATCGCGGTGGGGATGAAGGAAGATCGCGGCCGGCTCTTCGTCGCGGGTGGCCGAAACGGCAATGCCTTCGTCTACGACGCGACGAACTGGTCAGAACCTCGCCACCTTCCAGTTCGTTACGACCGGCGACAGCTTCATCAACGACGTCGTCGTGACGAAGAGCGCCGCCTGGTTCACCGACTCGTTCAAGCCGGTCCTCTATCGCGTGCCGCTCGGGGCCGGTGGACGACCCGGCGCACCGACGTCCTTCCAGGTGGTGCAACTGGGAGGCGACTACGCGCAGCAAACCGGCTTCAACGTCAACGGCATCGACGCAACCGCCAACGGGAAGAAACTCGTCATCGTGCAGTCGGGCACCGGCAGGCTCTTCACGGTCACGCCCGCGGGGGTCGCAAAGGCGATCGTGGTTCCGGGAGGGGTGCCGAACGGCGACGGCATCCTGCTGGACGGAAAGACGCTCTACGTCGCGCAGAACCAGTTGAACGTCGTCGCAAAGATCGCACTCACAGCGAATCTGCAGTCGGGCCGCGTTGTTCGCCGATCCGGTAAGCCGCCGTTCGACTTCGACATCCCGACGACGCTGGCGCTGCACGGATCGAGGCTCTACGCGGTGAACGCCCGCTTCGGCACGACCCCGACGCCTACGACCGACTACTGGATCACGCAGCTCAAGAAGTAGCGCGCCGACGAAACCGGGGTCTGGCTCAAGCCAGACCCCGGTTTCTACGTCCTCTCGCCGTAGCGCCTGGCGGCACGGCTCTCGCGCGCCCGCTGCCGCCAGCGCTGCTTCGCCTCGCGCCGTAGACGCGAGCTCGAGCGCATCTCGATCGCGCGGAGCTCTCGCTCGAGCTTGCGGTAGCTCTTGTAGCGCTCCGGATCGAGAGCACCGCTCTCCAAGGCTTCCTGCACCGCACAGCCGGGCTCGCTCGAGTGTGCGCAGTCGTTGAACCGGCACTGCGTCGCGAGGTCGGCGATGTCCGAGAACGCGCTGTCGACATCGCCTTCCCAGACCTGCAGCTCGCGCAGGCCGGGCGTGTCGACGAGCAACGCCCCGCCGGGGAGCACGAGGAGCTGGCGATGCCGCGTCGTGTGACGTCCTCGGCCGTCACGGCGAAGGTCACCGGTCG
This sequence comes from uncultured Actinomycetes bacterium, assembly GCA_963789655.1. Lineage (GTDB taxonomy): Bacteria > Actinomycetota > Thermoleophilia > Gaiellales > Gaiellaceae > GMQP-bins7. Next base: position 93,511 of record CAWBLH010000001.1, read on the forward strand.
GCATCAGCCTTCGACCGGCCAGGCGGTTGACGAGCGTCGACTTGCCGGCGCCGGAGGATCCGAGAAGGACGAACGTCCGGGCGGGCCGGAGGAGCTCCTGGACGGCGTCGATCCCCTCGCCCGTCACGTTCGAGACCGCGAGCACCGGGACGCCGATCGCGACCGACTCGGCCTCGGCCAGCTTCTCGAAGTCGTCGCAGACGTCGAGCTTCGTCAGCACGACGACGGGGTCTGCGCCCGAATCCCAGGCGGCCACGAGGTAGCGCTCGAGGCGACGCGGGTTGAAGTCGTTGTCGAGACCGCTGACGAGGAGAACGGTGTCGACGTTCGCGACCAGGATGTGCTCCTCGGACTTGAGCCATGGCGTCTTGCGGGAGACCTTCGACTGCCGTGGCAGGAATGCCTCGATCGCATAGCGCCCACCGGGGGCGTCACAGACGGCGACCCAGTCGCCGACCGCGGGCATCGAGCCCCAGATCTCGTTGTCGCGGAGGCGTCCACGGGCCTGCGCCAGCCGCTCGTCTCGCTCACCGCGCACGAGGTATCCGCCGCGGTGCTCCGCGACGACCCGAGCGGGCTCGAAGCCCCGCTCGGCGTGAATCTCGAAGGCCGCCTCGTGCTCGTCGGTCCAGCCGAGAGCGGCCAGGGTTCCATCGGACAACGTGAAGCTCCTTCGCTCGGTGGGTGAACCAGGCCGCGGCTCGCGGCGTCCGAGGAAGAGCTTGTTAGAGGACGGCAGCGAGCCGGAGGGAGATGCAGCTATGGACTTTCATGTGCATGCCTCCTCTCGCTCGACGACTGACTCAGGCAGGGTACGGCGCGCGTACGCCCGAGTCAAATTGCTTGACTTGAAGGCCCGACTGTGCGTTTGATCTCTCGGTTGAGCAACGGGGGGACACTCGCTGCGGCCGACGGCAGACACGAACGGCACGCCCATGGTCCAGCTCGAGGGCGTTCGCAAGAGCTTCGGCGACAACCTCGTCCTGGACGGGATCGATCTCAGCGTCGATCTCGGCGAGGTCCTCGTGATCATCGGCGCGAGCGGAAGCGGGAAGAGCACCCTCCTACGCTGCGTGAACCTCCTCGAGCCGATCCAGGCCGGCCGTGTCTTTCTCGAGGGCGAGGAGATCACCGCGAGAGGCGCCAAGGTGTCGGAGATCCGTCAGCGAATCGGCATCGTCTTCCAGCAGTTCAACCTCTTCCCGCACCTGACGGCGATCGACAATCTGACGCTCGCCGCCCGACGCATCCGCAAGATGCCCCGCCGGGAAGCCGAGCGACGAGGTCGTGAGCTGCTCGCGAGCGTCGGGCCTCGAGGAGAAGGCCGATCAGCACCCCCATCAGCTCTCGGGCGGCCAGCAGCAGCGGGTCGCGATCGCGCGGGCGCTGATGATGCAGCCGCACGTCATGCTCTTCGACGAGGTGACCTCGGCGCTCGACCCCGAGCTCGTCGGCGAGGTGCTCGTCGTCATGCGAAATCTCGCGCGGGAGGGGATGACGATGCTCATCGTCACGCACGAGATGCAGTTCGCCCGCGAGGTCGGCGACCGCGTCGTCTTCATGGACGATGGCAAGATCCTCGAGCAGGGTGATCCGAAGGACGTCCTGGACAACCCACGAGAGGAGAGGACGAGACAGTTCCTGCGTAGGACGCTCACGCTCGACCACGCGTTGGAAGAGCTCACCATCGAAGAAGGAGGAGACACCGAATGAGACGACTCTTCGTCGTCATCGCCGCGGTAGTGACGGTAGGCGTCGCCGTCGCGGCTTGGGGGACGGCTGCGTCCGCCCGTGAGGCGGGCCCGGCCGGCGCGAGCAGCGTCGAGCAGAAGAAGCCGGCGCTTCCGCCTCTCCCCGCGAACATCAAGAGCCGCGGCCGCTTCAACATCGCGATCAAGTGCGACTCGCCGCCGTTCGGGTACATCGACGTCCGCGGCCGGAACGCGGGCTTCGACGTCGAGATCGCACGCTGGTTCTCGCGCTTCGCGTTCGGCAAGCCGAACCGCGTGAACATGTCCGTGCGTCACGACTCCTGCTCGCGAGCCCGCGCTCACGAGCGACCGCGCCGACATGGTCATCGCGACCTTCACCTACACCGCCGACCGCGAGACGCGGATCGACTTCTCGCGGGCGTACTACAAGGCGACGGGTCGCCTGCTCGTGGCGAACAGCGCCCCCAACTCGTACGCTCTCGCAGCTGGCCGGGAAGACGATCGCGACTACGACCGGATCGATCTACGACCGCTGGGTCAAGAACTGCTTCAAGGACACGAAGGTCGTGGCCACGGACAGCTTCACGAACGCGCTGCTCGAGTTCCGGAACGGCCGGGCGGACGCGCTCATGTGGGACGACACCGTCCTGCTCGGTATCGCCACGCAGGACCGGACGCTGAAGCTGACCGAACGACCTGTTCCTGCCGCTGCCGTACGGCATCGGGGTCAAGCAGGGAAACACCGCCCTGAAGGCGTGGATCGACTCGCGCCTCGAGGTCATGCGCAAGCGGGACACCTTCGTCAAGATCCTGAAGGACCAGGTTCCGGCGCGGAACTACGCGGCGTTCTCGAGAACGTCCTCAGGCCGAACAACCGTTTCACGTACACGCAGGGAGACGTCACGACGCAGTGCCCGTAGCGGGCACTGCTGTCACGAGCTCTCGGAGGAGCGGCCACGCCTAGCGCGGCCGCTCCTCTCTGTTCGCTCATGTCGATGACCGGCGTGCTCGCCATCGCCTGGGACTGGGGCTTCTTCACGGAGAACGCCGACGAGCTACTCGCCGGGATGCGGCGCACGCTCGAGGCGTCGGCGATCGGTATCGCCGGCGCTCTCGTCATCGGGCTCGTCTTGGGCGCCGCGCGTGCCCACCGCGTCCCGGTCGTGAGCCAGCTCGCCGGCATCTACGTCGAGGCGATCCGGAACACGCCGATCCTCGTCCAGATCTTCATGCTCTACTTCGCGCTCCCGCAGGTCGGGATCAGGCTCGATGCGTTCACCGTCGCCTGGCTCGCCGTGATGATCTGGGGCGGAGCGTTCAACACGGAGAACTTCCGCGCGGGCTTCGAGGCCGTGCCGGTGCGCTACCGCGAAGCGGGGTTCGCGCTCGGGTTCGGCCAGCTCGCGACGTTCCTGAACGTCACCCTGCCCGATCGGCGGCCGGATCGCGCTCCCGTCGTCGATCAACACGTACATCAGCATCGTCAAGAACACCTCGCTGATGTACGTGATCGCCTATCCCGAGTTCACGACGACGGCGCTTCAGATCAACGCCCTGACGCTCCAGACCACCGAGACGTTCGCCGCCCTCGCCGTCGGCTACCTCGTCGTCGTGTGGACGATGTCCGCGCTCATCCGGCTTCTCGAGTCGCGGCTCGCTCTCCCGGAGGACGCGCGATGAGCCTTCCGGACTGGGTGCAGCCGGTCGCCGAGTACGTCTTCCGCACCGGCCTCGTGAACACGCTGAAGATCTCCGCGATGGCGCTCGTCGGAAGCGCGCGTTATCGGGATCCTGCTCGGGACGCTGCTGACGATTAAGTTCCTCCCGGGGCAGGCGCTGATCCGGCTCTACATCGAGGTCTGGCGCGGGCTCCCGATCCTCGTCACGATCTTCATGATCTTCTTCCTGCTCCCGTCGCTGAGCCAGCAGCTGCGCATCGACGACCCGCTCATCGCCGCCGCCGTCGGGCTCACGCTATGGGGGTCGGCGCAGGTCGCAGAAGCCGACGCGGGGAGCCGTCGCATCGATCCCGCGCGAGCAGCACGAGGCCGCCGCCGCTCTCGGGTTCGGCTGGATCGGGCGGCACACGTACGTGATCCTTCCGCAGGCGTTGCGACGCCTGCTGCCGCCGATGGTCGGCCTGCTCGTGAACATCATCCAGAACACGACGATCGCGCAGGTCATCGGGGCGCCCGAGCTGCTCGAGGCGAGCGAGCGCCAGGTCGAGCGGCTCACGTTCGAGGGGCAGAACCACGCAATCCAGATCTACGGAGCCGTGATGGTGATCTTCTTCCTCATCTCGTTCCCGCTGACCCGGCTGGCGGCGTACCTGGAACGCCGCCTCGTCTAGCCACGCGGCCGTTCGAACGAAAGTCCTCGCAATTTGCGCCCGCGGCGTTCTTTACAGAGCCTGTCCCTGTAAGCGTGAAAATTCAGCGCCGATTTGTCCACAGGTAGAAGCCGAACGCGTGCAAGCCCGCGGCTATCCTGATCTGACCGCGGTGGCGGTAGCTCAGTTGGTAGAGCCCCGGGTTGTGGTCCCGGTGGTCGCGGGTTCGAGTCCCGTCCGCCACCCTCGTTTTGCGTAGGGTCTCGCCGCGATGACGTACGGTCACGCGTGGCTCGTCTGGCGGATCCTGGCGCTGGTGCTGATCGCGATCTACTGCATCGCGGGGGCGATCGGCATGTTCGCCGACGTCGGATCGACGCGAGACACGATCCTCTGGGTCGGGTTCCTGCTCGGTGGCGCGGCGCTGCTCGTCGTCGGGCTCTGGGCCTATCGCACGTCCCCGTCCACCTCGGCCGTGCTCGTCTCGATCGGAGCGGCCGCGGGCGGGTTCCCGCTCTTCTGGACGCTCTTCGTCCCTCTCGCAGCGGCGGTGCTGATCGCGCTCGCCTTCGCGCTCGCGCGGCGACCCGCGGCGCCGGCGTAGATGCCTGGCCGGAGATTGACGCGCCGCCGGGGGCGGTCACGACCAAGCCGGGCGACGCACTCACTCGTCGCGGCTGGTGGCTGGACGGAGGAGGCCGGCGACGGTCGTGGCCGTCATCCGGCTCGCCGTGAATCTCCGGTCAGGCCTGCATGCGCCACACGCCACGGCTGGTGGCTCGAGGAGGCCGGTAACGTCGTTCCACGCGCTCGACGGTGACGCGCGCGGAGTCGTCATCGTCGGTGGCGGCTATCTCGGTCTCTGGACGGCCTGGCACCTCCTCGACTTGGAGCCGAACGCCGACGTCCTGATTCTCGATGCCGAGGTGTGCGGGCATGGCCCGAGCGGGAGGAACGGCGGGTTCTGCGAGACGCTCTGGCCCGATGCCGCGACACTTGCGCGAGCGCGTGGGAGATCCTGCCGCGCTCGCTGTCTGCCGGGCGTCGGAGGACGCGGTGCGGGGGATCGGCAGCTGGTGTGACGCGCAGGAAGTCGATGCCTGGTACCGCGCCGCGCCGATGCTGCGCGTCGCGTCGACGAAATCGCAGATCGACTCCTGGGAGCCGGTCGTCCGCGCGGCTCGCGAGCTCGGCGCTCCCGACGAGGTCGTGGACATGACGGCAGAGGAGGTCCGCTCGCGCTGCGACTCCGCCCTCTTCCTCGGCGGCGCCCGCTTCCGCCTGAACGCGACGGTCCACCCGGCGCGGCTCGCGCTCGGGCTCCGCGCGAAGCTGCTCGAGCGGGGCGCGCGCATCCACGAGCGCACCCAGGTCACGGATCTAGACGACGACGGGGCCGTCGAGACCAGAAGCGGTCGTGTCCGCGCCGGGGCCGCCGTGCTGGCGGTCAACGCGAGAACCTCGTCCTTTGCCGGCTATCGCCTCTCGCTCGCGGCTGCGTCGAGCCACATCGTGCTCACGGAGCCCATCCCAGAGGTGATCGAGCAGATCGGCTGGACCGGAGGCGAGGCCGTCGTCGACAGCCGGACGCTCGTCCACTACATGCGCACCACGAATGACGGCAGGATCGCCTTCGGCTGGGGCGGCGGCACAATGGGCTTCGACGGGCGGGTTTCCCGACGGCAGGAAGTCGACGCGCGGGTCATCCGCGCGCACTCGCGAGTCACTCGACCGCTTCTTCCCCCAGGTTCGCGGCCGCCGCGTGACGCACGCGTGGGGCGGGCCGATCGACGTCTCCCCCACGCACTACCCGATCTTCGGCAGCCGCGGCCGCGTCCATCACGGTTTCGGCTTCACCGGGAACGGCGTCGGGCCGACCTACCTCGGCGGCGAGATCCTCTCCCGGCTCGCGCTCGACCGAAGAGACGAGCGAACCGCGCTCGCGATCGTCGAGCCGCGACGCAAGCTCTTTCCGCCGGAGCCCTTCCGCTACGTCGGCGGCTCGCTCATCAGGCGCGCCTTGCTCGCGAAAGATGCGGCCGAGGACGAAGGTCGGGAGCCCGGGCGGGCGACCGCTTTCGTCGCCGCGATGCCGCGTCGCCTCGGCCTGCGCCTGCCTCGCTAGCCGCGATAATCGCGGCGTGATCGTCGACTGCGCCGTCTACCAGGACGGGCACCGTCAGACCGGAAGTCTGGCGCTCGAGGAAGCGTTCGATGCGTCGCGGCGTCACGACTCTTTCGTGTGGATCGGCCTCCACGAGCCCTCGGCGGAGGAGTTCGACTCCGTGCGCCGTGAGTTCGACCTGCACGAGCTGGCGGTCGAGGACGCGATCAAGGCCCACCAGCGGCCGAAGCTCGAGGCCTACGGAGATTCGCTCTTCTTCGTCCTGAAGACCGCGCGCTACCTGGACGCCGAGGAAGCGGTCGAGTTCGGTGAGATCCTCCTCTTCATCGGCGACGGGTTCATCATCACCGTGCGCCACGGTGAGACTGCGCTGCACGACGTCCGCGTGCGGACCGAGCGGCGGCCCGATCTTCTGCGCTGCGGCCCCGGAGCCGTGCTCTATGCGATCGTCGACCGGATCGTCGACGACTACGTGCCCGTGATCGCCGGGCTCGATCGGGACATCCGCGAGGTCGAGGGTCAGGTGTTCTCGCATTCGCGAAGCAACCCGGCGGAGCGCATCTACCTGCTCAAGCGCGAAGTCCTCGAGCTCCACGACGCGGTCGCCCCTCTCGCGAGCCCACTCGATCGCCTCGCTCGCGGCCACCATGCGCTCGTCCACGAGGATGTCCACCCGTACTTCCGGGACGTGCACGACCACCTGCTACGCGTCGTCGACGAGGTCGAGAGCTTCCGCGACCTGCTGACGAGCGTGTTGACCGCGAACCTGACGCAGGTGAGCGTGCGCCAGAACGAGGACGTGCGGAGGATCTCCGCCTGGGCCGCGATCATCGCGGTGCCGACGATGATCGCCGGGATCTACGGCATGAACTTCGACAACATGCCCGAGCTCGGCTGGGAGCTCGGCTACCCGATCGTGCTCGGGGTGATCGGGCTCGCCTGCGTCACGCTCTTCCTCTACTTCAGACGCATCGGCTGGCTCTAGGACAGCTCGTAGCGAAGGAAGAGGTGGGAGCCGGCGCGGCGAGCGCTGAGGAGTCGGCCGTCGACACCGGCATCCGGCAGGAGCGGCGCATCCTCGATCAGCTGCAGACGATCGTCCGGGTCGGGCCGCCCCGCCAGGAGCGGAGACACGGTCAGGAAGAGCTCGTCGACGAGCCCCGCGGCCACGAACGAGCCGAACAGCGTCGGCCCGCCTTCGGTGAGGACGAGCGAGTGTCCGCGGTCGCGGAGCAATGCGACCGCGGTCCGGGGATCGAGCTCGCAGCCGAGCGATTCGACGGTCGAGGCCGACGGCAGGCGAGCGCCGAGCGCGGCCTTGCCCTCATCCGTCGTCACGATGAGCGCGCCGCGCTCGAGCACCGGATGATCGACGTCGAGCGACCCGCTGCGGGTCAGGATGGCGAGCTCGGGCACAGGTGGGAGCTCCAGACGCCGACGAAGCTCCACGAGCGCATCCGCCGTCGCCGGGTACGGACCGGCGGGCGACCACATGCCCTGCGGAGACCCGTGCAGCGTGCCGGTCCCGATCACGACGGCGTCCGCGAAAGCCCGAAGCACCCCCATCAAGAACCGATCCGCCTCGCTCCCGGCGGCGATGATCTTGTTCGACTCCGGAACCGACGGGATCGCGACCACGCCGTCGAGGGTCGAGACGAAGTTCGCGTAGAGCCGCGGAGCCGTGAACCCGAGCGTCCCGCCGTGGAGGTGTTCGAGCTCGGCGGGCAGATCGAAGCTCGGCAACCCGTCCGCCTCGAAGAGGACGTCGAACACGCGAAGCTAGTTGTTGCGGTCGCCGTTCTGTGCCAGCTGCAGGAACTCGCGCCGCAGGTCGGGGCTCTCCTCGTAGGCGCCGCGCCAGAAGGTCGTCACCGTCCGGGAGTGCTCCTCGCGCACTCCGCGCATCTGCGTGCAGAGATGCTCGGCCTCGAGGTACACGGCGACGCCGTGCGGCTCCATCAGGTCGAAGAGGGAATCTGCGATCGAGCGCCCCATGAACTCCTGGACCGTGAAGCGGCGCGCAAACAGGCGGACGAGCCGGGTCAGCTTGGAGATGCCGATGATTCGCGCGTCCGGCACGTACCCGAGGTACGCGACTCCATGAAACGGCAAGGCGTGGTGCTCACACAGGGCGTAGAAGGAGATAGCGCCTTCGACGATCTGGTTGTAGCGACCGCTCCCGCACTCGTTCGGAAACGCCGTCAGGAGCTTCTCGTCACCCTCGTAGCCGGAGGTCGCGTCGTACATCGCCTTCAGAAAACGCTGCGGTGTCTCCTGCGTGCCCGGCGTGTCGAGGTCCATGCCGAACGCGCCGAAGATCTCGGCGACGTACTGCTCGAAACGGCGCCAGTCGGCGGCATCGATGTGCCGCGGCGAGACCTGTTCCCATTCCGTCGTCTCCTCGGGATCGGTCGCCGCCCGGAGGGGGCCGGCGATCAAGCCGCCTCGAATGTCCACGACGTCGCCGTCGTTCGGCATCAGCTCTCCTTCCTGCGGTTGCTGACAACCAGCCTACTGGCGCGCTTCGCGAGAATGACGGCGAAGTGAGCGGCTCAGTGATCGTGACGACCGTCGTCGGGAGCTACCCCCAACCGGGCTGGTTGATCGACCGAGAGCGACTCGGCGACCGGTTGCCTCCACGCGTCCGTGCGCGTGAGCTCTGGCGCGTTCCCGAGGCATTCCTCGAGGAAGCCCAGGACGACGCCACCCGCCTCGCGGTTCGAGACATGGAGCTGGCCGGAGTCGACGTGATCACCGACGGGGAGATGCGCCGTGAGAGCTACTCGAACCGCTTCGCGACCGCGCTCGAAGGCGTCGATCTGGATTCACCCGGGGTGGCGCTCGACCGCACGGGTCACGAGAACCCCGTCCCGCGGGTCGTCGGCGCGATCCGACGCACGCGGCCGGTCGAGATACGCGACGTCGAGTTCCTTCGCGCGATCACGAAGCGCCGGATCAAGATCACCGTTCCCGGGCCGTTCACGATGACGCAGCAAGCCCAGAACGACCACTACGCAGACGACCGGAGCCTCGCCTTCGCGTACGCGGAGACGGTCAACGCGGAGCTCCGGGATCTCAAGGCGGCCGGAGCCGACGTCGTCCAGATCGACGAGCCCTACCTCCAGGCTCGACCGGAGCCGGCGCGGGAGTACGCAGTCGAGGCGATCAATCGCGCGCTCGACGGGATCGCAGGCGAGACGGTCCTCCACACGTGCTTCGGCTACGCGCACATCGTCCACGAGCGGCCCGCCGGCTACCCGTTCCTGCGCGAGCTGAACGACTGTCTCGCGACGCACCTCTCCCTCGAGGCTGCGCAGCCGCAGCCTGGATCCCGAGGTGCTTCGGCAGGTCCCCGACAAGACGATCGTGCTGGGAGTCCTCGACCTGGGGTCGAGTGAGGTCGAGACGCCTGAGGTCGTCGCCGAGCGCATCCGCAGAGCTCTGAAGGTGGTGCCGCCCGAGCGGCTGGTCGTCGCGCCCGACTGCGGGATGAAGTACCTCCCACGTCGACTGGCGTTCCTCAAGCTCGAGGCGATGGTTGCCGGTGCGCGCCTCGTCCGGGAGGATCTCGCGACGTGATGCAGATCGGCAAGGCAGGCGCTCCCGTCACTCACATCAGTCAGGCGTATCCCGATCGGGTCGAGGTTCGAGGTCGCGACCTCACTGCCGACCTGATGGGGAGGCTCACGTTCACCGAGTACTTCCACCTGCTGCTCACGGGCCGCGAGGCGACCGACGAGCAGCGGTTCTTCCTCGACCTGCTGCTCGTGTCGATCGCCGAGCACGGGATGATGCCGACCAACGTCGCCGCGCGCATGACGCTCGCGGCCGACCCGGATTCGTTGCACGGAGCCGTCGCCGCGGGAATCCTCGGCGCAGGCCCGGTCGTCCTCGGCACCTCCGAAGAGTGCGCGCAGCTGCTCGAGCGGGCGCAGGAGCGAGTGGCCGCAGGGGATGACCCGGCGGAGGTGGCCGGCGGTATCGCTCAAACGCTCCACGGAGACGGGGACAAGGTTCCGGGGTTCGGTCATCCGATTCATCGGCCGCTCGACCCGCGCGCCGAGCGGATCCTCGAGCTCGCGGACGAGCGCGGCGTGAGCGGGCCGCACGTCGTGCTCTCGCGCGCCCTTCGCGACGCGGTTGCCGACGCGTGGGGCAAGCCGCTGCCGATGAACGTCTCGCTCGCGATCGCCGCCGTGATGCTCGATCTCGGCTTCTCCTCGGAGGTCGTGAAGGCCGTTCCGATCCTCGCGCGCACTGCCGGCCTGCTCGCTCACCTGGCCGAGGAGCGCCAGCAGGCCCTCGGGTTCCTGATGGCCGGGAAAGCGGAGGAAGCGATCGAGTACGAGCCTCCACCTGAGCGCGGATAGTGCCCGGCCCGGACGTCGAGACGCTCCCGTGGGCCGAGCAGCTCGCGCTCGACGACGAGAGCTACCGCGCACAGCTCGGCGTACCTCTTCGAGCGCTCGGCGTTCTACCGGGAGAAGCTGAGCGCGGCGGGAGTCGACTCGGCGGACGCAGCCGGAGGCCTCGGAGAGATCGCGGAGCTTCCGCTCACGGAGAAGGGCGAGCTCAAGGCCACAGCATCGCGAGAGAATCCTTTCGGCACGCACCTCTGCGTCGACGCGTCGGAGATCGTCCGGATCTACTCGACGAGCGGCACGACCGGCACACCGAGCTACATCCCGCTCACCGCCGGCTGACCTCGAGAACTGGGTCGCCGCCTCGGCGCGCAGCTACGCCGCCTCCGGCGTCGCCGCCGGCGAGCGAATCGTCACCACCTACAACGCCGGTCCGTTCGTGGCCGGCGCGGCGCTGCTTGCGTTCGACCGCATCGGGCTCTGCCACGTCCCGGTCGGTACCGGGAACACCGAGCGGCTGATGGCGGCGATCGACGCGCTCGAGCCCAGAGCGGCAGCGATGACGCCGTCGTACGCCGCGTACCTCGTGGAATGGGCGATGGAACGTGACTTCGACCTCCGCGGCTCGAGCGTCGAGCGCGTTCTCGTCGCCGGTGAGCCCGGCGGCGGCGAGCCGCTCTTCCGGGCGAAGCTCGAGGAAGGCTGGGGTGCAAAGGTGACCGAGGCGATGGGGATCGGGGACATCGGCCCGTCGCTCTGGGGAGAGTGCGCGGAGCAGGACGGGATGCACCTGGGAGCACGCGGCTTCGTCCACGCCGAGCTGATCGACCCCGAGACCGGCCGCGCTCTCGCACTCGAGGACGGACGCGACGGGAGAGCTCGTACTCACGCATCTCCGGCACCGCGCCGCCCCGCTCCTCCGCTTCCGGACACGCGACCACGTGCAGGTGCGGACCAGCAGCTGCCGGTGCGGACGCACGGGCCCGCGCGTCCGCTGCATCGGCCGCACGGACGACATGCTCATCGTCCGCGGGGTCAACGTGTTCCCGTCGGCGGTACGCGAGGTCGTGGGCGGCTTCGCTCCCGAGGTCAGCGGCAACGTCCTCGTCAAGCCCGAGACGGCGGGCGTGAAGCAGGAGCCGCCGCTGCCCGTGAGCGTGGAGCTCGCTCCCGACGCCACCGCCGACGAGACACTCGCCGCCGCGATCCGCGACCGGCTCCGCGACGTACTCGTGGTTCAGACCCGCGTGGATCTCGTACCGTGGGGCAGCTTGCAACGCAGCGAGTACAAGTCGAGACTCGTCCAGGTGGAAAAACCGTGAGAAAGCACGGAAAGAGGAGGAGCAGATGGCCGCAACGACGCTGAACATCCTGAAGCCGAGCGTCAACAACCTGACCGTCCGTATCTTCACGCGGGCGGCCGGGCTCGACTTCGAAGAAGTGGACGTGTGGGGAAGCACGACGAGCCCGGAGTACCTCGAGAAGTACCCGGCCCATCTCACGCCGATGCTGGAGGACGAAGGTCTTCCGCGAGGCTTCCTCGGCGAGAGCTGCGCGATCATGCAGTACCTCTGCAACAAGCACGGCCTCACGCAGTTCTATCCGGTCGACCCGGGTGAGCGGGCGATGGTCGACAACGCGATGTTCTACTTGATCGGCACGCTGTACCCGCTCATCACGCGCGCGACGTACCCGACTCTCGGCTTCCCGCAGTATCCGGGCGAGGTCGGTACCTCGGATGCCGACGACGAGATGAAGGCGAAGGCGGCGAAGGACGCGGAGGCGGCGCTCGCCGAGCCACTCGACGTCTATCGCGCGTTCTTCCTCGACGGGAAGAGGTTCATCGGCGGCGACTCGCCGTCCATCGCCGACTTCCGCCTGGCGGCGTCGCTCGAGTTCCTGCGCGCGATCGATTACGAGTTTCCGACCTGGGCCGAGGAGTACATGTCTCGGATGGAGACGACGCTCGGCGAGGCGTACTCGGAGCCGACTGCCGACGTTCGCGGCTACATCGACTACGTGAGGTCGCAGAGCGCGTAACTCGGGCGCCGCATGCGGCGCAGCGGCTACTTCTGATCCGGGTGGGGTGCTCGCTGCCGTCGCCCGTTACCCCGCACCGAGGAGGGCTGAGACGGAGCGTCCCTTCCTTACGGCTGCCGAGAACCCGAGGAAAGCCGCGGCTACGATCGAGATCTTCCCGTGGCCCGCCTCCACTTGCCGCCCTTCGTTCGCTTCGTGCTGCGCCGTGCGGGCGCCCTCGTCCTCCTCTGCCTCGGCATCACATTCATCGCCTTCGCGCTGACCCAGCTCGTACCGAGCGACCCCGTCGTCGCGAACCTCGGCGAGCAGGCGGCCGCCGACCCCGAGGCCGTGGCGGCGTTCGAGGAGCGGTACGGGCTCGACGACCCGGTTCCCGTCCAGTACTTGCACTACCTCGCGAACCTGCTCCAGGGTGATCTCGGAGAATCCCTCCAGGATCACCAGCCCGTTCGCGAGAACCTCGCGAGGTACGCGCCGGCGACTGCGGAGCTCGCGATCTTCTCCACGCTCATCGCTGTGCCGTTCGGCATCGCGTTCGGCGTCGCCGCTGCGGTCCGACGCAACAGGTTCACCGACCATGCCCTACGGGTGTTCTCGCTCGGCGGCATCTCCATGCCGACGTTCTGGATCGCGCTCGTCGCGCTCTACGTGTTCTTCTTCCGGCTCGGGTGGTTCCCGGGCGGAGACCGACTCGACCCCGGCGTTCTCGCACCCCCTCACGTGACCGGGATGTACACCATCGACGCCCTTTTGGCCGGGCAGTGGAGCACGGCGTGGAATGCGCTCCACCACCTGATGCTGCCGGCCCTGGTGCTCGCGGCGTACAACATCGGGCTGCTCACCCGGTACACGCGCTCCGCGGTGCTCGAAGTCATCGGGAACGACTACGTGCGCGCCGCACGGGCGAAGGGGCTTCCCGAGCGGGACGTGCTGATTCGGTACGTCCTCCGAGCCGCCCTGCCCTCGATCGTGACCGTCATCGGGCTCGTCTTCGCGAACGTGCTGACCGGGACCGTGCTCGTCGAGACGATCTTTGCCTGGCCGGGCATCGGGCAGTACGCGTACCGCAGCGCCGTGACTCTCGATCTCCCCGCGATCATGGGGGTCAGTCTCTTCGTCGCACTCGTGTACGTGACGGTGAACTTCGTCGTCGACGTCCTCTACGGCGTCATCGATCCCCGGATTCGTGTGACGTGAGCACGGCTGTCGCGCCGGAAGCGCCGCTTCGGACTCGAGCGCGGGCGGGCTGGTTCCCGCCGGCGCTGCGACAGCCACTCGCGCTCGTGGGCGTGAGCGTGGCCGTGCTCTGGTTCCTCGTCGCCATCTTCGCGCCGCTCGTCGCGCCATACGACCCGCTCGAGCAGTCCTTCACGCCCTTCGAGTCGCCGTCGGGCGACCACCTCTTCGGCACCGACGAGCTGGGGCGCGACGTGTTTTCCCGCGTTGTCTACGGCGCTCGCATCTCGCTCCCGCTCGGGCTCCTCCTCGTCGTGCTCGCCTCGACGATCGGAGGGACTCTGGGTGCGCTCGCCGGCTATTTCCGCGGCTGGGCGGACGGAGCCGTCATGCGCACGGCGGATCTGGTGTTCGCGTTCCCCGCGATCATCCTTGCGATGGTCGTGACGGCCGCGCTCGGACGCGGGCTCACGAATGCCGTCCTCGCGCTCGTGATAGTCGCGTGGCCGTCCTATGCACGTGTCGTGCGCAGCCTCGTTCTGTCGGTCGGCGACTCCGAGTACGTCTGGGCGACCCGCCTACTCGGAAGCTCGGCGCGTCGCGCACTCGTCCGCGAGGTGCTGCCGAACGTCGTCGGTCCGGTGCTCGTGCTCGCCACGCTCGACGTGGGCAACGCGATCCTGCTTCTCTCCGGGCTGTCGTTCCTCGGCCTCGGCGCACAGCCACCCGCGGCCGAGTGGGGCTCGATGGTGGCAACCGGCACCCAGTACTTCCAGTTCTGGTGGATGGGCACGTTTCCGGGCCTCGCCATCTTCACCGCGGTGCTCGCGTTCAACTTCATCGGCGACAGCCTGCGCGACGTGTTCGACCCCAAGACCGCCCGGGAGTCGAGGGAGCGAATGTGACGCCGATACTCGAGGTCGACCGACTGCGTGTCCGGCTGGCGACTCCCGACGGGCCTGCCACCGTGGTGGACGGGATCGACTACCGCATCGAGCCGGGAGAGGTGTTCGGCATCGCCGGCGAGAGTGGAAGCGGGAAGACGATGTCGGTGCTCGCGCTGATGGGACTGCTCCCGCAGGGTGCGGCGGTCGAGGGCCAGGCGGTCTTCGAGGGCAGGGACCTTCTGCGTCTCCCGCAGACGAAGCTCCGCCGGATCTGCGGTCGCGAGCTGGCGATGGTCTTCCAGGACCCCATGACGTCGCTGCACCCGATGCTGTCCATCGGGACCCAGCTCACCGAGCACGTGCGCGAGCACCTCGGCCTCCGGCGGAGAGCAGCAGCCGAGCTGGCGCTCGAGGCCCTGCACGAAGTGCGGATCCCGGATCCCGAGAGCGCGCTCCGAGCATTCCCACACCAGTTCTCGGGTGGGATGCGTCAGCGGATCGCCATTGCCGTGGCGCTCGCGTGCCGGCCGAAGCTCCTGGTCGCGGACGAGCCGACGACGGCGCTCGACGTCACCGTCCAGGCCGGGATCATCCGGCTGCTCGACCGCCTGCGCAACGAGTCGGGCCTGACGATCATCCTCATCACCCACGACCTGGGCGTTCTCTCCTCGATCGCCGATCGCGTCGCGGTCTTCTACGCCGGCCGCGTCGTCGAGGCCGGAGCACGGATGGACGTCCTCGGTCACCCGCGACATCCCTACACGCGCGGGCTCCTCGATGCGCTCCCGCACCCGGAAGCCGCGGCGACGCCGCTCATCGCCATCCAGGGCGCGCCGCCGACGCCGCGTCGGATTCCGCCGGGGTGCGCGTTCCATCCGCGCTGCAGGTACGCGCAAGCGTCCTGCAGGGAAGCGATCCCCCCGCTCGTACCCGTGGACGGCCGCGCGCTCGCGTGCCCGGTGGATCCGTTCCGAGCGGGAGTCCCCGCGTGAAAGCCCTCGAGCTCACCGACGTCGTCGTGGAGTACGAGCGCCGCGGGCTCGAGCCGGTTCGCGCAGTCGCGGGCGCAAGCCTCGACGTGGAACGCGGGGAGATCGTCGGCCTCGTCGGGGAGTCCGGTTGCGGCAAGTCCACTCTCGCCCGCGCCGCCGTCGGAATGGTGGCGCCTCGCTCGGGGACGGTCAGCTTCGAGGGCCGCGAGGTCAAGCCGCTCGCCCGCGGCTCTCGTCCCCACGAGCTTGTGCGCTTGCAGATGGTCTTCCAGAATCCGTTCTCCTCGCTCAACCCACGGAGAAGGGTCGGCCAGCAGATCGGGGACGCCCTGGCGGTGCTCGGTCTTGCTTCGCGACCCCAGCGCGCCAGCCGAATCGCACAGCTCCTCGAGCAGGTGGGGCTTCCCGAAGCCGCTGCCCGCGGGTATCCGCACGAGTTCTCGGGTGGCCAGCGCCAGCGCATCGCCATCGCCCGAGCACTGGCGGCGAGCCCGACCGTCATCGTCCTCGACGAGCCTTTGGCGTCGCTCGACGCGTCCGCGCAGGCGCAGATCGCGAACCTCCTGGTGGAACTGGCGCGGGAGCTCGAGCTCGGTCTGTTGCTCATCTCGCACGATCTCGCGATCGTCCGCCACGTCGCCGACACCGTCGCAGTCATGTACCTGGGGCGGATCGCCGAGACCGCGCCGACCAGGGAGCTGTGGGCGACCCCTCTGCACCCGTACAGCGAGGCGCTCATCGGCGCCGTCCCACACGCGGATGGTTCCGGGACGATGCCCGAGGCGCTGCCCGGCGAGGTGCCGGACCCCTCGCAGCCACCGCCGGGGTGTCGCTTTCACCCTCGTTGCCCGTACGCCTTCGATCGCTGCCCCTCGGAGGAGCCTCCGCTCGTCCGGCTCGCACCGGCTCGCTCGGCCGCGTGCTGGCTCCAGCAGCCAGGCGCACCGCTCGAGGCGCCTGCAGTCAGATCGGCTTCGCGCCTCGCGGGGACGAGATTCGCAGAGTAGGCTGAAAGGCCCTATCCCCAACGCGAGGAGACACTCATGCGATTCGGGGTCCGCAAAAGGGCAAGCCTCGCCGTCGGCATCACGATCGTCGCCGCCGCGACTGCCCTCCTGAGCGCGTCCGCCTGGTCCGCCGAGGCGCAGACCGAGACGCTCGTCGTCGACCGCTCGTTCGAGATCAGGACGGCTGATCCGCAACGAGCCTTCGAGCCGACTGCGTCCATCGTCAACCGCGCGATGTACGACACGCTGCTCACCTTCAAGGGCGGCGACGTCTCGCGACCGCTTCCGATGGCCGCTCAGAGCTTCAAGGCGTCGAACGGCGCCAAGACCTACACCTTCCAGCTGAGGCGCGACATCCGGTTCGCGGACGGGACTCCGATGACCGCTGCCGATGTCGTGTTCTCGTTCCGCCGGTTGATCAACCTCAAGGGCAATCCGTCGTTCCTGCTCGCAGGCGTGAGGGTCTCCGCCCGCGAGCAGGTACACCGTGGTGCTCCGCTCGGCGACGCCGAATACGGCGCTCCCCGCGATCGTGGCGAACACGTCACTCGGGATCGTGAACTCGAGGCTCGCCAAGCGAAACGGCGCGACGGACGGGGCGAACGCCGCCAAGGCCGACAAGGCCGAGAAGTGGTTCAACTCGGCAGCCTCTCGCGGGGCCGGAAGCGGGCCGTACCTGCTCAGGCAATACAGCACGACGTCGCAGATCGTCCTCGACCAGAACCCCGACTACTGGGGTCGGAAGCCCGCGTTCGAGCGGGTCGTGATCCGCAACATGGTCTCCGCGACGCAGTTCGTCAACGTCCAGCGCGGCACGCACGAGGTCGCGATCGACCTTTCCGCCCAGCATGCGCAATCGCTTCGAAGCAATGGCCGCGTCGCAGTGAAGACGCAGCCCTCGACGTGGGTGTTCTGGCTGTTCGCGAACAACAACCCGGAGATCTCGGCGGCGACGCCGAACAAGCGCTTCCAGTCAGCCGTCCGCTACGCGCTCGACTACCCCTCCTTCGTGTCACTGGCAGGCGGCGGCGCGATCCAGGCACGCGGGATCATCCCGTCAATGTTCCTGGGCTCACTGCCCCCCGGATCGGCTGTCAGCAGAAACCTCGCCCGGGCGAGAACCGAGCTCGCCGCATCCGGCGTCGGCGACCAGACGTTCACCGTCGAGTATCCGAGCGACCTGACCATCAACGGGGTCGCCTTCGCCACCCTCGCGCAACGCGTCCAGGCGAACCTGCAGGACATCGGGCTCGAGGTCGAGCTGTCCGGGGCACCCGTCGGCACGTGGCTCGACAAGTACCGGAACGGCACGATGGCGTTCGGCCTGTCGCTCTGGGGGCCGGATTACCCCGACCCGGCGGACTACCTGGCCTTCATGCCGGGCGAGCTCGTCGGGACGAGAGTCGGGTGGCCGAAGGGCTCCGACCAGGCGCTCGAGCGGCTCGCCGCGAGGGCGCGGGTCACGACCAGCGATGCCGCCCGCGCGCCGATCTACCGGCAGATCCAGCAGCGGCTCAACCAGAACGGGCCGTACTTCCCGCTGATTCAGCCGACGCAGGTCTTCGCGTCGACGAAGGATCTTCGCGGGGCGGTCTTCAACCCGCTCTACTCGATCGACGTGCGCCTGGCACGTCCGGCGGGCTAGTTCGACAGCTACTGCGAGCGGGGCGGCCGATCCGGTCGGCCGCCCCGCTCACGTATTGACGATGAGGTCGGGTGAGAAGCGGTTCAGCTTCCGCCCACCCTCCTCCTCGCAGACCACGACGTCCTCGATCCGCACGCCGAAGCGCCCGTCTACGAGGATCGACGGCTCGTCGGTGAAGGTCATGCCCGGCTCGAGGACCGTCTCGTCCTCCTCGGAGACGAACGGAAGCTCGTGCACGTCCAGACCGATCCCGTGTCCCATGCGGTGCTTGAAGTGCGGGCCGTGGCCAGCCTCCTCGATCGGCTGCCGGCAGGCGCGGTTGACCTCGCTCGCGGGCACGCCGGGTCGAAGCGCCGCGCGGCCCGCTTCCTGGGCGGCGAGCACGAGCTCGTAGGCAGCGCGGACCTCGGCTCCCGGCTCGCCGACGCAGACCGTCCGGCCGAAGTCCGAGCAATACCCGTCGACGACGGCGCCGAAGTCGAACATCACGACGTCTCCCTCCTCGATGGGCGTGCTGTGGCTCTCCTCCGCGGAGTTCTTGCCGCCTACGAAGCTGGTGAAGACGTGGGTCGTGAACGACGGCACGCGCGAGCCGAGGAGCCTCATCGAGTGCTCGAGCTCCTCGACGAGCTCCAGCATCGTCGCGTCGGGCTGCACCTTCGGTCCGACCACGGCGATCGTCTCGTCGCACACGCGGCATGCCCGTTCCATGACCTCGAGCTCCTCGGGTGACTTCGTCCGCCGAAGCTCGTTGACGAGCTTCGTGCCGGTGACGATGTCCTGGGGCTCCACGGCATCTCTGAGGTAGAGCACTGTCTGGGCCCAGACGCGGTCGCCCACCGCGAGCGTCTGCGCGTGACCCATGCCTGCTGCAGCCGCCCGGAACAGGGCTGGTCCGTCGTCCCGCTCGGAGACGACGACGACCTCGCCGGGCAGCTCTCCCGCAAGGTCGAAGAGGGTCATCATCCGCGGCAGCACGAAGACGGGATCCCGGTCGGGTCGGAAGAAAGCCCCCGCCACCCAACCGTGCGCGTACTGCGACTGGCCGAACGTGGGAATCGCACGCTCGACGCCCGTGAGGTACTCGAGGTCGGAGGACGGCTGAAGGAAGAGGAGATCCACGCCGGCGGCACCCATGCGCTCCGAAAGGCGGCGTCGCCGCTCCGTGTAGTCGAACACGACCCCGAGTCTAAGAACTCGAATCGCATGACGCTCGTCCGGCGACATCGGCTCCATGCGATTCGAGTTCTAGGGCGCGACGAGGTGCCAGACTGCAGGCGTGACCGACATGACGATCTACGACCTGCGGGTGACCGTCGAGCGGATCGAGGGTCGCTCCGTCTGCGGTCTGGAACCGGGCGACTACTTCGAGCTCACCGAGTCGAGCCGCGTGCGGATTCCGGCGGGACGCCACTTCTGCCTCTACGCGCTGTCCGCAGTGATCCCGCTGCTTCCCGCCAAGCAGCGCAAGCTGCCCGACGAGGACTGGCTCGAGCAGGAGACGTTCGTCGCCTGCCCGGACGCAGAGGAGCGGCTGATCATGAGGATCGAGCGGATCGGAGAGCGAGCGATGCGCTCCGAGGACCTGACCTGACGCACGACGACTGCCGGGACGGGACGCGGGAGGTCTCGATCGCCTTCCAGTCGGACAAGCAACCGGACGAGTACCGAGAGCTGGCCCTGCTTGCCGAGCGCAGCGGGTTCGACGTCGTCTCGGTCTACAACGATCTCTTCTTCCAGCCGGCGATCTATCCGCTGCTGCTCATGGCGCAGGTGACGGAACGCGTGCGGCTCGGCCCGGCCGCGCTGAACCCCTTCACGCTTCACCCGGCCGAGATCGCAGGCCAGATCGCTGCGCTCGACGCGGTCTCGTCCGGCCGGGCGTACCTCGGGCTCGTGCAGGGCAGCTGGCTGGACGCCCTCGGGATCGAGCCGCGCCGCCCGCTCACGGCCATCCGCGATGCGGTCGAGGTGATCCGGCGGCTCCTCGCCGGTGACGAGTCCGGCTACGCCGGGGAGCAGTTCTCGCTCGCGCCGGGCGCCCGGCTCCGCTACGACCCGATCCGGGCCGATGTGCCGCTGCTGATCGGAACCTGGGGCATCCGCGTTGCGGCCTATGCCGGCGAGGTGGCGACCGAGCTGAAGATCGGCGGCTCGGCGAACCCGGAGATGGTGCCGGTGATGCGGTCGCGAATCGGGCAGGACCGCGTGCGCATCGTGGTGGGCGCCGTCACCGTGGTTGACGACGACGCAGACGCCGCTCGCCGGAGGGCCCGAGAGGAAGCGGCGCTGTACTTCCCGGTCATTGCCGGTCGTGATCCCACCCTCGACGTCCCGGACGGCCTGGTCGAGGAAGTGCGGCGCCTGGTCGACGCCGGCGAACGCGCGGCGGCAGGGAAGCTCATACCGGACACTCTCCTCGACAAGCTCGCGTTTGCAGGCACCGCCGAAGACGTGGCGCGACAGGCGGCCGCTCTGTACGAGGCGGGAGCGGCGCGGGTCGAGTTCGGAACCCCGCACGGGCTCACGCCACGGCGCGGAATCGAGCTCCTCGCCGAGCGCGTCGTGCCCGGGCTCCGCTAGGCGCGGTCAGACGACGGCCGACTCGTACGCCAGGCTTCCGGTCTCGAAACGGTCGGGACGGAGCTGGGCGAAGGCCTCGCCCGGCGGCTCGCCCAGCACCATCGCCGCGACTCCACGTCCGACCTCGGGAGCCATCATGAAGCCGTGGCCGCTGAAGCCGGCTGCGACGTAGAGGCCTTCGTTCCCGGGGACCGCGCCGACGATTGCCTGACGATCGGGTGTCACGTCGTAGACGCCGCGCAGGAGCAACGGTAGAGCCACGTACTCGAAGCGGGGAAAGAGCTTGACTGCCGCCTGCCTGACATGGCGTCGCATGCTCTCGGCGTCTGCTTCATCTCCGTCGGTCGCGCCGAGATCGCTCGCGAGGACCCGTCCGTCGGCGAGCTGCTTGGCAGCGAAGCGTCGATCGATCGCGACCACGAGAGCATCGAGAAGCCGCTCGGCGATCGGGTCGCTGAAGAAGAGCCACCGGTTCTCCGCAACGATAGGGAGGTCGACAGCGAGCGGGCGGACGAGCAACGGCGTATCGACTGACGCCGCGACGATGACCCGGTCGGCTTCGGCTCTCCGTACCGTCGACGAAGCGCAGTCGCCAGCCGGAGCCGCTGGGCTCGATGCTCTTGACGTCTCCGTGCGCGACAACGACGCCCAGGCGACGGGCCGCCTCCGCGAAAGCCTCGACGACGGACTGCGGGCGGTCGAAGAACCCATCCTCCGCGCAGACGCTCGCGCCGGCGACCCCTGCCACTGCGAGCTCCGGGACCAGCTCGCCGAGCTCTCGAGCGGTGACGAGGTGCGAAGGAATGCCCGCAGCGTTCTGCGTCGCGACGTCCTCGCGAAGCCGCTCGAAGGTCTCCGAGTCGTGAGCGACGAAGACGTAGCCGCAGGGACGGAACCCGGGATCGACGCGTGGGTTCAGTCGATCTGCGAGCTGCAAGTAGAACGCCAGGGAATCGCGGGCCATGAGGCAGTTGAGGCGCGTGCTCCACTGCTGGCGCACGCCGCCCGGCTGCAGCCCGGAGGCTCCCGCTCCGATCCCCTCCCGTTCGTAGACGACGATGCTCCCGACGTCGCGTTCCGCGAGATGAAAGGCGATGGAGAGACCGGTGA
The DNA here is from genome assembly GCA_963789655.1 of uncultured Actinomycetes bacterium. GTDB lineage: Bacteria > Actinomycetota > Thermoleophilia > Gaiellales > Gaiellaceae > GMQP-bins7. The sequence goes on from CAWBLH010000001.1 coordinate 115,478, forward strand.
TCCCGGCGCCGACGATCGCGACGTCGCTGGTCACCGAGAGACCGTACGACCAGGGGGAGCCGGACTTTCGTCGCGATCGCTCGTCCGCACCGCATCGGGCTCGAAAAACCCTGCCTGGTACGCGAGCACGACGGCTTGGACGCGGTCACGAAGACCGAGCTTCTGGAGGATGTGCGTGACGTGCGTCTTGACCGTGGTCTCGCTGATGTAGAGCTCTTGCCCGATCTCGGCGTTCGAGAGGCCGCGAGCGATCAGGCGAAAGACCTCGAGCTCGCGCTCCGTGAGATCGTCGAGCTCAGCGGGCAAGACGGGACGCGGGATACGGGCGAACTCGTGGATCACGCGCTTCGTGATCGTGGGCGAGAGAAGCGCGTCGCCGGCGGCGACCGTGCGGATCGCGGCGATCAGCTGCTCCGGAGGGTCGTCCTTGAGGACGAAGCCGCTCGCGCCGGCTCGTAGCGCCTCGTAGACGTATTCATCGAGGTCGAAAGTCGTGAGGATCAAGACCCGAGCCGCGGCGTCCGCCGCCAAGATGCGCCGAGTCGCCTCGAGCCCGTCGAGCTCGGGCATGCGGATGTCCATCAGGACGACGGTCGGGCTCAGGCGCGCAGCCTTCTCGACGGCCTCGACCCCGTTGCTCGCCTCGGCTACGACTTCGAGGTCCTCCTCGCCGGAGAGCAGCATGCGAAAGCCTGCACGAACCATCGACTGGTCGTCGGCGACGAGCACGCGGATCGTCATGGTCGGTCTCCACCTAGGGGGAGCCGCGTCGTGAGCACAAAGCCGCCCTCGGCCGCCGTTCCCACGCTCATCTCGCCGCCGTAGATCTTCACGCGCTCCTTGATGCCCACGAGCCCGTGGCCGTTTCCATCGCTGGCGCCGCCGCCTCGCCCGTCGTCGCGTACCTCGATCTGCACCTCGTCGGGTCGATATCGCACGGTCACGTCCGCGTGCTTTGCATTCGCGTGCTTGAGAGCGTTCGTCAGTCCTTCCTGCACGATTCGGTACGCGGAGAGATCGATCGCGCGTGGAAGCGGGACGCGTTCGCCCTCGATGTGCAGACGCACGGGAAGCCCGGCGCGCTCCACCCCGGCAACGAGCGAATCCAGGCTGGCGAGGCTCGGCTGAGGTCCGAGCTCGAGGCCGTCGCCGTCACGGCGCATCGCGCCGAGGAGGCGGCGCATCTCGGTCAGCGCGGTGCGGCCAGTTCGTTCGACGTCTTCGAGCGCGCCCGCGTCGTCGTCGAGCGAGTCCGGGAGGTTGTGCCGGACTGCTCCGACCTGGAGCACCATCACGCTGACGGCGTGGGCGACGACGTCGTGCAGTTCGCGAGCGATCCGCGCCCGCTCCTCTGCAACGGCGATTCGGGCGGCCGACTCCTGCTCCCGCTCGGCCAGCACCGCACGAACCTCTGCGGCTTCGGCCTGCTCGGCCCGCTCGCGCAGGACGAAGCCGGCGAGCCAGCAGGTGCCGAACAGGATGGGGATGAAGATCTGCGCGCTCGGCGACTCATCCGGGGCGTTGTAGACGACGACCGCCGCTCCGCCGATGACGACCGCTGCGCCGATTCGGGCATGTACTGCGTCGCGCAGGTTTCCGAGTAGGAACGAGACGACCATCCCGAGGACGAAGACGCCCTGCGTGAACGACATCAACCGTCCGTCGACGAACGAGAGCCCAGCTGCCAGCAGCCACCACGCCGTGAGGGCGACGAAGGGGAAGCGCCGACGGGCTACGAGCGGGAGCACCAAGACCGCAATCGCCGGGATGGCAAGCCAGAGGCTCATGCGCGGCGCGAGGTCGGACTCGCGCTCGGCCACCAGCTGGAGCAGTGCCGCGCCCAGGAGCAGCACGGTCAGAAGCTCGAATCCGCGCTTGCGCACGACCTGTCCGATCCGGCTCACGCGCTGAACGTACTGCACGCTTGAACCCGACGCCTCCTACCCGAGTAGGACTCGAAATCGTCGGCTGGTACGAGCTCGAATCCGGCTTTCAGACGACGCCGTCACGCCGCGCGGCTCCTAGCTTCGGGGCACGTACTCGCCCCGCAAGAAAGGAGACCGTCATGTCCGGCAACACCCACCCGCACTCGCGAAACCTGGCGGCTCGCATGGGCCGCTGGAGCGCCGCTCACTGGAAGACGGCCACGTTCGGCTGGCTCGCGTTCGTCGTCGTCGCCTTCATGCTCGGCGGCATGGTCGGCACGAAGCTCATCGACGACTCGACGGCTGGGCCGGGCGAGTCCGGCCGCGCCGACAGGATCCTCGACGCCGGCTTCAAGCAGCCCGCCGGCGAGAGCGTGCTCATCCAGAGCAGCTCGCTCGAGACGAACGATCCGGCGTTCATGGCCGCGGTCGAGGATGTCATCGAGGGAATCTCCGGGCTGGGAGCGGTTCAGAACGTCCGCTCGCCGCTTGCACCCGGAAACTCCGGTCAGATCGCGCAGGACCGCCATGCCGCCCTCATCGAGTTCGAGATCCGAGGCGACGCCGACGACGCGGCCGACAAGATCGGCCCCGTCCTCGAGCGCGTCGAGAGGGCGCAGGAGGCTCACCCGGAGCTCTTCATCGGCCAGTTCGGCGATGCAAGCGCGGTCGACGGGATCAACAAGGTCTTCGCCGAGGACCTGGAGAAGGCCGGTCTCTTCTCGCTCCCGATCACGCTCATCATCCTCGTGATCGCCTTCGGAGCGCTCGTGGCGGCGGGTATCCCGCTGTTGCTCGCGCTCACCGCCGTCATCGCGACGTTCGGCCTGGTCGCGCTGCCCAGCCAGCTGATGCCGGTGGCGGAGGAAGCCGCCGCGATGGTGCTCCTGGTCGGGCTCGCGGTCGGCGTCGACTACTCGATGTTCTACTTGCGGCGGGAACGTGAGGAGCGTGCTGCCGGGCGCAGTGAGCGGGAGGCACTCGAAGTCGCCGCCGCCACCGCCGGTCGCTCGGTTCTCATCTCCGGTCTGACCGTGATGGTGGCGATGGCCGGCCTCTTCCTGACCGCGGACGCGACGTTCGCCTCGTTCGGCGTCGCGACGATCATGGTGGTCGGACTGGCGATGGTCGGCTCGCTGACGGTCCTGCCGGCGTTGCTCTCGAGGCTCGGCGACAACGTCGACCGCGTGCACGTGCCGTTCGCCGGCCGCCTCCGCCGTGACGACGGCGCGGGGCGAATCTGGGGCGCGATCATCGACCGCGTCCTGCGCCGTCCCGTGCTCTCCGTGGTCCTCGCCGGCAGCTTGCTCGTGGCTCTCGCGCTGCCGGCGCTCCAGCTCAAGCTGGTGGCTCCTGGAGTGGAGACCTTCCCGCAGGACCTGGCCGTCGTCAAGACCTACAACCGAATGCAGCAGGCGTTTCCCGGCACGCCGTTGCCGGCCAACGTCGTCGTCAAGGCGGAGGACGTCAGCGCGCCGGCGGTGCGCGACGCAATCGAGCGGCTCGAGCAGCGGGCGCTCGCGAGCGGCCGGATGCACGAGCCGATCACGGTCGCCGTCAACGCCGACGCGACGGTCGCGAACGTCACCGTCCCGGTCGAAGGGAACGGAACCGACGAGGAGTCGATCGCGGCTCTCGAGGAGCTCCGCAAGGAGATCGTGCCCGAGACCGTGGGCGCCCTTCCGAACGCCGAAACCGCAGTCACGGGGGCGAGCGCGCAGTGGAAGGACGGCACCGACAAGATGAAGTCGGCGCTGCCGCTCGTGGTCGCGTTCGTGCTGCTGTTCGCGTTCGGGCTCATGCTGGTCGCGTTCCGCTCGCTCGTGATCGCGGCCAAGGCGATCGTGCTCAACGTGCTGTCGGTGGCCGCCGCCTACGGCGTCCTGGTGCTCGTCTTCCAGCACGGCGTCGGCAAGGGCTTTCTCGGCTTCAGCTCGACAGCGGGGATCGACCCGGTGGTGCCGCTACTGCTGTTCGTGATCCTGTTCGGCCTCTCGATGGACTACCACGTCCTCGTCCTCGGCCGGATTCGGGAGACGTTCCAGGGGGGCGTGACGATGGACGAGGCGATCGCGCACGGGATCAAGACCACGGCCGGCGTGGTCACCAGCGCGGCCATCGTCATGGTCGGCGTGTTCTCGATCTTCGCGGTGCTCTCGATGCTGATGTTCAAGCAGTTCGGCGTCGGGCTCGCGACCGCCGTCCTGATCGACGCCACGATCGTCCGTGCCGTGCTCCTGCCTGCGTCGATGAAGCTGCTGGGCGACTGGAACTGGTACCTGCCGAGCTGGCTCCAGTGGCTTCCCACGCTCGAGCGTTCCGAGACCGAGCTAGAGACCGCCCCTCGGATGAAGCCGGCTCCTCGCTCGGCATAGACAGCGCCGTATCCGCTCCCCGGTTCGCCGTACGGGCCGGGGAGCCGATCGGCAGATCAGGTACGCAGGTCGTACGCACCTGCTGCTGGCGCGCGTCGCACGCCTGAGCCCGGCCCTTGTCCCCATCTGCAGTGTGGGACGATTGTCTCGCAGCGCGGAGACTGCTGTTCGGAAGGATGCGTGCCACGCCGTCAGATCGCCCCGAGTTCTCGAGCATGGCAGACGACTACGCGCGGTACGCGCTCTCGCAGCGCGCCGCGTTCGAGGCGACCCACCCGGCCGTGCTGGCCGCGGCGCGACTGTTTGCGGACGAACCGGTGCTACGCGTGGTCGATCTCGGCGCCGCCGACGGGGTGAATTCCCACGGCCTGATCCGCGATCTCGTGCGGGAGCGCGCTGGACGGCCGCTGATCTTCTCGCTCGTCGATCTGCCGACGAACGCGTGGGGCATCGCCGCCGACCACCTGCAGCACGCGTTCGGTGGAGCGGCGGGCGGAACCGGGGTCGTCGTGATCCCGGCAGCCGGCGACGCCGGCCCGGAGGTCGCCGATGCCGGCTCGGGGCCCCACTACGCCTCGCCGGAGGCCCACGGCAAGGCGTGCCGACGAGCCGTCGAGCACAGCCCAGCGCCTGCCGCGGTGATCAGCATGGCGGGCATCCCCCTCCAGCATGGGCCTTGCCTGCCGGCGGGCAGCGTCCACGTCGCGGTCACCGGGACGGCGATGCACTGGATCGCCGGTGCGGCGGGCCTGTCCTCGACCGGGTCCGTTTTCCCCGGCTACCCGGACCACTTGGACGAGGGCGAGCGGCGGGCCTGGCGCGTGGCCGCGGCGCGGCAGTGGGTGCGGCTGCTCGAGATGCGCGCGATGGAGCTCGCGCCGGGCGGCCGGTTCATCGCCGCGCTCCCGGCGTCCCCCGACTCCGTGTCCCGAGAGGACGGGACTGTACGTGGAGATCATCGGGGACATGAACCGAGTGCTCGCCGACTGGTGCCGTGAGGGGCGCATCGGCGCCGGGACCGTCGCCTCGGTCGTCGTTCCGGTGTGGATGCGCACGCTGGACGAGATCCGAGCTCCCTTCGACGGAAGCGGCGGGCGCGTGGCGGGCTTACAACTCGAGAGCGCCGAGCTCTTCCGTCTCGACAATCCTTATTGGGACGACGATCCCGCCGTCTTCGCGCGGAGCTACGTCCGGAGCGTGACCGCATGGGGCGGGCCGCTCCTCCTCCGCGCCTTCGCGCGCGAGGGCGAGGACCGGGCCGCCGGTCTCCTCGCCGCTTTCCTCGGAGTGCTCGAGGAGCGCGTCGCGGATGCTCCCGACCGCTACCGCTGGGATTACATCGAGGCGCTCCTCATCTGCCGCAAGGCGGACGGCTAGGCTGAATGGGGAGCGATGAGCTCGACGAGCTACGACGAGATCTGCGCTGGTCATCGCTGGGAGGTGCCCGCGCGGTACAACATCGCCGCCGACGTCTGCGACAAGCATGCGCGTGACAAGCCGGCGATGGTTTGGGAGAGCTTCGACGGCTCGACCCGCGAGCTCGAGTGGGGCGAGCTGCAGGACCTGGCGAACCAGGCGGCGCACACGCTCGCGGCGCGCGGTGTCACGCAGGGCGACCGGGTCGCCGTCGTCCTACCGCCGACGCCAGAGGCCGCTGCAACCTTTTTCGGAGTCTGGAAGCTCGGCGCCATTCTGCTCTCGATGTCCGTGCTGTACGGCGACGATGGGGTCGAGCATCGGCTCTCGGACTCGGAAGCCAAGCTGCTCGTCACCGACCCCGGAAATGCGCCGCGTTTCGACCGACCGTGGGCGCCCGACATGCTCGTGCTCGAGCCCGACACGCTGGCAGCGGCCCCGACGGACTTCGTCTGCGCCGACACCGCGGCCGACGACCCTGCGCAGCTCTACTACACGTCTGGGACGACTGGGCTCGCGAAGGGGATCGTCCACGCGCACCGCTACATCCTCGGCCACGAGGAGTTCCGCTACTGCCACGAGGTCGCAGGACGGCGAGCGCTTCCACGGGATGGGCGAGTGGGCGTGGGCCGCAGGGATCGCGCCGCTGCTCGGTCCTTGGCGGCTGGGCGCGCTGCAGTGCGTGTACCGGCGCGAGGGCGGCTTCGACCCGCACACGCAGCTCGACTTCTTGAGCCGGCACTCGGTGACGAACGTGTTCACCACGCCGACGGCGATGCGCTCGATGATGGCGGTCGAGGATGCGGGGGCTCGCTACCCGCAGGTATTCCGCCGCGTGTGCTCGGCGGGAGAGCCGCTGAATCCGGAGGCGATCCGCTGGTTTCGCGAGCAGTACGGCGTGACGGTGCTCGACTACTACGGCCTGACGGAGTCGTATCCGCTCGTCGCGAACTACCCGTTTCTCGAGGTGCGTGAGGGCTCGATGGGCAAGCCGATGCCGGGTTGGGACGTGCAGCTCCTCGACGAGGACGAGCAACCCGTAGGACAGGGGGAGCGAGGCGAGATCTGTCTGCGCGCCCGCTCGAACCCGCACTATCCGCTGGGTTATTGGCGCAACGACGAAGCGAGCGCGGTGACCTTCGGCGGTGAGTGGTTCCACACGAAGGACGCCGCCGTCCGGGACGAGGACGGCTACATCTGGTACGTCGGACGCGCCGACGACGTGATCATCGCAGCGGGTTACCGGATCGGCCCGTTCGAGGTCGAATCGGCGTGCATCGAACATGCCTCGGTGCGCGAGGCAGCAGTCGTCGCGTCGCCCGACGAGCTCCGGGGCAACGTCGTGAAGGCATTCATCGTCCTCGCAGACGGATACGAGCCGTCGGAGGCGCTAGCCGACGAGATCAAGAGCCACGTCCGCGAACGCCTCTCCGCGTACGCCTACCCGCGCCGGGTCGAATTCGTGCCGGAGCTGCCGAAGACGCTGACGGGAAAGATTCGCCGGATCGAGCTCCGCCAACTCGAGCTCGAGCGCGCCACGATCACGGACTCCTGACACGTCGTCAGGCGGAGACGGGACACAACGGCCGCCGCATCGCACATCACGGCAAGACCTTTCCCGGGTTCATGATCCCATCGGGGTCTAGGGCCGTCTTGATGTGCCGCATGAGACCGACTCCTTCCTCGCCGTGCTCGAGCGCGAGAAGGTTCACCTTGCCGTAGCCCACACCGTGCTCGCCGGTACAGGTGCCGCCAACCGCGATGGCGCGCTCGGCGATTCGCTCGGCAAGCCGGCGCACGATCGTGAGCTCGTCGGAGTCGTCCGGATCGACGAGGAAGCACACGTGGAAGTTCCCGTCGCCGACGTGTCCCACGATCGGCGCGACGAGCCCTGCCGCGTCGGTCTCCGCGCGGGCCTCCGTGATCGAGCGCGCAAGCTCGGAGATCGGGACGCAGACGTCCGTGATGTATCCCCTCGAGCCAGGTCGCAGGGCAAGCGACGCCTCGTACGCCTGGTGCCGTGCGGCCCAAAGCGCGCGGCGCTCGTGCTCGCTCGTCGCCCACGCGAAGTCGCTCCCGCCTGCCTCACGGGCGAGCGCGGCGACCTCCTCGGCCTGGGCGGCGACCTCGGCGGCCGTGCCGTGGAACTCGAGGAAGAGCGTATGGGCGACAGCGCACGAGAGGCCAGAACGACGGTTAACTGCATCCATCTGCACGTCGTCGAGGAGCTCGATTCGGGCGACCGGGATCCCGAGCTGGATCGCCTGAATGACGCAGGCGACGGCATCGTCCAGCGAGGGGAACGCGCAGACCGCCGACGAGATCGCCTCCGGAGTCGGATAGATCCGAAGCGTCGCCGCGGTGATGACGCCGAGAGTCCCCTCGGAGCCGACGAAGAGGTGCGTGAGGTCGTAGCCGGCGGACGACTTGCGCGCGCGCGAGCGTGTGCGCACGACCTGGCCGTCGGGCGTGACGACCGTGAGCGAGAGGACGTTGTCCCGCATCCCGCCGTAGCGGACAGTCGTCGTTCCGGACGCGCCGGTCGCGACCATGCCGCCGATCGAGGCGTCGGCGCCGGGGTCGACCGGGAAGAACACGCCCTCCGGGCGCAGTCGCGACTCGAGTTGCTCCCGCCTCACTCCGGCCTCGGCGCTTACGTCCAGGTCCTCGACGCTCAAGCGGAGGATCCGATCCAGCCGCGACGTGTCGAGGCAGACGCCACCTCGGAGCGGCACGACCTGCCCTTCGAGCGAGGTTCCCGCACCGAAGGGCACGATGGGGACGCCACGCATGCTGCACGCGCGGACGACTGCGACGACCTCCTCGGTCGTGCCGGGGAAGACGACCAGATCGGGGAGGCCTGCCCGGTGGTACGACTCGCCCGTCGCGTGCTGCTCGCGTACGGCGTCCGTGGTGACCACGTGGTCGGCGCCGAGCGCCGCGACGAGCTCGGCCACGAGGATGTCGAGCGTGGCCACGGTGCTCACCAGTCTCCGACGCTGCCGTCGGCGTAGAAGACGCGCTGCGGGAGCTCGGGCTCGAACGGATGCCGGCGCACGACGTCGAGGTCGATCTCGACGCCGAGGCCCGGGTGCTCGCTCGGATACGCCCTCATCCCCTCGGGGTCGATCCGATGCGACGTCGACGCGACCTCCCCGCGCCACGGCACGTCCGCCGTGACGGCTTCGCAGATGACGTACGACGACGTCGCCAAGCCGAGCTCGATCGAAGCCGCCGTCGAGACCGGCCCCTGAGGGTTGTGAGGGGCAAGGGCGACCCGGTACGTCTCGGCGAGCGCTGCGATGCGCCGCGCCTCGGAGAGGCCGCCGCAGTGGGTGATGTCGGGCTGAAGGACGCTGCAGGCGTTCTTCTCCAGGAGCTCCCGGAAACCGTGCACGCCGACGAGCCGCTCTCCCGTCGCGATCGGGGTCGCAACGGCAGCCTGGATCGCGGCGATGTCGTCGGCGCGTTCCGGCCAGCAGGGCTCCTCCAGCCAGTAGAGGCCGAACTCCTCGAGCGCGTGGGCGAAGAGGTGGCCCATGCGCGGGCTCGGACGGGCGTGGCAGTCGACCATCAAGTCGATCTCCTCGCCCACGGCCTCCCTCATCGCCGCAACGCAGCGGTGGGCGTGGCGGACCGGCACCAGCCCCTCCAGCGGCATCGTCGGTGGCACCGCCATCGACTTGAAGGCCGTGAATCCCTGCTCGACCATCGCGGCTGCGAGCTCTGCGAAGCGCGTCGGGTCGTCGCTCTCGTAGAAGTCCTCCATGTTGCCGCCGCCGAGATGGCCGTACAGGCGCACGTAGTCCCGCACCCGGCCGCCCCAGAGGCGGTGGCAGGGCACGCCGTGCACCTTGCCGAGAATGTCCCAGAGGGCGATGTCCACTCCGCTCAAGGCAGTCGCGCGGACGATCCCGCTCGCATGCCAGAAGTGCTGCCGGAACATCATCTGCCAGAGGTGCTCGATCCTCGTCGGATCCTCTCCGACGATCAGCTCGGCCAGATCCTCGACTGCTCCGACCACCGCCCGCGTGTGCCACTCGAGCGTCGCTTCCCCCCACCCGTAGAGCCCATCCTCGTCGGTCAGCACGCGCACGAACACCCAGTTGCGCATCCGCGCGTTGCAGACGTGCGTCTCGACCGCGGTGATCTTCATGCCAGCCGGTCGAGCAGGGCGACGCTCTCGTCGACGACGCGCTCGACCTCGCCGCGGATCGACGTTGGAGTTCGTTATCCCGTACGCCCAGCGGTAGCGATCCTGGTCGAGGAGGTCGTCGAGTCGGGACGCCGTCGAGCAGGTCGTAGTCCTCGCTCGCCGGCAGGTAGCCCGCGTAGTCGTTCGTGTAGCCGAGGACGAACGTCGTCTCGAACGGGCTGCCCTCCCGTATGCGGGAGCCGCACTCGTTGAAGAGCTCGAACGGGTTCGCGGCGATCGCGGCGTCGCCGATCCGAAGCACCTGGAGCTCGGCGCGGACGGGCTCGTCGGACCGGCGGGCCATGTCCGCGTACATCGCGAGCGCGGAGCGCTGATACAGCCCCGGAAAGTCCTGCGCTGACGTCGCAGTGTGCACGTGCTCCGGCCACGCCTCGGGAAACTCCGGGTCGGGCTCCTGCGAGAGCTCCTCGATCCGGCGCTCGAGCTGCTCCACATCCCACGGGAGCCGGCGACGGCGCAGCTCGACCGTCGTGGAAGCCGCGCCGAGCTGCGCCTCGGCCGTCGTCCCGATTCCGTCCATCGCCTCCAACGCGGCGGCGCCGACCGCGCGGCCGAACTCGTCCCGAGCCTCGTAGCTGTGCCGGCGCGCCTCGCGGTTTCCGAACCAGTAGTCCCAACCCGCGACGTCGCCGCCGCAGCCCTGGAGGAAGACGCACTCGACACCCGGCCGGCCGGCCTCGACGGCCTCGCGGAGCGGACCCGGAAAGTCCGGGTTCCAGAGCAGCGTCTCGCCGCCGAGCAGCGTGGGATGGCAGGCGAAGCTCGCGACCAGGGCGATCGGCTCACCATCCTCCGCGTCGACCCGGAGCACCGGCACGCTGTCGTCCACAGGCCGCTCGCGGCGCACCCTGTTGACGCTGATCCCGGGCGCGCGGCCGCTGCCCCAGCCCACGCGCGCAGGCCGGCGTCTGCGCCAGGCCGCGTAGACGGCCCCCGCGAGCAGGTCGGGCAGGACGTCGACGTACGGAGCGAAGGCCCCGGTGTCGGCGAGGCCGGCGACGGTGGAGCCGCGGGAGACGCTCGGCGCACTGTGGTTGTGGGCAGCGTTCACGAGCACCGCCTCGGGCGCGATTCCCGTCAGCCTCTGCACACGCTCGCGGACTGCGGCGGTCATGTCCGCGCCGGCAAACACGAGGTCGACGGCGACGATCGCGATCGGCGTGCGACCGTCGTCCAGGACGAGCGCCTGCGCGATCATCGGGTCGTGGATGCCCTGGGCGAGGCCGGTACGAGCAGACCAGCAGCCGTGGGGAAGGCCGCAGGGCGGGGTGATGTCGGCGCGCGCGACGCCGGCGGTCAGCTTGCTCACGGACGGTCCTTTCTCACTGTTGGACGACCAGCTCGGCGTAGGCCTCCGGCCGCCGCTTCTTGAGCGCGAACCAGGGGTTCTCACGGGCGTGCTCGAGGAGCACGGGATCGAGCTCGACGCTGATCCACCGATCGCCCGTCCCGAGCTCGGACCGGGCGAGCATCGACCCGTCCGGCGCAAGGACGTAGGCGCCGCCGACATGGGTGCTGTGGCCGTCGAACCCGACCATGTCGGAGAAGACGGCGTAGACGCCGTTGTCCCGGGCGAGGAAGTCGTGGAGCCGCGGCGGGCTCGGCCGCTCCTCGAGCAGCTCCTCCTGGGCAAGGAGCATGTCCTGCTCCGGCAGCTCGCGCTCGCGCCCGTCGAACGTGATCACGCCACCGCCGGCAGGCATCGTCCGGTTCGCGTGCGGCAGCAGGATCACCTCTGCGCCTTTCAGAGCGAGGATCCGCCAGCTCTCGAAGAAGTCGCTGTCGTGGCAGATCGCCGTCCCCACCGTGCAGAAGCCGAGGTCGTAGACGCCCCATTCGTAGGCCTGCCGGAAGCGGAAGAACTCGTCGAACGAGGCGTGCACCTTGCGCTGCAGCCCGATCAGGCCGTCAGGGCCCACGAGCGCCGACGTGTTGTAGTGCGTCCCGCGGTACAGCTCGCAGAAGCCGTACGAGACGACGATCCCGCACTCCTTCGCCCGCTGCTGGATCGTGCGGAAGATGCGCCCGTCGTACGGCTCGGCGAACCGGGTCACGTCCGGGCTGCCGTTGTTCCCGGTCACCGAGGTCTCCGGGAAGACGACGAGGTCGCAGCCCGCCTCGGCCGTCTCCGCGATCAGCCGGAGGTGCGTCTCGAGGTTGTGCTCGACGTCCAGGTGGCGAACGACGACCTGCGTGGCGGCGACGGTGCAGCGGTTCATCAGTCCAGCTCGCTGCGGTCGACCTCGCGCGCGACCACGACGATGTTGTCGCCCTGCTTGCACGTGGCGACCGCGCGGACGACACAGACGATGCCGTCGCTCCTGGCGTACGCGACCTCACGACTCCCGGTCGGGCCGCTCGATGAAGTGGATGCGGCCGACCGGCTGGCCGCTCTCGACCCGCTCGCCGAGTGCCACCAGCGTCTCGAAGAGGCCTGACTCGGGCGCGAGCACGAAGTTCTCGGGCTCTGTCGCCATCAGGAAGGTCGGCGGCGAGTCCCGCCCGACGACCTCGCCCTCGAGCACGCCGACGTGCCGGAGCACGTTCGCGAGCCCGCTCGCCGCGAGCCGGTGGATCTCGGCGTTGACGTGCCCGCCACCGCCGAGCTCCGTGCTCACGACGACCTTGCCCTGGCGCTCCGCCTCGCCGACGAGCAGGCCGGTGCCGCCGATGTCCGTGTAGACGCAGCACCAGTCCGTGTTCCACGCAACCATCCCGTCGACCATCCTCCGCCGCTGCTCCGGGTCGTCGACCCAGTGCATCTCCGACCAGGGCAGATGGAGACCGCCCCGGCCGCCACTGTGGATGTCGACCACGACCTCCGACATCGGGAAGAGCACGGTCGAGAGGAAGTGGGCGAGCTGCTCGTCGTCCCGGCCCCACGGGTCTCCCGGGAACGAGCGGTTGAGGTCGATCCCGGACGGCCAGACGCGGCTGTAGGCACGCGAGGCGTCGAGCGAGGCGCAGGGAATGACGACCAGGCGCCCGGTGACCTGCTCCGGCTGGACCTCGCGCGCGAGGTTGAGCGCTGCGACCTGACCCTCGGGCTCGTCGCCGTGCACGCCGCCGATGACGAGCACCGTCGGCCCCGCGCCGTTGGCGATGGAGACGATCGGGATCCACAGGCTCGACCACTGACTGACCGACCGCGGCACCCGCAGCGTGCCGAACTGCTTCCCGTCCGCGTTCAGGTCGATCGTGCAGGAAACCCGGGTGTCGCTCATGCCCGCAGGCGACTCTAGAGGATTGTTGACAATTTGGCTATGATCGACAATCGCTTCGCGCGCCGCCAACGTGGGCTCCATCTCGCCATCGCTGCGAGACGACGTCGGCAGGGTGATGATCGATTTCACCCAGATGAAGGCGTTCAGCGAGGACCCGCTGATCCTGACCGAGGCTGACGGGATCCGCGTGAGGGACGTGGACGGTCGGTGGTACATCGACGGGCTGTCGGGAACGTTCTGCATGAGCCTGGGGCACGGCAACGCTCGCATCATCGACGCCGTGACGAGACAGCTTTCCCGGCTCGCGCTTGCCGCACCGACGATGGCGACGAGTGACCGAAGCATCGAGCTCGCGCGCGCGCTCCTCGCGCTCCTGCCACCGCAGTACACCACCCTCAAGTGGGGCGGCGGAGGCTCGGAGGCCGTCGAGGCTGCGATCAAGATGGCGCGCCAGTTCCACCGGCAGGCCGGGGATCCACGCAAGTACAAGGTGCTCTCGCACTACCGCGCATATCACGGAGTGACCGGCCAGGCACTTGCCGCGAGCGGCTGGCGCGCTCACAGGACTCCGTACGAGCCGCTCGCAGGAGGGTTCGTCCATCTCCATACGCCCGACCCGTACCGCCCACCGTTCGATGTCGATGCCGACCGAGGTCGCCGCGACGTATGTACGCCTCGTGGAACAGGTGATCGAGCTCGAGGGGCCCGAGACGATCGCAGCCTTGATCACCGAGCCGATCCTGATGTCGGCGGGCGTGGTGATCCCGCCGGACGGCTACCTCCCTGCGCTTCGCGCCCTGTGCGACACGCACGACATCGTCCTCGTCTTCGACGAGATCATCACCGGCTTCGGCCGCACCGGACGCCTCTTCGCGTCCGAGCTCTTCTCCACCTGGCCCGACATCCTCGTCTTCGGCAAGGGTCTGACAGCCGGCTACGTCGCGCTGTCCGCGACGGTGATCACAGACCGCCTCGCGGAGGCGTTCTGGGGATCTCAGGGGCTGGAGTTCGCCGCCGGACACACCTACGCCGGGAATCCGGTGGCCTGCGCGGCCGGGCTCGCAGCACTCGAGGAGCTCCGAGCACTCGATCGTGGTCACGAACGCCGCCGCTCGTGGCGACCAGGCGCTGGAGCGGCTGCGATCACTCCGGCTCTCGCAGGCCGGAGTCGGCGACGTGCGCGGACAGGGACTCCTGCTCGGCCTCGAGTTCGTGCGGGACCGCGAGACGAAGGAGCAGTTCCCCGCAGCGGAGAACATCGGAGTCCGGGTGCGAGAAGCCGCCAGAAGAAGAGGCCTGCTTCTCCGGGCCAGCCACTGGATGGCAGTGCTCGCGCCTCCCTTGACGACCACGGCGGAAGAGCTCGACGAAATGCTCGACATCCTCGAGGAGGCGCTGACGGAAGTGCTCACGCCTCTCACCGCGAACCCGCAGCCGCTCCGCGTGTGACAGGCCGCAGCGCGCGGGAGATCGTCGGCCAGGATGGCCCGATCCGCATCGACGACGAAGGCGTGCTCTGGATCGAGGGACGGCCTGCGCCCGAGCTCGCAGAGGAGTACGGCACACCGCTCTACGTGACCTCCGAAGCTCAGATCAGCGCGAACGTCCACCGGCTTCGCCACGCCTTCGAGGCACGCTGGCCGCGTGTGACGCTGCTGTTCGCGACGAAAGCGAACGCGAACCTGGCAATCCGGCGGGTGCTCGTCGAGGAAGGCGTGGGAGGCGACTGCTTCGGGCTCGGCGAGCTGACGGTGTCGCTGCAGGCCGGTGTGACCCCCGACCTGCTCGTGCTCAACGGCAGCAACAAGGAGCGGCCGGAGCTGCGCGCCGCCATCGAGGCAGGCGTCACGATCAACGTCGACGACCGCAGCGAGCTCGACACGATCGCCGGCCTCGCGCGAGCAGCTCGGTCGACCGGCGGACGTGTGCCTGCGCGTGCTGCCGTTCTCCTACGCGGATCCGGCGACGCTCGAGCCGGACCTCGCCGAAATCGCAGGTGACACGAGCCACGACAAGTGGGGAATGGATCGCCGGACGATCCTGGAGATCGTGCCGACGGCGCTCGAGTCGTCGTGGCTTCGCCTCCGCGGCCTCCACGTGCACGTGAGCCGGCTCCGCCCGACGCCCGAGCCGTTCGAGCTCGCCTCCCGGCTGATCGCCGACCTGCATCGCGGAGCTGTACGAACGGTTCGGATGGCAGCCCGAGCTGCTCGACTTCGGCGGCGGCTACCCGCACGAGAGAGATCCCGAGAGCGGTGCTCCCGTCCGGCACGCATGCCGTCGGCACTCCCGAGGACTACGCGGAAGCGATCACGTCGACCTTGCGCACGGCGCTCGCGGAGTCACTCGCTCGACGAGCCTCACCTCCTGCTGGAGCCGGGACGGCGCCTCGTCAGCAACGCGACGGTGCTGCTCACCCGCGTCGGCGTCGTCAAGCGCCTGCCGACGGGGCGGACGACGTGGGTCAACGTCGATGCGAGCACCAACCACTGCCCGCGCGTGCCGCTCCAGGGCTACTACTACGAGATCGTCCATGCGACGAAGGGCAGCGATCCCGGTGACACGGAGGTGAGTGTCGTCGGCCCGACGTGCGTGATCGATCTCCTGGGCGAGCACCGGCAGCTGCCCTCGGTCCGGCAGGGCGACCTGCTCGCCGTGCTCGATGTCGGCGGCTACGCGGAGGTGCTCTCGACCCAGTTCAACCTGCTGCCGCGCCCTGCGACCGTGCTCGTCGACGGCGACACCTGCGAGGTGATCCGGAGACGCGAGACGATCGACGACCTCCTTGCGACGCAGGCCGTTCCGGCGCGGCTCGCCATGTCGACCAGCGGGACTGTGACCGCGTGAAGATCACGGATGTCGAGGCCGTCGTCCTGCGGCAACGTGCCGTGAACGAAGGGATCGCCGACGGGAGCCAGGACGATCTCGTGATCCTGGTCCACACCGACGAAGGAATCACCGGTCTCGGCGAGGTCGACTCGGCGCCCGAGGCCGTCGCTGCCTTCGTGAGCGCCCCCGGCTCGCACGCGATCGCGCACAGCCTGCGCGAGCTCCTGATCGGCGAGAACCCGCTCGACGTCGAACGGCTCTGGGACAAGATGTACCGCGGCGTGATCTTCGTCGGCCGGCGCGGCATCGCGATCCATGCGATCAGCGGCATCGACATCGCCCTGTGGGACATCAAAGGCAAGGCACTCGGCAAGCCTGTCTGCGAGCTCCTCGGCACGGTGCGCCACGATCGGATTCGCGCGTATGCGTCCCGGCTCATGCCGGACACCGCCGAGGAGGTCACCGACGCCGTCTCCGCGCTCCGCGAGCAGGGATTCACTGCGGTCAAGCTCGGCTGGGGGCCGCTCGGGCAGGACCCGGATCACGACGTCCGGCTCGTCCGGGCCGCATGCCAGGCCGGCGGAGACGGCGTGGAGATCCTGATCGACGCGGGGCTCGGCTACGGCGCCGACGCGGCCACCGCGATCCGCGTCGCGCGCGAGCTCGAGCAGCTCGGCGCGTACTGGCTCGAGGAGCCGTTCGAGCCGGACGAGTACGAGGCCTACGCCGAGCTCGCGGACGCGGTCGACATCACGATCGCGGCGGGCGAGCAGGACGCGACCCGCTGGGGCTTCCGCGAGCTGATCGAGCGCGGCCATGTCGACTTGATCCAGCCGGACGTCACCCGCTGCGGCGGGATCACCGAGATGATGCGGATCGCGGCGCTCGCCGAGGAGTACGGCGTCGCGCTGGTTCCGCACGCCTGGAAGAGTGGGATCATCAAGGCCGCCTCCCTGCACGTGAACGCCGTGCTGCCGGAGGCGCTCTTCCAGGAGTACTGCGTCGCCGAGACCGAGATCAACACCCGGCTGACCCACCAGCTGCTGCCGATCGAGGCGGACGGCTGCGTCGCCGTTCCGACCGCACCGGGTCTCGGAGTCGATCTCGACGAGGACGTCTTCTCGTCCCTACGTGTGGAGGCACGATGACTCAGATCTCGTCCGAGACCCAGGCCGGGCTTGCCGCCCGTGCGGCCACCGTCATCCCGGGAGGCGTGAACAGCGGCCAGCGCCGTGTTCCCGGGCTCGAGGAGCTCGTCGTCTCCGCGACGAGCGGCTCGACGTTCACCGACGCGGAGGGCCGGGTCTACACCGACTACCACGCCGCCTTCGGCCCGCCGCTTCTCGGACACAACGACCCCGACGTCGATGCGGCCGTTGCGGGCGCGGCCGGGCTGATGGGCGTCGGCGTCACCCCGGTCGAGATCGAGCTCGCCGAGCGGCTCGTCGACGCCGTGCCCTCGCTCGAGAAGGTGTTGTTGACGGCGACGGGGAGCGAAGCGACCTTCCACGCCCTCCGGCTGGCGCGTACGGTCACCGGGCGGCGGCACGTGCTCAAGTTCCAGGGCTGCTACCACGGCTGGCACGACTCGGTCGCGATGAACGTGATCTCACCCGCGGACCGCGTCGGCGCGAAGGACCCGCTCTCCCAGGGGATCCTGCCGGAGGTGCTGGACGCGACGATCGTGTGCCCGTTCAACGACGTCGCAGGCGGTCGAGCGCGCGCTCGACCGATCACGACGTGGCCGCCATCATCCTCGAACCGATCCCGCACAACATCGGCACGGTCCTGCCGAAGCCCGGCTTTCTCGAACAGCTACGCGAGCTCGCGACGAAACACGGCGTCGTGCTCGTCTTCGACGAGGTGATCACCGGCTTCCGCCACGGCCTCGGCGGCTACCAGGCGATCGCCGGCGTGACGCCCGATCTGACGGCGCTCGGGAAGGCGATGGGCAACGGCTGGCCGGTCTCCGCGCTCGGCGGCAAGGCCGAGCTGATGGATCTGTTCTCGACGACACCGGGACAGCCGGCGTTCTTCGCCGGCACGTTCAACGGACATCCGGCGACGACCGCGGCTGCGCTCGCAACGCTCGACAAGCTCCAGCGCGAGCCCGTGCACGAGCACGTCTTCCGGCTCGGCGAGCGCACACGCGAGGGTCTGCGCGCGCTGTACGAGCGGCTCGGCGTGCCGGTCGTCGTGTCCGGTTTCGGCTCGGTCTTCGTCAGCTACTTCCTCGACGGGCCGGTGGAGAGCTACGACGATCTGCTCCGGAACGACGTCGACCTGTTCGTCGGCTACCGGCGCGCGCTGATGCGGCACGGGATCTTCGAGCTCCCGCTGAACCTGAAGCGAAGCCACTTCTCGTACGCGCACTCGGACGAGGACGTCGATCGCCTGCTCGAGGCCACCGAGACCGCCGTCGCAGAGGCGCTGGCAGCCCGCTCGTGACGACGCAGGTCGTCTGCACCATCGACCTCTCGGCGGCGGGGAAGCAGCTCGGGCGGCTCCAGCTCCCGAAGATCACCAACACGGGCGGCTGGGCGAGCACCTTCATCCCCATCGCGTCGGTCGCGAACGGCGACGGGCCGAACGTGCTCGTCCTCGCCGGGAATCACGGCGACGAGTACGAGGGCCAGGTCGCGGCCCTGCGCCTGATCCAGGAACTCGAGCCGGAGCGGGTCTCCGGGCGCATCACGATCATCCCGGTGCTCTCGACCGCCGCCTCGAAGGCCAACACGCGGATGTGGCCGTCGGGCATCAACTTCAACCGCTCCTTCCCCGGCTCGTGGGACGGGCGGCCGGACGAGCAGCTCGCCGACTTCCTCACCCGCTTCCTCTTCCCGCCCGCGGACGTCGTGATCGACATGCACTCCGGCGGGCGCACCGCCTGGTTCGTCCCGTGCTCGCACATGCACGTCGTCGAAGACCCGGAGCAACGCCGCGCGATGCTCGCGGGGATGCAGGCCTGGAACTCCGACTACCACTTTCTCTACATCGACGTGAACGGAACGGGCCTGCTGTGCGTCGAGGCCGAGGACCAGCGCAAGCTCGTGATCACGACCGAGCTCGGAGGCGGCGGCAGAGTGCCGCCCGCCGTGCACGAGCTCGCCTGGAGCGGCCTCACGAACGTGCTCCGGCACGTGGGCGTGCTCGAGGGCGATGCGCAGACCCGCGCGTCGCTCGGCCTGCCCGAGGCCGTCATCATCGACGGCCGCGATCCCGCCAACTACGTCGTCGCGCCGGAGGACGGGATCTTCGAGGCGCTGCTCGAGCCGCCTGTGGAGGTGCGTGCGGGCGACCCGGTGGCGCGGCTGTGGTTCCCGGACACCCCCGGCCGGCCGCCCGAGATACTCCGGGCGCCGCTCGACGGCATCCTCGCCGTGATCCGCTCGATCCCGGCGACCGAGGCGGGCGACGGCGTCTTCACGACCGGCCAGCCGATCGATCCGGCGGAGCTCGCCTGACGTGAGCCTCGTCGCGCGGGTCGGCGGCCGGACGTTCGCGAGCCTGCGGAACCACCGCAACTTCCGGCTCTACTTCGCGAGCCACGCCGTGTCGTTCATCGGCACGTGGATGCAGCAGATCGCGGCGTACTGGCTCGTGTTCGAGCTGACCGGCTCACCGGTCGCCGTCGGAGCGCTCGCGTTCGCGCAACTGCTGCCGGTGACACTCTTCGGCCTCTTCGCCGGCTCGGTGATCGACCGCTTCGACGTCCGCCGCCTGCTGCTCGTGACCGAGTCGCTCCTGATCGTCGGCTCCGCGACGCTCGCCGTCCTCACGCTGACCGGGGCGGTCGAGCTCTGGCAGGTCTACGCGATCATGACCTTCCAGGGCCTCGTCCTCGTGCTCGACAACCCGGCGCGCCACACGCTCGTGTTCCGCATCGTCGGCACGGCCGACCTGCCGAACGCAGTCGCGCTCAGCTCGGCGCTCGGCACGATGGCACGGATCGCGGGGCCGGCGCTCGGCGGGGTCGTCGTCGCGCTCGCGGGAAGCGGCGTGGCCTTCACACTGAACTCGGTCAGCTATTTCGCGGTCGTGCTGGCGCTCATTGCCATGCGCGCCGACGAGATGCTCGCGTTCGTGCCACCAACGCATCGCACGCGGCTTCGCACGAGCCTCCGCGCGACGCTCTCGTTCGTCCGCCGCTCGCGCCGGGTCGGCGTGGCGTTCTTCACCGTGCTCGTCGTGAGCACCGTCTCGTTCAACTTCGACGTGCTGCTCCCGCTGCTCGCCGGGCAGACGCTCGACGCGAACGCAGAGGTGTTCGGCCTGCTGGCCGCCGTCTTCGGCGCCGGTGCCCTCTGCGGTTCCCTCCTGCTCGCCACCGTCGGCAAGGCGAGCCTCCGCCTGCTGCTCGGCGGAGCGTTCGGCTACGGCGTGCTCGAGCTCGCGCTCGCCCCGCAGCAGAACCTGGCCGCCGTCTGCGTCCTGCTCTTCCTGACGGGCGGCTTCTACATGCTCTGGGGCTCGAGCGCGCTCGCCACGATGCAGCTTGCTGCGCCCGACCACCTGCGCGGACAGGCCGCAGGGCTCTATTTCTTCGCGTTTCAGGGCGGCGCGCCGCTCGGCGGGCTGCTCGCTGGATGGCTGACGGCACGCGGCGGCACGCAGCTCGCGTTCGCCGTCGCGGGCGCCGTGGCCGTCGCCGTCGCGATCATCGGTGCCGCCGTGGCGCTCACCGGCCGCCCCGCCTGGCAGGCACGTCCAAGTCGATCGTTCGGAACCTGAGGGAGGCCCGATGGACGTCACGTACAGCTACACCCACTGCCGGTTCGGCGTCGCCACACGGGACGTCACGCCGCCGGTCGGGATCTACGCGCGCTCGTGGGGCGCCGCCTCGCACGAGACCGCCGAGGGCGTCCACCGGCCGTTCGCAGCCACTGCCGCCGTGTTCGCGCCGCTCGCGGGTGACGAGCCCACGCTGGCGCTGGTCGCGGTCGACCTCGGCTGGTTCCAGTACCTGCCCGACGCGCACGGGCTACGCGCGACGATCCTGCGCGACACGAGGCTGGACGAGACCGCGCTGCTGCTCAACATGTCGCACACGCATTCCGGTGCGAACGTCAACTCGCAGCTGGCCGACAAGCCCGGTGTGGAGCTGATACAGCCCTACATCGAGCACCTGACCGAGCAGATCCGCGGAGCGATCCTCGAGGCGCGCGACGCGCTGGCACCCGCCTGGGTGACGTACGGCACCGGCCGCTGCGCGCTGGCGACGAACCGCGACCTCTGGGACGCCGAGGCGCAGCGCTTCGCGGTGGGCTACAACCCCGACGCTCCCGCCGACGACACGCTGATCGTCGCAAGGGTCACCGGGGACGGAGGCGAGCCTCGCGCGACGCTGTTCAACTACGCGTGCCACCCGACGACCCTGGCGTGGGAGAACCGGCTGCTGTCGCCCGATTACATCGGCGCCGCGCGCGAGGTGTTGGAGAGCGCCTTCGGCGTCCCCGCCCTGTTCCTCCAGGGCGCCTCGGGCGAGCTCGCGCCTCGCGACGACTACGTCGGCGACACGCGCGGTCGCCGACCGCAACGGGCGCCAGCTCGGATACGCGGCAGCAGCGACGCTCGAGGACCTGCCCCCGCCAGGAACCCGCTTCGCCTATACGGGAATCGTCGCCTCGGGCGCGAACCTCGGCACCTGGGCATACGAGCCGTACGACGGCGGGCAGCTCCGCACCAGCGAGCAGCTGGCGGCGCGCATGAGCAACGTCGGGCTCCGTCGCAAGGAGGACGTCGGCGTCGTCGACGCACTCTCAGGGGCGACGCCGGACTCGGTGCAGGAGCAGGAGAAGGCACTGCGCCGGCGCTTCCTCAGCGACGCGCTGGGAGATGGCCCGGTCTACGAAATGCCGATCTGGGCGTGGCGGCTCGGCGATGCGCTGCTGGTCGCGGTCCCCAACGAGCCCTACTCCGTGTTCCAGGTGGAGCTGCGGCAGCGCTTCGCAGGGACGCCCGTGCTCGTGCTCGGCGTGACCAACAGCACGCTCGGGTACCTCCCGCCGCAGGAGACGTACGGCACCGGCCTCTACCAGGAGCAGCAGTCGCCCTTCGCGCCAGGCTGTCTCGAGCAGACGATCGAGGCCGCCTCACGCGCGCTCGAGGAGCTGCGCGACCGGGCGTAGTGCGTATCGGCGTCCTTTCAGACCTCCACTGCGAGCTCGAACCGGCAGGCTCGCGCTGGATCAACGCGTTCGAGTCCGAGCAGCTCGACCAGCGCATGGATACCGCGCTCGCGTGGTTCTCGGAGGCGGAGGTCGACCTGATTCTCATTCTCGGTGACAGCGTTCAGTTCGCGAACCGAGGGGACCTGGCACACGTGTTCTCACGTCTTGCCGCGGCCAAGACCGCTCCGCTGGCGACGGTGAACGGCAACCACGATCTCCGTTTGGGCGAGGAGTTCGGCGCGTGCGCTCACGAGCACGGGATTCGACTGCTCTACGACGAGCCGTTCGAGCTCGCGGGCGTTGCAGTCACAGGTGTCGTCGTCGACCGCGGCCCAAAGCTGCCGCAATACGTCGGGCGCGCCGGCGCGTTGGAGAGCGAGGCCGGCATCGTCGTCATCGCCTCGCATTTTCCCGTTCTGTCCGAAGCATCCCGGGTGGCCGCGGCCGGTCTGCCGTACGCCGGCGACCTCGTGAACCGCAGCGACCTCGAGGGGGCGCTGCGGTCGGACCCGCGGCCGAAAGTCGTCCTCTGCGGGCACATCCACGCGCGGTGCTCGACTACTGACGGGCACCTGCTTCAGTTCCTGGTGGGTGCGTTGATCGAGCCGCCTTTCGACGCAACGATCGTCGAGATCGACGCGGCGGGCCTCAGCGCGCGGCGCACCGCACGGCGCCTCGGCGAGGTCGCTGCGATCGACCCCGTCCTCGCCGCGGACGACGAGCTCTGGCAGAGGACCGACGGGCGCTGGACGATCGACGCGCCGGTGGCGGCCACCTAGAGGCTTGATGTGAATCGGAGTGATCGCGGCCGCGAAGCGGCCGCGCTTCAGGTCCTTTGCTCTACGCGCGACCGGAATCCCCACCCGTGGATTCCGGTCTTGCGCACTAGGAGCTCAGCGGCCCGCGTCGAGCGCAGCGAGCACCTGGTCGCTGTCCCAGACCTGGCCGAACACCCGCGCGAAGCCGCTCAGCGCGGCACGATGGTGGTGCTCGAAGAACGTCGCCGCCGCGTCCTCGGCGACGATCACGTTGAAACCGCGATCGGCCGCGTCGCGCGCCGTCGTTTCGACGCACATGTCGGTCGCCACGCCGGCCACAACGAGCGTCTCGGCCTCCAGATTGCGCAGCAGCCACTCGATGCCGGTCGAGTTGAACGCGCTCGACGTGTTCTTGTCGATCACGAGCTCGCCGGCCGCAGGCGACAGCGATGCGATCAGCTCGTGCTCGAACGTGCCGCGTGACCACAACGCCGGAGTGCCGGTACGTGCGACCGACTCGAGATCACGTCGGCGGCGGCGGCGCGATCATGTCGCTGCCGTCGACGAGGAGCGGTCCGTGGCGCGTGAACACGACGGGACGGCGCGCTGCCCGGAAGCCCTCGAGCAGGCGCAGGGCGTTCGGGGCGGCAATCTGCGTGACCCTGGGGACGTAGTAGCTCGCGATCTCCGGGAAGCGCTCGGACAGCATGAGCATCAAGCCCGCCTCGGGGTTGCACCCGTAGTTCTGCATGTCGATGACGAGGAGCGCGGCACGCCTCCAGTCGACCTCGAAGTCGGGCCAGGGCATGTGCCAGCCGGCGAAGGTCTCCGGGGAGTCGATGTGGGGCAGATCGTTCGCGGACAAGAGCTTCATCGCGGTGCCCTCACAATCCCGTCTGGCAGTGCTCGTTGACGGCCTGGGCGACGACCTCGGTCACGCGCGTGACGCTCGGCGTCGCCGATCAGGCGGTGAGTGACGAACCGGACGCGGCTCGTGTCGCGTTCCAGGGCCAGGACGCCGTGCTTGGCCAGGAGACGAAGGAACTCGTCCGGGGAAAGACCCGTTCCACTGACGTCCACCAGCACGATGTTCGTCTCGATCGCGGCCGGCCGGACCTCGAGACCCGGAACCTCGCCGAGCAGCGCCCCGAGCTCGCGCGCCCGGCGGTGGTCGTCGGCAAGCCGCTCGACGAGGGTGTCGAGCGCGACGAGCGCAGCGGCGGCGGCGATGCCCGCCTTGTGCACGCTCGCCCCGCCGAGCCGCTGGAGCGTCAGCCGGCAACGCTCGATCACCTGAGTCCGACCCGCGAGGATCGCACCCATCGGCGCACACAGGCCCTTGTTCAGGCTGACCGCCACGGTGTTCACGGGTGCCGCGAGCTCCCGCACCGGGACGCCGAGAGCGACGGCCGCGTTGAAGAGCCGCGCCCCGTCGAGGTGGACGTAGGCACCGTGTCGGTGCGCGGCTCCGACGAGCTCGGCCGTCAGCTCAGGCGTGAGGACGGTGCCGCCGGCGCGCGTGTGCGTGTTCTCGAGCACGAGTATGGCCGCGCCCGTTTCGCCGATCAGCTCCTCCACCTCCACCGGCTCGAGCCGCCCGTCCTCGGCCCAGAGCGACATCGGCGCGAGGCCGGCGATCGCCTCGATCCCCATCGACTCCGAGGTGAGGACATGCGACGACGCCTCCAGGACGACGGTGCTGTCACGAGGCGCGATCGTCAGAAGTGCCACCAGATTGGCCATGCCGCAGGTCGGGACCCAGAGCGCCGCCTCCTTGCCGAGCAGGCTCGCCATCCGCTCCTGCAGCTCGTTGACGGAGGGATCCTCGCCGAACGTCGCCCACCCGAGCCGGGCCGCGCGCATCGCCTCCCACATCTCGTCGGTAGAGTTGCGAGTGCAGGTCCGAGCGCAGGTCGATCGGCCCGGCGCTCACCGCCGCAGGAGGTGACGGCCCGGACGCGCGCCGGTGTGCTGGGCACCGTCGACGACGAAAGTCCCGTTGACGAGGACGTGCTCGACCCCTCGGGCGTAGGCGGCGGGACGCTCGGTGGTGGAGACATCGTCGAGCGTCGTCGAAGTCGAGCACCACGACGTCGGCGCTGTAGCCGGCCCGCAGGAGGCCACGGTCCCAGAGGCCGAAGTGCGCGGCCGGCATGCTCGTCATCTTCCGGATCGCCTCCTCGAGACGCAGCGTGCCGCGCTCGCGCACGTGGTGCGTGAGGTAGTGGACGTGGCCTGCGAAGCCGAGCGGGTGCCTCATGATCTCGCTCAGCGGCCCAGTGTCCTGGACGGTGAACGTGTCCACGCCGAGGCAGAAGAGCGGGTGGCTGATCATCTCCGCGAGGTGCTCGTCGGTGAAGAGCGTCCCGACCGTGAGGATCGCCTCGTAGTCCGTACCGGCGTCGGCGAGGATGTCGAGGTAGCAGTCCCACGGGTCCTTGCCCAGCCGCTCCGAGATCTGGCGGAAGTTCAGCCCGCCGAGCTCGGGGTGCTGTGGCGTCGCCTGGAAGTACACGCGCTCCCACTGGCCCTTGTGGATGAAACGCCAATAGCGGTCGCTCTCGCTGCGGATCCGCGCGCGCAGCGCCGGATCGCGTAGCTTCCGCGCAGCCGCCTCCGGCCCGTCGGCGGCCACCCACGGCGGCAGGATGCCGGCCATCTGGCCGAGGCCTTCGCGAAACGGCGTCGTGTCGGCGAGGACGTCGAGCCCCGTCTCGCGGCTCGCCGCCATCTTCTCGACGGCGCGCTCCCAGCCTCGCTCGGGCGCGTTCGTGTCGTGGCGAACGTTCAGGTGCGAGATCTCCGCCTTCGTGCTTCCGGCTCGGGCAACCGCGAGGAACTCGTCGATCGCCTCGAGCAGGCCCGAGTCGCGATTGCGGACATGGCTCGTGTAGATGCCGTCATAGGCTCCGGCGACGGCATTCAGGCGCATCAACTCGTCCGGCAGTGGCCTCCCGGCCCGGGTTGAACTCGAGCCCGGTCGACATCCCGAGCGCTCCTGACTGCATCGCCTCGTGGACGAAGCCCTCCATCGTGGCCATCTGCTCGGCGCTCGGCACGGACCCGGACACACCGGCTGCGAGCCGGATCGCGTTGTGGCCGACGAACCAGGCGAGGTTCGGCGTATGGCCGACGTCCGAGACGAACTCGAGATGCTCGCCGAACGTCGACCAGGGGATCGTCGGCTTGTCGAAACCGAACGTGTGCAGCCGGCTCGAGATCGTCGGCTCCGATGCACTCGTGACGGGTGCGTAGCTCCAGCCGCAGTTCCCGACGACCTCGGTCGTGACGCCCTGGCGGATCGTGCTCTCTGCGGTCGGGTTGGCGAGGATCGAAAAGTCGCTGTGGCTGTGCGGATCGACGAACCCGGGGCAGACGATCTTGTCCGTCGCGTCGATCTGACGCTCGGAGGTAGCCTCCCGCGAAAGGCGCCCGACCTCGACGATTCGGCTGCCCTCGATTGCCACGTCGCCGAGAAACGGGGGGCTGCCCGTCCCGTCCGTGACCCAGCCGTTCCGGATCAGGACGTCGAGCATGCGCGTCCGCGGATCGTCACTTCTTGACGGGGACGTCGCCGACGTGGGGGCCGAGTCGAGGATCGAGGATGTCGCGGAGCCCGTCTCCGAGGAGGTTGAAGCCCAGCACGACGATCGCGATCGCGGCGCCCGGAAAGATCGACAGCCACGGCGTGATGTCGATGTACGCCCGCGCGGTGCTCAGCATCCCGCCCCAGGACGCCTCGGGGGGCTGCGTGCCGAGCCCGAGGAAGCTGAGCGCCGCCTCCGCGAGGATCGCCACCGACAGATAGACCGTGATCAGCACGAAGAGCGGCGCGGTGATGTTGGGGATCACATGACGCAGCATGATCCGCCAGCCGCTGGCTCCGAGCGCACGAGCCGACTCGGTGTACGGAAAGCCCATCACCTCGAGCACGGCGCCCCGCACGACCCGAGCGAAGGCGGGCAGGATCACGATCCCGATCGCGATCATCGCGTTCCGCCGATTCGGGCCGAGGAGGCCTGCGATCACGATCGCGAGCACGATTCCCGGGAAGCGAGAACATGATGTCGACGACGCGCATCAGCGCGGAGTCGAGGATCCCCTTGTAGTAGCCGGCGAGCATGCCGAACACGAGCCCGCCCACGAACGCGATCGACACGGAGATCGCACCGACGTACAGCGAGACCTGCGCCCCGTGGATGATGCGCGGCCAGAGTGTCGCGGCCGATCTCGTCGGTACCCATGGGGTGCGCCCAGCTGGGCGACTCGAACCGAGTCGGCGACCAGCTCGTTCGGGTCTACCTGCCAGACGAACGGGCCGAACAGCGCGACCAGGATGTTGAAGATGATGATTGCCGCGCCGATCAGGCCGATGGGATTGCGCCACTTGCCGAGAAACCCCAGGCGTCGTCTCGGCATCGCCTCCCAGACGCCCGCGACGTCGGCGGCGCCTTCGGTCGCGAACGCGGGCTCGGGAGCTCGTCGCCTCGCGCTCATTCCTGCGTGATCCTCGGATCGAGGACCCCGTAGAGGATGTCCACGAGCAGGTTGGCGAAGATGACCGTGAACGCGATCATCAACGTCATCGCCTGGATGACCGGGTAGTCCCGCCCGAAGATCGCCTGCAGGAGGATGTAGCCGACTCCGGGAAGCCCGAAGATGCTCTCCACGATCGCGGCACCCCCGATCAGGATCCCGATCTCGAAGCCGACGATCGTGACGACAGGAATCAGTGCATTCCGCAGGGCGTGCTTCGAGACGACGGTCCTGCGGTCGACTCCCTTGGCCCGCGCCGTGCGGACGTAGTCCTGCCCGAGCACCTCCAGCATCGTCGCGCGCACCATGCGCATCACGATGGCCATCGTGAACACCGAGATCGAGATCGCAGGGAGGATGAACTGGCTCAGGTTCCCGATCGGGTCGTCGAACGGCGAGATGTAGTTGAGCGGCGGGACCCAGCCGAACACCCGCGACGTGAATAGGAGCAGCAGCGTGGCGAGCCAGAAGCTCGGGATGCTGAGCCCGACCAGGCCACCGACGCGCGACGCGTAGTCGGGGCCGCGGTCGCGCTTGACGGCGGAGATCACACCGAGGGGCACGCCGATGAGGGTGGCGATCAGGAGCCCGAGGATGACGAGCTCGAGGGTGACCGCAAGTGCGTCGACGACGATGTTCGAGACCGGCTCGGTGTTCCGGAGCGAGTAGCCGAAGTCTCCCTGCGCGACGCCGCTGATCCAGTTCCAGTACTGCTCCGGATAGGAGCCGTTCAGACCGAGTTGCTCGCGCGCCTGGTCCTTGACCTCCTCGCTCGCGGTCAGGTCGCCGCCGAACAGGATGTCGATGATGTCGCCGGGCAGCAGCCTGACCAGAAGGAAGATGCCGATCGAGACCACGATGAGAGTCGGGATCGCAATTGCGATCCGCTTGACGACGTAGCCGACCACACTCGGCCGGCGTTACCCGGCCCACTCCCAGGGAACGCCGCCAAAGCGGCGCTCCTTGGGGTGAAAGGTACTGCTGTCGAAGGGACTGCTGTCTCTCAATTGGCCAGCCAGACTGTGCGGAGCCCCGTGTTGAAGTCGCTGAACGCGACGTACATGTTGCGCACGCGCTTGCGAGTCACCTGGTACTTCTTGATGGCGACGAGCGGGATCTGCACGGGGTTGAGCATGAGCGCCCGTTGCGCGTCCTTGTAGATCGGGACGCGCTTGGCGGGCTCGAGCTCGATCCGGCCGTTGCCGATTCCCCTCCACGCGCGGATGTTTCGGTACTCGGGGTACCAGATCTTGAAGACCGGGGCGGCCGGGTGGAATTCCGCCACGTACCCGTCGACGTCGCCGCGCATACCGCGACCGGTGAGATCCCAGTCGAAGTCTCCCCGCCCGTTCGCGGCCGCGAATGTGCCGGCCTCCTGGGTGACAATGTCGACGTCGATGTTGATCCGCCTCAGGTGGGACTGGACGACGGCGGAGATCAGCGGATAGTCCTGCAGGGCGAACGTCGTCATCGTCACCGAGAATCCCCGCTGCTGTCCGGCGTCCGCCATCAGCTTCCTGGCCATCGCGAGGTCGAACTTCTCGTACTTCGTCTTCAGCTCCGCGTCCGACAGCGGCCAGGGGCCGTAGCCGGGCGGAACGAATCCCGAAAACTCGGCCTCGCCGCTGTAGACCCGCCTGATGATGTCCGCGCGATCGATCGCGTGCATGACCGCCAGTCGCACGCGCTGGTCGTGCCACGGCTTGTCCTGGCCCGTCTTGATCGTCATCTGCAGCTCGCGGAAGGCGGCGTTGGGCCCTTTCAGTACCGTGAGGTTCCTGTCGTTGTTCAGCGACCGGGCGACGTCGACAGAGAGCGTGCAGCCGTCGATCGCCCCCGCACGCAGCGCCGCGACGCGGGCCTGCTCGTCGCCGAGGATCTTCAGCTGCATCGAGGCCATGTAGGGGAGACCCTGCTTCCAGTACCTCGGGTTGCGGACGTACTCGATCCGGTCGTTCGGCTCGTACCCGAGCATGCGGAAGGGGCCCGTGCCGATCGCGTTCCGAGCCACGTTGACCTGGTCGTAGAGGCCCTCCGGCACGATCGGGGCGTAGCGCTGCCAGGCGAAGAAGCCGATCACGCGGGCGTCCGGCTGCTTCAGGTGCATGATGAACACGTACTTCGAGACGATCTGGATTCTGTCGATCGCCGGCAACTGGCTGACCGTGGAGATGCTGCCCGGCAGCGGCGGGTTGAGCATGCGCTCGACGGAGTACTTGACGTCGGCTGAGGTCACTTCCTTGCCGTTGTGGAACCGGATGCCCTTCTTCAGCGTCCAGCGGTACGCGGTCTTGCTGATGATCTCGAACTTCTCCGCGAGGGCGGGCCTGACGTTCAGGTTGCGGTCCCATTCGACGAGCGAGTCGTACGCGAACTCCTTGCCCCAGTGGTTGGCGGTCAGGATGCCGCCGAAGGGCGCCACGTGCGCGGGGTCCGACTCGAGCCCCCACACGATCCTGCCTCCACGACGGATTCTTTGCGAACGTCCCGACCGAACGCTTCGGCGTTGCGGCCGCCCCGCCGGCGAGGGCGCCCGCAACGACGACACCTGCGCCCGCCGCTCCGGCTCGCTTCAGCAGTTCTCGACGGTCGAGCTCGCCCCCTGACTTGGTAGCGGACGTCGGTTCGTCTGACATCGTGTTTCGCCCTCCTTGCCTCGAGGTCGTCAGAGGATCTGACCGACCCTTGGTGCCTCTCCGTGAATGTCGTCATAGAAGACGGACTCACGAACCTGAAGGTTTGCAAGCCGCTGGACGGCTTCCGGGTCGAGCTCGACCCCGAGACCCGGCGTTCGGGGCACTTCGACGAGGCCGTCCGTCATCCCGAACGGCTGGACGAGGACGTCGAGCTCCTGAAGCGGGTAGTGCGTGTCGCTCGCGAACGGGTAGTTCGAAGACGAGGCGACGACGTGGACGTTTGCCGCCGTGGCAACGCCGAGCTCGGCCCAGCTGCCGATCGTGCACCACTTGCCCGCCGCGTCGGCGAGAGCGCCGATCTGATGCGCTCGTCTGAGGCCGCCGGCCTCCGACGGGTAGACGACGAACACGTCACAGGCATCCGCCTCGAGGAGCTCGAGCACCGAGCGCACATCGGTGCACGCCTCGTCCGCGGCTACGGGCACCCCGACCGACCGGCGCACCTGCGCGAGGCCCCGCACGTCGAAGTCGGGAACCGGCTGTTCGACGTACTGGAGATCGAACCGTTCGAGGCCCCTGATCCACTTGATCGCAGCCGGGACGCTCCAGATCATGTTCGCGTCGATCCGGATCTTCACGTCGGGCCCGACACGGTCGCGGATCGCCGCGATCGTGTCGTGATCCTGCTCGAAGTCACGCCCGACCTTGAGCTTCAGCTCCGTGTAGCCCGCGTCGACGAAGGCACCGGCCTTCTGCGCATTCGCCTCCGGCGAGTCGATGAAGAGGTAGCCGACGACCGGAACGCGGTCCCTACAGAAGCCGCCGAGCAGCTCCGTGACCGAGACGCCGAGAGCCTTGCCCTTCAGGTCCAGCAGGGCCATCTCGACGCCGGCGATCGCGTATGCGCCTATCCGGCTCCAGTTGCGGGTGAACTCCTCGAGCCGGTGGACGAGCCACTCGACGCGCAGCGGGTCCTGGCCGATGAGGAACTGCGCCAGCTCCTCGTCGATGATCGTGCGGATCGTCGGCAGGGTCGGTCCGGGCGCCTCGCCGAGACCGACGAGGCCTTCGTCGGTGTGAATCTGGACGAGCAGGCCCGAAGCCGAGTGCCTCGTGCCACCCGGCCAGATCAGAGGCTCCCGCATGGGAGTCCGCACGGCAACCGTCTCGATCTCCGTGATCTGCAACGAGGTGGATAGACTACGGCCCTCTGGCCGAGATTGTCAACGATTTTCAGATTGTCGACATGACGACACCCACTGCGTCCGATCCGCGCCGAGCGGCCGATACACCCGCGAAGGCCGATGGAGCAAGGAAGGCCGGCCCACGGGGCCAGCAGGTGATGGATGCCGTCCGGACCGCCATCATCTCGGGTCGCTTCGCGCCCGGTGACCGCCTGGTCGAGTCGGCGCTCTCGGCTGAGTTCGGAACGAGCCGCGGCCCGGTTCGCGAGGCGCTCCAACAGCTCGAGAACGAAGGACTCGTGATGTCCTTCCCGTATCGAGGAGCGGTCGTCCTCGGCGTGTCCGACGACGAAGTGCACGAGGTCCTGATCCCGATCCGCCTGACGCTCGAGCGCTACAGCTTCGTGCGCGCGATCGCGACGATGACCGACGACGACTTCGCCGAGCTCGGGAAGCAGATCTGGCTGATGGAGCAGGCCGGGAAGGCGAACGACCTGATCAAGCTGGTCGAGGCCGACCTCGCCTTCCACGAGATCGTGATCTCGGCCTCGGGACAGCAGCACACCGTGCAGATCTGGCGCACGATCTGGCCTCGGATTCGAGCCTACTTCGTTCGCTACGAGCGTCATCGCAGCTTCAAGCAGACGGTGGAGGAGCACCGTGTGCTGCTCGCCGCCCTCCAGACGCGCGATCCGGAGAACGTGCTGGAGCAGCTCGAGCGCCACATCGACGTTCCCGCGCCGCGGGCCGCTCCGACGATCCGGGCATGAGGTACATGTGAGCACGCTGCTCACGGTCGAGAACCTCCGCACCGGGTTCGACACGCGCGAGGGCTTCCTCCGCGCGGTGGACGGAGTCGACCTCGAGATCGCGCCGGGCGGCACGCTCGGCGTCGTCGGCGAGTCGGGCTGCGGCAAGTCCGTCACCGCGCTCTCGGTGATGCGGTTGATCGACCGGCCGGGTCGGATCGCTGACGACTCACGCATCGTCTTCGAGGGGCGCGACCTCGCCAAGCTTCCGGAGAGCGAGCTCGAGAAGATCCGCGGCAACGACATCTCCATGATCTTCCAGGAGCCGATGACGTCGCTGAACCCGGTGTTCACCGTCGGCGACCAGATCGCCGAGGCGGTGCAGCTGCATCGGAACACCGGCCCCAAGGAGGCGATGGAGCGGGCGGTGGAGCTGTTGCACGTCGTCGGCATCCCGTCGCCGGCACGACGCGTCAAGGACTATCCGCACCAGCTGTCCGGCGGCATGCGCCAGCGCGTGATGATCGCGATGGCACTCAGCTGCAACCCGAAGCTCCTGATCGCCGACGAGCCGACGACGGCGCTCGACGTGACCGTGCAGGCGCAGATTCTCGAGTTGATGAAGGAGCTGCGGGAGCAGCTCGGGATGGCGATCATGCTGATCACCCACGACCTCGGCGTGATCGCCGAGATGGTCGACGAGGTCGTCGTCATGTACGCCGGCCGCGTCGTCGAGCGTGGGCCGGTCGCAGACGTCTTCGCGAGCCCTCAGCACCCCTACACCGAGTCGCTGCTGCAATCGATTCCGCTGCTCGGGATGCGCTACGTGACGCCGCTGAAGGCCATCCGCGGGGTCGTCCCCAGCCCGCTCGAGTGGCCGGCGGGCTGCCGGTTCGCGCCACGGTGCGACTACGCCTTCGACCGCTGCATCGGCGAGGACCCGCCGCTGCTGCCCGCGCCGCCGCAGGCGTCGGCGTGCTGGCTCTGTGAGAACGGCCGCCGCGAGCGGCCCGAGCGCCAGGTCGTCGCGTGAGCGCCGCCCAGCAGGCGGCTCACGCCGAACCGGCGCGCGCGGACGCGCTCCTGCATGCGCGCGCGGTCAAGAAGTACTTCCCGGTACGGAAGGGCATCCTCAAGCGCACCGTGGGCCAGCTGCAAGCGGTCGACGGCGTCGACCTCGACGTGTTCCGCGGCGAGACGGTCGGCCTCGTCGGCGAGTCCGGGTGCGGCAAGTCGACCCTCGGCCGCACGCTCATTCGACTGCTCGAGCCGACCGCCGGGGAGATCGAGTTCGACGGTGTGGATCTCACGCGGTTGGGGTCGCGGGAGCTGAAGACGATGCGGCGCAACATGCAGATCGTGTTCCAGGATTCCGTCGGCTCACTCGACCCGCGCATGAAGGTGAGCGATCTCGTCGCTGAGGGCCTTGTGATCCATGGGCTGGAGCGCAAGCGACGCGACGAAGCCGTGATCGCAATGCTCGAACGCGTCGGCCTCAGCGCCGCGTCTGCCGGACGCTATCCCCATCAGTTCAGCGGCGGACAGCGCCAGCGGATCGGGCTCGCGCGCGCGCTCGTGCTGCAGCCGAAGTTCATCGTCGCGGACGAGCCGGTGTCGGCACTCGACGTCTCGATCCAGTCGCAGGTGCTGAATCTCCTGGTCGAGCTGAAGCAGGAGTTCGATCTCACCTACCTCTTCGTCGCGCACGACCTGGCGGTCGTCGGCTACATCTCGGATCGCGTCGCGGTCATGTACCTGGGCAAGATCGTCGAGCTGGCGACGTCCGAGGAGCTCTTCCGGCGGCCGCTCCACCCCTACACGATGGCCCTGCTCTCGGCGAACCCGGAGCCGATACCGGGCCGCAAGCACCAGCGGATCGTGCTCGAGGGCGACGTTCCCAGTCCGATCGACCCGCCGTCCGGCTGCCGCTTCCGGACCCGCTGCCCGATCGCGCAGCAGATCTGCGCCGAGGTCGAGCCGCCGCTCGAGGAGCACGGCGCCGGCCATGCTGCCGCATGCCACTTCGCGGGCACGCCGCTGCCGGAGACCCGCTCCCACAGCGGGTGAACGGCGTCGCGCCGCTGCACGAGGTGCGGCTGCTGCACGACCAGCGCGTGCCGATGCGCGACGGCATACGCCTTTCCGCCGACGTCTACCTGCCGCGCTCGGGCGGCGCGCATCCGACCATCTGTCAGTGGACGCCGTACGAGTCGACGCGGGATCGCTTCGTCGGCTGGGGCGTCTGGTTCGCACAACGCGGATACGCCGCGGTCGTCATGGACGTGCGCGGCCGCTACGAGTCAGAGGGCGAGTTCGAGGCCTGGAGCAGGGACGGGGTGGACGCACACGACTCGCTCACCTGGGCGGCCGGCGAGGAGTGGTGCAACGGCCGCATCGGCACCTGGGGCCGCAGTTACGGCGCGCTCGTCCAGTGGCAGCTGATGCACGAGGGGCATCCGAACCTCCAGTGCATCGCCCCGCAGGTGATCCACGACGACTACTTCTGGGACGGCTACTGGACGGGCGGCGCGTTCCAGCTCGCGCTGACACTCGGCGCGGCCGCGGTCTGGACGAGCGCGATCAGCCTCGTCACCGGGCCGAGCGCGCGCGACCTGATGCTGAACGACAGGATCTGGCGCCACCTGCCGCTGATCGAGCTCGACGAGGTCGCGATCGGTCGCAAGGTCGGCTACTGGCGCGAGTGGTGGGAGCACCAGGAGAACGACGCGTACTGGCAGCAGTTCCGCCATCGACCGGACGCCGTCACCGTGCCGATCTTCCAGCAGGGCGGCTGGTTCGACCCGTACTCGGGGTCGCACCTGCGCACGTTCGCGGGGATCGGCGACCGGGTCCCCAACCGCGTCCTGATGGGGCCCTGGTCGCACGAGGAGGAGGTCGAGGCGTTCCGGGGCGACGTCGACCTCTCCGCCGCCGTGACCGTGATCCGGCACCACGAGCTCGCTTTCTACGACCGCTATCTGCGCGACGAAGGGAACGACTGGGAGGAGCGGCCGCCGCTCGAGCTCTTCGTCCTCGGCCGCAACGAGTGGCGCGGCGAGAGCGAGTGGCCGCTGCCCGGAACCGAGTTCACACGGTTCTTCCTGAGGAGCGGCGGACGACTCGACCGCGATGTGGCGCGCTCCGGCGAGCCCGGCGACCGCTTCACGTACGACCCCGACGATCCCGTGCCGACCATCGGCGGCGTCAACTCCGTGCTCACGCTGACGCAGGGCGCGGCCCAGCCAATCCTCCCCGGCCCCTGGGATCAGCGTGAGCTCGAGGGCCGCGACGACGTGCTCTCGTACACGAGCGACGAGCTCGACGCCGACCTCGAGGTGATCGGGCCGGTCGAAACGGTGCTGTTCGCGGCGTCGAGCGCGAAGGACACCGACTTCATCGTGCGCGTCTGCGACGTGTACCCCGACGGCCGCTCGATCTTCCTCACCGAAGGGATCCTGCGCGCGCGGTACCGGAACTCGAGCGAGGGCGACAGCACCGAGCTACTCGAGCCCGGCGAGGTCGCCGAGTACCGGATCCGCTGCTACCCGCTGGCGAACGTGTTCGGGCGAGGGCACCGGATCCGCCTCGACGTGACCAGCTCGAGCTTCCCGCGCTTCAGCCGCAACCTGAACAACGGCGAGGACGTCGGAACGAGCACCCGGATCGAGGTCGCACAGCAGACGGTTCTGCACACCGACGTCTATCCGTCACACGTCGTCCTCCCGGTCGTCGGATGAGAGGTCCGCCGACCCCGGCCGCGGAGCGGCCGCTTCAGGGATTTGCCGCCGGAGGCGGAAGTCCGCGGCAGGAATCCGCTATCGCGGATTCCTGCCTTGCGGAAAGATCGTCGGATGAGCTTCGATCTCTCCGGGCAGACCGCGCTCGTCACGGGGTCGACCCGGGGATCGGGCTCGCACTCGCCCGAGCGCTGGCGGCCGCGGGCGCTCGGGTCACGATCAACGGACGAACGGCGGAAGCCACCGAGGCTGTCGCGGCAGGGATCGACGGTGCGATCGCGGCGCCGTTCGACGTGGGGGACGAGGCGGGAGTCGTCGAGGCCGTGAAGAAACTCGGCCGAGTCGACATCCTCGTCAACAACGCGGGCGTGACGATCAGGCGTCCGCTCCTCGAGCTCGATCTCGACGAGTGGCGGCAACTTCTCGAGGTCAACCTGACAGGCGCGTTCGTCGTGGCGCGAGCTGTCGCGCCGGGGATGATCGAACGCGGTCGGGGCAAGATCGTCAACGTCTGCTCGGTCATGAGCGAGCTGGCGCGCCCGACGACAGGCGCCTACGCGGCGACGAAGGGAGCCCTCAAGATGCTGACCCGCTCGATGTGCGCCGAGTGGGCGCGGTTCGGTATCCAGGCGAACGCGATCGCGCCGGGATACCTCCGCACTGACCTGAACGAGGCGCTCCAGAGCGATCCCGAGTTCGATGCGTGGCTGCGCGCGCGCGTGCCGGCGGGACGCTGGGGCGACCCGGCCGAGCTCGGCGGCGCGGTCGTCTTTCTCGCCTCGCCGGCTTCCGACTTCGTCAACGGCCAGCTCCTGTTCGTGGACGGCGGGCTCTCGGCGGTCGTCTGATGCTCGTCATCCGCGGGGCGACCGTGTACCCCGGGGACGGGCCGCCGCGGCAGGTGGACGTGGGCGTCGCCGCGGGGACGATCGCCGCAGTGGGCGTGCTGACGAGCGAGGTCGACGGGGCCGAGAGCATCGATGCGGAAGGTCTGTGGCTCTGCCCCGGTTTCGTCGACGTGCACGCGCACACGGCACTGCGCTCCTACGACGATCCTCTGCTGCCGGAAGTACTCGCGCAAGGGGTGACGACACAGGTGATCTGCCCCGACGGCCTCGCACCGGCACCGGTTGCGGCGGGACGTCAGACGGAGCGGCGCGACTACCTGCGCGCGCTCGAAGGCCCGGGGCCGGACCCGTGGCCCTGGACGTCGTTCGAGGAATACCTCGACGCCCTGGAGGCGACCCGGCCGGCGATCTCGCTCGTCCCCTCGATCGGCCACGGTGCCGCTCGCGACACGGTCATCGGCGGCGAGCGGCGGGCGGCGACTTCAGAGGAGCTGGAGGAGATGCGGCGCGAGGTGCGCGCCGGCTTCGAGGCAGGCGCAACCACCCTCTCGTTCGGCCTCGTCTACCTCCCGGGCGCACATGCCGACACCGACGAGCTCGTCGCGGTCGCGGAGGTGGCGGCCGAGTTCGGCGCGCCGCTCGTGCCGCACGTCCGCAACGAGGGGGCGGGCGTGCTCGAGGCGATCGACGAGATGCTCGACGTCTCCCGTCGCTCGGGTGCGTCGCTCCACGTCTCGCACCTGAAGTCGCTCGAGGACGAGGAGCTGATAGAGCCGCTCCTGGAAAAGCTCGAGGGCGCCGACGACGTCACCTTCGACCAGTACCCGTACGGTGCGGGATGCACCCTGCTCGCGAGCCTCCTGCCTGCGTGGGCGCAGGAAAACGGCGCGGCCGCGACCCTTGCGCGCCTGCGCGACCCGGACGCGGTCGCGCGGATCTCGCACGACGTCGAGACCGGCTTGCCCGGCTGGGAGAACGCGCTCGGGACCCTCGGCCCGGACCGGATCGTGGTCGACGGCGAGACAGTCGCCGACCGCGGCGGGGATCCCGTCGAGACGGTCGCGGAGCTACTGCTCGAGTCCGAGCTCGGCGCGCAGATGATCGTCCACTACGGCTCCGAGGAGGCGATCCGAAAGATCGCCGCCCATCCGCTCATGCTTCTGGGATCCGACGGCATCTTCGGCAAGCATCCGCACCCGCGGGTCGCCGGAAGCGCGGCGCGGTTCCTCGGCCGCTTCGCGATCCGGGAGGGCGTCGTCACGCCTGAGGAGGCGATCGCGCGGCTGACCGCGCGCGCCGCCGACCGTTTCGGACTGGTCGATCGCGGCCGAATCGAGCTCGGCAAGCGCGCCGACCTCGTGTTGCTGGATCCTATGGCGTACGTGGATACGGCGACGTACGAGGAGCCGCTGAGGCTCGCCGAGGGCGTGGAGGGAGTCTGGGTGGCGGGCGAGCGCGCCTGGGCCCACGGCGCGCCGACCGGCGCTCGCGCGGGAGGCGTCGTGCGGTGAGACACGACGAGATGCCGTCGATCGCGGTCGAGCGGGCTCTGGCCGGCAGGGACCTGCTTCCTCTGACGGGAACGCTTGCCGCTCCGCTGCCGCCGCACGTACGGACGGCCGTCGAGGAGGCGCTCGACGAGCACGAGGTGATGCCGCCGAGCCGGGGACATGCCGCGCTGCGCGAGTCGATCGCGCGCTCGTT
This sequence comes from uncultured Actinomycetes bacterium, assembly GCA_963789655.1. GTDB lineage: Bacteria > Actinomycetota > Thermoleophilia > Gaiellales > Gaiellaceae > GMQP-bins7. The sequence goes on from CAWBLH010000001.1 coordinate 153,785, forward strand.
GCCGGCACCCGCCGACCCGGAGCGCCAGATCCTGGTCACGAACGGCGCCATGCACGCGCTCAGCGTCGCCTTCCGCGCGCTGCTGGAGCCGGGCGACGAGGTGATCGTCCCGACGCCGTGCTACTTCTTCGCCGGCCTGGTCGCGCGCGCCGGCGGCGTCTTCGTCCCGGTGCCGAGCCGCGAGGAGGACGGCTGGCGCTGGGACCCGGACGAGATCGAGCGGGCGGTGACGCCGAAGGCGCGCATGCTCGTCCTGACGAACCCGAACAACCCGACGGGCTATCTCCCCGCGCAGGAGAAGATCGACGAGATCCTCGCCGTCGCGTCTCGCCATCGCCTCACGGTGATCACGGACGAGGCCTACGAGCGTTGTATTCACGAGGGCGCGCTCGCCTCTGCGTGGGGCGCACCGAACGTGGTCCTGGTTCGCAGCCTCGGCAAGAGTCTCGCGATGCCCGCATGGCGCCTCGGGTTCCTCGCGGCCGAACCGGCGGTCGTCGACGCCTGTCTCCGCGAGCTCGAGTGGGACGTCATCCGCGTCGGCAACGTCGCCCAGCGAGCTGCAACGGCGGCGCTCGACGGTCCGCAGGATTGGCTGACCGAGGTCGCCGAGCGGTACCGTCGCGACCGCGACGCCGCCCATGCCGTGATCGCCGACGACGCCATCCTCTCGGCGCAGCTCCCGGTCGCGACGCCGTTTCTGTTCGTGAATCTCGGCGGACTATCGGCCGAGAACCTCTGGGCGGCGGGCGTGGCGGTCGTCGACGGCGCAGCTTTCGGCGCGCCGGGCTACGCACGGCTGCCGTTCGGAGGCGCCGCCGACCTGGCCGACGAGCTCCACCGCCGCCTCGCCCTCGCGACATTGTGAGCTTCGATCTCGTCATTCGTGGCGGCGTGGTCTACGACGGCACGGGAGCGGAGAGTCGCGTGGCGGACGTCGGCGTGAAGGACGGTCGCGTCGCGACGATCGGCTCGCTGGAGCCGAGCGGCGACGAGATCGACGCCGCCGGTCTGGCCGTCGCGCCTGGATTCATCGACATCCACAGCCACTCCGACTACACGCTGCTGCTGGATCCGCGCGCGGTCAGCGCGATCCACCAGGGCGTCACGACCGAGGTCGTCGGCAACTGCGGCTTCGGCTGCTTCCCGATCCGCGATCCGCAGCAGGCTCGTCACGCCATCTACGGCTACTCCGACGACCTGCCGGTCACCTGGAGCTCGGCGGGCGGGTACTTCGAGACGCTCGATGCCGCCCGGCCCGCGGTCAACGTCCTCAGCCTCGTCCCGAACGGACAGCTGCGGCTGGCGACGCTCGGCTTCGCCGACCGACCGGCCAGCGCGTCCGAGCTGGCCGAGATGCAGGCTCTGCTGCGCGAGTCACTCGACCATGGCGCGTGGGGCTACTCGACCGGCCTCGAGTACGCCCAGGAGCAGGCGGCGAGCGAGGAGGAGATCACGGCGCTCGCGCGGGGCGCGCCTTTCTACGCGACCCATACGCGCAGACGCGACGCCGGGGCTGTCGAGGCGGTGGCCGAGGCGATGCGTACGGGCGCGAACGCCGGTGTGCGGCTGCAGGTCTCACATCTCGTCCCGCGCAGCGGAATCGAGGAGGGTCGTCGCTGCATCGAGCTCCTCGAGACCGCGCACGCCTCGGGGCAGGACGTCGCATTCGACATGCACACGCGCACCTTCGGGCTCACGAACCTTTCTACCGCCCTGCCCGCGTGGGCGCTCAATGCCGGGCCGGGCGAGCTCGCGGCGATCCTCCGCGATCCGGAGAAGCGGGACGAGATGCGTCCCTATCGCTCGATCCTCAGCGCCGGCGACGACTGGTCGCGCGTGGTGCTGCTCGACAACGACATCTGGCCGGAGCACGGCCGCCGTGACTTCGCCTCGATCGCGGCCGATCGCGGCCAGATGCCGCTCGACGCGGTCTACGACCTGCTCCTCGACGGTGTCGGCCGGCTGCACGAGTTGATGGTCATCATCGACGCCTACTCCGAGGACCAGCAGCGCGAGGCGTTCGCGCACGAGCTCTGCGTGCCCGCATCCGACGCGACCGCCCTTGCGCCGGACGGCAGGCTCGCCGGGTCGTCGTTCCACGGGGCGTACACGTGGGCGTCGTGGTTCTGGCGCTTCATGGTCCGAGACGAGCGGCTGCTCTCCCCGGAGAGTGCCGTGCTTCGGCTGACCGGCCAGCCTGCCGAGCGGATCGGCCTCTCCGACCGTGGGGTCCTGCGCGAGGGCGCACGCGCCGATGTCGTCGTCTTCGATCCGCAGCTGTTCGTCGAGCGCGGCACGGTCTTCGAGCCGAACCAGCTCGCCGACGGCATGCGGCACGTCCTCGTGAACGGAGTGGCCACGTTGCGAGACGGGAAGCTCACGGGAGAGCGCGCCGGCATGGTGTTGCGCCGTTGAGCGGCGAGCATCCGGTCTCGCTCTTGCGCAACTGTGACTCACTCGTCGCCGATCAGCTGGCGCCGACGAAGCTCGTTGCGGCGGATCTTCCCTGACGTCGTCAGCGGTAGCTCCTCGACGAACTCGATCTCGCGTGGGACTTCGTAGGCGGCCAGACGGTCGCGGACGAGCGCTCTGAGCTCCGCGCCGAGCTCCTCTGACGGGGACGCCGCGACGACGAACGCCTTGATCGCCTCGCCGCGGACGTCGTCCGGGATTCCGATCACCGCCGCCAGCGTGACCGACGGGTGGCCGACGAGGCACTCCTCGATCTCGCCGGGGCCTATGCGGTGGCCGGCGCTCGAGATCAGGTCGTCGGTGCGGCCGACGAAACGGTAGTAGCCGTCGTCGTCCACCTCGGCGAGATCGCCGGTGTGCAGCCAGCCGTCCCTCACTTTCTCGGCCGTCGCCTCCGGGTTTCGCCAGTACCCGAGAAAGGCGACCGGGTCACCCTCCACGCGCACCGCGATCTCACCGTCGACGAGGCGCACGTCGTGGCCCGGATACGTCTTTCCCATCGAGCCGGGCTTCGCCGTCCACGCGGCGCAGTTCCCGATCAGCAGGTTCGCCTCCGTCTGGCCGTAGAACTCGTTCAGCCTCGCGCCGAGACGCTCGGAGCACCACGCCGCGGTCTCCTCCCCGACCATCTCGCCGCCGCTCGCAAGCGTGCGGAGCGACAGGGCCGGGCCGTCGTGCGCAGCCATCATCCGAAGCGCCGTCGCGGGCATGAAGACGTTGCGCACGCCGAGCCGTAGGATCAGGTCGAAGGCCTGCTCCGGATCGAACCTCGTCGTCTGGAGCGCGAGCACCGGGCGGCCGTGGTAGAGGCCGGGCATGAGGACGTCGAAGAGGCCGCCCATCCAGGCCCAGTCCGCGGGCGACCAGATCAGGTCGTCCGGCTGCGGGAAGAAGTCGTGCGAGAGCTCGAACCCCGGCAGGTGGCCGTGCAGTACGCGATGGGCGAGGAGCGCGCCCTTCGGCGGCCCGGTCGTCCCCGACGTGTAGACGATCAGCGCCGGCGTCTCGGCCCGGGTTGCCACGGGGGTGAAGCTCGTCGAGGAGGCCGCGAGCAGCCCCGGCAGGTCGCGATCGACATCGATCGTCGTCACACCTTCGAGCTGCCGGTCGGCGAGCACGACAGCTGGATCCGCGTCGCCGAGCCGTACCGCCCTCGCGTCTGCGCCGAACCGCGTCGACAGCGGGACCGCGATCGCGCCCAGCTTGTAGGTCGCGATGTGCGCAATCGCAGTCTCGGGCCGCTGCGGGAGAGCGATCCCGACCCGATCTCCCTCCCCGATCCCCTTCGACCGCAGCGCGTTCGCGAGCCGGTTCGAGTCGTCCGAGAGCTCGCCGAACGTCACGCGCCGGGTAACGTCGCGGCCGTCCGTCACCACGATCGCGACCCGGTCGCGCGGATGGCGCTCGCAGACGTCGACGCCCAGGTTGACCTCCGCCGGCACGTCCCAGCGGAAGCCCCGGTACAGCTCGTCGTACGTCACATCCAGAGGCGCTCCAGGAGCGCGAGGTACACCCGTGTCGCTCGGACGAGCTCCGCAACCTCGACCGTCTCCACGTCGCCGTGCGCGCCGGATCCCATCGGGCCGTGGTAGACGCTCGGGATGCCCGCCTCGTGAAAGGCTGCGCCGTCGGCGACGAGCCTCACGCCCGTCAGAGGCTAGCTCCTGGCCCACGACCTCGTCGTACGCGCCGCGGAGCGCGCTGACGAGCCGGTGCTCGGGGTCGATCCGGTAGGTGTCCCGCGAGATCCGCAGGTCGAGATCGATCGTCGCAGCCTGACTCCGCCGCGATGGGCTCGAGCAGCGCCCGGAACTCCGCCTCCGCCTCCGCGAACGTGTTCCCGGGCGCCCAGCGCCGCGTGCCGACGAGCCGGCACTCGACGGGATGGCGGTTGTAGAAGTCGCCGCCGTGCACCTCGCCGAGGAAGTACGTGTCGGGGCCGACCCACTCGTGATCGACCGTCGCCAGCTCCTCGTTGCGTGTGCGGATCGCCTCGATGACCCTGGCGGCGACGAGATTCGGGTTCGGCGTGCCGGCGGCCGTCTTCAGCTCGTGGGTGACCATCCCCTCGCGGCCGATCGTGACCTCGAAGGTCGCGCAGCCGACGTGCGCGACCGGCAGCGTCGGGCCGCCGAGCTCGCCGACGACGGCGTAGTCGGCGGTGAAGCCGCTCGCGGTCAGAAGCCAGTTCAGGTCCTCGCCGCGGCCGAGCGGCGACTCGTGCAGGCCCGTGGCGACGATCACCAACTCGCCGGGGAACGACGCGCCTCGCGCTGCGACCACCTGCGCAGCCGCAGCCGCGCAGGCGAGCGCGCCCTTCATGTCCGCCGTGCCGCGCCCGTAGATCGTCTCGCCGTCGACCCGCGGCGGCTCGTGCGGGATCGGGACGGTGTCGAGATGGCCGTTGAGGACGATCGTCGGCCCGGGCCGGTCGCCCCTGCAGCCGCCCGACCACGATCGGCGTCCTCGGGAAGCGGTCGTCGAGCAGCTCGACGTCCAGCCCGAACTCCTCCAGCCGGCGGGCGTAGAGCCGCGCCACCTCGGCCGTGTCGCCGGTCGGGCTCTCGACCTCGACGAGCTCGAGCGTCAGGTCGCGCAGGCGGTTCCCGTCGACGCTCATGCAGCTCCTCTCGCGACCCGAAAGCCGATGTGTGCCTGTCGCCGACCCGGCCGGCTGTGACTGCGCATCGTGCAGCGGGCCCAGGCGAGGCCAGGGCTCGCGAACGAGCCGCCGCGGAGCACGCGCTCCCCCGGCGGGTACTCCGTCGACGTCCATTCCCAGACGTTTCCGGCCATGTCCAGCAGACCGTAGGGGCTCGCCCCGTCCGGGTGGGAGCCGACCGGCGACGTGGAGCCGTGCTTGATCCCGGTCCCGACCGCGGCGCGGCCCTCGTCCTCCTCGTCTCCCCACGGGTAGGTGCGCCCGTCGGTGCCGCGGGCCGCCTTCTCCCATTCGACCTCGGTCGGCAGTCGGCCGCCAGCCCAGGCGCAGAACGCGGACGCCTCGTGCCAGTCGACGAAGGTGACGGGGTGGTCGTCCGCGGCCGGCCAGTGCGGCGGGGCCGCTGCTCCAGTCTCGGCGACGAAGCTCCCGTATTGCGCATTCGTGACGGGCGTTCGCGCGAGCTCGAACTCAGCCACCTCGACGAGCCGCTGCCGTGACTCTCCCGGGTCGCGGCCGATCACGTAGTCGCCGGCCGGCACGTCGACCCAGTCGAAGCGCCGGCGCGGCTCGACGGCGACGACGCGGAAGCCGATGTAGGGATCGCGTGCCGCGGGATGCACAGGCAGTCGCGCCGAGCAGCGCAGCTCGTCGGGCCCGCTCAGGTACGAGCCGCCGCGCACCGCGCCGTCAGCCGTCCACTCGTAGACGTTGCCTGCCAGGTCTAGGGCGCCGCACCGCGCGGCGCCCGCGGGATGCAAGCCGGCGCGCGACGGCCCGCCGATTCCGCGACCGAAGGTCGCGCGCGTCGTGTCGGGGAGCTCGTCGCCCCACGGCCAGAGCCGGTCGTCTCCGCCACGGGCGGCCGCCTCCCATTCGACCTCGGTCGGAAGCCGCACACCGTCGCCAGCGCAGAACGCCTCCGCCTCGTCGCGCGAGACGTACGTGACCGGCACCCCGTCGTCGTCCGTGACCGGCAACCGTGCGATCCGGAAACCTTCGACCCGGACGGTCCGCCGAGGCGTCTCGTCCTCGTCCGGCGGATACATCTGCGCAGGATCGCCGCCCATCGCGAACGGGCCGCCGGGGACGACGACGAACTCCAGGGCGCTCAATGGCCAGGAATGACCGGCAGGACGACGTGCGACGGGTGCTCGGCGTCGGCATGCACGGCCTGGTCGGCGGTGATCTCGTGCGTGTGCCGTCCGATCGGCTCGCCCGTGTTCGGATTCCGCTCCAGCCGGGGGAAGTTCGACGACGAGACGTCGATCCGGATCCGGTGGCCGGCCGCGAAGAGGTTCGAGGTCGGCGGCAGCAGAATCGAAGCGGGTACGACCTCCCCTGGAGTGAGGAAGACCTCGCGGTCGAACCCTTCCCGGTAGCGGCAGCGGATGATCGAGTCGTTGATCAGCATGTCGTACCCCTCGGGGTAGTCCTCGTTCGGCGGGTAGACGTCGACGAGCTTCGCGGTGAAGTCGGTGTCGGGCGCGCTCGACGAGATCCAGAGGTTGACGACCGCGCGTCCGGTCACCTCGACCGCCTCGGCGAGCGGCTCGGTCTGGTAGACGAGGACGTCGGGACGCTCGGAAAGCCGTGGGTACGGTTCGCGCGAGGCGAAGAACTCGGGCGACTCCTGCTGGTCGGCGGGCCCCGGGGTCATGATGTTCCGAAGGCGCAGCACGGGGTTGAGCAGGCGCGCCCAGGCCGGCTCCATGCCGGCACCTTCGGCGGGCAGCTCCCCGACCGAGACGTGGTTGCCGCCGATCGTCGGCACGGGGTGAGCGGGGTCGTATGTGTAGCGCCGCGGCTCGACTGCGCTGCTCGGCGCCTCTCCCGACAGCGAGCCGTCGCCGTGCAGGTAGAGAACGGTCTCCACGATCCGCGCGGGCGGCCACTCGTGCTCCTCGCGCCACCGGCCGCCGTGGTCGAGCTTCCCGAGCGCCGTCTTCCGGCCGGAGCCGCCACCCATGACGAAGATGCGCACGGGCGCCTCGTTCGCCGGCACGCGGCCACCGTCCTCGCGGAGCCAGCGGTCGAAGAACGCGAGCTGCTCCTCGAAGTAGCGCTGCACGCCCCAGACCGAGTCCTGGCCGAAGTCGACGTCGAGCGTCCAGCTCGCGTCGCCCCGCATCCCGACATGACTCCAGGGCCCGACGACCAGCCGCTGCGGCGCATCGTTCTTCGCCGCCATCGCCGCGAAGTACTCCGTGTCGGAGTGCGGGAACCCGTCGAACCACCCGGTCGAGTAGGTCCCGGGGATGTCCGCGTGCCGGTCGAAGTGCGCCGTGAAGTCGTTGCTCTCCTGCGCCCAGTACTCGTCGTAGGCGCCGCGCGTCGTGTAGTCGACGAGCGCCTGCTCGAGGGTCGGCGTATGCCGGAGCGAGAGCTCGCCTCGCCGCCACGGCGTCGCCCAGAGGAGCTCGCGCAACCTCGTCAGGTCGCCCCAGACCTCGGCCTGCTTGTCCCAGTCGTCCGCGATGTCCTGGGCGTCCTGGGCGTGGATGAAGAGCGCCCAGAACATGTGCAGCTGCATCGCCCCGCCCTCGCGCGATTGGTGGTGGAACGAGTTCGTCGGCACGACGTCCGGCCAGATCGCGGTCAAGTGGGGCGGCCGCTCGAGCGCCATCCGCACCTGGTTGATGCCGGCGTACGACGAGCCGACCGTTCCCACACGGCCGTTCGACCACCGCTGCTCCGCGATCCACTCGACGGTGTCGTAGCCGTCCTCGCCCTGCTGCCGCGTGACCGTGTGGAAGTAGTCGCCTGTGCCCTCCGAGCGGTAGCGGTCACGGCAGTCCTGGAGGACGACGGCGTACCCGTGCGGGACGAAGAAGTCGGCGATCTCCGCGTAGCGCTTGTCGGTCTTGTCGTAGGGCGTGCGGCAGAGAATCGTCGGGAACCGCTCACCCTCCACCAGCTCGCCGTCGCGGGCGGGGCGGTAGACGTCCGTCGCGAGCCCGATGCCGTCGCGCGTCCGCACCATCACGTCCTTCGCGACGACAATGCCGAAGCTCACGAGCCCTCCTTCTCGATGATCAGGTTCCCTGTGTCGTCGACCTCGAGGGCGTAGCCAGGATGGACGAGAGTCGTGGAGTCGAACTCCTCGACGACAGCGGGCCCCGGGAACGCGGCTCCGGCCGGCAGCCCGTAGCGGTCGTAGATCGGGCAGTCGACGTAGCCGCCCGCCTCGGCGAAGTACACCTGCCGGCGCTCCTTCGGCTCCACGTCCCCGCCTCGCTCGAGTCGCCGCGGCGGTGGCTTCGCGATCCTGCCCACGCTCGTCAGCCGCAAGCTCACGACCTCCACCGGCTCTGACGGGGCGCTGAACCCGTACGTGCGGTCGTGCTCCTCGTGGAAGCGGCCCAGGAGGCCCTCCCCCGCCGGGATCGTGAGCTCGTAGCTCTGCCCCACGTAACGCGCGTCGACCTGGCGGAGAAACTCGATCGCGTCGTCGCCGACTCCCTCCCGCTCCAGCTCCGCGCGGCCTTCTGCTTCGAGCTCGGCGAACATCGCATCCGCCTCCTCTGCGCCCAGATCGTCCACGCGGCGCATGATCGTCGTTGCCGCGTCGCGTTTCAGATCGGTCGTGAGAAGCCCCGTCGCCGAGAAGATGCCGGGGCTCCGCGGGATCAGGAGCGTCGGCATCTCGGCGTCGCGCGCAAGCGCGTTGGCGTGCACGGGACCCGCGCCGCCGAAGCCGACAAGGACGAAGTCGCGCGGGTCGTAGCCCCGCTGCACCGAGATGAGATGGAGGGCGTTGACCATCGCCGCGTTTGCGATCTCGACGATGCCGTTCGCGGCCTCCACGACGGAGAGGCCAAGGGGGGCGGCACAACGCTCCTCGATCGCGCTCACGGCCCCGTCGAGGTCGAGCTCGATCTCGCCGCCGAGGAAATACCTCGGGTTGAGCCGACCCAGCACGAGGTTCGCGTCGGTCACCGTCGGCTCGACGCCGCCTCTGCCGTAGCAGACCGGTCCCGGATCGGCGCCCGCGCTCTGCGGCCCTACGCGTAGCAGGCCGCCCGAGTCCACCCAGGCGATCGAGCCTCCACCGGCCCCGATCTCGACGAGATCGACGACCGGCGTCCGCACCGGGTAGCCGGAGAGGGACATTCCGCCGATCCCCGCGCCGGCCTGCCCGCCGACCGAGTAGTCCTTGGTCACCGACGGGCGGCCGTCCTGGATCAGACCCACCTTCGCGGTGGTGCCTCCCATGTCGAAGGAGAGGATGTCCGGCCGGCCGAGCGTCTCTCCGAGGTACGCCGAGGCGATCACACCCGCAGCCGGCCCCGACTCGACCATGAAGACGGGTCTCCCGCGGGCGGCGACCGAGCTGAATACACCGCCGCTCGACTGCATTACGAGCAGCTTCGCCATCACACCGGCCTCCTCGAGACGCTGCTCGATCCGCTCGAGATAGCGCTCGACGACGGGCCTGATCGAGGCGTTGATGACGGTCGTCGACGCGCGGAGGTACTCGCGGAACTCCGGCGCCACCTCGGCCGAGAGCGAGACGGGGACCCCGGGCAGCTCCTCGGCGAGGATGGCGCCGATCCGCTCCTCGTGCGCCGGGTTGACGTACGAGTGGAGGAGGCAGACCGCGACCGACTCGACGCTCTCACGGCGGAGGAGCGCGGCTGCCTCGCGCACGGAGTCCTCCTCGAGCGGCACGAGCACCTCGCCTGTTGGACCCAGACGCTCGCGCACGCCGACGGCCCGGTCACGTGGGACGAGGGGCTTGGCCTTCTCGAATCGCGTGTCGTAGAGCGACGGGCGGACCTGTCGCGCGATCTCCAGGAGATCGCGGAACCCTTCGGTCGTGACGAAGCCGCTGCGGGCGATCTTGCCCTCGATGATCGCGTTCGTCGCGACCGTGGTCGCGTGTACGACGAAGCCCACGTCCTTTGCGTGCACGCCGCCCTCGGCGAGCGCGCGTTCGACGGCCTGCATGAAGCCTTCCGACGGATCCGCGGGCGTCGTCAGGACCTTGGCGATCGCCACGCCTCCCGATCGTTCGTCCACGAGCGTTGCATCCGTGAACGTGCCGCCGATGTCGACCGCGAGTCTGGCGTGGCTCACGAGCGAAGCGCCTCCGTCGCCGCTTCGTCGAGACGCCGGTCGGCGATCGCGACGCGATAGATGTCGCGCGCGCGGTCCGAGCTGACTTTGCCCTCCAGCACGTCGCGCAGGACCCTCTCGGGCTCCCGCTCCTCGGGCGGCCCGTACCCACCGCCGCCGGCCGACCGGACGCTGATGACGTCGCCCGGCACGAGGTCGATGGTGCTCTTCGAGCCCAGGCGCGTCTCCTCGCCGTCACGGACGTGGACGTACTCGGCCACCCGTCCGGCCTGCCCGCCGAAAGCACCCCATGGCCCGGCCCTGTCGCGGTCGGCAAGGACCGTGAACGTCGTGTGCAAGTCGAACCGGTAGTCCTTTCGCAGTCCGAGGCCGCCCCGGAACCGGCCCGGGCCCTCCGAGTTCTCCACGAGCGACAGGCCGTTGATGTGGACCGGGTAGTTGAGCTCCGTCTCCTCGATCGGCGCGTTCTCGGTGTTCTGGCTGTGCGACTGCACGGCGTCGGGCCCGTCGCTTCCGTAGCGGCCGCCGTAGCCTCCGGCGAAGGTGTCGTAGAAGCAGGTGTACCTCCCGGCAGCCTCGTCGAGCGAGCCGAAGCCTGCCTGGCACATCATCCCCTTCGTCCCCGCGGGCAGGCGCTCGGGGAAGGCCGGCAGCAGGGCGCGGACGATCACCTCGATCAGGCGCGCGTGCGTCTCCCAGCCTCCGACCACCGGAGCGGGCCACGTGCAGTTCACGACGCTTCCCGCCGGCGCGTGGAGACCGACGAGTCGGTAGAAGCCGTCGTTGACCGGCAGGTCCGGATCGACGAGGCACTTGAAGGCAAACGCGCAGGCCGAGAACGTCTGCGCGTAGGTCGAGTTGACCGGCGCTCGCCGCTGCGGGTCGCAGCCGGTCAGATCGAACCGGATGCCCGACGGGTCGATCTCGACTCGCGCCTGCAGACGTACGGGCTCGTCCGTGTAGCCGTCGTTGTCGACGAAGCCTTCGGCCTCGTACACGCCCGCAGGAAGCGCCGCGAGCTCGGCGCGAGTACGCCGCTCCGTGTACTCGAGCAGCTCCTCCATCGTCGCGAGAATCGTCTGTCGGCCATGACGTTCCACCAGCGCCGAAACGCGGCGGACGCCGGTGGCGTTCGCCGCGATCTGTGCCCGGAAATCGCCGCCCGTCTCGTGCTTCGAGCGGATCTGCGCCAGGATCAGGCTGAAGACGTCCTGCACGATCTTGCCGCCCGCGACGAGCTTGACCGGCGGGATGATCACGCCCTCCTGGAACACCTCCCGGAAGGCGCCGATCGACGCGGGCGCACCCCCGCCGACGTCGACGTGGTGCGCGAGGTTGGCGACGTACCCGAGCAGCTCGTCCCCGTCGTACACGGGAGAGATCACGCTGACGTCGTTCAGGTGGACGCCGCTGGGGTGGGGATCGTTGGTGACGATGACGTCACCGGGGCCGAGGTTGTCCGCCCCGTATGACTTCACGGCATGAGGCACCTGCTCCACCATCGAGCCGAGGTGGACGGGCTGCGCGAATCCCTGCGCGACCGCCCGCAGCTCGGCGTCGAAGAAGGCACAGGAGAAGTCCGAGCGGGTCTTGATGTTCGTCGAGTAGGCGCTGCGCTTCAGGGCGAGGATCATCTCGTCGGTCGCCGCTACGAGGGCATTGCGGATCACCTCGAAGGAGACGGGGTCTAGATCTGCCATCGGTAGACCTCCCGTGCTCGCTCGAGGCTCACCTTCCCCTCGCGCACGTCGCGCGCGACGAGCTCGCGATCCCGTTCCTCGGGCGGGCCATATCCGCCGCCGCCGCAGGTGCGGAAGCTGATCGTGTCGCCCGCCTCGACCTCGATCGTCGTCTTCGCGCCGAGCCGGGTCTCCACGTCACCGCGAATCAGCACGTACTCCGCGGTCTTCCCGGGCAGGCCGCCGAACACGCCCGCCGGGCCGGCGCGGGTGCGGTCGGCGAGGACCGTGAACGTCGTCGAGCGGTCGAAGAGAAAGTCCTTGCGCAGGCCGAGGCCGCCCCGGAAGCGCCCCGCCCCGTCGGAGTCTTCTACGAGCGAGAGTCGCGTGACGTGCACGGGGTAGTACAGCTCGGTCTCCTCCACCGGCGCGTTCTCGGTGTTCTGCCCGTGCGTCTGCACCGCGTCGGGCCCGTCGCTGCCGTCGCGGCCTCCGTAGCCGCCGGCGAACGTTTCCAGGAAGCAGTAGTACTCGTTCGTCTCCGGATCGACGCCGCCGAACCCGGCGTGACACATCATCGCCTTCGACCCCGCCGGAAGCCGCTCTGGTAGCACGGGAATGAGCGCCTGGAAGATGACGTCCACGAGGCGAGTCTGCGTCTCCCAGCCGCCGACGACCGGGCTCGGCCAGGTGCAGTTCGTCACGCTCCCACGCGGTGCAGCGACGGTGACGAGCCGATAGAAGCCGTCGTTCACGGGCAGGTCAGGATCGATGAGGCATTTGAGCGCGTATGCGCAGGCAGAGAAGGTCTGCGCATACGTCGAGTTGACCGGCGCCCGCCGCTGCTGGTCCGAGCCTTCCAGGTCGAAGGAGACGCCGTCCGCCGCGATCTCGACGCGAGCCCGCAGTCGAACGGGATCGTCGGAGTAGCCGTCCGTGTCGACGAAGCCTTCGCTCTCGTACACGCCCAGAGGAAGAGAGGCGAGCTCGGCCCTGGTGCGGCGCTCGGTGTAGTCGAGAAGCTCGGCCATCGCGGAGACGATGGCCTCGCGCCCGTGCCGGCCGACAAGAGCTCGGACGCGACGCACTCCGGTCGCGTTGGCCGCGATCTGGGCGCGAAGGTCGCCGCCCGTCTCGTGCTTCGAGCGGATCTGCGCCAGGATCAGGCTGAAGACGTCGGGGACGATGCGGCCACGGTCGACGACCTTGACCGGCGGGATGATCACGCCCTCCTGGAAGACCTCTCGAAACGCCCCGATCGAGGCGGGTGCGCCGCCTCCGACGTCGACGTGGTGCGCCAGGTTGGCGACGTAGCCGAGCAGCGTGTCCCCGTCGAACACGGGCGAGATCAGGCTGATGTCGTTCAGGTGGACGCCGCTCGGGAACGGGTCGTTCGTGATCAGCACGTCGCCGGCTCCGAGCTTCTCGGGACCGTAGTCACGGACCGCACGCGGGATCTGCTCGACCATGGAGCCAAGGTGCACCGGCTGCGTGAAGCCCTGCGCGACCGAGCGAAGCTCGGCGTCGAAGAAGGCGCAGGAGAAGTCCGAGCGGGTCTTGATGTTCGTCGAGTACGCGCTGCGCTTCAGCGCGAGCACCATCTCGTCGGTCGCCGCCACCAGGGCGTTCCGGATCACCTCGAAGCTGATCGGATCGAAGCCCGACGGGCGCGCGGCGGCCGTGGTCCTCATGCGCGGTTGCCCGGCCCCCAGACGGAGTCGAACGTCCGTCCCTGAAGGAATCGCGAGCCGGACAGGCTCGCGATGTCGATCGGCGGCTCGCTGCCCGCGATGACGTGTGCCAGCGACTCGCCCAGCGCGGGCCCGAGCTTGAAGCAGTGGCCGCTCCCCCCGAAGGCGGAGTAGTAGCCGTCGATCTCCTCCTCGCCCACGATCGGGTACCAGTCCTCCGTGATGTCGTAGACGCCCGAGTATCCAGTCACATAGGCGCCGCCGTAGTCGGGCGCGCCTAGCGTCGGCGCGAGCGCCGGCAGCCGCCTCAGCAGCCTCGGCACCATCCGGTCGACGTGCTCGGCGTCGGTGCCGCTGTCGTAGTCGTCGGGGTCGGCCGGCTCCTTCTGCTTCGGCCAGCCTTCGCCGACGAGCACCCTTCCGTCGCCGTAGCGGCGGAAGTACAGCTGCTGGGTCGTGTCCGACATCACGGGTATCTCGCCGACGCCTCCGGGAGCCTCGAAGATCGCCTCGTGCTCGCGACTGAAGGTGAGGGGGTAGTCGATCCCGACGAGCCGTCCGATGCGATCGCCCCACGGGCCGCACGCATTGACGACGACCCCGGTGGCGATCGTGCCCTCGCTCGTGACGACACCGGCGACACGGCCGTGGTCGGTGGCGATGTCGAGCGCAGCGCAGCCCTCGTGGACGACGAGGCCGTCGCGCTGCGCCGATCGGACGAGCGAGTTCGTCGTCTGAACGGGGTCGGCGTAGCCGGAGGTGCGCTCGAAGCACGCGAGCGTGACGCCTTCCAGGTCGAGCTCCGGCCACCGATGTCGCACGTCGTCCGCGGTCAGGATCTCCGTCTCGACGCCCAACTCCTGCTGCACGGGCACGACCTCGCGGATCGCGTGCTCCTGCTGTTCGTCCGCGATCACCATGTACCCGTGCTGCACGAAGCCCGCAGGGCCGCCGAGGCGCTCCTCTGCATTCGCGAACATCGCTGCGGCGCGCACCGCGAGCCGGATCGCCACCTCGTTCGAGTAGTGCTGCCGAACGTGCGCGGCCGAGTACTGCGTCGAGCCGCCGCAGATCCTCGACTTCTCGAGCAGCGCCACCTGTCCGTAGCCGAGCTTCGTCAGGAAATGGGCGACGCTGGCGCCGATGATCCCACCACCGATCACGACCGCGTCGGCGCTCCGGATCACCCGCTCCTCCTTGCGGCCCGGAGAGCCGTCGTCGACTGCTCGTCGAGGCGGCCGGCGTCGTCGAACACGACGCCGTAGAGCTGTCGTGCAGCGGCGGGGCTCACCTTCTCGTCGGCCACGTCGGCGGCCACCGCCGCCGGATCGCGCTCGAGCGGGTCGCCCCAGCCGCCGCCTCCCGCCGTTCGGTGCGCGAAGACGTCGCCCGCGTCGATCTCCATGGAGAACATCGGCGGCAGCGCCTTCGCGCCGACGTCTCGCCGCACGAGCACGTTGCTCGACGGCGCTCCGGCGCCGCCCCCGGCGAGGCCGTAGGGCGGGTGCAGCGCCCGGTCGGACCTGACGATGAGCGACGTGCTCGGCGTGAGGCAGCGCCAGACGCGCTCCACCGCCAACCCGCCGCGGTGGAGGCCCGCGCCGCCGGAATCGGGCACGAGCCCGTACCGCTCGACGACGATCGGGTACTCCTGCTCGGCCACCTCGACCGGCACGTTCGCGGCGAGGCTGGCCGGGTTCGTGAGACCGTCGTTACCGTCCGCCTCCGCTGTGCCACCCCAGGTCCCGACGACGAGCTCGTAGAAGACGAAGCGCCCGTCGCCGGGCCGTTCGGCGCCGAAGATGGCGAGCGTGTTGCCGCCCTCCCCTGCGGCCGGAACGCGCTCCGGGATCAGCTGCGCGAGCGCTCCGTTCACGGCATCGACCACGCGGAAGCCCGTCACGCCGCGCATCGAGGAAGCGCCGGGCATGACCACCTCGGCAACGGTTCCCGGCCGGGTCAGGACGTGGATCGGCCGGAACGCGCCGGCGGTGTTCGGTACCTCGACGGTCAGCGCCGCCCGCACGGCCTGGTAGGCGCAGGCCTGCACGAACGAGCGCGTGCTGTTGAGCGAGCCGCGCACCATGGGGGCCGACTCGGTCAGATCGACGGTGACCTCGTCGCCTGCGATCGTCACCTGCGCCGTGATCGGCACGTCGCACACGTCGATGCCGTCCGAGCCGAGGTAGTCGGTGAAGGTGGCCGTGCCGTCGGGCCAGGTCGCGATCTCCTGCCGCACCAGACGCTCGGTGTGGTCGATCAACGCGTCGAAGAGGGTGCCAAGCTGGTCCCGGCCGTGCCTCTCGGCCAGGGCGAGGAGCGCGCGCTCGGCGACCGAGCAGGCCGCCACCTGCGCGCCGAGGTCGCCGAACGTCATCCGCGGAATCCGCACGTTCGCCTCCAGGATCTTGAAGACGTCCTCGACGGGCACGCCCTCGTCGTAGAGCTTCAGCCAGGGCAGCCGGATTCCCTCCTGGAAGATCTCCGTGTTGTCGCAGGCGCTCGACCCCGGCAGCCTCCCGCCGACGTCGCCGTGGTGCGCCGTGGTGCAGGTGAAGGCGATCACGTCGCCCTCGACGTGGACAGGCTTGAAGACGAAGAGATCCTGCAGGTGGATGCCGCCGTCGAACGGGTCGTTGAGGAGGTAGACGTCACCCGGGCGCATCCGCTCGCCGTAGTGCGCGAGCAACGTCTCCATGGCCGCCGGCACCGATCCCAGGTGGAAGGGTACGGTCACCGCCTGCGAGACGGTCCGTCCCTGCGGGTCGCAGACCGAGGCGGAGAAGTCCATGCCGTCCCGGACGACTGTCGAGTGGGCCGTGCGGAAGATCGTCGTCGCCATCTCGTCGGCGATCGAGGCGAACGCGTTGGCGACGATCTGCAGCGTCACCGGGTCGACGGTCCGCTCCGGCGTCCTAGCCACGGCCATCCTGCTCGAGCACGAGCGTTCCCGTCGCCGGCTCCCGGCGAACCGTCCAGCCCGGAGGCACGACCACCGTCGTGTCGTACTCGTCGACGAGGATGGGGCCTGGCTCGGGTGCCGAGCCCGATCGACGATCGCGCCTGGACACGTGCCTCGACTCTGTCGTTGCCGGTATGCATCGTCCGCGAATCGGCCGGCGGCAGCGCGACTGCTTCGACCGCGAAGGTGCTGGTGGTCGCCGACGCGCCCAGCGCCGCAAGCCGCACCGCCCGGATCTCCACTGGCGAGCCGAGGCTGGTCGCGCACACCGTACAGTCGCTCGTGCTCGTCCTCGAAGCGCGCGCGGAGAGCGTCGAGCACAGCGCGGTCGACGAGCCCCGGTGAGAGTGCAGTCTCGACCTCCCAGCTCTGACCTCCGTATCGCAGGTCGGCACTCCGCACCCACTCGACCTCGCGCTGGCCCTCGAGAGCGGGTGCGAGTCGCGCCTCCATCTCATCGAGGAGTGCCATGATCGTTGCCGGATCGCAGGCGTCGACGTCGAGATGGCACGTTCGCACCTCGTGGAACTCGGGCCGGGCGAAGAGGAGGCCGACGGCGCTGAACAGGCCGGCGATCTCGGGCACGAGCACCGTGACGACGCCGAGCTCGCGTGCAAGCCCCGGCGCGTGGATCGGGCCCGATCCACCGTACGCGACCAGAGCGAAGTCGCGAGGGTCACGGCCCTTCTCGGACGAGACCGAGCGCAGGGCACGCGTCATCCGCGCGTTCGCGATGCGGTGAATGCCGCTGGCCGCCTCGAGAAGGGAAAGGCCGAGCGGCTCCGAGACTCGCCGGACGGCTTTCTCGGCAGCCTCCATCGAGATCGCGATCTGCCCGTCCGCGACGGGTCCCGCGCGGATGTAGCCGAGGACCACGTTCGCGTCCGTCACGGTCGGCTCGAGGCCGCCGCGCTCGTAGCACGCCGGTCCGGGGTCGGCGCCGGCGCTGTGCGGGCCGACCTGCAGCCCGCCGGCGGGATCCAGCCACGCGATGCTGCCGCCGCCCGCCCCGACCTCCGCGATGTCGATCGTCGGAATCCGCAGGAGCTCGCCGGCACCCCGCAGGAGCCTGTGCCCCGCCGACATCGAGCCGCCCACCTCGTACTCGCGGCCGCGCGCAATCGCCCCATCCTCGATCAGCGACGCCTTCGCGGTCGTACCTCCCATGTCGAAGGAGATCACGTTGCGGATCCCGAGCTGCTCCGCCACGCCCCGTGCGGCGACGACGCCCGCCGCCGGCCCCGATTCGAGCGCGAAGACCGGCCGCGCCTTGGCGTCGCCCGCGGACATCACGCCGCCGGATGACTGCATGATCCGGAGCGGGCTGTCCAGTCCGATCCCGTCCAGGCCGGTCCGGATCCGCTCGATGTACGAGTCCATCAGGGGCCGGACGTAGGCGTTCACGACCGTCGTGGCCGAACGCTCGTACTCGCGCTGCTCGCGGAGGATCTCACTCGAGAGGGAGATGCTGACCTCCGGGAGCTCCTCGTCGAGTATCGCGCCGAGCCGTTGCTCGTGCCCCGGATAGAGATACGAGTGGAGGAGGCATACCGCAACCGACTCGACATCGGCGTCGCGCAGTCTCGCGGCCAGAGCTCGACACTCGCCCTCATCGAGGGGACGGAGTACCGTGCCGTCCGCCGTCACGCGCTCGTCCACCTCGAAGCGGTAACGCCGCGTGACGAGCGGCTCCGGCTTGCGCCAGAAGAGGTCGTACATGTGCGGAATGCGCAGCCTGCGCAGCTCCAGCACGTCGCGAAAGCCGGCGGTCGTCACGAGCGCTGTCAGGCTGCCGCGCCGCTCGAGCACCGCGTTGGTCGCCACCGTCGTCCCGTGGACGACCTCGCTGACCCGAGCCTCGCCTGTGAGCGCGCCGACGGCCTCGATCACTGCTCGGTCGTATGTCGGCGGCGTCGAGAGCAGCTTGCGGACGGTGACGCGACCGTCCGCGCGGTGCAGAACGACGTCGGTGAACGTCCCTCCCACGTCGACCCCCACACGGGTGGCCGCCACTGTCACTGCGCGACTCCGGGCGGCAGTTCCAGCAGGTCGGCGAGACGCCTGCCGGCGCGAAGCTGGACGCGCAGTGTCTCCTCGCGATCCTCGATCTCCGCAGCGACAGCTTCCACGCCGGGCCAATCCGCCCTGGCGACGACGAGCACGGCATCGCAGTCGGCCACCACCTGGTCGCCGGGGGATATCTCGACGCCGCCGATCTGGACGGGGTCGCCGACCGAAAGGACACGTTCCTTGACGCAGGAGGCGGGCTCGAAGCCCTCATGGAAAACCGAGAAGCCGAGGCGGGCGATGGCGCGGCCGTCACGGATCGTACCGCCGATCAGGAGCCCGCTGAACCCCCGCTCGGTGGCGTCGATCGCAGCCAGCTCTCCGAAGTAACCCCCGTCGGCGCGGCCGGCGGCGTCGACGACGAGCGCCGAGCCCGGCGGTGCGTGCTGCAGCACCATGTGGACGGCGAGGTTGTCGGCGGGCGCGCACGCACACGTCGCAGCAGCGGCGCAGATCGTGTCCGAGAGCGTCAGCGGCGCCACCCGCGCGACACGGCGAGCAGCAGCGCCGGCAGCGCTGAGGACCGCGGCGGTCGATAGCGGCGGTCTCACGCGCTCATGAAATTTGAAATTTCATATTGCGTTGACCGCGAGCCTAGACCACACTTGTGCGGAATGGAAGGCCCCGCACCAGCCGTCCTCTCGATCACCCGGCTCGACGATCGCGAGTCGATAGAGGATCGGGTCGCGCAATCGCTGCGCGCCCTCATCGTCACGGGTCAGCTTCCGGAGGGCGCACAGCTCGTGCAGCGCGACCTCGCGGCCAGGCTCGGTGTTTCGCAGACGCCGGTCCGTGCGGGCCTGGGCCACCTGCAGCGCGAGGGCTTCGTCGCCGTCGGGCCGACGGGCCGGTCGTTCGTGAGCCGCCTCACGCGAGAGGACTTCGAGGAGATCTACGCCGCCCGGCAGGGCCTCGAGGGCCTCGCCGCGAGGCTGGGCGCGACAGCGGTCGGCGCCACGGAGACCGGTCGCATGGCCGAGGTGCTGACACGCCTGCGGGAAGCCGCCAGCAACCAGAACGTCGACTCGTACCTCGCCCTTCGCTGGGAGTTCTACGAGACGTGCTACCGCGCGAGCGGCCGGCGGCGGCTGGTAGACGAGGTGGAGCGCCTCTATCGACGCTCAGAGCGTTACAACCGTCTCGTGCTCTCGTCCCCCGAGCGCTTCCGCGAGTCGCTCGACCGCTACGAGGCGTTCCACGCCGCGTGTCTGGCGAGCGACGGCGGCAGAGCAGAAGCGATCGTCCAGGAGAGCCTTCGGTGGGCAGTCGGCAGCACCGGAGGCGCGCTCCCCTCCGAGACCACACGTGACTCGGCCGGAAGGATTCGAACCTCCCCGCACCGCGCGTGAGCTCCTCGCCAGCCTCGGGATGTTCATGATCACGACGAGCTCTGATCCTGGATCCGAATAGGAGTGAGCGGTGGCTCTCCGCGATCGAGTGCAAGCAGGTTGTCCACGACGAGACGAGTCATCGCCTCACGCGCCTGCCGTGTCGCGCTGCCGAGGTGCGGCGTGAGGACGACGTTCGGGAGCCCGAAGAGCCTCGGTGGCACATGGGGCTCGTTTACAAACACGTCGAGTCCGGCGCGAATCCGTCCCGAGACGAGCTCGGACACGAGTGCGGCCTCCTCGATGATCTCTCCGCGCGCCGTGTTCACGAGGCAGGCGCCGTCTCGAAGGAGAGCCAGACGCCGCGCGTCGATCAGGCTCTTCGTCTCAGAAGTAAGGGGCACGTGGATGGTGACCACGTCTGCCTCCTCCAAGAGTTCATCGAGCTCCCGGAACTCGGCAACATCAGTGGTGACCCGATGACGTTGTGAGTAGAGAACGTTGAGCTCGAACCCACGGGCGCGCCTGGCGACAGCGCTCCCGATGCGCCCGAGGCCGAGAATGCCGAGCGTCGACCCGGTTACCTCGTCGGCGAGCTGGCTCTCGGACCACGATCCCGCCCAGTTGCCCGAACGGATCAACGTGTCGCCCTCGAGCACCTGCCGCCTCGTTGCGAGGATGAGTGCAAACGCCAGATCGGCCGTAGCGTCGTCGAGGACACCCGGCGTGTTCGTGACGACGACACCGCGATCAGCACAAGCGGCGACGTCGACGCGGTCGTAGCCGACGCCGAAATTGGCTACGACACGCAGGTTCGGGAGGAGATCGAAGGGCACGGGGTCGTTTGCCACGATGACGCCCTCTACGTCGCATCGCGGCCGACCGAGGGACGCGAGCGGCTGGACCTCGACATCCTCGAGCTCGTCGAACGCCGACCCGGGATAGCGGCGGTTGGAGAGGATCTTCACCCCGCGGAGTATCGTCGCGAAGACGAACGAGTCGCCGTGCACGAGACTGTTGCCGTGCGCTCCGAGTTCGGGAGCACGCCGCGGCTCGCCGGAACGTCAGTCGAAGCGCCCGGCGCCTGCTCGAGCCACCAGCGCTCCGATCGGTCCACTCGATCTTTGAGGCCCCCGAGCCGTCTTTTGATAACCCTCGTTCAGGTCTGCCGACTCTCTAGGGTCGGACCAGGGGGAATCCCGATTTACGAGCGGGTCTCTCCGCGGCAGGATCGCTGCATGAGCGAAAACATCACACACACCCAAAGCACGAAGCGCCTCGAGCGCAGCTCGTCGGACCGCGTCATTGCAGGCGTGTCCGCCGGCCTCGGGCGTTACTTCGACCTCAATCCCACGTTCTTCCGAGTTGGATTCGTAGTCCTTACGCTGCTGGGAGGCGCCGGGATTCTGATCTACCTCGCCGCCGTGCTCGTCGTCCCGGAAGAGGGGAAGGAGCAGTCGATCGCGGCCGAGACTCTCGCCGCACGACGCGAGCGACCTTGGCCGCTCGTCGGACTCGGCCTCGCCGCCGTTGCGCTGGCAGTCCTTCTCTCGCGTGCCGCGATCTGGCCGGCAGCAGGCTTCGGCTGGGTACTCGTCCTGCTCGCGGGTCTCGCAATCCTCTGGACCTCCGACGCCCGCCGCGGCGATCGCCGCACGCGGATTCTCGTGCGATGGCTCGTCGGAGTGACGGTCGCAGTGATCATCGCGGTGGTTGCAGCCGTAAGCGTGGCCTTTGCATGGTTCGACGTCGGCCTAGGAGACGGGGTCGGCACTCGGGTCGAGTCCCCCGCGAGCCCGGCTGAACTCGAGTCGCCCTACGAGCTCGGTGTCGGCGACCTTCGGGTCGACCTGTCAAGCATCCATCCAGTCACGACCGAGACGCACGTTCAAGCCAGGGTTGGCGTGGGAGAACTAGAGATCATCGTTCCTCGTACGGTCTCAGTCACGGCGAGCGCACGCGCGAAGGCGGGCGAGGTGTACGTCCTCAGCCGGCACGACGACGGCCGAAACGCAGAGGTGACGACGGGCTCGGGAGGTCTGCTCGTCATCGACGCGAAGATCGGCGCCGGCCGAATCGACATCGTCCGCGCCGATCGATGAGCCAGATGTCGGCGCTGCTCTACGAGCGCAGCGAACACGACCGCGTCGTCGCCGGGGTGTGCGGGGGGTTGGCCGCACGCCTCGGCGTCGACGCGACGCTCGTCCGCCTCGTGTTTGCGCTACTCGCGCTCGCAGGCGGCGCCGGCATCCTCCTCTACTTCGCCCTCTGGGTATACGACGAGGGGTGGCGCACGTGGGCTGCGGCGGCACTCATCGCAGCTGCCGGGGCGATGCTGCTCCTCGCGCTCGGGTTGTCGGCGACGGCCGTGCTGGGCGCGACGCTTCTGATCGCCGGGTTCGCGACCGTGCTGATACGTGGCGGCTCCCTGCGTCCCGGTGGATCGCTCCCGATCCTCGGCGTCACGCTCCTGCTGGCGGGCGCTGTCATCTTTCTCGGCACCAACGGCAAGTCCGGTCCGTTCATCGTGCCTGGCGCGGTCGTGGGTGCACTCGTGCTCGTCGTCGGGCCATGGATCTGGCAATTGACGAGCGAACGTACTGAGCGGATCCGTATCCAGGAGCGCGCCGAGGTCGCCGCGCGTATTCACGACTCCGTCCTCCAGACACTGGCGCTCGTGCAGCGTCACGCAAGTGACCCCCAGCGGGTCGCCTCTCTTGCACGACACCAGGAGCGCGAGCTGCGCCGTTGGCTCTATGGAAGTGGGGTCGCCGAGGTTGCATTGCTGGTGGACGCCTTAACCGACGCCGCGGCCGATGTCGAGGAATTGCACGGCGTCCGGGTCGAGGTCGCGAGCGCGGGCGATGCGGCCCTCGACAACGCGGTGGGCCAGCTCGTGCTCGCCGCGCGCGAGGCGATGACGAACGCCGCAAAGTTCTCGGGCGCCGATGAGGTGTTCGTCTACGCCGAAAGCGGACAGGAAGGCATCTCGGTTTTCGTTCGCGACGCCGGCGTGGGTTTCGACCCCACCGGCGTTCCGTCAGACCGGCATGGGATCGCAGAGTCGATCGAGGGGCGAATGAAGCGCGCCGGCGGGAGTGCGACGGTCGTTACCGCCCCTGGGGAAGGCACCGAGGTTGAGTTGAGATTGCCGCGATGAAACGCCGGGTCGTATTGGTCGACGATCACGAGCTCTTCCGGGCGGGGGTGCGTGGCGAGCTCGGTGACTCGCTGGAGATTGTCGGTGAGGCTGGCACCGTTGCAGAAGCGATAGCGCTCATCCGAGAGCTCGATCCGGACGTTGTATTGCTCGACGTCCATCTCGCGGACGGAGGCGGTGAAGGAGTGATCGCAGGCGTCGCTCCCGAGCGGCCGGGAGTGAAGTTTCTAGCGCTCTCCGTCTCGGACGCTGCAGAGGACGTGATTAGCGTCATCCGCGCCGGCGCGCGAGGGTACGTGACGAAGACCATCTCCAGCGACGAACTCGCGAACGCGATCGAGCGAGTGGCCGAAGGCGACGCCGTGTTCTCGCCGCGGCTGGCTGGCTTCGTGCTAGACGCGTTTGCTGCTGGCGAGCGGGTGGGCGGCGATGCTGAGCTCGACGTCTTGACGAGCCGTGAACGGGAAGTCCTGCAACTGATCGCCCGCGGCTACCGCTACAAGGAGATCGCCGCGCGCCTCCACTTGTCGGTGAAGACCGTTGAGGCGCACGTGTCGAGCGTCCTGCGCAAGCTTCAGCTCTCGTCGCGACACGAGCTGACGCGCTGGGCGCACGAACGACGCCTCGCCTAGCCGGAGGAATTGAGCATCGGCCCGAACGACGCCGAGACCTCTTCGCTTTGCAACACGGCGCCCTCGGATAAGAAGGCCGCCGTTTTCTCGCAAGTTCGCCGATTCGTTGGCTTAGCCAAGCCAAACGGAGACCGGTAGAGCGGAGACTTGTTATCGGACTGGTTCGAGCGCTTGGTTGTCCAAACTGAAGACGTATTGATCCGTCCGGCGGTAAATGCACGGTAGGCCTGTGAACTCGCGTGGGACACCACGGAATCTGAAGGCTTCGCATCCAGGAAACCGCTCCGCGACGAAGGCTGGCGTTTACTCCGGCCGCGCGCTCAAAGAACGAGAGGCGGAAATTAGGAAGCGGCTCGGCTCGTGTTCGTTCGACGAGGTGTGCCGAGAGTTCAAGCTAGATGACTTGTGCTCGATGTTGGCTTTGCGTGAGCTTCTGAAGGACGACCTCGCCGAGTTTGGGACCGTGAACAAGCGCCGCGAACCACGAAGGCAGCTCGATCTTCTGTTGAGTGTCTCCCGGCGCGTCGAGAAGCGCCTGGCTGACGTCGCCGAAAGCCGTAACGCGCCAGGCACGCGAATGCCGATCTAGACATCGATCCCGCGGATCGTGACTCGACCCATCTCATCGTCTATCGCAATGTCAGCAGAATGGCGTTCGGTGAGGCACCGGACATTACGCCGGGTCAGCAGATGAGAGCGATTGCAGAACTCTTGAAGTTGCCACAGCCGCGACGCCCGGACCCTCTTGTCCGGTTCTCGGACGAAGACCTGACGCGCATGCTCGCAATCCTTCGGGCCGGCGAGCCGATGCCGGACGAGTACTTGGTCGCGGAAATCGACTCGGCCCATAGAGGACCGAGCCCAGAGCGCCAACGCTGCATTGAAGAGCTAATTGCAATCGCAGCACGCGCGAGACGCGGAGTACGCCCATCAGATCAACTCACTGCGGTCCGCATGCTTCGTGACATCGCTCCAGACCGGTTCGCGGGGAGAACTTTCGATCGAACGAGGAGCTCGAGGCGATGAGCGAGGAAGAGCTTGACGCAGCGCTCGACGCGCTCCTCGACTTCCACGACGAGCCGGGCGAATAGTCCTCGCACACGAACGGAAAGATGCCTGCAGCCAGCCTTCGCAGCCCGTGCCTCCGCTCGCGTCGGGCTTCCTTAGTGCCTTGCCTGCACTCATCCTGCGAGCCGAGCGGCCGGCCAGGTCACGTTCGAACGCTTCAAAGAACTCTGTCCTAATGGTCGGCCCGAGGAGCTGCGCATACGAACGCTCCGTAACGGACGAGCTCGAATGCCCGAGAAGTCGACTCACTGTCTCGAGGCGTACGCCGCAGGTTGATCAAGTCGGTTGCGAACAGAACGCCTGAGTGTGTCAGGACTGGCGGGTTGAGCAGATTCTCGCCGAGGTCGCACAGGGACGCCCACGGTCATGTCGAGTATTGACGCGATGTGCCGCATGTGCGCGCGACCAGCGAACTCCAGGGCCTGGTAGGCGACGCGCTTGACCACCCGCCACATGTAATTCATCGTAACAGCCGTCCATGCCGAGTTGGCGAGGAGAAGGAGATCTCGTCTTCCGAGATTACCAGTACTCGCTGCCGGAGAAGCGCTGTTCGATCAGTGGCAGTAATTGCGAGAGAAGCGGAGATCGCGCGACTTCCCGCCAGCGATCTTCTATGCCGCATCCTCGAGCGCTTCCCCACCCAGGCGTCAGATCAACGTCATCGAGAGTGCAGCGGCTCGCGCTTCGGCGACGCAGAGGCCTGTGTAGCACAACAGCCACACGATCACACGGTGGTAATGCAGCACCTCGACGCTGAGTATCGCACCGGTCACTCGTTCAGGACGAAGGAAGTCGTTCAGACACTGCGGACGACTCGGCGTCGTGAACAGATCGGAGGGATTCCAGCAAGGCGATCATTCGGCTTCCGCGAGCAGGTCGGCCTGCTCCAGAATGGCCGAAGACACCCGCAGCGCCCTGATCGTTCCGCGCATTATGGCGGACGAGGAAGCGGCCGCATTCGAAGCTCGGAGTCCGCCTTCCCCCACTGCGCTAGAGAAGAGTTCGATGTCCGCGACCGATCAGGTCGCCGAACGGCTCGCGATCCGAGCCATCAGCTCGAACGACGCAGGTGCATACGAGTACTGACGCCGCGTCGACTCGGCCCGTACCACGACGACGCAGAGATCGCTGTCAAAGCTTCGAAAGAGCTGATCAGAGTGGCCGCGAGTTTGCTCCCGGGAAGACTGTCCGTTTTGTCAGACGATGTCGTGCCGAGCTCCCAGCTCTCGCGTCACGGCACGCCATGGGCTCGGTGCACGTGGAGGTGCTGGCGCCTCGCCGGGCTCGCCGAAGTTGCCCGACATGCTCAGCGTCGGCGAGCATCTCCGCGAGCCGCTGCGTTGTCGGCCCCGACTTACCTCGACCGGCTAGCTCGTCTCTCGTCAGGCCCGTATCTGGAATTGCCGTAGAGGTAGAGACCTGGGCAATTCGAGAAGCGTCGTTTCGGCCGGGTCGACCACGCCGATGGTTTTTGCACGCGGCACTTCGACCTGGCTCTGCCCTGCTGCCTCGACTGCGGCTGCCACCGATCCTGACCTAGACCGACGGCTGCATTCTCAAGGGACACCAACACTCGAGCCTGAGTGCGGTGGAGTGAGGCGGCCTGGAAGATCATGATGGGTCCTCGGTGAGGTCGGCCGAGCCGACGTGCTGCGCTCGAGCAGCTACTCGAGGGGCACCCGGCAATCCGACCGTGACAGCCTACCTCGGCGACCTCAACGTCGAGGGGGACATCACCAACCCCAAACGCGACCCCAGCGAACGCACTCGGCCCGCCGCAGCCCCCGCAGCGAGAGGGACCGACGCGGCCGGAGGGAGCTGGCAATGGAGCGCCGGTTCCGCGCCCGCACTTTGACCCTGCGTCGGCCTCGCGCAAGTGTCGAGTCGCAATGGTCGCGCATCGTCGGCGGGGCTAACCGCCAGTGCCCAGCGTTCACATCCTGCGATCGACCCTGAAGAGACTCGCGATCCAGTCGCGCATTGCAGGCGGCGGTGTCCGGGTCAAATGCGGCCTCTCGTCGCGCGCGGCGTTCCGGAGCGGGTCGTCCATCACGCCTCATGTGGAGTAGGTTCGACAATCGTTCCCGATGCACGCGATGTCGACTCGACTGCTCGCTGCGGTGACTCCGACAAGCTGGCCTCCGGGACATGTGCTCGCTTCGACGGCGCGCCGTGGATTGACGATGCCGATAGCCCCGAGCACACCTCCTGCAGCTACGAGAATTGCGCAGATGACGACGGCCTGATGAAAGGCGGTCACCGACTCGTCGTTCGCTGCGAACGTGTCGCCAACGAGCGCACTCGAGACGACGACCCCGACGACTGACACTCCGACGAGGCCGGCGACGCGGGCGATCGCATTGTTGACGGCGGAGGCGATACCCGCATCGCTCTCGTCCGCGTCAGCGAGGACGGTCGCCACCAGTGGGGCGACCGTGAGCGACAGTCCGATCGAGAACACGAGCAGCGCCGGCAGAAGATCGGTCAGGTAGTCGGTTTCCAACCCGGTTCGAAGAAGCAGGAGGATCCCGACCGACGCGATCAGCGGACCAGCCCCCATGAACACGCGCGGACCGAACCGGTCGGCAAGAGCCCCGAAACGCTGCGACAGGGCGAACATCACCAACGTCACGGGAACGATCGTGAGGCCGCTCTCGAGCGCGCTGTAACCGGCGACCTGCTGCAAGAAGATCGTGAGGAAGAAGAACAGGATCGCAAGTCCCGCGTACATGGCGAAGGTCTCGGCGTTTCCGACCGCGAAGTTGCGGCGGGAGAACAGCTCGAGCTTCGAGCATCGGGTCGGCGACGCGGCGTTCGTAGCCAAGGAAGGCCGGAAAGCGAGATGATCCCTCGGACCAGCGGCACGAAGATCACCGGGCTGCTCCAGCCGAAGTGCGGTTGCTCGATGAGCGCGAACACGAAGCCCGGCCAGCCCGGCGGCACACAGCGCAGCACCGATGAAGTCGACTCGGCGCGTCGGCCGCGCGGACGGCTGGCCGGAACGGCTGCTAGCACGAGCGCGAGGGTCGCAATGACGAGCGGCACGTTCAGCGCGAAGATCCAGCGCCACGAGGTTGGTCGACGATCACACCTCCAGCGAGCGGGCCGACGATGGCCGCGATCCCGCCCCAGGCCGTCCAGTTGCCGATCGCGGCCCCTCGCTCGCTCGGCGCGAACGCGGCAACGATGATCGCAAGCGAGCTCGGAACCATGAGTGCCGCCGCCGCTCCCTGCAAGGCACGGGCGCCGATGAGCACCTCGATCGTCGGCGCGAGCGCGCAGGCGATCGACACGACGCCGAACGCCGTGATGCCGATCGCGAACACGCGCCGCTCGCCGTAGATGTCCCCCAGCGATCCGCCGATCAGGATGAGCGACCCCAGAGCCAGGAGGTAGGCATTCGACACCCACTGCTGCCCCGACAGGCCGCCGCCGAGATCCTGCTCGATTGCCGGCAGCGCAACGTTGACGATCGAGCCGTCGATCGTGGCCAGGGCCGAGCCGAAGATGGCGGCGACCAGGGTCAGCCGCTGACGACGACTCACGTCGGGCTAGGACTCTCGACTCAGTCGACAGCACCTCCCGCAGCCGAAGCCGTGGCCTCGAGCACTCCGTCGAGCCAGCTGTCGATTGACTCGAGCGATCTCCTCCCAGCCTTCGGCGGCCATCATCAGGTGTGGACGTCCTTCGAACTCGATGTAGTCCGTCTGCGCGCTGACTTCTCGTACTTCTTGAACTGCTTCTCCGCGAGTGAGGCGGGGACGGTGTTGTCCTTCTCCGCCCCGACGATGAGCAACGGCGCTCGATCGGCGCTCTTGAAATGGACCTCGGTGGGCGGGTGCAGGTGAAAGTTGGCGAAGCCGGCCTCGAAGAAGATCTGTCCAGTTTCGGGGACGGCGTAGCGCTCGTAGGCAGCAGCAGCGTCCTCGGGAGTGAACGTGTTCACGAACCCGAAGGTGAACTCCTCGAGCGTCAGCGGCACGACGCCGTGCCATCTCGAAGGATGCGCGAGCGCAGGCGCGGCAGCCTTGAGCGACGAGAACGGCAGCACGAGGATCCCCTTGGGAGGCGCAGGGCTCAGCGCGACGCCGGCGCGCCCAAGCCCGCGGTCGAGCAGCAGCTCGACGATGAGCCCGCCGAACGAGTGACCGATGAGCACGGGCGGCTCGTCGAGCGCCTCGATCTGGCTCTCGTAGTGGTCGACGATCTCGGTCAGGCCGAGGCCCTCGAGCTCGTCGGTTGCCTCGCGAAGCTCCGCGACGTCGCCGTCCTTGCGCGGCCATTCGGGGGCCGAGACGGCAAAGCCCGCTTCTCGAAGTAGTCGGTGAAGTTCTCCCAGCTCCGGGCCGAGAGCCATGCCCGTGGATGAGCATCACTGGGATCCGGCCGTCGTCACTTGGACGCGTGCCATGTCTGCCTCCTGCTCGTTGACGTCAACGACGCTATGGGGCCACGCTGTCTCGAGCAAGCCCGATCGGGGCCTCGATCCAGACCGAGCTCCGACTCAATCGCCCGGGAGCTCGGTGCGCGCGCGACGGTGTGTCAACCATCCTTCGGCGTCGCGCAATCGGCGTGCTACCTCCGCGACGCAGTCGCCGCTGTCCGTTCGAGACGACGCCAGATCGAGCGGAATACTGAGTGGAGGGTCGAAGGGGACAGCAGCGACGCCGGCGATCGGCTGCAGGACCCACTCGGCGACGATCACCGAGACGGCTTCGCCGTGGGCAACCGGCAGCACGCGCCGATCCCAAGGTGCGCTGAGGGTCTCGATCGTGTGCTCGATCTCGAAGCCGGTAGCCCTCACAACGGCGCGGAGCCAGTCGTTGAACACTCGACCGGGCGGCTCGCGCGGCAGGAGGATGCGCTCTGTCGCAAACGCGTGCATCGGAATCGCGTCCGCGCGCGCGTACCGATGTTCAGCGGGTAATGCGGCCAGCAGCGGCTCGTCTCGCAGCGAGTCGATGCGAACGCCGTAACGTCGGGCCGCAGACGGCGTCTCGAGAACCGCGGCCGCTGTGAGCTCATGCGCGGCGACCCGGCGGAGCAGTTCCGGCGTTACGTCCTCGTCGAGCCGAGGTTGGATTCCGGGACGTCGCCTCTCGACCTCGTCGGCGATCTGCGCGACCTGCATGCGGCTGAACGGCGTACAGCCGATGCTCAGAGTCGCGCGATCGGTCTGCGCCGCGTCCCGCGCGTCGGTGATCGCAGCATCGACTTCGGCGAGTGCGCGCCGTGCGCGCTCGAGCAGCGCGCTGCCGGCAGGTGTCAGTTCGACGCTGCGCGTCGTCCGTACGAACAGCACCAGCCCGAGCTGCGCGCTCGAGCTCGCGTATGGCGCGCGAGAGCGGCGACTGCGACATGTGCAATCGCTCGGCTGCGCGACCGAAGTGCAGCTCCTCCGCTACCGCGACGAAGTACCGCAGCTCGCGCAGCTCAACCGGGGCTTCCATGCCGTCGGATACTGAACGGCCTGGGAAGGATATCATCGAGCCCGTGGCGAGGACGGTGCACCCGAGCGGAGTACAGAGGACTCTGCAGAGATGCGGTGAACGCGTCGTGTCGACGCTGCTGCAAGCGACGCGGCAGGCGACCCGGAGTAGTGTGACCGGAAGAGCGCGACCGATGTACTGTTTGCACTCATCTCGATCAGATCTCCGTCCTTCGCGTGCCCGTCGAAGTTGCCGGCTGCGAGGAGTGTCTGCGCGATCGGAAGCTCCTGGGTGCACCTGCGCATGTGCATGAGCTGTTGGGCGGATCGGCTGTTGCGACTCGTCGCCGAATCGGCACGCGAGCTCCCACGCTCGCGAAGCAGGTCATCCAATCGCTCGCTCCGGCAGAGCTCGGCGAGGACTGGAGCTGGTGCTACCTGGACGAGGTTGCGTTCCTCGTGGAGCCGAACGCCGAGGAGTTCGCGGGAGACGCCAGGCCATGACGCACATGCGACGGGGACGCGGATCGGTGCTCCCGGAGCTTCCTCTGGCCTCACTGGGAGAGCAACGAAGACGACCCTGCACCTGTGGATTCCAGATCAGTCGGGAAGGTGCGCATGGCTTCGACGGCACCCCGCAATCACTGGTGGCATGCGGTTCCGCTCTACGTCGACATTCGAGGCTTGACGACGCGTCGCCGCATGCACGCGAGGGGCAGCGTCGCCTTCGCGATCGACTTCGACTTCATCGACCACCGCCTAGTGGTCAGGGCGAACCGAGAGGTGAGATCGACTCCTTCGAGCTGATCGAACGGACTGTCCGTCGCTGAGTTCGACGCGACAGCTACATGCCATCCTCGCTGCGCTCGCAGGCGTACGACGTCGCTCATACGCGAGAAACCCGTACGGATTGCCGATCACGACACCGTTCCCCGAGGACCGCGAGCACGCCTCATACGACCGAGAGGCCGTCGAGCGCTTCTGGCGCATCCTCGAGTGGACGGACGCGGTACTGGAGGAGTTCGCGGGCTGGTACTGCGGCAAGACGAGTCCCGTGCATCTCTTCTGGCATAGCCTCGATCTCGCGGTAACTCGCTTCGGCGGCGCGCGGGTACCCGCACGACCAGGGCTCACCCGGGTCGATCAGGAGACGTACTCGCACGAGGTGGTGTCGTTCGGATTTCTGGACGGGCGACGCAACGTGCGCGAGCCGAGCTACTACTCCTACACCGCTCCCGAGCCGGACGATCTACGCCGTCAGCCGTTGCAGCCGGAGTCCGCATCCTGGGGTGGGCAGAGTGGTGGCTCGCTCGCGCTGCTTCCTTACGACGCCGTCCGCACGGCGGCGGATCCGAAATGCACTGCTGGCGTTTCTCGAGAGCGCGTACAGGGCCGGTGCAGTCCTATCGGGCTGGGATCGGGCGGCGCTCGCGTCCTCGTGGTGTCCGAGCCCCCCACAGTTGAATGCGATCCTTGCCGGGTCGGGGTCTCGTCGCTGACCCGAAGACAGCCGTGGAGCTGTCTCAGATTGGCTTAGCAGGGGACGAGGTCTCGCCGGGCGCGGACCAGTCGGCGCGAAGCGACGCGACGACGGCGAAGGCGACTGCGGTCACAGGGACGGCGAGGTAGGCGCCGACGATGCCGAAGAGCGAGGCGCCTGCTGCGACCGCGAGCAGGATCACCGCGGGGTGGAGGTCGACGGTACGGCTCTGGATGATCGGCTGAAGGAAGTTCCCTTCGAGGAACTGGACGGCCACGACGAGAACGAGAGCGGCGAGCCCGATCTTCCAGCCTCCGTCGGCGAACGCGACGAGGACGGCGACGAGGCCGGAGAGAAACGCGCCGACGAAGGGAACGAACGCGCCGATGAATACGAGGACGGCGAGAGCAAACGCCACCGGCACCCCGAGCAGCCAGAGCCCGATCCCGATCAGCGTCGCGTCGAGGAAGGCGATGATCGCCGTTCCCTGGATGAACCCGCTCAGCTCTGCCCAGGCGTGTCGTCCGGCGCGGTCGATCGCGGGTCGGCTCTCCGGCGCGAACCGCCGCAGGATCCACGCCCACAACGCCGCCCCGTCGCGGAGGATGAAGTAGAGGACTGCGACTGCCAGTACCACGCCGGCAACGACGGCGAGGCCCGTCTGGACTCCCGGCGACGGCGTACCCGAAGGCTTCGTCCGAGAAGTCCGCAAGCGACGAGGTGACGTCGTCGGTCCGCTCCAGGGAGAGGTTGAACGGCTCGCCCTCGAGCAGCTCGACGATGTCGTCCTTCGCCTGCGCCAGCGAGTCGACGAGCTCGTCGTACTGCGCGAGCACCGAGATCGCCACGAGCGCGATCAGCCCCGCGACCACGGCGAGCCGAGCAGGAGTGCGAGGGCGGCGGCCGGTCGCCCGAGCCGCTGGTGAAGCATTCCGGCGACCGGCGCGAGGGCCGGGGCGATCGTCAGCGCGAACATCACCGGCAGCACGATGACGCTGAGGTAGCGGAGCACGACGAGTACCGAGAGCGCAGCGGCCGCGCACACGAGCACGCGCCACGACCAGCTCGCGGCCCGTTCCAGGCTCGGCGGTACTGGCGGAAGATTCATGGACCGCCGCGAGTCTCGGGCCGCGTGGCGAGGACGGGCGGTTCGCTCACGAACGCCGAGCGATGCACCGCAACGTCGGACAGGGAGCGAGGCCGCAACGTTGAACAGAGGCAAATCGGCTCCCGGAGATCGAGAAGTTGCGTAGCCGCGCCCGCGTCGGCGGCGCCTGCCAGCGCAACCTGCAGGGCCGTCGGCTTCTGGATTCCTTGGCGATCGATCCGCCGAGCCCGACGACGGTGAGGATCTCGCGGCCTCCGCTGCTCATGGGAGCATCAGCTGCGCCTGCTAGCCACTGCCGACACTCACCCGAGCGCCGCGGCGCGGAACCGCTCCGGGCGAAGGCCGGTGGACCTCGAATGCATGCGCCGCACGCGCGGCGGCGATCACGGCGGCGTAGCGAGCGAGACGCTGTCCTTGGTATCTGGCGACGGCGAGCGCATCGCTGTCCGGGCCCGCGGTCGTAGCTCCGCTCGTGGACGAGGCGCCGTAGGGGTTGCCGCCCGCGTTGAACACCTCACTCACCGTGTAGCCGAGCGGGAAAATCACCATGCCCCAGTGGTAGAGCGTGTTGTTGAGCGCCAGGATCGTCGACTCCTGTCCTCCGTGGACAGTCATCGAGGAGGTGAACGCGGTTCCGACGCGGTCCACGAGCTTGCCCTCCTGCCACAGACGTCCGGCCTGATCGATGAACTGCTTCAGCTGCGCGGCGACGTTGCCGAAGCGCGTCGGCGTGCCGAGCGCCACCCCGTCGGCCCACTCGAGATCGTCGAGCGTGGCGACCGGTTCGTCCTCGACCTCTGAACGATGCCTGCCCCAGTGCTGGTTGTGGGAGATCAGCAGCTCCGACGCGATCTCCTCGACATGTCGGAGGCGAACCTCTGCGCCCTCTGCCTCGGCACCGTCCGCGACTGCGTGGGCGAGTCGGTGAACGTTTCCGGTCGCGCTGTAGTAGACGACAAAGACGCGCGCTGCCACCGCGGCACCATTGCGCCCTTCGCTTGACGGAGCCGCGCTCGTTGTCAGGCGTCGTCGCGTTGCTGGGCACTCAAGCCGGCCTTCGACTGGTCCTGAGTGGACTCGAGCGGGGCCTGACCTCGAGAGCGCGAACGACGTCTGTGATCGAGAGGAGCCCGATCAGGCGACCGTCTTCGACGACCAATCCCCGGTTTACCTTGCTCGTGGAGAGCTCGGCGAGCGCGGCGATGGCGGGCTCGTCGTCGGCTAGCAGCGGGAAGTCGTCACGGGCACTCATCACGTCGCGTACCCGGCGAGTATCCCACTCATCACGCGGCACGCGGGCGACGGAAGCGAAGGTCAGGAGGCCAATCGGTCGGCTGCCGTCCAGGACCGGGTAGGTGGTGTAGCGCGCGACCGGGCCACCTGGTCCATGAACTCACCGAGGGTCATGTCAGCGCTGACGGTGACGGGCTGGTCGACCATGAGGTCGCGAACGCGAATCCCTTCGAGAGCCTGCTCGGTCGCGATGTAGCGCACCTCGGCCGTCGCGGCCTGCAGTAGGAACCACCCGATGAACGCGAGCCAGGCGCCGCTGAAGGAGCCTTCGAAGATGAACATGCCGAGGCCGAGCGCGATGAACAGGAACCCGAAGCCGCGTCCGATCGTGGAGGCGACACGCGTCGCCCACGCCAGGTCGCCTCTAACGCGCCAGCAGTATGGAGTGGAGCACGCGACCGCCGTCGAGGGGCAGCGCGGGGAGGAGGTTGAACGCGAGCAGGATGAGGTTGGTGTAGCCGAGCCAGGCCGCGACGCCGTCGAACGCGTTGGGAAGTCCGGCTCCGGCCGCCAGCCCCACGAAGAGCACGCCGAGCACGAGCGACACGAGTGGGCCGGCGATCGCAACCCGGAACTCGGCCCCGGCGCCGGGAAACCAGCCCTTGAACTGGGCGACGCCGCCGAAGAGCCAGAGGTTGATGCCTTCGATCTCGATGCCCTCACGCTTGGCCTGCAACGCGTGGCCGAGCTCGTGCAGCAGGATCGAGACGAAGAACAGCATGGCTGCCACGACGGCCAGCGCGAGGTACTGGCCGTCGGAGAAGCCCGGATTCTGGTCAGGGAAGACCGCGTCTGCGAGCGACCAGACGATGAGCGCGAACACGATCAGCCAGCTCCAGTTGACGCCGATGCGGATTCCGGCGATCCGACCCAGCTGGATCGTCGGGTTCACGCTCCGCCTCCTCGAGAAAGCTGCCGATTCATTCTCACGTGGCCGTGCGGGCAGCCTCGGCCAAGCGTCCGGCGGGCGTCGCCGGCGCTCGGGTGAGGCCGGCCGCCGTGTAGGCGTCGTTCTCGTCCAGCGTCTCCTCTCGGAGCAGCGCGCTGGCAAGCGCGTCGAGTCGCGCTCGGTTCTCCGTCAGAAGAGTGACGACCTCGTCGTGCGCCTCGGCGACGATGCGCCGCACCTCCGCATCGAGGAGCTCCTGCGTGTCCGGGGACGCCTCGAAGACGCCGGGAATGAACGGTCCCGGACCCATCGCGCGGGATGATGGAGATCGGACCGAGCGCCTCGCTCATCCCCCAGCGTCCGACCATTTGCCGGGCGAGCGCGGTCAGCTGCTCGATGTCGGATTCGTGCCGAACGAGATGCGATGGCGCGGAACGCACGGAGGCATGCGCGGCACGCCGTCGCGTAGTCGGCTCGCCCATCGTCGCGCTACGCACCGTTGCCCGTCTCGCAAAGGTCGAGTCTCAAGCGAACCGTCGTGCCTTCACCCGTGGCCGTTATCTCCATCCGGGACATGAGAGCGTCGATAATGGTCAGTCCACGTCCCCGGTCGCGGCTAGGACTTGAGTCTCGCCACCGTCCCTCGTTCGATACGTCTAGAAGGAGCTTGTTCGCATCCCGCTCGCCCCGGACCGTGACCCCTGCATTCGCGTGTTCAATCGAGTTCGCAGCCGCTTCGTTGACTGCCAAGATGGCAGCGTCCTGATCATTACTGGCCACCTCTACCCTCTCAAGCCAGCAGCGCAGGTCGTGGCGAAGTCCTCGTAAGCGGGCGAGATCAGGCGGAATCGAGGTTTCAAACGGCTCCACCGAGTAGCTTGTTGGCCGCCTGTTGCAGTCGGCAAACGTTCTGCCCGTCCCTTCTCGACTAAGCGACCTGAAGTGGTGAAGCTCCGCTCGTCACCTCAGCGTCGTCATCTATGCACTCGATTCGCGCCAGGATCCCCGAGATCTCGAACGCCCTGCGCACAATCGCGGCCGCCCCAAGCTGCAGTCGAAACGTCGTTCCCCGGACGCGGGCGAATGCGTCCGCGTCGAGCAGCGCATGGATCGTCGAGGAATCGACGAATTGGGCCTGAGAGAAATTGGCCACGACCATCTCGTTCTCCTCAATCAACGAATCGAGTAGTTCGCGGGTCTCCTGACGCGCGACTGCGTCATGCTCACCCATGAACTTCACCACGACGGTGCCAGGGGTGGGACGCTCGAGCTGCACGTCGTCTATCGGGTCATACATCGCGGCTCCTCCAACTGCCGAAAGGACGGTGGAGTGAAGCGATGCCGTTCGACATCGCTTTCTTGAGATCAGTGCTCGGTGCGTGGGTCACGCCATACACTCCTTCCGGCAAAGGCCACAGCCTCAACCTTCGGGGGCAAGACGTAGCGTGAGCACGTCTGATGACCCATTCGCCCGCGACACGACTCGCCAGCGGCTTCCCATGTACGAGACGCACTCGCCGATTTGCCAGCTGACCATGTCGTCCCTCGGAGGCCACACGAACTCG
Organism: uncultured Actinomycetes bacterium; assembly: GCA_963789655.1. GTDB lineage: Bacteria > Actinomycetota > Thermoleophilia > Gaiellales > Gaiellaceae > GMQP-bins7. The sequence continues at coordinate 190,351 of CAWBLH010000001.1, forward strand.
CGCCGGCCGGGCAGGTGGAGGACAACGACAGTCTGCTCGGACCCATTTCCCGCGGAAGTGCCAGAGGTGCCCGTCATTTCATGACCCCCGAGGACGAGTGTGTTAGAGTGGTGACAGGCAATATACGACTTTCACTTCATGTATGTCAAGACCTGAAACCAATAGCTGGCACTTCCTCACGAATCACGCGCAGGTGCTGCTCTGCATCGAGAACAACCCGGACGCACGAATGCGCGACATTGCGGAGACGGTCGGCGTCACGGAACGTGCCGCCCAGCGCATCACGAACGATCTCGTCGACGCCGGGTACGTGACGCGCGAGCGAATCGGCAGGCGCAACCGCTACCGGATCGATCGCAAGGCGCGCATGCGCCATCCAGCTCAGCGCGAGCATCGCATCGGCGAGCTCCTCGGCCTGTTGAGCTCCGAGGAAGTGCCGGGCGCTTTAGAGCGGCCTTAAGCTACGCGACGCGCCCTCCAGCTCCCGCTCCTCGATTCGCAAGTAGCTCGCGAGCTGCTAGTGCGAAATCCTCATCCTCCCAGTACCCGACACCGCTCGTCCGCTTGACGACGAGCTCATCGTCGTCGTCGCCGGTCCAAATGCGATCTTGTCGCTGTCGGGATAAACGGTTGCGGCGACTTTGCTCACGTTCGAGAACATCATGCACTCGTGCACTCGAGTCGATGTCGTTTTCGCACCATGTGTACGCCGTCTGGCCCTGGCGGGAAGAACACGACGTCCATCTGCGCGAGCTCGTCCTCGCCGCCCTGCGAGCGATGCGCAGGATCACCGCGAGGAATCCAGATGGCGACGTGTTGACAGACCGCTCTCAGGAACTAGCCTCGAAGTCGAGCTTCTTCTCGTCTCCGCTCTTCGGGGGATCGCCGGTCATCGCGCCCACGAGAATCTCCGCGAACTGCAAGAGCTTGGGCTTCTTGTCCTCCCAGTACTGCGCCTGCTCGACGTCCACGCGGAGGAGGCCCAGGTGCGGATCGTCGACGCCTTCAGGAAACCAAGCCTCGGCGTACATGTTCCACAGCTCGTCGGCCTTGTTCCGGTCGTACACGAGCTCGGCGCGGCCGGAGACGGAGACGTACAGGTCCTTGTTGGGAGCGGCGTAGCTGATCCCGACCCGGGGATTTCGTTCGAGCTCGCGGGCGAGCGGTCCGTCGTCGGAGACGAAGAACCAGAGGGTTCCGTCGAACTCGTTCCCCTGCGTCCACATCGGGCGCGACCGGAACAAGCCATCCGACTCGACTGTGGTCATCATCGCGGGCCGCACTTTCTCGATGCGCTCCCAGAGCTCCCTTTGCTCCGCGGTCATCGTGTTGCCTTCTCCCATGATCAGCTCCTCTTCGGTCAGTGATTGTCGATCGCCGTCTTCCCCCGTCAGCCGACTCTCAGATCGAGCACCGCGGCTTGATCGAGGCGCTGGAACGGGACGGCCGGTACAGCAGCCCGTGCCCCCGCGTGAACGAACGCCATCTTCCGTCGGTGAGGAGGCGTGAACCTGCAAGGGGCCGGACAGGTGTCCGGCCCCCTTGAGGATTAGCCCGACGTCCGAGAGGTAGACGGTGCCGTCGTCGAAACGGACGGCTGAGGCGCCTTCGAGCCGGACGCCTGTGGCGTCTTCGAAGCGGGCTGCGCCGTCTTCGAAGGGGTCGCCGGCTGCGAGCTCGACTGCTGCTCGTCGGGAAGAGCATCCCGAGCCTTCTCCTGCAGACTCGCGGACAGTTCCTCACCTTCCTCGCGGCCGCTTTCCTTTGCGGTCTCGAGGGCGGCAGACCCTGCTTCCTGCACCACATGCTTCCCGCGGTCGAGCGCCTCTCGCCCGGCTTCAGTCGCCGACGACTTCACGTCATCGGCCATGGAGCCGATGCGCTCGTCTTCCATCCGCGTCGAGGGAGCAACGATGCCGGCGATGAAACCGACAGCCGCGCCGCCGATCGCCAGACCGAGGGGGTTGCGCTCCGCAAGGCGCTTCATCCGTCCCATGCGATAGGTGATCTGTTCGCCGTCGGGCGTGACGTCCCCGACCTTGGACGTCGCGCCGGTCACCGTGGAGACGACGGCGTCCTTCTTGTCGCCGATCCATTCCTTCGTCCTGGTGGGCACATCAGCCTTGTACGCAAGCGCGTCTGCCGTGTCGCCCATCTGCTCGCGTGTCTGCTCGATCTCGTGCTTCAGCTCGTCTGATCTTTGAGCCATGCCACATCCTCCTTCACCGATTCGAGTGTCTTCTCGGGCACGGGCGTGCCCACTTCCTGAATCTTCGTCCGGGCATAGAGGGCCAAGGGCACCGCGACGAGCACCCACAACGCCGTGACGCACAGCGCAGCGGCCCACGTGGGCATCACTTCGTCGAGCGCGATGATGAGAAACGCCGTGAACGCGCCAAGAGCGAGAAGCCCGGCGATACCGGCAGCGGCCGCCGCTCCCGCGCCGACGCCCGCCTTCTTCCCCTTCTCCGCCATCTCGGCCTTCGCAAGCTCGACGTTCTCGGACAGCTCGACCTTCACGAGCTCCGCCTCCTGCTTGACGAGCGTGCTCGCCTGATGCGTCAGATCCTTGACGAGCTGAACCGTCGATCGTTCGCGTAGATCCTGACTCGCAGCCATCACCGCCTACCCACTGCCAGCCGTCAGGCTCCGCTGCGGCGAGGCGGAGTAGCCCTGGCCGTAGCCGCGACCGTTGGTCTGCGCTGCCTCGTAGCGACGGTCACCGGAGGCCTTCAGAAAACGCGAGGCGACGAAGCCGGCGAGCACGCCGACTCCGGCGGTGACCCAGGGACGCCGACGGGCGAACCTCTCGATGTCGTCGAGAATCCGGTCTGCCTGCGCCGACCGCAGGTAGTTGCCGAGATCGTCGGTCCGTCGAGCGACCTCTTCGACGACCTTCGCGGGCATGTCGTTGCCCTCGCTGCGCAGTTGATTTGCACTCGAGTGCAGAACCTTCCCGATCGACTGCACGTGCTCCCCTGTTTCGGTGGAGCGTTGCTCGAGTTGCTCGCGGATCTGGAACTTCGCTTCCCCGCCGAGCTCCTGAGCCTTCGTCGAGATCTGTTCCTGGGCGCTGGAGACCAGTTCCTCGCCCTTTTCCTTTGCGTCTGCGACCGCCCCGGCGGGGCGACCGCTCGTCTGCTCGGTCGCCATCGACCGCTCCTTTCGATTGATTGCGGATCTCACCTTTCCCGCACGCGGGGAGAGACAAACCTGTCTGTCTCACGAGGGGACACTGACCGCGCTTAAGCGCGTTGTGCGTCGCTCGCGGTGATCACAAGACGGACCAGTCTGTTCGACGGAGATAGCCCACGAACGATGGCCGAGAATCTGCTCGACAACACCTGCCCGACCCGTCCGCCACGAAGAGCCGACTCCGAAAGACGCCGAAGGTAGCCTCCACGATCACGCGCGATCGAGGGAGCGAGATCCGAAAGAGTTCACTGAGGCTTCATCGCCTCGACGAATCGCGGTCTCGTGAGTCGTCCCCCTTGACGATTTCACGCCCAGCTGAGCGCAGCGTAAACGGCGGTGAGGCTGGGTATTGCTGTCCTCGTGCGGTTTCTCGAGCCCGGGCGTAAACGCCGGCGCAAGCAGACCAATGTCTTCTGGCTCTGGTCGCTGGCGTTTCTGCTCGCGCTTTTACTTCTAGTCGGCTTGCTGCTCCGCTAGAAGCGCGAGGGCGGCGTTCGGCTCCAAGCGAGACAGGATCCGATCGGGCGGCCGCAGAACGCGGGCGCTGCTGCAGCAGCTAGTTTTGACCGCCTCTACGAAGGGAACATTTCATCCCCTCGAACGAAAGGGATGGAATGGGAATCATCGCGTTCATCATTCTCGGTGCGATCGCTGGTGCAATCGCCAAGGCGCTCATGCCGGGAGACGATCCGGGGGGCTGGATCGTGACCACGATCATCGGAATCGTCGGCGCGTTGCTCGGCGGCTTCATCGCCGGTGCCTTGTTCGACGCCGATCCGCTCGACGAGTTCTTCGACATCTCGACCTGGCTGACGGCGATCGTCGGCTCGATCATCTTGCTGGCGATCTACCGACTGATCGTCAGTCGGCGGGATCGGCCCGTCGTCCGCACCTGACGCAGCACGCGATCGGACGCCCTGAGGCAGCAACCTCTATCGGGGCGTCCGACCTAACCTCTATGGGGCGTCTCGCTGCCACGAGACTCGATGAACTTCTTGAACGACTCGAGATCGCCCTTCACACGATGGCTGTCGAAGCCGACGAGGCTACCCACTGACTCCTTCATGCCCTTGGGTTCGTAGTCCATCTGCACCATCGCCCTGGTGCGTGAGTCGTCGACCTTGTGGAATGTCACAACGCCGTTCGGCCCCTCCTGGTTGAGGGCTTCCACGCCACTCGATGTCTGGGTGCTGCTCGGTGATCTCGGCGCCCACTCGCGCTTGTCGCCAATTTCCGCCGTCCAGTCCAGGCGCGTGTCGTCCTTGCTCGACACGCTCGACGCCTTCCATGAACTGCGGGAACGACTCGAACTGGTTCCACTGGTTGTACGCGGTCGAAACGGGTACCTCGATCTCGATCGATTCTTCGATCGTCTTCATATGCTCCTCCATAGTTTGGTGCTTTCTCCACCGCGAGCCGAATGACTCAGCGAGGGTCGGCGGTCCGCCCCTCACCCCCGTGATCCGCGCCGGCCGCCGCGCCAATCCCTTCGCGATCCTCACGTAGGGCGAGCCTGACGTCGCGTTTATCGACCATCAGCGACTCGATGGATGCCTCGAGTAGTTCGAGCTGTTCCTCGAGAATTGGAACGCGCTCCGGCGGCGCGACTGTGCATAGATCCGCCAGCGCTGATTTAAGACGCCGCGCCACTTGGGGGGAACCGGCGCCGGCCATGCGTATCTCGTCGAACGCGAGATGGACGTATGCCTCCCAGCTCATGCTTCGCACGGTCAGTCTGAGCTCTCCCGCCTCGTCGAAATGCCGACCATCCGGAAAGGGTCTGCGGGCGAGCTGCCTCAGGATGTCGTGCAACCGATCGATCGCCTGCACAGCGGTGGTGGGGTCTTGAAAAGGCGAGTCAGCAAGCGAGCGTTCCGCGATGTCGACGAGGAGTCGAACCCCATACGCGACGTCCTCATCGAGCGTCGGCTCCAAGCTGAGGATCAAACCGTCGTGCAATCGATCATCGTTCAGGGCACTGGGCGCCCCGTGCACGCGAAAGAGGGGACTGTCCGCGGGAACGAACTCGCCGAGCGCAGGGACAAGCTCCAGCAGGCAGTCGGCACGTCGCCCTTCCTCGACAAGATGCTCGTAGTCGATCCCCGTGATCACCCCGGACTCCCTCGCGGACACGACTGGAGAGTCCAGCCGAGGATCGGGAGCCGGCCCCTTGTCCGGATATCGACGATTCAAAAGCGTGCGCGTCTCGTCGCCGACGAGTTCGATGAGCGCCGAAACGCGAAGTGCCTGGCCGATGTGGTGTACGTACATGACGAGGACTGCGATGCTCACGAGAACGAGGACGAAGGCCGTTACAACCGCCACGCCTGGCACGTTGCCCGTTCCGTCGCCGTTGATCGTCACCTCGCGGAGCGCGAGGATCGCGTGGACGAAGGTCGCTACGAAGAGACCGATCGCCAGTTGGCTCGGCTTGTCCCGCAGGATGCGCTGCACGATGCGAGGAGAAAACTGACCCATGGCGAGCTGGACGACGACCATCGTGATCGTCAGAACGAGTGCGGTCAGACTGACCATTGAGGCGGCGACCGTGGAAAGGATGTAGGCCGCAGCATCTGGGCCGCCAACGACGCGAGTGGGAAGCGCCTCGTAGTCGAAGTAGCGGTCGATTGCGATCGTCCCGAAGGAGAGAGTCGCCCCGGCGAGTACGCAGACCACAGGTACGAACCAGAGGCTGGACTTGAGATGGATGAACAACTTGGCGCGTCTCATGCGACGTCGTCGACGGGCCTACCCTCTGGACAAGACGCTGAACCTCATCGCCGAGGCCGCGCGTCCCGCGTGCCTAGGCGCCAGTCGTCCGCTGAGAGGAGTCAACGACCGGCTGCGGCGGATCGCGCGTGACCCCGAGATGTCTGTCGAGCAGATCTTCGCCCATCGCTCGGGCGCGCGTTCCTGCCAGTTCGTCGCCCTCGCCTGCGGCGACGATTGAGCCCTTCATCAAGATGTGCCAGGAGTGCGCGAAAGCCGCGGAGTCTTGCACCCCTGCCTCCTCGGCCAGAGTGCGCACCACCGAGCGGATGTACTCCAGATGTGCCGCGCTTGCCTTGCCGAGTGGACCGTCGAGATCACCCATCTCCAGGAGCACATTGATGAATGAGCATCCTTCGAAGTCGTCTCGGTGAAACCACTCATCGAACACGTCGAATATCGCAAGCAGACGTTCGCGCGCCGTTGATCCCCGCCTGGTTGCCTCGGCCAGAACGAACTCACGCGTCCAGCGCTGCTCTCTCCGCTGCAAGAACGCTAAGACGAGCTCTTCCTTCGAAGCGAAGTGTCGGTAGAGCGTCGATTTCGCCACCTTGGCCTTGGCAAGCACCTCCTCGGTGCCGACGGCACGGATTCCTCGTTTCGAGAAGAGCTCGTAAGCCGCATCCAGGATGCGCTCTCGTGCTCTTGCTGGCTCGCTGTCGCGCCTCTCGGGAGGACTGAGGTCGTCCCAAGAGACGCCATGGGGAGCCGGAGTACCCACGCTGACGGTGACCTGGTTGCGATCTGTCTCGACGCGGGTCACAAATCCCTCGTCGCCGTTGTGGCCTAGTCGATCTCCGACCTTCGGGAGCGTCGATCCGTACCTGTGCTCGACGCTTCCCGACGCGTACCTGACCGTGATGCGCGAATGCGTCATCTTCTCCTTCGGACAGACTGGTATGTCTCATGATGATGCTCCCTCTAGTTGGCGTCAACCGGGAGCGCGCAAGAACAAGCTCAAGGTATGGGAGTGGTTGAGCATCCCGCAGCCCGCGCGCTCACGGGGTACCTGCCCGTTCGGGGAGGCGTCCACCAGTCGCGTATGCACGAGCGATCGAGCGTCTGACCGGCGCGGACTTGATGAAGCTCTTCCCGACGCCACGAATTCCGACTGAGAAGATTTCCGACTGCAAGCCGCACATCGAGAGGGCGACCACCTTCGTGTCTACCGCTTCTCACCGGCCGACTACCTAGAGCTCAGCGCGGTCTTCAACGGCCCGCATCCGGAGACCGGCGAGAATCTCGTCGTCGACGAGACTGCGGAGGGAATACCTGCTCTTGACCTGCCTTCGCAGCCCGCAGTCTTTGCTCCCGACTACGCACCGCCGGAGGTAGCGGAGATCGCTGAGAAACTGCGCCTGAAGGCTGGACTCTCGAAGAGTCCAACGGGTGAGGTTGCGAACGGAAGGCGTTCCACCAGCAAGCCGAGGCGAGCCGCAGCAAGAAGGCCGGGCCAGCAGTGCGAAGTGACGAGCGAATGGTCTACGCACGGCTGCCGCCGGGCTGTCTGATAATCTCGCTCGACCTCCGTGTACTCACGGTGCTCGTGAACGTCCTCATCGCCTCTAGCCTGGGGTCGGCTGCCCAAGCAACGGTGGCCGTTCGCATGGTCCTCGTTGCGCCGCGTCACGGCGTCGGCCCTTGGCGTCAGATCTCCTTCGTCGACTGCATCGCCAAAGGTGTCGGCTGCAGCACTCAGCCGTAGCTCGTCGACCTCTCGTGCCTGAGCCCTCGCCGAGTCAGCGAGGGCGTCGAGGTCGATCCTCTCAAAGCTGACGCCGGCTGACTGAAGCGCCGTCCATAGCGCCTCCTTCCCACGAATACCGACCAAGAGCATCTCCAGTTCGACGACCCTACTAAGGGGTGAGCGCTTGAACATCCTGCCGTTCAACTTCAGTCGACCTAGCACCTCGGCTATCCGCACGAGCCCGACCTTCGTTGCGCTGGGCGAAACATCGAGCTGGCGCATCAAGCTCTCGAGTGTTTCGCGGTCACGAGCGATCTGCCTGGCGATCGAATGATCCGGACCTACGGCTCTCCGGGCCAAGGCCACACCACCGGCAGACGCGGCGTGGTGGTCGCGTAAGTAGATGCTGAGCAATCGCTCGTCCATAGGCACTTCTCGTTGCCCACGCGACCGAGACCACAAACTCGAGTCGAGTGGAACCGAGGTTTCCTCGGCAGTTCGGGGAGATTCACGTCGGACGCGCGATCTGGCAGACGGTCGCCTCGTAACGATCCTGCGCCGCTCGTCGGTGATGCCACGGTCTGGGCGTCCAGAACCTTGCTACGAATCGCCGCGTCGAGGACTCGCAGCTGGAGCGCTCGCCCGGGGCGGACGAGCGCTCCGTCGGGCTTGCTACCGCGGCGGGATCAGGACCTGGTTGATCGCGTGGATCACGCCGTTCGACGCCATCACGTCGGCCTGCGTCACCTTCGAGCGGTTCACGAAGACATTCGGGCCTGACACGCGGATCCGAACGCTCTTGCCGCTCGCCGTCTCGGCGGACGACAGCTGGGTCACCTGAGCCGCAGTGACCTTTCCCGCGACGACGTGGTACAGGAGCACCGCCCGGAGCTTCGCCTTGTTCGCGAGCAGTGCGTCGACGGTCGCCTTCGGGACCTTCGCGAATGCCCCGTCCGTGGGCGCGAATACGGTGTACGGGCCCTTCTGCTGGAGCGTCTTCGCCAGGCCGGCCTTCGACAGTAGCGTGGCCAAGGTGTCGAACTGGCCCGACGCGGCGGCCGTCTGAACGAGGTTCCTTTGGCCCTGGCCGCCCGCGGCGGCCGGACCGACTGCGACTGCGAGCGCTAGAGCGGCGAGCAGTGCGCTGATGATGCGAGTCATCTGCTTCCTTCCTTTCGTGTGGGACGCCTAGTGGGAGGTCGACGTGCGGGGATCCACCGCGAAGCGGTCGCGAGCGGCGGCGAGCACGCCGATCGCGTAGACCGCTGCGAGACCGACGAGGCCGTAGATCACGCGGCTGACCGCGTTCGTCTCGCCGAACTCGAGCCCGACGAGCGTCGCGACGAGATCGAACTCCGCGATCGCCACGAGACCCCAGTTGAGACCGCCAACGATCAGGAGCGTCGCGGCGAGAAGATTGAGCGCTTTCATTGCTGTTCACCTCCTGTAGAGATTCTGTTCAGGACGAGAGTAGCGCACGTGCCGTCGTCCTGTCAAGGTGTTGTCCACTATCTGTATAGTCCCGACGATGCCGGAAGCCGGACTGCTGCGAATCGGGGAGCTCAGCCGTCGCGCTGGGGTCAGCCCCGAGCTCTTGCGCGCGTGGGAACGGCGTTATGGCCTCCTCCGCCCCTCCCGTACGCCGGGAGGTCTGCGCCTCTATTCGTCGGAAGACCTACGGCGCGTGCACGACATGCGGCGGCACCTGGCGGACGGGCTCGCAGCCGCTCAAGCGGCGGCGCTCGCGAGCCGAGCCCCGATCGAGCCCGAGAACGCCCCGCTCGCAGCCGCGGATGTTCGCGCCGAGCTCGCATACGCGCTCCACGGCCTTGACGAACCAGCGGCGCAGGCGATCCTCGACCGGCTCTTTGCCGTCGGGACGGTCGAGACGGCGCTCTCGGACGTCATTCTCCCGTACCTCCGCGAGCTGGGTGCGCGCTGGGAGCGCGAGGAGGTGTCGGTCGCCCAGGAGCACTTCGCGTCGAACGTGTTGCGCGGTCGTCTGCTCGGCCTCGCGCGCGGTTGGGGTCGCGGCGTCGGGCCGATCGCGATGCTCGCGTGCTTGCCGGGCGAGCAGCACGAGCTAGGGCTGATCGCGTTTGGGCTCGCGCTCCGCGCGCACGGCTGGCGCATCTCCTACTTCGGCAGCAACACGCCGCTCGAGACGGTCGAGAGCGCCGCGAAGCACCTGGAGCCACGTCTGATCGCCCTCTCAGCCGTGACCTCCGAGCCGATCCAGGCATCGCTGCCACACCTCCGAGAGCTCGCGCGTCGCTACCGCGTTGCGCTCGGGGGCGCGGGAGCTGCGGACGTCGACGCCGACGAGCTTGGTGTCCTGACTCTGCCCGGCGACGCCGTCGGCGAAGCCGAGCGGGTCACAAATCTCGCGGGCATCCCCGCATGAGTACGCATCCCGATGGCCGAACCGCGGTCGTCCTCTACACGCGCGATTTGCGCGTTCACGACCACCCAGGCTTGGTGGAAGCTGCCCGCTCCCGCCGGTACGTCGTTCCTGTCTTCGTGCTGGACGACGAAGTCCTCGACCGAGCCGGACCGAACAGAGTCGCGTTCCTCGTCGACGCGCTCGCCGACCTGCGTGAGTCATACGCCAACGGGGCGCCGATCTGGTGATCCGGCGCGGCGACCCCGTCGCCGCGACCCTGCGGCTCTGCAGGGATGTGGGCGCCGGAACGGTCTTCGTCGGCCAGGACGTGAGCCCCTACGCACGCGTCGGGAGCAGCGACTTGCGACGGCCTGCCAGAGCGTCGGCATCGAGCTCCGGGTGGACGATGGTATGACGGTCGTACCGCCTGCCGCCGTCGCTCCCGACGGCGGCGATCACTACCGCGTCTTCACGCCATACTGGCGACGCTGGCGCGAGGCGCCCCGGCGAAGACCACTGAGTGCTGTCCGCGTGTACCTACTTCTTCGCGGCCACCTTCTTCTTTGTGGCCGCCGTCGCTCGAGCGGAAGTTCGCCGACGAGACTTCGTAGTGGGCGCCTTGCCATTCGCGACCTCACCCGTCGGGGCGTTCGGCAGACCTGCCTTGGCACGAAGCTTGGCCGCGATCTCGGCGATTTCCTCCGGCGCGTAATCGGGGGCGAAGACTGCCGGCTGTGCAGGTACGTCAAAGGCGGGCACCCCGTCGGGCGCCTCGTCGATCACGACGAGATCCTCGCCCGTCTCGGGGTGGGGACCGTTGAAGACAGCGCTTAGCTCGAGGTAGTCGCTCGGTGAGAAGCGGTACAGGCGCAAATGCTCGCCGCGCTTGATGTGAGGCTTGCAGTCCGGGATCTTCTCGGTCGGAATCCTCGGGGTGGGGAACAGCTTCATGAGGTCAGCTCCAGTGAGGCGCTCGAGTGCCCGCGCATACGCGACCTGATGGACGCCTCCGCGGACGAGCAGGTAGCCGGTGAGCGCTCTCGCGGCAGGATGCTCGACCATCTCCCACACCTTGAGCTTGCCGTTCCGTGCGCCCGTCTCGAGGAAGAAGTTGTGCGTGAGGTCCTCGACGATGTCTCCCGAGGAAAAGACGTAGTCACCCGTCCAGGGCCGGCCCTGAGAGTCCTGAGGAAGTGCGCCTTGACCGCCGGCGAGGAAGTGGTGCGGAAGACCGACGCCCTTTAGCGGCGCGAGAGACTTCTTCGGTGCTCGTCCATCGTCGGTTGGCGTCGCGCCGGTGAGCATCGTGTTGATCGTGGCGCAGACGAGCTCGACATGGCCGAACTCCTCAGCCGCGATGTTGGCGACGAGGTCGTAGAAGGGTCGTGCTCCCTGGCGGTTGCGGAAGTTGAACGACTGAAACGTGTAGTTGAGGAAGGTCGACATCTCGCCGAAGCGCCCTCCCAGCAGCTCCTGCACCGCCTGCGCTCCGGCTGGATCCGGCTCGGACGGTGGCGGCAGCTCGGTCGCGATCCTGTCGATGCGGCGAATCATTTCTTCCTCCTCGGGTGGCTGGCCACGTCTCGTTACCCGATCTTCCTCGGGCGAAACGCGAAGGTGCAAAAGAACTAGGCCCCGGTCACACCGACCGGGGCCTACATCGCGCAAGCTCGTGGTCGCGCGGGCAAGAAGCTGCCGTCCTACCTCGCTGCCGATGCGGTCACCGACTCGTTGCTCAGCCGGGTCGCGATCTTCTCGACCTCCCGCAGCGCTTCCTTCTCCTGCTTCAGGTTGGTGTCCAGGAGCGTCGACGGCCTCGTCCTCGCCGAACGCCTTGGCCATGCGGCGCAAGCCTTCATAGGCCGCGATCTCGTAGTTCTCGGTGCGGGCAGCAGCACCGAGGTCGATGTGATCGATGAGCGAGCTCGACGACTTCTCGATCAGCTCGTCGTGCTCCTTCTTGAGACCTTCGAACCCGACACATTCCTCGGCGTGTGGCTCCTCGCCGAAGATCTCGAACACCTGCTCGACGTTCGTTACGTGCTGGCGGGTCTCCTTGAGGTGGTTCTCGAGGCCCGACTTGAACTCGTCATCTGTGACCTCGTCGATGAGCTTCGGCAGCACCTTGTCGGCGAGCTTGCGCTCGACGTAGAGGATGTCACCGAGCTCGTGCAGGAAGAGCTCCTTCGGGCTACTGATCTCGGGCACGTACCGCTCCTTTCCTTTGGTTGACGCGACGACTCGTACCCGGAACGGGACGTTCTCAAGCACGCTCTCGCGGCGACTGCCTGAAGTCTTGAGGAGCCCTCGGCGGGAAGAGCCAAACCATTCCCGGATCCGGCCACAAGAGAACCCACGTGAAGTGGGGCACTTGACGACCGGCGGAATCCGGGGCTTCGCTTACCGCCGTGCCCGCCGCCGCTCTGACCTGGGTCCTTGGAGCGATCGGAGGAAATTTAGGCCGAGCGCCCGTATGCCAACCGGCCGAGCACAGCGCCGAAGAAGGCATGGCGCCAAGTGGCTTGTCCGAAGGCACGCGGGTTCGCGAGGAGCCGAGGCACGCCCGCCTCGCCGCGTGCGGGGTGGAAGCGGTCGACGAAGTATGCGAGTGGATACAGAGCGATGTGCTCCGTAAGCGCCATCACGAGAGCTAGCCGGCGGGGGTCGACGGAGACCCGCCGTCTCACCTCATAGAACACTAGACCGAAGACGGCTCCGTTCACCGCATGGATTGCGAACCCCGCGGCGGGCCAGGCGGCACCGCGCGTGACTGCTTTACCCAGCACGGCGACGTCCGAGTAATCGCAGCGAAAGAGCCACTTGTCCAGCGGCTCCTGGAGCCCCCACCCCGTCGCCGCCGTTGCGCCAGCGAGGACCGCTTCGGGTTCGTGTCGTTCACGCGTCTCATGGCCCTGAGGCTTCGCTCGAAGCGCTCACGCTCTTCGTCGGACTCCGCCGTCGCGATGTTCACGGTGAGGTCGGCAAGCTTGACGCGCTGTGCAATGGCTCCGACGTCCCCTGGGGTTGCGCAGATCCGAGCGACGAACTCGTCGTCGCCCTCTCCTCGCCCTCGAGTAAGCGTCCTGACGGCGTCGAGGACTGTGGCGTCCAGGCCCGAATCTGCGAGATCGTCCTTCGTCCAGTCCGTGTCTTCGAGAACGTCATGCAGGACCGCTGTGCTCAACTCGGGCACTGTCGCGTCTGGGCCAAGGGCTTGCGCAACGTCAAGCGCGTGAGTCAGGTAGAGCTCGCGCGTCCGGTCTCGACGATGATGCTCGAACGCTCGCGCGGCGACTGTCACCGAGAAGACGAACAGACTCGGGGCTGCCGTTCCAGCAGGCGCGAGCGGGTGCGGAACCACACCGCGCGGATACCCATCCCGCGGAAGCTGCAATCCCGCCTCGCGCCGATGCAGTCCATTTTGAAGCCGATTCCAGGTCGGCAGCGGATTTCGGTTCGAACTACTGGCGCCGCGAAGCGAGACGAGGCTCTGCGGCGGGCGGCGGAGCTCCGACGAGTCAGGAGTGCGCTTCGCTAGTCCGACGGCGTCAGCGAGGTGCCGCCCTTGAAGGCAAGTTCGAGCCAAGACGCTAGGAACACGATCTCGAGGAGGGCATCGCCGAGGTACGCACGAGACTCAGTTCGGGATGCGCGGAGGCTCGCGACTCCAAATGCAATGCAACTCGCGACCGCGAGAACGATCGTCTCCGGCTCCTGCGCGCGTCGTCGGACAGCAACGCCGAGCGAGGCGCCGATGGCAATCGCTAGCGCCCCGACCGTTTGCACCACCCAGTAGTCCTGCTTCGGTCCTGTTACGTGCTCGAAGGACCGGCGATGGGCAAGTGGCCAGACGCCAGTCGCCACGAGGTAGGCGGCGTACAAGTGCCTGAGCTTCGACGCGTAGGGGCGCACCGCCAGGTTCTACCCAGGTCACCGGAGGCCCAATCGTGCAGCTGTTCACAACGAGACGCTATGTCGCCGACGGCAAAGGTTTCGCAATGCAGCGGGTGACTAGTCGACTCAGAAACCACCGCGCCTCTTCTGCATCATCGAGTTCGCTGAAGGGAGGGGATGGCTGAGAGTCAGGCACCAGGACTCGGTATGGGCTCAGAGCAGACCCGAAGTCCGCGTACATCGCAATCGAGCAAACGACGCTCAGTCCGTCGTGGCCGAAAACGCCATCGCCGCCGCACGCTCTCGCAGCTGTTCCACAACCGCCAGCTGTGCGTTCGCACGCTCAACCAGCACGTCGAAGTCCAATTCGGCTCTTTGGGCGGCGGTGGTCGTGGCGAGCGCGTTCCAGAGGCCCCTTTTCGCGAGGATTCCGCCTCCCAGCGTTTCGAGCTCGATCACTCTGCTGAGCGGCGAATAGCTGATCAGGCGGCCGTTCAGCTTTAAACGCGACCCCCGCTCGGCCGCTCGCGCAAGTCCGATCTTCAGGCGGCTCGGCTTTACGTCGAGAGCGCGCAGAACGGCGTCGAGCTTGGCTCGGTCTTCCGCGATCTCGTCAGCGAGGCGGGTGAGCTCCTCGGCAAACGGCGTCGATGCGTTCTCCCGCGTCAAACGCCGTGCAAGATTCAAGCCGGCAGCGGACGCTGCATGGTGGTCCTGCACGTACACGCGGAGGAGCTTCCCGGCCACTCTTGCCCGCTGTACCCGCGATCTCTGCTCGGCAATCGTCGGCCCATGGTGAGAGATGCGCGATGACCGAGGGCAGGCAGGATTGTGTCTTCCAGCTGCCTGGGGCCTACGCCGGCTACCTGGAGAAAGTCAGCAAGCGCCTCTCTGGTCTCATCCGTCGACCTGCGTCCTCCAACCGACGTCCAGTCTTCTTCGTGCCTAGGAACGTGTCACGGACGCCGCCGCACCGATTCCCTCGCGATCCTCGCTGAGTGCCATTTCGACCTCCCGGTCGTCGTCCAGTGCCCGTACCGGCCGCCTCAGTCAGAAGCTCGAGCTGGTCGTCGAGGATCGGCACGCGCTCCTGGGGAGCGATCGTCCGGCCGTTCCGCGATGTCCACGACAGTGGAAAGGATCGCCGTCGCCGAGTCGGGCCCGCCGACAAGACTTCGTGGGAGGGCCTCGTAGTCGAAGTAGCGGTCGAGCGCGATCGTTCCGAATGAGAGTGCCGCTCAGCGAGCACACACAGAACCGGAACGAACCACAGGCTCGATTCCAGATAGATGGACAGCTTTGAGAATCTCAGATGCAAAATGCTGTTCCCTCGGATCTCGAGGTGAAACCAAGTCAGGTACCCGTACCCCGAAGGGGAGGGTGTGAAAAACGAAGAGCTCGCCCGACCCGTCGCTGCTCCTATGTCGGTGCGGCGGTCAGCGCGCTTGCCCACACCGCGTCGGCGCGCTTAGAGACGCGAATGCGTGCGCACGGTACGACGCCTCCACCACGTGACTCAAGCAGCTGCGTCGCGGCGCGTGTCGTCGGCTCCGAGCCTGCGGCGGCGGATGCTGCGCCTGTGCAGCCACGACTCGAGCTCGATCGGCGGCAAGGGCCGGCAGATCCCGTGGCCTTGGACCTGGTCGCAGCCCATGTGCCTCAACCGCTCGATCACTTCGGCGCTCTCGACGCCTTCGGCCACCACGGCCAGACCCAAGTTCCGCCCGAGCTCGATCATCGATCGGACGATCGTCTCGCCGCGGCTCGAGACGTCCATCGCCTGCACGAACGAGCGGTCGATCTTCAATGTGTGAACGGGCAGTCGTGCCAAGTACGAGAGCGATGAATAGCCCGTTCCGAAGTCGTCGACCGACAGCGTTATCCCGAGGCTTGCGAGCTCGGCGAGCTGCGTGCTCGCGTACTCCGGATCGCGGATCATGCTGCTCTCGGTCACTTCGAGCTCAAGGAGTGGCGCGGGCACCTGGTGCCGGTCCAGCTGGCACCTGATCTGCTTGCCGAGCTCCGCGTTTTCGAGGTCGCGTGCCGAGAGGTTCACGGATATGGGCAGCTCCGAGCTAGCGTCGATCCACACTCGAGCCTGGCGGAGCGCTCGCTCGAGAACGTACTCCGTGAGCGACCGGACGAGGCCCGTCCGCTCGGCGAGCTCGATGAATTCGCCGGCCGGAATGAGGCCTCGACGCGGGTGCTCCCAACGCACGAGCGCCTCGACTCCGACCACAGCCGTCGGTGACGAGGCTCACCTTCGGCTGATAGTGGAGCATCAGCTGTTCGAGTTCGATCGCCCGCCGAAGCTCCCCCGCGAGCGCAAGCCGATCGGCACTGTAGTGGTCGTGGTCGCTCGAGTACGCGGCCGCACTCTCGTGAGTGTCCTTTGCCCAGTAGAGAGCGACGTCGGCACGTTGCAGCAGGGTTTCGGGCTCCTCACCGTGGTCGGGGCAGATCGCAACGCCCGTCGTCGCACGGACGTCAAGGGCAAGATCGCCGAGCGAGTACGGCTTCGACACGTCGTCGGCGATCATCTGCGCGCGCTCGAGTGCGCTCTCCGTATCTGGAGTGGCGAAAACGATCCCGAACTCGTCGCCACCGAGCCGCGCGAGCAGCGTTCCCGGCCTGACCGCCGTCTGCAGCCGACGGGCGAACTCCTGAAGGAGAAGGTCGCCGTTGTGGTGGCCGAGCGTGTCGTTGACCTCCTTGAAGCGGTCGAGGTCGACGAGCAGGACTGCCAGCTTCTCCTCCTCGCCCCGCCGACGGAGCCATTCGCGCAGCTCCCCGCGAAAGAGTGTTCGGTTGGGCAACTCGGTGAGTGCGTCATGGTGCGCGAGATGCTCGTTCTCAGCGGCCTTGCGCTCGAGCTCCTCGATCAGCCGGCCATTTCGAATCGCGACCGACACGTTGTTCGCAAACGTCTCAACGAGCTCGAGGTCGGTCTCGGCGAAGTGACGGGTCGAGCCTTCCCGGTTCGCCACCAGAAGGGTGCCGAACGCCTGACCGTCGTCCACCAGGGGCGCGACGAGCCCGTCTCGGACTCCCCGCTCTGCGAAATGCGTCGCGATACGTCCGGTCATGGTGGACGAGACTAGAGCCGGCCTCTGCTCGGCCATGACACGTGCCCAGACACCACCCTCGCCCGAGTCGAGCTCCGCCGGCTCGAAGAGAACCGGCGTTCCTCCGGCGGTAAGTCGGGACCGGGCTGCACTGCCGTCCGCAGCTACGAGCATGACCTCGACTAGCTCGCACTTGAACATCACCCGTGCGTTTTCGAGCAGACGGGCGACGAGCACGTCGAGGTCGGGCGATTGCAGCACGGTGTGGCTGGCGGCATAGAGTGCGCTGAGCTCCTCGCTCTGCGTTCGTGCCGACGAGAGCGCACGGTACGCGAGGAAGAGGATGCCCACGAGCGAGACGACGAGGAGTACGGCCGGCGGGTAGAGCCACATCAACGCCACAGCGGTGAGGCCGACCACCGCGTTTGCAAGCGACGCCAATGTCGAGGTCGACAGAAACATCGACAGGCTGCCGGACATGCCCTGTGTCAGCGTGATAGCGAGAAAGATCATCACGTTCGAGAAGGTGGTCGCGGCCAGCACGGCCACGAGCACCGCCGCCCAAGCACGCACGCTGACCGGCTCTGCGTCTCCGAGGAGCGTCGAGAACACGATCAGCGCGATGCATGCCGCGAGCGCAGTCTGCGAGACGTTGAAGAGGAGCTTGATCGGCGTCTGCCGTCGGTGAAGCGCCAGCGCTGCCCCGGTTCCCACGAGCACGGCCGCAAGGACGCCGGCTGGGCTCGTGAAGACAAGCCCAATCACCAGCGGGACCTCAGCGAGAGAAAAGGACTGCGCCTCCTTCCTCACCTCGAGATGTACGACGTACACCTCGGAGAGCAGGAACACGACGGCCAGAGCCCACCAAGGGATGGCTATCGGCGCAGCCACCGAAGCTACGCGCGGAAGCACCCAAGCCGCTGACGCTACAACGCCTAGCAGGAGGAGCGCGTTGAGGGCCCAGACAGGGTTGAGCGACCGAAGCCAGGCACGCTCAGGGTCGCTATGCGACGGATCGGGCTCGGACGCCATCGCCGCCGATCTGGAGAGCTACTTGACCCCAGAAGGCTGAAGACCAGGTGTTGCCGGTCCAGGTGTTACCGCTCCACGTGTTTCCGGTCCAGGTATTGCCGTCGCAGGTGTTGCCGCTCCACGTATTGCCGCTCCACGTGTTTCCGGTCCACGTATTGCCCGTCCAGGTATTGCCTGTCCATGTGTTGCCAGTCCGAAGTGTTTCCGGTCCAGGTATTGCCTGTCCAGGTGTTGCCCCGCCACACTCCGCCCATCCAGCCTGATACCGGCCGCGAGATCGCGAGCCCAGCTGGAGCCGATCCAGGGTGCCCCGAAGATGTCGCGCTCGCCCGTGAGCCTGCTCGAGCCGTCTACGAGATGGTTGGTGCCACGCGCCGACTCCAAGGACCCGCTTCCGGTCGAGGGCATGAGGATCTGCGCCGCTCTGGACGCCGATGGCGTCGAGGTGTCCCGCAAGGTCTTCAGATCGAGCATCCCAGCGCCTTGCCCACGCAAGTCGGCTTTCCAGAGCCTGTTCGCCGTTCGGCTTAGCAGATACTTGACCTGATCCGGCGTGATGCCTGGCCGCTGCTGGACGATCAGGGCGGCTGCACCCGACACGACCGCTGCAGCCTGCGAAGTCCCGGTGCCGCGGAAGAAGCGCGGCGTCGCACCGACTCGGGCGCTCGGAACTGCCTGATCGAGGTGGGAACCCGGTACGCGCAGACTGACAAGGGACCGTCCCGGCGCGACGAGATCGGGGTTGCGCGTACCGTCCCCCCAGCTCGACCATGATGGCACGACGTCGTCCTTCCAGTCGTACGTTCCCATGCCGTCGGCTCCGCCGACTGCGATCACGACCGGGTCGTACGCAGGGTTGTTCAGCTTCGCTGAGCCATAGCCCCCATTGCCGGCGGCGACGACGACGACGATGCCCTTCTTCCAGGCCTGCTCGACCGCATACGCGAGCGGATCGACCCGATAGTCCTGCGCCCCATCAGTGCCGAACGAGAGGTTGAGGACCCGGATGTTGAGCCCGTCGCTGTTGCGGTGTTGAACCACCCAGTCGATCGCCGCAAGCACCTGGGAGACGTCGGTCGCGCCCGTATGGTCCGCGACCTTCAGGCTGACGATACGCGCGTCGGGTGCCATGCCGACGAAGGTCTCGTCCCCCTTCTGCACCTTGGCCGGGGTCGCGTCGTCGCGCCCCGCGATGAGGCCTGCCATGTGCGTGCCGTGCCCGAACGTGTCGAGGTAGCGGGTCGCCACGTTCTGCGACTCGAACGAGAAGTCGGGCCCGTGCACCAGCTTGCCGCGGGTTCGGAGACCGTTCACGGGTGCGACGCCGGAGTCGATCACGGCAACGTCGACACCCCTGCCGGTAAAGCCGCTGTTCCAGTACTCGCCGGCGCCGGTGACTTCCTGAGCGACGAAGTACGCGGAGCCGAGATCGCGCGTGTGGTCCCAGCCGTCGAGAAGGCCGGTCGGCCGCATGGTGTGGTTGGGCGAGATCGATGTCACACCCGACGAGGACGCCACGCCGTCGACTTCGTCCGCCGGCATGTCAGCGACGAAGCCGTTGATGATGGGCAAGTTCCTGCCGATCGAGCCTCCGGCGCTGCGGACGGCGTGCTCGGCCGAGGCAACCCCGCCCGGAGCCGCCCGCACGATCACTGAGACCTCTACGGCCGGCTCGGTGGTCGTCGAGGCTGGTGACGAGATGAGGAGCATGCAGCCCACCAGCACGCCGAAGATCGACGCCGTATTTCCGAAAGGACTGAGGCGAACGGCACCTCTATGCGAGGTCGGTCGTTCGTTCGTCAGCCGCCGCAGGTGGCCTACCATGACGCTCTCAATGTAGGACCTCGGCTACGGGCAGCCTCCCCCGGCAGGGGGATGCTGGCCCCTCGTTCCAGGGACGACCCCTCGCCCCAGTACTCGCGGCCAGGCGGTTTTCAAAGCACCCAAATACCCACGAGGCGACCGTCGTCGACACGGATGACGAGCACACCAAACGCGCGCTGGCGCAACGAGCCACTAAAGCTGTCCGACGGAATGCTGATACGACAGCTATGTGGAGCGAGATCGGGAGTTGGAGCGAATGATCGACGAACTCCAGTAGGGCTTGCTCCGATCAAGACGCTCACGCCGCGGTTGAGGCGCGGGATCTCGACGGCGACGATCGCGGTGATCCAGCTCAAGCGCCGCTAGTCGCGCTGCTGCTTGGGCATCGTCTCGTCGTCTCGCCGTCGAAGCTCGCTCGCTGTCCCGGCTTGCTCACTTTCCTGGGCCCTACGTCGTTCTTCAACGGTGGCCTTGGAAATGAGCTCGTGCATCCGCGCGGAAAGGCTTTCCTTCTCGGTCAAGCCTTCAGGCGACTTGTCGGGGCGACTTCGTGCCATGGCGCTACGGCTAGGGCCTCGTGAAGGGGATGAGAATCCCCTGCTGCGGATTGACGTCGATCGGACAGTCCGCGCGAAGCTGGAACTCGATCGAGTGGGCTCCAGCCGCAAAGCTCAGGAAAGCGCCGTTGAACACGCTCGGGTCGGGCGTTCCGTCGATCAACACTTGCTGATCGACGCTGCACCCCGCGTTGTAGGAGCCGATGTTCCCGGTGAGGATGAATAGCTGGTCGGCGCCGGCGGTGAAGTTCATCGTCCACGCGCTGTGGAAGGCCGAGTCTCCGGGAAGGGTCTGCGGCCCGACGTCGACGTAACCGGCGAGCTGGATTCCGTTGCCGGGCGCTCCTGCGGGACCTGAAGGTCCGGCCGGTCCTTGTGGTCCGGTGGCTCCCGCCGATCCGGCGGCGCCTTGCGGGCCTGCCGGGCCTTGCGCCCCTTGGAGAGCAGCCCGTAGCGCCGGGGACGCATCGGCGAGCGTAACGCTCCCGTTGCGGATCGCGCCGCTGGTGACGCTTCCCGCGCTCAGTTGCTTGGCGGTGAGCGAGCGGAGCTTTAGCTTCTTGGCGCCGAGAGAGCGATCGGCCACGTCAGCACCGGTGAGGGAGCGATCCTTGATGTCGGCTCCGGTGAGCCACACCTTTGCGCCGGCCGCGGTTCCGCCAAGGGCGAAGAAGAGGGCGATCGTCGCGATGACGTTCGCGTATGAGAGCCGCGGGCGGCGGAGCGTGGGCATCTGTCTCGTATCGGCGCGAGGCGCCTGTGCCTTGAGGGCGACGTCGTCCAGAGGTGCGCGAAGCTCACCTCGAGCTCTGCCCAAACATGAGAAGGGACGACCCTCAGCGGATCAGTTTCGTGATGACGGCCTCGCGGGCAATCGAGGGGACAACGCGGTGGCCACCTCGGAATCGCCGATAGCTGACGTTGTAGCCCTGGCCGCGAAGTTCGCGCACGACCGCGTCGCCGCCGAGTACCACCGGGATGATGCGGTCGAGCGTTCCATGAGCAACGTATACGCGGGGTTTGCCCGTGCGCTCGTCCGGGAGCGCCCCGCCGCCCGAGAGCACGATCAGAGACCGAAAGAGATCGCCGTTCGAGAGCCCGAGCCACAAGGCCATCCCGGCTCCGGAGGAGAAGCCCCCGACTGCAACGCGGCGGGGGTCTACGCGGCAGCGTGCGAAAGCGCGCTCGAGCGCCCGATCGACGAACCGGACATCCCGTGGCCCAAGCGTCCACGCTGTGCCCGCGGCCGCGGGAGCGACGATCACGAGTCCCGGAATCCTCCACGCCCCACGAAATGCGTAGAGCCCTCCCGGCGCGCCGCCGCTCCCTGCTCCGTGAAGTGCCACGAGCAGAGCCGCCCGCCGCCCGCGAAGCGGAGGCGTCACCCGCATGAGAGCGCGACGATCAGACGCGATGCGAAGCTCGTACTCACCCGGCGCGCATTGCTTCGCACCGGCGCGCGGCCGCGCCTGGAGTCGCAGCGGCGAGTCGGCGGCCGGGATGGAGGCCTCAGAGCGATCCTGCTGAGTGTCGCCGCTACAGCCGGTCAGAAAGGCGACCGCGACGGCGGCGAAAGCCGCGTAGCTACGAAGAGTCGCCGTCTTCCTCGAGACCCAGCTCGCGGCGAACCTCCTCCGTGTCTCCGTCTCCGGCGTCCTCGCCTCCTTCGAGCACTCGCTCACGCGTGTCCGCCTCGTCTTCGGCGTCCGGCGCGTCGAACGGATCGTGTTTCGGCGGGAGATTCTCGCCGGGGTTGGAATCGGGCATGACGCCGTTCTTCCCCTATCTGCCTGCCGCAAACACGGTTACAGAATGCGATCGGCGGCAAGGACCACGCCGTGATTCGCATCGGCTGCTCCGGCTGGAGCTACGAGCATTGGCGTGGCGTTCTCTATCCGCGGTCGGGCTCGAGCGCCCGGTGGCTCGAGATCTACGCGCAGTCCTTCGACACGGTCGAGATCAACGCCACCTTCTACCGTCTGCCGACGGTGAAGACGGTCGAGGGCTGGGCGCGACGAACACCGGAGGACTTCCTCTTCGCCGTCAAGGCCAGCCGGTACCTCACGCACGTCAAGCGCCTCCGCGACATGGTGGACGGTGTGAAGCGAATGGATGCGTGTCTGGAGCCGCTGCGGAGCGCTCTCAAGCTAGCGCCGATCCTCTGGCAGCTGCCTCCGCACTTCCCTCGGGACGACGACGTACTTCAGTCCGCACTCGACACGTTGATATCGGGCCGCCATGCCTTCGAATTTCGCGACCCGAGCTGGTTCGCACCGGAGGTGTATGAGCTGCTTCGCGAGCACGGCGCCGCGCTCGTCGTGGCAGACCGCTCGCCCGCCACGCCATCGCCCTGGGTGGGCACCGCAGGCTGGAGCTACCTGCGTTTCCACTCCGGACGGGCTCGCGACGGCAACTACAGTGCGCGGGAGCTCCGCGTGTGGGCGAAGCGGCTGAGCAGCGAGCCGGATGACGTATTCGCCTACTTCAATAACGACTGGCAGGGCTTCGCGATCGCCAACGCGAAGACGCTCCGGACTTTGGTCACGAACGCCTCAGTCTGCTAGCGGCAATGTCAAGTCGTATCCGACGTCTGTGTCTTGAACTGCGTCCGCGTGGCTCCCTCGACCGACCGCCCGCGCGCAAGCATGGCTGGCTTTCTTGTTCGTATCACGCTTCCCCCTGCTACTCAACGAAAGCGCCGACGATTTCGCGGAGATATTCGAGCGCTACCGCCTCGAGCCGCTCGTCCACACAAGCGCAAGCTCTGGCAAGGACCGTCACCTTGTAGCCGAGCTCCCGAGCTCCGATCGCGGTCTGCGTGACACAGCCCTCGGTGGCCATGCCGGCAAGAAGGATCCGGTCGATCTCAAGCGTGTGCAGAAGGATCTCGAGCGGCGTCGAGTCGAATGCCGAATAGCGCGGCTTCAGGATTACTCGGTCACCTTCTCGCGGTCGTATAGCTTCAATGAGCGCTCCCGCCCGTCCTCGATCTACCGCGCTGCGGATAAGTCCCGGAGCGTCTCCGTCCCAGCGACCCCAATCGTCGTTGGCGTAGATCACAGGAATCGAGCCGCGTGCTCGCTCGATTTCCCGTGCAAGGTGCGCATGGCGATCACGAAAAGATCGGAGTAGCGACTCACCGTCATCGTGGTGGAAGTCGTTGATGACGTCGACGAGAAGCAGGGCGTCCTTCACTCGGTCGACGGCGTACCCGAGCTGGAAGCGACAAAAACCGCACCGCCCCGATTCCCCCGGGCTCTACGCGTGGAGCAAGGGAGGTGGTTTGCTCGTGCATCGGGAGGGAAAAGAACGTCGCGCCATGCGAATCGTCTTCTCTCTCTACTGGCTCGTCATCACAACAGGCCTCGCACTCGCCCTGCTCGTCGCGCTCACAGAGTCATGAGAACATTCATCCGCGAAAACTCGCTGTCGCTCTTCTTCGGGTCGATCTTTCTCGGCACCCTCGTCGCTCAGTCCTATGCCGGCCAGCACGCGTACAACGGGGATCGGACACAGCACGGTGCCTCGCCCGTTTCGTGGGCGACGTATGTGACGTCAGCGGACTACTGGGGCGCGGTGATGGAAAACTGGCAGTCCGAGTTGAGCTAGACCAGCGATGTTCGACCACGTGACGATCCGGGTGTCCGATCCGTCAGGCATCGCGGGAGTTCTACGAGACCGTGCTCGAAGTTCTCGGCATCCCGAGGACACACGGCGACGAGCAGGCTGTCGAATGGGATGACTTCTCGCTGCATCCTCCCTGCGGGGAGAAAGCAAGACGTCCGTCGGGGCAACGTGCTCGGCTCGTCAGGCTGAGCGGAACGGCTCGCGTGTCAAAGCTGCGTACCTGGGGTACTCACGGATTAGCGCGCCGGCGATCCTCGCCGCGGCTCATCGAGGAGGCGGATATGGGAACCAAAGTGCGTGAAGCAATGACGGAGCGACCGCGCTGCGTGACGCCGGATACACCCGTTCGTCAGGTAGCGGAAGTCATGGAGGCCGATGACATCGGGGCAGTACCGGTGATAGAAGGAGAGCAACTCAGCGGGATGGTCACTGACCGCGACATCGTGATCCGCGCTATCGCCAAGGGTAAGGATCCAGGCGGAATGCCCGTCAGAGAGATCTTCTCCCGCGAGGTCGTGACGGTGGGTCCCGACGACGATCTTTCGAACGCTCTTCAGCTGATGGCCGAGCATCAGGTAAGACGTCTCCCCGTCGTCGACCACGACAACCGCCTCGTCGGCATCGTGTCCCAGGCAGACGTGGCGCTCGGAGCAAAGGAGAAGGACGTAGGCGAGATGGTCGGGGACATTTCTCAACCTCCTCAAGGTCCTCGCAGCGTTTAGATTCCTGGTAACGACAGTCGAGTGCTACGCGCTGGCGGCGCCCTAGCCGCGATGCGAGATCCTCAGGTGCTCCCATGCGCCCGGGAGGATTCGAACCTCCGACCCGCGGATTAGAAGTCCGCCGCTCTGTCCACTGAGCTACGAGCGCCTACATGCAGGGTAGTCGGCAGCTCAGCGGGCGGCGAGGACGAGAGGGGCGCATGGGACGCCGGTCGCCTCGCGCACGGGGCGGCCCGCCACGTCGAGCGGCGCGACCGTGAGCGTCCGCGCAGTCACCGTCACCTGCGCGTAGCTGTACGTGTCGATGGCGGCGCAGCGCATCCCGAGCCCGTTCGGAGGCTGAGGCTTGAAGAAGAGCGAGGCGATCGCCGTGCCGCTGCCTGGCTGGCCGAGGAAGCGGTCGATCTCCTTCGCGAACGTGTTCGTCGCGACCGGCCCGGTGACGACCTCCCACATCCCCGTCCTCTCGGGCGTGACGCCGAGCGTCTGGACGAGCACCTCGTGGATCAGGTTCGCGTGCGTGTCCGTGGTGAGGAACACGACGTTCTCTGCATTCACCCGGAGGAAGCGGAGGAGCCGCTCGCGTTCGGCCGCGTAGCCCTCCCAGCGGTCGTACGGGAGCGCGTAGTACTGCTGGATCGGCACCTCGTTCACAACGACTTTCCAGGTCGCCTTCGACGCCGCGATTGCCCTTGTGAAGGCGGCGTACTGACGGGCTCCGAGCATGGATCGAGTCGGGTCGTTGATCGCGGCGAGACACGCTGCCGGGACGGGGTTTCTGAGCCCGGGGGCAAGCGTCGCGAACGCGGCGCGAACCGGCTGCGGCGCGGTTGGCGCAAGGTCGTTGCCACAGCCCGCCGTCGCCTTTCCGCTCCGAAACGAGCGCTCGTCGAGGAAGAAGAGCTCGAGGTGCCTGCCCCACCTGACGCGTCGGTAGAGACCGAGGTCGCGAGTGTACGCCACGGGCGAGTAGTCGCGGAAAGCTTTGACTCCCGCCGCATAGATCGGCTCGCCGTGCTCGGAGAGCGAGAAGTCGTTGACGAACTCGTGGTCGTCCCAGTGGCTGTAGAGGCCCGCTGACGCGCGCAGAGTGCGGAGGGCTGGGAGTTGGAGGCCGAGCTTGTACTTCTGCCACTTCTCCGAGGGCGTTCGGGCTGGTGGGCCGGCGACGCCGCTGTCCGAGTAGATGGTGTCGCCGAGGTTGATGTTGAAGTCGTTCCTCGCCGCAGCCATGCGCGCGTAGATCTGGAAGCGGTTGAAAACAGGCCCGCTGCTCGGCCCCGGAGTTGCATCCGCGTCGCCGGTGATCGCGAACCGAACGCGCCGGCCTGCCGATAACGCGGGCGCGGTCGTGAACGTCCCTGTCTCGCTGACTCGCGCACCGCGCGTGAAGCGGTACGTGTAGCGCCGACCAGGACGGAGACCGGTGATGCGGGACTGAACGGTCAGGTCACTGTCGGTGTTCGCCTGCAGGACTCGCGCGGCGACGACCTGCGATCCGAGCCGGACGACCAGACGCACGTTGCCGCTCCCGGCGGCTCGCGTCCAGAGAATGGCCGAAGTCGAGGTGACCTCCCCCGCCGCGACGCCGTACCGGAACGCGGGAGTCGCCCCGTCGGCAGCGACCACGGCCACCGCGAGAGTGACGACCGCAGCGAGGACGGCGACGACACGCACTCAGCCGACCCTACCCGTGTCGCGTGCGTGCTCGAGATCCTCCTTCCGCTCCTCGTCGGCGAGGAACCGCACGAAGAAGAAGGCAAAGACCGCGAAGAAGACGACCGCCTGCTCGAACGCCATGAGGATCCCCGCGAGCTGCTGGTCCTCGAGCGCACTCAAGCCCCAGAGCCGCTCCGGCGCCTCGACGTAGAAGTCGTAGACCGCATCGGGAACGAGTGCGAGCACGAGTCCGATCGGGCTCCCGAGGATGAACGCGGCGAACACGATGCCGGCGCGAACTCCTGATCCGAGTCGATGTGGCTCGTCCTGGACGACGCTCCACCACATCAGGACCCCGGTCGCGAAGTAGAGCGCGTGCTCGAGGTGGAGCAGCGTGTGGGGATTCTCGAGCGCCGTGTCGTAGAGCCAGGGCAGGTGCCAGAGCATGTAGTTCGCGAGCCAGAGCGGGAGGGCGACGCCGGGATGGGTGAAGTTGCGGACGAGGGAGGGCCGCGCCAGGCGCCCTGCGAGCGCGGGCGGGATCCCGAGGACGACGAGTAGGGGCGCCCACTCCGCCAGCACGACGTTCTGGAGCAGGTGGATCACGAGCAGGTAGTTCATCGCGATGGTCTCGAGCGGCGTGATCGTGACGACGAGGAGGAGCACCATCGCGGATGCGAAGCAGACGATCCGCCAGACGGGCGCGTGGAAGCGCCGGATCGCGAGAACGTAGCCGACGGTCATCAACGGGACGAGGAAGAGCGCCTCAGGGTTCCACGACCACCGGTACGGGTCCACGGCGCTACGCTAACCGCACGCGGGCGTAGCTCAGTTGGTAGAGCGTCAGCCTTCCAAGCTGAATGTCACCGGTTCGAGCCCGGTCGCCCGCTCTCTCGGAGCCCGCTGGAAACAGAGGGGTTTTCCGCGGCAAGGGGTGCCACGCGCAGCCCGCTACGACGAGGTCGGCGGAGCCGCCACCGCTGCAGGCTGCTCGTGAGGCGTTCCAGCAGTCGCCGCCATGGCGAGGCGAAGCTCGTCGATCGTCAACAGCATGAAGCCGGCGAGCAGCGACATCGAAGCGAGCGCTTCCAGCACCTCTTCCAACTGTCCCACGCCGAGCACGTCCGACACGGCACCCAGTACGAGGATGACGATCGCGAGGCCGAAGCTGACACGCGCGCCTGCGGACGCGAGGATGATGCGCCTGAAGACAACGAGGAACGCGAGCGCAGCCGGCACGTAGAGGGCGACGATCGCGTCGTCCGGCCGCTTGATCCCCGGCAGGTCGGCCAGGAACTGGAGGTTGTGGCCGAGACTCTCGTGCCCTCCGAACAGCTCGTCCGCGGCCAGGAGGCCGGTGCCCAGCCAGACGACGAAGAAGAACGCCTGAACACGCGGCCGCGTCGGCACACGGACGACGCGGAGGAACGTCAGTGCGAGCAGGGCGATGCTCGATATGGAGACGAGGATGTAGCTGTTGAACGTGTCCAGCGAAGGCTTCGCCTCGGGCTCGACGTAGACCGTGAAGCGGCCGAAAAGCTCGATCCGGTAGATCTCGCCCGTCGTGTAGGGCAGGAGGCGGCCCTTGTCGACCACCTCGTAGTGGTTGAGCAGCAGAACGAGAGTCGCCATCATGAGGAGCACTGCTGCGACCAGGAGGGCGAGCAGCCTCGCGCGGGCCCGAGGCTCCTCGCGCACACTGCCCGCGGGCGCGCCGTGCATTTCGTCGTCCGCAGCCATGCGCAGCGCGATTCTCCCAGCATTCGCTGCGCGGCGCACGGCCCCGCGGCGCTGTGGTTCGTCAAGGGCGCGCAGAATCCGGCGAAGACGAACGCAAGCGCGATCGCGAGCGCAACTCCCGGCTCCATCGCCGGAGACGAGGAAACGAGTGGGTCGCGGCGAACACGTGCGCAAACCACGGGAGGTCTGGACATGGATCAGCCGCTCAGCGTGCGCCTCGGCGCCGAGGCACTCGGAACGTTCCTCTTCTTCTTCCTCGGCTTCAGCGGTGTCGCGATCGTCGTCGACATCGGCGCTGCCGCGATCACGCCGCTCGGCATCGCAGCCGGGTTCGGCTTCGGGCTCGCGCTCGCCATCACCGCGTTCGGGCACCTTTCGGGTGGCCACTTCAATCCCGCGGTCACGCTGGGCGTGGCCGTCGCCGGGAGGTTCCCGAGCCGCGACGTGGTCCCCTACTGGATCGCGCAGCTCGTCGGCGGATTCGGCGCGGTGCTCGTAATGGCGATCGTCTACTCCTCGCAGGTGACAGACGCTCTTCACACAGCACCTGGGGTCGGGATCGACAGCTGGGCCGCCCTCGTCCTCGAGATCGTCGCCACCGCGCTCTTCGTCATGGTCATTCTCACCGTCGCGACCGACGAGCGCGCGGCGTGGAACGGCGTGATGGCACCGTTCCTGATCGGCCTCTTCATCTTCACGGCTGCGACCGTGGTCGGCCCGGCCTCAGGGGGCTCGTTCAATCCGGCTCGCTCACTCGACCCCGTTCTCTACAACCAGGAATGGGGCGACGTCTGGATCTATGTCGTCGGCCCACTCGCCGGCGGAGTGCTCGGCGCCGCGGTGTGGGCGTTCATCTGCTTGCGGGAGCCGCCGACCCCGGATCCGCGGTTCGAGACAGCTCGTGAAGGAGAGCCTGACCCGAACCGTCCCTAGCGTCCGCTCGCGGAGAAGTGCTGGTAGTCCTGCACGGACGTCCAGCGACCTCCCCAGCCCCACCCGATCGACATCGAACGCGCGCACGAGGGCTCCGCCCTCGTGCGCCATCCCGGGCCGTCTTCGGCTTCGATCGAGATACGGAATGCTCGCGCGGTGTGACGTGCGCCCTCCGGACACGTACGGGTTCTCTATGGGATTGACGTCGATCGCGCGCCCGTACGCGTGCTCCGACCAGCGGCTCGTTCCCTCGACGTAGCGGCAGTTGAAGGCCGAGGTGTTGTCGGCTTCGATCGAGCGGAAGTCGCTCGCGCCGTACGCGTCGACCGGGACGACCTTCCTGATCGGAAACCGATTCGCATGCAGCGTGCCAAACACGCGGAGCATCGGCCGGGCGACGTCTTCGTGAACGATTAGGCGGCCGGTCCGCAGCTTCCCGTCGAAGTCCCAGTGGGAGAGCGTGAGCAGGCGTAGATCCCGGAGGTGAACCGGACATCCAGGTCTCCACGAGACGCCGGTCATCCGCTTCGCCTGAGCCGCGTCGATGCTCGCGATGGACCCGCGAAAGCCATTCGAGTCTTGCAACGGTCTGCTGTGTCGACCTTCCGCCCCTCCCGCCGGCGATGCGGCGAGCACAATGACGGCGACGACGGCTGCGGGCGGTCCCGCTTTCACAAGTCGGGGCGGCGGGATCTGAACCCGCGACCTCTGCGTCCCAAACGCAGCGCTCTACCAGACTGAGCTACACCCCGTAGCGATCGAACGTTCGTACAGCATGGCAGTTCGCGCAGACTAGCTCGCATTTCGGAATCTCTTCCAGGATCGTGCGGCGACGGAATCCACGCACAACCAGGTTGCTGACCTCGCGCTTTTTGCCAAGCCCGGGCAGATGATCCCAGTGCATTGCCGCGTGATGGAACACACCGCCACAATCGGTGCACGGTCGCCCGCGTTTCTGCTCTCGATACCAGAGAGCCAGATCGCGACGCCGTCTCTTTCTCTGCCGCAGTCTTTCGACTCGAGTGCTACGCCAGTAGGCGGCGTCGTACTCGCGCCTGCAGCTCTTACACCATGCCTGCGCCCCGGACCGACGACGGTGAAACTCATCGTCGTTCTTGACGAATCCGCATCGTCCGCAATGCTTCGTCACGTTGTCAATATAGACACCTAGGCGGACGACAAGCATTCACGACTGGCGATCTGAAGAAATCAACGGCGATAGCCTGCCGGCCGATGGTCGATGCCCCGCTTCCCTTTCCCGGCGCGACCCAGTACGACCGCCGCGCCGGTCTCGGGTACTCCATGGCGCTCGCTGCGGCCGTCCTGTTCGCCGTCAACGGGACCGTCTCGAAGGTGGCGCTCACGGGAAGCGAGCTGACGGCGGTGGACTACACGCAGCTCCGAACGACCGGGGCGTTCGTCGGGCTCGCGCTCGGGCTCGCCGTCCTCGCGCGTGACAAGCTCCGCATCTCGAAGCGGGACCTTCCGTTTCTCGCGTTCTACGGGATCTTCTCGTTTGCCGTCGTGCAGTGGCTGTACTTCGTCGCGATCGAACGGCTGCCGATCGGGATCGCGCTCCTGATCCAGTTCTCCGGCATCGTCCTCGTCGCACTCTGGGCGCGGCTCGTGTGGCACGCGGAGGTGCGGCCTCGAGTGTGGGGGGCACTCGCGTTGACCTTGGTCGGCCTGGCACTCGTCTCGGAGTTCTGGCTCGGTTGGACGCTCGACACCGTCGGTGTCCTCGCCTGCGTTGGCGCTGCAATCGCGCTTGCTACCTACCTGCTCGCAGGCGAGCGTGCCGTCGAGCACCGCGAGCCCCTGGGCGTGCTGTGTTACGCGCTCTTGTTCGCTTCGCTCATGTGGGCCGTCGTCAATCCGTGGTGGACGTTTCCGACCGACGAGCTCTCGCGGGAAATCTCGTTACAGGGCAACCTCGATCACCTCTCGGCGCCCGTCTGGGCACTCGCCCTCTTCACGATCCTGCCGGGCACGATCGTGACATTCGGGCTCTCGATCGCCGCGCTTCGACATCTCGAGGCCACGCGAGTCGGAATCACAATGACGCTGGAGCCCGTGGTCGCGACGGTCGTCGCGTGGGCGTGGCTGAACGAGACCCTCGCGACGGCACAGCTCGTCGGCGGCGCCGTCGTCCTGACGGGCATCCTCCTCGCCCAGACAGCCCGCTGAGTCGCGGGCAGCGACTGTCCGCGCAGCGGACCAGTGGAGGGGATGTGGGGAACCGGTCGGTTCCCCCACCGGGCTACGCTATGCCCATGGTCAAGCGCGTCCTTCTCGCGTCTCCGCGCGGCTACTGCGCCGGCGTGGAGCGCGCCGTGGACACGGTCGAACGGGCGCTCGACCACTACGGGGCGCCCGTCTACGTCCGCAAGCAGATCGTCCACAACATCCATGTCGTGCGCGATCTCGAAGCGAGAGGCGCGATCTTCGTCGAGGAGGAAACCGAGGTTCCCGCCGGCGCCACGGTCGTCTTCTCGGCACACGGCGTCGCGCCCACGGTCCACGCGAACTCGGCCCGACTCGACCACAACGTGATCGACGCGACGTGCCCACTCGTGACCAAGGTGCACGTGCAGGCGCGCCGCTATGCCGACGAGGGATACACGATCGTTCTCATCGGGCATGCGGGGCATGAGGAGGTCGTCGGGACGACCGGTGAGGCACCCGACTCGACGGTTCTCGTCCAGACCGTTGCCGAGGCCGAAGCTCTCGGTCTTCCCGCTGATACGAAGCTCGCCTACGTGACGCAGACGACGCTCTCGGTCGACGAGACCGGCGAGATCATCAAGGTGTTGCGCCGGCGCTACCCGGACATCCGCGCGCCGCGTAAGGAGGACATCTGCTACGCGACTTCCAACCGCCAGTGGGCGGTGAAGGAGATGCTGACGGAGATCGATCTGCTGCTCGTCATCGGCTCGCGTAACTCCTCCAACTCGAACCGCCTCGTCGAGACTGCGCGGGCGGCGGGCATCCCGGCGTACCTCATCGACGACGAGACCGAGATCGAGGAGACGTGGCTCGACGAAGCCGAGATCGTGGGGATCACGTCGGGAGCGTCCGCACCGGAGAAGCTCGTCAATCGCGTCTGCGACTGGTTTCGAGCCCGTGGCGTGACGGACATCGAGCCGTACCGGCTAGTGGACGAGGATGTCACGTTCCGCCTTCCATGGGAGCTGCGCCGCGAGCTGGAGCTCGCAGCCCAGAGCTAGATGCTGCGAGCGCTGCTTGTCGTCGGTGCCGTGCTGCTCCTCGCGGGAGGCGCAGCTGCAGGGTGGTTAGGAGGTCGCGAGCTCGAGGACGCCGAAACCGTCACCGAAACGACGACTTCGACCACGACAGAGACGAACACTGAGACGGGTCTGCCCGCGGCGGTCGAGGAAACGCGCGCCGAGCTTCTCGCCGCAGCCGAGACGGGCGACTACGAGACGCTGCGCGAGCTCGTCCCCGCGACGGGATTCGAGTACACGTTCGGCGGCCCGGTCGAAGGCGGAGCGGTCGCGTACTGGCAGGAGCTCGAGCGCACGACGGTCGAGCGTCCCATCGAGAACCTCGCCGAGATCCTGCGAATGCCGTACACACTTTCCCGCGGGATCTACGTGTGGCCGTTCGCCTACGACATCGCCGAGGCCGACGAGATCACGGCGCATGAACGTGAGCTGCTGCAGCCGCTCGGGCCGCTCGACACGCTCTTCGTGCCGGGCACGGGCTATCTCGGCTGGCGCGCGGGCATCGAGCCGGACGGCACCTGGGTCTTCTTCGTCGCGGGTGATTGAGCTTTGCGGACGTTGGGGTGAGGCTTCAGCCTCACCCCGGTCTTAGGTCGAACTTCTCACACCGGGGTCAAGCTCAAGCCCGATCCCCGCGCTTCACGACTTGGCGATGACGACTTCGGAGCCCACGGCGCTCACCGAGACCGCCAGCGTCTCTCGCGCGATCCAGTCCGCGTGCTCGACGAGCTCGGAATCCGTCTCCGGGATCGTCAGCTCGATGCGGTCGGTCAGCTCGAGACCCGCCTCCTTGCGCATCGAGTTCACGCGGTGGATGAGGTCGTAGACCCGTCCCTCGCGTTCGAGCTCATCGTCGAGCCGCGCATCGAGAGCGACCGTCACACCGTCGGCTGCCGCGACCGACCACCCCTCCTTCCCTGTCCGCTCGACGAGCACCTCGTCCGGGCTCAGCTCGTGGCCGGCGGCGCGGAAGCCGCCACTTGGAAGCGCCTCGAAGTCCCCAGCCTCTAGCGCCCCCCGAACCGTGACGAGCTCCTTGCCGAGCTTCGGCCCCAGGAGCCGCAAGTTCGGCTTCACGCGCAGCTCGCTCGCATCGACCGTGCCGAAGGACACCTGCTTCACACGCAGCTCCTCACCGACCTCGCCTGCATGAGCCTCCGCCAGCGCCGCACCTTCGACGACGAGCGCACGTAGCGGCTGTCGGAGATTCACTCCGGCTGCCGACCGGGCCTGGCGACCGAGCTCGACGACACGCCGCATCGCCGCGACTTCCTCGAGAAGCTGTGAGTCCGGAGGTGACGTGTCCGGCCAGCCGGCGAGGAAGACGGACTCGGGCGCGTCCTCGCAAGGCGCCGTCAGCTCGCGCCAGAGATGGTCGGCCAGGAACGGCATCACCGGCGCGATGACGCGGATCCCCTGGACGAGGGCGTACCAGAGTGTCCGCAGCGCGACCTCGTCGCCGTCCCAGAAGCGACGCCGAGACCGCCGGATGTACCAGTTGGAGACGTCCTCGACGAACGCGTCGAAGGCGCGGACGACGTTGGCCGCAAGCCAGCTCTCGTACCCCGCCGTAGCCTCCTCGACGAGGGCGCCCGTCCGCGCGACGAGCCAACGGTCGAGCGGCTGCAGCTCGCCTGCCGGGGCGCTCGCGAGGTCGCTCCAGGTCGGACGCCACTCGTCGATGTTCGCGTAGTCGACGAGAAACTTCGCCGAATTCCAGAGTGTCAGCAGGCGTCGCTTGATCTCGTGCGCGGGACCGAAGCCGAACAACAGGTTCTGGCTCGGCGGTTGCGCGCTGTACTGCCAGCGCATTACGTCTGCGCCCATGCGGTCGACTGCCTCGTCCACCGCGATCGCGTTCCCCCAGGACCGGTGCATCTCGCGCCCGGTCTCGTCGAGGAGCTTCTCGTACGTGAGGACGCGCTGGTACGGCGACTTCCCGGTCAGCGTCACCGACATGAAGCACTGCGAGTAGAACCAGAGCCTGATCTGCTCCCGCATCTCCGAGACCCAGTTCGCCGGGAACCACTGCTCCCAGTACGCGTGATCAGGGAGATCCGCCGTCGTCAAGCCCTTGCCGGCGCCGGTGGCGTACCCCTGCGGGACGTACTCGGAGCTCTGCCAACCGAGCGTCGAGAGCGGGACGATTCCCGCGTCGAGCCACGCGTCGCCGACCTCCGGAACTCGCTTCACCGGCTTCCCGCAGCCGGAGCAGGCGATCACGACCTCGTCGATCCAGGGACGGTGGAGCTCCTGGAGCTGCTCGAGCCCAGAGAGCGCGCGCTCTTCGAGCTCGGCTCGCGAGCCGATCACGGTCAACGTCTCGCAGTCGTCGCAGGGGTAGAACGGGAGCGGCAGCCCGAAGTACCGCTTGCGCGAGATGTTCCAGTCGCCCATGTTCCGCAGCCAGTCGTCCATGCGCTTCGAGTAGAAGGCTCGGCGTCCACTCGACCGTCGCGTTCGCGTCGAGCATCGGCTGCCGGATCTCCTCGGCCGAGATGAACCAGTCGTCGACGATGCGAAAGACGAGCGGGGTGCCGCAGCGCCAGCACGTCGGGTAGCGGTGGACGATCCTCCCCGAGTCGATGAGCAGGCCGCGGTGTCGGAGGTCGTGGATGACGGGCTCCGCCACTTCGTCCGACGGACAGCCCGTCGAAGCCGTAGCCCGGGAGCATGCGCCCGGCTTCGTCGAGCGGCGCGAGCACGGAGAGGTCGTGGACGCGCGAGAGCTCGAAGTCCTCGGCCCCCGCCCCGGGAGCGATGTGGACGATCCCGGTTCCCTCGTCGAGCGCGACGTCGTCCCAGGGGATCACCCGATGGACGACCCCCTGCTGCGCAGGGAGATGATCGAAGGGGCCCTCGTACTCGAGCCCGACGAGCTCGGCGCCGAGTGCGCTGCGGACGAATGTCTCGTCCGGATGAAGCGCCGTCGCGACCCACTCGCCGCTCTCGCGCAGACCGTAGTCCGCCGTCGGATTCACCGCGGCGGCGACGTTTGCAGGCAGCGTCCAGGGTGTCGTCGTCCAGACGGCGAGTGCCTCGCCTTCGCGACCCTTCAGCGGAAAGCGGACGTAGAGCGACGGGTGCTCGAGCTCCCGGTACTCGCCCGCGAAGAGCTCGTGCTGGGAGATCGAGGTGCCGCAGCGCGGGCACCACACCGTCGAGCGATGCCCCTGGTAGAGCCACTCGCGCTCGTGCACGGCCTTCAGGAAGCGCCAGATGTACTCGATGTTCGTGTCGGTGAACGTGTAGTAGTCGGCGTCCCAGTCCATCCACATCCCGAGCCGCCGCGACTGATCGGTGATCACCTCGGAGAACTTGGCCACGCGCTCCTTGCAGCGCTCGGCGAACTCGGCGAGGCCGTACTCCTCGATGTCGCGCTTGGAGTTCAGCCCGAGCGCGCGCTCCACCTCGACTTCGACCCAGAGGCCCTGACAGTCGAAGCCGTTCTGATACCGCTGATCGAACCCCCTGAGCGCCTTGTAGCGCTGGAAGACGTCCTTCAGCGTCCTTCCCCAGGCGTGGTGGACGCCCATCGGGTTGTTCGCGGTGATCGGGCCGTCGACGAAGCTGAAGCGCGGGCCGCCGCGATTCAACTCGCGGAGCTTCTCGAACGTGTTTTCCCGCTCCCAGAGCTCGAGGATCTCGAGCTCCAGATGGTTATGGTCGGGCTTGTCCGGGAAGGATGAGAAGATCGGCGCCACCGAGCCAGTGTAAGAGTCGGTGCGGGGAAGGGTTTCGGCGTCGGAAGCGTTTACCAGTCAGGATTCGGATTACGACGAGAAAGGAACGAAAGACTCAATGGCAATTGCAGTGACCGAGGCGACATTCGAGCAGGAGGTCTTGCAGAGCGAGACCGCGGTGCTCGTCGATTTCTGGGCCGAGTGGTGCGGACCGTGCCACGCGGTCGCACCGGTGCTCGAGAAGATCGTCGAGGAGCGGCCTGACGAGCTCAAGCTCGTCAAGGTGAACATCGACGAGGAGCAGGCGCTCTCTCAGCGCTACGGGGTCATGTCGATCCCCACGATGATCCTCTTCAAGGACGGTGAGCCCGCCGCAGCGGCGGTCGGCGCGCAACCGAAGGCGTCGCTCGAGCGCTCGCTCGGGTTGGCCGCGTAACGATTCGCGGGATTCCGCCGCCGGCTTTCGCTGGGAGGCGTATCCTGATAAGAAGATCAACGCAGGACGTTCGAGACTTCCCCCTCCCCTCCCCTAGCCGAAGGGCCGGATTCCGGCCCTTCGGTCTTTCTGTTGCGGACGGTCGACGGGGTCAGGCTTCAGCCTGACCTCGGTGTGAGGTTGGCTTCAACCCAAGACCGGGGTCAGGCTAAAGCCTGACCCCCGCCCGCGCGCGCGGCGAGAAACTCCGCAACCCACCGAAACGCGCACTCCTCGGGTGGCGGAGGCTCGTTCTGCGGAAACCAGCGAAGCTCGGACACGTCGTCGGCCGGCGAGGGCTCGCCCGAGACGATGCGCGCCTCCCAGACCAGGTTGAGAACGCTCGTCACTTCTGGCCCTTCTCCGTACGTGTCGACGAACGCACCGAGGAACGCCCCCGGCTCGACCTCGAGTCCAGTTTCCTCGTCGAGCTCGCGGCGGAGCGCGTCGAGCGGGTGCTCGCCCTCGTCGACGAATCCACCGAGCACGTCCCAGAGGCCCGCGTCCGGCTCGTGAGCGCGACGGCCGAGGAGCATGCGACCCTCGTCGTCGAGGACGAGCGCCGACACCGCCGGCGCCGAGTGCGCGTAGTGCACGAATCCGCACGCCCGGCACTCGACCTGACCGTCGGTCAGCGTCACGTCCGACCCGCAACGCGGGCAGTAGCGCCAGCCGGCCAGAGCAGACACGCGGGTACCGTACTCGCGTGTCTCCGCGGCACGTTCCCGCATCGGTGACCGAGCTCGCGCAAGTCGGGCTCTTCGGCGCGCTTCCAGGCGAAACGCTCGGAAAGCTGGCCGACCGTATGCAGCGCGAGGACATCACGGCGGGCACGGTCGTCGTCCGCGAGGGTGACCCAGGCGATCGCTTCTACGTGCTGCTCACGGGTATCGCCGGCGTTTCCCAGCAAGCGCTGGGAGAGCGACGGATCCTGCGGTCAGGCGAGTACTTCGGAGAGGTCGCGCTGACGATGAACGTCCCGCGGACGGCGACGGTGACGGCGATGACACCGTGCGTCGTCGCGAGCTGCGACCGGGCGACGTTCGACGAGCTCCTGAGACCGCTGTTCGCCGAAGACTGAGGGCCGGGCATGCCCGGCCCCTACCCCCGCCCGTTGTCGTAGGGGCCCGGCATGCCCGGCCCTATCTCGTCGACCACCGCGTCCGAGAAAACGGGCCAGGCGGTCTTCGCCCACTCGTCGAACTCGCGATCTGTCAAGGCGACGCACGCGACGCGAGCATCGGGATCCACCCACAGGAACGTCCCCGATCCCCCGAAGTGACCGAACGTGCGCGGAGAGGTCTTCGTCCCCATCCACGTCGGCGGCCGCGTGTTGAGCTGCACCCCGAGGCCCCAGTCCAGCGGGTCGAAGCGGCCGTGATCGGGGAGGACGCCGGAGAGCCCGGGGAACTGGACGGCTGTCATCTCGTCGAGCGTCTCCCGCGCAACGAGCGTCGGTGCGAGAAGCTCGCGAGCGAGCGCCAGGAGGTCACCGAGCGAAGCGTGCATGCCTGACCCGGGATCCCCGGCCGGGTCGAGCCCCAGACCGAGCGGCTCGCAGACGGCGGCCCGCACGTAGTCGGGGAAGAGCATCTCGGCCTGGTCCGCGAGGCGCGCAGCGAGCATGCGGAACCCTTCGTTCGAGTAGATCCGCCGGCGACCAGGACGAGCGATCGGCTCCTCGCCCTCGAACGGCAGGCCGGAGGTGTGCGCGAGCAGGTGTCGCACGGTCGAGCCGGGCGGGCCGGCCGCCTCGTCCAGGTCGACGACACCCTCCTCGGCCGCGACGAGAACCGCAAGCGCCGCGACGGGCTTCGAAACCGAAGCAAGGCGAACCGCGCGGCTCGCGTCTCCTTGGGTCTCGATCCGCCCGTCGCCGGCGACGACTCCAGCCGCGGCGAACGAGACCGGCCAGTCGTCGATCTGGCGCAGCGCCTGCACGCGGCGCGATACTAGCCACCCCATGGAACGCCGCCTGATCTCCGGCCACTCGCCCTACGAGCCGATCGTGGGGTACTCGCGCGCGGTCGTCGTCGGAAATCAACGTCTACGTCGCCGGCACGGCGCCGATCCCGCCCGACGGCTCGCCGCCGCCCGACGACGCCTACGAGCAGGCGCGCCTCTGCCTGGAGATCATCGGGAAGGCGCTCGAGAACGCGGGCGCTGCGTTCGAGAACGTCGTGCGCACGCGCGTCTACGTCACCGACCCTGCCCACTTCGACGGCGTCGGACGCGCCCACGGCGAAGTGTTCGGCGACATTCGCCCGGCGAACACCACCGTCGTCACCGCGCTTCTCGACTCCGCGTGGAAGGTCGAGATCGATGCCGACGCGGTGCTGCCGTGAGCGAGAAGCAGGCCTTTCCGCCCTCGATCACCGGCAAGGGCGCGGTTCACGAGGGCAGCGTCCTCGACCATGTCTTCGGGAAGGGCGACCCGTACACCCTCGGCGTCGAGGAGGAGTACCAGCTCCTCGACGGGAGAACGCTCGATCTCGTGCAGCACATCGAGACGATGCTCGACGCGGTCGCGGGCCACGAGCTCGAGGAGCGCATCAATCCCGAGCTCATGCAGTCGGTGATCGAGATCACGACGCCGGTGTGTCGGACGGTCGCAGACGTGAGCCGGGAGCTGATGAAGCTCCGCGGGTACGTGACCGAGGTCGCGAACGGCAAGGGCCTCAGGGTCGGGTCGGCTGGGACGCACCCGTTCAGCCTCTTCGAGCGTCAGCGCATCACGGCGAAGGACCGGTACCGCGCGCTGATCGACCAGATGCAGTACATCGCCCGCCGCGAGCTGATCTTCGGGATGCACGTGCACGTCGCAGTCGACGATCCAGAGAAGGCGATCAAGGTCGTCAACGGGCTGCTACCCCAGCTCGGACCGCTGCTCGCACTCTCCGCGAGCTCGCCGTTCTGGCGCGGGGAGCCCACCGGCCTTGCGTCGAGCCGCCAGATGGTGTTCTCGTCCTTCCCGCGCTCAGGACCGCCGCCTCGCTTCCGCGACTACGCGGATTACGCCGAGGTGGTCGGCCAGCTCGAGCGTTCTGGGTGCATTCCGGATTACACGAGCATCTGGTGGGACATCCGGCTGCATCCGCGCCTCGGCACGGTCGAGATCCGGATCTGCGACGCCGTGACCCGCGTCGAGGACGCAGTCGCGATCGCGGCGTATTGCCAGTCTCTCGTCAAGCGGCTCTGCGAGCAGTACGACGCGGGCGAGGAGATCCCGTCCTACCACCGGATCCTGACGAGCGAGAACAAGTGGCTCGCGGCCCGCTACGGGCTCGAGGCGCCCGTGATGGACCTCGGCTCCGGGCGGCGCAACCGCATCCCCGTCGCGCGCTTGGTGCGACGCACGCTCACGGACATCGCACCGCACGCGCGGGAGCTCGACTGTGACCGAGAGCTCGAGGGCGTCAGGGAGATCCTCTCCCGCGGCTCGAGCGCCGACCGCCAGCTTCGGATCTTCAACGCGAACCGCGACATCGTCGAGGTTGCGCGGGAGATCGCGGATGCCACGGAGGCGCTACCCGTGACGGCCGCCTAGATGGACGACGAAGGACCGCATGTCGACGACGGCGAGCGATTCGGCGCCGCGGTGAACGGTCAGGCGCTCGTCCCGGAGCTTCAGGC
The DNA here is from genome assembly GCA_963789655.1 of uncultured Actinomycetes bacterium. Taxonomy (GTDB): domain Bacteria; phylum Actinomycetota; class Thermoleophilia; order Gaiellales; family Gaiellaceae; genus GMQP-bins7. Next base: position 230,474 of record CAWBLH010000001.1, read on the forward strand.
GTAGCCGCATCTGCTCAGGCTCCGCGAGCCGCAACGGCAAGTCGATGCAGAAAGCCTTGCGCTTGGCTGAATCCAACGCGTGGACGAACGGCTTGCCCTTCGCGCGCGCGTAGAGCGTGTACGCCCAGCGGCCGTCCGCGGTGGTGACTCGCGTCGCAGGCTGGCCTCCCATGATCGCCTTGCTCACGAGGCGGTCGATGACCGCGTTCGGGAGGAGCCGGCCGGCCGCGAGGTCGTAGACGCGGACGCGGTAGCGGGGGCTCGGGCCCGCGGAGATGTGCTCGACGAGATAGAGCCGTGAGCCGTCCGGAGAGAGCGCGTCGAAGGACCACGAGCCGCGCAGCTCGATGTGCCGGAACGGCTTCAGGGTCTTCGACCTGAGGGAGAGGAAGCGCGTCGTTCCGGCCTCGCCCGGCAAGGGGCCGTACGAGGCGAGGACAAGAGTGCGGCCGTCGCCCGAGAGACCTGCCGTCGTCCCGTCGTAGGCGACCAGCGGCACGCCGAAGAAGCCGCGCACGGCTCTCGAGCGCAGCACGCGGCCGCCGCGAACGGCGATCGCGGCAACCGTCGTCGACCTTGCAGAAGGCAGCGTGACGTAGCGGACGTCTTCGGCGGGAGCGCGAACACCTTCCCACCCGTAGTCGAGCCCGGGCGAGTAGGGCGATCCGTTCGCTCCTCCAGAGCCGGCGGCGAGGGCTGCGACGAACGCAAAGACCGCGACGAGAGTGGCGAAGGACGATTTCATGACGTACCTCCTTAGGTGGCGAGGATGCAGGCGTCGTGCGCGGCACGAGCGATCTGCCGGACCGTGCGGACGCGTCCGTTCCGGTCGAGCAGGCTCAGAGTTCCTTCGTGGAGTGAAGGCGTGACCAGACGGCCCCAGCCGAAGGTCACGTTGTAGGAGCCGACCGGAACTCGCGTCTCGCGAACAGGCTTTCCGTCGAGGCGGTGCCTGTGCACGGCGCCGTCGTCGCCGCAGGCGACGAACGCCTTGTTCCGGGCGAAGGTCACGTGCTGCGGAGGAGCCCCCGAGGCGAGTACGCGAGAAGGTCGGTTGCCCGAGCGGTAGAGCGCGACGCGCCGCTCCGAGCCCGACGTCACCCAGACGGTCTTCCCGTCCGGAGCGAACACGATGTCGTGGGCGAGGAACGGAGACGCGATCGTTCGGTCGAACCGCGGCCGGCGAGGATTGCCGTTGTCGAGCACCGCAATGTGCGTGGCGGCGGTTCCGAGCGATGTCCAGATATTTCTGCCGTCGATGCTGATCCCGATGTGCCGAGCAGGGCCGGGAACTCGGGCACGAGCGAGAATCCGACCGCGCACGGCGTCGACCGTGACGACCTCCTCCGCCTCCGAGTCCGTGACGTAGACGAGATCGGCGGTCGGGAGAACGGCGGTGTAGCGCGGGGACCCGAGGCCGTCCAGCTCGAAGCGGATTCGGCGTGAGGCCGCGTCGATCAGAGTCACCAGGCCGTGCTCGGTGTGCGCGACGACCGCTGTGCGCCCGTGAACCGCCTCGATGCTGCGCGGACCGGGAGCAGTGCGAATCCGGGCGATCGTCTTCCCCGAGGCGAGCTCGACGAGAACGACTCGGCTCTCCAGGTCGGCTGTCACGAACGCGACACCGGATCCGCCGACGCGCCTTGCCAGCGCAGCGGGATCGCAGGCAAGGGCGAGAGACGCGGCGGCCGAGCCGGTGAGGAACTGGCGACGGTTCACGATCTCTATACGCCTTGCGCGTCGGTCGAGGTCCGCGGGACCTCCCGATGCATCGTCGTCGTATCTCCTGCATGGACCTCCTGGACAGGTCTCGTCGTACTGTGGGCACGGGATGCGCACCGCTCGCGACGAGCGCGCCCGCGTGCGTGGCGCGCAGCAGGGATCGGTCTCCGATCTCGAGGCCCTCTTTCGCACGCACTGGCCGCGCGCGTACCGCGCCGCCTACCTGGTCACGCATGACGCCGGCGCTGCCGAGGACATCGCCCAGGAGTCGTTTCTGGCCGCCGTACGCGCCCTCGACCGGTTCGACCGGCGTCGGCCGTTCGGGCCCTGGCTGCATCGGATCGTCGTCAACCGCGCGATCGACTGGACGCGGGCTCGGCGGCTCCGCGCCGAGGTCGAGCTCACGGACTCCTTTGCTGCGGCCCCGGCGTCGGCCGCACCAGGAGCTGACGTGCGTGCGGCGCTGGCGCAGCTTCCTCCGGAGCACCGCGCGGTTCTCGTGATGCGGTACCTGCTCGAGTTCACGCCGGGCGAGATCGCGGACGCGCTCGACCTCCCGCGAGGCACTGTGAACTCCCGGCTTCGCCGTGGCCTCGACGCACTGGGCAGCGAGCTGTGAAGCGCGACCTGGAGCGGCTCGACATTCCGGGCGAAGTCGACGCGCGGGAGCGGAGCTGGGAGGTCGTGTCCGCCTCGTTCGCCGAACGCAGCCCGGTGCCGCGACGCTCCCACTGGCCGCGTGTCGCCGCGGTGGCGCTTGCGGTCAGCGCACTCGTCGCGGCGACGGTGAGCGCTCCGGGGCGCGCTGTGCTCGACGAGATTCGCGAGGCCGTGGGCGTCGAGCGCGCGCAGCCGGCGCTGTTCTCGCTGCCCGCACCAGGCAGGCTGCTCGTCTCTTCCGATGTGGGAGTCTGGGTGGTTCAGGAGGACGGCTCGAAGCGACTCCTGGGCGACTATCGCGAGGCAACCTGGTCGCCCTTCGGTCGATTCGTCGCGGTCGCTCGCGAGAATGAGCTGGCGGCGCTCGAGCCGGATGGCGATGTGCGCTGGACGCTGCCACGGCCAAGCGTGAAGTCACCGAGCTGGGCGGGGACCGAGACGGACACGCGGATTGCGTACCTCGACCGTACCGGGGCCCGGGTCGTCGCCGGAGACGGCACAGGCGACGACTCCCTCCAGCGAAGAGCACGCGGGCTCGTCGCCTTGCAGCCTGGACCGGCAGGAGTGCTCGCGGTTGCGTCTCGGCGCGAGGTGCGGGTGCTCGAGGCGGACACTGGGCGCGCGATTTGGCGTGCCCGTGCGAGCAACGAACCGACCGACCTGACCTGGTCGTCGGATGGGAGGCGTCTGCTCGCGTCCTCGCCGCGATCGCTACGCGTGTTCGGCGTCCGCGGAGGGGTGCTCCTGAACGTCGGCCCGGGCGCCGCACCGGTGCGAGCGGCGGCGCTCGCTCCAAGTGGTGACGCCGTCGCCTACGTCATGCGAGTCGCGGGGCAGAGCCAGCTCTGGATCGTGCCGAACATCCGCCCCGACGGGAACGCGGCGCGCAGGCTCTTCGCGGGAGCTGGTGACCTCGCCGACCTCGCCTGGTCACCCGATGGCCGCTGGCTACTCGCCTCGTGGACGAATGCGGATCAATGGCTGTTCATCCGCACCGACGGCCGCGGCATTCGCGCCGTGTCCAACATCGAGAAGCAGTTCCGCTCCACGTCGCCTCCCCGAATCGACGGTTGGTGCTGCATCCGCTGACGTAGGCTGCCCGCGTGCTCGGGCCCGGCGACAGCGTTCCGGATGTCACGGTCTGGAGCGCGCCGCGCGAGGAGGCTCGGCCGCTGGCGCAGGTGCTCGGTGCGGGCTACGCGCTTCTGTGTTTCTACTTCTGGGACTGGTCTCCGACCTGAACGAACGAGATGTTGCTCCTGCGGGACAGGAGCGAGGATCTGGCTCGAGTGGGCGTGCGACCGATCGGGATCTCGCGCGACTCCGTGTGGTCACATGCGGCCTGGGCGGGGACTCTCGGCATCGACGTGCCGCTGCTCTCCGACTGGAACGGCGACGTCGCGCGAGCGTTCGGCGTCGCAGTCGAGCTCGGAGGGATGCAGGACGTCGCCGCCCGCTCCGCCTTCCTGATCGAAGACGGGAAGACGATTCGCGAAGCGTGGATGCTCGGCCGGGAATTGCCGGACATCGATCTCGTCATCGCAGCTGCACAGGCATGAAGGCGTTGCACCTGGGGGTCATCCTCCCGAACTTCGGTAAGGGCTCGACACCGAGCGGGATCCGACGGATCGCAGAGGCTGCCGAAGACCTCGGGTTCGATTCCGTATGGGCGACGGAGCACGTTCTCGTCGGGCCGGAGGCCGCCGAGTCCGTACGGGCGGGTCTACGCGCCGCTCGTCACGCTCGGCTGGATCGCCGGCTTCACGTCGCGGGTCGCGCTCGGCACGTCGATCGTGGTCGCGCCGCTGCACCATCCGATCCACCTCGCGAAGGAGGCCGCGACGCTGCAGGAGATCTCGGGCGGGCGATTGCTCCTCGGGCTCGGCATGGGCTGGCACGAGGACGAGTTCCGTTTCATCGGGATTCCCTTTCGAGGCCGCGGTCGGCGAGGCGACGAGATGATCCGGCTGATGCAAGCGCTCTGGCGAGGGAAGCGCGAATTCACCGGGGAGCACTGGTCGTTCGAGAACGCATCCTTCGGTCCGCTTCCCGACCCAGAGCCGGAGCTCTGGATCGCCGGAAGCTCGCCGCCGGCGCTACGTCGCGCACGTGAGCTGGGCGACGTCTGGCATCCGAGCCGAAGCTCGGACCGGGAAGACGTCGCTCGCGTGCGGAAGGAACATGCAGATCTCCGGATCGTGCCGAGGACGAGGGTCGAGCTGGCGGACGGGCTCCTCGAGGCGGGTGCCGATGGCGTCGTCGTCACGCTGGCCGACGAGCCGGCGATGCGCGACTTCATCCGCCGCTACCGCTAGGTGCTCGTCGTTACGGGAACGCGCGCACGCGGCGCTTGAGGAGCTTCCAGGCGATCCAACCGAGCACGGCGTATCTCATCTTGGCCATGCTCGATGCTTCCCGCGCGGACGGTGCGGGAAACGTCGCGACCGTCGTCACATGCCCATCGAGTGGTACCCGGCGTCGACGTAGAGCGTCGTTCCGGTGACGTTGCGGGCATCCTCCGAGAGGAGGTAGGCAGCTGCCGCGCCGCAGTCCTCGGCGTCGATCTGGCGATGCAATGGGGCGCGTTCGGCGAACATCTCCTCCATCGTCGTGAAGCCGGCGATCGAGCGGGCGGCCAGCGTTCTCACCGGGCCGGCGGAGATCGCGTTCACGCGGATGTTCTTGAACCCGAGGTCCCAGGCGAGGTAGCGCATCGACGAGTCGAGCGCGGACTTGGCGACGCCCATGACGTTGTAGTGGGGCACCGCGCGCTCGCCGCCGAGGTAGGTCATGGTCAGGATCGAGCCTCCTCCGCGAGCTTCCATCAGCGGCTCGGCGGCGCGAGCGCAGGCGACGAGCGAGTAGGCGCTGATGTCGAGCGCGAGCCAGAAGCGGTCTCGGGGAGTGTCCGTAAAACGGCCTTCGAGATCCTCTGCGGCGGCGAAGGCGACAGAGTGGACGAGGATGTCGAGCCCTCGATCGAAGGTATCGGCGACTTCTTTGAAGACGCGCGTCACGTCGTCGTCGGAGCGGACGTCGCACTCGGTGACGAGGGGGCTCGAGACGGTTTCGGCGAGGTCCCTGACGCTCTTCTCGATCCGTTCGCCCTGATAGGTGAAGGCGACCTGCGCCCCCTCCTGGGCGAGGCGTTGCGCAATCGCCCAAGCGATCGAGCGCTTGTTCGCGACGCCGAGTACGAGCGCAGTCTTCCCCTCGAACCTGCCGGCCACGCGGCGATCCTAAACGGATAGGCTCGCGCGGCGATGGCCGGAGGGGGCGTAGCGGTGGTGACGGGCGCCTCGTCCGGGATCGGGGAGGCGACGGCACGGGAGCTGGCTAGGCGCGGCTGGCACTGCGTGCTGCTCGCGCGCCGCGAGGATCGGCTCCGGCCGATTGCGGACGAGGTTGGCGGCGAGTGGGAGCTTTGCGACGTGGCCGACCGTGACGCGGTGAATGCCGTCGCAGCTCGGATACTCGAACGGCATCCCGCAGTGGGGCTGCTCATGAACAACGCGGGCATGCCGGCGCGCGGGAGCTTCCTCGAGGTCGATCCCGAGCTGATCGAACAGGTCCTCGATGTGAACTACCTCGGCGGAGTGTGGTGCCTGCGGGCGTTTCTCCCGGGGCTGCAGAGCGCTGCTCGGGCGGGTGGGGCGCACGTCGTGAATCTCGTTTCGGTCGCCGGAACGGTCGCGTTCGCGCCGGCGGGGGCGTATGCCTCTTCGAAGCATGCGCAGCTTGCTTTCTCGCGCTCGAGTGCGGCGGTGCTTCGCGGTACTGGGATCCATGTACTGACGGTCATGCCGGGCTTCGTCGAGACGGAGGGCTTTCCGCAGCACTCGGTTCTCTCCAGCCGGCTCATGCGCCGCTTCGTGATCGAGCCGGACGAGGTCGCGGCCAAGATCGTCGACGCCGTCGAGAGTGGCAAGCGGGAGCTCACCGTGCCCTGGTTCCCGTATCGGCTGATCTCCATCGCGCAGGCGGTCATGCCCGGTCTCTTCTCACGCTTCGCGACGGCCTCGGGCTACCGCAAGGGCGTCTGAAAACCAGGGTCAGACCCTGGACTCGTCCGGTCGGGACGGTTGGAAACGCGCCAAGATGTGCGCCGATTCATCCACAGCGGGACTCGATCAGCTCCGCATCCGCTTCGATGCAAACACATGCCGCGGGTTCCTCGAACAGCCTTGCCGGACGGCTACTTCCACGTCATCTCGCGTGGCGTCGACGGGTGCGCGATCTTTCGCAACGACTCGGATCGCCGAATCTTTCTCGCGGATCTCGAGAAACAGGCAAGGAACCATCGCTGGGCGATCCATGCGCTCTGCCTGATGACCACGCACTATCACCTCGTCCTCCACTCGACGAGAGCGGACCTCTCACGTGGAGTTCAGCGCCTGAACGGGCGGTACGCGCAGGAGTTCAACGAGCGACACGTCCGCTTTGGTCACCTCTTCGCCGACCGCTTTTCCTCCCGCGCCATTGAGACGGAGCGCCACCTTCACGAGGCCTGCCGCTACGTCGTGATGAATCCCGTCCGCGCGCGGCTCTGCGAGTCGGCGGACGAATGGCCGTGGTCACACAGTCGCTACGAAACCGGCGACGAGCTCTAGGGCCCGGCCTTGCGGGCGACGTACCAGCCGACCTCGATCTCGAAGACCGCGTCCGGCGCGAGCCCGCGCAGCCGCACGCGCTCCTCCTCCGGGACGTCGGCGAGCTCGAGGCGCTGTTCGAGATCAACCCGCTCCCGCGTCACCTCGTGCGACAGCAGCACGAGGTCGTTGGCGTCGAGGAAACCATGGATGTCGGCGTCAGGCAACAGCCGCTGGTGCGACGGGTCACGCAGCCGCTCGAAGCGGTCCATCTCCAAGCTCCGCAACGGATCGACCGAGCCGAGCTGATCGACGATGAGCACACGGCCGCCCGGACGAGTGACTCGAACGAGCTCGGACACGGCGAGCTCGGGGCGCCGGACGTGATGCAGCACACGAAGGCAGCCCGCGATGTCGAACGTCGCATAGCCGAAGGGAAGTGACATCGTGTCCCCCTCGACGAAACGGACGTTCGCCGGTGCCAGCTCACGGCCGGCCTCCAGGTACTCGACCCTCGTGTCGACGGCGACGACCTCCCCGACTTGGGGAGCTAGCGCGAACGCGAGTGAGCCGGTACCGGAGCCCGCATCGAGAGCAACCTCGCTCCCGGTGAACGGCCCGAGAAGCCGGCGCACGCGTTCGCTCAGATCGGACGCACGCTGTTCCTGCAGCGCAAGTCGCAGCTTGACGCTCACGACGGCCCCTCGCGAGCGATGGAACGCGCGAGCGCGAGAGCTTCCTCACGGGTGGAGATCGTTCCGACTGCGCGTTCCTCGTCGATGATGGCGAGGATACGTCCGATCTCGGGGCCGGGCGGCAGACCGAGCTCGTCTCCCCGCACCAGTGGCTCGGGCGGATCGGCGCGGCGTGCCTTCTCCACCTCTCCCGAGAGCTCGGTCGCGCCGATGTACGCGAGCGCATCGAGCGCCCAGGGCTCCGTCACGCGACGGAAGCGATGAATCTCGCGGGGCGACTCGTCCTCGGGACGGCGCGCGCGGAGCAGCGCGGCTGCATACCTTCGGAGATCTCGTGAGATCGGGAGGGAGCGAAGCTCCTCTCGAAAGACGGCGACGAGCCTGAAGTCCGGATCGTCGAGCGCCTCGAGCGGCCCCTCGAGCGAACCGCCGAGCGGCTCGAGCAATCCAAGCTCGAAGAGCCGCCGATAGCCCGCCGCGGACAATCGCACGAGCTCGCCCAGGGCGCGTTCTCCGGCAGCCTGAGTCACGAGAGATGCCGAAGCGCGAAGCAACGCCTCGGTCCGCTCGTCGAGGTGGAAACCGAGATCGTCCTCGAACCTCGCGGCGCGCAGCAGTCGCAGGGGATCGTCGACGAAGACGGTGTCGGACACCGCACGGATCACACCGGCTGCGAGGTCTACTCTGCCGCCGAAGGGATCGTGCGGATCGCCGCCGCCGACCGGAACGGCGATCGCGTTGAACGTGAAGTCGCGCGTCCCGAGATCAGCGTCGATGTCGCTCGGGAGGGGCGTGAAGTCGACGGTCTGCTCAACTCCTTCGTCCACGACCCTCCACGCTCCGTGCCTTTCCGAGAGCGGAAACGGAGCCCCACCGAAACGCTTCGCGAATCGGTTCGCGGCCGCCCGAGGCTCTCGGCAAGCCACGTCGATGTCGAGGACGCGGCGCCCGAGCAGGAAGTCGCGGACGGCGCCGCCGACGATCCACGCCTCCTCTCCTGCGAGGATCTCGGCGATCCGGTCGTCGTTCACTCGCGAACCACCCGTGCTCCACGTGTGACGCTCGTGTCGAGCCGGGTCACGATCTCGTACCCGATCGTCTCGGCGACCCGCGCATGCTCGTCGGCGCGAACCCCATCCCCGATCAACGTGACCGGTGTCCCGATCGCGACTTCGCCCGCAAGCTCGACCGCGAGCGCATCCATCGACACCGCACCCACCACGCGTCGCCGCTCACCGTCGACGAGGACCTCCGTCCCGGTCATGTCGCGACGGAACCCGTCCGCGTACCCAACCGGTACGACGCCGATCCAGGTCGGTTCAGCGGCGACGTACTGCCGCCCGTAGCCGGTGCTGTCGCCGGGCTCGAGCCGCTTCGCGAGCGCCACGTACGAGTCCCAGCGAAGGGCCGGCTCGAGCCCGTCGAGAGCAGGGTCGGCGTCGAACGCCGAGATGCCGTAGAGAGCGATTCCGCAGCGCACAGCATCGAACGACGCGCCGGAGTAGCGAAGCGTTCCGGCGCTGTTGGCGATGTGCCGCACGATCCCGTCTTCGAGGTCGGCTGTCGCCGCACGAAAGCGGTCGATCTGCAGGTGTGTGAAGTCCGGATCGGACTCCGCAACCGCGAGATGACTCATGACGCCGACCACGTTTCTCGTCGGCGAGGGCAGCTCCGAGAGACCCCACCGGCCCATCCCCGTATCGATTTTGAGGTGTACGGGAAGGTCTTCCGGGATCGAAACGCCCGCATGAACCACCTCGAGCCGCGCGTCGCGCGCAGTCCTGACTTCACTGTCCGTCGTCGGCCCCATGACGAGCAGCCGAGCCTCGTCGAGCGCGGGCGCGGCTCGCAGCTCGAGCGCTTCCTCCACGGTCGCGACACAGAGAGCGGTCGCGCCTCCGGCGAGAGCGCCGCGCGCGACGTCGACGGCGCCGTGCCCGTACCCGTTCGCCTTCACGACCGCCCACAACTCCGCCCCGCCCGCAGCGCGCAGGAGCGTCTCGGCGTTCCGGCGGATGGCACCGAGGTCGAGCGTGAAGCGCGAGCGCTCCAACCCGCTTCAGCCCTCGAGAGCCAAGCGGGATCGCTTCGAGGAGGTCGCTCGCCACCAGACCCGCACGGTGTGGGACATGCTCCGCCGCACGGCCGTGAGCGACGGCGGCCGCGACGGCCGCAACCTGCGGCTCGAGCCCTTTCGCGAGAAACGCAGCGACGATTCCCGTCAGCACGTCACCGGTTCCGGCCGTGGCAAGAGAGGGCGGGCCGAAATCAGAGACGATCACACCGCTCTCGGGTGTCGCAACGATCGTGTCGGTGCCTTTGAGGAGGAGCACGGCGGCGAAGCGATCGGCGCCGCGCTGCGCGGCCTCGAGCCGGTGAGCGTCGACCCAGTCCGAGCTCGTCTCGAGGAGCCGCGCGAGCTCTCCCGCATGAGGGGTCAGCACTGTCGGGGCTTCCCGGCGGCACGGCTCGAGGTCGAACAGCGCGTCCGCGTCGACCACCGCCGGCAGGTCGAGCCGCTCGAGGAGCTCGCGAACGAGTGCCTGGCGACCTGCTCCACGCCCGAGACCAGGACCGAGCGCGAGCGCCCCCGCACGCTCTGCGGCTGCGACGATGACCTCTACCGCGTCGTCGACGGTCCAGCCGATCTTCACAGGCTCGAGAACGAGCGTCTCGACGACCGGAAGCGACTCTGCGGGTACGGCAACTGCGACGTAGCCGGCGTCCGCGCGGAAGGCCGCACGCGCAGTGAGCGCGACTGCGCCGGTCATTCCCGGCTGCCCGCCGACGACGAGCACCGAGCCCGCCGTGTACTTGGTGTCGCCCGGCACGCGGCGCGGGACGAGCTCGAGCAGGGCCGGCGTCGCACGGCGATGCTTCGTCTCGGCGTCGGCGAGCCCGATGTCCGCCGGCACGACGCGCCCTGCACGGAATCGTCCGGGAGCCACCGCGAGCCCGACCTTCGGCGCGTGGAAGGTGACCGTGAGGTCCGCGTGGACCGCCGCACCGGCGACTTCCCCGGTGGACGCATCGACACCCGAAGGAATGTCCACGGACACGACGGGGGAAGGGGCGGCGTTGATTCGCTCGATTACTGCTGCCGCGTCGGCCCGTGGTTCGCCCTGAAACCCGGTCCCGAAGAGCGCGTCGATGACCACGTCAGACCCTTCGACCTCGCCGGTCTCGTCCACGGCGTGCCCGGCGTCCCGCAGCACCCGGGCCGCGACACGTCCGTCTCCTCCGTTCGACCCACCTCCGCACACGCAGGCGAAGCGCCGCGCGGCCGGAAAGGCCAGCATCGCCTCGTGCGCGACTGCGCTCCCCGCTCGCTCCATCAGCTCCGGGACGCTCTCCGGATACCCCGGATAGCGCTCCTCGGCCGCACGCATCTCCGCAGCCGTGTAGAGGGGCTCGTACACCTCAGGCGTTGCGCGGAAGCACGACGCAGATCGCCGCCGCGAGCTCGCGGGAGTGCGTCATCGAGAGATCGATCTCGCCCGCGCTCACTCGTTCGGCGAAGGCTGCCGTACGCCCCGAGAGCCGAACGCCTGGCTTCGGCCGGCCGACGATCTCGACGTCCTTCCAGGTGAAGCGGACGCCGCATCCGAGCGCCTTGCCGACCGCCTCCTTTCCGGCGAAGCGCGCCGCGTAGCTCTCGGCAGGATTCGCACGCGACTCGCAGTACGTCTGCTCCGCTTCCGTGAAGCAGCGCTCGCGGAAGCCGGGGCGCTCGAGGGCGCGTTTCACGCGTTCGATCTCGATCATGTCGACGCCGACCTTCACCGAGCCAGGCCGCCCTTCAGGTCTTCCTCGAGCAGCGCGGGGAACTGGGCGAGCGAGGAGACGACGATGTCCGGGGAAGCCTCGGCGGACTCGAGTGTCTCCGGGCGGAACTTCCCCGTGCGCACGAGCGCAGTTCGCATTCCGAAGAGACGCGCGCCGCGAATGTCTGCCTCGATGTCGTCCGTGACGAGCCAGGTCAGCTCGGGCTCGGCGTCGAGCACGTCGAGCGCAGCCGCGAAGTACGACGGGCTTGGCTTCCCGAGCACCGTTGCCTCGACTCCCGTGGCGTATTCGAGCCCGGCGACGAACGCGCCCGAGTCGAGCATCGGGCCGCGGCTCGTCTGCCACCACTTGTTCTTGTGCAGGCAGTACAACGTCGCGCCCATCTGGATCTCGCCGAAGGCGCGCGCGAGGTTCATGTAGCTGAACACCTGGTTCGGCTCGAGCGTCTCGTCGCATCCCCCGACGAGCACGGCCTCGGAGTCGTGCCCGACGAGATCGAGGCCGTCGAGGTCGGGAACGATCGCCGTCATCGCGAGTGCAAGCACGCGTTTCCCGGCGAGCTCGCGCGCCGCGGCGCCCGCCGGCGTCTGGAGCTCGAGATCCTCGAGGGTGAACCCCATGCCGCGAAGCTCTTCCGCCAGACGAGCACGGGGTCGCGTCGAGTTGTTGGAGACGAATCGCAGCAAGTGACCTGACTCGCGGAGCGTGTCGACAGCTTCGGTTGCTCCTGGGATGGGCTCCCCCGAGACGTGAAGCACGCCGTCGATGTCCAGCAGAATGCAGGCCATGGAGCGTGAGTCTACGAGCCGTGGGCTCGACGGAGGCGACCCGGAAGCGAAGGTGTCGGCTTTGCCGACGCCGGAGCGGGCAATTGCGGTCACACGCTCCGTCTCCCTGCCCATTTCGGAGATCGAGCTCAGGGTCTCGAGGTCGAGCGGGCCGGGTGGACAGCATGCCCAGAAGTCGTCGACGCGGGTGGAGGCCCTGCTGGATATCGAGGCGACGAGTGCTCTGACGGACGTGCAGCGGAGACGCGTCCTCGCGCGAGTGGGGCCGACGCTTCGCGCCATAGCGCAGGACGAGCGGAGCCAGGCTCGGAATCGCGCGCTCGCCGTCGAGCGGCTCGTCGAGAAGCTCCGGCAGGCCCTCGCGGTGCCAAGGCGCCGGGTGCCGACGACCCCGGGCGCACGTGCCCGCGAGCGGAGGCTGGAGTCGAAGCGCCGCCGCGCGAGGACGAAGAAGCTCCGCCGCCCACCCGCCACCGAGTAGCTCAGCGGCGGCCGGCCCGCCTTCGACCGGCCGCGTTCTTTACAGAGCCTGGCCCTGTAAGCGTGAAAAGTGAGCGCCGAACTGTCCACAGGCCACGTCGCTCGCTCGGCCGTGGCTGCGTAGGATCGATGCGTGGACGTGGTCTCCTTCGTGCGGCTCCTTCCGGAGCTGCCGCTCGAGCGAACGCGCCTGCTCGACAACCTCGGGCGCATACGACGCGAGGTCGGCCCGATCACCCCAGAGCTCTCTGACGCGCTCGCAGATCACATGAACATCCGCCGCGGAGAGGTGCACGAGGTCGTCTCGTTCTACTCGTTCCTGCAGGTCTCCGTCGAGACTCCCCGCGTTTGTACAGGGCCGATCTGCGACTGCTACGGCGGGCGCGAGCTCCTCGCCGCCACGCCCGGCGCAATCGAGGTCGCGTGCCTCGGCCACTGCGACCTCGCGCCGGTCATGACGCGCGGCGACGAGATCGTCCCTGCAGTGACGTACTCGACCAACGACGGCCCGGCGATCGGCCTCGGACAACGCGACGAGACGCTCGCGGACTACGAGGCGCGCGGGGGACTCGAGCTCCTCCGAAACCAGCTCGCACCCGACCGCATCGTCGAGGAGCTCAAGGCGTCGGGCCTCACGGGCTACGGTGGGGCCGGGTTCCCGACCGGAATCAAGTGGGAGGCCGTCTCGCGCGAGCCGGGCCCGCGCTTCGTCGTCGTGAACGCCGACGAGGGCGAGCCCGGAACGATCAAGGACCGCTACGTGATGGAGGTCCGCCCGCACCTGTTCCTCGAGGGCGTCCTGATCGCGATGACGTTCGCCGAGGCCACCGAGGGGCTGATTTACCTGCGCGAGGAGTACGCGACCGCTCGCAGCAGACTGTTACAAGGGATCGACGAGCTCCGCCAGTCCGGTCTGCTCGACGGCCGATCGCTCGGGCTCGTGATCGGCGCCGGCGCCTATATCGCCGGCGAGGAGACGGCCATGCTCGAATCGATGGAGGGCAGGCGCGCGATGCCTCGGCTCCGTCCTCCCTTCCCTGCCCAGGTCGGGTATCTCGGCCGCCCCACGCTCATCAACAACGTCGAGACACTCGCGCACCTCCCTGCCATTCTTCGAAACGGCGGCGAGTGGTGGGCCCGGCTCGGAACGCGGGGCTCGGCGGGCACGCGACTCTGGTCGGTCACGGGAGCGGTCCGCAACCCAGGCTGCTACGAGGCGCCCAACGGCGTCACCACACGCGAGCTCGTCGAGGAGCACGCGGGCGGCTTCGCAGACGAGGTCGGCGCGATCGTGCCGGGAGGCGCCGCAAGCGGGATCCTGCCTCCGTCGGCGATCGACACACCGCTCACCCGAGACGGCCTCCGCGAGTACGGCGCCGGAGTCGGATCGGCTGCGCTCCAGATCTTCCCTGCCCGCTACTCCCCTCTCCGCCTGCTCGCGGAGACGATGCGCTTCTTCGCCGAGGAGTCGTGCCAGAAGTGCACCCCCTGCCGGATCGGGAACCGCGCGCTCCACCATCTGTGCGAAGAGCTCGAGCACGGCCGGTCGCCGATGACGAAGGAGAAGGTCGACGAGTGGCTCCTGGCCATGGAGAAGACATCGATCTGCGGCCTGGGACAGGCAGCTCCGTTCCCCGTGCGAAACGCGATGCGCTGGTGGCCGGAGCACTTCGCACCCCTGGCCAGTTGAAGCAATGCAGCGCGGCGGTACAGTGATCGCGATGGTCGAGTTCACGCTCGACGGCAAGACCGTGAGCGCGCCCGAGGGGGAGCTGATCGTCCACGCGGCGGCGCGCCACGGCACGTTCATCCCCACCCTCTGCCATGACAACAAGCTGGCGCCGTACGGTGGCTGCCGCATGTGCGTCGTCGATGTCGAGGGCGCACCGCGGCCGATGCCGGCCTGCGCCACACGCGTCACCGAGGGGGCGGTCATCTCGACGAACGGGCAGATCACCGACTTCCAGAGGACGCTGACCGAGATGCTCCTCTCGGAGCACCTGAACCCCTCGCCAGGCGGCCGTCCGAACGAGCTGCTGGATCTCGCGAGCGAGCTCGGCGCGGAGGCGCCGCTCGTCCTTCCCGACGCGAAGCGCGAGGAGTACGACGACCGGAATCGGCTGATGGGCTACGAGCCGGACGCCTGCATCCTCTGCAACCGCTGCGTCCGCTACACGCAGGAGGTCATGCAGTGCTCGGCGCTCTCACTCGAGGGCCGTGGCGGCGAAGCGCGCATCGTCCCGACCTGGGGGCTCTCCTGGCTCGACACCGAATGTGAGCTCTGCGGCGGCTGCCTCTCCGTCTGCCCGACCGGCGCGATCTACGAGAAGTTCGAGGAGGGCACGAAACAGCCCGAGCGCGCGCTCGAGCAGGTGCGGACCACGTGCACGTTCTGCGGCGTCGGCTGCCAGATCGACCTCAACCTCGACCCGCAGACGAAGCACATCGTCAAGGTCACGTCGAAGGACGAGTACCTCCCGAACGAGGGGAACCTCTGCGTCAAGGGGCGCTTCGCCTTCAACTTCGTCCACCATCCGGACCGTCTGACCGAGCCGCTCGTGCGCGGTGACGACGGCGAGCTGCACGCAACCACCTGGGAAAACGCCATCAGCACGGCAGCTGCAGGCCTGCGCGGAGTCATCGAACGCCACGGCGCGCAGGCGGTCGGCTTTCTCTCCTCCGCGCGGTTGACGAACGAGGAGAACTACCTCATCCAGAAGCTCGCGCGGACCGGAGTCGGGACGAACTCGGTCCACTCCTGCGAATCCACCTGACACGCTCCCACTCTTTACGGCCTGGTCAGGTCGTTGGGCAGAGGGGCCAGCACCAACTCGATCCCGGAGATCGAGAACGCCCGCTTCCTCTTCGTCATCGGCTCGAACACGACCGAGGCGCACCCTGTGCTCGCGCTTCGGATCAAGAAAGCGGTGCGGAACGGTGCAACCCTCGTCGTCGCCGACCCGCGCAAGATCTGGCTGACGAAGCTCGCGACGCGCCATCTCCAGCTCCGTCCGGGAACGGACGTCTGGCTCCTGAACGCGATGATGCACACGATCCTCGCGGAAGGCCTCCAGAACGACGAGTACATCCGCGACCTCACCGAGGACTTCGACGCCGTGCGCGAGGTCGTCTCGCGCTACTCACCCGAAGAGGCCGAAAAGGTCACCGGCGTGTCCGCCGACGACATTCGTGCGACCGCCCGCGAGTATGCAAGCGAGCGGCACGCGGCGATCTTCTACACGCTCGGCATCACCGAGCACGCGTGCGGGGTCGACAACATCTGGTCGCTCTCGAACCTCGTCCTCATGACCGGCCATCTCGGCTACGAGTCCACGGGCTTGAACGCGCTTCGCGGCCAGAACAACGTCCAGGGGCTGAACGACTCCGGCGCGAACCCGTCCTACCTGCCCGGGTACCAGCCGGTGGACGAGCCCGAGGTGTGGCAGAAGTTCTCGGACGCGTGGGGCGTCGACGTGCCGAAGGCGACCGGCTACCGGCTCGACCAGATGATGAGCGGCCTCCACGACGACCGGGTGAAGGCGATGTACCTGATCGGGGAGAACCCCGCCCAGACCGAGCCGAACGCGCACCACGTGGAGGAGGGTCTCGGCAAGCTCGAGTTCCTGATCTCGCAGGACATCTTCCTGCACGACATGACCCGGAAGTACGCGAACGTCGTCTTCCCCGCGTCGTCGTTCGCGGAGAAGGACGGCACGTTCACGAATACCGAGCGCCGCATCAGCCGAGTGCGCGAAGGCGCTCCGCTTCCGGGGAACGCAAAGGGCGATCGCGAGATCGTCATCTTGATGGCGAAGGCACTGGGAGCAGACTGGCCGGAGTACCCGGACGCCGAGTCCGTCTGGAACGAGCTCGCCGACCTCGCACCGAACTGGTACGGCGTCCGCTACGACCGCATCGAGGAGAACGGCGTCCAGTGGCCCGTGACCGAGATCGGCGGCCCCGACACGCCTCACCTGCATTCGCCAGCACCCGCCCGGCCGCCCGGCAAGGGGAAGTTCTTCCCGGTCGAGTACCAGCGGCCGATCGAGGAGCCGGACTCCGAGTACCCGCTCGTCCTCTCGACCGGGCGGACGCTCTATCACTACAACTCGGCGACGATGACGATGCGTGAGGCAGGCATCACGGACAAGCAGGAGCAGCCCTTCTTCGAGATCTCGGCGGAAGACGCTTCCGTGCTCGGTCTCGCTCAAGACGACCTCGCGCGGCTCGTCTCGCGGCGCGGCGCGCTCGAAGCGCGTGCCCACATCTCCGACCGCGTGTTTCCCGGTCTCGTCTGGATGGCGCTCCACTTCGCCGAGCAGAAGGTGAACTGGCTCACGCACGACGTGACGGACTCGCTGATCGGCACGCCCGAGTTCAAGGTGAGCGCCGTGCGGGTCGAACGCGCCGGGGCGACTTTGCAACAGTCTGTTGCAAGCTCTCCGTGAACGACACGCTCGCGCCCGACGCGGTCGAGCCGCACCTCGAGGGTCGCTTCGGGAAGCCGTACCTGTACGAGCCCGAGTGCGAGTCGACACAGCAGCTCCTGCTCGGGTCGGGCCTGCCAGAGGGCGCCGTCGCCGCCACCGATCACCAGACGGGCGGGCGGGGACGACTGGGGCGTGTTTGGAATGAGCCGGCGGGAAGCTCCGTGCTCACCTCGGTCCTGCTCGAGCCACCGAAGGGCCGCCGGCTGCCGGAGCTCTCGCTGGTCGCGGCGCTCGCGGCCGCGGAGACGATCGAGACAGCGGTCGTCCTCTCGGCCCAGGTCAAGTGGCCAAACGACGTGATGCTGAACCGCCGCAAGGTGGCCGGCATTCTCTCGGAGCTCTCCGACGGGACGGTCGTCGTCGGGATCGGGATCAACGTCAACCAGACTCGGGACGAGCTTCCGCTCGACGCGCCGACGGAGCCGGGATCGCTGCGAACGGCAACCGGCACGACCTTCGACCGCGCCGTTCTCCTGGGCTCACTGCTCTCGCGCCTCGAGCGCATGTACGACATCTGGCGCGAAGAGGGCCTCGACGGCATCTACGGCGGGCTCGGCGCGCGCGACTTCCTCCGCGGGCGGCGGATCACCGCGGACGGCGAGACTGCGACGGCGGTACAGATCCTGCGAGACGGACGGCTCGAGATCGAGACCGACGCGGGCGAGGTGAAGGCGCTCGAATCGGGCGAGGTGCTGTTCGAGCGCTAGGAGGACTGGCGGAAGTAGGCGAGCGTCGCCTACCGGTCGGAGAAGAAGAACGAGATCGCGAAGTACACCAGCAGGGCGAGCGGGACGATCGCGGACGTCCACTTCGCGCGACGGCTGCCTTCGGGCTCGTCCTCGGGGGCTGCCTCCACCTCGATCTCGGGCTCGAACGGCTCGGGCTCGAAGGTCTCCGTTTGAACGACCTCGGGCTCGAAGGTGTCCGGCACATACGCCTCGGGCTCGGCGTTGCTCCGCTCGGGCAGGTCGTAGTCGACGTCCTCGACGACGCTGTCCTGGAGATCGAAGAGGCTCGGCCACTTGCCACAGGTGCGACACGAGTTGGCAACGGGCTCGTTCACCGTCCCGCATTGCGAGCAGCGCCAGGGGGCGTCCGGCATCGCGGAAGAGTAAAGGGGCGAACCGGCTAGCGCGTCAGCCGAAGGGGGATCTCGGCGATGTTGATCCGCGAGCCGTCCTTCGCCGAGCTCTCGAAGACGACGAGCGTGCCGTCTCCCTCGACGTCGAAGGCGACATCGAACTCGAACGTTCCTCGCGTGCCCGTTCCGGACGTGGCAGTCACGAAGTTCTCGGCGACGACCCGTCCGGCGTCGTCCTCGAGCTCGTACTGGAAGTTGGCCTCGAACGTGTTGGCGGTGCCCGTCGCACGGAGCGGGCTCGCCACCTCCTCGTCCGCAGAGCGGCGACTCGACCAGGATCGCAGGCGTCTGCTCCTCGAAATCGGAGCGGTCGAAGCCGGTGATGACCTGCGTAGGTCGCCGGAAATCCACCGATCGCACGGTCGGCAACCCGGTGAGCGTGTAGACGATCTGGGCGAGACCCTCCGGAGTCAGCTCCTCGTCGAGCGGCACGGTCGCCACACCGTCCGCAACCACGATTCCGCTGATCTCGAGATCGTCCGGGAGTGAGGTCGTCAGCCCGCCCTCGAGCTCCTCGTCATTCGGTCCGAGCAGCAACTCCGCAACGATCTCATCCGCGACGTCGCCGGCCAGCGGCGCGTCCCGGAAGACCGGCCAGACCTTGTCGTCCTGGAGGAGGTAGACCCGACCACCGGATGCCCCTTCGGGCGATGCCACCTCGTCCTCGCCGCAACCGACGGCGAGGAGCACGAGTGTGACGGCCAGGAGGACGCGGTTCACGTGCTGAGCCTAGAGGCATGACGGGGATCGGGAACGACTTCTGCAACGCGCCGGCGCAGGTCGGGATGGTCGAGAGCGAGCTCCAATGCGAGTCGCCTCGCCGTCTCCTCCTCGAGCACTTGCCAGAGGTCGATCGTCTCCCAGAGCGCACGTGCGACATCGCGCACGTCGTAGTACGCATACGCCCTCTCGAGCGCCGCCAGCGCGCCCGGATCCGCCCAGCGCTCGACGAAACGTCCCTCGTGCCAGATGTCCACCGAGGGGTCGACGGCACGTGCGTGCCACTCGAGCAGCGTCACGAGCCGGTCCTTCAGGTAGCCGTCGAGGCAGCCCTTCGCCGTGAAGACCTCCCCGCGACGGAGCTTCTTCGCAGTCCAGAGCGCGTGGTACCAGAAGTCTGAGGCGAGCTGGGTGAACGCGCCCTGGGTCGGCGGCGGCGCATGTTCCGCTCCGGTGGCAACGCGCGCGAGCCGCTCGGTGAGCCCGATCCTGTCGACGAGCACGCGGTAGCCGCGGGCGAGCAGGTGAGCCGCGTTCTCGCTCTGCTCGAGGAGCTCGAGCGCGGTCACGGGGAAGAGCGGGAAGTCGACGTCCTCGCCCGATTCGTACAGCACGCGCCGCTCGCGTTGACCTACCGGCGTGTCCTCGAGAAACGTCAGCACCGGCCGGCCGAACTCCTCGATCCAGCTCGAATCCTCGGCGTACGGCGCCGGGTCGTCGACGATCAGGACCAGGTCGAGATCGGACCAGCGGTCGGCAGGGACGTCTCTCCGTGCCTGCGAGCCGACGAGAACGAGCGCGTGGACGTCCGCGCGCTCTAGCGCCCAGTCGGTCACGGCAGCAGTGAGGAGCTCCATTCGCGTATTGACGTTTACGAGCAGCCGCTCGTCGATCTCGAGGACCGTCGTATTGACGCCCCGCAGCGAGAGCTCGCCGCTGGCAACGCGGGCTTCGAGCTTCGGGAGCATCTCTTTCGAATACGTGCCGGGGAGCGGCCCCGTCTGCGGAACAGCGCGAGCGTCGAGAAGAGCCTGGATCGCCTCCGCAGTCACGAGCGGGCAGTCGACCGGGAGCGCGACCGAGAGATCGTTGGCGGCAGCGCGCACGCCGGCCATCACTCCGTACACAGGCGCTCGCTCCTCCGACCCGTCGTCGATGAGCCGGGAACGGCAACTCGAGCCCGTCGTCGTGCTTGCCGACCGCGAGAACCTCGTCGCAGACCTCGTGGAGAAGGCGCCACCCGCGTTCCGCCAGCGTCTCCCCGCGAAACGCAGCGAGCGCCTTCGGCGAGCCGAAGCGCTCGGACGCACCGCCGACGAGGAGCAACCCCGTCGCTAGACGATCCGCCACGACTCCGTGTAGACCGTCACTCGCCCCTCGCGAACGAAGCCGCAGAGCGTGATCCCGCGATCGTCGGCAAGCTCCACCGCCAGCGACGATGGAGCACCGACAGCGACGAGCACAGGACAGCCTGCGACCGAGGCCTTCTGCACGAGCTCGAACGAGAGCCTCCCGCTGACGCAGAGCACCAGATCGCCGAGCGGGAGAAGCCCCTCGAGAAACGCCCAGCCGACGACCTTGTCGAGCGCGTTGTGACGGCCGACGTCCTCGCGAGCGCACAGGAGCTCGCCGGCCGCTGAGAAGAGCCCTGTCGCATGCAGGCCGCCGGTCGCTGCAAACGCCGTCTGCGCTTCTCGCAGCCTCTCCGGAAGGGACGTGACGACCGACTCAGGCACTTTCAGGCCACTCTCGACGCGCGCCGCGTCAACCCGAACCGCCTCGATCGCGCCCTTTCCGCACACGCCGCACGACGACGTCGTATAGAAGTGTCGGCGGAGGCGCTCGGGGTCGAAGCCGCGCGCCTCTACCTCGACTGTGTTGGCGGCGAGGTCGTCCGGGACGCGCGCGGAGATCGGCTCGAGCCCCTCCGTGAGGCAAAACCCGAGCGCCAGCTCCTCGTCATTGCCGGGAGTCCGCATCGTGACGGCCACCGGCTCGCCCCCGATGCGGATCTCCAGCGGCTCCTCGACCGCAAGGATCTCCTGCGAGTCTTCCCCGCCCGGCAGCCGCCGCGCGCGAGCGGTCGCCGTCGTGTACGGCGGTACAGGTGCCTCGGCGCGGGGCTCACGACTCACCGCGCTAGCGTACTTTCGACGATGCCATCCGGCCTTCCACGTCTGCTGCTCGCTGCGGCCGGCGGCTACCTGCTCGGGACGACGCCCTCTTCGGACGTCGCTTCTCGTTTGACGACCGGGGGCGTCGTCGATCTGCGCTCAGAGGGGAGCCGGAACCCGGGCGGGCTGAATGCCCTCCGTCAGCTGGGCTCGATCGGTCGTGCGGTCATCGTCGCCGATGTGGCGAAGGGGTATGCGGCGTGTGCAGTCGGTCGGCGTCTCGACGAGGGTCTGGGAGCGCACGTCGCCGGCGTCGCGGCCGTGATCGGGCACTGCTACCCGGTCTGGAGTCGTTTCCGGGGAGGCAAGGGTGTTGCAACGAGCTTCGGGCAGTGCCTCTACACGTTCCCTGCGTTCGCACCCGCCGAGCTGGCGTTGGCGGTGGGAGTCACTCATGTGCCAAGCCTCCGCCACCGTTCGCTCGTCGCCGTCGGAGTTCCCTCGGTGGCGTGGGTCGGAACGAGTGTCGTGTGGTGGAGGCGAGGGCTCCCCAATTCGTGGGGGCCACCTGCGACAGGCGCGCTGCCACTCGCGAACGCCGCCACGGTGCTCGTCGTGGCGTCTGCGTTCGCGCGGGCACTCCTCCGTCGCGACCCGGACGAGCTCGCCGCGGACTGACGGAGCAGCCTGAGAGGTGCTCCGGTCTCAGCTCGCCACGGCGCAGATCGCCCAGACCGTCAGCGACCACGAGGGGACGAACGCGTCGGTCTCCGACGCATTTGCCCGGTAGACGTTGTCGTTGTCGGGGAAGGACGCCCACAGCGCGACCTCGGGGCTTCCACCGTTCACGCGCGCTCCGCCGCCGATGAGCCTCTTCCCGGCGGGACACGTTATGGAGAGGATCTTCGGCGAGGTCGAGTTGTTCGGGCTCGACGTGTCGATCCGCTCGACTGCGCTCAGCCCCGGCGACCCCGCCGGCCCCGCCGGGCCTTGCGGACCGGTCGGCCCCGCGGGCAGCTGGCCTGGCGCGAAGTCGGCCTTGAGGAGCGAGCCGTTCCGCACCTTGGCCGCGCTCACGGCGTTCCGAGCGATCTTCTTTGCCGTCACCGCGTTGGTCTTCAGCTGAGCTGGGCCAACACTCGCCCTCGGAACCTGCAGGACCGTCGCGTAGCTCGTCCCCCCGAGCGCGACCACGAGCGCGACACATGCCACAACCATCGCCGGCGACGGCCGGCGGAGCGAGATCCTTCGCATCGTCTACCTCCTCTGGCTGGCCTGGCTGGCAGTCGCCGACCGTACCAGCGGCCCCGGAAGGTGCTATGCGTCGCGCGGAGGGCGAGGCAAGCCTCGCCCCTACTCCACGGTGACGGTCTTCGCGAGGTTTCTAGGCTGGTCTACGTTCAGGCCGCGGAGGCGCGCGATCCGGTAGGCGAGGAGCTGGAGCGGCACGATCGCCATCACCGCCTGCAGGAAGGCGGGGGTCTTCGGAACGAAGATGACGTCGTCCGCGTGATGCTGGATGTCGTCGTTGCCGTCGGTCGCGATCGCGATGACGTGCGCGCCCGCGCGCTCGCACCTCCTGCATGTTCGAGACGATCTTGTCGTACACGTGGATGTTCGTCGCGACCACGACTACCGGTGTCGCCTCGTCGAGCAGCGCGATCGGCCCGTGCTTCATCTCCCCCGCCGAGTAGGCCTCGGTCGGGATGTACGAGATCTCCTTCAGCTTGAGCGCACCCTCGAGCGCGACCGGCAGGCCGATGTGACGACCGAGGTAGAGGAAGAAGGGCGCGTCGTGGTAGCGGCGCGCGATCTCCTCGATCGGGTGGTCCGCCTCGAGGAAGGAATGAATCTTGCGCGGGAGCTTGTAGACGTAGTCGAGGATGAACTCGATCTCCCCAGGGGGAAGCGTCTCGCGTACCTCCGCCAGCTTGAGTGCGACGAGATAGAGGAGCGCGACCTGAGCCGTGAACGTCTTCGACGATGCGACCGACATCTCGAGGCCGGCACGCGTGTAGAGCACGGAGTCGACTTCGCGCGTGATCTGCGAGCCCATCATGTTCGTGATGGCGACCGTGCGCGCGCCCTTCTCCCGTGCGAGCTTGAGCGCCTCGATCGTGTCGCGCGTCTCGCCCGACTGCGAGATTCCGATGACGAGCGTGTGCTCGTCGATGACCGGGTTCCGGTACACCCATTCCGACGCGATGTCGAACTCGACCGGGATGCGCGCCCACTCCTCGATGACGTAACGCCCGACGACGCAGGCGTGGTACGCGGTGCCACATGCGACGAGGACGATGCGCTGGAGCTCCTTGACGTCCTGACCGGACATGTCGAGGCCCTCGAGGACGAGCGTGCCGTGTCGCACACGATCGCCGATCGTGTCTGCGACGGCGTTCGGCTGCTCGTAGATCTCTTTCAGCATGAACGTCTCGTAGCCGGCCTTCTCCGCACCCTCGTCGTCCCAGTCGAGCTCGACCCTCTCGTGCTCGGTCGGCGTCCCGTCGACGTTGACGTAGGCCGAGCCGGCGGGCGTGATGGCGACGATCTCGCCGTCCCCGGGGAACTCGACCGAGCGCGTCTCCTTGAGAAAGGCGGCCGCGTTCGACGCAAGGAACATCTCGCCGCTCCCGATTCCGACGACGAGCGGGACCTGATGTCGGGCGCCGACGAGGAGGTCAGGATGGTCCCGGTGGATCACGACGAATGCGAAGTGCCCCTCGAGCTCGGCGAACGCGAGCCGAACGGCCTCGACGAGGTCACCGGCGTAATGGCGCTCGACGAGGTGGGTGACCGTCTCCGCGTCGGTCTCCGAGGTGAAGGTGTGACCTTCGGCAGTGAGGCTTGCGCGTAGCTCGCGGTAGTTCTCGACGATGCCGTTCAGGACGATCGACACGCGGGTTGCGTCGCAGCCTGCGAGAGGATGGGCGTTCTGCTCCGTGACCCCGCCGTGCGTCGCCCAACGGGTGTGACCGAGGCCGGTGGTCGCAGCCGAGCCGTTCGTCGCGAGCTTGATCAGGTTCTCGAGCGGACCGACCGCGCGCACGTAGGCGAGACCCTCTTCTTCCAGGAGCGCGATTCCGGATGAGTCGTAGCCGCGGTATTCGAGCCTTTCGAGGCCCTGCAGGAGCAGAGGCTTCGACTCACGTGACCCGACGTATCCGATGATCCCACACACCCGAGGACCTCCCGTGGAACGCGTAAGAGCCCGGCGGCGCCCTCCGTCGGGCTAGCCGAGCTCTTTCGTAACGAGCTCGGCGATGCTAGCACAGATTTTCCCTGCTTCTTCCGCAGTTTCGGCCTCTGCGAGCACTCGCACAAGGGGTTCGGTGCCGGAAGGGCGGACGAGCACGCGGCCCTTGTCACCGAGGTCTTCAGTCAGCCGGTCGGCCTCGTCGAGAATCGACTGCGGGAGCTCTCGACGCAAGACAGGGACGTTCTGCTTGGCCTGTGGAAAGCGGGTCATGACGGCGGCCGCCTCGCTGAGCGAGCGGCCGGAGAGCGCCCGGCAGAGGAGGAGCGCCGCCGCGAGGCCATCGCCTGCGACGTGGTTTCCGAGCCACACGATGTGGCCGGACTGCTCTCCGCCGAGGAGCCCGCCGTCACGACGAAGCGCCTCGAGGACGTAGCGGTCTCCCACCGGAGTCGTCACGACGCGGATGCCGTGCTCCGCCATCAGCCGGTGAAAGCCGAGGTTCGTCATCACGGTGACGGCCACGAGGTCGACACCGAGTGCGAGTGCGAGGATGGCGAGGATCTGGTCGCCGTCGAGCGGCTCGCCTCGCTCGTCCACCGCGAGCATGCGGTCGCCGTCACCGTCGAACGCGACGCCGAGGTCGAGGCCGAACTTTGCAACAGACTGTTGCAAGGCGGCCAGGTCGGTCGCGCCGCACCCGACGTTGATGTTGCTCCCGTCCGGCGTGTCCCCGATGGCGTGCACCTCGGCTCCGAGCTCCTCGAAGACGCGCGGCGCGAGGCCGGAGTACGCGCCGTTCGCGCAGTCCACGCCGATCCGAAGGCCCGAGAGGTCGGAGCCGAAGCCTTCGACGACGTGACGAAGGTAGCTCTCCGCCGCGTTTCCGAGCCGTTCGACAGAACCTCCTCCTTCGGGAGGAGCATCCAGGAGCGCCTCGACTGCCTCCTCGTCCTCGTCGGTGAGCTTGTGCCCGTCTCGGTCGAAGAGCTTCACGCCGTTGTACTGAGGCGGGTTGTGAGATGCCGAGACGACAGCGCCCAGGTCTTCGGCGAGCAGAGCGATCGCGGGCGTGGGAAGCACTCCGGCGAGGACAGCGGTGCCGCCTGCGGAGCGGATGCCTCTCGCGAGCGCGGCCTCGAGCTCCGGCCCGGACCCACGGGTATCCCGTCCGATGAGGACACGACCAGGGTCTGACCCTTTGTCGCTCGGAGCGGTATTTCCGGCCCAGAGCGTGGCCGCGCGGCCGATCTTCTCCACAAGCTCCGGCGTCAGGTCGTCGCCGACGATGCCGCGAATCCCGTCCGTTCCGAAGTAGCGTCTCATGTCGCTCGAGGGCGAGGCAAGCCTCGCCCCTACATCAGTTCTCGAAGCTATCGCTTCGAGAACTGGGGAGCCTTGCGGGCTTTGTGCAGACCGGCCTTCTTGCGCTCCACGATCCGGGCGTCGCGCGTCAGGAAGCCCTGGCGCTTGAGCGGGATGCGCATCTCCGGGTCGGCCTCGACCAATGCCCGCGCAATGCCGTGGCGAACTGCGCCGGCCTGGCCGGACACGCCGCCGCCGTGCACTCGAATCCGCAGGTCGTAGCTCGCCGCTGCCTCCGCGACCTCGAGCGGCGCCATCACCATCTTGCGGTGCGCCGAGCGCGGGAAGTACTCCTCGAGCGTGCGGCCGTTGATCCAGCTCTTGCCGTCGCCGGGCCGCAGGATCACGCGCGCGACCGACGTCTTGCGCTTGCCGGTCCCGAGGTACTGCGCGATCTCGTTCACGAGAGCTCGAGCTCCTTCGGCGACTGGGCGGCGTGCGGGTGCTCGGTGCCGGCGTAGATCTTCAGCTTGCGGAGCTGAGCGGCGGCGAGCTTGTTCTTCGGCAGCATGCCCTTCACGGCCTTTCTGAGCACTTCGGTGGGCCTGCGCTCGAGCTGCTCGCGCAGCGTGCGCTGCTTGATTCCGCCGGGGTAGCCGGAGTGCCGGTAGTAGATCTTCGTGTCGAGCTTCGAGCCGGTCACGGCGATCTTCTCGGCGTTGACGACGACGACGAAGTCGCCCGTGTCCACGTGAGGTGTGTACTGCGGCTTGCCCTTGCCGCGGAGCGTGTCCGCGATACGGGTCGCCAGGCGGCCGAGCGTCTGTCCGTCGGCATCGACGACGAACCACTCGCGCTCGATCTCACCGGGCTTGGCCGAATACGTCTTCATCACAGAAAGAGGGCGGAACACCCGTCCGCCGGCGGTCGATTCTAGCACCTCGGTCCTAGCCCGACGGGTGGCGGAGATCAGGACCGTTGCGCGGTTGACAATGTCCTGCAAAACGCAAGGGTGGATTCAATCTCGAGGCTTCCGAATCGACGAGCCGTCGAGAAGGCCGAGGGGCGTCGTGAGGCGCCCCTCGGCTAGCTCACCGAGCCGGTTCGGGCGCGGTCCTGGGCGGGCGGCGAACCCGCAGGAGCGCGAGCGCAGGCGCGACGACGGCGACGGTTGCTCCGATCGCGATCGCGGCGACACCCCACTCCGTGTAGGCGAGCCCGCCGAGAAGGGCGAGCACGGCTGCGAGGAGACCGGCGATGAGGTCCGTGAAGCCCACGAGTCGTCCTCGCTCGACCGGCCTGGCGTGGGTGACGAGCTCCGCGGAGGCGGCGACGTACGAGACGTTCCAGCCGAGCCCGAGGAGGAACAGCGAGAGCGACATCGCGGGTATGGACACGACCCACGCGAGCATCACCGTCGACACCGCCATGATCGCGAGCCCGGCCACGAGCGCCGTGTGTCTCCCCACCCTGTCGACGAGCTGTCCCACAACCAGGACGAGCGCGAACATCCCGACGATGTGAAGGCTGATGACAGTGAAGACGTCGGCCTGCTCGTGCTGGTGCCCGACCACGATGTAGCCGGTCAGGTTCATCACGCCCGCCATCACCGCGAAGCTCGCGAGCGCCGCCAGCACCGCAGCGGGAACGCCCGGTCGCCGCAGGATCTCGGCCAGTGGAGCTGCGGGCTCCGTCGCCTGGGGCTCGCTCCCCGCGAGCCCGGTGCGGGCGAGCTCGAGGGCGATGGTTCGCGGATCCGGCCGGATCAGGAGCGCAATGCAGAGGCCGACGACACACATCGCGGCGGCCGCGAACCAAGGGATGATGAGGGTGTCCAGCTCGAGATCCTTCCCCGCGAACAGTGGCCGGAACACGAGCGGGCCGAGCGCGGCGCCGAAGAGGGCGCCGAAGAGCACGTACGAGATCGCGCGCGCCTTCTTCTCTTCTGGATACATGTCAGCCGCGGCCGTCCGCGCGAGCAGGACAGCTCCGTTCATCGCTCCGACTCCGACGAATCCGAGGATGACGAGCGGGGCGCTGTCGACGACGCACCCGAGTGCGGTGAGCAGGCAGCCGCACATGCCAATGACAAAGCCGCCCGCGATCACGGGGACTCGACCGAAGCGGTCCATCAACCGTCCGGCCGGTAGCGCGGCAGCAGCGCCTGCGGTGAGGAAGATCGCAGGACCGAGGCCGAGGATCGACTCGATCCCGGTCACTAGGACGAGCGTGATCGTGGCAACGGCAACAGCCAGCTGGAGCACGCCCGAGAGCAACACCAGGCAGAGCCCTAGGAGAGCGGTGTTGCGCCGAACCGGATAGGAGACCGCCTCGATCGTCCAATTCAACCAGGCACCGCGTGCAGCACCGCCCGGCCGCGACGAGGTGGCGGCGCGGTACCATCAAGCCTGCGTAACGGGGAGCTCGGGCGAACCGGGCTGAGAGGGCGGCTGACGCGCCGCCGACCCGAAGAACCTGATCTGGGTAATACCAGCGGAGGAAGGACGCGTGTCGGATCGAGTCGTGGTGGTCGTCGCCGGCGGGGAGTCTCCCGATCCGGAGGTCATGCGCGCGATCCCAGAGGACGCGGTCGTCATCGCCGCAGACGGTGGGCTCGAGCACGCGCGTGCCTCGGGTGTGGCGGTGACGCTTGCGGTCGGCGACTTCGACTCCGCTTCACCCGATGCGGTTGCAGCCGCGGAGGCCGCCGGAGCTCGGATCGAGCGCCACCCGGCCGACAAGGACGCGACAGATCTCGAGCTCGCGCTCGACGCCGCAATTGAGCTTCGCCCGGCACGAGTCGTCGTCCTCGCCGGGATCGGCGACCGGCTCGATCACCTGCTCTCCTTGTTCCTGCTCCTCGCCTCGCCTCGGTACGCGGCGGTCGAGGTCGACGCGCACATAGGGCGCGCGCGAGCGCACGTCATCCGCGGCAGGCGAGCACTTAGCGGAAAGCGCGGCGAGCTGCTCTCCCTCTTCGCGTTGCACGGGCCTGCAGAAGCGGTTCGCACCGATGGCCTGGCCTTCGCACTCGACGGAGAGACGCTCGAGCCCGGTTCGAGCCGCGGAGTCTCGAACGTCTTCGTCGGAGAGTCGGCGACGATCAGCTTGGAGCGCGGCGTTCTCCTGGCTGTGCGGCCCGGCGGCGGCGCATGAGAGCGCTTGCAACAGTCTGTTGCAAGGCCGCTCTCGGGGCCGTGTTCCTCGTGGGCGTGTCCGGCTGCGGCGGCGGCGGCACGCCGACCGAAGTCGTCCTCGTCACGCACGACTCGTTCGTCATCTCGGACGACGTCAGAAGAGCGTTCGAGGATTCGAGCGGCCTCGACCTGCGGATTCTCCAGTCGGGCGACGCCGGCGAGCTCCTGTCGAAGGCGCTCCTCACCGCGGGGAATCCCCAGGGAGACCTCCTCTTCGGGCTCGACAACACCCTCCTCTCACGCGCGCTCGACGGCGATCTGTTCGAGCCCTACGAGTCACCGCTCCTCGGCCAGGTGGACGAGCGGTACCTCCTCGACCCCGAGCACCACGTGACCCCGATCGACCATGGCGAGGTGTGCCTGAACTACGACAAAGACTGGTTCTCGACGCGAGAGATCGTGCCGCCGCAGTCTCTGGACGACCTGAAGGACCCACGACTCGAAGGACTGCTCGTCGTCGAGAATCCCGCCACCTCGACGCCAGGACTTGCCTTCCTCCTGGCGACGATTGCACGCTACGGCGAGCCGGGCTGGAAGGACTTCTGGCGCACGCTCGAGGAATACGACGTCCTCGTCGTCGACGGCTGGGAGGAGGCGTACAACTCACGGTTCACGCGTGCTGCCGGCGGGAGCCGTCCGATCGTCGTCTCGTACGCCTCGAGCCCGCCGGCCGAGGTCATCTTCGGGAACCCGCGGCCGAAGGATGCCCCCACGAGGGTCGTCGCGGACAGCTGCTTCAGCCAGGTCGAGCTCGCGGGGGTTCTCCGGGGGGCGCGGAACGAGGACGGCGCGCGAGAGCTCCTCGACTTCATGCTCTCGAAGCGCTTTCAGGAGGACATCCCGCTCTCGATGTTCGTCTTCCCGGTGAACGGAGAGGCACAGCTGCCGCCCGAGTTCGTGCGCTACGCGGTCGTCCCCGACGACCCGCTCGAGCTGCAACCGCAGGAGATCGAGGCGAATCGCGACAGGTGGGTGAAGGAGTGGACGAGCATCGTTCTTCGCTGAGCGCCGGCACGTGGCACGCGCTGACCTACGGCGTTCCGCTCGCGTTCCTCGCGCTGTTCTTCGTCTTTCCCCTGGTCTCGATCCTCGAGCGGGGCCTCGACGCGGGCGGCGACCTGGACGTGCTGACCGACCCGCTGATACGCGAGGTGTTGTGGTTCTCCGTGTGGCAGGCAGTCGCGTCCACGACGCTCACGATCCTCGTTGCGCTCCCCGCCTCCTATGTGCTCGGCCGGTACACGTTTCCGGGTCGTGCGGTCGCCTTTGCCGTCGTGACCGTGCCGTTCGTGCTCCCTACGGTTGTCGTGGCGCTCGCGTTCCTCGCGGTGCTCCCCGAAGAGCTCGAGCGCGGTTGGGCGGTGATTCTCGTCGCTCACGTCTTCTTCAACGTCGCGGTCGTCGTGCGGATCGTGGGGACGTTCTGGGCCGGGCTCGACCCGCGGGTCTCCGAAGCCGCCGCAACGCTCGGCGCAGGTCCGTGGCGCACCTTTCGCGACGTGACGCTTCCCCTGCTTGCGCCTGCGCTCACGGCTGCAGCGTCGATCGTCTTTCTGTTCTCGTTCACCTCGTTCGGCGTCGTGTTGATCCTGGGCGGACCGCGCTACTCGACCCTCGAGACGGAGATCTACAACCAGGCCGTCCGCCTCTTCGATCTCCGGACCGCCGCCGTCCTGGCGCTCGTGCAGCTGGTCTGCGTCGCCGTCGTCGTGTGGGCTACGACGCGGCTCGAAGCGAAGCTCGCGGTCGGCGGAGGGCGGCGACGCGAAGGAGACGCGCTTCGACCGCTGCGAACGGGCGGTGAGAAAGCATTCGCGGCCGCCGTGCTCGGCGCGCTCGCGCTCTTCCTCGGCCTTCCGCTCGCGGTGCTCGTCGAGCGCTCGCTCGCCATCGGCGAGGGCTACAGCCTCGAGGCGTACCGCGCGCTCACGCGCTCGACCAACGCGCTGCTCGCGAGCCCGTGGGAAGCAATCGTGAACTCTCTGGTCTACGCGGCCGGCGCAGCGGTCATCGCCGTCGTCATAGGGGGTCTTGCGGCTTTCGCGATCGCGAGCTCGAGAACCGGCCGCACGCGGATCCTCGATGCACTGCTGCTGCTCCCACTCGGTGCATCGGCGGTCATGCTCGGCTTCGGGATCCTCATCGCCTTCGACACCGAGCCCGTCGATTTCCGTTCGTCCCCGTGGATCGTCCCCGTAGCCCAGGCTCTGGTCGCGATCCCGTTCGTCGTCCGCATCGTCACCCCGACACTGCGAGCGATCGACGAGCGCCAGCGGGAGGCGGCAGCCGTGCTGGGCGCCCCGCCCGGACGGGTACGGCGCGAGATCGATCTCCCCATCGCCGGCCGAGCCCTGGCCGTCGCGGCCGGTTTCGCATTCGCAATCTCGCTCGGCGAGTTCGGCGCGACGGTGTTCCTCGCGCGGCCGGAAAGCCCGACGCTGCCCGTCGCGATCTTCCGTTTCCTGGGTCGCCCCGGCGAGCTGAACGTCGGCCAGGCGTACGCGCTCGCCGTGATCCTCATGGTGGTGACCGCGACGTCGATCTTCGTGATCGAGCGCATCCGCCGCGACCGCCTGGGCTGGTTTTAGTGGTCTCTCGGGCAATGCGGCACCGCCTGGCCGGCTGCAAACGCTTCGCATCGCGTCGTCCTCAGTCGCCTCGATATCTGCGGATATCGAGGCTCCCTGCGTCCTAGCGCTGCTCGGTTTTCGCTCGGCCATCCGGCACCGAATCGCCCGGAGAAACCACTGATGCTCCGGGTCGACGACGTGAGCGTCAGCTTCGGTGACAAGAAGGCCCTGGATCGCGTCTCACTCGAGGTCGCCGCAGGCGAGACCGTGACCGTGCTCGGGCCGAGCGGTTCGGGCAAGAGCACGCTGCTCCGGGTCGTCGCGGGGCTGCAGCATCCCGACTCCGGGCGAGTGCTCCTCGACGGAGACGACCTCTCGTCGGTGCCGGCGCATCGACGGGGGATCGGCCTCGTTTTCCAGGACCATGCGCTCTTTCAGCATCGCGACGTCTGGGGGAACGTCGCCTTCGGGCTCCGCATGCGAGGCGACGCGCGCGATGACATCGAACGACGCGTTCGCGAGTGCTTGGAGCTGGTCGGGCTCGAGGGATACGAACGACGTTCGGTCGTCACCCTCTCTGGCGGGGAGCAGCAGCGCGTCGCCCTCGCCCGGGCACTCGCGCCCGAGCCTCGCGTCCTCCTGCTCGACGAGCCGCTCGGCTCGCTCGACCGGCGGTTGCGCGACCGCCTGCTCGAAGACCTGACGGCGATCTTCGACCGCCTCGACGTGACCGCCCTTCACGTGACGCACGACCGCGCCGAGGCGTTCGCGCTCGGAGACCGCGTCGGCGTGATGCGCGCGGGGCGGATCGTGCAGATCGGCACGCCTGACGAGGTCTGGGAGGCCCCCGCCGACGAAGACACGGCGCGCTTCCTGGGGCTCAACGTCTTGGACGGGCGGGCGATCCGGCCCGAGGCTGTCGCGGTTCTCCGGGCGGCCGATGGCGGCGACGGCGTTGTAACGCAGGCTGTGCGGCAGGGCCCGACGGTCCGACTGACGATCGCGCTCGATGCCGGAAACACGCTCGACGCGGTCGTCGCCGCTCTCGACCATCCGGCCCGCGGCGATCGGGTCAGCGTCGAGGTTGATGAGAACGGGGTGACTCTGCTCCGGTGATCCGGTACCGCGTGATCGTGCACGGCTTCGTACAGGGAGTGTTCTTCCGTGACACGGTTCGACGTCGCGCGGTCGCTACCGGCGTTTCCGGCTGGGTGCGCAACAACCCGGACGGAACCGTGGAGGCGGTCTTCGAGGGCGAGCCGGGCGACGTCGAGCGCCTCGTCGCTCTCTGCCGCGAGGGCCCTCGGGGCTCACGCGTCGATGGCGTGGATGCGATGGCCGAGGAGCCGGAAGGCTTGGCGGGATTCCAGGTGATCTAGGCGCTTCGCGAAGCGAAAGCGCCTATTCCCACTCGATGGTCGCAGGCGGCTTCGACGACACGTCGTACACGACCCGGTTGACGCCGGGAATCTCGTTGATGATCCGGCTCGAAATCGTCTCGACGAGCTCGTACGGGAGCCGCGCCCAGTCGGCGGTCATCGCGTCCTCGGAGGTCACGGCGCGGATGACGACCGGATACGCGTACGTACGCTCGTCGCCCTGCACGCCAACCGAGCGGATCGCAGGAAGCACGGCGAAGCTCTGCCAGAGATCGCGGTAGAGGTCGGCGCGCCGGACCTCCTCGAGCAGGATCGCGTCTGCTCGACGCAGGATTGCGAGACGCTCCTCGGTGACCTCGCCGATGATGCGGATCGCGAGGCCGGGCCCCGGGAACGGTTGTCGCCAGACCATGCGCTCCGGCAGCCCGAGCTCCTCGCCGACACGTCTGACCTCGTCCTTGAAGAGGAGCCGCAGCGGCTCCACGAGTTCCATCCGCATGTCTGCGGGAAGGCCTCCGACGTTGTGGTGCGACTTGATCTTCGCGGCGACGCCGTCTTCGGCGCCTCCCGACTCGATCACGTCCGAGTAGAGCGTCCCTTGCACGAGGAACCGAATGTCGCCCAGCTTTTCCGCCTCCTCTTCGAAGACGCGGATGAACTCCTCGCCGACGATCGTCCGCTTCTCCTCGGGATCGCTGACGCCGGCCAGGCGCGAGAGAAATCGCTCCTGCGCCTGGACGTGGACGAGTGGCACGCGGAAGTGGCCGGAGAAGGTCTCGACGACCTGCTCGGCCTCGTTCTCGCGCAGCAGGCCGTGGTCCACGAAGACGCACGTGAGCTGGTCGCCGACTGCCTTGTGCACGAGCAACGCGGCGACCGCCGAGTCGACCCCGCCCGAGAGCGCGCAGAGCACTCTTTCGTTCCCGACGGTCGCGCGAATGAGTTCGACCTGCTCCTCGATGACCGCTGCGGGCGTCCACGTCGGAGGAACGTCCGCGACGTCGTAGAGGAAATTCTTGAGGATCTCCTGCCCGTGGGGTGTGTGCACGACCTCCGGGTGGAACTGCACGCCGTACAGACGCCTCGCGCGATGCTCGAACGCCGCGATCGGCGTCGACGGCGAGGACGCGGTGACGGTCGCACCTTCGGGCGGAGCGGTGACCGAGTCCCTGTGGCTCATCCAGACCGTCTGCTCCGGAGGGAGGTCGTGGAAGAGCTCGGACTCGACGGCCTCGAGGCCCGTCTTGCCGAACTCGGAAACCCCCGTGCGCTCGACAGCGCCACCGAGATCGCGCGCCATCAGCTGCATCCCGTAACAGATCCCGAGAGTCGGCACGCCGAGATCGAAGATCGCGGGATCAAGGTCGGGGGCGTCGTCGCTGTACACCGAAGCCGGGCCCCCGGAGAGGACGAGAGCAGCGGGGTTGCGCCGCGCGATCTCCTCTGCGGATAGACGATGGCCGACGAGCTCCGAGTACACGCGCGCCTCGCGCACGCGCCGCGCGATCAGCTGGCTGTACTGCCCTCCGAGATCGACAACCAGGACCGGCCGCTCCTCCGGTGTGGGCTCCGGCGCAGGAAACGGGACGACTTCGGCCATTAGTGCTTTCCGCCGTCAATACGGTCGTGATTCGCCGGCGAGAACCGAGCAGGCCTAGGACGCAGGGAGGGCCAATATTCGTGAATATTGGCCCGACTGAGGACGACGGCATGCGACGTGTTCGCAGCCGCGCGAAGCTCGGCGTATTGACGGCGGGAGCACTAACTCCGGCGGTAGTTCGGCGCGTCCTTCGTGATCGTGATCCCGTGGGGGTGGCTCTCCTGCAGGCCCGCAGGCGTGATCCGGTTGAAGCGCGTTCGCGTCTTCATCTCCTCGATCGTCGCCGCTCCGCAATAGCCCATCGACTGGCGAATGCCACCGATGACCTGGTGAACGATCGGGCCGAGCGGCCCCTTGTAGGGCACACGGCCTTCGATGCCCTCGGGCACGAGCTTGTGCACGTCCTCGACGTCGCCCTGGAAGTAGCGGTCCTTCGAGAACGAGCGCGCCTTCATCGCCCCGAGCGAGCCCATTCCGCGGTACTCCTTGAACCGCTCGCCCTGGGCGACCATGACCTCGCCGGGAGCCTCATCGGTCCCCGCGAACATCGACCCGAGCATGACGACGTCGGCGCCTGCCGCGATCGCCTTCGCGATGTCGCCGGAGCTCCGGATCCCGCCGTCGGCGATCACCGGAATGTCGTGATCCTCGAGTACTCGGGCGGCGTCGTAGATCGCTGTCACCTGCGGCACGCCGACGCCCGCGACGACCCGGGTCGTGCAGGTACTCCCGGGGCCCTGGCCAATTTTCACCGCGTCCGCCCCCGCATCGACGAGCGCAAGTGCGCCGTGACCCGTCGAGATGTTCCCGGCGATGAGCTCGATCTCGTGCGCAGCCCGAATCTGGCGCACCACGTCGAGGACGCCGTGTGAGTGCCCGTGCGCCGTGTCCACGACGAGCACGTCCACCTCGGCCTCCACGAGCGCGGCCGCCCGCTCGAGCGCGTCGTTCCCCACTCCCACCGCGGCGCCGACCCGGAGCCGCCCCTGGTCGTCCTTCGTCGCATCCGGGTACCTGATGCTCTTCGAGATGTCCTTGACCGTGATCAGGCCCTTGAGGCGCCCGTCGGCGTCGACTACTGGGAGCTTCTCGATCTTGTTGCGGTGGAGGATCTCCTCGGCCTCCTCGAGCGTCGTCCCCACCGGCGCCGTGACGAGATTCCGCGCGGTCATCAGCGCCGAGACTGGCTGCGAGGTGTCGGTCTCGAAGCGGAGATCGCGGTTCGTGAGGATGCCGACGAGGACTCCGGCGTCGTCGATGATCGGCACGCCGGAGATCCGGTAGCGCTCCATCAGCTCGAGTGCATCCGCCACCAGGTCGTCAGGGCACAGCGTGACGGGCTCGACGATCATCCCCGACTCCGAGCGCTTGACCTTGTCCACCTCTGCGACCTGGTCGGCGATCGAGAGATTGCGGTGCACGATGCCCATCCCGCCTGCGCGTGCGAGCGCAATCGCCAGCCGCGCCTCCGTGACGGTGTCCATCGCTGCCGAGACGAGCGGGATGTTCAGCGAGATCGACGGCGTGAGACGGGTAACGGTGGAGACGTCGTTCGGCAGCACCGACGACTCCGCGGGAACGAGGAGCACGTCGTCGAAGGTGAGGCCTTCTTTCCCGAACTTCCGCTCGAACGCGACGAGCCGCTCGATCTCCTGGGCGCGAAACTCGGTCTCCATCAGATGACGTTAGCAGCGCCCAGGGACGATCCGGTCACGCGACCTCGACGCCGAGCTCGTCCAGACGCTTACGCGCGTTGACGGCGCCCGTGACGTCGCCTTTCTCATCGAGGAGCGCGAGACCGAGAGCTGCTTCCTGCGACGCAGCCGTCGTCTCACGGGCGCGCAACAGCGCCTCGGCATGCAGGAGTCGGACGTCCGCTCGCGCGAAGAAGAAGTCGGTCGTCTCAACGCGATCGACAGCCTGACGAAAGAGCGCCTCGGCCTCGTCGTAGCGGTTGTCGTGGGCGAGCAAGGAGCCCTCGAGGGCATCGGCAAACACGAGGTTGATGAGATCGCCCCGAGGACTCGCCTCGCGGGCGACCACACATAGCTCACGCGCCTCGTCGAAGCGACCCTGGACATACAAGCACTGGGCGAGATACACCGCGACAGTCGAGAAGAAGGCCATGTTCCCGAGCGCGTCCAGCTCGTCGTATCCAGTGCGGAGGTGCTCCTCCCAGGCCGACACGTCGCCGGAGCGCTGCTCGATCCACGCACCGTGCAGTGTCGCGCCGGCGGCACTGACCGCCATCCCCGCAGACCGGTAGAAGTCCCGACCGAAGGTGTGCAGCTCGCGAGCCTGCTCGAAGTCACCCTGCATCGCGAACAGACGCCCCAGCGTCGTCGCGGCACCGGCCTGGAGCTGGAGGGAGCCTCCCGCGTCCGCACGTAGCGCAAGGACCCGTTCGATCGCCTCGGGTACCGGCGTCGGGCCGAACACGTATGCGGATCGGATCCACCACACGAGGTCATCGGTGCGGCGATACAGCCCGGCGCGCCGAAAGTGCTGGAGCCCCCGCTCGCACGCAGCAACCGTCTCGGCAGCGTGCAGGCTGACCCACTTCTCGCCCGCGAGGCTCCACCAGTAGTACCCGAGGCCCTCGTCGTGGGCGGCTGCCTCGAGAACCCGGTAGGCATCGTCCAGCCGCGCGACGCGCGCATCGGGCGACATCGAGCCCCCACTCATGAAGTCGATCGAGTTCTCGACGACCGTCGCGATGGCAGCGGTCACGGGATCCCCCGTCGTGCGCGCTTGCGCGAGAGCCCGCAGAGCCGCTGCCAGATCATCGGATTCCCAGAGCGCAAGTGCGAGGTCGGGCGCAAGCGCCAGGCGTCTCGGATCGTGTTCGGGAAGAATCGCCGTCGCTCGTCGGAAGAGCGAGCGCCCCGCGTTGAAGTCGCCGCGGTCCAGTGCCGCACGGCCTGCAGAGGCGAGATGATCGGATGCGCGCACGGCGAGTGCCGATAGGCCCGAGGCCGAGGGATCGAGCTCGACGCGGTAGCGATGAGACTGCTCGAGGTGGTATCCGACGACCTCGTCTCCCTCGACGAGGTCGTGCCCGGAAAGCCAGTCGGCGAAGCGCTCGTGGAGCTCGGCACGCGTCGCCTTCGGCAGGGAGTCGTAGGCGGCATCGCGGATGAGGAGGTGCCGGAAACGAAAGCCTTCGTCCTCAGGGAAGGTCGGCGCGGTCGAGCGGATGAGCTCCTTGCGGACGAGCGTCGCGAGATGCGCCTCGACACCTAGACGCACAGCGTCGGGCGACAGTTCGACGACCGCCCCGCGATGGAACACCTCGCCCTCCACAGCGCCGCGCTCCATCACGACGCGCACGTCGCCGTCGAGCGAGTCGATGCGCGCCTGCAGAAGTGCGTGAATCGTCGGCGGCACGACAATCTCTCCGTCGCCGCTCTCGCGCACCATCGCGAGCATCTCCTCGACGTAGAGCGGGTTCCCCGCCGACGCGACCGTGATTCGCTCGCGCAGCTCGGGCTCGAGCGGGCCGTCGATCGGCAAGCCGCTCCATGAGCTCGGCGCATTCGTCCGCGCCGAGCGGCTCGAGCAAGAGAGACGTCGCGTTCATCTTGCCGCCGCCCCAGTCCGAGCGCACGTCGAGCAGCTCGGTGCGCGCAACGCAGAGGAGGAAGATAGGCGCGTCGCGCGAGTAGTCGGCCACGTGCTCGACGAGGTCGACGAAGACGGGCTCGGCCCACTGCAGATCGTCGACGACGACCACCTGCGGTCGCTCGGCGGCGCGGGTCTCGAGCAGTCGGCGGAAGGCGAGCTGCGTCTCGGGCGGTGAGCTGCCGATGACGGAGTCGGGCTCGACTCCGATTGCGACGAGGATCTCGACGAGCGGCCAGTACGTGATTCCCTCCCCGTAGTGGAGGCAGCGCCCTCGGAGCACGTCGGCCGAGTCGCCGACGCGTTCGAGGAAGTCGGCGACGAGGCGGGACTTGCCGATGCCGGCGGGTCCGAGCAGGGTGAAGAGCCTGCAGGTGCGGTCGGCGACAGCGTCCTCGTAGTCGCGCCAGAGACGCTGGCGTTCGCGCTCGCGCCCGACGAGCGGCGTCTCGAGGTGGCGCGTAAGCGCAGCGGTATCGGCAAGAACCTCGAGCAGGCGGAAGGCTTCGACCGGCTGCGACTTCCCCTTCAGGACAAGCGGCTCGACGGGTTCCACTCGAACGGCGTCGCGAACGAGAACGCGCGTCTCGGCGCCGATCAGCGTTTCGCCTGGAGACGCAGCTTGCTCGAGTCGCGCGGCGACGTTGACGGCGTCACCGGTGACGAGCGTCTCGGCCTCGCCGCCGACGACCACTTCTCCCGTATTCACGCCGATGCGTGCGTCGAGGCCGTGCGCGGAGATCGCGGCGCGCATCTCCGAGGCGGCTCGGACGGCACGAAGAGCATCGTCCTCGTGCGACACGGGGATCCCGAAGACCGCCATCACCGCGTCGCCGACGAACTTCTCGACCGTCCCACCGTGACGCTCGATGATCGCTCGCAAGTCCTCGAAGTAGCGGCGCATGCGCGCACGGAGCGCCTCCGGATCCGTCGATTCGCCGAGCGCGGTCGAGCCGACGAGATCGCAGAAGAGAACGGTGACGACCTTGCGCTGCTCGCGCGTCGGTTCGGCGACGGTGAGCGCGGTTCCGCACGCACTGCAGAAACGCGCGTCGTCCGCGTTCTCCCGCCCGCAGCTGGGGCATGCCGACACGCGCGGAGTCTACGAGTGCCGCACTGAGCGCAGCTCGTCGAGCACGGATCGCGAGCGCGCGGCCGAGACGACGTTGCCCTTCTGCTCGTGGAAC
Source organism: uncultured Actinomycetes bacterium (assembly GCA_963789655.1). Classification (GTDB taxonomy): domain Bacteria; phylum Actinomycetota; class Thermoleophilia; order Gaiellales; family Gaiellaceae; genus GMQP-bins7. The sequence goes on from CAWBLH010000001.1 coordinate 269,711, forward strand.
GCGATCGCGCGCTCCACAGCGCGCGCCGCATCGTCTACCCGACCGACGCGCGCAAGCGCCTCGCCGAGAACGTCGTGGACGAACCCCTTCAGCTCCAGGAAGTCGAGCGGCTCGACGAGCGCGACCGCCTCGTCGAGAAGAGCCAGCGCCTCGTCGTGTTCCCCGCGAAACGAGAGGGCTCGAGCTCGTGCCGCCCTCCACCTGGGCTGTGAATCGAGATCGTCCACCGCCGCGATTGCCCTGCTCGAGTCGGCGAACTCGAGCGCCTCGTCGGGCCGGCCCTGGAGCACGAGGACGTCTGCGAGCACGGCGTCCACCGTCGACCGCACGCCGACGTCGCCGATCTCGACGAGCACGTCGTGCCCGCGCCGCAGCTCGAACTCCGCGCGGTCGAGATCGCGCCCGATGAGCTCGCTGACACCGATGTCTCCTGCGTAGAGGCCCTTGTGGAGTGTGTAGCCGAACTCGTCGAGCAGGCTTCGCGCAGCCGCGGCAGCGCTGCGGGACGCGTCGACGTCGCCGAGCATCGCTCGGAAGAGCGCGAGGATCTGGAGCGCCTGCGCCCTCAGCGCAGCGTTCGCATCGTCGGACGCGAGAAGTCCCTCGCAGAGCACGACGCCGTCGGATGCCGGCATGGGGCCCCAGCCCGCCGGCCGTAGCCGCGCTCCCATCACCTCGCGAAGGAGCACTGCGTCGCCCATCTGGCGAGCGAGCTCGGCGGCTCGCTCGAGATCGACCTCGCCTTCGCCTGCGCGGCCGAGCTGGAACTTGCACGTGCCGACCTCCGTATACGCGGTGACGAGCGCCGCGAGCTCATCCGATCCCTCGAGGGACTCGGTGATCTCGAGGGCCCGGGCGAGCTCGTCCTCGACGGTCGCGTCGGAGTCGACGCGCACGCGGAGCGAGTTGTAGCCCAGTCGAGCACGAGCGAGAATCCCTCTGTCTCCCACCGCTCGCGCGAGCTCGATCGTCGCAAGCAGCTGCGAGTCCGCTCGTTCGAAGGCACCCCGGCGCATGAAGACCCGCGCGAGCTCGAACATCGCCCGAAGGTGCATCCGGTCGTCCGCGCTGCGGACGTCGACCGCCCGCTGCAGGAGGCCGGCGGCGGCAGGGTTGTCGGCGCGACCCAGCGCCCGCGTCCCCGCGGCCAGCAGCCGCCGTGCTGCTCGCGTGGCGAGCTCCTCGTCCCGCGTCCCGAGCTCCTGTCGAAGGACGAGCGCCTGCTCGAGGTGGTAGCCGACGATCTCGTCGAGCTCGAATGCGGACTCGTCCGCCGTTCCCTCGAGCCATTCCGCGTACTTCTCGTGGAGCTGCGCCCTCAGCTCCTTCGGCATCGTCGCGTAGGCGGCTTCGCGAATCAGCAGGTGCCGGAAGCGATAGGCGTCCTGCCCGGAGATGAGCGAGGGCTCGGGCCGCACGAGGTCCTTGCGGACGAGCGCGGCGAGGTGCTCGTCCAGCGCGGGTCGAGCCGAGTCTGACGACAGATCGGCGACTGCGCCCACGTGAAATATCTCACCCTCGATCGCCGCTCGTTCCAGCACGAGCCGGAGCTCCCCGTCGAGCGAGTCGATCCGCGCCTGCAGGAGCGCGCTGATCGTGGGAGGCAGCGCGAGGTCGCCGTCGCTGTCGCTGTCGCGCACCATGGCCACCATCTCCTCGACGAAGAGCGCATTCCCGCCCGACGCGGCGACGATGCGCTCGCGCGCGTCGGTGCCGAGCTCGTGGCTGCCGAGGAGGTTGACGATCAGAGCCCCGCACTCGTCGACGGCGAGTGGCTCGAGCAGGAGGGACGTCGCATTCAACTTGCCGCCGCTCCACCCCGGTCGTACGTCGAGCAGCTCGGTCCGCGCGATGCAGAGTAGGAAGATCGGCGCATCGCGCGAGAGATCGGCGACGTGCTCGACGAGATCGACGAACTCCGGGGCCGCCCACTGCAGGTCGTCGACGACGACGACCTGGGGTCGCTCTACCGCGCGCGCCTCGAGCAGCTTGCGGAACGCGACCCGCGTCTCGGCGGGGCTCGAGCCAACGACGTTCTCAGGGTCGATCCCGAGCGGCACGAGTATCTCGACGAGCGGCCAGTACGTGATCTCCTCGCCGTACGAGAGGCAGCGCCCTCGGAGCACGTCGGCCTCGGTGCCGATCCGGTCCAGGAAGTCCGCCACGAGTCGTGACTTGCCCATTCCGGCGGGTCCGAGAAGGGTGAACAGCTGGCACGTGCGGTCGGCGACCGCGTCCTCGAAGGCGCGCCGGAGCCGTTGCCGCTCACGCTCGCGTCCCACGAGCGGCGCGCCCAGGTTGCGAGCGATCGGCGACGCGTCGCCGACCACGTCGAGCAGGCGAAAGGCTTCGACCGGTCGAGACTTCCCCTTCAGCTCGAGAGGCTCGAGCGCCTCGGCGCGGACAGCATCGCGGACGAGAGCCACCGTCTCGGCCCCGAGGAGGATCTCCCCGTTCGGCGCCGCCTGCTCGAAGCGGGCGGCGACGTTGACGGCGTCGCCGGTCACGAGCGTCTCGCCCTCTCCGCCCACGACCACCTCGCCGGTATTGATCCCGATCCGGGCCTCCAACTCGTGGACTGCGATCGCCTCCCGCATCTCGGCGGCCGCACGGACGGCCCGCAGAGCGTCATCCTCATGGGACACCGGAATCCCGAAGACGGCCATGACCGCGTCGCCGACGAACTTCTCGACCGACCCACCGTGCCGCTCGATGATCGCGCGCAGGTCCTCGAAGTAGCGACGCATCCGCGCCCGAAGCGCCTCTGGATCGGTCGACTCGCCAAGCGCAGTCGAGCCAACGAGGTCGCAGAACAGAATCGTGACGACCTTGCGCTGCTCGCGCATGTGGGGAGTCTAGGTCGGTCTACGAGCGGACGGGCTGAAGCTCGGCGAGCTCGATATCCGGCGAGAGGGTCGTGGCGAGCTCCGGGTCGAAGCGGCCTGCTCCCACCTCCCGCACGGAGGCGGCACCGGCTGCAACCGCTAGCCGAATCGCGTAGTCGGGCGATCGTTCCTCGACCAGCGCGGCAAGAAGCTGGGCGAGCAGGACGTCGCCGGACCCGACTCCGGACAGTGGCTCGACATGCGGCGCGAACGCGCGTATGCGGCGAGTCTTGCGTCCCAGCCGAAGCAGCGCGAAGCAGCCGTTCTCGAGCGTGATGACGACGTTCCGCGCGCCCATCTCCGCGATCGCGTCCAGCGCCATCAGGAAGTCGTCGTCGTCCTCGAGCTCCTGCCCGACGAGCTGCTCCGCCTCGCCCTGGTTCGGAGAGACCAGGATACGGGCCGGCCTGCACCCCGAGGTGCAGCGGTTCGCCCTCGCTGTCGAGGACGACACGCACGTCGCGCCGCACGAGGTCGCGGATCGCGTCCGCGTAGAACGAGGTCGGCACCTTGCGCGGGAGCGAGCCTGCGAGGACGACGAAGTCCGCGCCGCGGGAGAGGTAGTGGAGCTTCTCCATGAGCGTCTCGAGCTCCGCGGACGTCACCTCGGGCCCCCACTCGTTGATCTCCGTGTACGTCCCCGCGGTCGGATCGACGACCGCGGTCGACGTGCGTGACTCCGCCACGATGCGCACGAAGTCGTTGAGGATCGCCTCCGCAGTCAGCTCCTCCACGATCCGCGTGCCGGTCCGGCCTCCCGTCAGGCCCGTCGCGACGACCGGGACGTCGAGGAGCTTGAGCGCCCGCGCGACGTTGATTCCCTTCCCGCCCGCAAGTGTCAGGACCTCGCTCGAGCGGTGGCGGTAGCCGATCTGGAAGACCGGCACCGTGAGCGTCCGGTCGAGGGCGGCGTTGACGGTGACGGTGACGATCACGTGACGATCTCCCAGGCGTTCGCCGCGGTCGTCCCGACGAGCCACCAGGCCTTTCCGAGCGAGGTCGGCTCCGAAATCGACTCTGCAGCGATCAAGTTCGACGACGCAACCAGACGATCACCCTCCCATACCTCGACCCGTCCGAGCCGCTGTCCCGCCCGCACCGGCAGCGCGACTCGCGTCGGCTGGACGGTCCGCTCGAGCAACGGCGTTCCCTCCCTCACCGTACGGACGAGCGTGCGTTCTGCAACGAGCTCGAGCGACGGCTGGTCGTAGCTCGTCTCGACCTCACCGTACACGCGGCTCGCTTCCACGACCGCGAGCGCGGCGGTAGCGGTCGAGCCCGTACTCGAGCAGCGTGCGCAGCGCGGTGTTTCGACCGGCGCGCGTGTCGACGCCGAGGACGGTCCCGTACACCGTTGCGCCGCGTCTCGAAGCCGCGGCCGCCTCGGACCAGCCTGCTGCCTGCGTATGGCCGGTCTTCCCGCCCAGAAGGGGCGGCCAGCTCGCGAGCAGGTCGTCTGTCGTAGGGAACTCCTGCCGACCCGGGAGCGAGAACGACGACCGACCCAGCGCGTCACGGATCAACGGCACGCCGAGCGCGTACCGAACCAGGACGGTCGTGTCTCGTGCGCTCGACTCGTGTCCGAGCTCGTCCAGCCCGTGCGGATTCGCGAAGCTCGTGTCGGACAGCCCCAGCTCCCGCGCCTCCGCGTTCATCAGCGAGACGAACCGATCCGTCGAGCCTCTGCCGACGTGGAGCGCCAGCGCCGTCGCGGCGTCGTTCGCGCTCGGAACGAGCATCGCGCGCACGAGCTCTGCGACCGTCAGTTCCTCGCCGACGCGCAGGAAGACGGTCGAACCCCCGAGACCCGCTGCCTCGTCGCTGACGCGCACGACGTCGGAAGGACGCGCGTGCTCGAGCGCGACGATCGCCGTCATGAGCTTCGTGATGCTCGCGATCGGCCTGGATAAGCGCGAGCTCTGCTGCGCCAGAACCGCGCCGTCCTGGCCCACGAGGTACCACGCCGCCGCGTCGAGGCTTGGAGGGTCGGCTGCGCTGCTCGAGGCCTGAACCGGAGTTGCGAGGACAGCCAGGAGGGCGACGACGGCGACTGAAGCCCGGCGCATCACCGGCGCGGAACACTAGCTAATACGCAAGATCGGAATCCGCTAGCGCGCGATTCCGATCGCACGCACAACGTTGGCGCGCAAATCCCTAAAGGCGTCCGCTTCGCGGCCGCTGCCTTACGTTGCCGACATGGCGTCGTCACCAACCGGAGGCAGCCCACACCTGAGACGAGAGCCTTTCTGCAGCCCCGGCCGCGGCCACCCGCCAGTCGTCCTCGGTGTCGCGGAACGCGAAGATGATGGAGCGGGAAGCGGTCACCAGCGCGCTTGCAGGTCCGCTCGTGAACGCTCGGGCGACGTCGGCCGGCGTCGCCCCCTGCGCCCCGACCCCGGGAAGAAGGAGCGGCGTCTGGGGCAGCAGCCGCCGAGCCTCCGAGACCGCGCGCGGCAAGGTGGCGCCGACGACGGCACCGACGCTCGACATGCCTCCTTCCCCGACGAGTGGTTGCCCCCACTCGTGCACGAGCGTCGCGAGGTGTTGCCACAGCGGCCGGCCGTCCGAGAGGACGGCGTCCTGGACGTCGGCGGCACCCGCGTTCGAAGTGCGGACGAGGAAGAAGACGCCCGAGCCGTGTCTCCTGCAAGCTGCGAGGAACGGCTCGACCGAGTCGAGCCCGAGGTAGGGGCTCGCCGTCATCGCGTCGGCGAGGGGCACGCCGTCCTCGTTCGGCTCGAGGTACGCGGCGACGTATGCGCGTGACGTCGAGCCCACGTCTCCACGCTTGGCGTCGAGGATCACGAGGAGGCCGATCGACCGCGCGTAGGCGCAGACCTCCTCGAGCGCGCGCATCCCGTCCGAGCCGAGCGCCTCGAAGAAGGCCGCCTGCGGCTTGACCGCAACCACGTACGGGCCGACCGCGTCCACGATTCCCTTGCAGAAGCGCGCGACCGCGCTGGCAGCCGCCGCACGGCCGAGGACCGCCTCTCCGCGAAGCTCCATCGGAAGGACGTCGAGCCGCGGGTCGAGCCCGACGACGAGCTGGCTCCGCTTGCGTTCGACTGCTGCGGCGAGCCGGTCGGGGAACGGGGCAACGTCCATGTCCCAAGGCTACGCACCTCCCGGGACCGCGCGCGTCACGCGGCCAGGATCTCTTCGGCGTCCAGCGGGACGACGCGGAGCTCGGGGCCCGGACGCTTCAGAAAGCTCGCGACGACCAGCAGCTCGTCGGCGTGCTCGGGTGCGAACGAGGGCTCGGCGAGCCTCGCCTCGGCGATCCCAGCCTCCAACTCGAGCCGGCCTGCAACTCCAATCGGGAATCGTCCGCACCGCGGCAAGTCGTCCGGCAGCGACGAAGAACGCGCGCCGAAAGCCAGGCTCTCGCGCGGGAGCGAGGACACAGATGCGTACGTCACGCAGCCGGTCGAGCTCGGCAAACCGCTGGACAGCGTCCTCGAGCGCCTTCAGCCGGTCGCGCACCCGCGCCGCGTCCTCGAAGCGGAGGTCCGTGGCGTAACGCCGCAGCTTCGCCCGGAGCGGCGGGAAGCGCGTCCGCGGGATCCTCGCCCTCGAAGCCGTCGAGCGCACGCGCCACGGCGCGGGCGCGGTTCTTGCTCCGGATCGGCCCGTAGCGGCCGGGCTCCGAGAGGACCACCCAGCGGTCGCCACGCCGACCGAGATATGCGCACCGCTCCGGTCGTCCGACGCGCGCGTTTGCCGGCGGTCGCAGCTCGCGGATCAGCCGCAGCTCCTCGAGTGCAGCCTCGAGCTCCGAGCCGAGCTGGCGCCACTCCACGCGCTCCAGTGCTCCGAGTGCAGCCTCGACTGCCGGCCGCTGCCGGGAGCCGGAGAAGTACGAGCGGAGCCGCGCCCGGAGGTCGCGCGCTTTCCCCACATAGAGGACGAGGTCGTTCCGGTCGTGGAACAAGTAGACGCCCGGGCCGGTCGGGGCGCCGGCGATCAGCGACCGCTTGGAGTGCAGCTTGCGCGCTCGCGGTGCGGCCAATTCCAGGACCTCCGAGAGAGTCCGAGCCCCGCGCTCCTGGGCGAGGCCGAGCAGCGAGACGAGGATCTCCGCGGTCGCAAGCGCATCGGGGAGCGCCCGGTGGCAGGGGCTCGTCGACGTCCCGAAGAAGTGCGAGAGCCAGGCGAGCGAGAACCGCTCGCTGCGGCGCTGCAGGAGTCGACGCGCGAGCCAGACGGTGTCGACGACCGGCGCGGCGACTCGCTTGCCGGTGAGCCGCAGGACCTCGTGCTCGAGGAACGCCATGTCGAAGCGCGCGTTGTGCGCACCGAGCGGAGCGTCTCCTGCAAAGGCGAGGAAGCGGCGGACGGCCAGCTCGGCGCGCGGTGCTCTTCGTAGGTCGTGGTCACGGATCCCGGTCAGCGCGGCGATGTAGGTCGGCAGCGGCGAGCCAGGGTTGACGAGCGTCTCGAACGTTTCGTCGATCTCGAGAGCGCGTACTCGGGCTGCTCCGATCTCGCACATCCGATTCCGGCTCGCGGAGAGCCCGGTCGTCTCGAGGTCGAAGACGACGAACTCGGCATCCTCGATGAGCGTCTCCGCGTGCGGCGGGTCGGTCAGCCCGACGCGTGCGCCGAGCCAGGCGAGCCGGGCGTCGCCCTCGACGACGTCCTCGAGCAGCGAGCGAGCAAGCGCAGCAGGCGCCCGCTCGAGCGCGAAGAGCACGTGCGCAGCGTCCTCGGGCGCAACGGGCCCACGCCGAGCCTGCACGAGCTCGACGAGCCGATCGGCGGCGTCGAACGTGAGCTGCATGGCCGACGAGACTATCGAACATATGTTCGTATCTCAAGAGCTCGTGCGCGATGTTTCGCGGCGACGAGCGCACAACGCCGAGGGGCCGCCTCGCGGCGGCCCCTCCGAAACCCTGCGAGTGAAGCCCGGGCCTAGCCGCTCTTGACCGCGGACTTGAGGGCGCTGCCGGCCGAGAACTTCGGGACGGTCGTCGCCTGTATCTGCACGCGCTGGCCGGTGCGCGGGTTGACCCCCATGCGCGCCGCACGCGCCGAGGTCGAGAACTTGCCGAACCCGGTGAAGGTCACCGAGTCACCCTTCTTCAGGGTCGAGGTGATGGTGTCGAGCACGGCGTCTACCGCAGCGCCGGCGTCGCGCTTGGACATCCCCGCCCTATCGGCGACGGCGTCCACGAAATCCTGTTTTGTCACTGTCCCTCCTCCTAATGTCGGAATCTGGGTGTGTAGGGGACCGAGGACCCTAACACCCCTTCTCTTTTGGCTCAACCATCGCGGTTTGCGGCGGTTTTTCGCAGTTCCAGGAGGTCGGCGGCGCGAAAGAGCGCCCGCAACCGCACGCCGAAGCGCGCGAGAGCGTCCGAGCCACCCTCCTCCCGATCGACCACGCAGACGGCGTTTCGGACCTCGAGACCCGCGTCCCGAAGAGCCGACACCGACTCCGCGAGAGCGCCGCCGGTCGTGACGACGTCCTCGAGGAGGCACACGAGCTCGCCCGGCTCGAAGGGGCCCTCGATGCGATTCGCCGTGCCGTATTCCTTGGCTTCACCGCGCACGATGATGAACGGCAGGCCGGACGTCAGCGATGCCGAAGCTGCCAACGCGACGGCGCCGAGAGCAGGCCCCGCGAGTCGCACAGCGTTCGGCTCGAACTCTCGTACCGCCTCGGCGAGACTCTCCCCCACCGCACGCAGCACCCCCGGTTCGGTCTCGAACCGGTACTTGTCGAGGTACCAGGACGAGCGCTTCCCGGAGCGCAGCACGAAGTCGCCTTCGAGCAGCGCCCGCTCGACGAGCAGGCGCCCAAGTGCCTCGTCGGTCATCGGAGGGCGGAGCGAGCGATGGCCGCGAGTCGCTCGAACTCGGGCGACCCCGGCTCGAGCACGAGTGCCGATCCGTCGGAAAACGAGATGCTCGCCCGTTCGTGCGGCTCGCGGCCGCTGACGAAGTGACGCCACGCCCAGACCACGACGCCGATGAGAACCGCCAGGCGCAGCAGGCGGCTCACGCGTCCGTCTCGTCCTTCGGCTTCTTCGTCGCCCGTCGCCGCTTCGGCTTCGGCTTCTCCTGCTCGATCCCGTGCAAGCACGTCCGCAGGTCGTATGCGACCAGCCCCGAGGTGGGATTCGGGCCCGTGGTTGCGGCGATCGTGCGACCTTCCTCGCGGAGCACGAAGAGCCCGCCTTCGGCGAGCTCCACCTCAGCCCGTGTCACCTCGTCCGCCGAGGCGTGAAGCTCCCCCGCTGCCGCGAGCAGGTCGAGCGCTGCTCGGCTCAGCGAGTCGCCGGCATCGTCCGTCGAAGCGAGCAGCGCGCCGCTCTCGTCCAGCACGACCGCGCGCTCCACCTGCGACGAGAGCTGACTGAGCTCAGTCAGCGCCTGCTTGGCGTCCATCGCGCGACGCTACCACGCTACTGGGCAGCATCGCTGCGAGCGCACGCGCCGCCTGGGCGCGATGTGAATGCTCGGCCTTCCAGTCATCACCGAGCTCGGCGACCGTTCGCGACTCGCCGCTCGGCACGAAGATCGGGTCGTACCCGAACCCCTCCTCGCCCCGACGCTCCTCGGCGATCTCGCCTTCCAGCCTCCCCGTCGCCTGCACCTCAGAGCCGTCGGGCAAGAGCACCACCAGCTCGCACACGTAGCGAGCCCGCCGATCCTCGACCCCGGCGAGCTCACCGAGCAGTCGGGCGACACCATCGGAGGCCCAGCGCGCCGACTCGACGCCCGGGCGGCCACCCAGCCCCGTCACCTCGATCCCCGAGTCTTCGCCTACGACCCACTCGCCGGGCTGAACGTGCAGCCGCCCGTGGCGCGCCTTGATCCGCGCGTTGGTGAGGAATGTCGCACCGTCTTCGACCGGCTCGTCCGATGCGTCCAGGAGCTCGATCTCCCACTCGGGAAGCGCGCGCCGAAGCTCGCGGAGCTTGTTCGGGTTGCGCGACGCGAGAACCAGCTTCACGCGCGCGCGACCGCGGCGGCGTCGAGCTGTGCCGCAGTCAGATCCTCGATCCCTCCCGCCGCGAGATCGAGCAGCTGATCGAGCAGCTCCCGCGAGAACGGGTCTCGTTCGGCCGTCGCCTGCACCTCGACCAGCGCGCCGTCGCCCGTCATGACGACGTTCATGTCCGTCTCCGCCGAGGAGTCCTCCACGTAGTCGAGATCGAGCACCGCCTCGCCCCCGACGATCCCAACCGAGACCGCTGCCACCGACCCCTCGAGAGCCTTCGAGAGCCCGAAGCGATCGAGTGCGCGCCGGGCCGCGATCCAGACGCCGGTGATCGATGCACAGCGGGTTCCACCGTCGGCCTGGAGCACGTCGCAGTCGAGCCAGAGCGTCCGCTCGCCGAGCGCCTCGAAGTCGCACACGGACCGGAGCGCGCGCCCGATCAGACGTTGAATCTCAACGGTTCGCCCGTCCGGGCGCCCGCGAGAGACCGCCCGCTGCGTCCGCTCGCCGGTCGACGCGGGGAGCATCGAGTACTCCGCGGTCATCCACCCTCGGCCGCTTCCCTTGAGCCAGCGCGGCACCCCTTCCTCGACGGTCGCGGTGCAGAGAACGAGGGTCTTTCCCTGCCCGTAGAGCACCGAGCCGTGCGGCTGCTCGAGGAAGTCCGTTTTCACCTCGAGAGGACGAAGCTGCGCCGTCCTACGACCGTCGGGCCTCACGCTGCGGCCTCCAGGGTCGCGACCTCGACGTGCTCGGCAACCGGGATCGGGAGCTGGAGGAACCGCTTCCCCATCTCGCGGAAGAGCGCAGGGTCCCCGGTCGTGAGGAACCGGTACGTGCCCTCCCGCGACGTGTCGTTCTCGATCCGCTTCCGGGCCAGCGTCTCGGCGACCTCCCGCGCCGTCTCGTCGGCGGAGAAGACCAGCGTGACCTCGCGCCCGAAGATGCGCTGGAAGATCGGCCGGATGAGCGGGTAGTGCGTGCAGCCGAGGATCACGGTGTCGACGTGGAGATCCTTCAGCGCGACGGCGTAGCCGCGGACTGCCTCCGTCGTCTCGTCACCGAAGGGGTCGGGCCCCTCGATCAGGGGCACGAGGCGGGGGCAGGCGACCGCGAAGACGTCGACGCCCGCGTCGAGCGCCCCGACGAGCTCGACATACCGACCGCTCGCAACCGTCGCCTCGGTCGCGAGGAGCCCGATGCGGCGGTTGCGCGTCGCGAGAACGGCCGCATGCGCCTCCGGCGCAAGCACGCCGACGACAGGGAGCGAGAGGCTGCGCTGGAGCTCCGGCAGCGCCGCAGCCGTGGCGGAGTTGCAGGCGGCCACGATCAGCTTCACGCCCTGCCGCTCCAGGTATCCGGCGATCTCGGCCGCGAAGCGTCGGATCTCCTCGAGCGGACGCGGCCCGTACGGGAGCCGTGCGCCGTCCCCGAGGTAGACGAAGTCCTCGTGCGGGAGGGAGACGAGGCACTCGTGCAGGACGGTCAGGCCGCCCATCCCCGAGTCGAAGACGCCGATCGGGCGCGAGTCCATCCGCGGGATTCTACGGCGGCCGCCGGGAGCGCCCGCTCACATTCCTCGTCTACCCTTCGAGCGTGCTGAAGACCTGGAGCCTGGGTCTGGCCGCCGCCGTCGTCCTGTTCGTCGGGAACGCGTCCGGATCGGCGGCCTTCTCGAAGCAGACCGTGTCGATTCCCATGGACGACGGCGTCTCGATCAGCGGGACGCTCTACCTGCCCGACGGCGCGACGCCCGCAGGAGGGTGGCCGGCCGTCGATGTTGCTGCACGGCATCGGCGGAAGCAAGCAGGAGATGAACACGCTCATCGAGGGCTCGGGATTCGTCGGGCTCGAGCTACGTCGCTCCTTACCGTCGATGCGCGCGGTCACGGGCAGTCAGGTGGGCTCGTCTCGGTCGACGGGCCGCGCGAGATCGCAGACACTCGAGCCGTCGCACGCGTGGCTCGCCGCCCGGCCGGACGTCGCTGACGCGAAAATCGGCGCCTTCGGATACTCGCTCGGAGGCGGCGCGGCGTTCAATTCGCTCGTCGCGGGCGTGCCCTGGGGAGCGGTCGTCACAGTCCAGACGTGGACGGACTTCTACACCGCGCTGATGCCGCAGGGCCTTGTGAAGTCCGGGCTCGTCGCCGGCCTCGCCGGCTCGGTTCCCGAGGCGAAACGCGATCCGTCCCTGGCTCCGCTGACACTGGCGGCGTTCGCCGGGAACGTGGCTGCCGTCCGTCCATGGACGACCGAGCGCTCGAGCCTCGCGAAGCTCGGATCGATCACGACCCCCGTCTTCATGGCGCAGGGGCGACGTGACTTCCTGTTCGGAATCGACCAGGGGACGCTCGCGTTCAAGCGCCTGCGCGGGCCTAAGGCGCTCTACCTCGGCCTCCACGGACATGCTCCCTCGACCTTCCCGGCCGCCGACACCGGCTACCTCCTGAGCCAGGTTCGCGCGTTCTACGACTGCTACCTCGGCGCGACCCCCTGCGCTCGCCCGGCGACCGCGTTCGCGCTGGCGCCGGAAGGATTCACCGGTGGGCCGCTGACCTGGGCCGACGTCGCAGCCGGGTACGACCCGGACCACGGTCGCGTTTCCGGGTGTGACGACCTTTGCGCGAACCGGCAAGCTCGTGCGCAGAAGCGCTCCCCTCCGCAGCGCGATCGAGGTCTACGGCTCACCGACGGTCACCGCCACGGTGGCCGCGAGCGGCGGCTGGTCACGTCTCGTCGCCGTCCTGACCGCGCGCACACCGCAGGGCAAGGAGATCGTCGTCAGCGCGGGAGGAGCTCCCACCAAGCAGGGAGTGCAGAAGGTCACCGTGAGGCTCGCGAGCCAGGCGACCTTCGTCCCCCGCGGATCGCGGCTGACGCTCACGCTCGGGTCGTCCTCGCTCGCGCAGTCGCCCTCGAACCTCCTGTATCTCGACCTGCCCGATGCCGCCGACCGCCCGGGTGCGGGTCGGCAATGCCGTGCTTACGCTCCCCGGCCTCCGGAAGCAGGTCACGAAGTGATGCTCCGGCTCCTGGGCGCAACGCTCGGCGCACTCGTCGTCGTCGCCGGGGCGGGGGCTGGCTCGACGCAGGAGCCCGGCCTCACGCCCGCGACCATCCTCATCGGCGGCACCGTCCCGCTCACGGGGGAGGCGGCAGCGTTCGGATCCGTCGGGGCAGGCGCGAAGGCGTACTTCGACCACGTGAACGAGACGACCCGCGTGCACGGCCGGAGGATCACGTACACCTTCTACGACGACGCCTACAACCCGGCACAAACGGTGCAGCAGACCCGCAAGCTCGTCGAGCAGGACAAGGTGTTCGCCGTCTTCAACACCGTCGGCACTGCGAACAGCCTCGCGATCCGCGAGTACCTGAACGCGCAGAAGGTGCCCCAGCTCTTCGCTGCCGACGGCTCGCAGGCGATCGGGCGCAGCTTCGCCCAGTACCCGTGGACGATGGGCTTCCTGATGAGCTACCGCGGTGAAGGAGACGTCTACGGGAAGAACCTCGCGCAGACGCGTCCTCGCGCGCGCGTCGCCGTCCTGTACGAGAACACGGAGCTCGGTCGCGACATGCTCACGGGCCTTACGCGAGCGATCGCCGGCAAGGGGCCGAAGATCGTCGCCCAGCAGTCGTACGAGTTCACCGGCTCGGACGTCACCTCGCAGATCGCGAAGCTGAAGTCGTCGCGCGCCGACACCCTGATGCTCTTCGCGACGCCGAAGTTCTTCATCCAGGCGGTGGTCTCTGCGCACAAGCTCGCGTGGAAGCCCCGCCTGTACATCGCCTCCGTCTCGATCGAGCCGGGCATCATGGCGATCGCCCGCACCAACGCGCCCGAGCTGACGAAGGGCGCTCTCTCGATCGCGTTCGTCAAGAACCCGAACGACCCGATCTGGAGGAAGGACCCTACGGTCGCCCTCTATCGCGAGGTCATGCGGAGGTACAACCCGTCGGGGCGGATGACCGACGTCTACAACTGGTACGGGATGACGGTCGCCTGGACGATGGTGGAGACGTTGCGCAAGGCCGGGCCGAATCTCACGAGAGCGAGCCTCCTGCGCGCCGCGCAGAGCCTCAACCTCACGAAGAACCCGTTCCTACTCCCAGGCATTCGCCTTCAGACCTCGCGCACCGACTACCGCCCGATGGAGCACGTGTATCTCTACCGCTACGACAACAAGGAGTGGGTGAAGGCGAGCAAGCTCCTGCATGCCAAGGGCTAGAGAACGACAAGCACCGACTCGAGGAGGGAATGCATGAAACGACGTATCTGGACGATCGCGGCTGCGCTTGCGTGCGTCGCGGCAGTCGTCGCCGTTCCGGCGGCGTACGCCGCGTACACGACAGCGAAGCTGGAGGTACGGCAAGCCGGCACCTCGGCCACGGTCAAGGCGACGCTCGACCCGAACGACGATCCGACTGCGAGCGTGCGGATCTTCGTCCCGAGCGGGACGACGCTGACGACGACGCAGGCTCCGGGCACGTCTCTCGGCCCTGTCCGCGCGATCGTCAAGGCACTCGATCTCGCCGGAGCGGACCTGCCGCTCGAGGGCAACCTGATCGTCGCGGCACCCGGGCAGATCGCACCAGCGAGCCAGGCTGCGTGCCTCGGAACCGTCACGCCTCTCGCGTCCTGGGTGATGGTGCTCAGTGCCGCGGGTCAGACTCTGCCCGTTCCCGCGTACCTGGTTGCGACCTCGGGAGCACAGGCAGCCCTCGGGCCCGCGTTCATCCAGGTGTGTCTGCCGCCACCGGACATCCCGGTGGGAACGCCCGGCCGCGCGACGTTCGGGGCGAAGCTCTATAGCGCCGAGCTCACCATCAACGGTGTCTTCAGCGCGTCACCCGGCGCGTGGGTGGCGTTCTGGACGCCGTACCGACCGGGGGTCGGCCAGATCAACGCGACTGCAACGGTGGCCTCACCCGCCGCTATCGCTCCGGGAGCGATCTCGGTCGCGGCGAGGAGGTCCGGCGTGAGAGGCGTCGGAGCCGTCGTGACCGGCCGCGTGACGCAGGGCGGCCAGGCTCGTGCCGGCGCGACGGTCTCGATCTTCGGCGGCCCGCGCTCGAATCGCCTGAGGCGGCTCGGAACCGCGCGCACGTCGGCGAGCGGCGCCTACACGTTCCGCGCGAGGACGGGAGTTCTCTTCCGGGCTAACGTCGCAGCTGCGGCCGGCGCCTCGCCGGCTCTGTGCACGACGATCGGCGCAGCGATCGCGCCGGTGCCGTGCGTGAACCCGACGACCAACGGGTTCACCGTCGCGAGCCGGGTCATCCGCAAGCGCTAGAGCTCCGCTGCAGTAGGGGCCGGGCATGCCCGGCCCCTACAGGCCGCGAAGCGGACTGCTTCAGGGATGTTCGCGCGAGCGGGATCCGCGCGAGCGGATCCCGCTCTTGCGCAAGGCACAGGGCCGGGCATGCCCGGCCCCTACAGGCCGCGAAGCGGACTGCTTCAGGGATGTTCGCAAGAGCACAGGCCGGGCATGCCCGGCCCCTACGCTTCTGGCCATGCCCGCGACGATCCGCCTCGGCACGTGCAGCTTCGCGGACGAAGGGCTGCTCAAGCACTGGTATCCACGCGGCGTCTCGTCCCCGAAGGCGCGGCTCGGCTACTACGCCGAGCGCTTCGACACGGTGGAGGTCGACTCGCCCTTCTACCACCTTCCCGATCCGGACGTGACCGGCCGCTGGGCACAGCGGACACCTCCGGAGTTCGTCTTCCACGTGAAGGCGCACGCGACCATGACGGGGCACGAGGAGGCGGAGCAGGAGCGCGCGTTCGCCGACTTCCGCGCGTCCGTTCAGCCGCTCGAGCTCTCGGGGAAGCTCAAAGGGATCCTCCTCCAGTACCACCCACGCTTCGTCAAGTCGGACGAAGCGAAGGAGGAGCTGTCGAACGTCCGCGACCTGCTCGATCCTCTCGTCCCGCTGGTCGAGTTCCGGCATCGCTCGTGGCTCGAAGAAGACGAGCGAGCCGACACGTTGGACTTCCTCGAGCGGCACGGTCTCGCCTACGTCTCGGTCGACGCACCTCCGACCCGCGCCTCGAACGTCCTTCCTCCGGTCGCGGCCGCGACGCACCGGGTCGCGTACGTCCGCTTCCACGGCCGCAACGTCAAGACCTGGAACATCAAGGCCGAGAAGTCGTCGGACCGGTTCAACTGGATGTACTCGCCAGGAGAGCTCGCGGAGTGGGTCGAGAAGCTCGGCGGCCTCGCCGAGGACGCGGACGAGGTCTACGTGCTGTTCAACAACAACCGCGACGACTTCGCGCCTCGGAGCGCAGTCCTCCTTCGCGGCCTGCTCGACGAAGCGGGCTTGCCGGCAGCCGGTGGCATCGAGCCTCCGCCGCTGGCGCCGACGCTGTTCTGACCGCGGCGGCCGTCTTAACAGTGCCTGGCACTGCAGACGTGACAACAGTGCGCCGATGCGTCCACAGGTGACTGGCTAGAGTCGCGGCCGTGCGGGTCCTGTCCGTCACGCACGGGCCGAGCGTTCCGGGCGGAGTCTTCGACGAGGTCGTCGAGGCAGCGGGGCACGAGCTGGAGCGCTGGGTCGTCCCCCTCGGCGGTCTGCCGCAGCCGGTCTCGAGCTACGGCGCCGCGATGGTGTTCGGGGGCTCGATGCACCCGGACCAGGACGAGCGCTTCGGCTGGCTGGAGCGGAAGAGAAGGTCCTGCGGGAGGCGCTCGCCGAGAACGTTCCCGTGCTCGGAGTCTGCCTCGGCGCCCAGATGCTCGCCCGGGCGGCCGGCGCGAGAGTCGGACCTGCGCGTGAGCCCGAGGTCGGGTTGGTTCGACGTCGAGCTGACTCAGGCGGGACGAAACGATGCGGTGCTCGGCGTGCTGCCGCCGAAGTTCGAGCGCGTTCCAGTGGCACCACTACACCTTCGACATCCCGGGCGGCGCGACCGAGCTCGCCCGAAGCGATCGTCTGCACGCAGGCGTTCCGGGCCGGCGAGCGCGCTTGGGGGATCCAGTTCCACGCGGAGGTGACGTTCGACATGGTGCAAGCCTGGACGGCCGAGGATCCGCATGACCTGCCCTCGCCTGCCGACGACTTCCTCGCCGCGACACGAGCCCGCATCGACGGGTGGAACGAGCACGGAAGAGCGCTTTGCCAGGCGTTCCTCGAGATGGCTGCGCGCTGATGCTCTCGCTGCCCGAGCAGGAAGGCGTGCTCGCGCGCTTGGTCGACTGGGGTGAGGGCGACCCACGGATCCGCGCGCTCATCCTCACGAGCTCTCGCGCACGGGCGGACAAGTCCGTCGACGCCCTGTCCGACTACGACCTGATCGTCGCCGTCGACGACCCGCGCGCGTTCTTCGCCGACGACGCGTGGCTCTCCACCTACGGCCGGCCGCTCGCACGCTGGGGCGACGAGCACGAGGTCTACGGATCGACGACGACCTTCTGCGGAGTCGTCTACGCCGACGGCGTCAAGGTGGACTACACCGTCTGGCCGTCAACTCTTCTCGAGCGCGTCTCGGAGCACGACGTGCTGCCCGAGGATCTCGACGTCGGCTACCGCGTCCTCCTCGACAAGGACGCAAGGACATCGTCCTGGTCCGCACCGACCTACCGAGCACACATCCCCCGACCCCCGATCGGCAGCGGAGTACCGGGCGATCGTCGAGGAGTTCTGGTGGGACACGACGTACGTCGCCAAGGCTCTCTGGCGCGGCGAGGTCGTCTTCGCGAAGTTCGTGCTCGACTACGACGCCAAGCACGTCGCCCTGAGACGCATGCTCGAGTGGCGGATCGAGCTCGACCACGACTGGTCGCTGCGTCCGGGAGCGTACGGGCGAGGGCTCGAACGCTACCTCCGCCCCGACCTCGGCTCAGAGCTCGCCGGCACCTACGTCGGGGCCGACCTCGAGGACAACTGGGACGCGCTCTTCCGCACGACCGCGCTCTTCAGGCGAGTCGCGACCGAGGTCGGCGACGCGCTCGGCCATCCCTACCCGCTCGACGTCGACGAAGCCGTCACCGCACACCTCGAAGCGGTACGGCTCGCGCCTCGCCCGGCTCCTTCCACTGCTGGAGGAAGTCGAGAAGCAGGTCGTTGAAGCGCAACGGTTGCTCGATCGTGAGCAGATGCCCTGTCCTCTCGAAGACCTCCAACGAGCCGCGGAGGGCGCTGTCCGCCAGCTCCCGCGCCTCGTCGAGCGAGACGATCTCGTCGCCGTCCCCGACACAGACCAGGAGCGGCCCTCCGAACGACGCGGCGACACCCGAAAGGTCGAGCCGGTCACGCATCGCCTCCTGTGCCACCGCGAGATCCCGCGCGTCGACGTGCGTGTCGAGATCCTCGGGGACGCCCTTCTCCCGCAGGCGGGCGATCAGCTCGTTGCGATAGACGCGGCGCTCCATCTCGTCGGCCGTTGCCTTCGAGCCTGCGAGCACCATGCCGACGACGCGTTCGGGCGCACGCCGCGCGAGTGCAAGCGCGCAATACCCACCCATGGACGCCCCGACCACGACAAAGGGGCCATCGAGCTCTTCCAGAAGCCGCGCCGCCCAGCCGTCGATCGACGCGCCGCGCCCATACAGACGCGGAGCAAACGCCTCGAAACCCGAGCGCTCGAGAGCGGTGACCTGCCTAACCCACATCGTCTCGTCGGGCGGCCAGGCGTGGAGGAGCATCACCTTCATCCGCGCTCGATTCGAATGGCGCCTTCGATGTCCTTCGCGTCCGCGTAGCCGTGCTCCGCACCGGAGACGCCGAGCACGCCTGCAAGCTCCACGAGGAGGTCCCGAGCGGGATCGAGGTCGGCAGGGGCGGAGGCGGTAATCGCGATTCGACGCACAGCCTCGGGATCGGCTCCCGTGAGGCGTGACACGACCCTCGGATTGGCAGCGAGCCCGACGACGTCTCCCGGCGGAAGCGGCCCGTAGAACTCGGGGACCGAGAGGTACTCGTCCACGATGCGCCCGCGCTCGAAGAGGATCATCCGCAGGAGCTCGTCCCGCTCGACACCGAGGAGCAGCGTCACGGCGCCGATCCGATCCGACAGCTCGCGCGCGAGCCGGCGCAGCATGTCCGGGTTGCGGTCGCAAACATCGTCATAGACGGTGACCCAGCCGTTCCGCGGCGGGGCGACGAGCGAGCCGCGCGAGCCGCCGGGAAGGCGCGGCACGAACTGCCGCACCGCATGCTCGACCGCGCTCACGTTGTCGGACTGCAGGTGGATCGAGCCGAAGGACGAGGCCTCCTGGCTGCCCAGCTTCGCCTCGAGATCCGCCACCGAGCCGGTCATGACGACGACCTCGTCGCGCAGGCCCCAGCGTGCGTAGAGCGACCGCGCACCCGAGTTCGCCGCGACGACCTCGAGGTCGAGCTGCTCGACCCCACGCTCGCGAAGCGCCGCGAGCACCTCGCGCATCAGCTCCGTCCCGACACCGCTGCGGCGATCGTCGCGATCCACGAAGAGATCGGTGAGCGTGCCGAAGCCCGGAGCCCGCTCACGGGCGAGCGCGAACCCGACCGGATTGCCGTCGTCGCCGAGCGCGACGAACGCGATCTCGTTCTCGAGGATCTCCGCGATCTCGGCGAGCTCCTTCTCGGGATCGGCGGGGCCCTCGTGCGTCGGCGGAGGGATCTCGTGGTCGAACTCGCGCCAGAGCGTGGCAATCGCGTCGAAGTCCTCCGGCGTCGCCCGCCTGACCGTCATCCCGCCAGCCTCGCGCCCGCCAGCAAGAACTGGGCGGAGAGGTTCTCGAACGGAGCAAAGCGATCACTCATGGCGCGGACCTCCGGGATCGAGAGCGGGCGGCCGTCAGCGTAAAACGTGGACACGGCCTTCCGCACGCCGAGGTCGCCGGCCGGCCAGGCGTGCGGGCGCGCCAGATGGCGGGCGAGGAACCAGTCCGCCGTCCAGCGCCCGAGCCCCGGAACGGCGGTCAGCGTCGCTATCACGTCTTCGTCGGGAAGTACGGCGAGCGCCTCGAGGTCGAGGTCGGAGCGTGCGAGACCGATCACGTACTCGGCTTTCTTCCGTGAGAACCCGAGCGCAGGGAAGTCTCGGGGATCCGCTCGCGCGACCACCTCCCGACCCGGAAACTCCCACGCGACCTCGTGCCGAACGCCGTAGCGCTGCACGAATCGGCCGCGGATGGCTGCAGCCGCCCGCAGAGAGATCTGCTGTGTCGTGATGGCGACGACGAGCGCCTCGAAAGGGCGCGGGTTCAGCGTCGGCCGGAAGCCGACCAGCAGCTCCACGATCGGCGCGAGCGCCGGGTCCCGAGCGGCCCACTCCCGAAAAGGATCCAGCTCGAACGGGAGCCCGAGGAGGCGCGACACTTCGGTCGCCGAGTCGGGGCTCCCGGGATCGACGCGAACCCCACCGGACGCGGGCTCTATGCGGATCTCGCGACCGGCGACCACGCGATGCAGGCCACCGTCGTGCCATACCGTCGCCCCGTCCGTGCCGAAGTCACGGAAGCGAACGGTCGAAAGGTGAAAGTCGTACGGCTGCGGGACCTCGAGCAGCACTCAGAGCGCGCGAATCAGGTCGTGGAAGTCCTCGAAGGGCTCGAACGGGACGCCGCGCGATTCGAGATACCCCGCCAGGCCGTCGCGAGCGAAGACGCGCGCTGCCGCGAGCGCGATACAGCGGTCCGAGAAACCGTCGCCCGCGTACGCGAAGTCTCCGAGGCCGGCGACGTCCGCACGCTTGCACGGCTGGCCGCAGAGCGAACAGGGATCCGCGTTCCTGAACTGCGATCGCCAGCCGTCCGGCCGTGCCTCGATCCGGTTCGCAACGACCTCTACCTCGAGCCCCTCGCGGTCGAGGATCGGCTCGATGAGCTCGTGGAAGCCGCTCGAGACGATCAGCGGGCGGTGCTGCTGTACGAGCTCCGCGAACCCGTCGCGAATCCTGACGTTCTCCACCATCCAGGCAACAACCTCCTCGAGCGGCGCGCGAACGCTTTCGAACTCGATCGCGATGACCTCGTGCAGCGTGAGATCGCGCCCGAGCTTGTTCTCCGCGGCGTCGTAGATCTTCTCGTCGCCGAACTCGAGCAGCACGAGGTGGAGCCCGTCGGTCTCGGTGACGGTGCCGTCCCAGTCGAGGACGACCTTCATGGCGCGACGCTCTGCGTCAGCACGCCGACTCCGTCCACCTCGAGCTCGACCGCACTCCCTGGTGCGAGACCGTCCACGAGCTCGAGCGGCGCCCCGAGGAGGAGGTCCCCCGCGCGAAGCGACGTCCCTTCGGCTGCATGCGCTCGCGCCTCTTCCCAGTCGAAGCCCCCGAACGAAGCCCGCAGGCGCTCCTGCCCGTCGACCCTGACGATCGCTGCCAGTCCCTCCGGTGCGAGCTCGTCCGGCGTTACGACGACCGGGCCGAGCGCGAGCGCGAAGTCGCGATCCTTCGGCGGGCCGAGGGCAGGTCGCCGCCAGTCGACGACAGCCGTGAAGCCGCCCAGCCGGCCCTCGTCCCCGACGACGGCCCCCACACGCGGAAGAACGGCAAGCCTGCCTTGTGACACGGTGTCACCGATCACCGCGATCCGGTCCGAAGATCGCCGCAGGGTTCGCGAAGCAGAAGTAGCGCTGGTCGTCGAAGACGCGAACCGCCGGAGGATGGAGAACGGGCGTCAACAGCTGGACTCCCGCGAGCGGGAAGACGGCATGCTCCCGCGCCGAGCCTCCTCCCGTGAAGAACGCTTGCAGCGTCTGCGCCGCCAGCTGAATCACGTGCGCGCCGTCGATGCGCCCTACCCACCCGCGCTTCATCGGATGGTCGAGCGGATGGAACATGCAGAGCTTCACGGCTCCGTGTGCACCACGACGTCCGCGATGCCCGGCACCGCCTCACGCACGCGCTCTTCGACTGCGCTGGCCAGAGCATGGGCATCCGAGAGGGACGCCTCTCCACCGAGACCAAGCGTGAGGAAGGCGACGAGGCCGTCGTCGGTCACCACGAAGCGGAGCTCGCGAGGTGGATTCCCGGTCACCGCCCGGACGACCTGCTCGACGGCGCGGACATCGACGTCGACCTCGCGCGCCGCGGCGGCTTCGGTGAGCGGCTCGAGGTGCGTACGCACGTCCTCGACCTCGGACACCGCCGAGAGAATCGCACGCTCGACCTCCTCCGCGATGTCGTGCGCTCCCCCGAGCTCGAGATCGCCCGGAAGCTTCAGATGGAGCGAGACCTCGATGCGGCCGTCCACCTCGAGGACGGCGAGGTTGTGGATCTCACGAACCTGCGGAACGCAGAGAGCCGCCGCCAGAGCACGTTCGCGGATCTCGGCATCTGCGCTCCGCGGCTCCACGTGCACGACGACGTCCGCATGAGGAAGCCGTTCGCGAACCGCGTCCTCCACCCGATCCGCCGCGGCATGGCCCTGTCCGACCGCGGCACCCGGCGCGATTCCGATGACGACGTCCGCGAAGTGCCCGCCGCCCGATTCGCGCACGCGGAGCCGCCTGAGCTCCACCGGAGGGTCGAGCGCGTCGATCGACGCGCGGGCAGCGTCCTCCGCGTCCACCGGCGTCTGATCCATGAGCACGTGCACATTGCGTCGGAGCAGGCGCATGGCAGCGGCGATCACGAGAGCCGCGACGAAGAGCGCGGCGAGCGCGTCCCCCCCGGGGAACCCGAGCGCCGCCGCGGACAGTCCCGCGAGCACCGCCAGCGTTCCGGCAAGGTCGCTCCCGAAATGCAACGCGTTCGCGAGCAGCGCATCGCTCCGATAACGCCGGCCGGCCCGCAGCGAGACCGAGGCTCGCGAGGCGTCGATGACGATGACGAGGGCGATCGCCGCGAAGGTCCACCAGGTCGCGTCGACCTCGGTCTCGATCACGCCGGCGAGACGCGCGACTGCGAACCCGGCGATAACGACACTGACGAGGATCAGGAACGCTGCCTCGGCAAGCGCGGCGAGGTGCTCGGCCTTCCCGTGCCCCCACGGGTGGCCGGTGTCGGCCGGCCGCACTGCGACCGAGACAGCGAAGAAGGTGAGCAGCGCCGCCGCAAGATCGGTTCCCGAGTGCGCAGCCTCCGCCAGCAGCCCGAGGCTTCCGCTCGCGAGCCCGGCGACGAGCTTGATCGCGATGAGCAGGCAGGCGGCCCCCACCGAGATGAGGGCTGTACGACGCTGCGGTGACATGGGTGGGATCGTAGGGGCCGGGCCTGCTCGGCCCGCCTATCCTCTGCTCGTGAAGACCTGCCCCAGCTGCGGGCACGAGAACGCCGAGGACGCGCGCTTCTGCTCGCAGTGCGCGACATCGCTCGAGGCGCAGGCGCCTGCACGGGAGGAGCGCAAGGTCGTCACGTGCCTCTTCTGCGACCTCGTCGGCTTCACGTCGCGCGCGGAGAGCATGGATCCGGAGGACGTTCGCCGGCTCCTGCAGCCGTACCACGCGCGTCTTCGCTCCGAGCTCGAGCGCTTCGGCGGCACGGTCGAGAAGTTCATCGGCGACGCCGTCGTGGCGGTGTTCGGAGCACCGGTCGCGCACGAGGACGATCCCGAGCGTGCTGTCCGAGCTGCGCTCGCCATCAGGGACGCGCTCGCCGAGGAAGGCGAGCTCGAGATCCGCATCGGGATCACGACCGGGGAAGCGCTGATCGCGCTCGACGCGCGACCGGAGACCGGCGAAGGCATGGCCTCGGGAGACGTCGTCAACACGGCTGCACGGCTCCAGGCGGCGGCCGAGCCGGGCTCGATCCTCGTCGACGAGGCCACTCGACGCGGCACGGCAGGCGTGATCGAGTACACGACCGCGGACGCCGTCGTCGCCAAGGGCAAAGCCCATCCCGTCGCCGCGTGGGAGGCGCTCGCCGCCCAGCTGCCCCTCGGCGCAGAGCGTCTTGGCGCAACGCAGCTGGTCGGACGCGAACGCGAGCTCGCCATGCTCTCGGCGAGCCTCGACCGGGCTCTGCGCGAGCGGGAGCCCAGTCTCGTGACGCTCGTCGGCGTTCCGGGGATCGGGAAGTCGAGGCTCGTCCGCGAGCTGCACGCGATCGTCGACGAAGGCAGGTTCGGAAGCGTCACCTGGCTGCGCGGGCGGTCGCTTCCGTACGGCGAAGACCTGGGCTTCTGGGCGTTCCGGGAGATGGTGAAGGCCGAGGCGGGGATCCTGGAGAGCGACACGAGGGAGGCGGCGGAGGCGAAGCTCGCAAGCACCGTCGCACGCGCTCGCGATGGACGACTCCGACGCCGACTGGGTTCGACGGCATCTCGCTCCGGTGCTCGGCGTCGCGACCGCGCGAGACGGCGAGGACCGGAGGCCCGAGCGGTTCGCGGCGTGGCGGCGCTTTCTCGAGGCCTTGGCGGCGGTCCAGCCTCTCGTCCTCGTCTTCGAGGACCTGCACTGGGCCGACGACGGCCTGCTCGACTTCGTCGCGTCGCTCGGAGAGTGGCTCAGCGACCTCCCGATCTTCGTGATCGCCACGGCGCGCACCGACCTGCTCGAGCGCCGCCCGGGCTGGAGCGCGGGCGAGCGTGTCAGCGTGCTCGCCCTCGAGCCCCTCTCCGACGACGCGACGTCGCAGCTTATCGAGCAGCTGCTCGCGATCTCTCGACTCGCAGCCCGAGACCCGTTCGGAGCTCCTCGTGCACGCGGGCGGAAACCCGCTCTACGCCGAGCAGTACGTACGGATGGTCTCCGAGCACGGAGCCGAGCACGCGGTCCCGGAGAGCGTGCAGGCGCTCATCGTCGCACGACTCGACGGGCTGCCCGAGCCCGAGAAGCGCGTCGCTCAGGACGCGTCCGTGACGGGCGGCGTCTTCTGGACCGGATCGGTCGCAGCCGCCGGCGGACGCCGACCGCTGGGCGGTGGACGAGCACCTGCGCACGCTCGAGCGGAAAGCGTTCGTGCGCCGCTCGGGCGGGGCGTCGGTGGAGGGCGAGACGGAGTGGGTCTTCGGCCATGCACTCGTCCGGGATGCCGCCTACGCGGCGATCCCGCGCGCGCTCAAGTCGGAGAAGCACCTGCGGGTGGCGGGCTGGATCGAGTCGCTGCGAGCGGGAGGACGACCACGCCGAGCTCCTCGCTCATCACTACTTCGCGACGCTGGACCTGGGCGCAGCCGCGGGGCTCGACGTGACGGATGTCTCGGCGCGTGCGCTGGCGGCG
The DNA here is from genome assembly GCA_963789655.1 of uncultured Actinomycetes bacterium. GTDB lineage: Bacteria > Actinomycetota > Thermoleophilia > Gaiellales > Gaiellaceae > GMQP-bins7. The sequence continues at coordinate 294,636 of CAWBLH010000001.1, forward strand.
GCCCGACAAGCCGGCGACCGGGCCTACGCGCTGCACGCATTCGCGACGGCGGCACGCCTGTACCGGCGCGCGCTCGACCTGACGTCGGAGACCGACGTCGCGCGAGGGCCGTTGCTGCTGAAACTGGGACGCTCGCTGTACCTCTCCGAGGGCGGCGGCGAGGAGGAGCTGCTCTCCGCACTCGACGCATCTCCGCGAGACGGGAGACGTGGAGGGCGTGACGGAGGCGGAGTTGCTTCTCGCCGACCTCTACCGCAACGCCGGGAAGGCCGAGCTCTACGAGAAGCACCTCGCGGCGGCGACGTCGCTCGCGAGCGAGCTCGGTCCGTCGCCCGTGAAGGCCAACGCGCTGCTCGCAATCTCGCTCGACGCGAGCGGAAAGGGCGACTACGAGCAGGCTCTCGCCGCGGGACACGACGCGCTCGCGCTGATCGAAGACCTCGGCCTCGACGAGCTCCGCGCGCGTGCGCTGAACATCATCGGCTGGTCCCGTCTCCAGACCGACGACGACGACGGGTTCGCCGATCTCGAGCGAAGCGTCGAGATCGCGTCGGCGCTCGGCTCTCCGGTGGCGACGCGGGGGCATTGGAGCCTCGCGCATCACCTCAGGCACCGCGGCCACTTTCTGCGCTCGCTCGAGCACCTGGAAGAGGCCATCCGTCTCGCCGACCGCTTCGGCGACGTGCCGACCGGACGCTTCCAGCGCGGGATCCTCGCGCACAACCGCTACCGGCAAGGCCGCTGGGACGAGGCACTGGAGGTCGCCGAGTCGTACCTGGAGGAGGTCGGCGAGTCGCACATCTTCGTCTGGCACGCACTCGGGACACGCGGCCTGATTCGCCTCTCGCGCGGGGACGACGGCGGCATCGAGGACTCCGACAGGAGCATCGAGGAGGCTCGACGGTCGGTGGAGCCGACGACGCTTCCGGCCCCGCTCGAGGTACGCGCTCGCTCGCTGGTGCTGGCCGGCCGCCTCGACGAGGCCGCACAGGCGATGGAGGAGGCGCTCGCGATCATGGAGACCGGGATCGTCAAAGCCGGCTTCGACCTCCCCCAACTCGTGTTCGCGGCGGTCGAGCTCGGCGGCGACGCCGCAGCGCGTGCTGGCGGTGGCCAGACCGAGCAGGTGGATGGAGGCGGCGCGCCACTACTTCGCCGGCGACTTCGGACGTGCCGCCGACATCTACGGCGAGACGGGCTCGCGCACCGACGAGGCCGAGGCGCGTTTCAGGTCGGGTGGCGCCCTGCTCGCCGCCGGGCGGCGTTCGGAGGGCGAAGCAGAGCTGGCGAGAGCGCTCGCGTTCTATCGTGAGGTCGGCGCGACGTACTACGTCCGGCGAGGAGAGGCGCTGCTCGGCCGCGGTCGGGTCTAGAGATTCCCGCGTAGAGCCTGCTCGCGCTCGATCGCCTCGAAGAGCGCCTTGAAGTTCCCGATGCCGAAGCCACGCGAGCCGTGGCGCTCGATGACCTCGAAGAAGAGCGTCGGGCGGTCCTGCACGATCTTCGTGAAGAGCTGGAGGAGGTAGCCCTCCTCGTCGCGGTCGGCCAGGATGCCCATCGAGCGCAAGTCGGCCCAGTCCTGCTCGATCTCCCCGACCCGCTCCTCGACGATGTCGTAGTACGTGTCGGGCGTCGTGATGAAGAGGACGCCGTGCTCTCGGAGCGCCGCGACGGTCTTCACGATGTCTTTCGACTGCATCGCGACGTGCTGGACTCCGGGGCCGCCGTGGAACTCGAGGTATTCCTCGATCTGGCTCTTGCGCTTGCCCTCGGCGGGCTCGTTGATCGGGAACTTGATCTTCCCCTCGCCGTCCGTCATGACCTTCGACATGAGCGCGGAGTACTCGGTCGAGATGTCCTCGTCCGAGAAGTGAGTGAGCTGCGTGAACCCGAGCACGCGCTCGTAGAAGCCGACCCACTCGTCCATCCGCCCGAGCTCGACGTTGCCGACCACGTGATCGATCGAGATCAGGCCGACGCCCGGCGAGGGATTCCCGTTCTGGGAGATGGAGACGAAACCGGGGAGGTACGGCCCGGAGTACTCGGAGCGGTTGACGAAGGTGTGCACGTTGTCGCCGTACGTCCCGATCGACGCGAGCTCGACGCGTCCGTGGTCGTCGTCGACCCAGTGCGGCTCGGCCACCCCGCGCGCACCGCGCTGGACGGCCTGGCGATACGCGTTCGTTGCGTCGGGCACGGCGAGGGCGACGTCCTTCACGCTGTCGCCCTTGACCGCCGCCCACTTGCAGATGTCGCTGTCCGAGCGCAGGCCGCTCGTCAGCACGAGGCGGATGTCGCCCTGCTCGAGCACGTAGGACGCGCGGTCGCGGACTCCCGTCTCGGGACCCGCGTACGCGGTACGCGTAAAGCCGAACGCGTTCTCGTAGAAGTACGCCGACTGCTTCGCGTTTCCGACCCAGATCTCGAGGTGGTCCCAGCCGTCGATCGGCATGAAGTCGTGATCGCTCATGGGTCGAATTCTAGGCGGCCTGTGCCACGGGCGCGCGTCGCCACACCACGAGGATCCCGAGCGCGATCAGGACTCCTCCTGCGATCTGGAGCCACGACAGCGGCTCCGAGAGAAGGATGACGGCGAGCACCGCGGCGACGAACGGCTGCAGGTTCGCCGCCAGCGTCGCCTTGTTTGCCCCGATTCGGTGGATCGAGCGGAACCACAGGACGTTGGTGAGCACGAGAGGGCCGATCGTCGCGAAGACCATCAGCGCCCATATCTCCCAGCCGAGGTCCCACTCCTGATCGGGCGTCTGCGTGAGCCCGCTCAAGGCGAGCGCCACCCACGTCCCGGGGATGACCACCGCGCTGACGTGCGACGCCGAGTAGGTCCGCATCAGGGGCCCGACGACGACGGAGTAGGCAGCCCACGTCGCCGCAGTCGAGAGGCCGAGGAGGATCCCGACGTAGCTGTTCGTGGTCTCGCCGCCCGAGCCCAGCGGCGACGAGCCCGACTCCGAGCGCCGAGACGAGTGCGGCGATCCAGAAGCGCCCGGTGGGCCGCTCCGTGCCGAGCGCGAGCCCGAGCAGTGCGGCGAAGATCGGGATCGCGCCGAGGACGAGACCGATCGTCGATGCGGTGGTGAGGTCGAGCGCGAAGACGAACGAGAGCTGGTTGAGGAAGAGCGTGCCGGCTGCGAGCACGAGGATCGGCAGATGCCGCCGCTCGACTCGGAGCGTCCGCTGCACGTACAGCGTAAAGGCGACGAAGATGAGCCCCGCGAGCCCGTAGCGCACGGTCGCGTACGGCAACGGCAAGAAGCCGTGGCTGAGGATGTACTTCGAGACGCTGAGGTTGAGCGCCCAGAGCAGGATCGTCGTCGAGAGCATCAGCTCCACGCTCGTCGGTCGGCGCATCGTCGGACGCTACCGAGCCGCGGTTCTTAACAGAGCCTGGCGCAGACTTATCCGCAGGTCGGAATTCGCTCGCGCGAATTCCGACCGCGCGAAAACCCCTGAAGGCGTCCGCTTCGCGGCCGCGGCCGTTTCTTTACAGAGCCTGGCCCTGTAAGCGTCAAGAGTGAGCACCGATCTTTCCACCGTTAGGCTGTCGATCGTGGCCACGCCGACTCGCGACGACATCGACGCTCTCGTCGGCCCCGCGACGCCGCACTTCGCGTACCAGCTGCGGGCACGCGTTCGCGAGCTCGTGGCGGACTTGCCGGCTGACGATCCGATCCGGCGCTACGGCGAGGAGAAAGCCGAGCTGCTCGACCGGCTGGGACACGCCTCGTCGCTGGCCGCGGACACCGCACCGGAGCCTCGGAGCCGGATCGGCTGGGAGACGATTCCGTCGTCCGCACCCGCCTCGGATCCGCAACTGCCGCGCGAATGAGCTTCGAGGGAGCTTCGGTCCTGGTGACCGGAGGATCGCGTGGGATCGGGAAGGCGATCGCGCTCCGCTTCGCCTCGCTCGGTGCTCGGCGCATCGCGATCGGCTACATGCGGGGGGACAAGCCCGCCGAGGACACGGCTGCGGAGCTGACGAACCTCGGCGCGGAGCCCGTCCTCGTCCGCGGGAACGTCGCTTCTCAACGGATAGCCGACGAGGTCGCGGCGCTCGGTCCACTCGACGTCCTCGTGCACGCGGCCGCTACGGGAGTCATCCGGCCGGCGCTCGAGACGGACGACAAGCACTGGGATTGGACGCTCTCCGCGAACGCGCGCGCGTTGCTTTCCCTGACGCGAGCGGCGGCGCCCGCGATGCCGGCCGGCTCGTCGATCCTCGGCATCTCCAGCCTGGGCTCGAGCCGCGTGCTCGACAACTACACGCTCGTCGGCGCCTCCAAGGCGGCGCTGGAGGCGCTCGTCCGCTATCTCGCGGTCGAGCTCGCGCCACGAGGCATTCGCGTCAACGCCGTCTCTGCGGGAGTCGTCGAGACGGGCGCTCTCGACCACTTCCCGAACAAGGAGCAGATGCTCGAGATGGGCGCGCGCAACCCGGTTGGCCGGATCGTCTCGCCCGAGGACGTCGCCGCCTGCGTCACGTTCCTCTGCTCACCCGAGGCGGAGATGATCCGCGGCCAGACGCTGGTCGTCGACGGCGGCTGGTCGCTGCTCGCGGCCGCTACGACGAGCGCATGAAGCCCTGGCGGGCTGCGGAGACGAGCGCGACCGCTTCGGGAAAGAGCACACGCATGGCGTCGCGGAGCGCGAGCGCCTGCGCGTCGGACGGCCCGTCCACCTGAATCCGCGAGAGCGCGGCTGCGGTCAGCTCGACCGCGGTGTTCAGGGTGAGGGTCGCGTACTGCTCCTTCTGCGCGTCCTGAACCGACTCGGCCTGCTTCTCCGCGAACTCGCGCAGCGCTCCCAGGAGATCCTCGGGATCTCCGCCGAAGGGAAAGAAGCCGCCGCCTTCCACCGCCGCATTGTAGGGCCGCGCACGCCCTGCGCTACGAGAGAGGTACGCGATACCCGGCCTCGACCTCGCGCTGAAGCTCCCCAACGGCCTCCTGCGACGACTTCAACGCGGCCGTGAACGGAGACGCCGCCATGGGATCGAGCTCACTCTCGAGGCGCCTGGTCGCGGTGCCGATCTGGTCGAGGCGGATCGGCGAAGCAAGCTGCGGTGGCTCGCCGAGCACGGTCCGAAGCTGTTCGGCCGCTTCCTCGGCCGCCTCGATTCCTTCCGGCGCCTCGGTCATCCGCAGCTCACGTAGTCGCGCGATGAGATCGTCGAGGTCTCCGCCACCCGCTGCATCGGTGGCGACCTCGCACATCGCCGCGATGGACACGGCTTCGCGCAGCTCGGCACGATTCGCGATAGGGGCTCCGTCGTCTCGAACGGCGAGCCAGGTTCGCCGCCCTTCGGCGTCGTCGAACGCGCACAGGTAGACGCGTGTCCCCGGAGCGGGCTCGGTCGGAATGACCCCCGACACGGCAACGCCGTCCGAGGCGTGCTCCCGAGCCAGACCCGCGATCCGCTCGAGCTCGGCGGCGAGGCTCACACCGCCAGAATAGGAGCTTCTGACACACTGATCGCCCGTCGCGAGGCGGATGCTGGACGCCGTGAGGCAAGGACGCAGGGAGTGTCCATATCCTCTGCGATATGGACGCGACTGAGGACGCCGCGTCACGGCGTCCAGGGCCGCGTCGCGACATGGCTGTTCAGTGTGTCAGGAGCTCTTGAGGCGCGTGTCGTCGAGAACGGCCCACGCTCGCGAGCTGTTCGCACCCCTCGGCCCCACGTACGACCGCGTTGGAGCGGTGCTCTCGATCGGGCAGGACCCGCGCTGGCGCCGGTTCCTCGTCTCCAGGATCCCACCTGCAGGAGGTCACGTGCTCGATGTCGCCACCGGCACCGGGCTCGTCGCCGCCGAGCTCCTGCACCGCGGCTTCCGCGTCACCGGGCTCGACCAGAGCCCGGAGATGCTCGCCGTCGCCCGCCGCCGGCTGGGGAGCCGGGCCGAGCTCGTGGAGGCGTCCGCCGAGACGATGCCGTTGGCGGACGCGTCCTTCGATCACCTGACCTTCACGTATCTGCTTCGCTACGTCGACGATCCGGGCGCGACGCTCGCCGAGCTCGCGCGTGTCGTGCGCACAGGAGGAGTCGTCGCGTCGCTCGAGTTCGGCATCCCTGGCGGGCTCGCGCGCCCGCTCTGGGAGCTCTATGTCAGGGTGGGGTTGCCGCTCGCCGGGCGCGCTCTACAGAAAGGGCTGGAACGAGGCCGGCCGCTTCCTCGGCGGGTCGATTCGCGACTTCTGGAGCCGGTATCCGCTGGAGCACCAGCTCGAGCTCTGGAGCGCGGCGGGCCTGCGCCACCTCAACGTCCGCCGCCTGAGTCTCGGCGGCGGCGTCGTGATCTGGGGAACGAAAGCGTGAGGCCGTCCTGGTACGCCCTCGACCAGGGCGGCTGGCGGGACTACGTCACGCTGCTCCACCTTCCCTACACGGCGTGGCACGTCTCCTACGTCGTGATCGGCGGGTGCCTCGTGCCCGCGATGGCCTGGGGAAGGTTGGGAGCCGCGGTCGCCGCATTCGCCCTGGCCGTCGGGGTCGGAGCCCATGCGCTGGACGAGCTTCGGGGACGACCGCTCGAGACGAGGATCCCGGATGCCGTCCTCGTCGCGCTCGCCGTGCTCTCGATCGGCGCCGCCTGCGCCATCGGGATCGTCGGCGCGATCACGTTCCGCCCGTGGCTCGTCGCGCTCGTCCCGATCGGTCTCTTCCTGGTTGTCGCCTACAACCTCGAGCTCTTCGGAGGGCGCTTCCACTCGGATCTCTGGTTCGGGCTCGCGTGGGGCGGGTTCCCCGTGGTCGCCGGATACGCCGCGGTCGCCGGCGAGCTACAGGTCGCAGCGGCGTTCGGCGCGGCCTTCGCCGTACTTCTCTCGCTCGCGCAGCGTGTGCTGTCGAACCGCGTCCGGTTTGTCCGGCGACGCGTCACAGCCGTCCACGGTGAGCTGGAGCTCGCCGACGGCAGCCGCGAGGCTTTGAGCGAGGCACGCCTGATCGCGACGGAGGAACTAGGCCTGCGACTGCTCGCCGCCGCGACAGTCGTCCTCGCAGCAGCGTTCGTCGCATTTCGTGTCTAAGAACTCGAGCGCCTCAACGTACGGAACTCGGTCGGCGTATGACCGGTCAGCTTCTTGAAGCGAGCTGCGAAGTAGAACTGACTATCGAAGCCGCTTTGCCGCGCGATCTCGTTCACCGGGAGCAGCGTGACCTCGAGAAGCTGCTTGGCGCGCCCGAGTCGCTGCTCCTCGGCGTAGCCGCGTGGCGCCATCCCCATCTCCTGGCTGAAGAGGTGCGCCAGGCGGGAAGGGGAGAGGTGAACCGCGTCCGCCAGCTCGCCGACCGAGACGCGTCTGTGGAGGTTGTGAGAGAGGTAGTCGATCGCCTCGACGACGCGCGGGTCGAGAGGACGGCGAGCAGGGTTCTGACTGTCGAACCACAGGAGCGCCTCCTCGAGGGCATTGAGTGCCAGTCGCTGCGACTGAGGCAAACCGGACACCGCGAGCCGGTCAGCGTCACGCAGGCAGGCTTCGATGCGAACCTTGAGCGAGGACTCGGAAACCCGCAGATGGAGAATGCCCGGGGCAAGCTCCGGCCAGCGGACGAGCTCGAGCCAGTGTGGCGGGGGCACGAAGTGCGCCCAAACGACTTCCCAGGACGAGCTGGATTCGTCCCCACCGAAGTCCTGCGGCGACCCGGGCTGGTAGAGGACGCTGTCTCCGGCGCCCAGGACAACGTTCCGGTCCGGCAGGCCGAAGCGGACAGCTCCCGCGAGGGTGTGCATCAGCAACCAGTCCTCGGTGCCTCGCGGACGCCAGCAGCGGTCGTGTCGGCGACGCTCGAGCCCGGTGAGGATCTGGTCGTAGAGAGGCGGCGGCGGGGTGGGAGTGCGCACAGCAGGATCGTGAATGAACCAAGCATGTTCGTCGATGGCGAACAGGAGGAGGTGGCGGCAGGCTCCGAACTGATCCGATGAGCTCGGTGCCCCCTCTCGCAGGAATTTCCGACTACGAGTCGGCGACGCGAGCAGACCTCTCGGTGGACGAGACGGTGGCGATGCTGCGGCGCCTCGCCCGGATCGAGCGCCGAACCATGCTCGTGCTGGCCGCGCACCTGAGCGCGGTGCCCGAGTGGGAGGTCAAGTGCGCGCTCGCCCTCCATCTCTGGCAGGACGCCGAGCACTGCGGCTGGTTACGTGAGCGCGTCCCCGAGATGCGGAAACCGCCGCACTACCTCGACCGGCCAGACGATCCGGCGCTCGAGGCGTTCTTCGACGAGCTCGTTCACTCGCGCTCGACCCGCGAGCTGCTCACCGGCGTCTACCGCGTCCTCAAGCCCAGCCTGCTCGAGGCGATCGGCTCGCACGCTCGGCGGGCAAACACGCTCGCCGACCAGCCGACGCTCCGGCTCATGCGTTTCCTGACCCTGGAGGAGCGCGAGCAGATCGAATGGGGCGAGGCGGCACTCTCCGCTCTCGGAGGCGCTGAGCAGGAGTGGGAGCGTCACCTCCGTGCGTACCTCCGCGCAGCCGGCGGAGCAGGTGGCGCAGACGACCGCGCGACCGAGCTCCCGCCGCCTCGTGCCGCAGAACCTCTCGAGCTCGTCCGGGTACCTCGTCGCGACGAGCGCTTCACCCGGCTCTGGGACTCACGCGGCAAGCTCCCGTACGACGAGCGACCAGCGGAGGAGATCAACTGGCGGATGCTCTACGTGCGTCTGACCGAGATGCACGCGGTCGAGCTGGTGGCACTCACCCTGTACGAGTGGCCGGACGCGAGCTTCGACGTCCATCGCGACCTCGCCCGCCACCTGTGGGACGAGGCGCGCCACTCGATGTTCGGCGAGGCGTGGTTCGAGACGCACGGCGTCGACTGGCGGACGGTGCCGCACGACCTCAGCTTCGCCTCCTATCCCGCGACCGAGTACGAACCGCAGGAGCGCTATTCGTTGCTGTACGCGGCCGAGCACATGGCGATGCGGAGTACCGGCAAGCGCGCCCAGTACGAAGCCGCGGCCGCGTCAGGCGACGCCCTCGCAGCCCTCTACCAGGACTTCGACTGGGCCGACGAGGTGCTCCACGTCCACCTCGCGCGTCGCGTGTTACTCGCGCATGTCTACAAGACGACGAAGGACCTCGACGAGGCGGCGGACCGGATCTGGGAGGACTTCGATCGCATTCCGGAGGCAGATCGTGCGCTGCCCCGCTCGGACTGGTGGGACGAGTTCTACGCCGGGATTCCGAGCCGCGCGCGGGTCGAGGGCGTGAACGTCTACCTCGAGGCTCGACAGTTTCGAGACGGCGACCACATGCCGTTCGCTGATAGCGACTCGTCGCGCTGAGCCGTCTCTGACCTCGCTCCTCCTCCTCCACGCGAAGGCACGTCACGTCGTCCTCTGAAGCAGGCGCTCGATATTGCGCGCGATCTGCTCCTGCTGTTTCCTCGACTCTGCGAGCTCAGCTCGAACCGCCTCGAGCAGTCGAACGACGTGCTCGTTCGTCGGCGAGCTTCCGCGCTCAGCCATCGGTCACCTCCTTTCGCTGGTCGTTCCGAGCAACCTAGCGCGTCGCGGAGTCGTACCGCCGCCGGAGAACCCGTAGCTCTCCTGGGCTGCGTCGAACTCCTCGTGATCGTCGTGATCCCGCAGCGGATAGAGGTAGCCGGTCCTGTGCGAGCCGGGAAGAACCCAGAGGCATCCGTTCGCCACTGTTGCGTCGTCGATCGCGATCCAGGCTCCGAGCAGCGAGCGGTCGCGCGTCGGGATGAAGACCTCGTCCTGGTGCCACGCCTGCCCGGGGAACCCGGGCGGCTTGACGAAGGCCATCGTCTGCATCGCCTTGACGCGGCCGTCCCAGTGCGGGAGGTGGGCACCGGTGATCCGAGCCAGCACCTCGCTGACGACCGGATGCATGACGTACCCCTCGAGCACCGGGCTCACGAGGTGGGGGTGGTGAACGGCGAGCGTGTCGCGGAGGATCGCGTCGTCGGAGCTCGTCCCGTGCGCCGGGTCGGGATCAGCCTGGGCGCGGCGGGCGACCTGCACGATCTCGCTCTTGATCTCCTCGACTTCCTCGCGGCCGAGGAGCCCCGAGACCACGAGATAGCCGTCGTCGACGTACGAACGAACCTGCGTGTCCCGAGTCTCGACGCGCTGCCATGTGCCGAGAGTAGTTCTTCGCGAAGCCGGCGAGAATGACTGAGATTCGCCTATCGTTCGCAGGAATTCGCATGATTCAGCCACCTGTCGCTCCAGTACATGCCTGAAAGTCTCCGACTGGCGTATGCCTGGGGCGGTGTTGCCACCTACGAGCCGGGTGCAACGTTCGGCCCGCGCAAGCTCGAGGACTTCGAGCTCGTCTGGATCCTCGCCGGGCACGCGCGCTACGCCTTGGACGGACACGAGCTCGACGCGCCGCCTGGCACGATCGTCGTCGCGCGGCCAGGCTTCCACGAGGCATACCGCTGGGACCCGGCACGGATCACACGCCACGCGTTCGTGCACTTCGGCGCGGCTGGGCTCCCAGACGACTGGCCTCCTCTCGCGAGCTGGCCGGTGCTGAAGAGGATGCCTCCGGGCGACGCAGTGCGACCGCTCTTTCGCCGAGTGCTCGACGAGTGGTGCGACGGGACGCGCCGCCGCGCACGGCCCACGAGAGCGGTCTCCCGCGTCGTCGAGGCGATCGTGGACAGCTTCCTCTCGGCGACCGCGACGTCAGCCGCGCAAACCTCGCCCGCGGACGCGGTCAGCCACGCCCTCGAGTGGCTCGAGCGCTCGCTCGACGAGGACCCTGCGCGTCGCATCTCGCTTCCCGACCTTGCGGCGGTCGCGGGCGTGACGCCCAAGCACCTCTGCCGCCTCTTCGCGGCCTCGGTCGGTCGCTCACCGATGGAGACGGTGCGCCTCATGCGACTGGAGAGAGCGTTGGTCCTGCTCGCCCGCTCGAACCTCGGCGTCCAGGAGATCGGGAGATTGTCCGGGTTCTCGAGCCCGAATCACTTCTCACGCTGCTTTCGATCCGTCTACGGCAGTCCGCCGCTGGCCGTTCGCCGCGCATTGCTCACCGGCGAGGTTCCGCCCTCGAGCCCGCTCTTACGCGAACCAGCCCGCGGGTGACTTCTCTGACGTCGTCGTTTCGAGCGGCGACACCGGTCGCCGCGCCCAGCGGACGGCGTTCGCGAGCACGCGCTTGATCTCCGGCTGGTGGTAGACGGGAAAGGTCTCGTGGCCGGGGCTGAAGTAGAAGACCCTGCCGTTCCCGCGAGTCCAGCAGCAGCCGCTCCTGAAGACCTCGCCACCCGTGAATGAGCTGATGAAGACGAGCTCCTCGGGCGGTGGGATGTCGAAGTACTCGCCGTACATCTCGTGCTCGGGGATGACGAAAGCCGGTGGCACACCTTCGGCGATCGCGTGTGCCGGCGCGACCGTCCAGACGACCTCGCGCTCTCCGTCATTGCGCCAGCGAAGGCTGCAGCGCGTTCCCATCAGACGTAGGAACGGCTTCGCGTAGTGGCTCGAGTGGAGGGCGACGAAGCCCATGCCGTCCAGCACGTGTCGAACGACCCGGTCGACCACTACGTCGTCCACCTCCTCGTGGGCGCGGTGGCCCCACCACGCAAGGACGTCGGTGTCCGCGAGCACGTCCTCGGAGAGCCCGTGCTCCGGATTCTCGAGGATCGCCGTTCGGACGACAATGTCGTCGAGCTCCGAGCGGAGCGCGGCCGCTACCGCTTCGTGGATCCCCTCGGGGTAGATCCGCTTCGCCTCTGGCTTCTCGTCCGAGCCCTCACTCCAGACGGTGACCCTCAGCTGAGCGTGCGAGCTCACCGGGCTGCCGACGCCTGGCTGCGCGTCTCCGCGGGGGTGAGGAGATCGTCGATCCGACGGCGCACCGCCGGGACACTCTCGAGTGGCATGTGCTCCGAAATGAGGTCGAGATCCGGCCGGCGATCGCGCAGGAACTCGAGGTAGGGCCGCTGCGAGAACGCACCCGTCCCGAACTCCGGCGTCCCGGCCTGAGCACCGTCCGGGGAGACATCCTTGAGATGCGCGAGCACGAAGCGGGGCTCGAACCGATCGAGAAGCTCGCTCGTCACACGCTCCTGGGCCGGAACGAGGGCACGCGAGAGATAGTTGTAGGGGTCGCAGACGACCTGCAGATGCTGCGTCGGAAAACGGTCGAGCAACCCGATGAGCTGGCCCTGAGTCTTCAGGACATTGCCGACGTAGGTCTCGAGGGCGAGGATCACACCCCGCTCCTCCGCGACGGGGAGAAGCGTTTCGAGGGCGTCGTAGAGGAGCGACCACGCCTCCTCGCTCGAGTTCCTGGGCGTGTCGGCCCAGTCGCCGTCCGAGCTCAGCGTCCCCGTCTCCGTGGCGACGGCGTAGGAGCCGAGCTCGGGAGCGATCTCGAGGCATCGCCGGACGTGCTCGACATTGGCGCGTCGCTTCTCGGGCTCCGACGCGACGAGGTTCCGGTACCCGCCGAGCGCCGGGATGCCGAGGCCGCGCTCCTCGAGAAGCTCTCGCCCGAGCTCGGCGCGGCCCGCGATGGACTCGTCGAGAAGCGGCCCCATGAGCTGCACGGACTCCAGACCGAGGCGATCGAACTCGTCGGCGAGCCGCTCCCACTCGCCCGTGCCGAATTCGGTCGAGAACGCGCCTAGTCGCGGCCAGGGAGCTGCCCCGTCGAGCCCGGGAAACGCCGAGCGCGTAAAGCTCAGGTCACGGAAGACGAGCGGTGGCGGCGCAGGCGGCGTTTCCAGGGTGAGCCAGCCGTCGTAGCCGATCTCGGCGAGAGCGAGCGCGCACGCCGCGAAGTCGACGCGGCCGGTGCCCGGGCGGCAGTCGCCCGTCCGAACCCGCGTGTCCTTCACGTGGACGCGTCTTATGAGCGTCCCGAGGGCTCGAATCTCTGTCGGAGCGTCGAGACCCTTGTGGGCGAGCGGATTGGCGAGGTCGAAGTAGCAGCCGAATGCGTCCGACCCGACACGAGTCGCTATCGAAGAGATGCGGTCAGCAGGCAGCGAGCCTTCGAAGCACAGCTTCACTCCGTGCTCTGCGGCTGCCGGACACAGCGCTCGAAACGCCGATACCGCCCGCTCGTCGTCCGCCTCGCTCACGAGCTCCGCTCGCATGAAGAACGGGACGAGGATCACCTCGGCGCCGAGCTCCCGTGCCCATGTGATGGCGTCTCGAACCTCCGCGTGCGCTCTCTTCGAGATCTCAGTGCCGACGTCGGCGACCCCTCCGTGGTTGTGCTCGCCGAGCACCAGCGCGGGAATCTCGAGACCCGTCGCCTGCTTCGCCTGGCGCAGTCTCTCGAGACGTCCGTTGGACGAACGAGCCAGATCGTCCTTCGCCAGGACGACCTCGACTCCCGCGAAGCCGGCCCGCCGAGCGCGGGCGAACACTTCGTCGTCGTCGCGACCGCCGATCACGACGTCCATCACCGCGGGTTTCACGCCCGGCCTCCTGAAAGTGCCTGCTCCCGCTCGAGCGCGACGGGGCGGCCGTCGTCCTCCGCCGACAGGCAGGCGGCGAGGGTCAACTCGAGCGAGAGCAGGTTGTGGCGGGCAGAGTTGTACGGCTCGCGCTTTTCGGCGATCGCGGTGACGAGCTCGCCCATGGCCCCCGCGAACCCGTTCAAGTGCCAGGAGCCGTCGAGCTGAAAGCGAGTGACCCGACCGTCGCGCTCGAGCTCGAGCTGCTCCTCCCCAGGGACGGGCCCAGAGCCGAGAACGGCTCCGCGGATCGTCCCCTCCGAGCCGTGGATCCAGAAGAGCTTGCGCGGCCTCGACGTCTTCGCGCAGCCGACTCCGCGGATCAGCGCGCTCGAGCCGTCCTCGTAGTCGATCGTCGCCCAGGCGCCCCAAGGTGCTCGGCTCTCGTCGGGCTGGTTGGGCGTTCGGTACTCGCGTGCCCGAACCGCCGTCGCGGTCTTCCCGTCGAGCCAGCAGCGGCTGATGTCGAACCAGTGGACCGAGTAGTCGTAGAGCACCAGGTGCTCGATCTCGTCGAAGACCGTGCCGACCGTGAACTCGTAGTTGTGGTGGTAGAGATGGCTCACGGCGACGACGTCGCCGATCGCTCCCTGTTCGATGAGCAGCGTCGCCGCACGCCACGCCGGCGCCCAGCGCCCGTTCTGGTTGACGGCGACCTCGAGCCCGAGGCGCTCACCCTCATCGACGAGCGCGCGTGCCGTCTGGAGGTCCGCGGCGAACGGCTTCTGCGACAGGACGTGCTTGCCTGCAGCCAGTGCCTGACGGACGATTGCAGGACGCACGTCTGGATGCGTGGCCACATCCACGATCTCGATCTCCGGATGGGACAGGAGCTCCTCTAGCGCTCCGAAGACGATCTCGACGCCGAACTGCTCGCAGACGCCTTCCGTCGCTTCGGGCCGCACGTCGTAGACACCGACCACCCGCTGGCCGTAGCGCTGGTAGCCGGGAAGGTGGGCCGAGCGGACGACTCCGCCACATCCGACGATGCCGATGCCGGGGCGATATCCCTCGGGAAACGACGGCCGGTACTGAATCTCGGGGATCACCGCTGGACCACCTGCGTCGTCCGCACGTACCTAGCCGCGAGCTCCGGATCGGCGAGCTGGAGCCGCCGCGGCGGCAAGCCGTTCGCGAGCGCCTCGAGGTCGTCGACGACTCGGCGCCCGATCTCCCAGAGCGCTTCCTGCACCAGCCCGGCCCGGTGCGGCGACAACACAACTCCCGGTGCCGTCCGGATCGGATGCTCGGGATCGAGCGGCTCCTCCGGGAACACGTCGATCGCGGCCCGGAACCGACCCGCGAGAACGAGGTCGGTCAGCGCATCGAAGTCGACGACATGGGCTCGGCTGACGAGGACGAGCACTGCGTCGGCCTGTACGAGCTGGAGCAGCTCCTGCGAGAGGAGGGCGCGGTTCTCGCTGGTCGGCGTCGCGAGCACGAAGATCACGCGCGACGTTTCGAGGAGCTGCTCCAGGCTTGAGGGCTCGACACTCTCGTCTCTCAGGTACGCGTCGGTCAGCCACGGGTCGTACGCGCAGAAATCGCAGCCGAACGGCTCCAGGAGGGCACGCAAGCGCCGCCCGATGTTCCCGAAGCCGACGAAGCCGACTCGCTTTCCAGTGAGCAGGGAGGTGCCGAGCGAGTCGGCGCTGCTCAGCCACCGCTCCTGCCCCGCCCGGACAGCGCGGTCCTCCGCGACGAGATGACGGCTCGAAGCGAGCGCCAGCGCTAGCGCCATCTCGGCGACGGCCTCGGCGAAAGCCGGAGCAGCGGAGAGGACGCGAATCCCACGCTCGAAACAGCGCGCGTAGTCGAGCTCCGGCGGCCAGCCCCCGGAGACGGTGAGGATCGCCTTGAGTCTCGAGGCGTGGTCGAGGACGTCGCCGTAGCGCCAACCCGCCGACACGACGGCGAAGGCCTCGGGCAGCGCGGCGTTGAAGTCCTCCAGCGGCATGGGATCGTTGCGACCCCAGACGACGTCGACGAGACTCTGCAGCCGCCCGGCCTCGTCCACGGAGAAGATGTCGTCCATCGAGCGGAAGGACGGGTCGACGATGACCTTGACGCGATCAGACACGGTTCTTCCGATTCCTTCTCTGCTGGGCTAGGATTTGCTACAGACCTATAACAAATCAAAGCACGTGCTCCAAGTCAATCGAAAAGCATCGGAAGGGCAACGAGAGCTCCATGTCACACGTCACGACCGAAGCACTCACCGACGGCTACGCCCTGGGTGCGGAGGCGATCGAGCGGTTTCGGCGTGACGGTTTCGTCAAGCTCGACGACGTCATCGACGGGGAGACTCTCGAGCAGTTCGGGGAAGAGATCACCCGCAAGGTGTTCGAGCTCTCGACCGAGGAGCTGCCGATCGAGGAGCGGAGCGCGTTCCGTGCGGCCTTCCTCCAGGTCTTCAACCTCTGGACGCACAGCGACACCGCCAAGGAGCTGATCTTCTCGCCGCGTCTCGCCAGGATTGCGACCGAGCTCATGGGCGTCGCCGGCGTTCGGCTGTACCACGACCAGGCGCTGTACAAGGAGTCGGGCGGGAAGACGACGCCCTGGCATGCCGACCAGTACTACTGGCCCTTCGAGACACCGAACACGATCACGGCCTGGATCCCCTTCCACGCGGTCCCGATCGAGATGGGACCGCTCTCCTTCAGCGCCGGCAGCCACCAGCACGAGATGGGACGGGATCTGCCGATCAGCGAGGAATCGGAGCGTGTCATCGCCGAGCTCCTGCGCGAACGCGATCTTCCCTACGTCGAGCAGCCGTTTGCGCTCGGCGACGTCAGCTTCCACTATGGCTGGACATTTCATCGAGCTCCGGCGAACACGACGGAGGACCCGCGGCGGGTGCAGACGATCATCTACGTCGATGTCGATGCCCGGATCGCGGAGCCGAAGAGCGAGGCGCAGCAGAAGGACCTCGAGAGATGGCTCGTGGGGTCAAAGCCCGGACAGCTCGCAACGGGTCCCCTGAACCCGGTTCTCTTCTCCTTTTAGTAGGGGAGGCTTGCCTCGCCCTACGTGATGACGACAGCCGTCTCCGTCGCGAGCTCCTCCGCGCCCGATGCGATCGCGGTTCCGGTCTCGCGGTCCATCCAGCGGATGCGCGCAGGCTCGAGTCGCAGCCAGACGTCGCTGTCGGGCAAGGGGAAGAGGGTCGGATTCACGGAGACCTTCAACGTGTCCTCACCACAGCGCACCGTCAACAGGTTGTGTGAGCCGAGCGGCTCGAGCACGATCACCTTCGCGTGAACGAGACCCTCGCCGGAGGCGGTCTCCACTCCGATCGACTCTGCGCGGATGCCGAGTAGCAGATCGTGTCCCGCAAGCGAGGAGACGTCGCTCGGAAACTCGAACGAGCCTCCGCTCACCTCGACGATCGCGGCACCCCCGTTGCTCGCCAGCTGCGCCTCGAGGAAGTTCATCGGTGGCGTGCCGATGAAGCCGCCCACGAACGTGTCAGCCGGGTTGTCGTAGACCTCGAGCGGGTTCCCGAGCTGGACGATGCGACCCTGGTTCATGACCGCGATCCGGTCGCCCATGCTGAGGGCCTCGATCTGGTCGTGGGTGACGTAGATGGTCGTCGCGTCCAGGCTCTGGAGCAGCGTCTTCAACTCCGCGCGCATCTCCAGGCGCAGCAGCGCGTCGAGGTTGGACAGCGGCTCGTCCATCAGCAGCACGTCCGCCTTGGTCGCGATTGCACGCGCAACGGCAACCCGCTGGCGCTGCCCTCCCGACAGCTGGGACGAATAGCGGTCGAGGAAGTCCTCGATGTGCAGGAGCTCGGCGGAGGAGCGCACACGCTCGTCGATGACCGCCTTCTTCTCCTTCTGCATCCGGAGGCCGAACGCGATGTTGTCGTAGACCTTCATGTGAGGAAAGACCGCGTAGCTCTGGAAGACCATCGCGATCCGACGGCGCCGCGGCGCCAGGTCGGTCGCGTCCCGGTCCCCGATGTGCACGCGCCCTTCGTCCACGTGCTCGAGCCCCGCCAGGCAACGGAGCAGCGTCGTCTTGCCGCACCCGGACGGCCCGAGCAGCACCACGAACTCCTTGTCCTTCACCTCGAGGTCGACTCCGTCCACCGCGGCGAACTTGCCGAAGTTCTTCCGCACTCCCTCGAAACGGATGTCAGCCATCGTCAGAGCCCCTTTCGAGTTGGTGTCGGTGTCATCGAGCGACCCGGCCCCACGTGGCCGTGAGGTAGTTGCGGATGAAGAAGATCACGAGGAGAGCGGGGGCAAGCAGGAAGAAGCCGCCTGCGAGGCGGTACGGCAGCGGGGACGCGTCGAGCGCCGCCAGCATCTGTGCCGGCAGCGTGCGATTCGAGAAGGTGAGGATCGCCGCGGCGAACACCTCGTTCCAGGACGTCACGAAGATGAAGATGGCCGACGCGGCGACGCCCGGAAGGGCGAGCGGAAGTGCCACCCGCCGGAACGCGGAGAATCGGTTGCAGCCGAGGGTCATCGCCGCCTCCTCCAGCTCGTACGAGATCCCGGCGAACACGCTCGCGGTGATGAGCACGGTCAGGGGCAGCGTGAAGGCGACGTGCGCCATCGCCAGGCCGTACACGGTGTCGTCGATCCCCACTCGCAGATAGGTCACGGCGAGCGGGACGGCGATGATGATGAGTGGGAACGCCCTCGTCGATACGAGCGCGAGCTGGAACGGGTTCGCGCCGCGAAAGGTGAATCGGGCGAGCGCATACCCCGCCGGCGTCCCGATGGCGATGCAGACGATGATCGTGATCGCCGCGACGTACGCGCTTCGCTTGAGCGAGTCGACGATCCCGTCCGAGTTCAGGAAGAGGCTCATCGTGTCGGTCGAGACGTCACGTGGGAGCAGCTGTCTCGGATACTCGTAGACGGCGTCGAAGCTCGAGAACGCAGCGATCGTGATGAGGTAGATCGGGAAAAGGATCCAGAGCGAGATGAGGAACGCCGCCAGATACGCGAGCAGCCGCCCTATCCGAGCTCGCGGCATCAGCGAAGCCTCCGCTCTCGCGGTGTGCGGAGCGCAACGAGAACGACTGCGGCGGCAATGAGGGAAAGCCCGAGGATCACGACCGAGTACGCCGCGGCAACGTGCTCGTCCATGTTGACGGCCTGCCACTTGTAGGCCTCGGAAGCGAGCACCGCCGCACCCGACCCCGTCAACGCGATCACGACGGCAAAGACCTCGAACGCGAAGATCAGCCGAAGGAGGAGCGCGACCTGGATCGACGGCTTGAGCATGGGGAAGATGACATGCCGTATCCGCTGGAAGAAGCCGGCGCCGAACACCTCCGCCGCCTCGACGTAGTCGCGGGGAATGCCCTGGAGCCCGGCGTAGAGGATGACCATCATGAACGTCGTCGAGCGCCAGATCTCGGCTGCCGCGACGGCGATGATCAGCTGCGTCGTCGACGTCGGGTCGAGGAAGATGAACGGCTGATCCAGGACCCCGACGCCTTCGAGGATCGTGTTCAAGTAGCCGAGCTCGGTGAAGATCGCGGACCAGGCGATACCGGCTGCGAGGTCGGAGATCGCAAGCGGCAGCAGGAAGATGTAGAGGAAGAGCCCGCTTCCCTTGAGCCTCGCGTTCAGGAGGAGCGCCATCCCGAGCGCAAGGAAGAACTGGATCGGGACGACCACGAGGATGAGCAGGAACGTGAAGCTCATCGCCTCGCCGAACGCGGGGTCGTCGACCATCGTGCGGAACGCCCCGGTGCTCCAGTCGCCGGTCTCGTCCTGGAGTGCCAGCCCGAAGCTCTGGATCATCGGCCAGATGAAGAACAGGCCGAGGTAGACGACCGTTGGGAGGATCAGCCAGTAGGGCAGACCCTCCCACCGTCGTTTCCGGCGCGTGAGCGGCGCGGTCTCCTGAGCTAGCGTCGTCACGCGGGTGTGTTCGTCGCCTCTACGTTGTCAGCGAGTTGTCTCTACCTCACCCGGCAGGGGTTCTTGCCGCTCGGCGGGTCTGGCGCCCAGCAAGGGGCCTTGGACTTGTCGAAGATGGCCTGGAGGAGAGCTCCCTGTTCGTTGAGGACGGTCTGGATGTTCTCGCCGTTGCGGACGATCTTCGTGAACGTGTCTCGATAGACCTTGTTGAAGTTGGCTCCCTCGGCTCCGAGCCCGACCGGGAGCAAGGCCTGGACTGCGTCCTTCGCCTTCTGCTGCTTGCGGACGGCGGCGGCCTCTGCGAGCAGTCCGGGAGAGATCCTCTTGGACAGACGCCCGCCGACGACCGGGAAGAAGCCGAGAAGCGAGAGCATCTGCGCTTGCGCGCTGATCCCCGTCAGGTGACGGATCAACGCGTTCGCGCCGGCTGGGTTCGGCGCGTTCTTGGGAACGCCGAGCCCGACCATGACCGGCATGTACGCCCGTGCCTTCGGTCCCTTCGGAACCGGGAACGCCACGAGGTCGTCGGGGCGCTGGTCGAGGGCCGTCTTCAACCTCGCGACGTGATCCCAGCCCAGGAGCACCTCACCGCTCAGAAGCGGATCCTGCATGAACCCGTACGTGAGCGACTGAGGGTGGGTGTACCCCCAGAGCTGCTTCATGTACGTCCACGCCTGTACGGCTTCCTTCGAGCGGTAGCCCGTCACGAAGCCGCCGGTGAACGAGGGGATCAGGAAGCCCTGGAAGAACCGATGGATGAGACCGGTGTCGCTCGCGGGCAGCCCGAACCGGTTCTGTCCCGTGCCTCTCCGGATTGCCTTCGCCCAAGCGAACACCTGGCCGTACGTAATGGCGTCGATGTTCGTGCCCTTGGGCATGTACTTCATGACGTCCTTGTTGGCGACCATGACGTAGGTCGCCTGGCCGTGCGGGACATACCACTGGCTGCTCGTCCCCAGCTTTCCGGTCTTCACGAGCGGCGCCGGCAGAGACTTGATCTGCTTCGTGACGGCGTCGACGGGGCGGAGAAGGCCCTCGTCCTGGAACGTCACGAAGTCGCCGTGCAGACCGATCAGGAGGTCGATGTTTCCCCTCCCGGCCTGCCCCTCTGCCCGGACGCGGTCGAAGAAGACATTGGTGCCGAGCGGGGCGAAAACGGCCTCGACGTCACCGTTGAAACCCTTGAGAATCGTCTTGCGAATCGCCTCCTGCTCGGCGATCGTGCCGTACTGGCCGAAGAAGGCCGTGACCTTGCCCGCGTTCTGGGCAGGACCGGCAAACGCGCGGTTCGCCCCAGCGAGGCCGCCAAGCGCCAGCGCTGCACCGACGCCGCCCGCCGCGACCAACGCCTTACGCCGGTCGACTGGCTCCTCCCAGACGGACCGGTTGTCGTCCAACTCACTGCTCATGCGATTCCTCCTGTGCCGGTAGGGAGCGTGCGACGCCGATACGGACCGACGCACACCCTTGACCTGAGCTCTCCAACCCGTCTTCGGCGGAGGTTTCTGCCCATGCTCCTCCGATCCCGGAGCGAGGCCCCGCTCCATCGCCCTCGACCTGCTAATTGCCATGCGGATGTAACAAAAAACGTCGACGAAGTCAATGGCCGCTCTCCGCTGTCTCGGCGGTCGCGCGCACAACCCCGTTCCGCCGCAGCATGTCGAGCACGAGCGCGGCTGTCCATGCGAACTGCTCACCGCCCTGGCCTCGGCCCGTCTCCGGGCTGTAGTGCTCGAAGAAGCCTGCGCTCCGCGCGAGCTCGACCAGCGCGCGGCGAACATCCGCAGCGAGCGTCGCGTATCCGTAGCGGTCGAGTCCGCGCTGGAGGACCCAGTTGAGAATCGGCCAGACAGGCCCCCGCCAGTAGCGCGCCGCCTGGAATCCGGGATCACCGGGAGCCAGGCTCGTCACGGCCCAGCCCCCCGCGCCCACCTCGACGCGCGAGCCCGCGAGGAGCGCCGCCATCCGTTCGGCCCTGGCTGCGCTCGGCACGCCGGCATACAGAGGAGCCAGGCCGGCAGCCGTTCGCTTGTCGACGGGCTCGCCCGCCCTGACGTCGTAGTCGACGTACACCGCGTGCTCCTCGTCCCAGAGCTTCTCGTCGAGGGCGAGGGCGGTCCTCTCCGCCCAGGCGTCGAACGGCTCCGGGTCGTCCCCGACGATGCGCGCGATCTCCGCCAGGTCCCGATTCGACTGGACGAGGAGGGAGTTGAAGAGCACGGGCTGCAGCGCGAAAGGCGCGACATCCTTGATCTTCGTGGAGTCGTACGCGAGCTCCCGAAACATGCTCACCAGGAAGACGTAGCGGTCGTACTCACCGTCCGAAGGCCGCTCCGCCGCCTCCGCGTGCTCGACGTCAACCCGTTCGTACTTCGGCAACCGCTCGGTGTCGAACGACATGCGCGCGAGCGCGTCGTCCCAGAGCGGAGAGTTGTCCATCCCCGATTCCCACGGATGCCAGATCTCGACGAGAGCGCCGTCGGCTTCCGCCCGCTCGCGATAGAGATACGCGTGCCAGGCGCTGAGCTTCGGCAGGAGCTCTTCCAGGAACCCTGCCGCACGTCTGCGATCACTCGCCAGGCGATACACGTGTAGCGCTGCCGTGGCGTGAATCGGGGGTTGGACGATCCCCGAGGTCCGTGGCTCGACAGGAGCGTCAGGCGAGCGATCCGTCTGCCAGAACTCCGGTCCGGGGAAGTACCGAGCCCCGTCCGTGAACACGATGTGCGGGAGTAGTCCGTCGCGCCACTGGCCGGAGAAGAGCGAGCGCAACTCGGTCTCGGCGCGTTCCTGATTCCAGGCCGCGTATCCGATGGCGATGCAGGCCGCGTCCCAGCTCCATTGATGCGGGTACAGACGACGCGAGGGGGACGTCGCGTGGCCCAGCCAGTTCGCCTCCAGGACCGCCTTGGCCCTTTCGGTCAGCTCCCCGTCGTCGACGGGCTCGGTTGTCCGGTCGGTCTCGAGCAAGCCGTCGCTCATGTGCTCCGGTCCCTTCGCGTCGCCGATCTGGGGAGCGCGTCGAAATTGCACTCGTCAGATAACAAAATGTGCCACCGCGAGTCAACACCTGCGTCACGGGCGTCGTTTGTCACCAGTCCACGTCAGCGGGTCATTTGCTATCTTCGGATGGCAAATTCCCTGACGCTCCCGCCGACCTGTTCTCCGAGCCAGACTTCCGTCGCGCGTACCTGGCCAACGCCGTCAGTCAGCTCGGGAACGCGTTTCAGTTCGTCGCGCTGATGTGGTTCGCGGTCGTGACCGCCGCATCCGCAGGCGAAACCGCCGTTCGGGCGGCGGTCTGAGGACAACGGTCTATGGGCAACGGGAGCCGAGTAGAGTGCGACATCTGACTCCGATCGAGGATGCGATGGCGATCGATCCGAAGCAGCCGATCCCCCTCTACTTCCAGCTCAAGACGCTTCTCCTGGAGGAGATCCTGAGTGGCCATTACGGCGGCGCGGACGACAGGTTGCCGACCGAGCACGAGCTCTGTGATCGCTACAAGCTGAGCAGGACCCCGGTGAGCCGGGCGCTCTCCGAGCTCGCCGACGAGGGCGTCATCCTGCGCCACCGGAGGCGAGGGTCGTTCGTCAATCCGCACTGGCTCAGCCGCAGACCGGACCAGCCGGAGGTCCGCGTCATCGTGCCGACCGAAGGCCCGTGGGCGCGGATGGTCCGGGATGCGGCCGGCGACCGAAACCAGATCAGCGTCGTCAAGGTTCCACTTCAGTCTCTCCACCAGACGCTGACCCACGCAGTCGCCGAAGGCCTGGCTCCGGACCTGGCAGTGCTCGACTCGGTGTGGGCACCCGAGTTCGCGGCCGCCGGATTCGTTCACGCCCTCGAGGAGGTGGACGAGGACTGGGTGCGCGACGAGCACGAGGTCGACTTCCTGGAGCCGCTCGTACGGGCGAACCGGTACCAGGGCAAGACCTTCGGCGTCTCTCCGTTTGCCGATGCCAGCGGGCTCTGGTACGCAAGGCGAAAGCTCGAGTCGCTCGGCCTCGACCCGCCGACGACCTGGGAAGAGCTGCGAAGAGCCGGCCACGCGCTCCTCGAGGACGGTCTGCGCGGCCCGATGGTCATGCCCGGGGGAGCGATGGCCGGAGAGACGACCGCCTACTGCCTGATCGCGGTCCTGGCCTCCAACGCAGCTCACGTGCTCGAGCCCGAGGGCGTGAGCCTCGGCTCCCGGTCGACCGCCCAGGCGCTCCGCTTTCTCCGCCGGCTCATCGAGGAGAAGATCGTCCCCTCCGAAGTGGTGGGGTACGGCTGGGACCACGCCGTCCAGCTCCTCGCCGAGGGACGGGCGGCGCTCAGCCTCGGCGGCGTCTACGAGGCTCAGGCTCTCGCCGAGGCGCTCGGAGTCCATCACCACGACGTCTGGGACCACTTCGGCTTCACGCGGGTCCCCGCCGGCCCGAAGGGATCGCCGGCGAGTGTCGCGGGCGGGATGATGTTCGCCATCTTTCGCCAGGCGGCTCAGCCCAAGCTGGCGATGCAGGTCCTCCAACGGGCCGTCGCGCCAGACGCCCTCGCGCGGGTCGCGCGGTCCACCGGGCGAACACCTTCGCGCCGCTCCGCAATCGAGCTCGTGGCCTCGGACCTTCCCTTCCTTTCCGAAAACGCGGAGATCATCGAGCTGGCCGTGGCGCGGCCGTGGATGCCTTCGTATCCGCGCGTCTCGGTGCAGCTGCAGACGATGCTCGAGGCGGTGCTCACGGGCAGGCTCGGCCCGGCGGCCGCGGCGCAGCGCACTGCGGAGATGATCGGAGCAATCACCGGTCTGCCTCTCGTCCACGAGCGCGAGCGCTCCACTGCCGCCGCCTGACGTCAAGACAGAGAGGCTCGTCGACGGGGCTCGCGCGATCCTCGCCCGTAACGACATGGGCCCGTTCTTTCGGCCGGGACGGGAGCTCTATCCGCACCAGTGGAACTGGGATTCGGCGTTCATCGCCCTCGGCCTCGCCCACGTCGACCCGGAGCGCGGCCGGGCCGAAGTGCTTTCGCTCCTGCGAGGTCAGTGGAGCGACGGGATGGTGCCGCACATCGTCTTCCACATCCCGGCGCCGGACTACTCCCCGGGCCCGGAGCTGTGGGACTCCAGAGAGTGCGAGGGAGCGCCCGAGGTCCCCACGAGCGGCCTCACTCAGCCCCCGGTCCTCGCCACCGCCGTTCGCGTGCTGCACGAGACCGCGCCGGACCGGTCGTTCCTGGAGGAAGTCGTCCCCGCGCTCGAGCGGTGGCACGAATGGCTACATCGCGACCGCGGCACGCCAGAGGGTCTGATCGCGATCGTCCATCCCTGGGAGGGAGCAGACAACTCGCCGCGCTTCGACCGGGCGCTGGCACGTCTCGACGTCGACGACGAGCTCGACTTCGAGCGCACGGACCGTCGCGAGATCGACTCCTCCGAGCGACCGACCGACAGCGACTACGCCCGGTACCTGTTCCTCGTACGACGATTGCAAGCCCAGGGCTACCGGCCTCCGTCACTCGCGGACACGCCGTTCGTCTTCGTCGATCTCACCTTCAACTCGATCCTCGCCCGGGCCGAGACCGACCTTGCCTGGCTTGCGGCCGAGCTCGGCGGAGACGGGGCTCG
Organism: uncultured Actinomycetes bacterium; assembly: GCA_963789655.1. Taxonomy (GTDB): domain Bacteria; phylum Actinomycetota; class Thermoleophilia; order Gaiellales; family Gaiellaceae; genus GMQP-bins7. The sequence goes on from CAWBLH010000001.1 coordinate 319,602, forward strand.
GGCAAGCGCTGCCGCGGAGCGCCTTGCCGTCGCGCTGGCCACGCGCTGGAACGACTCTCGGGCGATCTACGTGGAAGACGACGACGATCCCGCAACGGCAGACGAGACGATCGACGGCCTCTTCCCTCTCTATGCGGGCGTGCCGGATCGAGAGCAGGCGCGCCGTCTCTTCGAGGAGGCGCTGTGGGCACCGACCCGCTTCGGTCCCTCGCCCGAGGCGCCGTGGGCTGTGACGTCGGCCTCGAAGGCGAGTCCTGCGTTCGATCCACGCCGCTACTGGCGCGGACCCGTCTGGGTGAACGTGAACTGGTTCCTCATCCACGGCCTCGAACGGGCCGGCCTGCTCGAGGAAGCAGGCGAGCTGAGGCGGATGACGCTCGACCTCGTCGGGCGTTCCGGGTTCTTCGAGTACTACGACCCGAGGAGCGGCGAGCCGCTCGGGGTCAGTGACTTCTCCTGGAGCGCGGCGCTGACGCTCGATCTCCTGCTGCGCTCGCCGGCGTGAGCTACGACCCGAACCCTTCCTACCCGGTTACAGACGGCGAGGTCGAGGTCGGCTACGGGCCCCTGGCGGACGCATTCGCACGGGAGGACGGCAGGGTCGTCGCCGTCGACGGCCCGGCTGCGCTCTCCTGGGATCGCTTTCTCGCGGGATTCGTCGCGGAGCTCGAGCCGCGGGACGTCAGGGTAGAGCTGGTCGACGCTCGCGACTATCTCGCTCCATGGGGGGAGATCGAGCGACGGACTGCGACCAGCATCCTGGACGGCGATCCGGTGTTCGGCCGCGTCTTCGAAGGCGACCTCGTCGAGCTCTTCGACGAGCTGCCGCGCGTGGCATCGAACGGCCCGGTCGTCGTGTTCGGCCCCGGCAGCGCTCTCATCGAACACGATCTCCTCTGGTACGCCGATCTTCCCAAGGGACTCAGCCTTGCCGCCATCCACGAAGGAACGGCAGCCAACCTCGGGCAGCCCCAGGGCGAGAGCGGCAGCGAGCAGCGGCTCTTCTTCGTCGACTGGCCGGTCCTCGACCGCCACAAGCAAGAGCTCCTTCCGCGACTCGACCGCTACGTCGACCTCAGCGAGCCCGGGTCGCCTCGCTCGCTCGCCGGCGACGCTCTTCGGCGCACGCTTCACGACCTTGCCGGGCGCCCGTTTCGCACTCGTCCGACCTTCTTGCCGGGGCCGTGGGGAGGGCAGTGGCTCCGCGACAGGCTCGAGATCTCGACCGAAGCACCGAACCTCGCGTGGTCCTATGAGCTGATCACGCCCGAGAGCGGAATCGTCCTCGGCTCCGACGACACGATCGAGGTCGGCTTCGAGCTGCTGATGGCGGCAGAAGGGGAGCGTGTTCTCGGGCGCGAGCTCGCGGAGCGATTCGGAGTCTCGTTCCCGATCCGATTCGACTACCTGGACACGTTCGGCGGAGGCAACCTCTCGATCCAGTGCCACCCGTCCGAGGACTACATGCGCGCGACGTTCGGCCTCCCGTACACCCAGCACGAGACGTACTACGTCGTGGATGCGAAGCCCGGCGCCGAGATCTTCCTCGGCTTGCGCGAAGACGCCGATCTGAAGGCATTCCGGGGAGAAGCCGAGCGGGCCGAGGACCCCGGGCTCGAGCTCGACCCGGGGCGATATCTCCAGACCCATCCTGCGGTTCAGCATCAGCTCTACCTGATCCCGGCGGGCACGGCACACGCGAGCGGCGCCGACAACCTCGTGCTCGAGATCAGCGCCACGCCCTACCTGTACACCCTGCGCTTCTACGACTGGCTGCGCCGCGACCTCGAGGGCGAGCTGCGGCCGGTTCACCTCGCGCACGCGTTCTCGAACCTCGATCCTCTTCGCTCGGGCGAGTCAGTCCGCAGAGAGCTGATTCCCGAGCCACGAACGGTCCGTCGAGGACGGGACTGGGTCGAGCTCGAGCTGGGCAGGCTGCCGGACCTCTTCTTCGCCGTGCACCGGCTCGACTTCGAGGACGCGGTCGACGAGGACACGGCAGGTCGGTTCCACGTCCTCAACCTGGTAGCCGGAGAGCACGTCGAGCTCGAGTCGGAACGGGGCGTGCACGACCTGGCCTTCGCGGAGACGATCGTCGTCCCTGCGGCGGTCGGGCCCTACCGCCTCCGCCGAGTGCGGGGCGGCGCCTGCAAGGTCGTCAAGGCATTCGTCCCGTGACGACGGGCGAGGTCGTAGGCGCGCTCGACATCGGCGGAACGCACGTCACCGCCGGCCGGGTGGATGTCGCCTCGGCCACCGTCGACCCACGCACACGGGTCAGCGAACCGCTGCCTACGCGAGGCGGTCGCACCGAGCTGGTCGCGGCTCTCACGCGGGTGACGCAGTCGATTGCGAAGCCCAGCATCACGAGCCTCGGCGTCGCCGTCCCCGGTCCCTTCGACTACGTCGGCGGCGTCTCCGGGATGACACACAAGCTGGACGGCCTCCACGGCGTCGACCTTCGCTCCGAGCTCCTCGCGGCCTCGGATCTCCGAGATCCCGCGGCGATTCGGTTTCTCAACGACGCCGAGGCGTTCCTGCTCGGCGAGTGGTGGGCGGGAGCGGCGCGCGGCCACGAACGCGCGGTCGGCGTCACGCTCGGGACGGGAATCGGCTCGGCGTTCAGCGACCGTGGTGAGATCGTCCGCCTTGGTGCCGAGGTCCCTCCGGGTGGCGAGCTCTACAGGCTCGACTTCCGTGGCGTCCCCGGTCGAGGAGACGATCTCCAGCGCTGCCCTCCTCAGCGGCTACGACGCGCGCGCTGATGCAAGCGTCGACGTCGAGGAGATCGCGAATCGAGCGGTTGCCGGCGAGTCAGCCGCCGGCCGCGTCTTCATGGAGCTGGGGACCGCGCTCGGGCAGTTCCTGACGCCCTGGTTGCAAGCATTCCGGCCGAGCTGTCTCGTCGTCGGGGGCTCGATCGCACGCTCGTGGGCCCTCTTCGAGCGCGAGCTTCGCGCAGACCTCGACGGGATAACGGGCCTCGCCAGCGTGACGGTCGCAGAGCAGCTCGAGGATGCACCGTTGCTCGGCGCGGCGTACCACGCGACGCGTCAGATCTGATGTCGACCCCCGCACTCCATCCCCAGGTGGAGGCGTTCCTTCGCGAGCGAGAGGCGACGGGCGCACGCCCGTTGTACGAGCTCTCTGTCGCCGAGGCACGCAGGGCGGAGCTCGCCGGGCTCGAGCGCGTGCTCCCGGAGCCGGTCGGACACGTCGAGGATCGCGTGTTGCACGCCCAGGGCCAGGACGTACCCGTCCGCGTGTACGTCCCCGAAGCCTCCGAAGCGCTTCCGGTCCTCGTCTACTTCTTCGGTGGCGGCTGGGTGCTCGGGTCGCTCGACGCCGTCGACGCCGTGTGCCGCCGACTCGCGAACACGACGCCCTGCGCGGTCGTCTCCGTCTCGTACCGCCTTGCACCGGAGCATCCCTTCCCCGCCGGCCTCGACGATTGCTACGCCGCAACCCGCTGGGTCGCCGACCACGGCACCGAGCTCGGCGTGGATCCCGACTCGGCTCGCCGTCGGCGGCGCAAGCGCCGGAGGCAACCTCGCCGCGGCGGTCGCGCTGCTCGCACGCGAGCGGCGAGGCCCGAAGCTCGGGCTGCAACTCCTCGTCTATCCCCCGGTCGACCACCGCGCCGACGTTCCTCCGATGCCGGAATCGCTCGAACCGTTCTTCGGAAATCGGGACGTCGAGTGGTGCTGGTCGCACTATCTCGCGGCCGACGAGGACGGCGACAGCCCGTTTGCCTCGCCCCTACGAGCTCAGGATCTCCAAGGCCTACCGCCTGCGCTCGTGATCACCGCAGAGCTCGATCCGCTCCGAGACCAGAGTGAGCTCTATGCCGCCCGGCTCGCCGAGGCGGGCGTGCCGGTGGAGCTCGCCCGCTTCGACGGTGTGCTCCACGGCTTCTTCTCGCGAGCCGATCGCTTCGACGCAGCCGGAGAGGCACAAGCCCTCGCCGCGTCTGCGCTACAGCGCGCCTTTGGAGCCTCCTACTAGCATGACGTCGTGCCGGTGATCGCGTGGATTCTCGCGGGCGTCCTGCTCGCAGCGCTGCTTCTGGCCGCGGTCCTGTGGCGAGCGCTCAGGCGCTCGCGGGCTCATACCGCGGGTATCGACGAGCGTGTCGCCGAGGCTCGCAAGTCGGTTCGCGCCGCGGCGGAGGAAGAGGGGGGTGCGCAGGCGGAACTGCTGCGGGTCGCGATCTCCCGTGCCCACGCCGACTCGCTCTCCGCATACGTCACCGAAGAGCGGCGCCTGTCCGATCAGCGTCGAGGCGAGCTCACTGTCCGTGAACGCGAGCTGTCGGAGCGCCTTGCGGAGATGGTCGCGGCGGTCGAACGCCGGGTCGAGGAGCGTCTACGTGCATGGGAGGCAGATCTCGAGCGAGCGCAACGAGCGCTCGACGGAGAGGTCACCGTGCTCGAGCAGCACCAGCGGCAGCGGATCGCCGACGTCGAGGCCCGAATCGAAGCGGAGGCCGGCGAGCTCGGAAGCGTCGTCGACGAGCAGCGCGCGGCCGCGATCCGGCTCCGCGAGGAGCTCGAGCGAACAACCCGGGACGCTCTCACCGAAGCGCTCGAAGAGCTTCAGCTGCACGCCGACGACCGTCGCCGGGCGATCGACGACGTCACCGAGCGCCTGCGTCAGCACGAGCATGCCGTGGCCGAGCAGGTCGAGCACGCGGAAAGCGAGGCCAAAAGGCGGATCGAGGTCGCATTCGACGAGCTCGAGCGTCGTCAGGTGGCCGAGCTCGAGCGGGCGACCGACCGGGAGGTGGAACGCCTCAGCGAGGCCGGGGCGCTCGAGTTCGAGAACCGGATGCGCGCGATTCGCGAGGAAGCGGCCAACCGACTCCGAGAGGAGCTCGATCGAACGACGGAGACGTTCCTGCGCCGTGCGGACGGGCTCATCGCCGACCAGCTGCAGCAGGCCGCGGACGCCGCAGCCCAGCGTCTGGACGACCGGATCGTCGAGCTCGCGCGCCGGTACGAGGCCGCCCGCTCGTCCGCCGGCGTTTGAAGAACAGGTTCAGAGGGCCAACTATCGTGCGGAGGGAACGTCTCTATGACACCGAATCCCACGCACATGGCCGAGACGACCGAAGCTCCTCTGTGGAACGAAAACGAGCCCGCCAAGGTGGAGAGCTGGCGCCTGCACGTCCTGCTCGAGGCCGGCTACCCGGTTCACCTGGCTGAGCGTCTCGCCGGGAGCGAGGTCGACCTGCACGACGCCGTCGAGCTCGTCACGCGCGGCTGCGATCACACCACCGCGGCCGAGATCCTTCTGTAGGGGCCGGGCATGCCCGGCCTCAGATAGTGCGCAAGATCAGATTCCGCTAGCGCGGACTCCAATCGCGCGAAAGCGCTTGGGCGAGGCATGCCTCGCCCCTACGCCTGCCGGTTACCCTGGCGCCATGGCCAAGGTCGAGCCGGTGCTCTACGGTGACCGCAAGGTCTACACCGTCTCCGCGTTCAACCGCGGGATCTCGCGTTTCCTCGGTCGCCTGCCCGTGGTCTGGGTCGAGGGCGAGGTCACCGAGCTCCGCCGAAACGCCGCCTGGGCGACCGTCTTTCTCACGCTGAAGGATCCCAAGACGGGCGCGAGCCTGAAGGTGACGATCGCACGGACGACGTACGACCGGCTCGAGCTCGCGCTCGTGGAGGGAGAGACGGTTCATGCCGCGGGGAGGGCGGAGCTCTACGAGCTGAAGGGCGAGCTCGGGTTGCGTGCGAGCACGCTCGAGCGAATCGGCGTCGGCGGCCACCTCGTCGCACTCGAGCGACTGAAGCGAGGGCTCGCGGCCGAGGGCCTGTTCGCACCAGGGCGGAAGCGCCGGCTTCCGCGCGTCCCGCGTGCAATCGGCGTCCTGACGGGCGCCGACGCGGCCGCGCGCGGCGATCTCCTGACGACGATCGGACGCCGGTTTCCCGCGACGAAGGCGATCGTCTGCGAGACACGGGTCCAGGGACGAGGCGCGTCAGAGGCAATCGTCTCCGGCCTGCGCGCGCTCGCGGCCCATCCGGAGGTCGACGTCGTGATTCTCACCCGGGGCGGCGGCAGCTTCGAAGACCTCCTTCCGTTCAGCACGGAGGCGGTCGTGCGGGCGGTGGCGACATGCGCCGTGCCGGTGGTCTCCGCCGTCGGCCACGAGCAGGACACTCCGCTCTGCGACCTCGCCGCGGACGCGCGTGCGGCGACTCCGACCGCGGCGGCGGCGCTCGTCGTCCCCGACGAGCGCGAGCTCCGCGCGTCACTCGAGGTCTGCCGCGAGCGGCTCGACCGCTCCGTCCGCAACCTCCTGCAGCTTGACGCCGCACGACTCGAGCGGCTTGGTAATCGTCTCTCGACCGCTCCCCGGCTCCTTCTGGAGCGCCGTCGTGCCTCTCTCGATCACAGCGCGGCCCGGCTGAACGCGCTTTCGCCGCTCGCGACGCTCGCGCGCGGATACGCGATCGTCCGGGCCGGTGGAGATGCCGTGCGCGAGGCCGCGTCCGTGTCGACCGGGGACCGGCTCGAGATCGAGCTCGCTGCCGGAGGACTCGGAGCACGCGTCGAGGACGTACGGCCGTGAGCGACGCCGCATCGTTCGAGAGCCTCCAGAAAGAGCTCGAGGACGTCGTCGCCCGGCTCGAGCGGGGCGATGTCGCCGTCGACGACGCGATCGCGCTCTTCCGGCGGGGCGAGGAGCTCTACCGCACGTGTGTCGAACGCCTCCAGGCAGCCGAGCTCAGGATCGAGGAGTTAGACCGTCGAACACCGTGACAAGAGGCACCTAGTTCGTGTATGAATCGCCCCATGGCGAAGCCCTCACCTGATCTGCTCCGCAAGGTTCCCCTCTTCTCGGGGCTCGACGACAAAGAGCTCACGAGCCTGGCCGACGAGTTCAACGAGCGCAGGTTCTCGGCGGGAGACAGCATCGCCCTGGAAGGAGAGGGCGGGCTCATGTTCTTCGTCGTCGAGAGCGGCGAGGCCACCGTCGAGGTCCACGGGAACGAGGTCGGCAAGCTCGGGCCGGGAAGCGCGTTCGGTGAGATCGCGCTGATCGATCGGCGCCCGCGCACGGCCACGGTCACGGCGAAGTCGGAGCTCACGACGTTCGGCCTGCCGGTGTTCGTGTTCCGCCCCTTCGTGGAAGCGCGTCCTGCGATCGCCTGGAAGCTCCTCGAGGCGATGGCGGACCGGCTCGCGACCGCCGAATCGCGCTAGAGACTCCGGCCGAGCTCGACGAGATCCTTCTCCGCCCGCTCCGGGTCGCCGGAGAGCGCGACGGTCTCCGCACCTTCGATCTGGGTGAGGACGCGCCCTCCGAAAAGGATGCAACGTACGCCGGCAGCAGCACAGCGGGCGGCGATCTCGAAGGGCGCCTTGCCCTCCGTGGTCGTCTCGTCGATCTGACCTTCTCCTGTAATCACCAGGTCGCAGTCCTGCAGGAGCCGGTCGAACTCGAGCAGGTCGAGCACCGTTACCGCACCCGGCGCGAGGTTTGCTCCCATCGCTGCGAGCGCCGCGCCGAGCCCGCCCGCTGCGCCCGATCCCGGGAGGTCAGCGTACGGACGGAGCTCCTCGATCGCATTCAGGCGACGCGTGAGGATTTCGACCCCGTCCTGCGACGCGCCCTTCTGGGGACCGAAGAGCCGCGCCGCGTCTGCCAACGTCGTCCGCACGTCGCAGAGGGCGACCGACGGCACGGGGAGCTCGTCGAGGACCTCGCGCATCCCCACTCCTCCGTCGACCGTCGCGACGCCTCCGAGCGCGAGCACGAGCGAGCCGGGTGAGCTCTCGAGCGCGGCGAGCACGAGCTCCCCGAAGCCGCGGCTCGAGGCCCGAAGCGGATCGCGCTCCCGCAGCGCGAGGAGCGGCAGCCCGACCGCGGCCGCTGCTTCGACAACCGCCCGGCCGTCAGGGAGGAGGAGCCAGGACGCCTCGACCGGCCTCCCTAGAGGATCGGACACGACGACCCGCTGCCAATCGCCGCCATGCGCAGCCGCGAGAGCGTCGGAAGTGCCCTCGCCGCCGTCCGCAGCTGGCAGCTCGACCGTCTCCCTCCCCGCGTCGCGAGCGCCTCGCCCGAGAGCGGCGGCGGCGGCGCGCGCCGAGAGGACTCCTTTCAGGCTAGCGGGACACAGGAGCACCCTCACGGGTGGCCTCGCGCTCGAGGTCGTGCACCAGCTCCTCCGCCTCCTCGACGGCGTTCTCGGAGGAGTCCTCCTCGTCCTGCATGCGGCGGAGCATCGCGACGGAGATTCCCTCCCGCGCGAGCGACAGGAGCCCTAGCGCGACCCCGCACGCGATCTCGATCGCCTGGAGCGCGAGGCCGAACGCGAATCCCGTCGAGTACGCGACTCCGTAGTTGCGAAGGGGCAGGGCGACCGCTGCCTGGACGAGCCCGAAGTTCCCCGGCCAGAGCGGGACGATGGTCGCGACGTTCATCAGGACGAGAACGAGCCCGGCGGCCGGCAACGGCGCGTCGATGCCGAACGCCTGCATCGTCACCCAGACCGCCATGAGCTGGAGCAGCCAGCCGAGGCACTGAAGAAGGATCGCTCCTGCCAGCGGCACGGGGGCTTTCAGCACCGAGAGCCCCTGCCGCGCCATCTCGAGCAGATGGCGAATCGTCCCCATCGCCTGGAGGTCGTGCTTCATCGAGCGGTGTCGCTGTCGGGCCCCGAGCCAGGCGACCGTGAAGAGCGCGAATCCGACGGCGACGACGATCAGCAGGGCCGTCACCGCCCAGTGCGGCACCTCGGCTGTCAGGAGCACCCAGACGACCAGCATCGTCGCCGGCACGAGATCGAAGAGCCGATGCGCGAAGACGGTCCCGACGAGCGTGGCCGTCGTTCCGGCAGGGGCGTCCGGGAGGTGTCGCCGCAAGGTGGCCACGCGCGCCAGCTCGCCGAGCCTTCCGGGCACGATCGCGTTCGCCAAGAGACCGACGCCGAACGACGAGAACACCTGGATCCAGCCGCGGTTGGTGCTGTGGAGGCAGCGCCTGCGAGATGGTCAGCGACCAGGACAGCGCCCGGAAGAGCGTCGAGGCGACGTTGAGGAGGAACGCGAGCACGATCCAGCTCCAGATGACGAAGCGGAACGCGTCGCCCACGTCACCCCAGTCGGGACCGCGCCACCAGAGAAGGACGAACGCGAGAGCAACTGCGGCAACCAGGGCTGCGCCCTGCACCCAGCCGTTCCGCCACATCCGGAGTGCGACCGTCACGCGGCTCGCGCCTCGTCGCGGCCGATTCCGGTGACCTGGCCGTAGATCTCGTCCAGCCGGCGGGCGATGACGCCCCACGAGTAGCGCTCCACCGCGAGCTCCCTCGCTGCCTCGCCGAGCGCCTGGCGCCGCGGCTCGTCGGCCAGAAGCTCGCAGATCGCGTCGGTGAGCGCTCTCGGATCACCCGGTGGGATCGCGATCGAGGCCTCGGGATCGAGAACCTCGCGATATCCGGGAATGTCCGAGGCCACGGCCGGAAGCGCGCAGGCGAACGCCCGCGTCAGCACCATCCCGAAGCTCTCCTGCCCGAGCGACGGTGCAACGAGCGCCTTCGCCTCGAGCAAGGTGCGGGTGAGCTCGTCCTGGCTCAGGAAGCCGACCACGTCGATCCCCTCGTCGGAGACACCGAGCCTCGCCAGCAACAACCGGACTGCGAGCGGGTCGGCGCCGGCGACGGTCAACCGTAGCCCGCTCCGACGACGCAGCTCTGGCCAGGCTCGCAGGAGCACCTGCAGCCCCTTGCGCGGCTCCTGCCTCCCGACGAACACGATGCGGTGCTCGCGGTCTCCTGCCGGTGCAGAGCCGGGCACGAGAACGCCGTTGGGAATCACCTCGTACTCGCCGGGAAGCCAGCGCTCCTGCGATGCGCGCGCACGCTCGGAAACCGCGATGCGATGGTCGATGCGGTCGATGAGGAATCCCCAGACCGGCGCTCCGTAGCGCATCCAGCCGAGATTGCCGGAAGCATGAAAGGTCGCGACGATGGGCGATCGCGCCATGGTGAGAACCGCGGTGCAGATCGCGGGCGTCATCGGTTCGTGCAGGTGCAGCACGTCGTAACGCTCGCTCGAGAGCGTGCGGTGGATGCGCGCGTACGTCCGCGGCGAGAGAACGATGTTCGGGAGCGAGCCGTTCGCCGGCACGATCACCGAGCGTCCGACCGGGATCACGTTCGGCGGCGGGTTGCCATGGCGTCCGACCCTGGGGTGGAGCACTCGCGTGAACTGACCCGGCGGATCGTTGCCCATGATCAGGTGCACCTCGTGGCCCAAGTCCTCGAGCGCTGCCGCTTGAAGCTCCGCGTGCTCGACGACCGCGCCCCAGAACGACCACGAGAACGGGACGACGATCCCGATCTTCACGGGTGAGACACTACAGCCCTCGTTATGCGCAAGATCGGAATCCGCTAGCGCGGATTCCGCTCGCGCGAAACCCCTAAAGGCCGCCGCTTCGCGGCGGCTGCGCTTGCTCTAGGCTGACACGCATGCGCTTGGAAGGCGTCCACCACGTCACCTGCATCACCGGGGATGCGCCCAAGAACGTCGACTTCTACACCCGCGTTCTCGGCCTCCGCCTCGTCAAGAAGACGGTCAACCAGGACGACCCGACGGTGTACCACCTCTTCTACGCCGACGAGGACGGAAGCCCGGGCAGCGACATCACCTTCTTCGAGTACCCGGGAGCACGCCGCGGGCAAGCAGGGGCAGGAATGGTGCACACGGTTCGTTGGCGCGTGGCCTCCGACGAGGCTCTCGGGTTCTGGGAGCAGCGCCTCGGTCCCGAGGCCGGCACCGTCACTCGAAAAGAGGCGAGCCTGACCTTCGAGGACCCGGAAGGCCTGCGCCACGAGCTCGCTGCCGTCGACACCGACGACGCCCCGCTCGTCGCAGACCACCCGGAAATCCCTTCCGAGCTCGCGCTGCACGGATTCGACGGCGTGCGCGCGTTTGCCGCTGACCCGGACGAGAGCCGGGAACTGCTCGAAGACGCGCTCGCTTTCGTCCCCGCGGGTGAAAGCACCTGGGAGGCTCGCGGCGAAGAGCGAGGCGGTCTCTATTCGTACGACGAGGCCCCCGCCGAGCGCGGCGTGGGCGGGCGCGGGCACGGTGCACCACGTCGCGTGGGCGTCGACGATGGAGGATCACGAAGCGTGGCGCGATCGCGTAGCTGCCGCCGGCGCGAGCCCCACGCCGGTCATCGACCGCTTCTGGTTCCGCTCGATCTACTTCCGCGAGCCGAGCGGCGTCCTCTTCGAGATCGCGACCCTCGGCCCGGGCTTCGGGGTCGACGAAGACATGGACCATCTCGGCGAGAGCCTCGTCCTCCCGCCCGCGTTCGAGCACATGCGTGCGCAGATCGAGCCCGTCTTGACGCCGCTGCCCGATCCGCGTGCGGTCAGCATCTCGGCGGAAGACCGGGGTCAGGCTGAAGCCTGACTGGAGCGAGTTGGTGATGGACGGCGAAGGGCTCGCGGAGCTCCACACCCACCTGGGCGGCTCGGTCGCCTCCGACATCCTCTGGAGCCTCGCCCACGAGCAGGGGATCGCGCTCCCGGTCAAGGACTTCTGGGAGTTCGACGCGCTCGTCACGCTCTCCGACCCGCTGGGAGTCAAGGGCCTCGATGAGCTGGACAAGATCTACCACTGGACCGAGCTGATCCAGTCCTCGCCCCTCGCCGTGGAGCGCTCGGTGCACGGCGCAATCGGCGGGGCTTTCCGCTCGCAGGGGATCACGACGCTCGAGCTCCGCTTCAACCCGATGAAGCGGAACCGCGGTGGTGAGCGCGACCTCGACCACATCATCCTGGCCGCGATTCGCGGCCTCGACCTCGCGAGCCTCGAGTACCCGCAGGTGCGCGCGGGGCTGATCCTGATGATGGACAGGACGTTCGACCGCCGACTCAACGAAATCATCGTCGAGAAGGCGATCCGCTGGGCGAGCCGCGGGGTCGTCGGTGTCGACATCGCGGGCCCTCGTCCTGGGGGCACGCGCTACGACTACACGCAGATCGTGCCGATGGTCGAAGCCGCCCGCGAGGCAGGGCTCGGCGTCACGATCCACGTCGGCGAGGAGGGCGGCGACATGGGCCGCGAGGAGATCGCCGAGGTCGTCGAGCATCTCCGGCCCGAGCGCATCGGGCACGGGATCCTCGCCGCAGGCGATCCGGAGCTCATGCACACGCTCCGCGATCTCGGCGTCGTGCTCGAGATCTGCCCCACGTCGAACCTCCTGACGAAAGCGCTCCCGGACGAAGACGCGGTGCGGGAGACGATCCGCCGCTTCGTCGAGCATGGGGTTCCGTTCACCATCGCCACCGACGGCCCGGAGATGATGCGGACGCATCTTCGCGACGAGCTCGAGCTCCTGCGGCGCATCGGAGCGCTCGACGACGACGAGCTCCGCGAGGCGAACGCCCGCGGCCACGCGGCCGCCTTCCGGCGGCGAACCGCGGTCTCCGTCTAACGGACAAGACGGGCGTTACGCCCGAGACGGCGCTGCAGCTCCGACAGCGGCCGCCAGCTCGCGCAAGAGCGCACGCACCTCTCCAGGGCCGACGACGTGAACGTGCTCGCGCGGCCCTCCCTCGGACCGCGCACTGGGAAGAAGCCCGCCGACGTGACCTGCGACTGATCCGGAAGGGAGCGCGTCCAAGAGGTCGTGATCGGTCCGATCGTCACCGAGGCCGATGACGAAGCGCGACGACTCCTTCCCGTTCGGGAACACATCCCTGACGTAGACGCCCTTGTCGACCCCTCGGGCGCGAACCTCGATCACGCGGTGTCCTTGCAGAATCTCGGCAGGCGCGCCCCCGAGATGCTGGCCAAGGTCGTTCAGGAGCTCGTGCGCACGCCAGGAGCCGTACTCGGGCTCCGCCTCGCGGTAGTGCCAGGCGACGCTGCACGCCTTTCGCTCCACATGAGCGCCCGGCACGTCGTTCGCCACGCGGCGAAGCAGCCGCTCGATCGGCCGCATCCAGGTCAGGTCGAGCTCGAGAAGCGTGCGCCATTCTTCTCCCGGCGCCCTGGCGAGATAGCCGTGCTCGGCGCAGAGGTGGATCGGGAGCTGCCCGAACCAGCGCTCGAGATTGGTCCGGCGGCGCCCGCTGACGATGTGCACGTCGGTCGCCGGGAGCGCCAGGAGGTCGCGGAGCACCGAGCGGATCTCCGCCGTAGGCACGGCAAGGTCGGGGTGGAGCTCGAGCTCTCGGAGTGTCCCGTCGTAGTCGAGCAGGACCGTGCGCGACCGCGCGCGGCTGAATCGGCGCAGGAGCCGTTCGAGCACCTCGCCCTCGACCTCGGGCGGTGGCTTGCGGCGACGATCCTGCCGCGAGAAGCGTCCGAGGCGAGTGAGGAACCCGTCCGCCCACTTCCGGCAGTCGAGCGCCTCCACGCGCTTCGCCATCGTCTCGAGCCGCTTGCGGCGTTCCGGAGGGTCGAGCTCGAGCGCCGTTCCCAGCCGCTCGACGACGCCGTCGACGTCCCAGGGATTGACGAGCATCGCTCCGGGGAGAACCTGGGCAGCGCCCGCGAGCTCGGAGAGGAGGAGCGAGCCGCGCCAGCGCCCCGGCAATCCCGGCTCCGACTGACAGAACACGAACTCGTGCGCGACGAGGTTCATCCCGTCGCGAAGCGGGGTCACCATCATCACGTCCGCGCGTCGGTACAGCGCGACGAGCCCCGGCTTCGAGAGGTCGCGGTGCAGGTACTCGACCGGCGTCTGTCCCGGCTGCCCGAATCGTCCGTTGATGCGGGAGATGTGGAGCTCGATCTCGTCCCGCAGCTGCCGGTACTCCGGACTCTCGAGGCGCGACGGTACGAGCACCTGCAGCATCGTCGTCGTGCGCGCCCTCGACGGATCCTGCTCCAGGAGGCGCTCGAACGCGAGCAGCTTCTGCTGGATCCCCTTCGTGTAGTCGAGCCGCTCGACGCCGAGGATGAGCGTGCGCCCCGCGTATTGCTCCTCCAGCTGCTCGAGCAGGCGAGCGGTCTCGGGATCTTCGAGCACCTGGCGAAACCCCTCGGTGTCGATCCCGATCGGATCCACGCCGATCCCGACCCGCCGGCCCGCGACGTCGATCGCGTCCGGCTCGGAGTCGAGCCCGAGAATCCTGAGACATGACGAGCGGAAGTGTCGACCGTAGTCGCCGACCTGGAAGCTCACGTAGTCGGCGCCGAGAAGACCGCGTAGGACCTCCTCACGCGCCGGCAGGAGGCGGTACACCTCGGACGACGGGAACGGCGTGTGCAGGAAGAACCCGATCGAGAGCCCCGGCGCGCGGCGGCGCAGCATCGCGGGGACGAGCATCAGGTGGAAGTCGTGCACCCACACGCGGGAGTCGGGCCCCGAATGCTCGAGGATGGCGTCGGCGAACCGCTCGTTGACGTGGACATAGCGTTGCCACGCCTCGGGCGTGAGCCTCAGCCGATCGCCGAAGTAGTGGAGAAGCGGCCAGAGCGTGTCGTTGCAGACGCGGCCGTAGAAGTCCTCCTCCTCGTCCGCCGAAATGAAGATCGGGACGAGATTGTCCTTCGCCAGGCTCTGCGTCGCCTCGGGCTGGAGGTGCTCAGGGACGACGGTGCCGGGCCAGCCGATCCACACGGCGTCGCCGCGTACCGCCTGCAGTGCCGCGGCCAGCCCGCCGGCGGACGGCTGCACCTCGAACTCGTCGCCGGAGAGCGTGAAGCGCACCGGCAGGCGGTTGCTCGCGATGACGAGCGCGTGGTGTCCGGTCTGTCGGGCCAGAGCGCCTCCCTCGACGATCGGTAACGGATAGGTAGCGGATAGGTAGGTACAACCTACGTGCCCGCGAATAGCTCCTCCATGGCACGAGGCCTCGGCATCATCGGGAACTGCTCGTACAGCGCACTCCTCCGAGACGGGTCGGTGGAGTGGTTGTGCTGGCCGCGGCTCGACTCGAGCTTCGTCTTCGGCCCGCTCCTCGATCGTGAGAAAGGCGGAGCGTTCGTCGTCGAGGGCGTCGACGCGACCGACGTGGAGCAGGCCTACATCGAGAACACGAATGTCTTGAGAACGGTGTTCCGTGGCCCGAGCGGCGAGTTCGAGCTCATCGACTTCGCCCCCCGCTTCAGCCTCTACCAGCGGTTCTTCAAGCCGTCCATGCTCGTTCGCATCCTGCGCCCGCTCTCGGGTGAACCGCGCGCTCGCGTGCGTTGCCGGCCGACGTACGACTACGGCCTCGCCGAGACGGGCTCGTGGCGCGCGTCGAACCACATCGCGTACACAGGCTTTCCCGTCCCGCTCCGGTTGACGACGAACGTGCCACTCACCTATGTGGAGGACGAGCGGCCGTTCCTGCTCGAGGACACCCGACACATGGTCCTCACCTGGGGCGAGCCGCTCGAGGCGGGCCTCGAGGAGACAGCCGAGCGCTTCCTCGAGCGCACGCTCGACTACTGGCGCCGCTGGGTGAAGGGAACACGCGTGCCGCGCGACTACCAGAGCGAGGTCGTCCGCTCGGCGCTCGCGCTCAAGCTGCACCAGTACGAGGACACCGGTGCGTTGCTGGCCGCGACGACGACCAGCCTGCCCGAGCACCCCGGCTCTGGGCGCACGTGGGACTACCGCTTCTGCTGGCTGCGCGATGCCTACTTCACGCTGAACGCGCTCGAGCGCCTCGGGCACTCCGAGGAGATGGAGCGGTTTCTCGAGTACCTCCGCAACATCGCCGAGGAGCGCGAAGGCGTCCTCCAGCCCGCGTACCGGATCAACGGCTCGGCAGAAGCGGAGGAGCGGGTACTCGAGCATCTGGCCGGGTACAACGGAGACGGGCCCGTGCGCATCGGCAACCAGGCGTTCGAGCACGTACAGAACGACGTCTACGGGGAGATGGTGCTCGGGGTCAGCCGCCTCTTCCTCGACACGCGTTTCGTCGGCGAGATTCCACCGCTGACCGCGGTCGAGATCGTGGAGTCGCTCGTCGACCAGATCGAGGCACGGCTCGAGGAGCCGGATGCCGGCCTGTGGGAGTTCCGCGAGCGCGCACGGCTGCACAGCTTCTCGGTGCTCATGCACTGGGCGGGCTCGCGCCGTGCGGTCGAGGTCGCCGAGGCGCTCGGATCCGACGAGCTCGCCGTGAAGGCGCGCGCGGTCGAGCAGCGTGCGGCCGAGCTGCTGGAGACCCGCTGCTGGAACGACGAAGTCGGCGCGCTGACCCAGGTCGCGGGCGAGCCGCAACTCGACGCTGCCCTGCTCTTGGCGGTGCACCTCGGTTACCTGACGCCGGAGGACCCCCGTGCGACGTCACACGTCGACGCGATCCGCTCCGCGCTCTCGGTCGACGGCGGTCTGCTCCGCCGGTACGCGTCTCGCGACGACTTCGGGACGATGCAGGCCGCGTTCACCGTCTGCACGTTCTGGTTGGTGGAAGCGCTCGCGATCCTGGGCCGGACGGACGAGGCGCGGGAGCTCTTCGAGTACCTGCTCTCGCTCGACAACGGCCTCGGTCTCTACTCGGAGGACATCCTCCCGGAGACTTTGGAACAGAGCGGCAACTTCCCGCAGACGTACTCGCACGTCGGCTTGATCAACGCGGCGTTCAGGCTGTCGCGTCGCTGGGACTGACGAACGGGGCGAAGAGCGGGACGTCGAGCGCGTGGAGGAGGTTCGACGCCTGCTCCTCCGAGCAGTCGAGGACTCGCCTCGAGCCGGCTCCCTGGCCGACGCGCAGGACGACCGAGCAAAGCCCGGCGCGCGCCTGCGCGGGTGACTGTCTCACGAGGTAGGAGACGACCGCGGTCGAGTCGAGGGCTGCGCGCCGGCGCTGGAGCGAGCCGCTGCGGACAGTGAGCCGCCGGCCGTCGAAGAGGTGCCCCAGCTGGAGGTAGCGGTCTCGCGCGAGCGGCACTGCAGCGACGGTAAGGAGCAACAGCCCGACCGCTACCCACCACGCTTGGAGCGCGAGGGCGACCGGGACGAGCGCCGCCGGCCCTGCCACCGCGCGCACATACCGCCTCGTGCGCGCCGCTCGCGGATGCGGTTCGAGGGCAGCGTCCGGGTCGATCAGCGGATCGAGGGCGCGCACGAGCTCATGGGCATCGGCCCGCTCGATGACCGGCGCGAGCGCAGCCCGTCCCGACCGACCGCCCTGGATACCGCCTGCAATAGCTCGCACGCCGACGAGCCCGAACGGGCGGCGAAGTGGCGAGTCGAGCAGGTCGAGGCCGCGAACCCGCGCCCGGTCGATCACGACGGAGCGCCGCGTGAGAAGCCCCCGCTGCGCGACCAACCGATCGTCCTCGTCCTTCAGCTCGAAGCTCCAATCCGTGAGCAACGACCCAGCCGCGGCGAGCGCCAAGGAGAGGAGCACGGCGGTCGCAACCAGCAGGGCGATGCCGAGCGCATCGGTGGGTGCCCGTTCGGCGGCAGAGTCCAGAATCCGTTCGCCCAGCGCTCCGGGGAGATCGTCGGCGAAGTTGACGATGACGCCGATGACCGCGAGCGGGGCGAGGATGTGCCTACCGCTCGTGAGACCTCCTGCGACGAGAAGCCGTGGCGTCGCCCGGTAGAGCACGCGGGCGGTCGGGGCGTCGGTATCTGCGTCCGGAACCTGCCTCCGCTGAGAGAGCAGAACGTGTCGAAGTCGCTCTCCCTCCGCGGCAGAGACGGCGGCCAACGTGAGCTCGGCGGCGGAGCTACCGCCGGCCGCGGCCTCGACTTCGACCTGCACGAGGCCGAGCACCCGGTGAAGCGACGGCGCCTGCAGGTCGACGCCACGTACGCGATCGAGCGGTATCACGCGGGTCGTGTGGCGAAACACTCCGCGCTCGATGACGAGCCGGCCGCTTTCGATCCGATACGTGAACCTGCGCCACTCGGCGAAGAGGAGCGCAAGCCCGGCGACCGCGGCGATCAGCAGGACGGGAATCGCGAGCCCGCCTCTCCACGTCAGGGCGACGACCGCGATCGGGAGAATGCTCTGGCCGATTCGCTTGCGGGCGAACACGAGGATCGCGAGCGGATGCAGCCGGCCGCTCGCCGCGGCCGGAGACGGCTCGGCCTCGCTCACGTTCCTTCCTCGATCCCGGCCCGTCGCGCCAGCTCCTCCACAAGCGAGTCAGCCACGCGCGGGTCGAGACCCGGGATGTCGGTCCCACCCTTGGCAGACGCGGTGCTCACCGCGACCGAGACGAGCCCGAACGCGCGCTCGAGCGGCCCGCGCTTCGTGTCGACGGTCTGGACGCGTGCGTGCGGCACGACTTGCCACTGCCTGAAGAGCCGGCCACGCGCGACGTACAGGCCGAGCTCGGTGATCTCGTAGCGGAAGCGGCGATACGCGAGGCGCGGCCGGACGACCGCCAGGACGACGAGGCCGAGCGCCACGGCGCCTCCGACGATGGCGGCAATCACGGCAGCGAGACCTTCGTCGGTCAGCGCGAACATGACGGCGAGTGCCGTCGCCAGGCCGGCGCACACCAGCGCCGCAAGCGCCCATTCGAGCGCCCAGAGCCGCCGAACGCGCGGGTCGAGCTGGAGCGCCGGGTCGCGCAGGATCACGCGTTCAGCCTAGAGACGACGAGCGTTACGACTCGACCTGGGAGCGCTGCGCCTGCAGGAACTCGAGCAGATCGGATCGCGTGAGGATGCCGGTCGGGCGACCGCCCTTCGCGACCACGACGGCCGCGTTCGGCCCCGAGAGCCCCGCGTAGACCTCGTCCAGGGACGCATCGGCGTCCACCGCGGGAAGCGGTGGCTGCATCGCGACCGCGACGTCCTCGTTCAGCGCGTCGGCGTTGCGAAAGACACGCTCTAGCAACCCGCGCTCCTGAAGCGAGCCGACGACGTCCGCGAGCGAGTCCACGGGCTCGTTCCGCACGACGGGAAGCTGCGAGATCCCGTAGCGCTGCATGACGTCGATCGCGGCACCGACCTTCTCGTGCGAGCCGATGGTCACGAACTCCGGCACCTCGTGGTCGATCCGGCGGAAGCGGAGAACCTCTTCGACCGCGGGCGGCGGGGTCGTCCGCTCCACGAAGCCGTACTGGATCATCCAGTTGTCGTCGTAGAACTTGGACAGGTACGAGCGGCCGCTGTCCGGGAAGAGCATCAGCACGCG
Source organism: uncultured Actinomycetes bacterium (assembly GCA_963789655.1). Taxonomy (GTDB): domain Bacteria; phylum Actinomycetota; class Thermoleophilia; order Gaiellales; family Gaiellaceae; genus GMQP-bins7. Next base: position 338,678 of record CAWBLH010000001.1, read on the forward strand.
CGCATCCGGCCCGAGCCGCCTCGCGACTTGCACCCCGGCCCACGCCGTCGAGCCGGTGGAGCCGCCCACGAGCAGCCCCTCCTCCCGCGCAAGGCGGCGCGCGACGAGGAACGAGTCGCGATCGGACACACGCACCCACTCGTCGACGACAGCGGGGTCGAGCGTGCTCGGCCATTTCTCCTTGCCGATGCCTTCGACGAGGTACGGGCCTGGTGGATGCTGCTCGTCCGCGGTGAAGACCGATCCCTCCGGATCGACTGCCACGATCGAGACCTCCGGTCGACGCTCTTTGAAATAGCGCCCGACGCCGGTGATGGTCCCGCCGGTTCCGACGGAGATGACGATTGCCTCGACCTGGCCTTCGTCCGTCTGCTCCCAGATCTCCGGCCCCGTCGTCTCGTAGTGCGCCTCTGGATTGGCCGAGTTCGAGTATTGGTCGGGCTTGAACCCTCCGGGGATCTCCTCGGCGAGGCGATCGGAGACGGAGTAGTAGCTCTCCGGAGAGTCGGGCTCGACGGCAGTCGGTGTGATGACGACCTCGGCCCCGTAGGCGCGAAGCATCGAGATCTTCTCCTGGCTCATCTTGTCGGGCATCACGAAGATGCAGCGGTAGCCCCGCAGCGCCGCGCCGATGGCGAGGCCGACTCCGGTGTTGCCCGAAGTGGGCTCGACGATGGTTCCGCCAGGACGCAATCGCCCGTCCTGCTCCGCCGCCTCGATCATCGCCATCCCGATGCGGTCCTTCACCGACCCGCCCGGGTTCAGGTACTCGAGCTTGGCGAGCAGCTGCCCGGGAACGTCACGTCCGAGCCGGTCGAGCCGGACGATCGGAGTCCGCCCGACGAGCTCGAGGACGTTCGGGTACTCGCGGCGGGTCATCGGGGCGGAAGCGTATAGAGGTGCATCAGGCCAGTTGCCAGAAGCTGCCGGTGAGCCCGGCGGCGTCGAAGATCGCCTGCGACTCATCGGTTGCACGCGGTCTCCAGCCCGGATCGAGTCGCGACCCCCACCAGGCACGTGCGACCTCGTTCATCTTCGGCGCGGTGAGCGTCGCACCGGGCTCCCACCCGTTCGCGTCGAGCCAGCGCTCGAGGTGCTCCTCCGACCGGAGGAAGACCATCGTGCTTCAGGTGAAGCCGATGTCGTCCCACCAGCGGTGGGCCGGTACCAGGATGTGCACGAGCAGGTCGGCACCCTCGACAAGATCGCCGTTCTCCACGCAGAGCCGCACCGACTCGCCGCAGCAAGCGCACTCCGAGTCGATCTCGCCGTCCGTGTGCAGCGCTGCCGGAATGCCGAGGGCGTCCCAGGCGCACGTGCCCGTCCAGACCTTTCCGCCGGCGGTCACGCGGTGCGGCGTCGAAACGAAGCAGAACGGGTTGGCGAATCGGATGTCAACGGAGTCGGGGTGGAGCACGAGCGCATGGGCGTCGTGCAGTCGCCTGTAGCTGTCCTCCACCTCCGACGGCTGACGATCGAACGCCTCGGCAGTCTCGGCGACCGACGGCGGCCGCCCATTGGCCACGATCCCGAAGTACACATGCCGCCGCACGTCGAGATCGAAGACGTCCACGGGGCATTATCGTGGCGGCGTGGTCGAGGAAGCTCGACTCGAGCGGTACGGAGTTGGACTCGCGCCTTCGACCGAGGGCTGGTTCGTCGTGAACGTGCGTGACGCGGCCTGGGACGAGCACGACGTGTTCGGCGCGAGCTGCATGTTCGAGTCGCGCGACGCCGAGTTTTCCGAGCTGGGGATCCGTCTGACCGTGCTCGAGCCGGGTCAGCCGAACGGCCTCTATCACGGCGAGGAGACGCAGGAGGACTTCCTCGTCCTCGCCGGCGAGTGTGTGCTGCTCGTCGAGGGGGAAGAGCGCCCGCTGCGGGCGTGGGACTTCTTCCACTGCCCGTCCGGAACCGAGCACATCCTCGTGGGCGCGGGAGACGGGCCGTGCGTCGTCCTCATGACCGGGACTCGCCGGACGGGTCGCCCGATTCTCTACCCGGTCTCGGAGCTCGCTCTGCGGCACGGCGCGGGTGTCTTGGTCGAGACGCCAGACCCGCGCGAGGCGTACGCGTCCTACCCGGACGAGCGCCTCGAGCGGCCGGGGTCTTGGGACAGGCTGCCGTGGGCGGGGCCTAGTGGCGGAAATGCCGGCGATGCGTGAGCACCATTGCTGCACCCGCCGCTGACACGGCCTCAGTCACCTCGCTGTCCCGCTTCGAGCCGCCCGGCTGGATGATCGCCGCGATCCCTGTTTCGAGCGCAATCTGCGGCCCATCCGCGAACGGGAAGAACGCGTCCGAGGCCATGACCGCACCGTCGAGGTCATGGCCGAGCTCGCCCGCCCGCGCGACGGCGATGCGAACGGCGTCGACCCGGCTCGTCTGACCGGCTCCGATCCCCAGCGTCTGCCCGCGCGCCGCCAGGACGATCGCGTTCGAGCTGACGCGCTTCACTACGCGCCAGGCAAAGAGCAGATCGAGCCATTCTCGCTCCGAGACCCGCCCGCACACGACCTCCATGCGCGCCCGGTCCGGAGGCTCGGAATCGGGATCCTGGACGAGCAGGCCTCCGAGCACGCGCTTGTAGTCCCGCCCCGTCTCGCCGCGAATGCGACGCTCGGTGTCGTTGAGGATCCTGACCGACGGCTTTCCCGAGAGCGCTTGCATGGCCTGCTCGTCGTACCCCGGTGCGAAGAGGACTTCGACGAACTGCGCTGCAAGCGCCTCCCCGAGCGATGCGGTGACCGCGCGGTTCAGTACGACGACTCCGCCGTAGGCAGAGACGGGATCGGCGGCGACGGCATTCACGTACGCCTCCTCGATCGTGTCGGCTACCGCGACCCCGCACGGGTTCGCGTGCTTCACGATCACGCAGGCGGGCTCCTCGAGCTCCCGCGCGAGCACGCGAGCTGCGGAGAGGTCGTTGAGGTTGTTGAAGGAGAGTGGCTTCCCCGCGAGCTGGTCGACTCGCGAGAGGACATGCCCGCGATGGCCACGCTCCGCGTAGAACGCGGCACGCTGGTGCGGGTTCTCGCCGTAGGCGAGCTCGAGCACGCGGTCGAAAGCCGGCACGAACATCTCCGGGAAATCGTCCTCCCGCTGGAACCAGCGCGCGATCGCCGCTTCGTATGCGGCACTCGTCGCGAAGGCGATTCCGGCGAGACGACGCCGCGTCTCGAGCGAGAGCTTGCCCTTCCGCTCTCGGAGCTCTCCGAGCACGTCGTCGTAGTCGGTCGGCCTGCAGACCGCAGTGACGGAGGTGAAGTTCTTCGCCGCCGCCCTCAGCATCGAAGGCCCACCGACGTCGATCATGTCGATCACGTCGTCGTCCCCCATGCCGGTGCGATCCGCGACGAGCTCGAACGGATAGAGGTTGACGCAGACGAGGTCGAACGGCTCGATCCCGTGCGCTTCGAGTTGGGCGAGATCGTCGCCGCGGGTGCGCCGCGCGAGGATTCCGGCATGGATGCGCGGGTGAAGCGTCTTCACGCGGCCCCCGAGCATCTCCGGGAAGTCCGTGAGCTCCTCGACTCGGGTGATCGCGAGCCCCGCATCGGCGAGCGCAGTCGCGGTGCCGCCGCTCGCGACGAGCTCGAACCCGAGGTCGGCGAGGCCGCGGGCGAACGGCACGAGGCCGGACTTGTCGTGAACGGAAAGAAGAGCTCTCATCCGTCCGTAGGGGCGAGGCTTGCCTCGCCCTCCGCGCACAGCGTGCGAACGACCGCCGGGAGGAGTCGATGCTCGACTGCGTGCACGCGGTCGCGCAACGTCTCGACCGTGTCTCCGGCCAGGACGGGCACGGGCTCGCTCGCGATGACCGGCCCCGTGTCGATCCCTGCATCCACGTAGTGGACGGTCGCGGCGGCTTCATGCGCACCGGCGTCGAGGAGGTCTTCCAGGGGGTGGGCGCCGGGAAACTCCGGGAGCGGCCCCGGGTGGACGTTCACGACCCGCTCCGGGAAGCGCCGCAGGAACGGAGGGGTGAGGAGATGCATGTACCCGGCACAGACGACGAGCTGGACGCCGTGTTCCTCCAGCCAGTCCGCCATCGCGCCGTCGCGCGCCTCTCGGTCCGGATGGTCCTCGAGCGCGAAGACTTCGGTGGGCACGCCCGCCGATTCAGCACGTGCGAGCGCCTTTGCCCGCCGTGAGTTGGACGCAACCGCGGAAACGGGGAGCGAAGCGTCGAGCAGCGCCTGGAGATTCGTCCCCTCACCGCTGACGAGGACGCCGATCACGCGCGCACGATCGTCCCGATGACGGGGGAGTCGCCGGGATCGGAGACGACGGCGACGAACCCGATCCCGAGGTTGAACACGCGCCGCAGCTCGCTCTCCTCCACGTGCCGCGCGAGCCAGTCGAACACGGATGGCCTGGGCCAGGATGACCAGTCGATCTCGGCGGCGAGGCCGTCCGGGAGGACGCGCGAGAGGTTGCCGAGGATTCCACCTCCCGTGACGTGAGCCAGCCCGCGGACATCGGCCGTCTCTCTCAGCTGCCGCACGGCGTCGAGATAGAGGCGGGTCGGCGCGAGCAGGTCCTCTCCGTCGTAGTCCTCGAGCTCGAGGATCCGCCGGACGAGCGTGAACCCGTTCGCGTGCACGCCAGCGGACTGCAGCCCGACGACCGCATCACCGACCCCGATCCGTGAGCCGTCGATCAGACGCACGCGCTCGACGATCCCGACGCACGTCCCGGCGAAGTCGAGCTCCTCGTCCCGATAGATCCCCGGAAGCTCGGCGGTCTCGCCGCCGACGAGCGCGACTCCGGCGTCTCGGCAGACCTCAGCTGCGCCCTCGACGAGCTCGGCCACCTGCTCGAGGTCGATCCTGTTCGCGGCGACGTAGTCGAGGAAGAGGAGCGGGTCGGCACCGCACGTCAGGACGTCGTTGATGCAGTGCGCGGCCAGATCGGCGCCGCAGTTGCGAAGAGCCCCTCGCGCGCGAGCGAGGATCAGCTTCGTGCCGACGGAGTCCGTGGACGCGGCCAGCAGGCGGGTCTCGTCGAGCGGGTGCAGCCCTGCGAACGCGCCGAACCCGGTCGCGCCGGTGGACTCGACGGCTGCGCGGAGGCGCTCGACGATCGCATCGCTCGTCGCCAAGGAGACCCCCGCGTTCGCGTAGGTCTGGCGCTCGCTTGCCACACGCCGAGTCTACGGCCGCGCTCGGGCAGGGGTCAGGCTTTAGCCTGACCCCGGTTTGAGATTTCAACCGAACGACGAGGTCAGGCTGAAGCCTGACCCCAGGCTGATGGACGATCCGTCGCTCCTGACGAGCTGGACCCTCGCCCCACTCCAGCTCGCCCCGATCGCACTGGTCGCGATCGCCTACGCGATGCGCGCCCGTACGCTCGCACGCCGCGGGCAGCCTGTCCCGGCCTGGCGCATCGGGCTCTTCGCGCTCGGGATCCTGCTGCTCGTCGTCGCGGTCGCGTCGCCACTGGCCGCAATCGGCGAGGAGGAGCTGTTCGCGTTCCACATGGCGCAGCACCTCCTGCTCGGCGATCTCGCGCCGCTCTGCCTGCTCGCGGGTCTGACCGGGCCGCTGCTCCGCCCGCTCCTCTCGCTTCCCGGAGTCATGCGGTTGCGCGTGCTCGCGAACCCGTTCGTCGCGCTCCCACTGTGGGCCGCGAACCTCGCGCTCTGGCACATACCCGCCGTCTACGAGGCCGCGGTCGAGTCGAGCGGCGTCCACGCCGTCGAGCACATCGCGTTCTTCTCGGCCGGGATCGTCCTCTGGCTCCCGGTGCTGGAGACGCTGCCGGCCCCGGAGTGGTTCGGCACCGGCGCGAAGCTCGGCTACATCGTCGGCGTCCGGCTGGTCGCAACCGTGCTCGGGAACGTCTTCGTCTGGAGCGCCGGACCGTTCTACGACGTCTACGAGGACGGCGACGACTTCCTCGGTCTCTCCCCGGAGGGGGACCAGAGCCTCGCCGGCTCGCTGATGATGCTCGAGGGCTCGCTGGTCACGATCGTCGCCATCGCCTGGCTCTTCCTCCGCATGGCGCAGGAGGGCGAGATCCGCCAGGAGCTGCTCGAACGCGGCCACGATCCGCGCACGGTCCGGCGAGCGGTCCGCTACCGCCGCTGGCACGAGCTCGAAGAACGCGGGGGTCAGGCTTCAGCCTGAGCCGTCTGATCTACACGGGCGCAGCTTCGAAGCGGAGCTTCTCGAGCTTCCGCGGAACCCTCGTCGGGTAGTCGCGGGTGAAGCAGGCGCGGCACATCGAGTCCTCGGGAAGCGTCGTCGCCGCCTGCATGCCTTCGACCGAGAGGTAGTGGAGCGACGAGGCTCCGATCAGGACACGCATCTCCTCGACCGAGCGGTGCGCGGCGGGGAGCTCGTCCTCGTCGGGGAAGTCGATCCCGTAGAAGCACGGGGACACGACGGGTGGCGAGGAGATCCGCACGTGCACCTCCGCGGCGCCGGCGTCGAGGAGCATGGCGACGAGCTGACGAGTCGTGTTCGCGCGGACGATCGTGTCGTCGACGATCACGATGCGCTTCCCCTCGACCTCGTCGAGCGGATTGAACTTCATCCGGATGCCCTGCTCGCGCATCGCCTGGTCCGGCTGGATGAACGTTCGCGCGACGTAGCGGTTCTTGATGAGAGCCTCGTTGAAGGGAATCCCTGACGCTTTCGAGAAGCCGATTGCGGCCGGCGTGCCGGAGTCCGGAATCCCTATGACCAGATCCGCGTCGGCCGGCGCCTCGCGGGCGAGGGTCTCCCCCATGCGCACGCGAGCACCGTGGACCTCCACCCCGGCGAGCCGCGAGTCCGGCCGCGCGAGGTAGACGTGCTCGAAGATGCAGAGCGCGTTGCGTCCGGCCGCGAGCGCCTGCGCCGAGTGCAGTCCGTTGCCGTCGATCCAGACGATCTCGCCGGGACGAACGTCTCGTACGACGTCCGCGCCGATCAGGTCGAGCGCGCACGTCTCGGAGGCGACGACCCAGTCCTCCCCGATCTGGCCGAGCGTGAGGGGACGGAACCCGAGCGAGTCGCGGAAGGCGACGAGCGTGTCGTCGACCAGCGCCGTCGCCGAGTACGCCCCTTCGAGACGGCGCATGGCGTTCGCCACCGCCTCCGGCACGGGCACCGGGTCGCGTGCGATGAGGGCGGCGATCACCTCCGAGTCCGACCCGGAGCCGAGACGGACACCGTCCTCGATCAGCTCCGCGCGCAGGTCCTCGACGTTCACGAGATTCCCGTTGTGGCCGAGCGCGACCGTGCGGGCGCGCCCGTGATGGATCAACGGCTGCGCGTTCGCCCAGCGGTTCGCGCCCGTGGTCGAGTAGCGCGTGTGCCCGATCGCAACCTCGCCTGGCAGCGCCTGGAGCTGCTGCTCGTTGAAGACCTGCGCGACGAGCCCCATGTCGCGAACGACGGTCAAGCGACCGCCGTCCGAGACTGCGATCCCCGCGGACTCCTGGCCGCGGTGCTGGAGCGCGAACAGGCCGAAGTACGCGAGACGCGCCACGTCCCGCTCCACCGAGCGAATGCCGAAGAGGCCACACATCAGAGAGTCCCCTCGAAGGCGCTGCGCAGGTGCGCGAGCTCCACTCCCAGCAGGGTATCTCCTCCCGCGATCCCGATGCCCTTCACGGCGACTCCGAGCTCGGCGCCGAGCGCGCGCACTTCATCCCGCAGGTCCGGCGCGCAGGTGAGCACTGCGCGCCCACCGACCTCGCCGAAGAGCGCGAGCGGGTCGTCGTCGAGGGTGAGCTCGGCGCCGCAGCCGGAGAAGAGCGCGGCTTCGGCGAGACAGACTGCGAGCCCTCCTTCGGCCGAGTCGTGGACGAGCGAGCAGCGCGGCGCAATCCGCCACAGGAAAGAGACGAGCCGGGCTTCCGCGTCGAGATCGAGCGCACCCGGACTGCCGCCGACCTCGCCGTAGAGCGCCTGGAGCTCCGAGCCGGCGAGCGAGAGTGGCGACGCCTCGGCAACGAGCACCGAGTCGCCGTCGCGCCATCCCTTCGGGACGAGCCTGACGTCGGGAACGAGGCCGACCGCGCCGACGACAGGAGTCGGGTGGATCGCTCGGCCGTTCGTCTCGTTGTAGAGCGAGACGTTGCCCGAGACGATGGGGAGCCCGAGCGCGTCGCACGCGGCAGCGAGGCCGTTGATCGCCTCGGTCAGCTCCCATCCGACCTCGGGCTTCTCCGGGTTCCCGAAGTTGAGGCAGTCGGTGAAGCCGAGCGGCTCGCCCCCGACGCAGGCGACGTTGCGTGCGGCCTCGAGGATCGCGAGCGCGCCGCCCACGTACGGGTCGAGGGCGGCTATCCGCCCTTGCCCGTCGAGCGTGAGCGCGAGCCCACGCCGCGACGGACGAAGTCGCAGAACCGCCGCGTCGAGACCAGGCCGCCGCACGGTCCGCGAGCCGACGAGCTGGTCGTAGCGGCGAAACACGAACTGGCGGCTGCGCAGGTTCGCCGAGGCGAGGAGCGCGAGCAGGGCTTCGGCGAGGGGCGGGACAGAGAACTCCCGCGCCGGGGTCGAAGGACGAGGCTCGGAGGACACTTCGTAGCGAGGGCACTCGTTCGTCAGCAGGCGCGCAGGGATCTCGCCCACGGGCTCTTCGTTCCAGAACGCCCTGAGCTCGCCGCTCTCGGTCACCTCGCCGATCACCGCATGCCCGAGCTCCCAGCGGTCGAGGATCTCCTCGACCGCGCCGACCATCTGCGGCCGCACGATCGCGACCATCCGCTCCTGGCTCTCGGAGATCATCACCTCCCACGGCTCCATGCCCTCCTCCCGCTGCGGCACTCGGTCGAGGTGCACGTCGATCCCGAACTCGGCGGCCATCTCCGAGAGCGCCGACGCGATCCCGGCGGCGCCGCAGTCCTGGAGCGACTCGACGAGCCCGGCCTGCACGAGCTCGGACGACGCCTCGATCAGCTTCTTCCCCGTGAAGGGGTCTCCGATCTGGACGGAAGGCCGCTTCTCGGCGGAGCTTTCGTCCAGCTCCTGGCTCGCGAGCACCGATGCTCCCCCGATCCCGTCGCGCCCGGTCGTCGCGCCGTAGAGAACGATGAGCTGCCCGCTCCCCGTCGCCTTCGCGCGCAGGACGCGATCGACCGGAAGGAGCCCGACGCACATCGCGTTCACGAGGCAGTTGTCGCGGTACGCCTCGTCGAAGACCGTCTCGCCGCCGACAGTCGGAACGCCCACGCTGTTTCCGTACGCGCCGATCCCGCCGACTGCGCGAGAGAACGCATGCCCCGGCTCGGCGAACCGCAGCCCGTCGAGCAGCGCGATCGGCCGCGCGCCCATAGCGATGATGTCCCTGAGGATCCCTCCGACCCCCGTGGCAGCGCCCTGGAACGGCTCGACTGCCGAGGGGTGGTTGTGGCTCTCGACCTTGAACGCGACCGCGAGCCCGTCTCCGAGGTCGAGGACGCCGGCGTTCTCGCCCGGCCCCTGCAACACGCGCTCGCCGGTGCTCGGCAGGCGCTTCAGGAGTAACGCCGAGTGCTTGTAGCCGCAGTGCTCGGACCAGAGGAGGGAGAAGACCGCGAGCTCGAAGTCGTTGGGGTCGCGACCGAGCAGGGAGCAGATGCGCTCGTGCTCCCCGTCGGTCAGTCCGAGGGCGCGATGGAGCGGCTGTTGCACCACGCTGCTCAGAGGCTCGAGTCTAGATGCATGACGGAGAATCTCGCGAGCGGGCGAGGCTCGACCTCGCCCTTCAGTGCGCTGGCGTGACGCCGTGCGCGATGCAAGCCTGGCACCCGACGGGCTACGCGTAGCCTGGAAACGTGACTCGCTACTGGCCGATGCTGTTCCTGCTGGCCTCGATCTGGGGCGCGTCGTACGTCTGCATCAAGCTCGCCGTCGAGGACATCGAGCCCGCGCCGATGATGGCGATCCGGGCCCTCGCAGCAGGTCTCGTCCTGCTCGGCTACCTCGCCGTCACGACGGGAGGACGACACGCGCTGGGCGAGCTTCGGCGCTACTGGTGGCCTGCGCTCGTGCTCGGGACGATCAACGCCGCGATCCCGTTCTGGCTCATCGCGTGGGGCGAGAAGCACATCGACTCGAGCGTCGCGGGGATCGCACAGGCGACCGTACCCATCTTCACGTTCCTGCTCGCGGCGCGCTTCCTGCCGCACGAGCCCGTGGGTGTGACGCGGATCGTCGGTGTCGCAATCGGATTCCTCGGTGTCGCCGTGCTCGCCGGGTTCGATCCCTCGGGTGGCTCGCTCGCCGTGCTCGGGACGCTCGCGGTCGTTCTCTCCTCGTTCTTCTACGGCTCGGCCGGGGTCTACGGCCAGCACAGCGTGCGGACCGTGCCCGGCCCCGTGCTGGCGACCGGCTCGATGCTCGCCGGCGGGCTGATCCTCCTGCCGTTGTCGCTCTTCCAGCTCCCGACGCACGTGCCGGATGCCGCCACGGTCGTCTCGATGCTGGTGCTCACGCTTCTCGGAACGGCGCTTCGCCCAGCTGATCCTGTTCGACATGCTTCGGCGCTTCGGATCGCGCCGGCTGTCTCTCGTCACCTACCTGATTCCGGGCTTCGCGGTCTTCTACGGGGCGGTGTTGCTCGACGAGCCGATCACTGTTGCGGCGCTCGCAGGGCTCGTGCTCATCCTGGGTGGTGTCGCGCTCGCTTCCGGCGAGCGGCTACTCCGCTCGCGGGCGCGCGTGCGGGAGGAGCCGGCGTGATCGTCTCGATCAGGCGCGCGACGCCGAACGACGTGGACTTCCTCGTCGGACTCGTCACCCACGAGGAGGTCGAGCCGTTCCTGGCCGTGGTCGGGTCGAAGGAGCGGAGCGAGATCCTCGCCGACGTCGAGCGCTCGGAGCGCGAGCCCGACGCGTTCGGCGTGTTCGTCATCGAGGTCGACGGTGCGAGAGCGGGGACGATGCGGTTCGAGCTCACGAACCGCCGGAGCCGGATCGCCTCCCTCGGCGGGCTCGCCGTGCACCCGGACTTCCGCGGCGGGAAGGTGGCCGACCGTGCGGCGCGCATGTTCCAACGCTTCCTCTTCGACGACCTCGGCGTCCACCGCCTCCAGATGGAGATCTACGGCTTCAACGAGCGGGCGATGGCGCACGCCGAGCGGGCCGGGTTCGTGCGCGAGGGCGTGCGCAGGAAGGCGTACTGGCGAGACGAGCAGTGGGTCGACGGCGTGCTCTACGGGCTCGTCGCCGAGGATGTCGCAGACGAGTCGCCGTTGCCGTTCGAGGACGCCTGAGCCACGATCAGCGCGGCGCGGATCCACCGGTCGTCCGGCCACGCCTGGAGTCCCCGGTCGCCGGAGCGGTAGATGCGGTCGCCGAGCGTGAAGTCGGTGGAGTCCCCCATCCCGGGCTCGACGTCGAGCCCGTCGACCCGAACGCTCGGAGAGCCGAGGAAGCGGCGCTTCTTCGCCTGCGCTTCGCTCGTCAGGTCGATCTCCTCGAGCGCGACCGGGATGCCCATCTCGGCGGCGACGCGCTCGACGACCATCACGGCCATCGCGCGGTTGTCGCAGTCCTTGCGAGCGAGTATCTCCACGCGCACCGGGCGCGCGCCGTTGGTCGTCATCAGCTTGTCGCCACCCTCCCCAGGTGAGCTCAGCGCTTTTCTTCCCTCCCCTGACGCTACCCCCCTTCGAGGGGACTGCAATCCCTCGAACGAGGGATGATCCCTCGATTCGAGGGATGCCTGCGCCGAGGATCTAGGATGCGGGCCATGGCCGACTTCCTGCACACGATGGTCCGCATCACCGACCCGGAGAAGAGTCGCGCCTTCTACGAGGCGCTCGGTTTCACCTTCAGCCGCGACATGGACATCGTCCGGGAAGGCGAGCTCGAGGCGACGAACTACTTCTTCTCGATCGGTGACCAGCAGAACGTCCTCGAGCTCACCTACAACCACGACGGCCGAACCTACGAGCTCGGAACCGCGTACGGTCACGTCGCAATCGGCGTCGACGACCTCGACGGGACGCTCGGGACGTTGAAGAACGAGCACGGGATCGAGCCCGAGCGGCCGCCGTATCAGGTGAGCGAAGGCGGCTCGCGCATTTGTTTCGTCCGCGATCCGGACGACTACCGCATCGAGCTCATCGAGCGGCGGCGCTAGCGCGTGGCGCAGTTACGGGCTCGGGGGTCGTGAGACCTCGCGATCTCGTACTGAATCTGTTTCGGCTCGGCTTCGCGACGACCGCCATCGTCGCGATGACGTACCAGTTCGGTGCGACCGCCGACACGGCGTTCAAGAAGGCGAACTTCTTCAGCTTCTTCACGATCCAGTCCAACATCCTCGCGGTGTCGATGCTGCTACTGCTCGTACTCGTCAGGCGCAACGAGCGAACGGCGCTCTTCGACGGAGCGCGGAACGCGGTCGTCCTGTACATGGCCATCACCGGAGCCGTCTTCGCGCTCCTCCTCTCGGGCCTGCAGGAGGAGCTGCAGACGACCATCCCGTGGGTCGACTTCGTCGTCCACAAGCTGATGCCCGTCGTTCTGGTCGTGGACTGGCTCGTCGATCGTCCGCGACACCGGCTCCCGCGCTGGGCCGCTCTCGCGTGGCTCTCTTACCCGCTCTTCTGGTTCCTCTACACGCTGGCGCGCGGCGCCTCGGTGGACTGGTACCCGTATCCGTTCGTGAACGTGGACGAGCTCGGGTATGGGGCCGTGCTCGGACGGGCGGTCGTCCTCCTCGTCGGGTTCACCCTCGCCGCCGTCGCGCTGCTCGCGCTCGGCAACCGGCTCGCGGAGCGCCGGCCGGTAAGCGCGGCCTAGTTCTCAAACCTCAGCGGCTCGACGCGATGAGCTCCGCCGCGCGCTCGGCGATCATCACCGTCGGCCAGTTCGTGTGCCCGCTCGGCAGGCGTGGCATCACCGAGGCGTCGACGACGCGGAGGCCCTCGATGCCCCGGACGCGGAGCTCCGGATCGACGACGGCGAGCGGGTCCGTTCCCATGCGACAGGTCCCGATCGGGTGGTACAGCGTCTGCGACGTCGCGCGGATGTGCGCGATCAACGCCTCGTCCGACTGAGCCTCCTTGCCGGGAAGGAGCTCGGCAGCCACGAGCCCGGCGAGTGGCTCCTGCGCCAGGATCCGGCGGGCCAGCCGGAGTCCGTGGAGCAGCGCCTTGAGGTCTTCGCCACCCGGGTCGGTCAGGTAACGCGGGTCGATCGCCGGCGGGTCGAGTGGATTCGACGAGCGAAGCTCGACGGTGCCCGAGCTCTTCGGCCGCAGTAGGACGGTGGCCAGGGTGAGTCCGTCTTCGGTCGGCTGCTTCAGACCCTCCTCTTCGAACAGGACCGGGGCGAACAGGAGCTCGAGGTCCGGTGCCGCGAGTTGCGGACGTGTGCGGAGGAATGCCGCCGCTTCTCCGACGTTCGACGTCAGCGGGCCGCGACCACGCACCGCCCAGGTGATGAGGTTCCTGACCGACTCGGCGGAGGCGAGCGTCTCGACGCCGCGCGTGTGGGCGAAGAGACCGCCCGCCAGGTGGTCGAGCAGGTTGGCGCCGACACCGGGAAGCTCGTGGACGGGAGGCACGCCCACGCGCTCGAGTGGCTGCCGCGGGCCCACGCCCGAGAGCTGGAGGAGATGCGGGCTCCCGATCGCTCCGGCACAGAGGATCACCTCGCGCCCGGCGAGCGCCTCGTCGTCCTCGCCGGTTTCGCCGTGGAGGCGATACGCGACACCGCGAGCGTGCCGTCCTTCGACGATGACGCGGGTGACGAGCGCCTCCGTGACGACTGTCAGATTGGGGCGTCGGCGTGCGGGACGCAGGTAGCCGTCGGCGACGCTGAACCGCCGGCCGCGCCGCTGCGAGACCGGTACGAGACGCACTCCCGCGTTGTCCGCGCCGTTCAGATCGTCGCTCGCGGGAATGCCACACGCCTGTGCTGCGTGCACGAAGGCTTCCGTCAGGATGCTCGGGTCGCGCTGCTCGGCGAGTGGGAACGGGCCTTCGGCGCTCCGCCGAAACGCGGGCTCCGCGGTCGCCCACGACCAGCCTGGGCAGCCGTCCGCATCCCACGCGTAGTCGGAAGGATGGCCTCGCAGGACCATCATCGCGTTCATCGCCGCCGTGCCTCCCAGCGCCCGACCGCGAGGAAACACGATCTCGCGGCCGTCGAGAGCGGGTTGTGGAACGGTCGAGTCTCCCCAATCGAGCTTGGTGCGATAGAGCTTGGAGAAAGCTGCCGGGATCGTGATCTCGAGTTTCCGCGAGCGCGGGCCTGCCTCGATCAGGAGGACGGAGACGTCGGGGTTCTCGGTGAGGCGTGAGGCGAGGACACAACCGGCCGTCCCGGCCCCGACGATCACGACGTCGTGCACGGCGCCGAGCATACGACTGATGGTGCGCAAGACCGGAATCCGCTCGCGCGGAATTCGATTCCTGTGCAGGTTCGGAATCCGCGAGCGCGGATTCCGAACGCACCAACACACTGGCGCGCGAAAATCCCTAAAGGCGACCGCTTCGCGGCCGCTGCGCCTTCACGTCGCGCATCGCCCTTGGTGCAACTCCTTGCCGAAGGCGTTTCCCCTCTGTGACCGTTTCCTGCCTAGGGTCGACCGACATGGCAACGGCACAGGTGAAACCGCAGACCGCAGCGACTCCGTGGGGAGTGGCCGAGATCGTCGAGGAGGTCACGGTGCCCCAACGGGCGGGCGACAAGCGCTTCTCCGTCGTCGTCCAGCTCCTCGAGACGCGGGGTGGCGAGCGCCTGATCCGGTTTGCGTACACGACCGCGGGATCGGCAAGACGTGGTCCCGTGACGATGCGGGCGCGCGACCTCGAGCGGCTGCGGGCGGCGCTCGAGCGTGCGCCCGTGCTGGGGGAAGCCCTTGGGCTCTGAGCGGCCTCGTCGGTCCTACGCGGCGGCCAGCACGTGGCCGGTCGCGGCGTCGACGAGCGCCGCGAGCAGGAGCCCTCCGTCCGCGGATCCGAGGAGCGGGTCGACCGCGTGCTCGGGATGGGGCATGAGGCCGAGGACGTTGCCGGCCTCGTTGACGACACCGGCGACGTTTCCGAGGGATCCGTTGACTTCCGTCGCGTAACGGAGGACGAGCTGGCCGCGGGCGGCGAGCTGGACGAACTGACCCTCGTCCGTGTGCCACGCACCTTCGCCGTGCTTCACGGGAAGGACGAGCTCTTGACCGGGTTGGCAGCGCCGTGTGAAGACGCTGTCGGCCGACTCGACTCGCACGACCGTGTCCTCGCATACGAACTCGAGCTGCCTGTTGGGGCGCAGCACGCCTGGGAGCAGCCGGGCTTCACACAGGATCTGAAAGCCGTTGCAGATCCCGAGCACGGGCCCTCCAGCGGCCGCGAACCGGCGCACGGCGCCCATCACCGGGGCGACGCTCGCGATCGCGCCACACCGCAGGTAGTCGCCGTAGGAGAAGCCGCCCGGAAGCACGACGGCGCCGGTCGCGGGTGGAAGCTCCTCATCGTCGTGCCAGACGAGAACCGGATCGGCGCCCAGCGCCCCGAGCGCCCACGCGGCGTCTCGGTCGTCGTTCGAGCCAGGGAACTGGAGGATGGCGATGACCGGACGGTCGCTCATTCGGGGAATTCGATGTCGACGCTCTCGATCAACGGGTTCGCGAGGAGCTCGGAGCACATGCGTTCGACCTGGGCGCGAGCACGTGCCGGGTCGGCCGCTTCGATCTCGACGTCGATCACACGCCCCACGCGCACGCTTTCGACCTCGAAGCCGAGCTTCCGCAGCGAGCCCTGAACGGCCTCGCCCTGCGGGTCGAGGATCCCGTCCTTCGGTCGCACAACGACCGTTGCCCTCATGCGAGCACGACCTGCGGATCGGCGAGGTACGCGTCGAACGAGATTCCCGTGAGCCGCTCGAACGCCTCCACATAGCGCGCCCGCGTTCCCGCGACGACGTCAGCGGGCAGCTCGGGGCCGGGAGGCGTCTTGTCCCAGCCGGTCTTCTCGCACCAGTCGCGCGCGAACTGCTTGTCGAACGACGGCTGCGACTTCCCCGGCTCGTAGCCGTCGAGCGGCCAGAAGCGAGACGAGTCGGGCGTCAACGCCTCGTCACCGAGGACGAGGGCGCCGTCGGGCGCGAGACCGAGCTCGAACTTCGTGTCGGCGAGGATGATCCCGCGCGTCTCGGCATGCGCAGAACCGAAGGCGTAGAGCGCGAGCGACGCCTCCTTCGCTCTGCGATAGATCTCGGGCCCGCAAAGCTGCGCGGCCTTCTCCTCGTCGATGTTCTCGTCGTGCCCTTCGTCGGCCTTCGTGGCCGGGGTGAAGATCGGCGCGGGGAGCCGATCGGAGTCGCGAAGGCCCTCAGGGAGAACATGTCCGCAGACCGCTCCCGTCGTCTGGTAATCGCGCCAGCCGGAGCCGGTGAGATAGCCGCGGACGACGCACTCGATCGGGAGCATCTCGAGCTTTTGGCACACCATCGTCCGTCCGTCGGACCGGAGCTCGAGCAGGTGGTTGGAGACGATTTGCTTCGTGCGCGCGAACCAGAACGCCGACAACCCTGTCAGGACGCGTCCCTTGTCGGGGATCGGCGTCGGAAGGATCACGTCGAACGTCGAGATGCGGTCGCTTGCGACCAGCAAGAGCTTGTCCTCGTCGAGCGCGTAGATCTCGCGGACCTTGCCGCTGGCTACATGAACTGCCTCAGACATGAACCTCCTCGCTTCTCGTAGCGTGAAGCCGCCGGAAGACGGCGTCGACATGGCGGGTGAAGGCGGTCAGGTCGAACACCTCGTCGAGGCTCACGCGCGCTGCGATCTCGGCATCGCCGCGGACGAGGTTGCGAAAGTCGAGACCTTCGTCCCAGGTGCGCATCGCGTGTCGCTGGACGGACCGGTAGGCGGTGTCGCGATCGAGCCCTGACTCGATGAGGGCAAGGAGCAAGCGCTGGCTGAAGAAGAGGCCACCGGTAGCCTCGAGGTTCGACCGCATCCGCTCCGGGCGGACGATCAGGCCCTCCATCAGCCACGCGAAGCGGTCGAGCATGTAGTCGATCGCGAGGAAGGCATCCGGGAGGATCACGCGCTCGGCAGAAGAGTGCGAGATGTCGCGCTCGTGCCACAGCGCCACGTTCTCGAGCCCGACGAGCGCGTAGCCGCGCACCACGCGCGCGATCCCGCAGATCCGCTCGGCCACGATCGGGTTCCGCTTGTGGGGCATCGCGGAAGACCCCTTCTGGCCTGCTGCGAAGGGCTCTTCGACCTCTCGCACCTCGGTTCGTGCGAGGTGGCGGATCTCGAGCGCAAACCGCTCCAGCGACGAGGCGAGAAGCGCGAGCGCTGAAAGCAGCTCGGCGTGACGGTCGCGTTGCAGAATCTGCGTCGAGCTCGGCGCCGGCTCGAGTCCGAGCTTCTCGCAGGCGAGCCGCTCGATCTCTGGCGTGGTCGCCGAGTAGGCGCCGACCGCGCCGCTCAGCTTCCCGACCCGCATTCCTTCAAGTGCGTTCTCGACTCGGCGTCGATCACGGGCGAGCTGGAAGGCCCAACCTACGAGCTTCAAGCCGAATGTCGTCGGCTCGGCGTGCACGCCGTGCGTCCGCCCGATGGTCAATGTGTTTCGATGCTCATCGGCCCGCTCGGCAACCGCAGTGAATGCCCGATCTATGCCCTCGAGCACGAGCCGGCCCGCGTCCTGCACGACGAGCGCGAGCGCGGTGTCGAGGACGTCCGAGGACGTGAGGCCGTAGTGGAACCAGCGGCCCTCGTCGCCAAGGCCCGAAGTGACCGCGTCGACGAAGGCGGCGACGTCGTGGTTCGTCGTCCGCTCGAGATCGGCGACCTGCTCGGGAGTGGGGGTGGTCGCCCGCGAATGGATCGCGCTTACCGTCTGTGTGGGGGATGGTGCCGACCTGGGCCCAGGCATCGAGAGCCGCCAGCTCGACGGCGAGCCATCCCTCGAGCTTCGCCTCCTCGGACCAGATGCGCGCCATCGCAGGTCTCGAGTAGCGCGGGATCACCGACGCGATTCTAGCCCTCCGTCGAACGCGCCCAAGTGTTCGCCTCTTGGCTCGCTTTCGTATCCCATCCGTTCGGATTTCCGCATTAGGCTAGAAGTGGGTGGAGGCGAGGGGTGGCCCCACGGACGCGGCGCTACGCAGAGCCGAATCGAGACTGTCATTCCCTCCGCTGCCGCCCGCGCGATGTCCTCGCGGCGGCGAGCGCCGTCGAACTCGATTCGATCCGCCGCGCGATAGGCAGCCGTCCGCGCAGCCGCGACGGTCTCCCCCAGCCCCGTCACTCCCAGGATGCGGCCGCCGTTCGTGACGAGTCGGTCCCCGTGCAGCGCCGTGCCGGCGTGAAAGACGAGGGCGCCGTCGGCTTCCGCTTCGTCGACTCCGGCGATCGGTGACCCTCGATCGGAGCCCTCCGGGTAGTCCGCAGCCGCGAGGACGACGCGTGACCGCGGCCCCGGGAGCCGTCTCCAGCGAGACGGCGGAGAGCTCGCCCAGCGCCGCCGCACCCACGGCCTGGAGAAGATCGCCTTCGAGCAAGGGCAGCACCGACTGCGTTTCCGGATCGCCGAACCGGCAGTTGAACTCGAGCACGCGCGGCCCCTCCGCGGTGAGCATGAGACCCGCGAAGAGGAGGCCGACGAACGGCGATCCCCGCCGCTGGAGCTCCGCCAGCACGGGGCGGTGCACGAGCTCCAGGAGATCCTCGACGGCGTCCGCACCGAGGCCCGGCACGGGCGCGTAGGAGCCCATGCCGCCGGTGTTGGCTCCCTCATCTCCGTCGTATGCACGCTTGAAGTCCTGAGCCGGAACGAGCCCAATCGCGTCGAACCCGTCGCAGAGAGCGAAGAGCGAGACCTCCGGCCCTTCGAGCAGCTCCTCGACGACGACACCGCCGCCGAGCGACGTCACCGCCCGAAGCGCGGCATCGAGCTCGGCCTGCGACCGGCAGACATGTACCCCCTTCCCGGCGGCGAGCCCGTCCGCCTTGACGACACACGGCGGCCGGGCGACGGCAAGCTGGGCAGCCGTCGGTACGCCGGCGGCAGCCATGACGTCCTTGGCGAATGCCTTCGAGCCCTCGATCGCAGCCGCTGCAGCACTCGGCCCGAAGACCGCGATGCCTCCAGGTCGCAGGACATCGGCCAGACCGCCGACGAGCGGCGCCTCCGGCCCGACGATCACGACGTCGACCTCGAGCGCATGGGCGAGGGCAAGCAAGCCCTCGGAGTCCTCGGCTCGAATGGGATGACACTCGCACAGGCGCGCGATGCCGGGGCTGCCTGGAGCGGCGTGGAGCTCGGTCAACGACGGCGCCTGAGCCAGCTTCCACACGAGCGCGTGCTCGCGCCCGCCCGAGCCGACGACGAGAGCACGCATCGGGCGAGTCTAGGCTCGCGATCGGAACGCCCGCGGATAGTGTCCGGGAATGGATCACGTGACGTTTCAACGCTGGCTCGACGACTACGTCGAGGCCTGGAAGACGTACGACCCGGGGGCGATCGGAGCGCTGTTCAGCGAGGACGCCCGCTACCGCTTTCACCCGTGGGACGAAGGTGACGATGTCGTCGAGGGACGGGAGGCAATCGTCGCCAACTGGCTCGAGGACCAGGACGACCCGGGCACGTGGACAGCCAAGTACCAGCCATGGGCCATCGACGGGGATCGAGCCGTCGCCACCGGTATCTCGACTTACCTCGCCGACGATGGCGAGACGGTCGAGCGCGAGTATCACAACGTCTTTCTCTGCCGCTTCGACGATCAGGGACGCTGCTCCGAGTTCACGGAGCATTTCCTGCGGAAAGACGCGTAAGGCGGCTAAACGAGTGACAGCACGTGCTCGCGGGCAGCACCGGTTCCCACCAGCGTGACCGGCACCTCGAGCGCGCTCTCCACGAACGAGACGTAGCCCTGCGCTGCGGGAGGCAAGCTGTCGCCGATCTCGTCCTGCCAGCCGGCAAGCGTCTCGAAGACCGGACGACAGTGGTGGAAGTCGCTCTGATGCGACGGGAAGTCCTCGGTCTCATCCCCGTCGGGAAGGCGATAGCGAACACAGATCGGAAGCTCCGCGAACCCCGAGAGGACGTCCAGCTTGGTGAGCGCAAGCGACGTGATGCCGTTCACGCGAACCGCGAAGCGGAGCGCGACGAGGTCGAGCCATCCGCAGCGTCGCTCTCGGCCCGTGACGGTTCCGAACTCCTGGCCGATCTCACGCACGCGCTCGTTCGCCGGACCGTCGATCTCGCTCGGAAACGGCCCCTCGCCGACCCGCGTGACATACGCCTTCGCAACACCGACGACTTCGTCGATCCGGTTCGGGCCGATCCCGAAGCTCACGGCCGCGCCCGCCGCGATCGGGCTGGACGACGTCACGAACGGATACGTGCCGTGATCGAGGTCGAGCAGCGTTCCCTGCGCTCCCTCGAACAGGACGCGCTCGCCCGATCGGAGCGCGCGATCGACGAGGAGTGAGGTGTCCGCGACGTACGGTGCGAGCCTCTCCGCGAAGCGGAGCTGCTCGGCGACTACCTCTTCCACGTCCTGCGGCGCGAGCTCGTACACACGCTCGAGCCAGATGTTCTTCTCCTCGACCGCGAGCTCGAGCTTCTGGCGCAGGATCTTCGAGTCCAGAAGGTCCTGGACGCGGATCCCGATCCGCGTCGCTTTGTCCGCGTACGCAGGGCCGATTCCCCGCCTGGTCGTTCCGATCTGCAGCCGGCCGAGCCGGCGTTCTCGGGCGCCGTCGAGGGCGACGTGCCAGGGCATGACGAGGTGCGCGTTGCCGGACACGAAGAGCAGGCCCTCGACGCGGTGACCGCGAGCCTCGAGCTCGTCGAGCTCAGCGACGAGCACTCCCGGGTCGACCACGCAGCCTGCCCCGATCGCGCTCCGCTTGCCGGCGATGATTCCGGACGGGATTTGTCGGATCTTGTACGTCTCGCCCGAGACGACGATCGTGTGGCCGGCGTTGGGGCCACCTTGGTAGCGACAGACGAGGTCGGAGTCCTGGGCCAGCAGGTCGACGATCTTCCCTTTCCCTTCGTCTCCCCACTGCGCGCCGACGATGACCGTTGCGGGCACGTGGCGCAGTCTTGCACCCCGCGCGGTCAGGCCGCGAGGTCGCGCCCTTCGACGGACTTCGCGTCGACCGTCGAAACCGCGGGCAGGCCCTGACCTGCGCACGGGGAGTCGGCTCCTGCCCGCGCGCCGGCGAACCGATCCGCGTCCCCGCCGATGCTCCGCACCCTCGCGATGAGGGGCAGCGCAAAGGCAGTGGCGACACCGCCTGCCACGAACGCGGAACCGACGGAGCGCGCCTCCCCGAGCGCTCCAAGCCCGACCTGACCTCCCACGCCGCCTGCATTCGTGACCATCGAGTCGAACGAGACGACCGTGGCGCGCCGTTCGCTCGGCACCAGTTGGTGGAAGTACGCCTGGCGAACGGGAGTCATGAGCCCGTAGCCGACCATCATCACGAGGAGCGCGACGAGCGCAACCCAGAAGGAGCCCGCAAGCCCGAGGACGATCGCGGACGCGGTCTGGACGGCGCCGGCAACGAGCAGGAGGGTCGTCCGCCGCCCGCAGTGTCGGGAGGCGATGTCGACGATCTCATTGCCGGCGATCGTCGCGAGCGCAACCCCGGCGGCGACGAGCCCGACGACCCACACGTCATCGCTCTCGAGCAGCTCGAGCAGGTACGGCTGCGAGGCATAGAAGGCCCACATGAGAAAGCCCCCTTCGAGCAGCCCCACGAGCATCAGCAGACGGAGAGGCCGCTGCGCCCAGCCGAACTCGACACCGGCCTTCGCGTTCCGCGCAATCTCGCCGGGAAGCTCCGCCGCGGTCACCCGACGCGGCGTGAAGCCGAGGTCGTGCATGAGGGCGTAGGCGACGACGAAGACGAGCGACGAGCAGGACGGCTCGCGCGACATAGGGAAGCGAGAGGTCGACCTGGCCGAGCAGGCCTCCCCCGATCGTGCCGACGAGCATCGCCGAGCCGGTCACCTGCTGACCTCGCGCGAAGACGCGATCGAGGATCCCGCGGTGGCCGGTCGCCGCCAGCGCGTCGACGAGCCACGCCTCCATCGCGCCCGAGTAGAAGGTGAATCCGAGCCCCATGAAGACGGACACGACGGAGAACGCGACGACGCCGGCGTCCATCTCTGCGAGCGCGACGTAGAGGAGCGTCGTCGCACCGAGCACCGTCACCGAGAGGAGGAACGACAGTCTTCGACCCAACGTGTCGGCGACCACGCCGGTCGGGATCTCGAAGATCACCATCCCGGCGGAGAACGCCGCGTTCGCGACGAAGACCTCGAAGAAGCTGAGGCCCGCGTCGAGGAGAAAGAGTGTGTTGACTCCCCAGATCGCCGCCGCGGCGAGCGTGTACAGCCCCGCGAGCAGGTAGTAGCCGAGGAGAACCCGGCGGCTCTCGTCGTTCGGCGGATGCGAGACGCGCGCTCACCGCGCAAGCCTATGCCCGCACTCACGCCTCCCTAGGCCGCAGCCAAATCCGCGAACTTCGCGTACCTGCGCAGGAACGAGAGCTTGACCGTGCCGGTCGGGCCGTTCCGGTGCTTGGCGCAGATCACCTCTGCGAGCCCCTGCTGGTCGGATTCCTCCCCGTTGTAGTACTCGTCCCGATACAGGAAGAAGACGAGGTCCGAGTCCTGCTCGAGGCTCCCGCTCTCCCTGAGATCCGAGAGCAGCGGACGCTTGTCCTGGCGCTGCTCGACCGCGCGCGACAACTGCGACAGCGCGAGGATCGGCACGTCGAGGTCGCGCGCGAGAATCTTCAGGGCGCGTGAGATCTGCGAGACCTCCTGCACGCGGTTCTCGGCGGTCGAACCGGACGTCATCAGCTGGAGGTAGTCGACGACGATGAGGCCGAGGTTCGACTCTCGCGACTTCAGCCGGCGGGCCTTGGAGCGCAGCTCCATCATCGTCGTGGAGCCCGTGTCGTCGACCCAGATCGGCGCCTTCATCAGCCGGTCGCACGCCGTCGTCAAGCGAGGCCAGTCCTCGGGGGCGAGCCTCCCCGTGCGCAGCCGCTGCGACTCGACCTTTCCCTCGCTGCACATCATCCGCTGCGTCACCTCGGCCTTGGACATCTCGAGCGTGAAGAGCGCGACCGGAACTCCGTGCCGAACGCCGAGGTTCGCCGCGATGCACATCGCGAGCGCGGACTTCCCGACGGAGGGGCGGGCGGCGAGGATGACCAGGTTGCCCGGCTGGAACCCCGACGTGAGCAGATCGAGCTCGCGAAAGCCGGTCGGCGTCCCGGTGACCTCGGCGCCCATCTCGACGAGCTGGGAGATCCGCTCGAAGCTCTCCTTGAGCAGCGTCTCGATGTGGGAGAAGTCGCTCGTGACCCGCTGCTGGCCGAGCTCGAACACCATCTGCTCGGCCCGATCGACGAGGTCCGTGACCTCCCCCGGGCGCTCCTGGCCGAGCCGCGTGATCTCCTGGCCCGCGCGGACGAGCGCCCGCAGCGTGCCCATCTCCTTGACGATGCGCGCGTAGTGCTCGACGTTCGACGTGGACGGAACCAGTCCGGCGAGCTCGGCGACCTTCGCTTGGCCGCCGACCGCATCGAGCTCGCCCCGCTCGTCGAGCTCGTTCGCGAGCGTGATCGCGTCGACCGGCTCGCCCTTCGCCCAGAGCCCCAGGGAGGCTCGGTAGATCTTGCCGTGGCTCTCGCGGTAGAAGTCCGAGGCGTCGAGGATCTCGCTGACGGTCCCGACCGCGGTCGGCGAGAGCAGCATCGCGCCGAGCACCGACTCCTCGGCCTCGAGGTTCTGGGGAGGAACGAGGGCGCTCATCCGCTCCGGTGTCGCTGACGGGGCTCTGGCCATCGGTGCGGGAGTCAACCCGTCGGAGACGAGCCCGTCCACTCGAGCGTCGTCGGTTGCTCACGCCCACCCATGCAGGAGGAAGAGAACATATGTTCTCAATCTATCCCCGAAGCCGGACGGCCTGTCTACAGGGGACGCGGAGTTGTCCAGACGGAAACAGCCGCTGGGAGCGGGAAGTTCCGACTTCGCTCAACAGGCCTGTGGAAAAGCCTGTTCAGAACTGTTACCGGTTCTCCTCCGGCGGAGCGGCGGCAGACGCATCCGGTTGCGCCGCTACGTGCTCCGGCTCCTCGGCGCCGACTCCCGGGAGCTCCGTCTCGTCCGACTCCACTTCCTCGGGCTCGGCCTCGTCCTCCGCGATCACCTCGGCGACGACGGACTCCGCCTCCGCGTGCTCGGCTTCAGCCGCAGCGGCCGCCTCGGCCTCGGCGGCCTCGAGGGCTGCGAGCTCCTCCTCGGGCGGAAGCTCCCCGCCCTCCGGAATCGACCAGCGTCTTCACCTCGACCTGCACGTCCTCGAAGAGCGTGATCGGGATCGCATAGCGGCCGATCCGCTTGATCGGGTCGATCTCGACCTTGCGCCGGTCGACCCGGATCTTCCGCGTGCTCCAGATCTGATCCACGATGTCGGTTGGCGTGACCGAGCCGAACAGGGAGCCCGTCGGGCCCGACTTGACCTCGAAGCGGAGCTCGGTCTTCTCGAGCACCTCCGCGATCTCCCGCGCCTGCTCGGTGGTTCGCGCCTCGCTCTTCGCTCGCTGGGCCTCGACGCGCTCGAGCTCGGTGACTCGCGCGGGCGTGGCCACCTCGGCAAGGCGACGGGGAAGCAGGTAGTTGCGGGCGTAGCCGCGGGCGACGTCGACGACGTCTCCGCGCAGCCCGAGCTTCTCGACGTCCTGGAGCAGGATGAGCTGCATCGCTACTGGGAGACGTAGGGCAGGAGCGCCATCTCGCGGGCGCGCTTCACTGCGGATGCGACCTGGAGCTGGTGCCGTCGGCACGCGCCGGTGATGCGCCGCGAGCGGATCTTCCCCTTCTCCGAGATGTAGCGCCTGAGCTGGGCGATGTTCTTGTAGTCCACCTCCGCCACCTTGTCGCGGCAGAGATGGCAGCTCTTCCTTCTTCCCGGCGCGGTGGTGGGCCCGGTACGCCTCCGCTGGGTGGGTTTCTTCCCAGCCACTAGAAGGGGATGTCGTCGTCAGCGGGTGAGGGCGGGAAGTCGTCTCCGGCGCCGGCGGTTGCTCCTGCGGGAACGTACTGCGCAGCACCGCCTTCCTGGTCTCCTCGGCTGTCGAGGAACTGCACGGTCTGTGCCACGACGTCCACCTTCGACCGCTTGCTGCCGTCCTGGGCCTCCCAGGAGCGCCAGTCGAGCCGGCCGTCGATGCCGATGCGGCGACCTTTCGAGAGGTGCTGAGAAAGCATCTCGGCCTGGTTGCCGTAGACCTTGACGTCGAAGAAGTTGGGCTTGTCCGTCCAGTTGCCGCCGTCGTCTTGCTGACGACCGTTCACTGCGACCCCCATCTCGAGAACCGGCGTACCGGAAGGAAGGTGGCGAAGCTCCGGGTCGCGCGTCAGACGCCCGACGAGGGTTACGCGGTTGATGTCTCCAGCCATGGTTACTCCTCCTCTTCCTGGATCTCCTCGACAACTTCGTCTACTGGCACCTGCCCGTTGCCTTGCTCCTCGCCGCGCCCCTCGCGTTGCTCCTTCTTCAGGGGATGCGACCCCTGCATCCTCGCGTGTCGGAGCGCTCGCCGCTACGGGCCGCGCGGGACTCCCCTCGATCCGACGTGTCGCCATGTGCCGCAGGACGCCGTCGTCGATGCGGAGAACGCGCGAGATCTCGTCCAGCGTGCCCGCCTCACAGGTGAACTGCAGCAGGTGGTAGACGCCCTCGCCCTTGTGGTCGATCTCGAACGCGAGCTTCCGGCGTCCCCAGACGTCGTGGACGTCCCAGGAGCCGCCCGCCTTCTCGACCAGGTCGCGTGCGCGGGTGACGACCTCGCCCTGACGGCCCTCTTCGAGGTCCGGGTCGAGCAGCAGCAGAATCTCGTACTCGGTCACAGGTTCCCGTGTCTCCTTCCTTCGGTCTGAGTCGGCCTCGCCGGGTCCGACACCGCCGGGAACGGGCGGGCGGATGCGGGGCAGGAAGCCGCGGGATGGTAGCAGGAGGGCCGAGGCTTGCCTCGCGCTCGCAAGAGCGTCTTCTCACCGGCGCGATACCATCGGTCGATGCGCAGACGCTTGACCTGGCTGCTCGTCACGCTCGGCATCGCCGCGCTCGTACGCCGCCTCCGCCGCAAGCCCGAGCCCGAGCTCGAGACGCGCGAGGCCGTGGACCCGGCGGACGAACTTCGGCGAAAACTTGCGGATTCGCGCTCGGAGGAGGAGGACGTGCCCACTTCCGAGCCACCGGAGGCCACGGTCGACGACCGTCGTGGCGACGTGCACGAGCAGGGCCGAGCCGCGCTCGACGAGATGCGAGACTCTGAGACGTAACGCGAGACATGGCTGACCCGTCTGAGACCCCTCAGGTCTCCATGGAGGCGCGGGAGCCCGAGGCAAGTGAGCTGCTCGGAGCGGTCCGGGCCCTGTCCGAACAGGTCGGCGGGCTCCAGTCGGAGCTCCATGCGTTGCGCGCGCAGGTCCGGCCCCTCCCGGAAGCTCCGGATGCCCCGGGCTGGGACGAGAGCGCCTCCGCGCGTCGTGAGACCTCGCCGTGGGTGCGGTCGCTCGACCGGCCGGGGCCCCGAGGGCCTGCCGTCCCGCGTGTCCTGATCGAGATCGCCTTCCTCGCCGCCGTCGCCCTCGCAGCGGCGATCGCGGAGCTCGACCCGGTGGTCATCGTGCTCCTGATGGCCGGCGCCTGGGTACTCGTCGCGGTTGCCGAATGGATCGCGTCCCGCAGCGCTGCCCGCCATGCGCAGGTCCTCGAAGCTCCACTCGCCGGTGCGGGCGTGTACTTCGCGGAGGATCCCTCGTGGTTCGGCTCTCCGGTCGAGCGCGGCGCGGCCGGCACAGAACAGAACGCCGCCGGGACCGACACCCGACTGCCGCCCCAATCGTCCGACTGAAGCGTCCCCGGGGGGCGTTACCCTCCCACCCGTGCGGATTCCCGCTCCCGCGCTGATTGCGGTCGCCCTCGGAGCCGTCTGCCTGCTCGCTGCAGCCGGCGTGCAGGCTCACCCGGCTGCGACGCGAACGGTCCTCGATCTCGGCGACTCGTTGAGCCTCGGCACCGACCCGTACCTCCGGCCATACCTGCGCGCGTACCGCGTCGAGCGTCACTACGACGTCGGCCTCCACGCGTACGACGCCGCCACGATCGTGACGGGGAGGAAGCCGTCGCTGCCGGAAGTCCTCGTCGTCAGTGCCGGAACGAACGACGATCCGCGGATCGTGTCCACGTTCGAGCGGGCGGTCTCGACGATCCTCGCGGCCGCGGGGCGAGCACGCTGCGTCGTCTGGCCGACGATCGCCCGCCCACCTGCCGTGGGAACGAGCTACCGCGGGCTCAACCGAGCGCTGGTTCGCGCCGCAACGCGCCATCCGAACCTCGTACTTGTCGGTTGGGCCTGGCGTGTGCGGCTGCATCCGCGCTGGCTCGCGGCGGACGGCGTCCACGTCAGCGCGGAGGGCTACCGCGCGCGGGCCTCGGCGATCGCGGACGCGGTCACGACGCGCTGCGAATGACGGTGTCATGACGTCCGCCTGTTTCGACGGTTCGCTCTCGACGGCGGACGGTGTCTGACACCGGTGCTCTTTCCGACCGCCACCTTCGCGATCTTCTTCATGCTCGTCCTCCCGCTCTCGTGGCTCCTGATGCCGCGAGGCGAGCGGTGGCGGCCGTTCATCATCCTCGCGAGCTACGTCTTCTACAGCGCGTGGGACTGGCGCTTCGTCTTCCTGCTCGCGGCGTCCACCGTCTGGAACCAGCTCTTCGCCCAGGCGATCCATCGACGGAGCGACCGCCGCACCCGAAAGCTGTTGGTCGCCGCGGCCGTCGCGGGAAACGTGGCGTTGCTCGGCTACTTCAAGTACTTCGACTTCTTCGTCACCTCGACGAACAACCTCTTCGCGTTCGTCGGGATCGACGTGCCGCTCGAGGCGCGCTCGATCATCCTTCCGGTCGGGATCTCCTTCTTCACGTTCATGGGGATCAGCTACGTCGTCGACGTCTACCGCCGTGACTTCGAGCCGGTCGGGCTCGGCAAGTTCGCGGCGTACCTGTCGTTCTTCCCGCACCTCGTCGCCGGCCCGATCGTCCGTCCGGGCGAGCTGATCCCGCAGCTCGAGACGCCGCGCGACCCGCGTTACGTCGACACCGCCCGCGCGTTCTTCCTGATCGGAACCGGCCTCTTCATGAAGGTCGTCATCGCCAACTACCTCGCCGCGAACATCGTCGACCAGGTCTTCGGTGCGCCGAACCAGCACTCCTCGCTCGAGGTGCTCGTCGGGATCTACGCGTACGCGGTCCAGATCTACGCGGACTTCTTCGGATACACGAACATCGCGATCGGGATCGCGCTCCTGCTCGGCTTCCGCTTCCCGCAGAACTTCGACGCGCCGTACGCAGCGGTCTCGATCCAGGACTTCTGGCGCCGCTGGCACATGACCCTCTCCCGTTGGCTCCGGGACTACGTCTACATCCCGTTCGGCGGGAACCGCGGCAGCCGCCTCTTCACGTACCGGAACCTGATGCTGACGATGCTGATCGGCGGCCTCTGGCACGGCGCCGGCTGGACGTTCGTCGCGTGGGGAGCAATCCACGGCGCTGCCCTCGTCGCCGAGCGCTGGTGGCGCGACCGCCCCGGGTACGTGGAGCGGCCCTCGACGGCCTGGCGCAGGAGCCTGGCAGCGCTTCGTCACGTTCCAGGTCGTCTGCTTCGCCTGGATCTTCTTCCGCTCCGACTCCTTCTCCGACGCCTGGGATCTCATCGTCCGCCTGTTCACCGCGTGGGGCGAGCCGTCCGAGCTCGTGACAGGCGGCGTGCTCGCTCGCGATCGCCGTCGGGATCGGCTCGCAGTACCTGCCCCGACGCCTGCCGCTCGCGCTGATGGCCCGCTTCTCCCGGCTCCCGGTGCCGGCGCAGGCAATCGTGCTCTCGGTCGCGCTGCTCGGCGTCCACGCCATGGGGCCCGAAGGGGTCGCCCCGTTCATCTACTTCCAGTTCTGATGCCGACGCGACGACGACACCCACGGAGGCGAATCGGCGAGGACGGGCGGCGCCTCCACTCGGCGGGATCCGCGATCGTCGTCGCGCTCGCTCGCGCTCCTCGTCGGCGTGCTCCTGAACGCCCCCGGGCTGCACAAGTCCGCGACGATCCAGCCGGAGGGCTGGAAGCGGGACGTCGCGCTCGCGTTCACGGAGCCGCTCACGTCCGTCGAGCGAGGCGCTCCTCCTCGACCAGCCGCGCCGCGGTCTGAAGGCAGCGCTCGGCCGCTCGGAGGACGACGAGATCGACACCGGAATCGCCGTTCCGGACGCCCGAGCCGGACGAGACGCCCACGACGCCGACGAAGCCCCGCCGCGAGAGAAGTTCACGCCCGCAGCGCCCGCTCCGGCTCTGGATCGCCGGCGACTCGCTCGTCGTCGTCCCCGGCCAGTCGATCCTGCGCGCCGTCGGCGACAGGCGGGCGATCGAGCCGATCGGCGACGTCGACGGGCGGATCGCGAGCGGGCTCGAGCGCCCCGACGTCTTCAACTGGTTCGAGCACGTCTCCGAGGTCATGCGAAAGGAGAAGCCCCGCGCGGTCGTCGTCATGTTCGGCGGCAACGACGATCACGGGTTCATGACCGGGCTCGCCGAAGGCCGGGAGGTCGGCGCGTTCGGCAGCGCGAGCTGGACGGCCGAGTACCGCCGGCGGGTGGCGGCGATCATGGACACCGTCACGCGAAGCGGGGCGTTCCTCGTCTGGATCGGTCTCCCGATCACCGACGACGCCGACCAGACGAGCCGCTTCGACGCCATCAACGCGATCGTGCAACCCGAGGCCGCGAAGCGCCCGGGCCGCGTCTCGTACCTCGACACGTACTTCTTCTTCGCCGAGAACGGCGGCTATGCGCAGTTCGTGGAGACCGACTCCGGTCGGCTCGTCAGGATGCGCGCCGACGACGGCGTGCACTTCGAGCGGGCAGCGGGAGACCTGATCGCGCGGCAGATCCTGCGACGGTTGAACCAGCGCTTCGACCTCACGAGCTGGCGCAAGTAGTCGCCCGTTCGGGGGACATCCGTTTCCGGCCGGCCACGGACGGGTAGCGCCTGAGTGTGATGTTCGCAACGAACTGCCTCGACCTCGCATTGCCGGCCGTGCCGACGAGCGTTCGCGCGGCGCGGTCCGCAGTCAGAGAGGCAGTTGCAGGGCTCACACAGGACGATCGTGTCGTCGACGCAGTCGTGCTGTGCGTCAGCGAGGCCGTGACGAACGTCGTCCGCTACGCCTATGGGCCGAACGGAGGCGTGGTGCAGGTTGTCGTCGATCGGACCGGGGACGACCTCGCTGTCGTCGTCCGCGACGACGGCGCGGGAGTGACGAGCTCTCCTCGTCCTATCGGGAAGACAGGGGGCTTCGGCCTGAAGATCATCGACCGCCTCGCATCGCGTTACTCCCTGAAGAGCCATCCGGGCAGGGGAACCGAGCTCCGGATGGTCTTCGCTCTCTGATCGCACGACCCGCGCCAACGACGCCGACTCCTCTAGCCTGACCACCGGAGCGGCATGGGCCCGGTGGCCCAGCTGGTCTTCAAAACCAGTGCGGTCGTGCAGCCCACGGCTCGGTCGGTTCGACTCCGGCGCCGCTCCGCCAAAACCGAGACAATTGGCGTAGAATTCGAGCGGTTTCGTTCGGGGGGACGACGTGGGCGAGGAGGGACAATCGTGAGCACGCGAGTCGAAGAGCTTCTGTCTACGCGGACGGTGGTCATCAGGTTCCCTGGCGGGAACACCGAGTACTGGCTCACCGATCAGGTCTTCGCCGCAGGCGACCCGCTGCGCCGAAGCGACGGAGAGTGGATCGTCGCCGATGTTCTCGGAGCCGACCGCACGGACGGCTACGAGGCGATCATCCTGCGCGACGCGTAACAAGCCCCTCCGCACAGCCTTGTGCTTGCATCGCGGTGACCGTGGAGCTCCCCAAGGAAGCCGAGAAGCTGCTCGCCGCTGCGCCGCACGAGTTCGTCGCGGAGCGCGACAAGCTCGCCCGGAAGCTCCGCGACGAGGGTCGTCCGGAAGATGCCGCGGCGGTCGCAGCACTCCGAAAGCCGTCCGCGGTCGTCTCGGCGGTCAATCGCGCGGCACGTGACCGGCCCCAGGCCGCCCGCGATGCGGCCAAGGCCGCTCTCCGCGTCCAGAAGACGCAGGTCGGGAACAAGCCGGACGCGTTCAAGGACGCGCTCGCCGACCTGGATGCCGCCCTCGACCTGCTCGCCGAGGTCGCCGTCGCGCACGTCGCACCTCGGGGAAAGCCGCCGACCGACGCGATGCGCCGGCGTGTTCGCGAGCTCCTGCGGAGCGCCGTCGCAGACGACGACGCGCGCGACGCCCTCGCTCGCGGCGCCCTGACGGAAGAGCTGGAGACGGTCGGATTCTCGTCGTTCGCCGGCCTGACGCCGGCTCCGTCGAAGCGATCGAAGAAGTCCTCCGGCCCGACCCGAGCAGAGCAGCAGGAGCAACGACGGCGCGAACGTGAGCAGGCTCTCCGCGACGAGCTCGCAGAAGCGGAAGAGCGTCTAGAGGCTGCGCAAAGAGCAGTGCGCGATGCGGAGCGCGAACAGGAGTCGGCCGAGCGCGCAGTGACGTCGCTACGGAAGAAGCTCGACTAGCGCGAACGCGTCTTCGTCTTCGCTTTCGCTCGCTTTCGTCTTGGCGCGCGTCGACCGCCGCGCCTTCGACCGTCCGTTCCTCGCGCCCTTCGCCGCGTCGACGCTCGCCCGCAGCGCCTCGAGAAGATCGGGCTGCGCTTCTTCCTTCTCGCGTACAGGCGCGTGGATCTCCTCGCCGCGGCTCTTCTGCTTCACGATCTTCAGCAGGCGCTTGCGGTACTTGTCCTCGTACTTCCCGTGGTCGAAGTCGGACGTGAAGCGGTCGATGAGCGTCTGCGCCATCTCGAGCTCCTTCTTGTCCACCTTCGTGCCCCGCTTCGGCGCGATCCCCTTGGTCGGACGTATCTCGTCCTCGAAGTACATGGCCTCGAGCACGATCAGCCCGTCGCGCACGCGTAGGCAGCCGAGCTGCTGCTTCTGGTGGAACACGTACTCGACGATCGCCGAGAGCCCCGACTCCTCCATCGCGCGCAGGAGGAGCAGGTAGACCTTCTCCGCCCCGTCGTCCGGCCCGAGGTAGTAGCTCCGCTGGAAGACGATCGGGTCGATCTCGTCGCGCTGCGACGAAGTCGAGGACCTGGATCGTGCGGTAGCCCTCCTCCTCGGCAGCCTCGAAGTCCTCGTCCTCGAGGTAGACGAGCTTGCCGTCCGAGACCTCGTACGCCTTGACGATCTCGTCGGCCGGGACTTCCTTCCCTTCCTTCTTGCAGACCTTCTCGTAGCCGATCCGCGAGCCGTCCTTCTGGTGGACGAGGTGGAGCTCGAGGTCGTGCTCGTCGATCGCGCTGTACATCCGCACAGGGGCGTTGACGAGGCCGAAGGAGATGCTTCCCGACCAGATCGCTCGTGGCATGAAGGTGCGGGTACCCGGGATCGCGGTCGAGCTAACCGATCAACGCGAGGGGCGCTGACCTTGCTGCCGATCGAGCCAGATGCGGTAGAGGGCGAGCGCCCACCACCGCCACGCGAGGAACGCGAAGAAGACGGCTGCGGCGACGATCGCCTCGACGGTTCCGAAGGTCGAGGTCGGTGACGAGGTAGATGACGCCCGTGAGGGCGATCGAGTTCGCGATGGTGCCCGCGATCGCATCGCGGTTCCCCTTGCGGACCATGAACTCCTTGTCGGCGGCGCGAAACCGCAGGCGGTGGTGCGCGGAGGGCGCGAGGTAGAAGACGAGCGCGACGGCCGTGCTGACGCAGGGTGACGTAGTAGACGTAGCGCTGGGTGTCGTCGAGGTCGCCGAACGACTTCCGTGAAGCGGATCGCGAGCAGGAATC
This sequence comes from uncultured Actinomycetes bacterium, assembly GCA_963789655.1. GTDB lineage: Bacteria > Actinomycetota > Thermoleophilia > Gaiellales > Gaiellaceae > GMQP-bins7. The sequence goes on from CAWBLH010000001.1 coordinate 371,543, forward strand.
CGAGGAGCACCTCGGCGCCAGGGATCAGCGCGCGGAGCTCCTGGACGAGCTCGTCGTGCTCCCGCTCGAGCCGCTCCTTCAGCTCCTCTTCGCTCTCCTCTGCGTCGAGACGGTTCCTGAGCCTGCTCGGCGTCAGCCATCGCGCCTCGGTGGTCGGGCCATTCGGTTCGCTCGCGCCAGAGCGAGGCACGTCGGCGTTCCCATGAAGTAGCCGGGCGGCGCGAAGAGTCGCGTGAACGTGAGCGCGAGATTCCGGGCACGTAGCGCCTGCGCCTCGCTGAAGCCGAAGCGAAGCGCGCCCCAGCGGACGGCCTCGTTCGCGAAGCACGTCGTGATGCGCTCGTTCCCGACGCCGCTGTCGATGGAGGGCCTCGTGCAGGAGGATCGCGTACGCCGCGGCCGTGTACACCGTGTGCCGGCCGCCGAGGAACGCGCGGACGTTCGCGCACGTCCCGTTCCGCAGGTAGAGGTCGGGGCCGCGGATGTAGAACGCGACGACACGGCCCGCGGGAAACCCGAAGATGCTCAGGAACGTCTCCTCGAAGGCCTGCCGGTCCCGGTAGCACCTGACGTAGACGCGCTCCACGTTCGCTCTCGAGAACGGATCGACCGTCGTTGACGGCCTGCACGAGCGACGCGCGAGCGACGTCACCGAGCTCGCGGTCGTAGGAGAACGGGGAGGCGGCCTGCGCCGTGCCGGTCAGTGCCGCGCCGACGACGAGTCCGAGGACGACGAGAGCCTTCACGCCACGTGAGCGTAGCCGCGGACTACTAGTCTCTCGCTCGTGGTCGACGTCGATCGCGATCACCCCCGAGGAGCACCGCGCACGCTGCGACGCGCCTGCTCGAGCGCCTCCGAGACCGAAGAGCTCTCCGGTGTCGTGCTCTTCGATCCCGTACTACGTCCTCTACTACGCAGGGTTCGCGTTCGCTCCCACCGAGCGGCCGATCGCGTTCGTGCTCGCGGCAGACGGGACGCGCGCGCTCGTCGTCCCGCGGCTCGAGGTCGAGCACGCCGAGGCGAAGGCGATGTTCGACCGCGTCGAGCACTACCTCGAGTATCCAGGGCGATCCCCGGTCGGAGGAGGCGATCGAGAAGACCCTCTCCGCGCTCGGCCTCACCGGGAAGATCGGCGCCGACCAGGACGGCTACCCGTGGATCCTCGGCTACCGCGGCCCGACACTCTCCGAGCTCTCCGGGGCGACTGTCGTTCGCGTGGTCGAGCAGATCGAGGAGCAGATGGCGATCAAGTCCGAGGCCGAGATCGCGCTGATCCGCGAGAGCGTGCGCTGGGGGAACCTCGCGCACCGCCTCCTCCAGCGCTACACGCGCCCGGGCGTCACCGAGACCGAGGTCGCGCAGCGCGCCTCGAACGAGGCCACGTTCGCGATGCTCGACGCGATCGGCGAGATCTATCGCGCGCCAGAGCTTCTTCATGCACGGAGCGCACGCCGGGTATCGAGGCCAGATCGGGCGCAACTCCGCGATCCCGCACGCGCTCGCAGGGAACATCGTCTTCCAGGACGGGGACGTCCTCGTCACCGGCGCGAGCGCGCCGGTCTGGGGCTACCTCTCCGAGCTCGAGCGGACGATGGTCATCGGCGAGCCCACGCCCGAGCAGGAGCGGTTGTTCGGGCACATGAAGGCCGTGCAGGAGGTCGCCTTCGAGGCGATCAAGCCGGGCGCGCGCTGCTCGGATGTGGACATGGCCGTTCGAGGCGTACTTCGCCCAGCAGGAGCTCTTCGCGCACTGGCGGCACCACACCGGACACGCGATCGGCCTCCGCTACCACGAAGGCCCGTTCCTCGACTCGGGCGACCACACCGAGATCCGCCCGGGGATGGTGTTCACGGTCGAGCCTGGTCTGTACGCGCCCGACCTCGGCGGCTTCCGGCACTCGGACACCGTGCTCGTGACGGAGGACGGGATCGAGATCCTGACGTACTACCCGCGCGACCTCGCGAGCCTGATCATTCCGGCCTGAGTCGGGGCGGGGTCAAGCTTCAGCTTGACCCCGGTGTTGGGTTCGTCGACCACCCACAGACGAGGTCAGGCTCAAGCCTGACCCCAGGCCGCGGGGCGATACGCTTGGGACTCCACGCGAGGAGGCGACCATGAGCGCAGCGGTGACGACGGAGCTGAAGACGATCGGGCATTGGATCGGCGGCGAGAGCGTGACGGGCTCGTCTGGACGGAAGGGCCCGGTCTACAACCCGGCGACAGGCGAGCAGACCGGTGAGGTCGACTTCGCGAGTGCGGAGGAGATCGATCGCGCGGTCGCGGACCGCGAAGGAAGCGTTCGCCGACTGGCGCACCTGGTCGCTCTCGAAGCGCTCGGAGCTCTTCTTCCGCATCTACGACCTCTTCGACGAGCACCGCGAGGATCTCGCCAAGCTTCTCACCGCGGAGCACGGGAAGGTCCTGTCCGACGCCCTCGGCGAGGTGCAGCGCGGGATCGAGGTCATCGAGTACGTCTGCGGCATTCCGACGCTGCTCAAGGGCTCGTACTCCGAGCAGGCGTCGTCGGGCGTCGATGTGTACTCGATTCGTCAGCCGCTCGGCGTCGCCGCGGGGATCACGCCGTTCAACTTCCCGGCGATGGTGCCCATGTGGATGTGGGCGCCTGCGATCGCCTGCGGGAACACGTTCGTCTTGAAGCCGTCCGAGAAGGACCCGTCCGCCGTCGCTCCTGACCGCCGAGCTGCTCAAGGAAGCCGGGCTCCCGAACGGCGTCTTCAACGTCGTCCAGGGTGACAAGGTCGCGGTCGACGGTCTACTCGATCACCCGGACATCGCATCGATCAGCTTCGTCGGGTCGACGCCGATCGCGCGCTACGTCTACGAGAGCGGGACGAAGGCGGGGAAGCGCGTCCAGGCGCTCGGCGGGGCGAAGAACCACATGATCGTCCTCCCCGATGCCGACATCGACATGGCCGCGGACGCCGCCGTGAGCGCGGGCTACGGGTCGGCGGGCGAGCGGTGCATGGCGATCTCGGTCGTCGTCGCGGTCGGAGATGCGGCCGACACCGCTGGTCGGCGCGATCCAGGACCGGCTGCCGAAGGTCAAGGTCGGGGACGGTATGGATCCGAGCTCGGAGATGGGTCCGCTCGTCACGCGCGAGCACCGGGACAAGGTCGCGTCCTACCTCGACTCGGGGCCTGAGCAAGGGGCGACGATCGTCGCCGACGGCCGCGAGACCGCGCCCGACGGAGACGGCTTCTTCCTGGGGGTGTCGCTGCTCGACAACGTCACGCCCGAGATGGACGCGTACCGCGACGAGATCTTCGGCCCCGTGCTCTCGGTGGTGCGAGTGCCGACCTACGACGAGGCGCTACGGCTCGTGAACGAGAACCCGTACGGCAACGGCGTCGCGATCTTCACGCGCGACGGCGGCGTCGCACGACAGTTCCAGTTCGACGTGAACGTCGGGATGGTCGGCGTCAACGTGCCGATCCCGGTGCCGGTCGCCTACTACTCGTTCGGCGGCTGGAAGAGCTCGCTCTTCGGCGACCGCCACATCTACGGGCCGGAGGGGATCGACTTCTACACCAGGACGAAGGCGGTCACGAGCCGCTGGCCGGACCCGAAGACGAGCAAGGTCGACCTCGGCTTCCCGCAGACTCGCTGACGCGGTGCCGTACATCCGGCTAATCGAAGAAGACGAGGCAGAGGGCGCGCTCCGGGAGGACTACGACGCCGCCCTCGAGCGCGCGGGGAAGGTCTTCAACATCCTCAAGGCGATGAGCCTGCGGCCGGCGGTGCTCCGCGCGTCGATGGCTCTCTACCGCGAGATCATGTTCGGCGAGTCAGGACTGTCACGGCAGGAGCGGGAGCTGCTCGCGACGGTCGCCTCGGCCGAGCAGAGCTGCCACTACTGAACGCAGGCACACGCCGACGACCTCCGTGCCGAGGGCGCCACAGCCGAGCTCGCCGAGCATGTCGCGCACGACTACCGGCAGGCCGATCTCTCTCCGCGTGAGCGAGCGCTCTGCGACTTCGCGGTGAAGCTGACCCATCTCGCAGCAGAGGTCGACCAGGCGGACGTCGACGCGCTCCGCGCACATGGGCTCGACGACGCCGCCGTCTCGGACGCAATCCAGGTGGTCTCGTACTTCAACTACGTGACGCGGGTCGCCGACGGCGTCGGGATCGAGGGCGAGCCGGAATGGACCTCAGGATGAGGGAATTGCCGCGCGCCGAAGCACTCGCACGTTGCCTACGCGGCGTGTGATTCCGTCCTGGTCGAAACGCTCGAGCAGCAGTTGCGCGTCGCGTCTCCCGATCCCGAGCAAGTCGCGAAAGCGAGCGAGCGTGATCTCGCCGGCGGACGCGCACTCGGCGACGAGCGCCTCTCGCGCTCGTTCGAACGGCGCACTCCCGATCATGTGCTCCGGCCCCAGGCGAACCAGCTCGCCACGTGTCTCCAGGAACCGAGCCAGCTCGGTGTCTTCGACCTTCGTCGCCTGCATCCCGGCGGCTGCAAGTTCGCTCGAGAGCCGGTCCGCTTCTCCCGTCCGGGTGCCGACCGAAGCGACCGCACCCGGCACGTAGAGCTTCGCCCCGCGACGCTCGAACGGGAGCAACGGGAGCACGTCGCTTGCCCACGGCTCCGGTAGGATGGAAACCCCAGGGTCGATCGGGTCCGCGGCATCGATCGCGGTGCGTAGCTCGTGCTCGAGCTCGTCGAGCCACTCGCGGGAGAAGACCCACGGCCCAGCTCGTTCGACGCCCGTCGGCTCGTCGTCCAGAACGTATCTGAGCGCGTCGACGTGCACGGGATCGCGGACTGTCGCCGCGATGTCCCCGCTCTCGACGAACGCCATCCGGTCGGGGTCCCGGTGGCGCGGCGGCGCGGGATCGACGACGCGACCGCCGCCGAGCGTCGTCTGGCCGCGCAGGATGACTCGATCGCCGCGCGCGGAGACGACCGGCTCCGCGAGCCGTAGCTGCGCCCAGCGCTCACCAACGCGAACCACGCGCGCGGCAGTGTGTGCCGTCCCCACGTGGATCTGCACGCGTGCGCCGTCTCGGATCGGCTCGAGCTCCTCGAGTGCGACGTCGAGCCGGTACGAGACCGGGTAAGCGCTTCTCGCGACGAGGGCGTCGCCGCGAAGCGCCTCGGCCCGCTCGACGCCGGGCAAGCTCACGGCGACCCGTTGACCCGGCTCCGCGCGCTCGACGTCGCGGTCGTGCACCTGGACGCTCCGCACGCGCACGTGCTTCCCCGACGGCTGAAGCACGAGCTCGTCACCTGCACCGATCGTTCCGGACCAGAGCGTCCCCGTGGCCACCGTCCCGATCCCACGCAACGTAAACGAGCGATCGACGTAGAGCCGTGTCGCTCCCTCTTGCCGCTCCTCTTCGACTCCGTTCGCTGCGCGACCGATGGCTGCACGTAGCTCGTCGAGCCCTGCACCGGTTCTTGCACTCACCGCCACGACCTCCGAGCCCGGGACGAGCTCCCTTGCTAGCTCGAGCGCGAGCTCGAGCGTCTCCCCGTCCACGGCGTCGGCTTTCGTCACGGCGACGACGCCGCGCTCGATGCCGAGCAGCCGCAGGATGGCGAGGTGCTCGTGGGTCTGCGGACGCGGGCCTTCGGCGGCGTCGACGACGAGCAGGAACAGGTCGATCCCGGTCGCGCCCGCCACCATCGTGCGCACGAACCGCTCGTGGCCGGGCACGTCCACCACGGAGACCGAACGGCCGTCGGGAAGCTCGAGCGGCGCATAGCCGAGGTCGATCGAGATCCCCCGGCGCTGCTCCTCCGGCAAACGGTCCGTGTCCTTGCCGGTCAGCGCCCGGACGAGCCACGTTTTTCCGTGATCGATGTGCCCCGCGGTGCCGACCGTGAGCGGCATCAGAGGCGCCTGCGCGCCTCCGCGACGGCGACGGCAACCTCGCTGATCTCGGCGTCTGCCAGGGTCCTACAGTCGAGGAGCGTGCGCCCGTCGCGAACCAGGGTGATCACGGGCGGCTCCCCGAGGCGAAGGGGCTCCGCCAGCTCCTCCTCGACCGCACACGCGGCGCTCTCGAGCTCGGCGAGCGGAAGTGCCCCGCCGCCGACGCGCGCAACGGTCTCCTCGACATCGCCGCCGACGAGCGAGGCGAGCGTCTCCGCGCGAGCCCGAACGTTCTCGGTCGGCTCGTGCAGCATCCGCAGCACCGGAATCCGATCTCTTGTCGAGGGGTCGAGTGCGACGGAGAGCGTTCCCTCGAGGGCTGCGAGAGTGAGCTTGTCCGCACGGAGCGCTCGCTGGAGTGGATGGCGACGCAACCGCTCCACGAGCTCCGCCTGCCCGACGACGACCCCGGCTTGGGGCCCGCCCAGAAGCTTGTCCCCCGAGAAACAGACGAGATCGGCCCCCGCTCGAAGGCTCTCGGCGGGCGTGGGCTCGCCGCCGACCGCGGCGATGGCCCCCGAGCCGAGATCGTCGACGAGCGGGACGCCGGCTTGCTTCGCGATTCGGCCTAGATCTGCAAGATCCGGTCGCTCGGTGAAGCCGACGACCCTGAAGTTCGACTGGTGCACCCTGAGTAAAAGCGCGGTCTCGGGCCTGATAGCCCGCTCGTAGTCGGCAGCCCGAGTCCGGTTCGTCGTACCGACCTCGACCAGGCGCGCTCCCGAACGGGCAAGCACTTCCGGGATCCGGAAGCCGTCCCCGATCTCGATCAGCTCGCCGCGTGAGACGATCACTTCCCGGCCCTCGGCGAGCGCGGCCAGGGCGAGCAACACAGCGGCCGCGTTGTTGTTGACCACGAGCGCCGCCTCCGCACCGGTGAGGCGTTCGAGCAGCGATCCGAGATGATCCTGGCGCGAGCCGCGCTCACCCCGCCCGAGGTCGTACTCGAGGTTCGAGTACCCAGCACCCACCTCGGCCACGCGCTCGAGGGCAGCTTCTGCGAGCGGCGCGCGCCCGAGGTTCGTGTGTACGAGGATCCCGGTCGCGTTCAGCACGCGTCGGAGCGAAGGCCGTAGCGCCCGGGCGAGCTCCTGGAGCACCGAATCGACGAGTGGGCTCGGCTCGCGGCCCGCTCGGATCTCCTCTCGCGCACGGTCCAGCACGGACCGCGCCGCCTCGAGGGCGAGCTCGTGCGGCTCGTTCTCCAGGCGCTCGTCGGCGAGCAGCTTGTCGATCGAGGGCAGATCGCGCAGGGAGCGTGGCCCGGGCATGCCGCGCAGTGTGGCTTCGCCGCTTTCAGGCCGCAAGCGCGGGCAGCAGCTCGCGGAGCAGCGACGTCAGCCGCGGCTCCGCCTCCGAGCCCACAGCGAGCACTTGGCTGTGATCGAGCTGCCCCGGCCCGACACCGGCAGCCATGTTCGTCACGACCGAGATCCCGAGACAGCGGATCCCCATGTGCCGCGCGGCGATCACCTCGGGCACTGTCGACATTCCCGCGAGATCAGCGCCAACCGCACGCATGAGGCGAATCTCCGCCGGCGTCTCGAACTGTGGCCCCAGCCATGCCGCATACACGCCCTCACCGACCTCCAACCCGACGCGGGCAGCTGCTTCACGCGCTAGGCGTCTGAGCTCCGGATCATAGGCGTGGCCCATGTCCGGAAAGCGCGGCCCGAGCGCGTCGTCGTTGGGACCGACGAGCGGCGATGTCCCCATCAAGTTCACGTGGTCGGAGATCAGCACGAGCTGTCCCGGCCGGTACGACTCGTCGATCCCGCCGGCCGCGTTTGTGACGACGAGCGTCCTCGCCCCGAGACGACCGAGCACGCGCACGCCGAAGACCGCGCGGTCTGCTCCGACTCCCTCGTAGAGATGTGCCCGCCCCCGCATGATCGCGACCGGGACGTCGTCGACCGTGCCGAGCACGAGGACACCCGCGTGCCCGACCGCGGTCGAAACGGGCCACCCGGGAATCTGGTCGTACGGGATCTCGACCCGGTCCTCGACTGCATCGGCGAGCCCGCCCAGGCCGCTGCCGAGCACGACGGAGACCGCCGGCACGAGCCCCGATTCCTGCCTGATGGCCGCGACCGCGTCCTCGATCGTCACGCCGAGCCCTCTGCGAGGCGCAGGTTGTAGCGTGAGACGACCAGCTCGACGATCTCCTTCGTGTCATCGGTAAGGAACAGCAGCTCGACGTCTTCCGGCGAGATGAGATCGTCCTCGAGCATCTCCTTCCGCATCCAGTCCATCAGCTCGGTCCAGTAGTCGGAGTCGAAGAGCACGACAGGAAAGTTCCCGATCTTCCCAGTCTGGATCAGGGTCAGCGCCTCCCAGAGCTCGTCCTGCGTGCCGAACCCACCAGGGAAGATCACGAAGCCCTCGGCAGCCTTCACGAACATGACCTTGCGCGAGTAGAAGTGCCGGAACGTCAGCCCGATGTCGCACCACGCATTCAGGCCCTGCTCGTGCGGCAGCTCGATGTTGAACCCGACCGAAAGCCCGCCCGCCTCTTGGCAGCCGCGATTCGCGGCCTCCATGACCCCCGGCCCTCCGCCGGTCACGACCGCGAAGCCTGCCTCGGCGAACGCTCGGCCCGTCTCCCGCGCGCTCTCATAGGTCGGAGTGCCTTCGAGCACGCGCGCCGAGCCGAAGATCGAGACCGCGGGGCGATCGATCTTCTCCACCGCCTGGAAACCAGCGAGGAACTCCGATGCGATCAGCGAGATGTCGCTGGCGAGCGTCTCCTCGCTCGCTCGCAGGACGCGGCGATCGAGCTCGGGACCTTGGGTCAAAAGTCGCGCTCGACGTAGCTCGCCGACATGGCGATCGCGAGCACCGCAGCGAGACCGAGGTAGACGATGCCGACGGTCGCTCGCTGCCACGTCGGCAGCCGGTAGTAGTCCGCGTCCTGACCGCGCTCCTTCCACCGGCGCCAGAGGTCGAGGGCGCCGATCACGACGATGAGGAGGAGCAGCGGATTGAAGCTCACGACGACGAGGCCGACCATCATCAGGAGCCCGACGAACCAGAAGGCCGGATGCAGGGCGCCGACGGCGCGCCCACCGTCGAGCGGGACGATCGGGATCAGGTTGAACAGGTTCAGGAAGAAGCCTACGAATGCGAGAGCGACCAAGAGCTCCGAGTCGGTGGCCTCACCTGCGATCCAGAACGCCGCCGCTCCGACCGAGCCGACGATAGGACCGGCGAGGGCCACCTGCGCCTCCTTCCAGGCGTCGTCCGGCAGCTCCTTCATCCCGATGACCGCGCCGAGGAACGGGATGAAGAGCGGCGCGCTCGCAGGCACTCCCTGGCGCCGCAGCTCGAGCACGTGCCCGATCTCGTGGACGAAGATCAGAACGACGAACCCGACCGCGAACGGCAACCCCCAGAACCACGTGTAAGCCGCGATCGACACCAGCATCGACGCGCCGGTCGTCACCACCTTGAACTTCAAGAGCAGGCCGCCGAACTTGAGGATCAGGAAACCGAGCGCGACCAGAGGGGCCAAGAGCTTCCGCACCATGTCGCCGAATCCCCAGCGAGGCTGTACGGGCTCATAGCCGCGGGCGCCGTGCTCCGAGGCTTCCGGGTTGGGGAGCGTCGGCGCTTCGGGAGCCTCGATCGGCTCCCACCGGCGATCCGGGTCGATACTCATGATCCCCGCCCGATCCACTCTTCGCCGCCCTCGTAGACCTCTTTCTTCCAGAGCGGAACCGTCACCTTGAGCTCGTCGATCGCTTCCTTGCAAGCGGCGAGCGCAGCGGCACGATGGGGCGCCGACACGGCGATGACGACGCTCGTCTCACCGATGTCCACGCGACCGATGCGATGGTGGATCGCCACGCGGCAGAGATCGTGGCGACTCACGAGCTCGCCCGCCAGCGACGCCATCACCCCCTCGGCCATGCCCTCGTAGGCTTCGTACTCGAGATGGATGACATCGCGATCCCGCGATCGGGCTCGCGTCGTGCCGATGAAGGTCGCGATCGCGCCCGCGTCGTCGCTCCGCACCTCTGCCACGGCGTCCTCGACCGAGAGCGGCGTCTCGGACAACCGAAAATCGCCGCCGGAGACGGGTGGGATGACGGCAACCTCGTCACCCGGCGAGAGCGCGGCACCCTCCTCTGCGTAGCCACGGTTGAGCGCGTAGAGCAATCCCTCGGGCTCCTCGCCGAGCCCGAGCTTGTCCCACACGTCCGCGACGACCGCGCCGTCAGGAAGCTCGAGCTCCACGGTTTGGGATCCCGCACGCTCGCGCAACGCCGCGAACAGCCGCACTCTGACCTTCACGTCGAGAGGGTATCGGGGCGATACGAGCTCCCCTCGGATTCGTAGGCGCGGCGCTATCCGTCGTGCGGGGACGAGCCGTGGACCTGGAGCATTACCCACTGACCGTCGCGCTGCTCGCAAACCATGCTCATTCGATACGAGTGCTTGTCCTCGCCGTCTTTACCCGCCGCAGTCTCCGTTCCCTCTGCGAGAAGCCATCCCACGGATCCGGCGTAGGAGACGTCGCAGCGTTCCCACGTCCAGGAGTACGTGGCAGTCCCCCGCACGTAGCGGTGAAGAAATCCCTTGATTTCGTCAGAGCCGCGAAGAAGCGCGTCCTCGGACGTGACCATCGCGATGTCGGCGTCCGACGCGAAGAGCCCGATGACGCCGTCGGCATCCCGCGCTGCGAACGCGGAGCAAAAACGGTCCAGGACCTCGAGCAACGCCGCTTCGGTTTGCGCAACTGCCTTCACGGTCAGGCCATTTCACTCTTCTCGGGGTGAGCTCTCAGGCGAGTGCAGGCTCCTCGAGCGGGACTGCGATCTCGATCGGAGCGCCGATCACGAACACCTGCGGGTCGCCCGGCGCAACCGGCTCGTCGAAGGTCGCAATGAGCGTCGGCGCAGAGAAGAAGCCGAGAACGCGAAGGAGCCCGCTACCGATGTTGCGGATGTCATGCGGCTCCATCGCGGGGACCGTCAGCATCGCGCCGGCGTGCGCGACCGCCTTCTCGCCGCCAACCGTCGCCTCGCCCTCACCTTCGAGAACGAGCAGGAGTTCCTCGGAGCTGTCCCGGTGCATCCCTACATGCATCCCGGGTTCGAGCTCGAAGTACACGGTGGCGGTACTCGCGTTCCCGACCTGGCTGTGGTGCGGGAAGCCCACTCGGACGCACCTTGTCGGGTCGAGCGCCGACTCGACGTCTTTCAGCGGGACGGAGGCGAGGTCGAGGTGATACATGGCCGCTTCTCCTTTCGTTGCACGATGATGTGCAACGATTATTGACGAGCTCCTTCCCGACTGTCAAGTTTTCGCGATACACTACTGTGCAATGACTCGGAAGTACGAGCTCAAACGGCGCGCAGAAAGACTTGCGGAGACGCGCGAACGGATCGTCGAGGCGACGGTCGGCTTGCACACGAGCGTCGGCCCCGCGCAGACCACCATCTCCGCCATCGCCGAACGGGCCGGCGTCCAGCGCCACACGGTCTACGCTCACTTCCGCGACGAGCGCGAGCTCTTCGACGCGTGCTCCGCCCACTGGGCTGCCATTCATCCGTTCCCCGACTCCGCGCGCTGGGAAGCCATCGACGATCCGGAGCGACGTCTGCGCGAGGCGCTGACCGCCGTGTACGAGTGGTACGACGTCGTCGGAGACGACCTGATCGTCTTCAAGCGCGATTCCGGAGTCCACGCGACGACGGCCGAGCTCGTGGCGCGGCGAGAGCGGGCACTCCTGGGGCTCAGGGACGCGCTCGCGGCCGGTTGGTCGCGGCGGAAGGCGGTAAGGGCCGCGATCGGGCACGCCCTCGAGCTCGAGACCTGGCACTCGCTCGTCCGACGTCACGGGCTCACGCGTCAGCAGGCAGTCGACGCGATGCTCCGGTTCGTCTCCAGCGTCTAGCAACTAGCCTTCGCTCAAGATGGCGACCGGAGAGGATCGCCGGCTGACCGACTCCGGCATCGAGGTGAAGGCCGCCTACACGGCGGAGGACCTTCCACCCGAGAAGCTGGAGCTTCCCGGCGAGTTCCCGTTCACGCGTGGCCCTTACCCGACGATGTACCGCGGCCGCCCCTGGACGATGCGCCAGTACGCGGGCTACGGCTCCGCGGAAGAGACAAATGCGCGCTTCCGCTTCCTGCTGGACCGAGGTCAGACCGGGCTCTCCGTCGCTTTCGACCTGCCGACGCAGCTGGGATACGACTCGGACGACCCGTTGGCCGAGGGGGAGGTCGGTCGCACAGGGGTCGCGATCGACTCGATCGCCGACATGGAGGCACTGCTCGAGGGAATCCCGCTGGGCGAGGTGTCGACCTCGATGACGATCAACGCGCCTGCTGCGCTGCTCCTGCTCCTGTACGAGCTCGTAGCGGAGGGCCAGGGAGTCAGCGGCGAGAAGCTTCGCGGCACCGTCCAGAACGACGTCCTCAAGGAGTACGTCGCGCGCGGCAACTACATCTTCCCGCCGCGTCCGTCGATGCGGCTGACGACCGACCTCTTCGCCTACTGCGCCGAGCGGCTCCCGAGGTGGAACACGATCTCGATCTCCGGGTACCACATCCGGGAGGCGGGAGCGAGCGCGGCGCAGGAGCTCGCGTTCACGCTCTCCAACGGGATCGCGTACTGCGAGGCCGCGATCGCGGCAGGCCTCTCCCCTGACGAGTTCGGCGAGCGGCTCTCGTTCTTCTTCAACGCGCACAACCACTTCTTTCAGGAAGTGGCGAAGTTCCGGGCGGCGCGGCGGCTTTGGGCCGGGATCATGCGGGACCGGTTCGGGGCGACGAATCCACGCGCGACCGCGCTCCGCTTTCACGCACAGACCGGAGGATCGACGCTGACCGCGCAGCAGCCGGAGAACAACGTCGTGCGGGTCGCCATCCAGGCCCTGTCCGCCGTGTGCGGCGGTGCGCAGTCGATCCACACGAATTCGTTCGACGAGGCCCTCGCGCTGCCGAGCGAGCATGCGGCCCGGATCGCACTGAGAACGCAGCAGATCCTCGCCCACGAAGCGGGGGGTACCGACACGGCCGACCCGTTGGGCGGCGCGTATCTCATCGAGTCACTGACGAGCGAGCTCGAGGAGAAGGCGCGCGAGCTCATCGAGCGCGTAGACGAGCTGGGAGGCGCCGTCGCCGCGATCGAGCAGGGCTTCGTGCAGGCGGAGATCGACGCGTCGGCGTTCCGCTTCCAGGCCGACGTCGAGGCGGGGACCCGCGTCGTGGTCGGAGTCAACCGCTTCGGGGAGGATGGCCAGGAGCGGGTACAGCTCCTGCAGGTCGATCCCGCGAGCGAGCGGCGCCAGAAGGAGCGGACTGCTCGCGTGCGCGCCGAGCGAGACGCGGATGCGGCAGCGCACGCGCTCGCCGAGGTCCGAGGACGCCGCCGACAGCGACTCGAATTTGCTACCACCGCTCCGGGAGGCGCTGAGGGCCGGCTGCACCATCGGCGAGCTCTGTGGCGGCCTGCGCGAGCTTTGGGGTACATATGACGCCCAGCATGCGTAGCGGAACGCGAATCGCGCTCGTCGGTGCGCTCGGTCTCGCGCTCGCGATACCGCTTGCAGCGATGGCCGCATCACGCGGCGCAGAGTCCAGCGCGGCCGCACCGAGCTTCACGCGGGATGTCGCGCCCGTGATCCAGCAGAAGTGCGCCGGCTGTCATCGGCTCGGCGGGATCGCGCCGTTTCCGTTCGAGACGGCGCGGCAGATCTCGTCTCGCTCGGCGCTGATCGCCGCGTCCGTGCAGGCCGGCCTGATGCCGCCGTGGCCGCCCGGGCCGCGCTCCCCGAGCTATGCGGGAGAGCAGGAGCGCCGGCTGAGCGATCGCGAGCGGGCGACGCTTCTCGCCTGGGCGAAGGCGGGAGGTCGTGTCGACGGCCCGGCGCGCAAGCCCGTTCGCGAGAAGCCGGCCGCGGTCGAGCCAGGGGAGTCGCTCCTCACGCTTCGCATGCCATCCGCGTACAAGCCGCGCGCGGCGAAGGGCGTCACGGACGACTACCGCTGCTTCCTCCTCGACCCGGAGCGAGCCGGAGACTCGTTCGTCACGTCAGCACGCATCGAGCCAGGAGCGGACAAGGTCGTGCACCACGTGATTCTCTTCCGCGTCGCGAAGGCGCAGGTCGCGGATGCGAAGGGCCTCGACTCTCGTTCGGCGGGGCTCGGATGGAACTGCTTCGGCGGAACCGGGCTGCCTGCGGGTGCCGGTTCCGGCGCGATCCAGGACTCGCTGAACGACGCGAACTGGGTCGCCGCCTGGGCGCCGGGCTGGGGTGGCAACCGCCTCCCCGAAGGCACCGGCGTGCCCCTGCCTGCAGGAAGCCAGATCGTGATGCAGGTGCACTACAACCTCTTGAACGGGCGCGCCCCCGATCGCTCACGCGCGCTGCTCACGGTCGCGCCCGCAAGTGCGAAGCTCACGCCGCTCCAGACGATGCTCCTGCCGGCTCCGGTCGAGCTGGGCTGCGCACCAGGCGAGCAAGGAAAGCTGTGCACCCGGACCGAGGCGCTCTTCGACCTCACGAGCAAGTACGGGCCGCAAGCCGCCTTCGTTCCGGCTGGTCTCTTGATCCTCTGCCGCGGAACCGCAGCGAATCCCCGAGCGGGAGCGACCTCTACCTGCGATCGCCGGCTCACCCAGCCGACGAAGATCCACGTCGCCGCCGGCCACATGCACCTGCTCGGCGCCGCGATCCGCGTCGAGCTCAATCCGGGAACGCCACGCGCGCGGGTGCTCCTCGACATCCCGCGCTGGGACTTCCACTGGCAGAACGCGTACACGCTCGCGCGCTCGATCGAGGCCGACGCCGGCGACGTGGTGCGGGTGACGTGTCGCCACGACGTGCACAAGCGCATGCACGGCGGTCACGGCATCCCGAAGACGCCGCGTTACATCCTGTGGGGTGAGGGCACGACGGACGAGATGTGCCTCGGGATCCTGCAGGTGACGCGCGGCTGACGGCCGCGGGCGTTCCGCTGAGGATCCTCCTCGTCTCGCAGATGTACCCGGGGCCGGACGACCCTGACCTCGGGATCTTCGTGGCGAACCTCGAACGGGAGCTGGCCGCGCGCGGCCACGAGCTCGAGCGGGCTGTCATCGATCGCCGTGCGGGCGGGAAGCGACGCCACCTCGGCCTGGCGCTCGACGCCAGGCGGGCGGCGCGGCGGTTCCGACCAGACGTCGTCTACGCACACTTCCTCGCTCCTGCCGGCCTGATCGCGGCGCTCGCGTCCCGCGCCCCCCTCGTCGTCACGGCTCACGGGCAGGACGTGGAGAACGCGCGCGAGAACCCTGTCGTGCGCGCGGCAACGCGGTACGTGGTTCGTCGTTCGTCTGCGGTAATCGCAGTCTCGAAGTGGCTGCGCGAGCGCCTCGTGCACGCGGCCCCCGGTGCCGCGGGAAAGACCGAGGTCGTCGACTGCGGCGTCGATCTCGAGCGGTTCGCGCCCCGCGACGTAGAGGCCGCGCGCGCCGAGGTCGGGTGGCGCGGTGAGGGAACCGCCTTCCTCTGCCTCGGAAGCCTCTCTGAGCGAAAGAACGTCCTCCGCCTCGCGCGCGCGTTCGAGCAGCGCGGCGAAGGAACGCTCACGTTCGTCGGAGACGGGCCGCTTCGTCGGGCGCTCGAGGGCCGCCGAGGAATCGAGCTTGCGGGCCGGGTCGGACACGCCGAGGTTCCGGCCTGGATCGCGGCGTGCGACGTCCTCTGTCAGCCGAGCCTCGTCGAGCCCTTCGGCCTGGCCACGCTGGAAGCGATGGCGTCGGGACGTTCCGTGGTGGCGACGCAGGTCGGCGGCCCCCCCGAGTTCGTGACTCCGGAGTCCGGAGTCCTCGTCGATCCCGAGAGCGAGGACGATCTCGCCTCGGCACTCTCTCGAGCAGCAGCGCTCCCGCGCCCCAACCTCGCGGCCCGCGACGCCGCCGGCGATCGCGACCTCAAGCTGCAGGCGGCACGGGTGGAGGCGATTCTCGAGCGAGCCGCTCGAGATCGGCGAGCCTGACCTCCACCAACGGACGAACCGACTCCTCGAGCCCGGCCTCGCGCGCGACGGCGAGCGCCTCCTCGTACGTGGCCCGAACCTTGTCCGGTGCAACGCCTTGCTTCAGCCGGTTGTCCCCGGTGACCAGGAGCTTCTGGATCTTCTCGCGCGCCTCGTCGCTCACGGGGAGAACCTAGCGACGCTGCTACCCTGGCCGCGTGCCGTGGCTCCAGATGTCCGCCGTCCTGCAGGTGCTCCTGAGCGCCTTCGTGGTCACGCTCGTGCTCATGCACTCGGGCCGCGAGGCGGGAATGGGCGGGCTCGGGTTCACGCCGCACTCACAGGGCGGAACGCACATCGTGGAGCGGAACCTGACGCGGCTGACGGTCGCCGTGTCGATCGTGTTCACCCTCAACACGATCATCCTGTTCCACCTTCTCGCGTAGAATCACCGTTGGCCACGCGCTGGTGGCGGAATTGGTAGACGCGCTAGGTTGAGGGCCTAGTGGCCACTTTAGGCCGTGGAGGTTCAAGTCCTCTCCAGCGCATTGAGTAACGGCAGGGGTCAGACTTCAGTCTGACCCCTACTCCGTCTCCGGCATGCTCATCTACTCCGAGCTCGCGCCCTGGTTCCACCTGCTGACGCATCCGTCCGACTACGTCGAGGAGGCGGACTTCGCCAAGCTGCGTGATCGAGGCGACGGCAGTCGGCGAGATCGCGACGCTGCTCGAGCTCGGCTCGGGCGGCGGGAACAACGCGTCGCACCTCAAGCACCGCTTCGAGTGCACGCTCACGGATCTCTCGCCGGAGATGCTCGCTCTCAGCCGGACACTGAACCCCGAGTGCGAGCACCTCGAGGGCGACATGCGGTCGTTGAGACTCGAGCGGACGTTCGACGCCGTTTTCGTACACGACGCGATCGCCTACATCACGACGGAGGAGGACCTTCGCGCGACCATCGAAACGGTCGCCTGGCATCTGCGCCAGGGCGGTGCCGCGCTGCTCGTGCCCGATACGACCCGCGAGCGCTATGTACCTCGGACGAGCCATGGCGGCCACGATGGAGACGACGGACGCAGCTTGAGATATCTCGAGTGGTCGTCCGATCCGGACCCCGCCGGCACGACCTATGCCGTGGACTTCGCATTCTTGCTCCGGGAGCCTGGGAAGGAGGTTCGGGTCGAGTACGACCGGCACGTATGTGGCGTCTTTCCCGAAGCTCTCTGGCGCGCGCTCATCGAAGAGGCGGGCCTCGAGCTCGTGGAACCGGGTATCGAGGACCCGGACGAAGGCGAACATGCCGTGTTCGCCGCCCGCAAGCCCGGCTTGACGTCGTCCGGGAAGGGCTCTACCCTCTCCTGACGAACATACGTTCGTTCCCGAGACTAGGAGAGACCCGATGCTCGAGACCCCGATGCTCACAGCACGTCAGCAGGAGATTTGGCAGTTCCTCGCCGAGTACGTGGACGGCCATGGATACCCGCCGACCGTGCGCGAGATCGGCGATGCGGTCGGGCTCGCTTCGCCGTCGACGGTGCACGCGCACCTTGCGAACCTCGAACGCGCGGGCTTGCTGCGACGCGACCCCACGAAGCCGCGCGCGCTCGAGCTCGTAGGCCGTGTTCGCCCCGATACGGCCGACTCGTACGCGGAACCGGCACTGCTGCCTCTTGTCGGGCGAATCGCCGCAGGCGGGCCGATGCTCGCCGAGGAGGAGATCGAGGATCGGATCGCCGTCCCCGAACCGCTCGGGAGGAACGCCGATTTCCTCCTTCGCGTGAAGGGCGAGTCGATGATCGAGGCGGGGATCCTCGACGGCGACGTGGTCGTCGTCCACCGGCAGGACGATGCGCGCCAGGGTGACATCGTCGTAGCGCTGGTCGGCGAGGACGAGGGTGCCGACGAGGCGACGGTCAAGACGTTCCATCGAGAGCGCGACGGCCGCATCCGCCTCCAGCCCGAGAACAGCGCACTCGAACCGCTCTTCCCCGAGCACGTGCAGATCCTCGGGAAGGTGACCGGCGTGTTCCGGAGTCTGGGATGAGCGTTGAATCTCTCAACCGCACCCTCGACCAGGAGCTCGCGTCACTTGTCCGCGGGGTAAGCCTGGAATGTCTCGTGTGCGGGGAGTTCCTGCTCCGTGTCCGTGGCGCTCTCGCGTGCCCGGAGTGCAGCTCGATCCTCGCCGAGGGCCGAGAAATCCCCACGCACGAGCTACCATCCGTCGTGCAGGCCGGGTGACCGCGGGTCTCTCTGCTCCTAGAGCAGTGGAGGCTCGAGGAAAGTCCGGACACCGCAGGGCAAGGACGCTGGGGCGACCCAGGCGGCGAAAGCCGACGGAAAGTGGAACAGAAAGGAGACCGCCGGCCGATGAGTGCACGTTCGGTCGGTAAGGGTGAAACGGTGGGGTAAGAGCCCACCAGCGGCGGTGGCGACATCGCCGGCTCGCCAAACCCCGTCCGGTGCAAGGCGAAGCAGGTCCCGTTGACGCGGCCCGCCGAGGGACCGGGTACGCCGCAAAGAGAGATGGTCATCCTCGACAGAATCCGGCTTACAGGCCTGCTACGGAAAAAGCCCTGGTGACGGGGCTTTTTCTATGAGCAACGCACACGTGACAGAGCACACCGAAAACGTCGGCGGCGCGAAGGAAGTGCCGTCGGACCCAGCGGTCGACCGGCGTGCGCTCGCCGCGTTTGCCGGCGCCGTCGTCATTGGCGGCTCGAACTTCGTCGCGATCAGGTACTCGAACCGCGAGCTCGATCCACTCTGGGGAGCCGGTCTCCGCTTCGGGCTCGCCGCGGTCGTCTTCGGGGTCCTATGCGCCGCGCTGCGGGTGAGGCTCCCACGCGGCCGCACTCTCGCCCTTGTCGTGATGTACGGGCTGCTCGCCTTCGGCGGCGCGTACGGGTGCATGTACTGGGCGATGCAAGAGGTTCCAGCTGGTGTGGCCGCGGTCGTCCTCGCGATGGGTCCGCTCTTGACCCTGCTCCTCGCCGTCTCGCACGGCATGGAGCGACTGAGCGCTCGCGCACTCGTCGGGGCATTGGTCGCGATCGCCGGATCGGTATTGATCTTCTTCCAGCCGGGGTCGATCTCGTTCGGCTGGAGCTCTTTCGCGCTGCTGGGGCTCGCTGCGCTCTTCGCCTCGGAATCCGTCGTCGTCTCCAAGCTCGCCGGAAAAGAGCACCCGGTCGCGATGAACTTCGTCGGCATGAGCGCGGGCGCAGCAGTGCTCCTGATCGTCGCCGGAGCGGCAGGCGAGAATTTCGCGCTTACCGGCCGAGGGCGAGACCCAGCTGGCGGTCGCGTATCTCATCGCCGCGACCGTCGGGCTCTTCCTCCTCGTTCTCGTCGTCGTGCAGCGCTGGTCGGCGTCCGCGACGTCCTACGTGTTCGTCTCGATGCCGGTGGTCGCGATCGCTCTCGGAGCCCTAGTCGCCGATGAGCCGATCACGGTGACCACGCTCGTCGGCGGAGCGATCGTCGGTGCAGGCGTGTACATAGGCGCCGGAGGACATCGCGGGTGAACGACCGGTGAACGAGCGGCATCCACGTGGAGTCGCACGAAGGAGGTGCGACCGAGGGTCGACGCGTGCCCGTATCCTGCCCGACTTCGGAATGCGAACGGCGTCCGATGAGTTCTGAGACCTATAGCCGTCAGTAGAAGGTGGAAGCGACAAGAGGGGAAGATGGGTATGACCGAGCACGGGAGTGAAATGGACCAGAACCGCGATCCGCGGCTAGCCGCTCACGAGCGGCTGTCGACCGGAGCGCTCGCCGCCTGGATGCGCGCGTGCGCATCGCATCCGTGGCGTGTCGTCTTCACCTGGCTGGGCATCGTCGCCCTTCTCATCGTCCTCGTCGCGACTGTGGGCGGCAGCCTGAAGGACGAGTTCGAGATCCCGGGCTCGGATACGCAGCGGGCGACGGACCTGATCGAAGAGGAGTTCGCGGCCGAGCAGGGCGGCGTCCTGAACCTCGTCTTCGCCGCGCCCGAAGGCGAGCGGCTCGACACGGAGGAACGGCAGGCCGCGATCCAGTCCGCGATCGACAAGCTGAAGACGGACGAGTTCGCTGCGATCGGAGAGGACGAGCGGGCCGGTCTCGAGAGCGTCGGCGACCCGTTCGACGAGCAGACGTTCTCCGACGACGGGCGTATCGCGTACGCCGAGGCTCAGTTCGACCGTGTGATCTACGAGGAGGACCGCGAGCAAGTCGTCGCCGTGCAGGACACCGTCCGCGAGACGGTCGAGCCCGCGGGCGTCGATCGTCGAGTTCAACGGCGACGCCGAGTTCCCGCCGATCGAGCAGGGAACGCAGGAGCTGCTGGGGCTCCTCGCGGCGCTCATCGTCCTGCTCGTCGTCTTCCGAACGCTGGTCGCGACTGCACTTCCGCTCGCGCTTGCGATCGTCGCGCTCATGACGGCGTTCCTTCTGCTGTTCATCCTCGCGGGCCTCACCGACATCAACACGATCACTCCGCTGCTCGTGTCGATGATCGGCCTCGGCGTGGGCATCGACTACTCGCTGTTCATCGTCACCCGCTTTCGGCAGCTCCTGCACGAAGGGCTTTCGCCGCGTGACGCGGCAGCCGAAGCCGGCGCCTCGGCAGGCCGCGCGACGATCTTCGCAGGGCTCACCGTGGCCATCTCGGTGACGGGGCTCGCGTTCTTCGGCCTCGACTTCATAACGAAGCTCGGTATCGGGTCGGCTCTCGGCGTTCTGACGACCGTGTTGATCGCGAACTCGCTGCTCATCGCGGTGCTCGCGAAGCTCGGACACAAGGTCGACCGCCTGAAGGTGCCGTTCCTCCGGCCGATCGACGACTCGGAGGCCGCCCGCGAGAGGACGCCGATCGCACGCTGGGGTCGGTTCGTCACCTCGCACCACAAGCCGATCTTCGTGATCCTGCTCGTGGTCACCCTCCTGCTTGCGACGTCGTCCGCACTGGTGCGGCTCGGGGCGTCCGACCAGGGCACGCAGCCGACCGACCAGACGGCACGCCGTGCGTACGACCTGCTGGCGGAGGGCTTCGGAGCGGGCTTCAACGGCCCGATTCCCATCGTCGTCGACGTCAACAGCGACCCGGACGCACCACAGAGGGTCTACGAGGGCGTCCGAAACCTCGAGGGAGTTGCGTCCGCCGGTGAGCCGCAGTTCAACGACCCGAAGACGGTCGCGATCGTGTTCGTGACTCCGGACTCTGCGCCACAGGACGAGGAGACGGTGCAGCTCGTCGATCGATTGCGCGGCGACGTCGTGCCGGCGGCAATCGAAGGCGGTGACGCCGCCGTGTACGTGTCCGGCCTGAACGCCGCGTTCATCGACATCGCCGACCGGATCTACGAACGGCTCCCGCTCTTCCTCCTCTACATCGTCGGCGTCACGTTCATCGTGCTCGCGATGGCGTTCCGCTCGATCGTCGTCTCGCTGACGGCGGCGGTCGCGACGATCCTCTCGGCGTTCGTCGGGTTCGGCGTTCTGACGCTCGTGATCCAGGAGGGCTATCTCCTGGATCTGACGGGTCTCGACAAGACTGGTCCGATCGAGACGTTCGTGCCGCCGATCGCCTTCGCGATCCTCTTCGGACTGTCAATGGACTACATGGTCTTCCTCATGAGCCGCATCCGAGAGGAGCACGTCCACGGCCTGAAGACCCGCGAAGCGATCGAGCACGGCATCGCTGCGATCGGGCGCGTGGTCGTGGCGGCCGCGCTCATCATGGGCACGGTCTTCGCGGCCTTCATCCTTACGTCGGACCGCATCTCGAAGGAGTTCGGCCTGCTGCTCGCAGTCGCGATCCTCGTGGATGCGTTGGTCGTGAAGATGACGCTCATTCCGGCGTTCTTCACCTGGCTCGGCGAGAAGACCTGGTACATCCCTCGCTGGCTCGACCGGATCCTGCCGAACATCACCATCGAGCCTCCGCACGACGGCGAGCCGGAGCAGACGTTCGCGCCGGACCGCCCCGCGCCGGCCGGTCAGCACTGACGCCCGCTGGGACGGCGGAGCGTCGGCTCCGCCGTCCCAGCTTTCGTTCTAGACTCCCAGGCGTGACGACGATCGTGGTCTTCCGTGGCCGTCCGACACCGTCCCGAGCGGGACGCACGCGGCCAGCACTTCCTCCGCAGTAGTCAACTCGCAGCGGAGCTCGTTCGCCACGCCGGAATCCAGCCTGGCGACTCGGTCATCGACATCGGAGCCGGCACCGGCGTCCTGACGCGAGCGCTCGTCGACGCGGGTGCGTCCGTCACGGCGCTCGAGCTCGATTCGGCACTCGTCGTCAGCCTCCAGCGGCGTTTTGCCGGCCGCAGCGTCCGGGTCGTCGAAGTGGACGCCTGCGACTGGAGCTGGCCCGCGGAACGCTTCGCAGTCGTCGCCAACCTCCCGTTCGCCGGGACCGGCGCGGTTCTGGACAGCCTTCTGCGAGATCCCGGAAGCGGCTTGTACCAGGCCGACGTCATCGTGCAATGGGAATTCGCCGCGAAGCACGCTTCTCTGTGGCCGGGAACGCTTCGCGGCCTCTTCTGGCGCGGCTGGTTCGACGTCGCAATCGTCGCTCGGCTCTCGCGTCGCTCCTTCACCCCGACACCGAGCGTCGATGCGGCGGTGCTGCACTTCGGCCGCCGGCCCGAGCCACTCGTTCCCGTGTGCGCTCACGCGAGGTATCGGAGGTTCCTCGCCCATGCGTTCGCCACGAGAGCACCTCTCTCTCGTGCGCTCGAAGGACACGTGACCACTCGCGAGCTCCGGAAGCTCGCTCCCGTGCTCGGATTCGACCCGTCGTCCTATCCCCGTGATCTCGATGCCCGTCAGTGGGCAAGCGTCTTCGCCTTCGTGCGCGCGCGCCGCCGACTTTGACCTCGGAGGGCTTGGCGAAACGACCCCGATTGTCGGGGTCGTTCCGCAAAGCCTCCTAGAGGCTACGTCGGCCGCAGCACGACCTCGATCGCAGTGCCGCGACCAGGAGACGAGCGCAAGCTCAGCTGACCCTCGATCGCTTCCGCCCTGAGTTTGATGTTGTCGAGCCCCTGACCGGCGGCTGCCGTCGTCTCGTCGAACCCGATCCCGTCGTCCGACACCGAGACCACACGCCGTCCGCCGCGCTGCTGGATCGTCACTTCGACATGGCGGGCTCCTGCGTGACGTCGGACATTTCCAAGCCCTTCCTGCACGATGCGGAACACCTCGATCTGCTCGTCGGGCGCCAACCGCACCTGGCGATCGACGTCGAGGTCGACCTCGAGCTCGCCGTCCGCCGTGAGGACGTCGATGTAGCGACGAAGCGCCGAGTCGAACCGCGCCGAGCCTCCGGCTGACGACAGCGCGAGCACGGCAAAGCGCGCTTCCTGCTGGGCGGCGGTCGACGCGCGCTTCAGGCGGGGGAGAACTTCCTCGAGCGGCGCATCCGACTCGAGCGTGCTGACGTGCGTCGAGATCGCGAAGAGGTACTGGGCGAGACCATCGTGGATCTCGCGGGCGACACGTGCTCGTTCGTCCGCGACAGCCCTGCCGAACTCAGCGTCGGCGATGGCGCGCCAGACCCCGACCAGGAGCATGCCGTACGCAACCAGCCGCAAGAAGTCGCCCTGGAGGAGGTAGTCGCTCGAGACGACCGGAGTCAACGCGAGGTGAAGATCCGCGAAGAGCGCAAGCGTCACGGCAAGGCACATCCAGCTGTCGAGATCGCGCCCGTGACGGCGAAAGCGAAGGGCAAATCCGATCAGCGCGGTCAGCCAGAGCAGCGCGAGCAGGGAGGCCGCGAGCTCGACCGATCGGCCCTCGACGACCTCGTCCACCGTCCACTGTGGTGCGTGCAAGCCGACACCCGCCGCAGCGAGGATCACGGCGACGCCGACTGCCGACGGCTGCAAGCGCGGGACGCCGGGCCGACCAGCGCCCGTCGACATACGGGGCGATGGCAATGAGAGCTGCACCGAGGAGACGTGCGCCCATGAGCGACCACGCCGCCCAGGGCGGCAAGCGTGTCCCCGCCGAGCACTGGGGCAAGTCCGAAGACGACCGTCCCGAGCGCGATCGTCCAGAACCCCGCTGCCAGGAGAAGGTCGAGGATGCGACCGTCGACGAGGAAGCGCACCGCAGCGAGCACGCGAAACGATCGCGGCGACGACGGCGACCGCGGTGTCGAGAACGAGACGGGCTTCCGGAAGCTCGTAGGCGGATTGCAGCGAGGAGCTCAGCGCGAAGAGCGCCGTCGCCGACGAGAGCAGAGCGACCAGCACGATCTCGCCCAGCAGCCAAGACCGGTAGGTCTGCGGGCGCGTGTGCTCCATACCCCCTTTTCGGCAGCGGACGGCGTGCCGATAAGAGAGACGTGACCGAGCGGATCCTGATCGTCGACGACCATCCGCTGACCAGGGACGCCCTCGCGTCCCTGCTGACGCAGCAGGGCTTCGATGTCGTCGGAGACGCCGCAAGCGGCGAAGAAGCGATCGTCGCCGCGCGTGGGAGCCAGCCCGACCTCGTGCTCCTCGACCTGACGATGCCGGGGATGGACGGTCTGACCGCGCTTCCCAAGATCCGCGAGGAAGCGCCCGACTGCGAAGTGGTCGTCCTGACGGCCTCGGATGCCGAGGAGAACCTCCTCGGGGCGATCAGAGCCGGAGCGGCCGGCTACCTCCTGAAGACCGAGTCGCCAGAGCAGATCGCGACGTTCCTCCGCGGCGTGGCCCGCGGCGAAGCGGCGCTCTCGGGCGGCGTCGCCAAGCGGCTGCTCGATCGCGTGCGCGTCGGTGGCCGGCTCGACGGGATCCCGGAAGTGATCACGAGAACGCTCTCGGCGCGCGAGGTCGAGGTCCTGCTCCTGCTCGACGAGCACCTGGGTACCGACGAGATCGCCCAGCGCCTGTACATCTCGGAACACACCGTCCGCTCACACGTGAAGAGCCTCCTGAAGAAGCTCGGCGTCTCCTCGCGGCGCGAGGCGCTCGAGCGTCTCGAGACCGCGCGCGGCTAGCGCCTCGGAGAAACCCTCGAGGGCTGCCTCGACCAGGCCGGGCAGCGTGTCGAGGTTGTAACCACCCTCGAGCACCGCTGCGGTCTTAGGCGCGAGCGCCGCAGTCCGCTGGGCCATTTCGCGAAACGCTCCAGCGGTGAGCCGCATCTCTCCGAGCGGATCCTCCGAGTGCGCGTCGAAGCCGGCGGAAACGAGGACGAGCTCGGGCTCGAATGCCTGCGACGGCCGGCTCAACCGCCTCGCGAAAGGCCTGTGCGTACTCGGCATCACCCGATCCCGCCGGAAGCGGCAGGTTGAGCGTGTGCTCGTCGCTCGTTCCCGGGCCCCCGGTGCCCGGATAGAACGGCCATTGGTGCAGGGAGACGAACAGAACGGACGGGTCGTCGCGGAAGATCGCTTCCGTTCCGTTTCCGTGATGCACGTCGAAGTCGACGATCGCGACGCGATCGACGCCGAGCTCGGACTGCGCGTGCCGAGCTGCGATCGCGACGTTGTTGAAGATGCAGAACCCCATCGCGCGTTCGGCGAGCGCGTGGTGCCCTGGAGGTCGGACGAGGGCAAAGCCTTCGTCCTCGACTGCACGGATCGCGCACCCTGCGGCAAGCACAGCCGCCTCCCAGGTGGTCTCGCTTGCGTACGTGTCTGGGTCGAGCCAATCCTCGGTCGCGATCTCTTCGATCGTCCGCACGTATTCGGCGGGATGAACGCGCTCGATCGCGTCGCGGTCTGCAGGGCCGGGCTCGAGATACCCCGGAAAGCACTCGTGCAGACGGGCGAGTCGCTCAGGGCGCTCGGCGTGAACGTGGTGGCCGGGCGAATGCAGCCGCACGAGCGACGGGTGGCTGATCACGTCGATGCGGCAGCCTCCTCGAACCGGCCGGCGAGCCCGTTCATGCCGAGCTCTCTGGCGTGCGAAGCGGCTGCGCCCCAGTCGGGCTCGACGTCGGGCAACGGCGGCAGCGGCGCCGCGCGGTCGAGCGTGGCGATCTCGCGATACAGCCGGAGCGCGTCGGCCTCGGCCGCGAACCGGCCTTCTTCCAGCATCGCGTCGAGCGACCCGTACTGCGCAAGCAGGTCCGCCGCTCTCTTCGGGCCTATTCCCCTCGCTCCCGGGATGCGATCGGAGGGATCGCCGCGGAGGGCGATGAAGTCCGGCACCTGCTCGGGATCGACCCCGTACCGCTCGCGAACTTCCGCAGGCCCGATCCGAGCCGGAGCCTCGCCGCGCACCGGTTGCAGGATCGTCGTCCGCGCGCCGGCGAGCTGGAACGCGTCGCGATCCGAGGTTGCGACGAGCACGGTTCCGCCCGCCTCTTCCTCGGCTGAGACTGCAGCCCCGAGGAAGTCGTCCGCCTCGTAGCCCGGCGCTTTCGCGTACGCGAGCCCCGAGGAGGCGACGAGCGCGGGCAGAAGCGCGAGCTGCTCCAGGAGCTCGGCCTCGAATTCGCGCCCAGACTGGTACACGGCCAGCGCCTCGTGGCGGTACGTCGGCACCTCGAGCGTGTCCCAGGCGACGAGGGCGGTGCGCGGCAGCTCGCCCTGCCAGAGCCGCAGGAACATCGTCCCGAACCCGAAGAGCATGTTCCCGGGCCCACCGTCGCTCCGCCGGAGGGACTTCGGGATCGCGTGGTAAGCGCGGTGTGCGAACGAGTCTCCGTCGACGACCAGGAGCGGCTTCACGCGAGGGACTCCTCCAGCTCGGCGATCGTGTCCCGCAGCCGGTCGGTCGCGATCTGCGCGGAATCGGACGGCGACAACCCGTCGAGATCGGCGACCGCGACGGGAGGCCCGTACCGAACACGCAGCGCGCCGAGCCGCGCGAGACGGTCGGTCCCCACGATCCCCGCAGGAACCAGAGGAACTCCCGCCTCGAGTGCGATCCGAGCCGCGCCCGTGTGCCAGCGAGCCTCGTGCTTCTTCCGCAGGCCCTTCTGCCGGCGCGTGCCCTCGGGGAACATCACGACGGCGTGGCCCTCACGGCAGAGTGCAATCGCGGTCGCGATGGCCTCCTCGTCTCGCTCGCCACGGCGGACACGAAACGCGCCCCCCGCGGTGACGACCTTCCCGAGGGGGAACCAGAAGAGCTCGGACTTCGCCATGAAGCGCAGAAAGCGCTTCGGAAAGAGTGGGATGCCGAGCGGCCAGGGGTCGAAGTTCGACCAGTGGTTCGCCGCCAGGACGAACCCGCCGGTCGTCGGGACGTTCTCGATGCCGAACGCACGGTGCCGAAAGACCGTCTTCAGCACCGGCCAGCTGAGCGCCGCAAGTACGAAGTACAGCCAGCTCGGACGCGGAGGTCTCGGCACGCGCGCCAGTATCGCCGGATTTGCGCCGACGAGCCTCTCATCTAAGGTGTCGCGCCGTGGCCAAGAGACTCGTCATCGTCGAGAGCCCTGCAAAGGCGCGGACGATCGCGGGCTACCTCGGCAAGGAGTTCGCCGTCGAGTCCAGCATCGGGCACATCCGCGACCTTCCCGATCGAGCGTCAGACGTGCCAGAGGCCCAGCGCAAGCGTTTCGGGGCGTTGGGGGTCGACGTCGAGAAGGGATTCGAGCCCTACTACGTCGTCGACGCGGGCAAGAAGAAGGTCGTTGCCGAGCTGAAGAAGCACCTGAAGAACGCTGACGAGCTCCTGCTCGCGACGGACGAGGATCGAGAAGGAGAAGCGATCGCCTGGCACCTCGTCGAGGTGTTGAAGCCGAAGGTTCCGGTCCGGCGGATGGTCTTCCACGAGATCACGCGTGAAGCGATCGCGCGTGCGCTCGAGGACACGCGCGTCATCGACCAGCGACTCGTGGACGCGCAGGAGACGAGGCGGATCCTCGATCGGCTCTATGGCTACGAGGTCTCGCCGGTCCTCTGGAAGAAGGTGACCCGCGGGCTGTCAGCGGGAAGGGTTCAGTCGGTCGCTACGCGGCTCGCGGTAGAGCGCGAGCGCGAGCGCATCGCATTCGTCTCGGCCGAGTACTGGGACCTTCTCGCGAGCTTCGACCCGGGAGCATTCGAAGCGCGACTCGTTTCGGTCGACGGAAAGCGTGTGGCGCAGGGACGCGACTTCGCACCGGACGCGACGCTGGACGAGAAGCTCGTCCGCCTCGACGAGGAAGGGGCACGAGGGCTCGCGGAGCGCCTCGCAGACGCGCCGTACAGCGTCAGGAGCTCGGACGAGAAGCCGTACCGACGGCGCCCGGCGGCGCCGTTCCGCACCGCCACGCTGCAGCAGGAGGCAAGTCGCAAGCTTCGCTTCTCGGCTCAGACGACGATGCGCGTCGCCCAGCGGCTGTACGAGTCGGGCCACATCACGTACATGCGGACGGACTCGACGACGCTCTCCGAGTCGGCGCTCGCGGCGGCTCGGGCGCAGGTTCGCGAGCTCTTCGGGGGCGACTTCGTTCCCGAGAAGCCACGAGCGTACGGACGAGCGGTCGCGAACGCCCAGGAGGCCCACGAGGCGATCCGGCCTGCGGGCGACACCTTCCGCACTCCGGACGAGCTGAAGGGGGCCGTGGGACGCGACGAGCACGCGCTCTACGACCTGATCTGGAAGCGGACTCTCGCCTCCCAGATGGAGGACGCACGAGGGCAGACCGTCTCGCTCCGGGTCGGCGCAACCTCGAGTGACGACGAGGACGTCGAGTTCGGTGCGTCAGGCACCGTGCTGACCTTTCGCGGTTTCCTCGCCGCCTACGAGCCCGGCCGGGACGAGCCGTCGGAGGACGACGAGGAGCGGCGCCTTCCGCAGCTGGCGGTCGGGCAGGACGTGACCCTCCTGACGCTCGAGCCCGAAGGGCACACCACGACTCCGCCGCCGCGGTACACCGAGCCGACGCTGGTCAAGGCGCTCGAGGATCGCGGGATCGGCCGGCCGTCGACGTACGCCGCCATCCTTTCGACGATCGTCGATCGCGGATACGTGTTCAAGAAGGGCACCGCCCTCGTCCCGACCTTTCTCGCCTTCGCCGTCGTGAACCTGCTGGAGCGGCACTTCAGCCAGTTCGTCGACTTCGACTTCACCGCGCGCATGGAGAGCGACCTCGACCGCATCGCAGCAGGCGACGAGGAGCGGGTCGCCTGGCTCACGCGGTTCTACTTCGGGGAGGGAGGCGATCCCGGCCTCCGCTCCCTGGTCACGGACCACCTCGACGAGATCGACGCGCGCGCCGTGAACTCGATCGCGATCCCGCGCAGCGAGGCGGTCGTGCGGGTCGGCCGCTATGGCCCCTATCTCGAGCGCGGCGAGACTCGAGCCAGCCTGCCTGCCGACCTCGCCCCCGACGAGCTGACCGCGGAGAAGGCCGACGAGCTCCTCGCGCAGCCGGACAGCCGTCCGCTCGGACGACATCCTGAGTCCGAGCTGCGAGATCGTCGTGAGAACGGGGCGGTACGGCCCCTACGTGACCGAGGTCCTCCCGGAGGGGGCCGAGGGGAAGCCAAGAACGGCGTCGCTCTTCGCCTCGATGTCCCCGGAGTCGGTCTCGCTCGAGGACGCGCTTCGCCTCCTCACACTGCCGCGCGTCGTGGGAGCAGATCGACGGCGAAGACGTCACCGCGCAGAACGGCCGCTATGGCCCGTACGTGAAGAAGGGCGCCGAATCGCGTTCGCTCGAGAGCGAGGAGCAGCTCTTCACCGTGACGGTCGACAGGCGAAGGAGCTCTTCGCGCAGCCACCGCGCCGCCGTGGCCGAGGCGCTGCGCGCGGTCCCCTGCGAGAGCTGGGGCCCGATCCCGACACCGCGCGCCAGATCGTGCTCAAAGACGGCCGCTTCGGCCCCTACGTCACCGACGGGGAGACGAACGCCAGCCTGCGCAAGGGAGATACGGTCGAAGACGTGACGCTCGAGCGCGCCGTCGAGCTTCTTGCCGAGCGACGCGCGAAGAACGGTAGAGAACACGCGCTAAGAGCGCGTAAAGCCGGTTCGCCGAGGGTTTTCACCGTCCGTCGACGGGGTCATGATCTAACTGCCTGGGCGAGACGAACGTCTCAGGTGAGGAGACAGTCAGGCTCCGAGCGCTCTGCCCCGCAAACCGCCGAGGTGTCGGCAACGGAATAATCGGGAAGGGTGAGAACGTTGGGAGCTTGTAACGCCCCTCCCATCGCTATCACCCTGGAAATACGACAAAAACGCTCATACACTCCGTAAGTTTGTTGCTCTTCCGAGTCGCCGAAAGGACTGAAACACGAAGTTGACGCAAAACCAGCTGATCGAATTGCTCGAGTCCGAGCACGTAAAGGCGCTGATCGAGCGCGCCGAGGAGCACGGTGGCCATCTCACGATCCCCGAGATCGAGGCCTTCGTGCTCGAGCACGACCTCGGTGAGGACGACTCCGAGCTGCTCCAGCGCGAGCTCGAGGCGCACGGCATCGAGATCGAGCACCCGGAAGCAGACGAGAAGGAAGCGGAGAAGCCGCAGTACGAGGCCGGTGCGGTCTCGGGCGCGGCCGACAGCCTCCAGCTCTTCCTCGCCGACGTCGGGCGCCACAAGCTCCTCACCGCTGCCGAGGAGGTTGCGCTCGCCAAGCGCATCGAGCGCGGCGACCCTGTCGCCAAGCGGAAGATGATCGAGTCGAACCTGCGGCTCGTCGTGTCCATTGCCAAGGGCTATCGCGGCCTCGGCGTGCCGTTCCTCGACCTGATCCAGGAAGGAACGTTGGGCCTGAACCGTGCGGTCGAGAAGTTCGACTGGCGGCGCGGCTTCAAGTTCTCGACGTACGCAACGTGGTGGATCCGCCAGTCGGTGCAGCGTGCGGTCGCGAACCACGCGCGCACGATCCGCGTGCCCGTCCATGTGGTCGAGCGGCAGCAGAAGCTGTCCCGCGCGGCCCGCCGGCTCGAGGTCGAGCTCGGGCGCGAGGCGACGAAGGAGGAGCTCGCGGAGGCCACAGGCCTCCCGCTCCAGCACGTCGACGAGGCGCTCGGAGCCGCCCATGCGTCGGTCTCGCTGAACCAGACGGTGGGCGCAGACGACGAGGGCGAGCTCGGAGACCTCTTCGCCGATCGCGAAGCCGCGGATCCGTTCGACGAGGCGGAGGAGTCGCTCAGGCGCCAGAGCATCAGGCGCGCCCTGGATGCGCTCCCCGAGCGCGAGCGTCGAATCCTCGAGCTCCGCTTCGGCTTCGAGGGCGAGCCGTGGACGCTCGAGGCGATCGGCCACGAGCTCGATCTGACACGTGAGCGCGTCAGGCAGCTCGAGGGTCAGGCGCTCAAGCGCCTCGAGGCCCTGCGCGACCTCGCAGGCCTCGCGGCCTAAGCACTATCGGTCGGGGTCTGGCATCGGCCAGACCCCGACAATCTCACTACAGCGCGCAGGCTAAGGCGTGCCGGTGCCTAACTTGCGTGCCTGCGTCTCGTCTCTTGCGATACTGCTGGATCAGACGCCGAAATTCGTTCAGCGAAGGGAGAGACATGGGCAGATTGAAGGTGCCGCTTCTCGCGTGCGCCGTGGCGCTGTTCGCGTTGGTCGCGGCAGGCTGCGGTGGGGGCGGTGGCGGCGACGGGGACACGCTGGTGTTCGGGACGGCCTCCGATCCGACCGGGCTCGACGCCGCATTGATTTCCGACGGCGAGTCGATTCGCGTTCTCTATCAGATGACGGAAGGCCTCACCGCTCTGAAGCCGGGAACGTCCGAGGTCATTCCTTCGCTCGCGACCGACTGGACGACGAGCGAAGACGGTCTCGCGTGGACCTTCAATCTCCGCGAAGGGGTGACGTTCCACGACGGCGAGCCGTTCAATGCAGACGCCGTCTGCTTCAACTTCGAGCGCTGGTTCAATTTCCCAGCGTCCCTGCAAGGCGAGGGAACGACCTACTACTGGCAGTTCGGCTTCGGAGGCGGGTTCAAGAACCCCGCAGAAGGCAACCCAGGCCCTGACGAGAGCCTCTACGAGAGCTGCGAGGCCGTTGACGATCTAACCGTGACGCTGAACATCACGAGGCCTTCGGCAACGATTCTCTCGACGCTCACGCTGCCGAGCATTCACATCGTCAGCCCCGCTGCACTCGAGGAGTTCGAGGCAGATGAAGGCTCACAGAACGCCGACGGTGTCTTCCAGCCCGGCGGGACCTACGCCACCGAGCACCCGACCGGCACCGGGCCGTACAAGTTCGAGTCCTGGACCCTGGGAGAGCAGCTCGTCCTGACCCGGAACGACGACTACTGGGGCGAGCCCGCGCTGACGGAGCAGATCATCTTCCGGCCGATCGCCGACAACGCCGCACGCCTGCAAGCGTTGCAGACTGGCGAGATCCAGGGCTACGACCTCGTCGAGCCCCAGGACGTGCCAACGATCGAAGGCGAAGCCAACCTGCAGCTGCTCGACCGCCCGCCGTTCAACGTGGGGTGGGTCGGGATAAACCACGCCAAGCCGCCGATGGACCAGCTCGAGGTCCGGCAGGCAGTCATCCACGCGCTCAACAGAGAAGAGGTCGTCAACTCCTTCTACGGAGGACGTGGAATCGTCGCGACGCAGTTCATGCCCAAGGAGATCTCGGGCTATGCCGACGACGTGCAGACCTACGAGTACGACCCGGCGAAGTCCAGACAGCTGCTGCAGCAGGCCGGCCTGACGCTGCCCGTCGAGATCGAATTCTGGTACCCGACGGACGTCAGTCGCGACTACATGCCCGATCCGAAGCGGAACTTCGAGGCGTTCGCGGCCGACCTGAATGCCGCCGGCTTCAGGGTCACGCCCAAGACTGCTCCGTGGCAGCCCGACTACGTGGCACGGGTCAACGAAGGCAACGCCGGGCACCTGAATCTCATCGGCTGGATCGCCGACTTCGCAGACGCCGACAACTTCATCGGGACCTTCTTCCAGGAGCCCAGTGACAGGTACGGCTTCGAGAATCCGGAGATCCACGACCTGCTCGCCGAGGCCGAGGCGGAGCCCGATCCGGCGAAGCGGGAGCAGCTCTACCAGGAGGCGAACCGCAAGATCATGGCGTTCGTCGCCTCTGTTCCCTATGCCCACAACAGCGCAGCCATCGCGCTCGAAAGCAACATCCAGGGCTTCGTCCCGAGTCCAGTCGGAGTGGGTGGTGAATCCTTCGCGACCGTCCAGGCCGGCGAGACCGGGGAGGGCGACGATGAAGAGGAAACCGAGGAGACCGAAACCGAGACCACCGAGACCGGGTAGGTAGCCCATTGAGAGCAGACGGCGGGTGACGTAGATGCTTCCCTTCGTCGCCCGCCGTCTGCTTCTGCTCGTCCCTATTCTCCTCGGGCTCTCGATCCTGCTGTTCTTCTGGATCCGGGCGTTACCCGGAGGTCCTGCAGAGTCGCTCCTCGGGGATCGCGCGACACCCGAGGCCGTGGAGGAGATCGAGCGGATCTACGGCCTCGACCAGCCGATCTGGGAGCAGTACTGGAAGTACCTCCAGAATCTGCTCCAGGGCGATCTCGGCACGAGCATCACCTCGCGTCAACCGGTGACCGAGGAGATCGGACGGCGCTTCCCCGCTACGATCGAGCTCGCTTTCGCGGCGATGATCTTCGCCACCGCCCTCGGCATCCCACTGGGCTTCATCGCCGCAAAGCGCCACGGCAGCGTCGTCGATCACGGAAGCCTCGTGACGTCGCTGATCGGCATCTCGATCCCGGTGTTCTTCCTCGCCATCCTGCTCAAGTACGTCTTCGCGGTGCAGCTCGGCTGGTTACCGACGATCGGCCGGCAAGACGTGCTCATCAACGCGGATCACCCGACCGGCTTCTACGTGCTGGACGGGATAGTCA
The DNA here is from genome assembly GCA_963789655.1 of uncultured Actinomycetes bacterium. Taxonomy (GTDB): domain Bacteria; phylum Actinomycetota; class Thermoleophilia; order Gaiellales; family Gaiellaceae; genus GMQP-bins7. The sequence continues at coordinate 405,124 of CAWBLH010000001.1, forward strand.
CGCTCAACTTCGAGGCCGCGTGGGACGCCTTCCTCCATCTCATCCTGCCCGCGATCGCGCTGGGCTCGATCCCACTCGCGATCATCGCTCGGATTACGCGCGCCTCGGTTCTCGACGTCCAGAACGAGGACTATGTGCGGACCGCACGGGCGAAGGGAGTCGAGTCGCGCATCGTCGACCGCCGCCACATCTTCCGAAACGCGATGCTCCCAGTGGTCACGATCATCGGCCTGCAGACCGGCCTGCTCCTCTCCGGCGCGATCCTGACCGAGACGGTATTCGCGATTCCCGGCATGGGCAGCTGGCTGGCCGGGGCCATCGAAGACCGCGACTACCCGGTGCTCCAAGGCGGGATCCTCTTCGTGGCGCTCGTCTTCGTGCTCGTGAACCTGCTCGTCGACATCTCCTACGGCCTTCTCGACCCACGCATCCGGGTGAGCTAGGGCATGTCGGTTGCACAACTCGAAAGCGCGGAGATCGAGCTCGAGGCTCCGAGCGGCCTCTGGAGTGACGCCTGGCGACGCCTCATCCGCAACCCAGGGGCAATAGCCGGCTTCGCGCTCGTCGCTTTGTTCGTCCTGACCGCGATCTTCGCTCCGCTCATCGCGCCCTACGACCCGCGCGATATCGACCTTTCCCTCGTACAGGACGGCTGCTGCCCCGGACCGTCGGCGGATCACTGGTTCGGCGTCGACCAGCTCGGCCGCGACGAGTTCTCACGCGTGGTCTACGGCGCGCGTTTCTCCCTGCTCATAGGCGTCGTCGCCGTTACCGTCGGCGTCAGCATCGGCATCGTCCTCGGAGCCTTCTCCGGCTTCCTGGGAGGGAAGTCCGACACCCTGGTCATGCGGAGCATGGACATCATGCTCTCGATTCCGGGCCTGCTCATGGCAATCGGGATCGCGGCGATGTTGGGACCGGGGCTCTTCTCGGTGATGATCGCGATCGGCGTCGTGAACATCCCGATCTTCGCGCGGCTCTTACGTGGGTCGGTGCTAGGGCAGAAGGGCAACGACTTCGTCCTGGCAGCGCGTGCGATTGGGGTGCCACGCCGGACGATTCTCTTCTCGCACATCCTTCCGAACGCCATCTCGCCGATCATCGTTGCAGCGACTCTCGCACTGGCAACCGCGATCATCGATGCGGCCGGTCTCGGCTTCCTCGGCCTAGGGCCGCAGGATCCGTCGACGCCGGAATGGGGCACGATGCTCACGGATACGGTCCGCTACCTGCAGACGGCGCCCCACCTGGCGCTCATCCCCGGTCTTGCAATCGTGATCTCCGTGCTCGGCTTCAACCTGATCGGTGACGGGCTTCGCGAGGCGCTCGACCCGAAGTTGCGAGGGCGCACGTGACGCTCCGCGAGCCGTTGCTCTCCGTCGAGGATCTGCGCGTCGAGTTCTGGACGAGTCGCGGAACCGTCTACGCGGTCAACGGCATCTCGTTCGACGTCGCCGCCGGCGAGACGCTCGGCATCGTCGGCGAGTCGGGCTGTGGAAAGAGCGTCACCTCGCTCGCACTTCTCGGCATCCTCTCCCGCGCCGGGAGGGTTACGGGCGGGACTGCGATGTTCGGCGGCCGCGACCTCCTTTCGCTCGACGACGAGCAGCTGAGGAAGATCCGCGGCCGGGAGATCGCGATGATCTTCCAGGATCCGATGAGCTCCCTGAATCCGGTTCTCACGGTCGGGAGGCAGATCCGCGAGGCGCTCGAGACGCATTTCGGGATGGAACGTCGCCCGGCTGACCGCCGCGCGATCGAGCTGCTCGAGCAGGTCGGCATTCCCGGCGCGAAGCAGAGGCTCGAGGACTACCCGCATCAGTTCTCGGGCGGAATGCGCCAGCGCGCCATGATCGCGATGGCGCTCGCCTGCGAACCCAAGCTCTTGATCGCCGACGAGCCGACGACGGCGCTCGACGTCACGATCCAGGCACAGATCCTCGACTTGCTCCGCGACCTCGTCTCCGAGCGCGACACGTCGATGATCCTCATCACGCACGACCTGGGTGTCGTTGCGGGGATCTGCGAGCGCGTCCACGTGATGTACGCGGGCACGTTCGTCGAGACTGGATCAGCGGATCAGGTGTTCGCGTCGCCTCGGCATCCGTACACGTTCGGCCTGTTGCAGAGCGTGCCGCGTCTCGACACGGGGCGCCGGCAGGCTCTTCAGCCGATCGCGGGCTCGCCGCGGAACATGCTGAGCCCGCCCGACTCGTGTCCGTTTGCGCCTAGGTGCCCGAATCGCATTCAGGTCTGCACCGAAGTGCTCCCCGAGCTCGAGCCGGTCGAGCAAGGGCACCGGATCGCCTGCTTCAACCCTGTTCCGGCCGAGGAATGGCAGCGCAGGCTCGAGGGTGTGGCGTGAGGGTCGAGCGCGGCGAGCCGGTCTAGTGCCGCTGCTCGAAGTCGAGTCGCTGAAGGTTTACTTCCCGATCACGAGCGGGATAGTCCTCGATCGCCATGTCGGCGACGTGAAGGCAGTCGACGATGTCTCGTTCACGATCGATCAGGGCGAGACGCTCGGGCTCGTCGGAGAGTCCGGGTGCGGGAAGTCGACGCTGGGGCGGGCGATCCTGCGGTTGTACGAGCCGACCGCGGGCCGGGTCACCTTCGACGGGAGGGACATCACGCACTTGAAGGAGAGCGGTCTGCGTCCACTCCGGCGACGGATGCAGATGGTCTTCCAAGATCCTTTCGCCTCGCTCAACCCACGACATTCGGTCGGGCGGATCGTGGGCGAGCCCCTTCGTACCCACTCGATCTCGGGCCGCTCGGAGACGAGCACCCGCGTCCGCGAGCTCCTGTCCCTCGTCGGGTTGCCGCCGGACGCGGTCGGCCGGTATCCGCACGAGTTCTCGGGCGGCCAGAGACAACGCATCGGACTTGCCCGTGCGCTCGCCCTCAACCCCGAGTTCCTCGTCTGCGACGAGCCGGTGTCGGCGCTCGACGTCTCGATCCAGGCGCAGATCATCAACCTGATGGAGAAGCTCCAGAGCGAGCTCGGACTGACCTACCTGTTCATCGCTCACGACCTGGCGGTCGTTCGTCACATCTCGGATCGGATCGCGGTCATGTACCTGGGCAAGATCGTCGAGGTCGCGCCTGCGGACGATCTGTACGACAACCCGCTCCATCCCTACACCATCACGCTGCTTTCCTCGATCCCTATCCCGGACCCGCGCGTTGAGAGGCGCCGAACCCCGATCCGAGTTCAGGGCGACCTGCCCAGCCCGGCCAATCCGCCGGCCGCCTGTCGCTTTCACACACGCTGCCCCTTCGTCCAGCCCACGCGGTGCGCCGAGGACGAGCCTTTGCTCCGCACGCTCGATGGCCACCTGGTCGCGTGCCACTACGCGGAGGACATCAAGGCGGGAAGGATCGCTCCGGCGGCGCCGCCAACCGCGGAACCGGACTCCCCCATTCGAGCGAATACGGCAAGCACGACCTAAAGCGGCTCGGCGGCAGCGCCGATACCGGATGCGTGGACGCCGCTGAGCGTAAGGAGATCCTCGACCGCTACCGTGACCACAGTCGCCGCTTCGAGGCGGCTGCGGCGCGCCGGAGCTCTCGCCGGCACGGCTCGGTCATCCCGTTCACGCCTCCCTCGACGCGTGAGCAAGGGCAGGATCCGACTGCGCGGGAGATCGAGGTTCTGCAGCTCGTCGCCGACGGGCTTGTAAATCGCGAGATCGGTGAGCGCCTCTTCCTCTCGGAGGAGACGGTCAAATCACACGTCCGCCACCTGCTGGCGAAGCTTCAAGCGCGCAGCAGAGCCCACGCCGTAGCGGTTGGCTTCCGGCGTGGGCTCATTGCGTAGCTACCTGCACCGTCAACATCCTTTCTCTCCAGGGCTCTCCCTCGGGCGCTACCCCCCGAAAGAGGGATGCCCTCCCCTCTTGGAGAACTGAGGATGAGTGAACGGCGCTACCAGGCCTTGATATCCCGCGGCATAGGCGGTGACTCCTCGATTGGGAACTGACGGCAACAGCATGGTATACCCCTTTCGAGGGATAGCGCAAGCGGCGCGAGACTCGGACGCGGGCCGCACGCGGCGCACGATCGCGTACGTCGTTGCGCTCGTCGTAACGGCGGTCGCCACTGCCGTCGGTCTGATTCTCGCGGGTTACACACTCGAGGCGCCGCTGACGGTCCTCGCGCTCGCTCTCGCGGCTGCGGTCACCGAGCGGGTCAGCGTCCGGCTTTCGCAGACGCTCGAGCTGTCGATTTCGGGCATTCCTGCGGTGTTCGCGGCCGTCCTCTTCGGCCCGCTCGCCGCAGGAATCGTCGGAGCGGCATCGATGCTCGGCGATCCCGAGCTCCTGTCGCGGAGCAGTCGCGAGCGCGCTCCAAGGCTGAAGTGGGCGACGTACACGAGCACGCGTTTCATCATTGGCGCGGCGAGCGGTCTCGCCGCGCAGGCGACGCATGGTGCTTGTGCCGTCCACGTTCGGCGGGCCTTGTCGCGGCAACACTTGTCGCGACGGTCGTGCGGGAGCTCCTCGATGTCGGATTCGCAGTGCTTGACGTCGGCGGTACGCGGTAGATCGCCTCAGATACTGCGCGCTCGTGACACCGCTGCTTCTTCTCGCACCACCTGCGTACGCGCCCATCGTCGCCGCTGCTCGCATTCATGTACGTCGAGGTCTCACCTTGGACGCTCGCACTCTTCCTTGCGCCCGCGCTTGGCGGCACAACGACTCTATGGCCTCTATCAGGGCGAGCGCCAGCTCGCCGCCGAGCTCTCGACGGCCAACGAGACGCTCGAGCGCGCGAACCTTCAGTTTGCCGCCGCGCTGATCGCGACCTTGGACGCCCGAGATCGTTACACCGCCGGCCACTCCGCCGCCGTCGCGATCTACTCGCGTGACATCGCGGAACGAATGGGACTTCTCGGTCGAGATGCAGGAGCATGCGTATCTTTGCGGACTCGTTCACGACATCGGGAAGATCGGACTACCTCCTGGCCTGCTCGAGAAGCCGGGTGCGCTCACTCTCGAAGAGCGGCGGCAGATGCAGGAGCACTCGGCGATCGGTGAGCGCATCCTCGCGACACGTCGACGAGTACTCCGAGATCGCCACCGTCGTGCGCTTCCACCACGAGCGAATCGACGGCCAGGGATACCCGGATGGGCTCAGCGAGGACGAAATACCGCTCGTTTCGCGCATCATCGCCGTCGCCGACGCATACAACGCAATGACGTCTGATCGCCCTACCGCGATGCGATGCCGAGTCGAGTAGCGCGACTACGACTCGCTCAGGCGGTCGACAGCCAGTTCGATACGGCCGTCGTCGCGGCATTCGAGGCAATTCTCGCCGGAGCCAATGAGGAATATCGACTCGCTAAGCGACATGACTTCCTGGAGTTCGCGCAGAGCACCTACGAATCGCCCGCGCCTCGTCGTCTCGATCGCCGAAGTCGCCTGATCCGCGCGCTCGAGGGCCGCCTGTACAGCAAGCGCTGTCCTCGAGCGAACACCGAGCTTGTCGTAGATGTGATGAACATGCACCTTGACTGTCGCCTCACTGATGAACAGAAGATCGGCGATCTGGAGGTTGGTGAGGCCCTGTCCGAGCAGTTCGTAGACTTCGCGCTCGCGAGCGTGATAGGCGTGCTCTCGGATCGTCCTCGTCGGTGATGCGGTGACCCACCGCAGACGCGAGTTGATCGTCACCCGCCTCGACTGAGAAGTCGCGCAAGGCGATCGTGCTCGCGGGATACTCGCAACAGGATTGGTAGAAGCTCTGGCGTCGAGCGGTACGCGGCAACGAGTATGTCTACGGCGCCAGTGCTGAACGCGCATTCTTCCAAAGTTCGACGACTCGTTCGATAGCGTCGGCCTCCGATTGCTTCAGCGCTGAGATCGCATCCACGGCCGCTATCAGCATCGTCGGCACGATCGCGTGAGACAGACCGGAGATCTCACGAACGATGCGTCGTGCTTCATCTACTCTGCCAACAGATGCCAGGATGAGCGCTCGCGTTGACAGCACCTCAGCTCGCGCCGCGGGGAGAGCCGACTGCAATGACGGCAGGCTAATGGCGAGCGCACTCCTGTGCTTCCGCTGCTGAGCGAGAATGAGCGAGTAGACGCAAAATGTATGTTGCTCTCCCGCTAGATCTCGTGTCCGCCGTGATACCTCAAGTGCTTCGCGCGCAAACGACTCGGCGTCTTGCCACTGTCGAAGTACCGGCGCATGCTGCGGCGATTGCCCCCAGGGCGTACGGGACTCGCAAAGTCCAAGCCGGTACCGTTGGTCGATGCTGAGGAGTTCGTGGCCGACTCTGAGCGCATCGTCGTACCGCGCCGCAAGCCCGAGCGACCAGGAGTAGACGCTCTGGAACGACGACACGACGAGCGGATCGTTGATCGTCGAGAAGCAGCTCGTACGCTGCGTCAGCGCTGGTCAGATCGATATGACCAAGTCTGGTTCCGTACCCAAGGCGCGTACGTCGCGGACTGCATGACACTCTCGTGTATCGGAGCGCGACAACGCTCGCAGCTAAGTGCTGCAGCTGCGTCGTGGCCTCCGGCAGTTCGAGCTCGATCGCGCACATCAGCTGGCCCCAGAGTGCGTCCCGTCGCGCGACGGGACTGTGGCGCCGACGGCCTCCGCGCGTCGGTAGAGGTCGAGAGCTTCTCCTCGCGCGAAGCGAGATGCGCCGCGCGTCCCGCAACCGTACAGCGCACGGAACTTCAGATCAGACGTCTTCGAGCTTGCGGCGACCTCAGCAAACGCCTGCGCTTCCGAAAGGCGACCGTGACGAAGAGCCACCTCGGATCGTGCGAGCTGCGAACACGGGAGCCTGGAGTCGCAGATTCGCGCCGAGCTTGCACCATGCTTCGATCGTCTGCAAGCGCGCGCCGACCAAGCAAGCTCGTCGAGTGCTTCGAGCAAGAGCGGCTCGAGTTCGTCGCCGAGGCGATTTCGCGAGACGACGTCGAATGCAGCATCCCAGTCGCGCCGACGTCGGTAGTACGTCGAGGCACGTCGCGACGCTGTCGGGCTCGGGAGTGAAGCCGAGCTGCGCACAGCGCTCCTCCAGGAAGGAGCGAGCCAGTGGATGCAGCTCGAGCTGCGATCCACGCTCAACGAGAATGCCGACGCGATGGCCGCCGAGCACACAGTCTCATACGCTCCCCCAGCAACTCCGTCGCCAGTTCACGATCAAGGATGGGAGCCACAGCGAGGGTCGCCAGGCCAGCCTTCACCTCGTCGTCGAGCGCTTCGAAGACCTCCTCGGCGAAGAATCGGTACAGCGCCTCGGGTAGCTGCTCTCGATCCTCGATCTCGGCGGTCGTGACACTCGCCAGCCCGATCACCGCCGGCCAGCCATTTGCCAAGGCGACGAGGCCCGATGCGGACGGTGGGCTTCGACCGGCCAAGACCTCCGACGCCTCACTCGCATCCATAGCAAGCGTCGTCTGGTTCAGCTCCGAGCACCTCGTCGTAGAGGATCCTGCGCGCGGTGACCCACGTTGGTCGAAGCCGGGATGCGATCAAGAGTTGAACGGGCGCGGTCGCGACGAGAGCTGCGACCAGGTGTTCGGCTTCCTCCGCTCCGACGATCTCGTGGTAGTCGTCGATGACGAGCCAGCCATCGGTGGGCCAGGCAGCGAGATCCTCGGCAAGGATCTCCGCGAGAACGTCAACCTTCGCGGTCGAGCCTGACAGTGCACGAAGGTGCTCGCGCAAGCGCACTTCGCAGTCGCTGACGAGCTCCGAAGAAGCTCGCGCCAAGCCCAATGCCAGTGCCGCTACATCTGTCGACGAGCGACGCGCGGTGAACCACGCCCGCTGACGTCCTCCGGCATCGACCCACTGCTCGGCCAGAGTCGTCTTCCCGTAACCCGCAGGAGCAACGAGCGTCCTCACTCGAGCCGGCGATTCGTCCAGTAGGGCGAGGAGTCGCGGCCGCTGGATGACGCGGCGTCGCTGCAGAGTGCCTGCTGTCGCGGTGCTTGCCATAGCTGCCCAGAGGGCTGGATCCCCGCTGCGACCCTAACATCGCCGGGTCGAGAAATGGATGCGCCCGCAACCGCGGGAGTAGCCGCGGGCGCACTCGATCAGCGGTGGGGTCGGGCACCCGTCGGCCAGCGACGTTCCGAGGCAAGCGGGTCTTCTCCGGTCAGAAGCCGGTACGCGATCGGAATCTGCCGCCGACGCTTCACACCGAGCTTCTGCCGCAACACGTCGGAGTGCGCCTTGGCGGTCCTGGGGGAGATGCCGAGGCGCGCTCCGACCTCTTCGTTCGAACAGCCGGCGGCGATCAGCGTGACGATCTCCCGCTGCCGCTCCGTGATCGGGGCCGGCTCTCTTCGTGTGGCCAGTTCCATCATGGCCGTGACCGTACTCCCTCGTTCGAGGGACGGCCATTGGGCCCGAGGTGTAACCGGGGATGTATTCCGGCGCCTGCGAGCGACTACGTCATCGGTACCTGGCGGAGAACCTTCGGCGCAACGCGGTCGAGGATCTCCGAGAGGCTCTCGCCCGTGCAGGTCAGGCCATGGTTCCGGAGCCCGACCACCGCATGCGCAGGATCGGGCTCGAGCGCGACGAGATCGGCGACGGCGATGGCGAGCTCCTGCGTGCCGCACGGGTAGTTGACATCCGTTGCGGGGATGCCCTCCATCCAGGCGTGGACGTGCAGGATCGCACCTACCTCCGGGTGCGCCTGATAGATCATCCAATGCTCGATCGCGTCCACGGAGACGCGCCGCGGCTCGATACCGGGCGGGACGCTGAGCACGATGACTCCGCGCTCGTCGTCGAAGTCCTTGACCATGAGAACGTCGCGGCCGACGATCTCGAGCTTCGACTTGTCGACGCCCGAGGCGCTCATCCAGAACCGGGTCTCGTCCTTCCTTGCGGACAGGTTTCCGTAGGAGAGCCCGCCCACCGAATACAGGCGCATGACATGCCGGAGATCGCGACCGGAGAGGTACTCCTCGACCGGGAACGGGGACGGCAGCAGATCGAGCTCGTCCAGCCGGCGGCCGGCAGCGCTGATGTCGGCCGTGACCTCGTCACCACCCCAGAGCTCGGGCTCGAGGTCAGGGTGCCAGTCGTTGTCGATCACGAGTCGCGAGGTCGCGAGCGGCTCCAGCCGCTCGTAGATCGCCTCCGGATCGTCCGGCACGTGGTACGTCCCGCGCTCCATGGTCGTAAACCAGACGCCAGCTCCGGGGATGCGCAGCAGGACGACATTGGACAGCGTCCGGACGAGCATCGGGTAACTCGCCTTGAGGACGTCGTCCGGGGTCTCTGGAAGCTCGTAGAAGGCCGCTGAGTACGTTCCGCGCGATGCCCGCCTGAACGCCTTCGGATCGACGGCATCGAACATGTTGAGGACGAAGTCGGCGTCGTTGACGTCCTCGACCCGCTCGAAGTCGTCTCGCTCGAATTGCTTGCCGATCTCCCCGACCCACTCCTCATGGCTGGGAGAGGTCGCGGTTCCCCAGATTGCGTACGTGCGCATGGGTCCGAGTCTAGTTGACCGTCATCGGAACAGATCACGCTCGACCGGCATGAGCAGGTCTTTCCCACTTCCCTGACCTGTTGCGCTCAGGCCCCGGACGATCGCTGCCGGTACCCCCGCGGTCTTTCCCATGACGAGCTCGGCGGCCCCGGCGATCTCGTCCGCGACCGCGATCTCGGTGGCATGGAGCTCGTATCCCGCGGTATCCCGCGTTCCTTTCAGATCGAGGATCGGCGTCATTCCCGACACACCGAGCGCAACGTCGGTGGTGCCTCGCCGAAAAGGTCGTCCGAAGGAGTCGCTGACGATGACGGCGACCTCCTTGCCCGTCAGCTCGCGGATGTGCTCTCGAAGGCGGCCGGCGGAGGCATCCGGATCGAGCGGGAGGAGAACGAGCGTGTCGGTCCCTTTTGCGTTCGACTGATCGACGCCCGCGGAAGCGCAGACGAAGCCGTGCTGCGTCTCGGCGATCACCAGCGGAGGTCGCGTGCGCACGATCCTGCGGCTTTCTCGGAGGATCACCTCCAGACGACGTGGGTCCTCGTCTGCGGCGAGCTCGCTGGCCTGGTCCGACGGCTCGACCCCGTCGAGATGCACGACGCGGCCTTCGACCTTCGAGACGGCCTTCTGCGCGACCACGACGACGTCTCCATGCTCGAGCGCGGGTTCACGCTTCGCAGAGTCGACGATGAGCGCTGCGAGGTCGTCGCCTTCTTCGAGCTCCGGAATGCCCTTCAGCGGGATGACGCGGAGCTCGCCGCTCAAGGAAGCCCGGTCACGCGGATGCCTGCGTGGCCGCGGTACCGCTTGTTCAGGTTTACCGCGACGGCGATCATGCCCTCGAGGGCACGCGCGCTCGCGAGGGGCCCGGCATCGAAGGCGCGACCGGCGATCAGCCGATCGGCCACCTCGAGAGCGAGGCCCTTTGCATCCGCGTCGTCGCCACAGACGAAAGCGTCCTCGTCGGGAGGCTCGGCAGACCCGAGGGTCGCGGCGGCGAGGGAGTGGAGACCCGCGACAACCGGCGCGTCCAGTTGGGCCTGAATCCTTTCCGCCAGCGACGTGGCCTCGGGTGAGGGGAGAACACCGGAAGGTGTGAAGCGAAGCTCGGACGCGACGCAGAGAAGTGGCTTCGAACCGATGGCGTCCCGAAGAATTCGAGCAGTGTCGAGCGCGGCGTCCGCGTTGGTGGCGAGGACGACGAAGTCAGCGTCGCGGGCGGCGTCCTCGTTCGTCGCCCCTTCGACTCCGAGCTCTGTCGCAGCCGCTGCCGCTCGAGCGGAGTCGCGGGAGCCGAGCACGACAGCGGAATCGGCCTGCTTCAGGCGCTTCGCGAGCGCGGTTCCGAATGGCCCCGTTCCCCCGACGATCGCTATCCGCACGCCACTTCCAGCACCGTCTTTGCGAGCATTCGGGCGGATTCGCGGTCGTGCATCACCGTTTTCGTGGCCACGAGCTCGACGTCAGCTTCCGCGGGAGCATCCGACTCGTCGATCACGAGCGCGTCGATCAGTCCGTCGTAACAACGGGCAAGATCGCCCGGTGTCGTGCCGCCCGCCATGCGCAAGAGCATACGGTCGAGCGGGCCCGAGACCGCCTTGCCCCCAACGAGCGGGCTGACGGCGATGCAGCGGACGGCCCGAGACCTCATGGCCTCGCGGATCTCGGGCACGGCGAGAATCGGCCAGATCGAGAGATACGGGTTGCTCGGGGCGAGGATGATGGCCTCCGCCTCTGCGAGAGCTTCGAGCACGCCCGGCGCAGGGCGAGCTTCGGCGGCGCCCTTGTAGCTGACGTCGTCCACCTCGTCCGTGTGCTTCCGAGCGACGTACCACTCCTGGAAGGGAAACACGCCCGCCGGCGTGTGCATGTGGGTGCGTACAGGGTCGTCGGTCGCCGGCAGGATGCCCGCGCTCACGCTCGCGCGTCCCACCAGATGAGCCGTGACGCCGGACAGTGGAGCTCCGGCGTCGAGCATCTTCCTGCGGACGAGGTGAAGCCCGATGTCCAGGTCGCCGAGACGAAACCAGTCCTCGCCTCCCCACTCCGCTGCTGACTCGAGAGCCTTCCAGCTCTCGCCCTCGCGGCCCCAGCCACGCTCCTCGTCGAGCAGGCCCGCAAACGTGTAGAGCAGGCTGTCGAGGTCGGGCGAGACGTGCAGGCCGAGGATCTCGACGTCGTCACCGACGTTTCCGATGACCGTGAGATCGCCGGCGGGAAGCACATCGGCCAGCCCGCGGGCGAAGCGCGCTCCGCCGCCGCCGCCCGACAGGAGGGCGACCTTCACGCCGTGACGGCGAGCAGCGCCCGAGTGCGCGGGCCCAACAGCGGCGCGAGCCGTTCGAGATCCGATGCGCTGTCGACATCCGCTTCGAGCTCGGGAAGGGCAACAGTCGCGAATGGCGCGTGAGCACGAAAGCGGTCCGCGCTCCCGGGTCCGTAGAGCGGCGAGAACACGGACGGGTCGGGAAGGGACAGCGCGTTTGTTGTCCCATCCTCGGCCTCTACCAGCGCAAGGCCGGCCTTCGCGAGCGCGGAAAGCGCCGCGGGAGTGGCGGCAGGGAGGTCTGCGTTCACCACCAGCGCGTGACCCTCGACATGAGCGAGGCCGGCCGCGACGGCCGCGCCGAGCCCCGCGCCGGGATCCGGTACCACGTCCGCGTCGATCGGCACAACAGCCGGATCGTCAGTGACGACCAGGACTCGCCCGATCTGCGACTGCGGCCGCGACGACGTCCCCGAGCATTGCAACGGCGGCGGCGGCGCGGATCGGAGCAGGAAGCCTCCGCTTCGCGTCGCCGCGGTAGGGGATCACGATCGTCGGCACGGCCCGATCGTACTCAGCCGCGTTCTTTACAGAGCCTGGCCCTGTAAGGGTGAAAAGAGCGTGCCGATCTTTGCACAGGCCCTGTCTGGCGTTTTTGGTCAGGCGGCGTTCGAGGACGTGCCGGCGCCCGGGCCTGACGTGGCCCACTCGTCCACGTCGAACCAGTGCGTGTCCCGAAGCGCCTCCGCGACCTGGGGATCGGTGTGCTTCGGATTGAAGACGTGGTGATCCACGTCACAGCAGATCTCGACCTCTCCGAGTGACACGTGGGAGATCCGTGTGAGCGCCTCCGACGGAAGCCCGACCTCCGAGACAACCCAATGCTTGAACTGCAGATCCGGATCGAGCTCCATCAGCTCCGGCCAGTCCGGACAGGTGCGTGCTGTCACGAGCCGCTACTTCTCCTCGAGCGCCCAGCTCCCTGCAAAGCGCACGAACCCGCGCTCGTCGCCACCCGGATAGACCACGAAGGCGAGCGCGTCGTCGAGCTGGTGGTAGAGACGCTCGCCGCTCTCGTCGGTCAGCCCCAGCCGCAGATGAAAGCGACCCTCCGCGAGCGGCAAGGACCCGATGTCGAAGCGCACGGCTCGTTCACCGTTCGACGGCATCCAGCCGAGCTCGCCGAGATCGACCGCCTGGCCCGCGACGAGCGTGCCCGCGTCGTCACGGAGCTCGAGCTGGAGCCTGGGAGGTGGGACGCCGTTGCCGGCGCTCACGGCCACCCGCAGCGCGAACGGCTCACCCGCGAGGAACTGGAGCCGATCAGCGCCCTCCTGCCCGACGAGGGCCGCGGAGGCAATCGTCGCCTCGCCGGATCCCCACTCGCGCAATCCCGCCCCACGCTCGGCCGGATCGATCTCGTCCGCAAGACCGCGGCGATAGCGGGCGATCGCCTCCCGCGTCGACCCGTCGAAGGCGACAGTCCCCGCGTCCAGGAGCACCGAGCGCTCGCACAACCGCTCGACCGCAGCCGCGTCGTGCGAGACGAAGACGATCGTCCCTCCCTCCTGCTTGAAGCGGGCGATGCGTCCGAAGCACTTCCTCTGGAACGACTCGTCCCCGACCGCGAACACCTCGTCGAGCAGCAGGATGTCCGCATCCAGGAATGCTGCGATCGCGAAGCCGAGGCGGACGGTCATCCCCGACGAGTACGTCCGCACCGGCCGGTCGATGGCGTGCTCGAGCTCGGCGAAGGCGACGATCTCGTCGAACCGCTGCCGGATGTCTGCCCGGCGCAGCCCGTAGATCGCACCGTTCAGGAAGACGTTCTCGCGGCCCGTGAAGTCTGGGTGGAACCCCGCGCCGAGCTCGAGCAGCGAGCCGATCCGACCCTCTGCACGGACACGTCCGCTGGTGGGCTTGATGATCCCGGCAACGATGCGGAGCAGCGTCGTCTTGCCTGACCCGTTGCGCCCGATCAGGCCAACGGCCTCACCACGGGCGACGTCGAGCGAGACATCGTGGAGCGCCCAGACGTCCTCGACCTCGTTCCGTCCGCGCTGGACGAACAGATCCTTGAGCGTGCGGGTCTCCCGTGCGTGGACGCGGAACCGGCGCGAGACGTCCTGGACGCTGATCTCGCCTGGGTTCATCTCGACCTAGACTAGCCCTCGCCATGGAACGAGTCGGCGAGCACGCCGTGCCCGTGGGGCCGCTCGCCGTCCGCTGGCTGGCCTACGAGCTGGAGGAGGCACGCGCAGGTGTCACAGGGCGTGCGCGCCTCCAGCTCGAAAACGCGGGCTCCGCGCCCTGGCGGTCGCGCGGGATGGAGGGGATCCAGGTGGCATACCACTGGCTCGATCCCCTCGGAAACCCGATCGTGTGGGACGGCGTTCGGACACCACTGCCGAGGAGTGTCGAGCCGAGGCAAACGGTCGAGGTCGAGATGACGATCGTTGCCCCGCGGCCACAAGGCAGGTACCGCCTCGCCTTCGACCTCGTCGAGGAGCATCGGTTCTGGTTCCAGGAGATCGGCTCCACGCCGCTCGACATCCCCGTGGAGGTGAAGCCGAGGATCGCGGAGCGCCGCCTGCAGGTCGTTCTCCACGGATCCCCGGACCCGGAGACGACTGCTGCGCTCGACGCCCAGGACGAGCCGCTCGTAGAAGAGAACGGCTGCGCGTTTGCCCACCTCGTCTCCGGGGCGACTCCGGCACCCGATTGGTCGCGGCTCGTGCTCGACGCGCACGAGGAGGGGTATGCGGCGGTTGGCCCGGCGCTCGACGTCGCTCGCGGCGACAAGAGCCGATTCGCCCCGTGGGCTCCGGGCGGAGGCCGCAACCCCCGTTTCGAAGAGCCGCTTCTGCTCCCCTCGCTGCTCGACGGGCTCGCTCCCGAAGACCACGAGGGGCTGCCGTCCTACTCGGGCGCAGACTCGCTCTTCGAAGGCCGTGCAGTCGTCAGACTTCGACGGCGATCCGGTCGTCCGAGCGGCTGAAGACGAACGCCCCGGCCGCGAGGCCCACAACCGCTGCGACAACCGTGTAGAGCGTCTCCGAGACCTGAGGCAGCTCGCCGTAGAAGAGCACGTCGCGCATCGCCTCGATCGGCGGCGTCAGGAAGTTGACCCAGTGGATCGCGAACTCGGCCGCCGGGTAGTCCGTGACGCCTGGAAGCTGGTCGAGGCTGTACAGAATCGGCGTCAGGAAGAACCAGGGTAGAAGCAAGGCCGTGAGCAGATGCTCGACATCCCGGAAGAGCGCGTTCAGCGAGGCGATCGCAAGCGCCACGCCGGCGACGATGCACGCGAAGAGCGCCCCCAGCGGAAATGCGAGCCACACCGTGTCCCGCGCCTCCGGGAGCTTGATCAGGCTCAGCACGACGACGACGACGAGCATGACCACGAAGCCCACGAGGTGCGTCGCCACGATCGACAGCGGCACCAGCTGTCGCGGGAACCGCACCTTGCGGATCAGGTTCGCATTCTCGAGCAGGCTCCGCGAGGACGCCTGCGCCGCTGTGGCAAAGAACACCCACGCAGGAAGCCCGCAGAGCAGGAACAGCCAGTAGTCGCCGCTTCCGACCTCCGCGACCCGCCAGAGCAGGGAGAACACGAGCAGGTAGACCGCCATGAGCACGAGCGGGTGCAGGAGCGACCACGCGAGCCCGAGGACCGAGCCGCGGTACTTCGCCCGGAGATCCCGCCGGAAGAGGCTCCCGAAGAGCTCGCGATAGCGGATTACGTCGGCGTAAACGGTTATGGAGGAGGAGTGTAGGGCGGCAGGTGGCTCCACTACCCTTTCCAGGCTGTGGATGCGATCGTCGCGATCGCCGCGTTCCCTGTCACCGTCGCGGTTCTCTGGCTCCTCCTGCGCACGACTCTCGGCGTGCGCCTCGTTGCTCACCCGACGGGTGAGCGCTGGCACGCCAAGGCCACTCCGACGTTCGGTGGAGTCGGGATCTTTGCCGGATTCGTCGCCGGCGTCGCGGGCGCGCTCGCAATCGGCGCGGTCGAGTGGAGCGGCGAGCTCGGCGGCATCCTCGCCGGTACGACGCTTCTCTTCGCCGTCGGCCTCATCGACGACCTCCGCCACCTGAGCCCGCTCGTCAAGCTCGCAGCGCAGGTCGGCGCCGCCGTCATCGCGCTCGCGAGCGGCCTGCACGTCGAGATCGTCGGGAACGACGTGCTCGCGTGGGGGATCGGGATCCTGTGGCTCGTCGGCATCTCGAACGCCTTCAACCTGCTCGACAACATGGACGGGCTCGCGGCGACGCTCGCCGCGATCGCCTGCGGGTACTTCGCGATCGACGCTCTCACGGAGCACCCGAGCGAGACCGTCCTCGTTCTCTCTCTCGCTCTAGGGCTGGCTTGTGCAGCCTTTCTTCCCTTCAACCTGAGGCCGGGACGGAGCGCCGCGGTCTTCATGGGTGACTCGGGCAGCCTCGTCCTCGGTTTCGCGCTCGCGTCGTTCGCGCTCGCGTCGAGCTGGACGGTCGCCGGGACGACCGTTGCGACCGTGCTCCTCCCGCTCCTCATCCTCGCCATCCCCATCCTGGACACCACCTTCGTCACCCTGGTCCGACTCGGGCAACGGCGGCCGGTCAGCCAGGGAGGACGCGACCACACGTCACACCGCCTCGTGTACTACGGGCTGTCGGAAGCGAACGCGGTCCTGCTGCTGGCGCTCGTCGCCGCGGCCATCGGAGCGACCGCGCTGGCGTACAACGTGCTCGACAACGCACGGCTCACCGCGTTCGGCGTGTTGCTCACGTTCGTACTGCTGGTTCAGTTCGGGAGCTTCCTGAGCGATCTCGAGGAGCGCTCCCGCCGGGGGGAGGCGACCGAGCAGGTGTCGCTCTGGAAGGCCCTCGTGTTCGAGCCCCGCCGGCTCGTCGAGGTGGTCGTCGACTTCGTCGTGATCTGCGCGACGTTCCTGGCGGCGTACGTCCTCGTGATCGGAGGGCTCGGCAACGAGTTCGAGCGCTCGGTCTTCCTGGCCGCGCTTCCGCTTCTTCTCGCGACGCGGTACGTCGCATTCGTCGCGCTCGGCGTGTACCGGAGGGTCTGGCGTTTCGCGACCGCTCGCGACGTGATCCCGATCGCATTCGGGTGCGTCGTTTCGGCGCTCCTCGCATTCTTCGTGCTGATCGCTCTCCGGGACATCGGCTCGTTCCCCGCCCTCGAGGTGTTCGTCGTCGACGCCATGCTCTGCACGCTGCTCGTGGGAGCATCGCGGCTGACCCTGCGCCTGCTTCCCGAGGCTCGCGCGCGCGGGCGCGGCGACCGGCGGCGCGTGCTCGTGGTCGGCGCGGGTCGAGCAGGGCGCGGCCTGGCGCGCGAGCTGCGGGACACCCAAGAGGCGAGAGTCGTCGGTTTCCTCGACGACAACCCGCGGGTGCGGCGTCGCCGAATCCTCGGGATCACAGTGGTCGGCGCGCTCGACGAAGCATCGCGGGCAATTGCGGGCGCGAGGGCCGACGAGGTGCTGGTCACGATCCCGGAAGCGCCGCCGGATCGCCTCGAAGCGGTGGTTCGCGCGTCGGAGGAAGCCGGTGTCCCCTGCCGCATCGTCCGGCGCGTCACTGAGTTCTCTGCCCCCGAGCCGCCGGTCGAGGTTTCGCTGCCGTGAGCTCCGTCCCGGTGGCGGGCGGTCGAGACCGCCCTGACTTCCTCGACCGCCTGCAATCGGCAATCCCGTTGCTGACGGTCTACTTCGGGCTGTCCGCGCTCTACGCCTGGCAGGCATCGCGGCACCCGGTCCCGACGATCTACAGCGACGAGATCGAGCTCGCGTGGCTCTCCCGCTCGATCGCCGAGACCGGTGAGGCAGCCCGGCGCGGCGATCCTTACGGACTGGCGACGCTCGTCGCGTACTTCCTCGCTCCCGTCTGGTGGGTCGGATCCGCAGCAAGCGGCTACGCCGCGGCCAAGCTCTTGCTCGTGCTCGCGATGACGGCCACCGTCTTCCCGGCGTACGCGCTCGCGCGGCTTGTCGTCCCGCCCTGGTACGCACTCGCAGCCGCTGCGGGAGCGGTGGTCGCGCCCGCGCTGGCGTACTCGCCGATCCTCGTCGAGGAGCCGCTTGCCTACCCGCTGGCGACACTCGCCTTGTGGCTGATCGCGCGCGTGCTCGTGGAGCCGACGTGGAGTCGGGCCGGCCTGGCAGTGCTTGCCTGCGCGGCGGCGACGTTGACGCGGACGCAGCTTTCGATCCTCTTCTCGTTGCTCGTGCTCGGGCTGCTCTGGCTCTGCTGGCAGTCGGAGCAGTCGCGCCGCTGGCGCTCCACGTGGTCGAGCTGGGATTGGGTGGGGCTCGTCGTGCTCGGAGTGGGAATTGCGGTCAGTACCTCGGCGCTGCTCGGGCATCTGTCGAAGACATGGCGCGATACGACCAGCACATTTCCGGAGCGGATCGTCGAGCACGCGGCATGGGCCTCCGGCGCGCTCGCGATCGGCATCGGAGTGCTCCCGTTGATCGCGGGGATCGCGGCCCTCGCGCGGCCGCGAACCGAGCCGAGCGATCCGAAGACGCGCGCATTCGTGATCACCGGCGTCTTCGCGCTCGTCGTCTTCGTGACGTACGCGGGACTCAAGGGAGCGCAGATCTCGATCACGTTCTCGACGCTCGTGGTCGAGCGGAACCTCATTTACCTCTACCCGATCCTCTTCGCGGCGACCGCACTCGCGTTCGCGCGAGGCGTCGGCCGCGCGTGGGCGATCGCGGGCGCGACGCTCTTCACGCTGTACGTCGTCACCGAGGTGCCGCTCCGGCTCGACAACTACCCGTACTACGAGGCGCACGGGCTCTCGATGCCGGCGTTCCTGAACCGGGAGTGGGGTTGGCCGGAGGGTCGTATCGAGACGACGCTGCTCATCGCCTGCTTCGCGTCGGTCGCAGTTCTCGTGGCGCTCCGCTTCCTCGACCGTGGCTCGAGAGCGTTCACCGCGGTCGCGGCTACCGCGGCGGTCGCGATCTTCGCCTGGACCTTCACGACCGAGGTGTACGCGGCCGAGGGAGAACGCCTGCTGGCGACGCAGATCGCCGACAACCTCCCGGTTCCGTACGACTGGGTCGACCGCGCGACCGGCGGCGACTCCACGGTCGTCCTCGGCCAGCAGATGACGGACGACCCGACCGGCGTCTACCTGACCGAGTTCTTCAACCGCTCGGTCACGAAGGTGTGGAGCACGGACGGCACCGCACCCGGCCCCGGCGCGATCCTCACTCCCGATCTTTCGAGCCCGGACGGGACGCTGACTCCCTCACCCGAGACCGAGTACGCAATAACGCTGAACGGGGTGGAGCTTCAGGCTCCGGTCGTCGCGAGGGTCGGACCGTACGTCCTGTACCGCGTCGGACGGCGAGCCGCTGAAGCTCGCTTCGGGCCTCGCGGGCATCGACCGCGACGGGTGGATGGCCGACACGAACGCGGACGGTGTCGCCGAGGCGGCGTACAACCGCTTCGACGTCTCGCGCGACGGCTCCGGGTTCGCCCAGGTTCTCCTCAACCGGGTGGCCTGGTGCCCCGACAAGGACACACCCGCGCAGGCCACGGTTCGTGTCGGGCCGATCGGAGTCGGGCCCGACAACCAGCCGGCCATCGCGAAGGTCACCGGCACGCAGACCAAGACCGTGAACAACTGCAAGCAGACGGGGATCGCGATCGGCGTGCCGCGCGTCCCGTGGCGCCTCGAGGTGGAGATGACCCCGACGTTCTCTCCGCACGAGGTCGACCCGAACCATTCGGATCGGCGTCAGCTGGGTGCGGTCTTCAGCGCGGGCTTCCGGCCGTTCTCGCCTAGCGGCTAGCCGCGACGACGTAGGTGAAGCGGAAGCGCAGCGCCAACCGCGCAAGAGGGCCGCTGCGCTCGAGGGATCGCGCGAGTGCCGCCGCGGGTCGTGAAAGCGAGCGAGTCTGGGGCATGAAGAACGGGCGTAGCGCGATACGCGTGAAGCCTTCGGCGCGAAGGTCGGCCTGGACGTCGTCGAGCCGGTACTGACGCGGGTTCAGGTCGAAGACGAGCTTCTTCTCGGTGAAGGTCGCGACGTGGCGGAAAAACGCGCGCCGGTCCCGCGCGTAGTAGATCGCGCGGAAGACGGTCGTCGCGGCGACGGGGGAGGGCGGGACGTAGTCGTTCAGGTCGCCGTCTTCGATCTCCGCGCCGGCCGCCGAGCCGGCGTCGTGCCGCCTCGACCATCTCCGGCGTCGAATCGACGCCGCGATAGCGAAGACCGCGAGCGATCAACAGTTCTCCGAGCCCCGCGTCGCCGCAGGCGAGGTCGAGCACCTCGTCTCCGGGCACGAGCTCAGGCCCGAGACCGATGACGAGCTCGGCCCGGTGCGCGAGGTACGTCGCCGCGTCCGCGTACGCACGATCCGTCCAGTCCTCGGCCTGCCGCGCGTACTGCTCGTCCTTCACAGCGCGAGCAGCCGCTCCGGATGCTTTCTGCACGAAGCGGGCCATGCCACGGGCGTGCCAGAGCGTGTGCCGCGAGACGAACTTCCGGTCGATCACCGCCGCGTAGTCGTGGGTCACGATCGCTTCGGGGACGTACCAGCGCTCCCAGCCGGCCTGCATCGCGCGGTAGCAGAGGTCGATGTCCTCGCAGTAGTGCCGGTAACCGGCGTCCCAGCCGCCGATCTCGTCGAGCATCGAGCGACGCATGAGCAGGAACGCGCCGAGCATCCAGTTGGCCTGGACGGGCCCGGTCGGCCGCTCGTCGAGGTGATAGTGGTCGCGCTGCTTTTCGTACGGCGTTCGCAGGCGGCGGAGTGGCGTGCGGCGAACGAGCGTGCCGCGGATCGTGGGGAACCGGCGACGCGAAGGCTGCCACGTCCCGTCAGGCCAGCGCATCTGCGGCCCGGCGATTCCGCAGAGGGGATTCGCGTCCGCAAACGCGACGAGTGCCGCCACGGCATTCGGCTCCGGGGTCACGTCCGGGTTGGCCGTGAGGACGTACTCGCCGTCGGTCGCGGCGATTCCGCGGTTCACGTTCGCAGCCAGGCTGAGAGGACGCGGGTTCTCGAGGACGCGCACTCCCTCCGGTACAGCATCGACGGAGCCAGGGAGGTTCCCGACGACGACGGTCTCGTCGACCTGCGGCACGAGCGCGGGGAGTGAGCGACGAAGCTCCTCCGCGTGCCCATGGGACACGACGACCGCCGAGACCTTCACGTCCCGAGTATCTCCAGATAGACCGAGAGCGTCCGCTCCGCCGTAGTCCGCCAGCTGAAGGCGCGAGCGCGCTCGAGGCCGGCTGCCGAAAGCTTCTCACGGTCTCGGAGCGCCGTCCGGATCCCGTCTGCGAGGCCGTCCACGTCGACAAAGATCGCCGCGCCACCGGCCACCTCCTCGAGCGCCGGCTCGCGAACGGCGACCACCGGTGTCCCCGACGCCATCGCCTCGACGACCGGTAGCCCGAAGCCTTCGAAGCGCGATGCTTGGACGAGACAGGCCGCGCCGCGGTAGAGCTCGGCGAGCTTCTCGATGGAGACGTGACCCTCGACGCGCGCTCCGCGCAGGCGAAGCTCCTTCGCCAGCGCCGGGTTCTTCTCCGGCCCGACGACGACGAGCGGGAGACCGACCGCCGACGCCGCCTCGAGCGCGGACAGCTGGTTCTTCCGTGCCTGGATCGCGCCCACCGCAAGGACGTACGAACCGTCTGGAGCGTTGGCGGACGAAGGCGAGGCAAGCCTCGCGCCTACGTGCGGGTGAAACGCCGGGTCGACGCCGTTCGGAGTCACCACGACTTTCTCTGCTGGAACGTCGTAGAGCTCGATGAGATCTCGCTTGGTGCGATCCGACACGGTGAAGACGCGCGTCGCCCGGCGGACTGCGCTCGGCACGACCCGCCGAAAGAGGAGCCTGTCTCGGAGGCTGAACAGGCCGGGCTGCCGTTCGAACGAGAGGTCGTGGACGGTCACGACCGCAGGGCAGCTCACGCGCAGGGGCAACGCGTACTGGGTGTGCACGAGCTCCGCACCCAGCCGCCGGAGGAGCCGAGGAAGCGTGACGGCCATGCGGAGCAACTGCGAGTGCGCGCGCAGCTCTACGGGGTCGATGCCTGCGGGAACGAGATCGGGCCGGCGGGAGACTGCCGCGATGCGGATCCCTGCCGCCGGCGCCAGCAGCGCGAGCTCGCGGAGGAGATTGCGAACGTAGGTCTCGTCGCCGGTGCGCTGGCGCCCGAGGACGTCGGCGTCGATCGCGACGAGCGTCATGCAAGCTCCTTCCAGAGCGCCTCCACTGCCTCGGCTGCACGCTCCCAGGTGAACTCGCCGGCCCGAGTGAGGCCGAGCGGAATCAGCTCCTCGCGACGCTGCTCGGCCTTCGCGATTCCGTCCGCGATCGCGTCGACGTCATGCGGGTCGACGAGCACGGCTGCGCCTCCGGCGATCTCCTCGAGCGCCGTTCCGCGCGAGGTCACGACCGGGACGCCCGACGCCATCGCCTCCACCACGGGCAGTCCGAAGCCCTCGTACAGCGACGGGTAGACAACGCAGCGAGCTCCTCGGTAGAGCTCGGCGAGCTCTGCATCTGTCACCTCGCCGACCCAGCCGGAAACCTCCACCCCACCCCAGCCCCGCGCGCCGACGACGCGGAGCTCGACGCCCGCCAGCCGTGTTGCCTCGACGACGCGGGCGAGGTTCTTCCGGGGCTCGAGCGTGGCGACTGCGAGAACGTACGACCCTTCGGCCGCGGGTCCGTTCGGCGTGAAGAGCGGGTCGACCCCGTTCGGGACGACGTGGATTCGCTCGCCGGGGACGCCTGCAAGCGCGGCGACTTCCCGCTTCGTGAACTCGGACACCGCGACGACTGCGTGAGCGGCGCGGAGAGCCTGACGCAACCCGAACTTCCCGTAGAGTCGATGCCAGCGCGGGAACACCTCCGGATGACGCAGGATCGCCAGATCGTGCACGGTGAGCACGGTCGGGGTTCGAGGGCGCAGAGGGCCGCGGAACGTCGTGCAATGGAGGACGTCGGCGCCGCGCGCCCGGTGCGGCAAGGCGAGCGGATACCAGAGCGCGTCTCGGAGCACGCTCGACGCGCGACTCGGCCCGCCGAGCGAGTAGAGCTCGAGCTCCAACCCCGGACGCCCGCGCAGAGCGGTCAGCAACCCTCGCACGTGTCGCGCGGTGCCCGCTCGGGTCTGCACGAGCGGCGACGTGTCGACTGCGACTCTCACGAGCCGGCCTCGAGCCCTCGAGCAACGTGCTGGAGGGCATCTCGCGGCTCCGGGTACTTCAGCAGCTCTTCCGCCTGCGCGCTCGGAGCACCAGCGGTACTCGACGTGCTCCTCGTTCAGCACCGGCTCCCAGTCCGTCTCGACCTCGACCGAGTACGGATGCAGGGTGACCGAGACATCGCCGTCGACCGAGCGGTAGCCGAGCTCGAGCGGGATCGGCGCGAAGCGAACGGGTTGCGTCAGCCCCGTCTCCTCGCCGAGCTCGCGTAGCGCCGCCGCATCGGGAGCCTCGCCCTCTTCGACCCCGCCCGCGACGAGATGCCAGTAACCATGACTGTCCGGCGAGCGGAGCAGGACGAGGAACGACGGCCCAGGGCGATAGACCACGAGCAGGACCTCCTCGCGCTCACTCACCGCCGCGCCCTCTCGTACCCGCGCAGGAACGTCTCTCCAGCAGCGCGCCACGTGAATCCACGGGCGTGCTCGAGCCCGGCTTCGGCGAGGGCCTGTCGTTCGGCCAGGGCTCGCTCGATCCCGGCCGCGACGCGCGGCCGGGTCGTCGGGGTCGGCGCGCACCGCCGCCTCACCGCTCGCCTCGTCGAGCGACGGGTGTGACGACACGACGACCGGGCATCCGCACGACATCGCTTCCAGGACTGGAATCCCGAAGCCCTCGAAGCGTGAGGGATAGACCGCAGCCGCCGCGCCGCGGTACAGGCGCGCGAGATGGTCGTCGGAGACGAAGCCGAGCCGGCGTATCCGAGGGGAGTCGAGCTGGGGCTGGTCTCCCCAGCCCTCTCCTCCGGCGACCGCGAGCAGGAGATCGCCTCCGAGGAGCCGGTGGGCCTCGACGAGGGTCTGGAGGTTCTTTCGCGGCTCGAGAGTCGCAACCGTCAGGAGATACGGGCCACCGAGATCGGCCGACGGACCGTCCGGGTGGAACTCGTCCCTCGCAGCCGGGTGCGCGACGTGGACGCGATCCTCGCGAACGCCGAGCATGCCCGTGACGTCCTGGCGCGTGTAGGCGGAGTTCACGAACACGACGTCACAGGTCTCCGCGGTATTTCGGTACTTGCGTCCGTGCATCGAGCGGGTGCGCGGAGTCGTCCACTCGGGATGGCGCAGCGGGACGAGATCGTGGATCGTCGTCGCCCTGACTCCGGCACGTTGCGGCGGGAACATCCAGTCGGAGAAGTGGAGCACGTCGAAGGCGCCGAGAAGCCGTTCGGCAGCAGGGACTCTGGCCAAGCTCCACGCGGTGCGCAGAGCGTGCGAGAACGGCAGGCGCCAGGTGCGGAGCTCGACGTCGATCCCGCTGAGCGCCGCCCGTATCCGGTCGGGGCCCTTCAGGCTCGTCGGTGCGAACGCGACGATCTCGTGCTCGCCCCCGGCGGCCTCGACCAGCCCACCGAGAGACCCGCGGATGTAGTTCCCGATCCCGAGCGGCGGATGGGAGAGCGGCGAGACGTCGAACGCGATCCTCACGACGCCGGTTTGTAGACGAAGGCGTTGAAGTGCGCGCCGAGCTCGCGGCGGTCTTCCGAGCCGGGAAGCACGTCTGCGGGTACCGCGGTCGGGTCGACGCGGAACGTGACGACGCACGTCTCCCGCCCCGACTCGAGCGGCACGCGGAGCTTTGTCTGCGTGTTCGGCTCGAGCTTCACCCGACCAACCCGCTTCCCGTCGACGAACGCGTCCACCGTCTGGGGCGACTCGAACAGCGAGGGATCGCTCGAAAGCGAGACGACGAGCTCGCCCCCGCGACACAGCCGGCGCATCCAGGTCACCGCTTCACCCGACCAGCTGTCGTTCGGGTAGAGACCTCGGATGGACGTCGTCGAGATGACGTCTCCACCGACGCGCCAGAGGGTCGTCCCGAGAAGGTCGTCCCGCGCGACGACTTCGCCGTCGGGAGTGACCGACCCGTCCGTCAGCAGGTAGTCGACCTCGAGCGGATCGCCGTCCGGGAGACGCACCAGCCCGTCGCGTGGGTCGACCCGCACCTGCGTTTCCCCTACGCCTCCTGGAGTCGGTTGCCGAAGGTAGAAGACGGGCCCCACCGTGCGGTTGAAGAACTCGTTCTGGTTGACCGTGAAGCGGTCCGCGCGACCCGTCCAGAGAACGGCGGCCCGCGCCTCGTCCGGGAGCGCGGCATCGATCCAGTCGCGCGGCACGCCGCGGATGCCCTGGAAGACGGCTCCCGCGGACGCCTGCTTCACACCGTGCGACCCGGCCCAGATCGGGTGGAAGACCGCCGCGTAGTACGCGAGGACGACGAGGGGGAGCGCGATCGCGTAGCGTCGAGGGAGGAGCAGGAACGCCGCCCCGAGCACGACCGCCAACCCGAAGGCGAGCTCGGCGATCCACTCGAGCGACACGTGATCCTGCACCGTCCACCAGGGCAGCAGCATGAGCGTGTCCGAGAGCGCGGAGGTCTCGATGAACCGCTCGAACGGGATCAGCAGCACGAGGGCCGCAGCCGCAGCCGCAGCCGACAGCGCGAGGACACGGGGTCGCGGCGCTCCGCGCTCCACCCAGGCGAGCAGGAGGACGAGAAAGAGCGGCGCGACGACGAAGAGGTTCCGCTCCTGGATCCGCTGGGCGAACACGGACGCGAAGGCGGAGACGACGAGCACGAGCCAGAACGTCGTCGCAAGCGCTGTCGCGAGGAGGGCCTGCAGCGGCCGGTCGAGCGTTCGGGCACGTCCGACGAGGACGATCGTCGCCGCTACCGGCACGATTCCGAGGTACAGATCGAGCTCGGCGAGGTGGTACAGGAAGTAGCGAAGCACCTCACCAGGCTCGTAATCGGACTCGCCGACGATGCTGTACGCCCCGAGCAGGTCCGAGAGCGACCTCCCCCGCGCGATCTGGAACACGAGCACGAGAGCCCCCGCGCCGAGCACCACGGCATACAGCAGGCGGAACGGCCGCAGGGCGACTCGCAGTCCTTCTCGTCGAAAGCCGGCGAGGAGCAGCGGTGCGGTGAGGAGGGCGGGGACGAGTACGACGGCCTGGACGCGCGTCGCCGACGCGACCCCGACCGCGGTCAGGAGGAGGATCACCCGCGTCGTGGTCGGCTTCTCGAGAACGAGCGTCAGCAGGAGCGCGGTGACGAGGAAGACGGGGTAGAAGACGTTCTCCGTCATCACCGAGCCCGTGTAGACGAGCGAGGGGAGCGAGACGGCGAGCACCGCGGCGAGCAGCGAGAGCCACGGGCCGACCACACGCCGCGCGAGGAAGAACGCGGGGATCGCCGCAAGCGACATCACGAGCGCGTTCAGCGTCTTCACGGCCGCATACGCGTCAGTCAGCGACTCGAAGATCGCGTATGCAGGGCTGATCAGCGCCGGGTAGACGATCCCGTAGCCGGGGGACGAGATCTCACGGACGAGGAGCTCGCGGCTATCCGCGAGGCTGCGGCCGAGCTCGGAGTAGATGAGCTCGTCGACCATGATGAACGGGCCGAGCATGCCGCGCGCGAGCCAGGCTCGGACCGCGAACGAGCCGACGACTATCGCGATCAGCCATGCCCACGGAGGAATTCTCCGAGCGCTGCTACCGACCAAGCTCGACCTCGGCGAGACGTCTGGCGATCTCCCCCGCTTCCGCGTCCTCCGGGGAGATCCCGACGTCCGCCGCGGCCTCGCTCACCTCTCGTAGCACCGCGTCGCCGACCTTCTCGCCGCCGACGGCCTCCTCGAGAGCAGAGGCGTACAGCTCCGCGACGCGACCGAGGTCGTGCCGACGCCTCGCCGTCTCGGCAGCGGCGCGTCCCATCTGCTCACGCACGTCCTCTCGCGCCACGAGCAGGTCGAGCGCGGCGGTCAGCGTGTCGACTTCGTGATCGTCGACGGGAACCTTGAGCGCTGCTCCGTCAGGAAGCTCCGAGAACCATCCGACGTCGCTGACGACCAGCGGCTTGCCGAGCGAGAGCGAGCGGATCGCGATCCCCGACGTCTCGCCCATCGTCGGATGGCGGAGGTTGACGGAGACGTCGACACCGGCCAGAAGCTCCCACAGCCGGTGCTCGTCGACCCACCCCTCACGCACGAGCCCTTTCTCGTCGAGTCCGAGGCGTTGAAGCCTGCCGGTCGAGGTCGAATCCGGGCGACGTGGGTCCGACGAGCAGGAGCACCGCCTCAGGATGCTCCTCGCGGACCTCCGCGAAAGCTCGTAGAAGCTCGGGGATCCGCTTGCTCGCGTTCACGACCCCGAAGCACCCGAGCACGGGGCCGGCCGCGACGCGCGCCGGCTCGACAGTCGGCACCGGCCAGGCGGGGTGCGGGACCAGCCAGACCGGGCCCTCGTAGCCCGCCGCCCGCACGAGGTCGAAGACCGCCTGCGAGTGCACGATGACCCCGGTCGCATGCTCGAGCACGAACCACGCGAGCGGGAAAGCCTCCGGCCGCGACTCCCAGAGCGGCGGAATGCGCTTGTCGAGAACACCGTGTGCAAGGAGGCGTCCGACGACGCCGTGCTCGCGCTCCATCGTGTCGAGGTAGCCGTGGCCGTCTTTGCGTCCGACGGTCATCCCCGCGACGAGGTGGTGGACGACGAAGTCGTGCAGGACGACGACACCCGGGTGCCGGCGGAGCGCGTCGACGATCCAGGCGTGAGCGTCCGGGTTGTTCCCGACGTGGTAGAGCGCCGTGTCGGTGCCGCGCGGTGCCCGCTTTCGCCCCCGTTTCACCACCGTGACGTCCAGCCGCTGGCTGAGCGCCGGCAGCAGGAGTGCGCTGTAGTCCGCGACGCCCGTCCGCTCAGGCGGCATCGGCGAGAAGTAGGCGACCCTCATGAGAGCAGCCGCTCGATCGCGCGGTCCCAGGTCACCTCGGCTGCGATGGCCTTCCCCGCCCGTCCGAACGACGCCGCGTCATCGCGGTGCTCGCGCAACCAGCCTGCCGCACGCGCGACCTCGGCGGCATCGGGCTGGACGACGAGCCCCGTGCGGCGATCGAACACGATCTCCAGCGGGCCTCCTGCATCCGTTGTCGTCAGTACCGGCTTCTCGGACAGGAAGGCTTCGAACGGCACCATCCCGTAGTCCTCGTCGACCGGCGCGTAGTACACGGCGAGGCAGCGCCCGTAGAGATCCGCGAGCTCGGTGTCGGACACGCGGCCGGCGAAGCGCGCGCGCCCGTCCAGGCCACGGGCCCTGGCGAGCTCCTCGAGCCGGCGGCGGTCCGGCCCATCGCCGGCGATCACGATCTCGAGCGACGCGTCGAGCGCGGCGGCTTCGAGCAGGAGATCGATCCGCTTCGCGCGATCGAGCCGGTTGACGGAGAGGACGAAGTCCTCGTAGCCCTCGCAGCGGTAGTCGAGCTCCTGCGGAGGCGGGGGAAGGAACTCGGCGCGTAGGCCGGTCGTGCGCTCGAGCCGGTCGGCGACGTTCTGGGAGATCGAGAAGAGGCGCGTCGCCTCGCCGAGCGCGACCCGGTCGAGCGCCTGCACCTTGCGGCGGAGCGCCCGATCTTCCGCCGACTCGTCGAACTGGCCCAGCTCGCTGCCGTCGAGCTCGTACGCCTGCCGGAACTGGTGGACGAGCCAGACCCGCTTGTTCGCGTGGCGAACCAGGTACGAAGGGAACTTCGTCGCGACGACCATGTCGACGGGAGCCCCGTCGACCTCGTCGAGGTCGAGCAGTCGCCAGAGGAACGCCTGCGTGAGGACGCGAGTCCCCGGATACCACTTGAACGGAACGGTGACGAGCTCGGCCTCATGGTCACGTTGACGGAGCTCGTCGACCAGCCGATCGGTCATCACTTCCGTCCCACCCCAGGCGAAGGGCACCTGGGGCCGGGCAACGACGATCCTCATCGCCGGCGGCTGCGAAGCTCCTCGAGCTCCGCGTGCAGCCGATCGACCTGCTGCTGGAGGTCGTCGATCAGGCGAAGGGCGGCGGCGTTGAACGAGCGCTGGTCGTACGCCAGCGGCTCGACGTACCACCGCATGAGCTTCCGCAGGACTCCCTTCACGGGCGTCCCCGCACCGCCCCGCACCCCCGGCCGCAGCCGCAGCGAGCGATCGGCGGACACCGGCCACAGCCGCTCGGCCTCTGCGCGCGCGGCGCGGCGATCGCCTGGTTCGCCATCTGCTCCACCCGGGTGCGCGCCGGACCGGCGAACCTCGTCCCGAAGACGCTCGAAGAGCTCCTCTACGTCGACCGAACCCCCTGCAGATTCGCCGTTTTTGGCTTCGCCAGGAGGCATCCGGGCATTCTAGCCGGGGCATGAGGACGACCTAGAACGCGACTAGGATCAGCTCGTGCGCGTCGGTATCTCCCTCCTTACCCTGGCTCCCGGCGATCTCGGTGGCTCCGAGACCTATGCGCGTCAGCTGGTGAAGGCGCTTCCGGCCGTGCAGAGGCACGACTACACGGTCTTCGTCCCCGCGCATGCAAGGGACGCAGCAGGCACCCTGCCGGTAGCCGAGGTGGGCGAGCCTCCCGTCGCCAAGCGCGGTCCCGCCCGCATCGCTGCGATGGCGCTGTCCGCGTTCAAGTCGCGCAACGTCCGGAGCCAGCTCGAGACCGTGGACGTGGTGCACTACGCGCTCACGGTGCCCGTCCCGGCCACGAAGGCGCCGACGGTCGTGACCCTCCACGACATGCAGCATCGGGATCTTCCGGAGTTCTTCGGCCCGGCTCGCCGCTCGTTCCGCCGCATCGCGTACGACCGCGCGACCCGTTCGGCGTCGGCGGTGATCGTGACGAGCGAGTTCGTGCGGGGCCGGGCGCTCGAGCTTCTGGAGCTGGATCCTTCGCTCGTCCACGTGATTCCTCACGGGATCAACCACACGCTTTTCCGCCCTGGCGAGGAAGAGCGCGAGCCGTTCGTCCTCTATCCCGCCCGGCCGTGGCCGCACAAGAACCACGTCCGGCTGTTCGAGGCGTTCGCAACGCTGCGCAAGACGCGGCCACAGCTGCGACTCGTCCTCACAGGAGGAGGCCTCGACCGCCTGGGCCGGCTGCCCGACGGTGTCGAGCGCTGGGGAGCCGTTTCGAACGCGGAGCTCGCTTCGTTGTACCGACGAGCCGCCGTGCTCGTCTTTCCGAGCCTGTACGAAGGGTTCGGCATGCCGCCGCTCGAAGCGATGGCGTCAGGCTGCCCGGTTGCCGCCGCGAGCTCTGCCGCGATTCCCGAGGTCTGCGGCGACGCGGCCGTCCTCTTCGATCCTCTCGACCCGGAGGCGATCGCCGCCGGAATCCTCGAGGCGGACGAGCGCTCGGACGAGCTCCGCGAGAAGGGCCTCGCGCACGCAGCCATGTTCACGTGGAGCGAGACAGCTCGCATGCACGAAGACGCATACACGGCCGCCGCCGAAGACCTCTAGGTGCAGGTAGGCATCAGCCTCCTGACGCTGGTCCCGGGAATCTCGGGTGGAAGCGAGACCTATGTTCGGGAGCTCGTTCGGGGGTTGGGGCGGGTAGGCCGGTTCGAGTACCGGATGTTTTTGCCGTCGATCGCCGCCGACGTGGACGGGCTCCCGGTGGAGCAGGTACCGGAGTACAGGTCTTCTCGGTCGACCAGCGGACGTATCGCGGCGATGGTGCGTGCGTCGGTCCGAAAGAGCGCGATCACGCGGCGGTTCGCGGACATCGACGTTCTCCACTTCCCGCTTAGCGTCATGATTCCGCCAGTCGAGAAGCGCGCTGCGGCCACGACGATCCTGGACGTCCAGCACGAGCTCCTCCCGCAGTTCTTCTCGCGCGCGGAGCTCGCGTACCGGAGGCGGGTCTACGGCTGGTCGGCCCGGAGGAGCCGCCTCGTCGTCACGATCTCGCGGCACGCAGCAGAGACGCTCGTGGAAAGGCTTGGATTACCGGCGGAGCGCGTGCGGCCGATCCATCTCGGCATCGATCACGAGGTCTTTCGTCCCGGCGAGGAGCCGCGCGGCGAGTTTCTTCTGTATCCCGCGCGCGCGTGGCCGCACAAGAACCACGCCCTCTTGTTCCAGGCGTTCACCGAGCTGCGGAGGAAGCATCCCGGGCTCGAGCTCGTCCTGACGGCGTACGACGGGCGTGTCCCGGACGGCGTGCGCTCGCTCGGACATGTGCGACGCGATGAGCTCGTGCACCTCTATCGGACGGCGTCGGCACTCGTGTTTCCGAGCCTGTACGAGGGATTCGGGCAACCGCCGCTCGAGGCGATGGCATGTGGCTGTCCCGTCGCCTGCTCGAACGTGGCGTCACTGCCTGAGGTCGTGGGAGACGCGGCGAGGGTGTTCGATCCCTCTTCGACCGAGGAGCTCATCGCCGCGGTCGACGACGTTCTGGACGATCCCGATCCCTGGCGGCAGCGCGGCCTCGAGCGTGCGGCCGGCTTTACCTGGGAGAAGACCGCGCAGGCGCACGACACGGTGTACGAGGAGCTCGCGAGCTGATCGCGTCCTCTGCCGGCGTCTGATTTGCCCGTCCCCGGCGGACGGCCCGCCCGTGGACACATTGGCGCACCTTCGACGTCTTTACAGTGCCAGGCTCTGTAAAGACGGACGCGTTCGTGAAGACACCGCTCACCGACTCGCTCAAGCGCTCGCCCCCGAGCCTGCACGACAGCCCCGACTACTGGGGCCTCGCGTGGGAGGCGCTCGCGTGGCTGGAGCAGAACGTCCACGAGGGAATGGCGACGCTCGAGACCGGTGCGGGCGCGAGCACGATCGTGTTCGCGGCGAGTGGAGCGGAGCACGAGGTCGTGACTCCCGACCCCGAGGAGGAGCGCCGCATCCGCTCAGCCTGCGACGAGCGCGGGATCGACGCGGCGCGCGTGACCTTCCACATCGGTCGCTCGCAGGACGTCCTCCCGGATCTGACTGCGCGAGCGCTCGATCTCGCGCTCGTGGACGGGGCACATGGATTCCCGTACCCGGTCCTCGACTGGTGGTACCTGGCATCCCGCCTGAAGATCGGCGGCCGCATGCTGCTGGACGACGCCTACCTGCCTGGCGTCGCCGCGATCGTCGACTACGTGAAGGGGAGTGACGACTGGGCGCTCGAGCCGCCGATCAGCTTCCGCACGGCGTGCATCCGCAAGCTGCGGGACGACGAGCCGCCCGGCGACGCAGATGCACTCGCCGCGCACGGACGAATGAGCTTCGCTTACCTCCCGCCAGGACGCCGTGCCGTCGCTTCCGCGCGGACCCGCGTGTTCTCCACTCGAGCAGGGATCTGGGTCGTCCGGAAGCTGCGCGGTCCTCGCTAACTCAGCGCGCGAAGGTAGTGCCAGCTGTCCCTGAGGCTCTGCGGCCTCACGACGCCCAACAGGATCACGTACAGGGCGAGTCCCACGACCGCGGACGCGATCGGTCCCAGGAGAAGCGCGGGCGGGACGAAGGCGACGAGCGCCAAGGTCGCGACGAACGCCGCCGCGGCACCGAGACGGCGAACCGTGCCCCGGAGAGCATCGACCTCGACGAGAAGTGCTGCGAGCACCAGAAGCGTCGAGGCGGCGAGCGCGAGCGCGAGACCGTCCAGCTCGAGGACCTCCCCCAAAGCCCACGCTAGTGGCACTTGCAAGGCGAGCGCCCCGAGCGCGATCCACGGCAAACCACGCGTCCGCCCGGCGACGAACGCGAGCGGGAACGTCACCGCGACGCCCACCGCGGCGATCATCCAGGGGCTGAGCACGACGACGAGCCTGCCGATGTCGGCACCGATGTCTCCTGCGTACTCCTCGCCGAGTACTGCCTCGACGAGATCTCCGCCGGCAAGCGCGAAGATGCCGGCTGCGGCTCCGACCAGCGCCAGCGCCAGCCATGACGTCGCCACGACGTGACGCACGGCCTGAGCGGGCGCAAGACCGGCGCGGGACAAGGGCACCGAGGTCACGATCCCGAGAGATCCCGCCGTGACGGTCACGAGCGACGAGGCCGCGAGGTAGGCGTAGACGAAGCTCGTTGCTGCACCCGTGCCGAGACGTGAGGCGAACGGCAGGCACACGACGTAGAGGAGTTGGAGCGCGAGCGGAAGCGCCGCGCCGACGGCGAACGCTCCCAGTCGCCGGCGCACCGGCGGCCCGCTCGGTCGCACGGCCGCGCGCGGCACCTCGAGTCGCGCCGCGTGCAGCACCAGCCCCGCGAGGACGATCGCAAGCGTGACCAAGCCGTTGACCATCGATCCCCAGGCGACGGCGATGATCCCGTCCGGCTCGACACGGGCAAGGATCACCGTGAGCCCAGCCGCGCTTCCGAGCGCATACCCGAGCGCAGCAGTTCGGTAGTCGTCGAGCGCAGCGAGCCCGCTTGCCGCGATCGCCGCGAAGAGATGGGCGACGCCCGCGGGAATCAACCAACGGAGCACGTCCGTGGCCGTGTCGTGGGCGACGCCCGACCCGTCTCCCGTGAGCAAGGTCGCGACGAGGGAGGGGCCGAACGTCGCCAACAGGACGAGCGGAGTCGCGATCACGACGAGCGCGACTGCGAACCCCGCAAGCTCACCTCCCAACCGGCCTTCGTCGCGGGCGAGCGCAAGCTCGGGCAGAACCGCGACCCTGATCGCCTGCGAGGCGATCACGATGACGACGAAGACCCCGTATGCCGCGAGCAGGCCGTCGGTCTCCGCGGAGCGCCCGAACTCGCGCGCGATCACGACGCCGATGGCCGCCGCGATCGCCGAGACGATGAGGAAGGAGCCAGCTGTGAGCGCGCCGCTCGCGATCGAGCCCAGGCCGACCGAGTCTGTACGCTTGCTCACCGACGCGGAAGCGTACGTCCCATGCCGAACGACAGTCTCTGGACAGGCAGCACGCTCGACGAGCTCCGCAACGAGTTCGGCGACCTCTACGAAGGTCGCACTGTTCTCGTCACCGGCGCCGACGGGTTCATGGGGTCACATCTGACCGATGCCCTGGTCGAGCTCGGGGCGAATGTCCATGCCTTCGTGCGCGCAACCTCGAGCGGCGCGCTCAACAACATCGGACACCTCCGCGACCGACCTCAAGGTCCACTTCGCCGACCTGACGGACAGGACGTCGGTCGACTACCTGATCAGGGAGCTCAAGGAGACGGTCTCCGACCGCCCCTACCTCTTCCACCTGGGCGCGCAAGCCCACGTCGGCGAGTCCTGGCACCGACCGTACGAGACCGTGATGGCAAACACGGTCGGCACGCTGAACCTGCTGCAGTCGGTCGTCGACTGGGGGCTCGAGCTCGAGAAGTTCGACACGGCCGGCACGTCGGAGGAGTACGGCAACGTCCGCGAGTCGGTACGCGATCACCACGACTTCGACGACGCCGGCAGCCTCATCCTCCACGAGCGCTCGCCGATCAACCCCAAGTCGATCTACGCGACCGCGAAGGTCGCAGCCGACTTCCTGACGATGAACTACCACGACGCATTCGGGGTCCCCGGAGTCGTGACGCGGATGTTCAACAACTACGGTCCGCGGCAGAACCCGCGTTACGTCACGGGAACGATCATCACGCAGGCGCTCACCCGCGAGACCGTCGAGCTCGGACAGCTCGATCCGATGCGCGACTTTTGCTTCTGCACAGACGGCGTCCGCGGGCATCTGACAGTGGCAGCCCACGGCATTCCCGGCGACGTCTACGTCTACGGCCAGGGCGAGAACATCACGATGGGCGATTGGGTAGACCTCATCCTGCGAACGGGCGCGGCGGAAGGCTTCTGGCCGGACGACCGCGAGATCGTCACGACGCCTGCCCGCTACCGTCCCGGAGCGACCGACGTGATGGCGCTCCGCGTCGGCCACGAGAAGCTGACACGTGAGACCGGCTGGAACCCGAAGGTCTCCTGGGAGGAAGGCGTCCTGCAGACGATTCGCTGGTACGCCGAGAATCGACAGCGCTGGATCGGTCGCGTCGACTGGCTGTCCACCGGGTCGCCGCTGACGACGACATGAAGGTCCTGGTGACCGGGGGCGGCGGCTTTCTGGGCTCGCATCTCGTCGAGCGTCTCGAGCGTGACGGGTACGACGTCGTCATCGCGCGCCAGGCCGAGTACGACCTCACCTCGAGCGACGACGCCGCACAGCTGTTCGAGGACACGGACCCGCAGCTCGTCTTCCATCTCGCAGCAGAGGTCGGCGGGATCGGCGCCAACCGCGCCAACCCCGGTCGCTACTGGTACGCGAACCTCGCGATGGGGGTGAACGTCCTCGAGCAGGCACGGCTCCACGAGACGGAGAAGCTCGTCATCTCGGGGACGGTGTGCGCGTACCCGAAGTTCGCACCGGTCCCGTTTCGCGAGGAAGGACTGTGGGACGGATACCCGGAGGAGACGAACGCACCGTACGGCGTCGCGAAGAAGGCCGTGCTCGTCGGCGCCCAGGCGTATCGCGAGCAGTACGGTCTGAACACCGTCTTCCTGCTGCCGACGAACCTGTACGGCCCGCGCGACAACTTCGACCTGGAGACGTCGCACGTGATCCCTGCGCTGATCCGGAAGATGGTCGACGCGGACGGTGAGGTGGTGCTCTGGGGCGACGGCTCTCCCACCCGCGAGTTCCTGTACGTCGACGACTGCGTCGAGGGGTTCGTCCGGGCCGCAGAGCGCTACGACGGCCCGGAGCCGGTGAATCTCGGGGCGGGGAAGGAGATCTCCATCCGCGAGCTCGCGGAGCTCATCGGCGAGGTAACGGGCTACGACGGCTCGATCACCTGGGACACGTCCAAGCCCAACGGACAGCCGCGCCGAAGCGTCGACGCGAGCCGAGCACGCGAGCTGTTCGGGTTCGAGGCGTCGACCGAGCTGCGCGACGGGATCGAGCGAACCGCGGCCTGGTACCGCTCGAACCGCGCTACAAGTGTCAGTCGCTAGCACCTCGGTCGCCGCCGCCCGTGAGGCGAGCCGAACCTTCGACGTACTCCTCGAGCATCCACGGGCCGTCCTCGCCACCCTGGCGAGCGCGCAACTCGTCGCAACGCTCCTCCTCGCCGCTTCGGTGCCACACAACGGCTGGGTGTGGTTCCACAACGGCGATCAGATCTGGATCACGACGCAGGGCTGGCTGCTCGGGCACCTCGAGCTTCCTCCGACCGAGCTCGGCTACCTCTGGTCGTTGGTTCTCGCGCCGATCATGCTGGTCACGGGCCCCACCTTCGTGCAGGCGATGCCGCCGATCATGGTCCTGAACCTCCTCGTCCTCGCACCGATCGCGCTCCTCTGCGTCTACGGGATCGCAGCCAGGATCGGCGGGCGCATGTTCGGCTACTGGGCCTCGTTCCTGTGGGTTGCCACGCCGTTCGCGTCGATCCCGCTGTTCGTCGACCGCTACCAGGAGCGCTGGACCGAGCACTTTCTCCCTCAGGCGCTCGGGCTCACGTCGCTCTCCGACTTCCCCTCCATGGTCGCCGTGCTCGCCGCTGCGTTGTTCGTCGTCCGCTCGCTCGACGCGAGCAGGCTCACCGAGGCGGCGCTGGCGGGGCTGCTGCTCGGCGCTGCAGGGGGAATGAAGCCCCCCAACCTCCTCATGGGCGCAGGCGCCGCTCTCGCGTACCTGGTGGCGCGCCGCTGGAGACACGGGATCGTCTTCGGCGTTGCGCTCATCCCCAGCCTGCTCGTGCTCGCCTTTTGGAAGGAGCGAGGGCTCGGCCAGCTTCCGCTGTTCTCGCTGGACGAGGCGCGAGTTGCAGCCGGGGCGGGTCTCGTGGCGCTCGACGTCGACCGCTACATCGAGCTCGATCTCGACCACTGGCGACTGCAGATGGACCAGCTGCGCGAGTTCTTCTGGAGTGCGCGACTCGCCCAGTGGGCGCCGTTCGCGGGTCTGCTCGCCGTCATCCGCGTCGGCCGTGGCTCGATCGCAGCGTTGCTCGGGGGGTGGCTCGCTGCGTTCTTGCTCGTGAAAGGGTTCTCGACGCGGGCGGACATCCAGGCGAACACGTTCTGGCGGCTCCTGATGCCCGCCTGGCCGGCCTACCTGATCCTCTTCGCGGCGATCCCGCTACTGGTGCCGACCTTTGCGCGGCGTCTCGGAGACAGGCTTCGACCGGTCGCGTTTCGACCGCTGACGTTGCGCTGGGTGGTAGTGGCCGCTGTCCTCACCGTCGCGATCCCAACGGTCGCGATCGCGGCCTCCACGCCGAGCACTCGCCCGGAGCGGGCCGTGTTCCAGGACGACGTCGACAACTTCATCCTGACCCCGATCGACGAGGACGTGGAGTTGGAGGTCGAGCGCACGAGCGCTGGGCTGCGCCTCAGCTGGACGCCGGGAGGCCCGTGGCTGGGGGACGTCTTCTACCGCGTCTACCGGATCGACGAGGGCCCCGACGTCGAGTGCGAGAACACCGACGGATCACGGTCCAGGTACTGCTTCGTCCGCTCGGTGCCGATCGCGACGACACGAGATACCGAGTACCTCGATGCCGACGGGCCTCCCGGAGCGTGGTACCGCATCGGGATCGGGACGAACTGGCTCGACGACGACACGCAGGGTGACGTCTTCGCGTTCAGCCGAGCGTACGTCGCTCCGTAGGGCGAGGCCTGCCTCGCCCTTGTTACGCCTCGACATGCGCTCTTCGAGGAGCGCGATCCGCTGCGCGAGCTCCACGTTCTCGTCGGTGAGCCTGGACAGCACGGTCGAGTAGTGGAGCAGGACGAGCAGGATGAAGAGGGTCGCGACCGCAAACAGGACCGCCGGCGGGTAGCCCGTGACGCCGAGCCAGCCGGCGATCGTGTTGAGCGCCTCGCGCCAGGCGGAGAGCACGAGCAGCACGATCCCTGTGGCGAGCCAGAGCAGCGCGTACCGCTCCTTCAGCCGCCGTCCGCGGACGAGCTCGAGCACGATCAGGATCAGGAGGAGCGACGCGACGACGCCGACGAGCGAGACTCGGAGCGGGGTCATCGGCGAGCTCCCTGGAGGCGCGGGTAGCGGCGAAGGCTGGCTACGAGCAGCGCGAGCAGGACCTTGACGATGTAGTAGAGCGATCGAACGAACGTGATCGACGAAGACCCCGTCTCGCGCTCGCGCATGTCGACCTGCACCTGCGAGAGCCGCAGGCCGCTCCTGAGCGCAACGAGCGTCGCCTCCACCTCCGGGTAGTCGTGCGGGTACTCCGCTGCGAACAGCTCGATCCCGATGCGGTCGAGCGCGAGGAAGCCCGAGGTCGTGTCGGTGACCCGCTGACGGGTCAGGAGCGAGACGAGCCGGGCGAAGACGCGGATCCCGATACGGCGCGCGAACGGAGGCCGGTACGAGCCGCCGGAGTCGACGAAGCGAGAGCCGATGACGAGGTCGGCCTCGCCGCGCTCGAGCGGGGCGAGCAGCTTTCCGAGCTCGCTTGCGTCGTGCTGGCCGTCTCCGTCGAGACGGACCGCGGTGTCGTAGCCCTCGGCGAGCGCGAACTTGAAGCCGGTCTGGACAGCGCCTCCGATGCCCACGTTGTGCGGAAGCCGGAGCACGGTCGCGCCGTGCGCCTCCGCGACCGACGCCGTCTCGTCGGTCGAGGCGTCGTCCACGACGACGACGTCGATCGCGGGATCGAACGCGCGTATCTCGTCGACGACCCTGCCGATCACCTCCGCTTCGTCGAACGCCGGGACGACCGCGACGATCCGGCCGAGGTTCATACCGGAACCCCAGCGCCGAGCCCGACGAGGTCGAGCAATCGCCGCGCCCGGTGCGCGTACGTGTGCTCGTCGAGAACCCGCTCCCGCGCGCGCCGCCCCATCTCCTCGGCCTGCCCGGGGTCGGCGACGAGCTCGCGATATGCCGCCGACCGCCTCTTCGGCGCTCTCGACGAGCACGAGCTCGCTTCCCGGCTCGAACCAGCGCTCGATCCCGGCGTGCGGATTCGAGACGATCGCGGCGCCGGAGGATGCGAGCTCGAAGGGGCGCGCGGTCGAGGAGCCCGGGAACGGTCGCGTGCGGCCGGCGCGTGATGTTCAGGTTGACGCGGGCCGACGAGATCGCGCGCGCGAACACGTTGAAGGGGACGTCGCCGAGCATGGCGCGCCGCGCCGGTGTCGCCCTGGAAGTCGAGCCCGCCGAGGGCGAAGTCCAGCTCTGGCGCGTTGCGCGACGGCTCGCCGACCATCTGCTTCATCCAGTCGCGCCTGAACTTGTCCCCGTAGCCGTAGAAGAAGACGTCGATCTCCTTCTCGACCGGCTGCGGCGAGAAGAACTCGGGATCGGCGCCCCAGAAGAGCGTCTCCGCCCGACGCGCTCCGAGCTCGAGGAGCCGCGGCTCGCCGCCCTCCGAGTTCGAGACGACGAGGTCGTACTCGAACGGGTCGGCGCCGTGGTACGGGTTGAACCCCGTGTCCATCCCTCCGTACTCGGGAAAGCTCATCGGCACATCACCGTCGTAGAAGACGATGGGAATCCCGAAGCGGTCGCGGAGCGCGGTCGGGATCCCGCGCAGGTGCGCCATCGGGACCGTGTAGACGACGACCGCATCCGGTCGCTCTCTCTCGACGAGGCGCTCGAGATGGCGCTTCCAGCGAGGCGTCACGAGCCGCCGGATCGTCTCGCGAGTGAGCCGGTCGAGGCTCGAGTCCTCGGGCTCCGCTTCCGCTCGGCGCAGGTAGCGGTCTCCCTTGACGCGCGCGACCACGTTTCGGACGGCCTGGTACGACTCACCCTCGATGTAGGTCGGGTTCGGCGCGACCCGCCACCACGGCGACTCGACAGGTCGCCCGCGGTAGGGCGTCACGACGAGGTCGACACCCGCCTCGTACATGCCCTTCCACAGCTGCCACCAGGCAGGCGTACAGCCGTAGCGAAAGTCGAGGTCGACCGCGGAGGCGACCGCGAGGATCTTCGGCGAGCGTGCGCTCAATACGCTCCTCGCCCTGCGAGCACGGCGGGGATCGTCCGCGCGATGATCGTGATGTCGAGCCAGATCGACCAGTTCTCGAGGTACGTGAAGTCGAGCCGGACGAGATCGTCGAACGTGAGCCCGGACCGGCCGGAGATCTGCCAGAGCCCCGTCATCCCCGGCAGCACGCTGTAGCGCGCGCGATGCCAGTTCTCGAGCAGCTCGTAGTCGCGAAGCGGGAGCGGCCGGGGCCCGACGAGGCTCATCTCCCCCTTGAGCACGTTCACGATCTGTGGGATCTCGTCGAGCGACAAGCGGCGGAGGACACGGCCGACGCGCGTCACCCGCGGATCGTCGCGGATCTTGAAGAGCGCGCCCTCGGCCTCGTTCGCGTCCTCGAGCTCCGGCTGCAGGACGGCTGCCTCCGCGACCATCGTCCGGAACTTGAGCATCCCGAACTCGCGCTCTCCGACGCCGACTCTCCGATCGACGAAGAAGACAGGGCCCCGCGAGTCGAGCTTGACGGCGAGCGCGATCAGCACCCAGAGCGGCAGGAGAAGCACCGCCACGAGCACGCTGACGGCGATGTCGAACACGCGCTTGACGGCCCAGTCCCAGCCGGTCAGGACGGGCGGCCTGAGCTCGAAGAGC
The DNA here is from genome assembly GCA_963789655.1 of uncultured Actinomycetes bacterium. Taxonomy (GTDB): domain Bacteria; phylum Actinomycetota; class Thermoleophilia; order Gaiellales; family Gaiellaceae; genus GMQP-bins7. The sequence goes on from CAWBLH010000001.1 coordinate 445,425, forward strand.
GGCGCCCCGTGGCCGGGCACGTACTCGCCTCGCTGGACGAGGAGCTCGGTCGTGTCGGGAGCCAGGCGAACCTTGATTCCCTGCCGGTGCGCCTGCTCGACGACGTCGAGAACCGTGCCGCTCGTCGAAGTGCGCCTCGGAGAGGATCACTTCGTCCGGGCGCACGTCCTCGAGCACGCTCGCAAGCTCTTCCCTGCCTGCCGAGGCGACGGAGACCCGGAATCCCGTCCTGCGCGACGACGCCGACGAACTCGTAGGCGAGCCCGCCCCGCGCGGCTGCAAGCGTGTTCCGAAGGTCGACCAGGCTCTTGCCTTCACCGACGAGCACGACTCTGCGCCGGATCCCCGCGGCCCGCATCACCTCGAGCGAGACGGACTCGTAGGAGGCGCGGAGAAGGCCGATCGTCAAGGCCGACGCGAGGACGGCGGTCGGGATGAGCCCCGAGGTCGTGAAGTCGTACCCCGTACCGAGCCCGAACGCGAGAACGATCAGGGCGACGACGATGAGCGACGCGAGGATGCGACCGGCTCCGGGCCGGCGCTCGCGCTGCCCGTACAGTCCCGCCTGGGCGAACACGAGGACGGTGATCGGAGCTGCGAACTTGAGCCACTCCGCCGGCCCCTCGCTCCAGAGCAGCCCCCACAGGATGTCGCCCTCGCCTCGGACGAGCTCGCGCACGACGAGCGCGAGGTAGATCCCGAGCGCGAGCCCGGCGATGTCGAGCGCGACGAGCGCGAGCACCGAGAGCGCTCTGCGGACGAGGCTCAGGATCGGCCCACGCGAGAGGACGTAGACGCGGGAGGCGCGGACGTCGCGCCCTGCGGGCGCCGGAGCCGGGGCAGGACGAGAGGTCTCGGCCGGGGGAGCGGCCTTGGACACGGCAGGAAGCTTAGAGCCAGCCTCAGAACGCAGACCGGGTCCCTAGTAACAGTCCGTCACTAGGTCGCATGCGCGACGGTGCCCACGCGATCTCGGGCGCGGCTTCGGCACGGCGGCGAGACTCCGCGATCCGCGGGCTCCGCTACGCGCGCCAGCACACGCAAGACGGCGTCGAGGAGCAGCCGTCGGCGGCGATCTACGAGATCGGTGTCGTGGAAGTAGACATGCGTGACCGTGGGGAGCCCTCGCCAACGGGGAAGCGCTCGCGCGAGGTCGCCCGAGCGAGTGCGTGGTCGGGATCGCCGCCAGCATGCGGCCCGACGGAAGCCGAATTCGCGCCGGCTCCGGAAGCGAGGCCCACGCCTCGTTCGGGCCGAGATACGTGGGACGCGACGCGCGCGGCGTGCAGTCGACGTAGCCGAGCTCGGCGCACGCTTCGGCCACGTCGGTGTCCGTGTACCACCCGCCGCCGCAGAAGAGGGTCGGCGCGAGACCGATCTCATGCAGCCGCCGCCCCTCCGCCAGCACGCGCTCGGAGGGAGAGCCTCCGGTCGGCCGCGCGTGGTCAGGAGCCGTCCAGTGCGTGTGGTGGCCGAGCGGGCCGCGCGCGGCGGCCTCGCGCGCTCGCTCGAGCCACTCGTCCTCGTCTTCGCCGGCGGCCGGATCTGCTGGGCGCATCAGAGCGGCGATGGGGAATCCGCCGGGTCGTCGTTCCTGCGCTGCGGAGAACCGGCCCCAGGTCTCGTCCTCGAGAGGTCGTTCGACGTGGCAGGAGACGACCGCGTACCGTTTCCGCGTCGTGTGCGGCATCAGCGGACTAGTATCGCCCTCCGCTCCGGCCGACCCGGACGTCGTGGCGCGCATGACCGCGGCCCTCGTTCATCGAGGTCCCGACTCGGGGGGCGTTACCGCCCTCGGCCGTTGCGTCCTCGGTCATCGCCGCCTTCGGGTCGTCGACCTCGAGACGGGAGACCAGCCCGCGAAGAACGAGTCCGGAGACGTCGTCGCCGTCTTCAACGGGGAGCTGTACGGCTTCGACGAGGTTCGACGTGACCTCGCGAAGCGCGGCCACGCGATGCCGGGAACCGGCGACACGGCGGTGATCCCGCACGTGTACGAGGAGCACGGCGTCGACTTTCCTGCCGCCCTCGGCGGCATGTTCGCGATCGCGCTCTGGGATCGCACGCGCGAACGACTCGTCCTCGCTCGCGACCGGGTCGGGAAGAAGCCGCTGCACTACGTCTCGTTGCCGGACGGCTCCCTCGCGTTCGCATCCGAGCTGAAGGCCCTGCTCCTGCTGCCCGGGCTGCGTCGCGAGCTCGATCCGCGGGCACTCGACGCGTACCTGGCGCTCCAGTACGTCCCTGGCGTGGAGACCGGCGTCGCGGGGATCCGGAGACTCGCTCCCGGTCACGTCCTCGTGTGGGAGGGCGGGGAAATCCGGACACAACGATTCTGGGAGCTCGAGCCCGAACCGCGCGAGCTCGCAGAGGAGGACTGGCTCGAGCTCGTACGCACGACCGTGACGGGGGCCGTGCGGCGCAGGCTCGTCAGCGACGTGCCACTCGGCGCTCTCCTTTCCGGTGGGATCGACTCGACGATCGTCGTCGGACTGATGGCACAGGCGTCCAGCGACCCCGTACGCACGTTCACCGTCGGTGTTCCGGACCCGCGTTACGACGAGCGGAGCCCCGCCCGCATCGCAGCAGAGGCCTTCGGCACGGTGCACGAAGAGCTCGTGGTGGAGCCCGATCCCGTGGAGCTCGTCTCTCGGTTGACGTCCTTCCTGGACGAACCGCTCGGGGACGAGGCAATCCTCCCGACCTTCCTCATCTCGGAGGTCGCACGGCGCCACGTCACGGTCGCGCTCACAGGTGACGGCGGGGACGAGTCCTTCGCGGGATACGAGCGGTACGCCGCGACGGAGATCGCACAGAAGATCGGTCGCGTGCCAGTCGTGCCGGGCCTCGGCGCGAGAGCGCTGCGGGCTCTTCCGACCGGGCGTCGAGAGCGGCGCTCGCCCGCGTTTCGCGCGGCACGCCTCCTCGAGACAGCGGCGCTACCGGCGCGCGAGCGTTACGGCGCGCTGATGGAGGTATTCCCGGAAGCGCTGCGGGCAGAGCTCTACACCCCTGGCCTCACCGCCGCGATCGGTGCGCCGCAGCCGGTCTCGGGCCTACTCGGCGATCCGCCGGCCGCCGGGATCGCGGGGCTGCAGCGGCTCGACGCGAGCACGTACCTTCCCGACGACCTCCTCGTGAAGGCCGATCGGGCCTCGATGGCAACCTCGCTCGAGCTTCGCTCGCCTCTCCTCGATCACGAAGTGCTCGAGCTCGGCGTCTCCCTCCCCGACTCCCTCCGTCTGGAGGGTCGGCGTGGGAAGCTCGCGCTTCGCCGTGCGTTCGCCGATCTCATCCCCACCGACCTCGCCTCACGACGGAAGACCGGCTTCGGCATTCCGCTCGGTGCCTGGTTCCGTGGGCCCTTGCGCGAGCTTGCCGGCGACACGCTGCTCGACGCACGTACGAGGGGCCGGGAGCAGGTGCAGCCGAGCGTGGTCAAGCGCTTGCTCGCCGAGCATGTGGACGGGGAGCACGACCACGGCCACCGGCTCTGGTGCCTCCTCGTGCTCGAGCTCTGGCAGCGCGCGTGGCTCGACACGGCCCTCACGCGAGCGCCCGATCTCGCCGTCCAACACGGATGACACGCGGTCGGGCGATCGCGTTCGTGCTGGTGGCGGCGGTCGTCCCGCGGGTGGCCGTCCTCGTCTCCGAGCGGGGGAAGATCCTCGAACAGCTGGTCGAGAAGAGCGACCGCTTCGCGCAAACGTTGGTCGCGAGCGGGACGTTCGGGTTCCTGCCAGGCCGGCCCTCCGGCTACACGCAGCCCCTGTACGCATGGTTTCTTGCGGGCCTGTACCAGATCCTCGAGCGGCACTGGCTCGTGGTCGGGATCGCCCACATCGCGCTTGCGGCTCTGACCGCGGTGGTCGTGCTCGAGATCGGGCGGCGTGTTGCGTCGCTGTCAGTTGGCGTCGTCGGCGCGACGATCGCGACGCTGCACCCGTTCCTCGTCTGGCACGACATGCACCTGAACCGGGAAGTGCTCGACGGCTTGGTCCTCGCGGTCGTCGCACTTCTCGCGGTCGTCGTCGCGGAGCGCAAGGGCGTCTTGCTCGCGCTTGCGCTGGGAGGAGCGGCTGGGCTCGCGATCCTGGGAAATGCCCGCCTGGCGCTCCTGCCGCTCCTGCTCGCGGCATTCGTCGCGTTCCCGCTCGAGCGCACGAGACGCTCGCTGTTGCTCGCCGCCTCGGTCGTCGCGGGCGCCGCGATCGTCGTCATGCCCTGGATGGCTCGCAACGAGGTGAACGTCGGCTGCTTCGTGCTCACGACCGACACGCGCGCGCTCTGGAAAGCGAACAACGAGGCGACCCGGGGGACGCTCGATCGGGGCGGCTGGATAGATGACGTGCCCGAGCCGCCGAACGGGCCTCCCTGGCCCGAGCTCGCGGCGGATTTGACCCTCGCGGGCATGCCCACGGAGGTCGACGAGTGCGCCCAGCAGCGCTACTACCGCGAGCTCGTCTTCGACTTCTGGCGGGAGCAGCCCGACGAGAAGGGCCGGCTCGCGGCTCAGGCTGTGGTGATGTTGTGGAGCCCGACCTTCTCCGTCGATTCCGACGACGCCGGGCGAGGACGCGTCGCCGAGCTCGGCCGCGATGTCGTCGAGCCGGCATACATGATCGCCGTGTACCTCCTCGCGATCGTTGGCGCGCTTCTCGCATCGCGTCGATTCGTGGCGCTCGTGGCGTTGCTCGTCGGCTACAACACGCTCGCAGCGATGGTGTTCGCGGGCACCGTGCGCTACCGCGCCCCCTTCGACTTCCTGCTCGCCCTGCTCGCCGCCGTCGCGATCGTCCGCGGATGGTCATGGCTGCGAGAGCGCCGCTCGCGACCGGTACTCCACGCGTGAAGGTCCTTCACATTCAGCGGATCGGGGGGATAGGCGGCTCGGAACGACACGTCATCGAGCTCCTGCCTACGCTCCGCGCGAGCGGAATCGACGCCCGCTTTCTCGGGCTCGACGACACGAATGCTTCCCCTGAGCCGTTCTACGCCGCACTTGCCGAACATGGCGTGCCGTTCGAACGACTTCCGTGCCCGCGCGACGTCGACCCGCTCCTCGCACGCCGAGTGCTTCGCTCCGTTCGAAAACTCCGTCCGGACGTCGTGCACACGCACCTCGTGCATGCGGACGTCTACGGGGCGATTGCCGCCGCGCGAGCCCGAGCGGCGCTCGTCTCGACGAAGCACAACGACGATCCGTTCCGGTCCGGAAAGGGGCGTTATCTCGAGAGGTTGCTCACGCGACGAGCCGCGCTCGTGCTCTGCATCACCGAGTCTCTTGCGCGGTTCAACCGCGACGTCGTGGGGCTTCCAAGTTCGAAAGTCCGCGTCGTCCACTACGGGCTCGACTCTCCGCCTGAGCCATGGGGGCCACCCGGCGGCCCCGACCTGCCTTCCGGAGCCCCGGTTCTCGTTGCCGTCTCCCGGCTCGTCCGGCAGAAGGGCGTCGACGTCGCGATCGACGCGCTGGCGAAGGTGCGGGAGCGGCACGCCGACGTGCAGCTGGTCGTGCTCGGCGAGGGCCCGCTCCGCGCAGAGCTCGCCGAGCTAACGGCGACACGCGGCGTTGCCGATGCGGTCAGCTTTCCCGGGCGCGTGGGGGACGTCGCCTGGTGGCTTCGCCGCGCGAACGTCGTCGTTCACCCTGCGCGGTGGGAGGGCTTCGGCCTGGCCCTCCTCGAGGCGATGCTGTGCGAGCGCCCGATCGTCGCGACCACGGTCAGCTCGATCCCGGAGATCGTGGCCGACGGCGAGACCGGGCTGCTCGTGCCGCCGGACGATCCCGGCGAGCTCGCCCGAGCGGTGAACGCGCTGCTCGACGACCCGGCGCGAGCAGCCGGCATGGGTGAAGCCGCCCTGATTCGTGCACGAGCCGAGTTCTCGGTCGCGCGCATGTCGCAACGGACCGTGGCGGCTTACGAAGACGCCTTGAACCCGCGCAGGTAGAGCTCCTCGACCCCTTCCGTCGAGCGCTCCGGCGTGAACGACTCGATCGCTCTGCGCCTCCCGGCTTCACCCATCGCAGCCGCACGCGGAAGGTCGGACGCGAGGGCCACCAGCGCGTCGGCGAGCGCCTCCGCGTCACCCGGCTCGACGACGAGTCCCGTCTCGCCGTCGGCGACGATCTCCGGCAGCCCACCGACTGCGCTCGCGACCACCGGCCGACTTCGCTCCATGGCCTCGAGCGCGACCATGCCGAATCCCTCGCCGAGCGAAGGAACGACCACGATGGCGGCGCTCTCGATCGCCTCCTGCACCGGCGAGACGAACCCGAGGAAGCGGACCGCGTCTCCCACTCCGAGCTCGCGTGCGTACGCCTGAAGCGCGGGCTCGAGCGGACCTTGGCCGGCGACGTCGAGGACGAGCCCGGGAACGCGGTCGCGCGCTTGGGCGAGCGCGCGCAGGAGGACGAGGTGGCCCTTGACCGGGATCAGCCGGCCTACGCAGAGCAGGTGCGGCTCGGAGCCGGAGTACGGCGAGACTCCGTCTCGGGCGGGAATCCCGTAATGGACGATCTCGAACTCGCCCTCGTCGAACCCCTCGACCTCGGCGAGATAGCTCGCAAGGCCCTGCGAGATCGCGATGTGGACGTGCGCGAGGGAGGCGACTGCGCGGTCAGCCAGGCCGAAGAAGCGCCCTTCGCGGAACCAGTTGAACCCGTGCTTGGTCGAGAGGCGGAGCGGGATCCGTGCCATCGCGCCCGCGATCTGCCCGTACACGTCCGCGTGGACGAGGTGGGTGTGCAGGACGCGCGGCCGCTTTCGCGCGAGCCGGGTCGCGACCTCCGTGTACGCGATCGGGTCGACGTCGCCGCGTAGGCGCACGTCGTCGAGCGGCACGCCGCGCCCCCTGAGCTCGCGGGCGAACTCCCAGGCGCCGAGCTCGTCCTCGTGGAGCATGAGGAAATCCACGTCCCAGCCTCGCGCACGAAGGTCGGGCAGGAGCTGGAGCAGGTGTGCTTCGGAGCCGGAGATGCCCGCGACCTTCTGCACGTGCAGCACGCGTCCCGCGGGAGGAGTCATCGGGCGATTCCCGCCGCCTCGAGAACACCGCGCGCCCACGACTCGACCGAGTGGCTCTCTTCGACCCGGCGGCGAAGCCGTTCTCCGCACGAAGCTCGAGCGCTCGAATCCAGTGCGGCGAACTCGCGTAGTCGGTTCGCGAGCTCCTCCGGGCTCTCGCGCCCAAAGCGCTGCTCGGGCTCGAGGAACGAGTCGAAGACCGGGTTCGAGGCGACCACCGGAAGGCAGCTGGCTCCCGCTTCGTAGACGACCTTGTCCGGCGCGCCTGCGCGCATGTTGTTCACGAGAAGGGAGTGGCTCGCGAAGAGGGACGGCACCTGTGCTCGCGGCACTGCATCACCAAGGGTGACGCGTCGATCCAGGCCGAGCTCCAGGACGAGTCGCTCCAGCTCCTCGCGGTGTACGCGCTCATCCTCCGACAATGCCGGGCCGTAGACGTCGAGCGCGAGGTCGCCGTCTACCGAAGCAATCGCGCGGAGGACGACGTCGAGCCCCTTCGCGCGTGAGTAGCGCCCGAGCGCGAGCAGCCGAAGCGTGTCGCCGTCTGGCGGCGATGAACAGGAGAACTCGGAGAGGTCGATGCCGTGCCCGATCGCCTTCACCTTGTCCGACTCGAGCGGGAACGAGCGACGGTCGACGGACACGACGGCCGTCGACACCCGTTCGGCCGCGCGCAGCAGCCGACTCGCGCGCCAGTGCGTGAACCAGAGCAGGAGTGGCACGCGCAGCGGCCGCACGAGCGGCGCCGCGAGCACCGCGTAGATCGGGCACATGTGCGCGACGACCGCTCCTCCGCGCAGTCCGGGGAGCTCGCGCGCGAGCGCAGCCTCGAAGCGGGCTCCGCGGCCGACCTTGACGCTCGCGCGAAACGTCCTGACGCGACAGTTCGGAGGGAGGACATCCTCGACGGCGCCGTCGGCCAGAACCACGACGTCGTCGACGAGTGCCGCGAGCGCGGCGATCTTCGGCACCGTCGCGGCAAGCGCAGGGTGGCCCGGGTCGACCTGCTGCGTGATGAAGACGAGGCGGGTCATTCTCAGAAGAAGTCCGTATCGCCGAAGGAGACCGTCCACGCCTCCGACCGGGCGTCCAGCGATTCGGCGAGCCCCTTGCCCATGAAGTCGAGGCGATAGGTCGTCGGAAGGAACCCGTGCCGGAGGAGCCGTGAGCGCGGAAGGACTGGAGACGGCACCGCGAGCAGCGCGGCCGTCCCACGCGCCGAAGCGAGCGCACCGCGAAGCAGTGCTCTGCAGTCCTCGCTTCGGCCTACGAGCTCCATCAGGAGGGCCAGTCGCAGTCCACGTTTCCGGGTGAAGCCCACCACCGCGAAGCCGCCATCGTCCGTCTCGAGCAGGCGGTAGTCGCGCGGCGAGTCGACGTACCGCCAGTTGAGGTAGCGGCCGTCGCGGACGACGTGGTTCCGAAGCCGAGGCGCGACCTCGCGTATACGCGTCCTCGTGTCGGGCCTCGAACCGCGTCGGCGTCCTCGCCAGACCGCGGCGTCCCATCGGTAGCGGTCTCGCCCACACGCGCCTGCGGTCGATCTGCGTCCACCCGAGCGGCTCGAGAAACAGCGGACGCGTCGGAGCGCTCGCGAACGCCAGAACGCAAGCTGACCCCTGCTCGCGCCCCTGGTCCTCATGCCGGAGCTCGAGTGCGCGGAAGATGCCCAGGCCGCGGGCCTCAGGCGCAGTCACGGCGTGCACGGAGAACTGCCCGAGGGTCTCGTTCCCACCGATGACGAGCCGACAGCGACTGTGACCCGCCACTCCGACCACCCGACCCTCGCGGATCGCGACCGAGCGCAGGCTGCCGGCCGGATTGCCGTCGAACCACCAGTCGAAGGTCTCGCCTCCCATCGCGCCTCCGCCCCACGCCTTGCCGAGAAGGCCGAGGTAGTCGTCGCGGTGCGAGGGCTCGTACGGCTCGAGGGTGAACTCCTCGCTCACCTCGACGCCGTGCCGAGCGCCGAGTTGAACGCGCGGCGCACCCGCGTGCCTGTCACCGTGTCCTTGACCGCGATCAGATCGCACGCGCCGGCGAGCACGAGCTCGAATGTTCGCGCCGGATACGGCTCGACGTTGTAGCGACGCAGCCGAAAGCGATCGGTCGACGACGCGTTCGCTCCCGAGACCGACGTGAAGGCGATCTTGTAGCCCGCCTGCTGCACGAGGCTCGCGTGCTCGGGGCGGTAGTCCGCGAGCGAGCCCTTCACGAAGGCGAACGCCTCGACCTCTCGCCCGAGCCGTTCCTCGAGCCGGAGCTTCGAGAGCGCGATCTCACGCGTGGCCTCGGCCGGCTCGAGCTCTGAAAGCGGTTGGTGACCGATCCCGTGCGACTCGATCCGGACGCCGCCTTCCTCGAGCGCGGCGAGCTCGTCCCAGTCCACCGTCTCGTTGCGGATCCCGAGCAGCCGAAGAGACTCCTCGTGCGGGAGCGGACGTCCATCGTCGAGGAACCCGATCGGTACGAAGAGCACGGCCGGATATCCGTGGCGCTGGAGGATCGGCAGCGCGTTCTCGAGGTTGTCCCGGTACCCGTCGTCGAACGTGAGGAGCACCGCGCGCTCGGGCAGCGGCTCTCCTCGCAGGTAGTGCGCCAGGACGGCGTCGAGCGTGACAGGGCCGTACCCGAGCTCCGCGAGGAGCGTCATCTGCTCGTCGAACACGCTCGTGGGCACGGTGGTCGGGTTCGGCCAGAGGTCGTTGACCTTGTGGTACATCAGCACGCGCAGCGTTCGCTCGGCCTCTCCGTCGAGCGTGCCGGCGCCGCTCACCGTCTCCCCGATCGCGCGGTAGAGCCCGTTCTTCAGGAGCTGCTTCGCCCGGTCCGCCCGCATCGCGCTGAGTGTAGGGGCCTACGAGGCCGAGACGACCTTCTCGACGAGGTCGCGGAGCCTGCGTGCGTACTCGTCGGGGGTCACCACCCATCGCTCCACTCCTTCATGCCCCGCAGCGCCGAGTCTTTCCGCGAGGGCTCGATCGCCGAGCACGCGGATAAGCGCATCTGCGAGCGCTTGCGCATCCCCAGGTGAGACGAGCAACCCTGTCTCACCGTCCGAGACGACGTCGGGAATCCCACCCACCCGGCTTCCCACGACCGCCCGGCCGCGGCACGCCGCCTCGATCACGACGCGCCCCATGCCCTCGGAGCGAGACGGGAGCACCAGCAATGTCGATGCATCGATCGCCGAGGCGACTTCCTCGGTTGGGAAGAGAGGGCGTCCACTCCACCTGACCTGGCAGCTCATGGACGAGCCTCTCGGCGAGCGGCGCGAGAGTGCCCTGGCCGACGACGTGCAGAGTCGCGTCTGGAATCGCCAGGACGACACGGCGCCACGCATCCGCGAGGATGTCGAACGCCTTGTACCGCTCGAGCACACCGACGAAGAGCGCGCGCGGCACATCGGGGAGCGGCACGATCGGCTCTGCCGTGAACGGCTCGAGGTCCATGAACGCGGGGAACTCGGCCGCGGGCTCGATGCCCTCTGCCCGGACGAGCTCGGTCGTATACGTGCTGATGGTTCTGACCGCGTCCGCGTGGCGAAGGGCGCTCCGCGCGAGGGCATCCGCAAGAGGATCGAGCAAGCGTCGCGCCCTCGAGCCGTAGAGCCTGGTCGGCGCACGCCAGTCGCCGTGCAGGTCGAGGATCACGGCGCTCCTCGACCTCGCGAGGCGACGGGCAACGAGCGCGAGCGCCGTCTCCTGCGCCCCCTGCGCGACGACGGCGTCGGGCTCGAACCGACGAAGCTCGCGCGCGATTCGGCGCGTGAGGCGCAGGTAGTAGAGAGGGCCGTCGAGCAGCCCGATCGAGGAGCGACGCGCGAGAACGAGTCGCGGGTCGGGCGAGGGTTTCCCGTCGAGCGCCGTCCCGAGCTGGCGCCAGTCGAGCTCGGCGGAGAGCGCGTCGAAGCGGCGTTCGAGGGTGCGGCCGAGCGGGAAGCGAAAGCGGCCTCGGCCGACCAGCAGCACGCGCCGACGGCTCATCGCGACGCCGTCTCGAGGATCGCCTCGAGCCTCGAGTACACGTGCTCGTACTGGAGTTGCTCCACTGATGGCGCCGCCGCGGCGGCGAGACGCTCGCGAGCTCCCGTGTCGTCGAGCAGGCGGCGAATCGCTCTTGCAACGGCCTCGACGTCCCCGGGCGGGACGAGCAGGCCGTTCACGCCGTCGCGCACGAGCTCCGGCACGCCCCCGACGCTGGTCGCGATCACCGGCGTCCCGACCGCAAGCGCCTCGACGACCGTGTGCGGGAAGTTCTCCCAGGACGAGGTGACGAGCGACGCGTCCGCCGCACGAAAGAGCGTGAGAACCTCGTCACGGCCGAGCGGCCCGAGAAACCGAACACGGCCGTCGAGGTCGAGCTCCGCGACACGCGTCCGTACCTCGGGCAAGTCCGGGCCGTCGCCCGCAACGAGCAGCGAGACGTCTTCGACTTGGGAGAGCGCGGCGAGCGCCACACCGAGGGACTTCTGCTTCGTGACCCTCCCCGCGAACGCGAGCATCGGCCCGTCCACGTCGAGCCGCGCCCGAGCCTCTTCGCGGTCGGGAAGCGCGGGAAGCGGTGGCGCCGCGTTCGGCAGCACGGTGACGCGCTCCCGCGGAACACCCCAGCCGACCGCAAGCTCCGCGAGGTAGGAACTCGGGCAGACGAGGTGGTTCACGCGACGAAGCGCGCGATTGCGCGCCTTCCGCAGAAGCCGTACCCGCACCCCGCCGGCGAAGCGCTGGAAGGAGTCGAGGTCGCCGTCGAAGAGCCCCCAGCGCCGCGCACGCTCGTACGCCTCGTCGGCGACGAGCTTGACGACGACGGGCCGCCGCGCGAGCGTCGTGCCGAGGACTGCGCGCCCGAGCATGCTCGTCGCATAGACGACGTCGTTGTGCGTCGCCCGCTCACGGATCCAGGCAGCGACGCGCGCGTGCCGCACTCCGGCGGGCGCCGCCCGGTCGACCCAGCGAACGTCGTACGTCTCCTCCTTCGGTGGAGCGTCTGCGGTCGTGACCACTTCGACGGCGTGCCCGCGCGCAAGAAGAAACTCCGCGAGCTCCGGCGCATGGCTCGCCGGCCCTCCGACGTCGGGCGGCCAGATCCCCGAGACGATGAGGACCTTCACGGCGTCACCGCGCCACTCTCGGGCTGTGTCCTCAGGTCGAGCCGAAGGCGCGCGAGGGCGACGCCCCACGCGGCGGCGAACACGAGGGTCGCGACGAGCACGGCCACGGCAGCTCCCGTCGCACCCCATTCCGACCCCAGCACGGCGACGAGCGGGATCACGACGATCGCCTCGAGCCCGTGCGTCACGATCCGGAGCCGAGGCCGGCCGATCGTGACCGGAAGCGACTTCGACCACCCGAGCGCAAACTGGATCGCGGCTGCCACGACCACGATGCGAGCCGCGTCGACGGCCCCGGAGTACTCACTGCCGAATACGGTTTCGACGAGCCACGGCATCGCGAGCAGGAACGCCGGTAGAGCGACGAGCATCATCGCCGCAGCGACCAGGGTGTACTTCCGCACGCCCTGCAGCACGCCCTCGCGCCGGCCGTGCTCCCACGCGCGCGTCTGGTCGGTGAGGAGGACGAGTCGCGCCGGCGAGCTCGCTGCGGCGAGTCCCGTCTGCGGGGTCTGGGCGATCCGGAAGAGACCGACCTGCGTCGGCCCGGCAACGATGCCGAGGACGAGCGGCACGAGCGTCGTACGCAGTGAGACGACCCCGGTGCCGAGGCTCGACTGCAGGGTGAACGAGATGACCTCGCGCCGGTCTGTCCCCAACGGCTGCGCAGGAGCGGACGGAAAGCGGCGGAACGCCGCCAGCCCGACCCCTGAGACCGCCACGGTCGCTATCGCCTGCGCGACGACCATCGCCGCCAGCGTCGCGGTGACTCCGTGCGGTGCGCCGATCGCGATCGCCCCCAGGCGAAGCGCCATCGCAAACGCCTGGTACGCACCCCGCAGGTCGTAGCGCCCGCGGAGCAGGAGCGCCGTCGCGCCGACGTTCTCGGTTGCCTGCACCAGGGGCAGGAGCGCGCCGACGAGGATCGGAACGGCAAGATCCTCCGCGCCGAAGAGCGTGTCCGCGACCGGCGCGAGGAGCACGAGCGCGAGCGCCGCGAGCACGCCGCCGGCGAACTTGACCTGCAGCGCCCGGACGAAGAGCCTGCGCAGCTTCCCCCACTCCTCGTTGACGGCGTAGCGGAACCCGAACTTCGTCAGCGGCTCCTCGACGGTGAGGTCGAGGAGAACCTGGAAGAAGCCGACCGCCGTGAGCGCGGTGACATAGATGCCGAACTCCTCGAGACCGAGGACGCGAGCCGCGACGACCGTGCCGAGAATGCCGAGCACGACCGCGATGTAGACCCACGCGGCGGTCGCGGACCGGCGCCAGAAAACGCGGGAGGCCACTTTATTGAGTCTAGAGTCCGAGTCCGCGTGCGCCCCCTTCGCGAACTCGTCGATCGCGACACGCTTGGAGCCGTCCTCCTCGCGATCGCCATCCCATTTCTCTTCTTCCACGAGAAGTACCAGCCGGAGCTCGCGATCGATGTCGGCTCGACGTCGGTCGACGTCCGCCTCTCGGACTTCGCCGTGCTCGTGGTCGTCGTTGCCGCGATCGTCGCCGCGGCGAAGCTCGGAACGCGCGGACTGGGCGCGGCGCGAATCCTCTGGCTTCCCGGGCTCGCGCTTCTCCTCTGGCTCGCCTTCCAGGCGCTACGCCCGTCCTCGGTCGACGATCCCCTCTTCGAGGATCACCTGGTGAGCTACTTCAAGCTCGTCGAGTACGCCCTCCTCGCGTTGGCGGTGCCGCTCCTCCTGCGACGGGTGCGGGACCTCGCGATCGTCCTCGGGAGCCTCGTCCTCTGGTCGGCAGTCGCGTCGGCCGTCGCTCTCGTTCAGTTCTTCGGCCTCGACATCTTCGATGCGTGGAACGCAGGCTGGCGTCAGCCCTCCTTCCTGGGACACCACGACCTAGCCGCGCTCAGCGCGATCAGCGCCGCCTTCGCGATTGCGGGAGTCCTCTGCGAGCGAAGGCGGCCCCCAGCGGCGCCGCTCGTGACGACCGCTCTCGTAGCAGGGGTGCTCGGCCTGATGCTCGCCGGCTCGCTCGCCGCCGCCGGAGGATTCGCGCTCGGTGCTCTCGTGCTCTCGATCGCCGCCCGGCGCCGCTTCGACCCTTCGCCCCGCCGCTTCCTCGCCGTCCTCGCGCTCGTCCTGGTCGTCGCGGGAGGCGTGACGGCGATCCGCGCAGACTCGCTCGAGCAGTTCGTGCGTTTTCTCGGGGTTCGCGGCGACGAGCCGCCCCAGGGCGTCGAGACCTATTCGCAGCGAACCGTGCTCGCCTACATCGGCCTCAGAATCTGGGAGGACAACCCGATCGCAGGCGTTGGCTGGCAGCGGTCCGCGCGGGCCGACGTCTTCGAGCCGTATCTCGAGGATGCCCACGAGCGCTTCCCGGACGTCGTCGAGCTCGCGTTCCCCGCGCCCGAGCACGAGTGGGGTGTCCAGAACCTGTACATCCAGATGCTCGCGGACGCGGGCATCGTCGGGTTGCTCCTCCTGCTCGCCGTGGGAGGCGGCGGCCTCGTTCTCGCCTGGCGAACGGTGACCCACGCACCGACCCCGTGGGCGACGGGAGCGGGGCTCGTCGTGCTCGGCGCGCTGCTCACCCTCGCGGGCGAGTGGGCCTCGCTCGGAATCGTCGCCGGGATCCCCCTCCAGGCGGCGACGTGCCTGCTACTCGGGCTGGCCGCCGCCGGAGCCGCCACCGTCGAGGACCAGGCAGGTGTCTAGTACGGTCACTGCGGCGTGAAGGTCCTGGTCACCGGCGGAGCGGGCTTCATCGGGTCGAACCTCGTTCGCGCCCTGCTCGCGCGCGGCGACGAGGTGCGCGTGCTCGACAACTTCTCGACCGGAAACCGCGGCAACCTGGCGGGACTCGGGCGCGACGTCGAGCTCGTGGAAGGTGAGCTCCGGAGCTACGAGCGCGTCCACAACGCCGTTCGAGAGGTCGAGGTCGTCTTCCACCTCGGGGCGCTCGGCTCGGTGCCGCGCTCGGTGCAGGATCCGCTGACGTCGAGCGCCGTGAACGTCGAAGGCACGCTCAACGTCTTGCTGGCAGCGCGTGACGAAGGGGTGCGCCGCGTCGTCTTCGCATCCTCGTCGTCGATCTACGGCAACCAGCCGGAGCTCCCGCTTCGCGAGTCGATGGGACCGGACCCGATCTCGCCGTACGGCGTCGCCAAGCTTGCCGCCGAGCGGTACTGCGTCAGCTTCGCGCGCGTGTATCCGTTCGAGACGGTCGTTCTCCGCTACTTCAACGTCTTCGGGCCGCGGCAGGACCCTCGCTCGCAGTACGCAGCCGTCGTCCCGCTCTTCATCACCGCGATCGCCGCCGGAGAGCCGGTCACGATCTTCGACGACGGCGGGCAGTCGAGGGACTTCACCTACGTGGACAACGTCGTGGCGGCGAACCTGCAGGCCGCCGACCAGGACGACGTCAGCGGGCGCATCTTCAACGTCTCCTCCGGCTCGCCCGCGACGGTGAACGAGCTCGCGGAGACGATCGGCCGTCTGCTCGACAAGCCGGTCGAGCGCAGGTATCTGCCACCGCGCGCAGGCGACCTCCGTGACTCCTGGGCCGACGTGAGCGACGCGCGCCAGGCGCTCGGGTACGAGCCGACGGTGCCGCTCGAAGACGGTCTGCGACGGACGGCGGACTTCCTCCTCGAACGAAAGGGTTAGCGATGGGACACAGCTTCGGAACGATCGACGAGCTCGGCGAGGGGTACGGCTTCCGGAAGGTGCGCGTGCCGCTCGGGGTAACGGCTTTCGGCGCGAACGTCATCGTCTATCCGCCGGGCTACGAGGGCTTCCACCACTACCACGACACGCAGGACGAGCTCTACTTCGTGCACTCCGGCTCGAGCGCGGGTCGAGGTCGAGGACGAGGATCGGATCCTCGGTCCGGGCGGGCTCGTCCATGTCGAGTCGACGACCCCGCGCAGGGTCTCGAACGCGAGCGAGACCGACGATCTCGTGCTGCTCGTCGTCGGGGGCAAGGACGGCTACGTGGAGCGCGACGGGCACATGGTGGACGAGGCGGACGTGGAGCGGCGCGCGTCGTTCGGGCGCTAGCCGGGCTTCCGCGCGGAGAAGAAGAGATCCTGCGCGAGCAGGCGCGCGTGGATCGGCCGGTAGCGACCGCCGAGGTACGTGATCTGGAGGTCCGCGAAGTCGGCGAGCAGTTCCCCGATCTCGGCTCCCGTGAACATGTGCACGTGCGTCGGGTCCTTGTCGGGCTGACGCCCGCGGAGGAAGCGAAGGCGGTTCTGCACCCGAAACGCGTTCGGGACGGAACCCACGAAGACCCCGCCGGGCTTGAGGACACGGCGCGCCTCGGCAACGAGCGCCTGCGGGAAGCGGACGTGCTCGAGCAGCTCCCCTGCCACCACCGCGTCGAAGGTCTCGCTGTCGAGCGGCAGCGGCGCCTCGACGTCAGCGGTGATGGTGACGATCCCGAGCTCCTGGGCCTTCGCGAGCGCGTTCTCGTCGACGTCGACGCCCACGACCTCGTTCCCTTCGAGGAAGTGACGGGTGAGTGCGCCGGAGCGGCAGCCGAGATCGAGCACGCGGCGGCCTCGTCCGATCGCTTCCTGAAAGAGCGGGATTCGCTCCGGGACGAAGACGAACTCTCCCGAGTTTCGACGCTCGCGGTGGTGGGTCTCGTACAGCTCCCCGAGCGACACGACGCTACGACGAGCTGACGGCGGCCTCGTGCCCGAGGGAGGCGATGGTCTTCCTCAAGCCGTCCTCCAGCTCGATCTCCGGCTGCCAGCCGAGCAGTTGCTTCGCGCGCGTGATGTCCGGTTGCCGCACCTGCGGATCGTCCACCGGGAGCGCTTCGAAGACGATCTCGCTCGACGAGCCCGTGAGCCGGATGATCGTCTCCGCGAGCTCGAGCAACGGCTTCTCGTCCGGGTTGCCGAGGTTCACGGGGAGATGCTCGTCGGATTCCGCGAGCAGCACGAGCCCGCGGATCAGGTCGTCGACGTAACAGAAGCTCCGCGTCTGTGAGCCGTCGCCGAACACCGTGAGGGGCTTCTTCGCGAGCGCCTGATCGAGGAACGTCGGGATCGCGCGGCCGTCGTTCGGCCTCATCTTCGGCCCGTACGTGTTGAAGATCCTCGCGATGCCGGTGTCCACGCCCTGCTGCCGGTGGTACGCCATCGTCAGCGCCTCGGAGTAGCGCTTCGCCTCGTCGTAGACACCCCGGGGGCCGATGGGGTTCACGTGGCCCCAGTAGGTCTCGGGCTGCGGGTGCACCTGGGGATCGCCGTAGACCTCGCTCGTCGACGTCAGCAGAAGACGCGCCCGCTTGAACTTCGCAAGTCCCAGCGCGTGATGTGTCCCGTACGACCCCGTCTTGAGCGAATGCAGCGGCATGCGCAGGTAGTCGATGGGACTGGCGAGAGCGGCGAGGTGGTAGACGAAGTCGACGGGCTCATCGGTCGTGATGGGCTCGATGACGTCGTGGTTCACGAACGTGAACGCGTCGTCCCGAAGGTGCTCGATGTTCTCGAGCGACGAGACGACGAGGTTGTCGACGCAGATCACCCGGTGACCGCGCTCGAGCAGCGCTTCGCAGAGGTGGGAGCCGAGGAAGCCGGCGCCGCCGGTTACGAGGGAGGTCGGCATGGAGTCGATGGTAGCCGCGGTTCGCGGAGGCCGATCACCCTCTACGACGCCGAGAGCGTGCGTCCTTCGGAAACAGCGCTAGCGGGTCGCCTTGGTGAGCGCCGCGTGGAGACGCTTGAACGTCCGGTCCGTCTTCTTCACGGGCTGCGAGCCGATCCACCAGAGGACGACGTTCTGTCCGTAACGCTTCTTCGCCTGCCAGAACTTGTCGCCGTAGACGGTGGAGCCCTCTTCCCAGTAGATGTTCCCCGGCCCAGGCTCGCCGAGCACTCCGGTGTGTCCGTCTGCGAGGAGGTCGGTGACGTCCGTCTCGAGGTCGGCCCCTGTCACGAGGTACACGGTGAAGGTTCCGTACTTGCCCTTTTTGGCGATGGTCTGCACCCCGACGTCGTAGGCCCTGTAGTGCCCCGCGTACGACGCGTTCTTGTTGAAGAGGAGCTTGTCTCCCGTTGCCTGCTTGAACCGCGCGGTCAGTTGGGTGGTGGTGACGGCTGGCGCAGTCGATGCTTGCGCGACGGCGAGCACGAGCCCCGCTGTGAGAACGGCAGCCACGACTCGCAGGAATCGCCCCATACGTCCACATCGTCGGCCGCTGCGCGTCCCGGCGCCATCGCTCGAACGTGGGATGGGCACGTCACTTCATCGATGTGACGAGTGTCCTCCCGAGCGGCTCGAGACGTGGCAGCGCGATAAGCGCGTACGTCGCGTCGTTCTCTCGCCACGCATAGATCACGCCGTTCGGGCCTGTCAGCCGGCGGACGCGACGGTTGCCGAGGGTTCGCGATTGGGCGCCGCCGAGAGCCTGCCTCGTCCACACGCTGAGCGGATCGGTACGGCTCGCGAAGAGCGCGAGCCCTGGCCAGCGCACCGCGTACCCGTCGACGTCGGCCTTGATGCGCGGCGCGGAATCGAGAGCCGAGGGCAGTCGGCGCGGGACCGCCAATCCCGCCGCAGCGTGACGAGCAAGTGGCCGGATCGCTCGCGGAAGCTGCGACGCTTCCCGACCCGCGGCGTAGCCCTGGCCGTACGACGATCGAACCACGGCCTCGAGGCGTCGCGTCTGACTGGCGAGCTTCTTCGTCTGCTGGGCGAAGGCCTGTCCCGATCGCGTGGTGGTCGTCGAGGATCTCCTGGTTCTGCGTCTCGAGCGCCTCGACCTTGTCCGACTGCTCGATGTACGCGAACGCGATCAGCGAGAGCGTGCCCGCCATGATCGCGAGCGCGAGAATCGCTCCCCCGACGAACCAGCGCCGGCGGCGAGCGCTCTTGATCTCGAGATCCCGCGCAGTCGGGATCGGTGACGACATCCCCGGAGCGTCCCCCCAAGTTCGACCAAGGCAGCCTAGACGGTTTCCGCCGACGAGTTCGGCACCGCACGGTAGGTCGCGATGCTCGTAGCGATCGACCAGATCGCGAGCGCCAGGATGCCAGGAAGAAAGCCGTAGCCAAAGACGCTGTCTTCGCTCATGCCCTGGATGAGCGCGAAGAACGTGATGACGAAGCCAAGCGCGCCAACTAGTGCCACGATGCCGATCCAGCGGGCGAAGACTCCGGTGCGCAGTGTGAGCAGTCCAGCAGCCGCGAGCATCACGGCAAAGCCCATCGCGGCGACGAAGTATGGCCCCGCCGCCGCACTGGTCACCGCTCTACTCACCACCGGGTTCGCGTCGGCACCCTCTGTAGCTGCGGAGGCGATCATGACGATGGCCATGGTGATGCCCGTGATGCCGGTTATGGCACCCGCGTACGCGACCCGCGCGAGTTGCACCGAGCCGCGTACCGTGGACTCGGCGCTCCCGAGCACGCTTCGGATCGTCCCCGCGAAGTGCAGGAACACGAAGCCTGCGAGCAGGATCAGGAACCCACCGATACGGCTCTTCCACTGGTTGTCGTCCGCCCAGGTCGTCCAGTCCTGATCCGTTGCCGCGTAATCCGGCGTGTTCCCACCGCTCGCGAACCAGGCGACCACGAAGAGCACTGCGAACACGACGCCAGACAGCGCCAGGAGCCGCTGCCACGACGGTGGGAGAGTGTCAGGCGGCTGCATCACCGCGCCAGGTCGGGCGAAGGATCGGAGAGTCCTTCCTGAAGCCCCAGACGGCGCAGTAGATGCCGAGGGACAGCTCCCAGATGAACTCCGGGATCACCAGGAGACCGGCGATCGTGCCGCCTGTCTCCCACCACTCGAAGAGGTCGCCGGTGCTTGAGATGAAGAGGAGTGGCCCTCCGATCATCCCGAGCCAGGCCATGCGCCGGGGCACCAGGCCTGAGCGATACATGAGGTAGCCGAGGAGCAGCCCGTTGCCGACGGGAACGGTGAACCCTGGGCCGAAGAGAAACGTCCAGTCCTTGAGGGCGGCGAGCGAGACGGCGAGATCGGCCGCGTCCGGAGCGTCCTGGCGCAGGCTGACGACCCCGAGGATGAAGATCATCCCCGCCGCGAGGAAGACGGACTCGATGATTCGCGCAGCGACGTAGCCGATAGCCAGGGCCTGGTTCTGCCGCTTCGCGATCGGGTACAGGACGACGGCGGTTCCGACGTTCGCGAGGATCAGGATGAACTCCAGGAGGACCGCCAGGTACATGACGTTGTCCTTCCCGTCCTCGGTGATGTACGCGGCCGGGTCGTCGAGAATGTCCTGGAAGAGAAGGTACGCCGGGATCGACGTGATGAACGTGATGATGAACAGGACTCCGAATATCCGGCCATGCCTCTGGTCGTCTTCCACCGTCCACTCCTCTCCGAGTAGTGCCGCTTGTGGCAACGCCTACCCGGGCAATAGACGTGATCAAGCGAGCCTAAACCTGCACCTAGGTGGAGTTTCGTGCTTGCAGGGCGCTTGCACTGAGGCCAGCAAGCGCAAACCCGTTTCCCGCCTCAACTCAGCGCAAGTCCTTGTTCGCCTCCATGTCGAACCACATGGCAAACAGCGTCATCTGCAGACCCGCGATGAAGAGCACCGCGACGAGGACGATCGTCGGCGTGGTGATCTCATTGCCCCCGAGACGGAGGACGACCTCGATCAGCCCGAGCAGGAAGCCCGTCACCGTCATCAGCAGACCGAACGCGTAGAAGAAGACGAGCGGGTGGAAGTCCCGGATCACGTACTTGTGTCCCATGCGCCACCAGAAGCCCTTGAGCAGAAGCCAGGAGATGCGCGGCACGACGGAGCGAAGCTTGATCCCCGACTGCTCGCCGACGTCGTAGATCGGCCGCGAGGGGACGTCCCGCACGCGCGCGTTCTGCACGTTCAGGTGGACGAGCATGTCGTTCGGGAAGCCGTAGCGCGGATAGAGCTCTTCGAGGTCGATCGTCCTCAGCGCGTCGCGCGAGATGGCCGTGTACCCGGCCTGTGAGTCGGCGACGTGCCAGTAGCCCGAGGCGATCTTCGTGAGCAGGGAGAGCACCGCGTTTCCGAGGTAGCGCGTACGCGGGATCACCTTCCACGCCTCGCCGGAGACGAGCCGGTTCGCCTTCGCGTAGTCGACCTCGCCGCGCGCTACGGGTGCGATCAGCCCGGCGAGCTCGGCCGGGTCCATCTGGTTGTCGGCCGCCATCACGCAGGTCACGTCGATTCCCTCCTCGAGCGCCCGCCGGTACCCGGTCACGATCGCGGCCCCCACGCCCGAGTTCCGCTCGTGCGGGATCACCTCCACACGAGCGTCGCCGACGGCGCGCGACTGCTCGGCGGTGCCGTCCCGGGACGCGTCGTCGACGACGTAGATCCGGTCGACGAAGTCCGGGATGCCGCGGATCGTCTCGACGACGAGGCGCTCCTCGTCGTACGCGGGCACGACGACTGCGACCCGCTTGCCGTCGATCATCAGCCTAGGGGCCTGTCCGAAGAGTGGTCACGGTGGATGGCCTATGAAACGTGCCGCGAGGCAAGGACGCAGGGAGTGCCAATATGAAGGCATATTGGCGCGACTGAGGACGCCGCGTCGCGGTGCGTTGCATAGGCCAGGCGCCCTGAGCCACTCTTCGGACAGGCCCCTACGTCGTGGTGCGGCGGCGACGCGCAGCGAACGGCTCGGCCGCGAGCGCCACGATCGCGCCGACCAGCAAGCCGAGCAGCGCTCCCACGAGGAGCGACGTCCTGCTCGAGCGTGCGGTCGTCTTCACCGCGGCCGCGGGCTCGACGACCCGGCTCGACTCCACGCTCTCGGCCAGGTTCAGGAGCTGACGGGCCTCGAAGAGGTCGTCCTGGAGAGAGGTCCGGCGAGCGTCCGAGGTCGTGATCACCGAGTTCAGGTTCGCGCTCAGGAGGAGCCGCTGGTCGAGCGGAATCGACTGGTCCTGGATGAGCGTGTCCTGCTGGCGCTGGGAAGCCTGGATGCGCGCTTCGACCGCCGCGAGCTGGGCGGTGCTGACGGCAACCTGCTGCTCGAGCAGCTCGACCTTGTCCGCCACGTAGACGGAGACGTTCTCCACCACGCGCGCCGCCAGCGCGTCGGCCGCCGCTTCGATCTTGCGCGGGCCGGCGTCGCCCTTGACTCCGATCTCGATCAGTGGGTTGATGCCTCGAACCTGGCCGGCTGCGACGAGCTCGCGTGTGGAGATCGACGAACGCAGCTTCGACACGGGGATGTCGGTCGCATCCGAGACGTCCTGGAGGACCGACTCGGAGCGGACGATCTCACCGACCGTGCGCGGATTCGTCGCGAGACTCTGGATCTGCCCACCGCCGAGCGGCGCGAACGGCTGGCCGAGGTAGACGATGGTCTCGGCGCGCCAGACGGATCCTCCGGAAAGCGCCAACGCGAGACCGATCACAGCCCCGACGAGGAGACCGGCGACGGGAAACCACCAGCGATCGGTCAGCCGCTGCCAGGCGGAGGCGAGATCGACCTCCTGCTCGCCGTCGGCATCCGGAGCGGAGGGGCGGCTCATCGGTTCGCGACCCTATCAGCGGCCCATTTCCACTGAGCCGCCAGGCCTTCTGCGAAGGGCGTTCTCGGCTCCCAGCCCGTGTCAGCTCGAATCCTCGACGTGTCCGCGGCGGTCCGCCTGGCATCACCCTCGCGCCAACCGGCCTGGACGAGCTCGAGCGGCCTGCCGGAGACCTCTTCCAGGGTCTCGATTGCCTGTCTCATCGAGACCTCCTCGCCGCCGCCGACGTTGTAGATCTGGCCGGCCAGACCGCTGTCCATCGCCAGGATCGTCGCGTCGACCGCGTCGTCGACGTACGTGAAGCTCCGAGACTGCGTCCCGTCACCGTGGAGCTCGAACGGCCGGTTCTCGACGAGGCACCTCGTCATCCGTGTCAGCGCCATGTCCGGACGCTGCCGCGGCCCGAAGATCGTGAAGTAGCGCACGACGACGTGCTGGAGCCCGAACTCCTTGCCATACGCGTACGCGAGGTGCTCACAGGCGAGCTTGGTGATCCCGTACGGCGAGAGTGGCCTCGGGACTGCGTCTTCATGAGTCGGATACGCCTCCGCGTCGCCGTAGATCGACGACGACGACGCGAAGACCGTGCGGGTTCCTGCGGCCGCGGCGGCGGCGAAGAGGCGTTCCGACGCCAGGACGTTCTGGCGAACGTACACGGGAAAAACGTCGCCGAAGCTGAGGACGCCAGGTTGTCCCGCGAGATGGAACACGCCGTCGACGCCCTCCAGATCGAGCGTGTCCTCGGCGAGGTCGACTCGCTCCACCGGGAGCCCGGCTGCGTTCTCCTCCTTGAGCGCAGGGTCGTAGTAGTCGGTGAACGCGTCCCAGCCAACGGCCTCGTGACCGCGCTCGAGCAGCGTGCGGAGGAGCTGCGAGCCGATGAACCCGGCTGCGCCGGTGACGACGTAGCGCACGGCGGAACGCTAGATGCTCGATCGGAGATTGGCGCGCAGCCGGGGGCGGTCACGACCAAGCCGGGCGACGCACTCACGCGTCGTGCAGGCTAGAAGCCTGGGCGACGCGCGAGGGTGGCGATCCGGCGCCGTGTCGTGAGCGTCATCCGGCACGCGGGAATCTCCGATCGAGCATCCGGATGCTTGGTCAGTCGTAGTGGCAGTCGTACATGGTCTGGCGCTGCGTCGGACTCGAGACGCCTTCCCAGATGTAGACGACCTTGCCTCTGCGCTCGAGCTTGCCGGTGAGCTCGCCGGCGACCGATTGGTAGAGCTCGACGATCCGCTCCGCTTCGTCCGTCGAGCGCGCGATCGCGATGTGCACGCCGTTGCCCTCGACGCGGGTCGCGACCCACCCGCCCCGCGCGCTCGCAGCGATCGGGTCGGTCGCGGTCGACAGCTCGAGGAGCTTCTCGCGGGTGAGACAACGGATCGTCTCGCTGAGCGGCGGCGTCTCCTCGTGCACGACGCGGTACACGAGCCAGCCGGTGACCTGCAGGAGCGAGGATCGCGGCCAGCGCTGCGAGGGCGCCCCGCAGATACGGCCATTCCCAGGCGGAGCCGGCGCTCACGGGTTGTCGACGGCGAGCCCGAAGCGCAGGCTCACCACGGTCGCGAGGACGAGGAGGATCGCGAGGGGCACGAGCAGCCGCGGAAAGCGCCGCGTGACGCCGTCGAATGCGAACCCGAAGCACGCGGCCCACGCCGGGACCGCCGTGAGCATGAAGGAGCCCTTCCCGGTGTCACCGTCGGTCGTCGGGTAGGCGGTTGCGAAGTACAGGACTCCGACGAGCGCGGCGACGGGCAACAGCGTCACGAGCAGCCGGGCGGGCTCGTCGGACGGGCGCCTGATGGAGAACGCGAGCAGGGCCAGCCAGCCGGCGACCGCCAGAAGAGTGATCGGGGCTCCGAGGAACGCCTGCACGACCGTCTCCCGCTGCTCGGTCTTCGAGGGCGGCCCGCCGGAGCTGTTCCAGTGCCAGACACCGAAGTAATCGCCCCACACCTCCGCGTATGCAACGGGCGCGAACCGGTTCGAGAAGGAGGGCCGCACGGGATCGGTCAGGACGTCCGGCAGGCCGAGGCTGACGTAGAAGCCGAGCGGGCGACGGTCCCAGAGCGGGGCCTCGACCGTGGGCCGATCGAAGATCGGGTTCGAGTACTGCGTCGCCTGATACGCGTACCAGGGGAGCGGAAGAACAACGGCTGCGGCAACGACGGCGGCCAGCGCGCGCCCGATCGCGCGGCGCTCCGCTCGACGCACGACGAGAGCGACGACGAGCACGAGCAGAACGACCCCGACCGTCCACAGCGTCCAGGCGCGCACGAGCTGACCCGCGGCGAGAGCCGCGCCGATCCCGAGCGCAGCGACGATCGAGTACTCGCGACGCACGAGCATCCGGGCCGCGATCGTGATCGCGAGCGTCGAGAAGAAGAGCGACAGCGGCTCCGGGTGGAACATCGCGGAGGCCTTGAAGACGACCGGACAGGCGACGACGAAGCCGAGTGCAGCGAGATGCAGCACGGGACGCCCCGGCCAGAGCGTCCGCACGAGGAGCAGCAAGAGCAGCACCGTGCCGACCGCTGCCAGTGCGTTCACGAGCTGCCCGACGCGTTCCGGGTGCTCCATCCCGAGCTCCTCGCCGAGCAGGATCCCGACTCCGCCGACTGCGAAGAACCCCGGAGGCGTGTAGTAGCTCCCCGTGCCCTCGGGCAGCTCGCCGTCCTTCGCCAGGAGCTCGGCGTAGTCCAGAGCCTCCTGGGCGTCGTAGCCGGCAATCGCCGGGTACACGAGTGCGTTCCTGACCGCGACGACGCCGACGAGGACGACGATCGTGGCGATTGCAGCTGTTTCGAGACGAGACCGCGAAGCCGCGTTCATGCCCGCGGGAGCGGGCGGAGCGTCCCGTCGCCGTCGGCGGCGAGGCAGACCTCGGAGAAGAAGCGCGTCATGAACACGCCCTCCTCGAACTCGCCGACGCGCGGCTCAGGCCGCTCGCCACGCGCGAGAGCGAGAGCGAGCTCCGGGTAGCGGCCACCCGCGGCGAGCGGCACCGGGAATCCTCCTCCGAAGCGCGTGTTGACGTCCGTAACGGGCAAGCTCCCGTCGGGCTCGCGAAAGCACTGGACGTTGGCCGGGCCCTTGATCCCAACAGTCTCCGCCACGTGGCGGCCGTACTCGATCAGCTCGCGATCCTTGAGCGACGCACCCTTGATCGACTCGCCGCCCTTGGACAGGAGCATCGTGCGGGGAATCGCGTTCAGGCAGCGAGCTTCCATATCGCAGAAGACGTCGATCGAGAACTCCTCCCCGAGGCACTGCTCCTGCACGAACGACGAAGCAGTCGTGTAGCCGAGGAAGAAGTCGAGCTGAGCGCGGTCGGCTGCGCGGTAG
Source organism: uncultured Actinomycetes bacterium (assembly GCA_963789655.1). Classification (GTDB taxonomy): domain Bacteria; phylum Actinomycetota; class Thermoleophilia; order Gaiellales; family Gaiellaceae; genus GMQP-bins7. The sequence goes on from CAWBLH010000001.1 coordinate 471,384, forward strand.
ATGTGGCGCGAGCCGAATCCCTGCCGTGCCTTGACCAGCAGCGGGTAGCGAGCGCCGTCCGGCACGTCTCGAGGCTCCCAGCTCCGGGGAGAAGCGATCGCGCGCTCGACGAAGAAGCGGTGCGCCTCGAGCTTGTCCGACATCCGATCGCAGACGTCGGCGTCGGGGAGCAGGAGGACGGCCGGATCCAGAGCCACGCGGGCGCGGGACAGCACGGGATGGTCGAGGTCGTTCAACGGGACGATCAGGCGAACGTCGTGCTCGTCGCACGAGGCCGGCGAGCGCCTCGACGTATCCCGGGTCGGCGATCAGCGGCACGATCGCGTGGACGTCTGCGTGGTAGAGCGCGGGCGCGAGCGGATCGGCGTCGGCTCCCAGGGTGCGTGCGCCCGCCGCGCGGAACGCGCGGACGATGTCCACCCGCTGGCCCGCGCAGGTGAACAGCACGGTCGTCACGACGCGAGAGGGTACTCGGACGGGGCCAGTGGGGTCTGCCTGAAGCCAGACCCCAGCGCGCTAACGTGCGACGCCATGTCGCCCGAGCCGATTCGCGTGCTGAGAGTCATCGCGCGCCTGAACATGGGCGGCCCGGCGATCCACGTCGCGAACCTCGCGGCAGGGCTCGAGACGCGGGGGTACCACACCACCCTGGTCGCGGGAAGCCTGGCGCGCGGCGAGGATTCGATGGCCTTCCTCGCCGAACGGCTCGGCGTGTCCGTCGTGAGCGTCGAGGAGCTCCAGCGCGAGGTGTCGGTCCTCCACGACGCACGCTCCGTCCTCCGTATCGCGGAGCTCATCAGGAGCGAGCGGCCGCACATCCTCCACACGCACACTGCGAAGGCGGGCGCTATCGCCAGAGCCGCTGCGCTGCTCGCCGGAGGCGCCCGGCCTCCTGTCGTCCTCCACACCTTCCACGGGCACGTCCTCAAGGGCTACTTCGACGCAAGCCGCACCGCACTCTTCCGGCATGTGGAGCGAACGCTCGCGCGCTCTTCCGACGTGCTCGTGGCCGTGAGCCCGGAAGTGCGGGACGAGCTGGTGGAGCTCGGAGTCGCGCCACATGACAAGTTCGTCGTCATCCGGCTCGGCATTCCGCTCGAGGAGCGGCTCGGAGACGCGACCGCCGATTCCGACTACCGCCGGCTGTACGGGATTCCTCGGGACGCGTTCGTCGTCGGCTGGGTGGGACGCATGACGGGCGTCAAGGACACGAGCGCAGTGCTGGAGATCGTCCGTGCGACACGCGACCGAGGGGTCGACGCCGTCTTGTGCATGGTCGGAGACGGCCCAGACCGGGACCGACTCGAGCGGCTGGCTCACGAGCTCGGGATCGCGCGATCGTGCTACTTCGTCGGCTATCAGTCGGACGTCGCCGGCTACTACCGGCTGTTCGACGCATTCGTCCTCCCGTCCGTGACCGAGGGAACTCCGGTCAGCGCCATCGAGTCGCTGGCATCCGGAACGGCGGTGGTGGCGAACCGCGTCGGAGGCGTTCCCGACGTCGTGCGGGACGGCGTGGACGGATTCCTCGTCGAGCCCGGAGACATCGCCGGCGCGGCGGGGAGGCTTGCGGAGCTGGCCGCGGACGCGGCGCTCCGGGCTCGTCTGGGTGAGGCTGGCCGCGCTCGCGTGCTCGAGCGCTACTCCGTCGCACGACTGGTCGACGACGTCGACCGGCTCTATCGCTCGCTGCTCGCGGGGAAGGGCCTCTAGGAGGGCTAGCGCCAGCCGCCCGTCGCACCGCGGTACGTCCCGCGGAAGAGCGCGAGCGGCGTGCGCAGCAGGATCTCGAGGTCGACCTTCGGCGAGCGGTGGTCGACGTACCAGACGTCGAGCTCGATTCGGTCGGCCCAGGGGAGTGAGGCGCGACCCTGAACCTGCGCCCAGCCCGTCAGTCCCGGCCTGATCTCGAGCCTTCGGCGCTGGCGCTCGTCGTACTGCTCGACCTGGTAGCGGAGCGTCGGGCGCGGCCCGATGACGCTCATGTCCCCTCGCAGGATGTTCCAGAGCTGCGGCAGCTCGTCGATCGAGGTGCGCCGGAGAACGCGACCGACACGGGTGATCCGCGCATCGCCTCTGTCGACCGCGTAGCCGGCACCGAGCTTCTCGGCGCCGACGACCATCGTTCGGAGCTTCAGTACCTCGAAGTCCTCTCCGTCCCGACCTACGCGCGTCTGCCGGTACAGGACCGGTCCTCCTCCGTCCAGCTTCGTCGCGAGCGCGGCGAGCGCGAGGAGCGGGCTTACGAGCACGAGACCGACCCCGGCGACCGCGACGTCGACCGCGCGGTTCATCTGGTCCCCTTCGCCTTGTCCCAGGTCTGCGGGGTCCCGGTGCGGAGATACCGAACGAGCCCGGCGGCGGTGGCTCTCGTGACGACGAAGTAGTAGTACGCGAGCCGCGCCCCCGGTACGGGAAGCCGCGCGCGCCCGGCAGCAGCGAGACCGAGGCCCGCGAGCTGAGAGACGAGGACGAGCCGGTAGACGGGCCCGCGGCCCCGAAGCGCCACGTTCGAGCCGAGCAGGACGACGTGGAGGACGCCGCTCGTGTAGCGGAGCACGCGGTGCGAGACGAGCTCGGCCATGTAGAGCGGCCGAGTCCGCCGAAACATCCGCCCGCTCAAGAGATGACCCCAGGAACGCGCGTTCATACGCACCTTGCGTCCGTACTCGTCCTCGGGCTCGCTGGCCGGCTTCTCGACCGCGACCGCCTCCGGGTCGTAGACGGCACGCCGCCCTCCCTGCTCCATCAGATACGGGAAGCCGAAGTCGTGTCCGAACTTGGGGTCGTCCTCGACGTACGCCTCCCGCCGCACCGCGTAGATCGCGCCGTTTCCGGCCGTGATCGAGCTCGCGGTCGACTCCTGCTCGCGCACCCAGACCTCGTAGCGCCAGTACAGGCCCTCGAGGTTCGCGCCGTCGGGGCTCTCGAGGCGAAGCTGGCCGCACACGTAGCCCGACCTCCGGATCGGCGAGGCTGCGGACGAGCTTGCGGAGCGCATCCGGCTTCCACTCGGTGTTGGCGTCGGTGAACGCCAGTACGTCGCTCGTCGTCTCGCGGACAGAGCGGTGCTGGGCCGACACCTTTCCCTCGCGCGGGCAGCGGAGGAGCCGGACGCGCGGCTCGCGTGAGGCGACCTCCTCGACGATGGCGTCCGTGCCGTCGGTCGAGCCGTCCGACGCGACGACGATCTCGAGCTGCTCGGACGGATAGTCGAGCTCGATGAGGTTCTCGAGGCGGCGCCCGATCACGTCCTCCTCGTCGTGCGCCGAGACGACGAGCGCGACTGACGGCGTCACGTCATCGCGCTGCACTGGCCGGGGCCGGATCCGTGCGAGCACGCCGATCGCGGCGGGGTAGCCGACGTGCGTCCAGGCGAGGGCGCCGAGAGATCCCCAGAACAGCTTCTTCGCGATCACGCGGCGAGCAACTCTCTGACAAGCGCGCGGTAGCGCTCCATCGCGACGATGCGGTCGGCCTCCTCCTCGACGTAGTCGCGGCCTCTGCGGCCCATTTCGGCGAGGTCGTACTCTCCCTCCGCAGCCGCGCGAATCGTCCTTGCGAGGAGCTCGGGCCTCGCTGGCGGGATGACGACGCCGCAGCCGATCTCCCGTACGAGACGCGCGGTTTCGCTCTCCTCCTCCGCCGCGGCGATGACAGGACGCCCTGCGGAGAGGATCCCGTACAGCCTGCTCGGGACGACATAGCCGGCGAGCCCCTTCGCGAGGCCGACGACGTGGAGGTCGGCACTCGAAAGCGAGAGCGGGAGGCGCTCGCGACGCTGGTACGGGAGAAACCGGACCGTGTCCTCGACCTCGAGCGTCTCGGCCAGCGCCAGCATCTCCGCGTGCCGCGCGCCGAAGCCGGCGATGACGATCCGTACGTCGTCGCGGTCGCGCAGGAAGGTCGCGGCGCGGACGAGGCTGTCGAGATCCTGCGCGTGGCCGACGTTGCCCGAGTGCATGACGACGAACGAGGAGACGAGGTCGTGATTCCCTGCCCACTCGTTGTCCCGCGGCTGGGGAGTGATCGCGCGCGTGTCGACCCAGTTCGGGATCACGCGGAGCCGCTCGGGCGGCGTGCCCTTCGCCTCGAGCCGCTGCCGCATCGTCTCTCCGATCGCGACGATCCGGTCGGCGCGGCGGAGGTAGGCGCCGACGAGCCCGCCGAGCACGCCTACGACAGCGGGGTTCCGTAGCCGGTCGAGCTCGGTCGCGATCTCCGGGAACACGTCCTGGCTGATCACGAGCACGGGCGCTCCGAATCGCCGGCCGACGGCGACTCCGAGATCGCCGACGATCGGGGGATCGGTCATGCAGAGCACGAGGTCGGGAGCGGGGCCACGCAGCGCGTGGGCGAGCGCCGCGCCGAGGTACGAGAAGTAGTTCACCGCCCGTCGGCCGAGCTCCGAGCGCTCGTACGACGTCGACGAGACGCGGACGATTCGCACGCCGTTGTGCTCGTCCTCACGCGGCGCGTCTTCGTGACCGTGCAGGACACCGGTGACGACCTCGACCTCGTAGTCCTCCGCGAGCGCCTCGCAGAGCTCGGTCAGGAGGTGGGCCGTGGCCTCGACGCCGGGCCAGTAGTACTGGTTGAGGACGAGGATGCGCGCACGGCGGCCGTCGGGGGACACGCGCGAAGGCTAGCCGTGTCTGTCTGACACAGCTTCTCGGACGGCGGCGAGGAAACCCGCCACGCTCGGGCCGTAGCCCCAGTCCTGGGCGAGCTCGCGGGAACGAGCGCCGTAGGCGGCGCGCAGCTCGGGATCCGCCGCCAGGCGGCGCAGGGCTGAGGCCGCGGCATCGACATCGCCCGCCGCCACGAGAAACCCGTTCTCCCCGTCCCGCAGCAGGTCGTGAGCCGCGCCGACGCGGTCAGAAAGGACGAGAGGGAGCCCACAGGCCGCCGCCTCGTTGACGACCACTCCCCACGGCTCCCGCTCGGACAGGAGCGAGAACACGTCGGCCGCGACGTACGCCTCGACGATCCGTTCCCACTCGAGGTCGCCCGCCAGCGTGAGCCGGGCCCCGCGCACATGCGCGAGATCCTCGAGTCGCTCGAGCTCCGGACCGCTGCCGGCGAGGGCGAGCAGGAGGCGAGGATCGCCAGCTTCGGCGACGGCATGGATCAGGACGTCGAGGCCCTTCTCTGGCACGAGCCGTGCGACCGAAAGCACGAGCACGTCGTCCTCCCTTGCCCCGAGCTTCTCGCGCAGATCGATTCGGCGCTCCGAGAGCCGCGTCGCCCGCTCGCCGAAAGCCTCGACGTCGATCGTGTTCGCGAAGACACGCAGCCGCTCGGAAGAAGCGCCTCGCGCGATCATCGAGCGCCGCGCGAGCGGTCCCGGTGACGAGGGCGCCCGACGCGCCCTCGACAACGCGTGGCACTACCGCCCCCTTGATCTTCCGCCGCCAGCCCGGCCGGGGGCCCTCGTCATGGCTTTCGACCACGAGGACGTACGGCACGCGCTTGAGGCGACACCAGGCGATCGCTGCCTGAGCGGCGAACGTGCTCCAGCCGGACACCACGACGACCTGCGGCTTGGCAGCGTCGAGAGCCCGAGCGATGCCTGGCGTCACCGGATAGTCATGGTGCAGAACCTTCTTCGCACCCGGGAGACGAGCACCCCGCAGGAAGACAGCGGGGTGGCGGGGATCCACGCTCCACGTCCTTCCTGCGACCGTCTCGGCCGAGTAGAGGACGGTCAGGTCGACGTCCTCGAGGTCGGCGACGCGATCGAGGAGCGGCGCACGGTACGGCGTCGGTTCTGGGAACACGGCCGCTACGCGAATCGCTCGGCCGTCGTCCTCGTTCGAGGCGAGCCAGGACGCCTCGCGTCGCGCCTTGCGCCCAAGTACACGGTTTCGCAGGCGGCGCCCGACTACATGAGCGGGGAACGCGGGGTCGAGCCGAGCCGCCTCACGCAGCACCAGGCTCCGAGCCGCGCCGTCGGCCTCGAGCGCAAGCCGGGCCAACATCCGCGCCGCAACACCGCGGGCCGCACGGCTCCGCGTGCCGGATTCGAAACGCGTGGAGAAGAGCCACGTACGCCCGAGCCGCGTCCTCGACGCGTCCGTCCTCGACCTGCAGCCCGGCACCGACCCGCCAGGCAAGCTCTCCGCCCTCGGAAGCCAGCCCGGGCGCGACGCGATCGATCTCCCGCAGCGCCACACGTTTCTGGAAGTCGCGCTGGAGTCCGCGGCGCGCTTGCGAGGCCTGGCTCGCGTGAACGCGGTAGAGAAGGAGCGGCTCAGCGAGATTGTCGCCCTCTGCGTGGGCGAGCAGCCGCGTCCACAGGTCGTAGTCCTCGCTCTCGAGGTATTCGGCCTCGTAGCGCAACCCGTGCGTCTCGAGCATCTCTCGGTCGACCAGCACGCTCGGATGGAAGAAGGGCGAGCTGAAGAGAGCGGCCCAGCGAACCTGGATCGGCCCGGTCGGCATCAGATGAAGCGCGCCGGGTCGGTCGGATGCGTCGAGCTCCATGACGGCGCTTCCGACGACGGCGACGGGCGAGCCCGACACCATGCGCTGAAGCTGCCTTTCCAGCCGTCTCGGAAACGCGATGTCGTCGGCGTCGAGCCGTGCGACGTACCGTCCGCGAGCTTCGTCCAGACCGCGGTTGAGCGAGGCTGCGAGGCCATGGCGGGCGTCGTTGCGAAGCACGCGAAGCCTCTGATCCTCGATGCTCTCGAGGATCGCGGGAGATCCGTCGGTGGAGCCGTCGTCGACCACGAGGAGCTCGAAGTCGGAGACCGTCTGACGGAGAATGCTCTCGAGCGCGGCCCGCAGGTAACGCTCCCCGTCGGAGACGGCGAGAAGCACGGAGACGAGCGGGGCGGGCGGCACGGACCTGTCGTAGCCTACGGTCCGTGTCGCAAGAGCTTCCGTCGTTCGACCTCGTCGTCGCGACGATCGGCCGCGTCAACGAGCTCGATCACCTGTTCACGTCGCTCGAGTTCCAGACGCACAGGGAGTTCCGCGTAATCGTCGTCGATCAAAACCCCGACGACTCCCTGCGACCGGCGCTCGAGAACACGGGCCTCGAGGTACTCCACGTGCGCTCGGCTCCCGGGCTCTCACGGGCCCGCAATGCCGCCCTAGCGCACGTGGAGGCAGATGTGGTCGCGTTCCCTGACGACGACTGTGCGTACGAGCAGGACGTGCTCGGTCACGTCGGCCGGGTCTTCGCCCGCGACGCCGGGCCTCGACGGTGTGACGGGCCGCAGCGTCGATCGCGGCGGGAAGTCGTCGCCCTCGTGGAAACGGGATGCGGCGATCCTGGACGAGCACAACCTCTGGAACCGCGCGATCTCGTACACGATCTTCCTCCGGCGGGAAGTCGTCGAGCGCGTCGGAGGATTCGACGAGCATCTCGGTCTCGGCTCATCGGAGCCGTGGTCGTCCGGCGAGGAGATCGACTACCTGATCCGCGCGATCAAGAGCGGAGCCAGGATCAGATACGACCCGACGCTCACCGTTCACCACGAAGAAGGGGCTCAGGACGTCGGGTTCCGGGACGGGGCCACGATCGGCTACCTGCTGCGAAAGCACCGCTACCCCCGGCGAACCGTGGCACGGATGCTCGTCCGCCCGGCCGGCGGCACCGTGCTCTCCCTCGCCAAGCTCGACCGGAAGCGTGCGCGTTTTCATGCCGCCACTCTGAGAGGACGGCTGCGCGGCTACCGCGAGGCGAGCTTCGAGAACAGCTCCGCGTGACGCTCGAGCCACGGCTCGAGCGAGAAGCGCTCGACGACTCGGGCGCGGGCCGCTTGGGCATACGGCTCACGATCCGCCAGCACGCGCTCGACGGCGTCGGCGAGCTCCTGCGGGGCGGGCGGCTCGTCGCGCTCCCAGCCGGTGGGATGCGGAACACCGATTCCACCTTCGTCGCCGACGAGCTCGACGGTCCCGCCGCTCGCGGGGTACACGACCGGAAGTCCCGCCGCCATCGCCTCGAGCACGAGCGTCGGGCACGGGTCCATGACCTTCGTGTGCAGGAGCAGGTGCGCTCGCCGGAAGACGCCGGGTGCCTCGCGCTGGGAGTACGGGCCGACCAGCTCGACTCGATCGCGTAGCCCCAGCTCCTGCACGAGCGGCTCGACCGGCGACACGAGCCGCCCGGTCACGAGCAAGCGCGCGTCCGGGTGGTGACCGAGAACGACAGCAAGCGTCCGGAGCGCGAGCTCGAGCCGATAGGACTGCGTCTGATCGCCGCCCAGCATGAGAACGGGGCCACCGGTTGGCGCATGAGCCGCGGGCGTGAAGTGACCCACGTCGACCGCGTTTCGAAGCACCTCCCACGTCCCGCCCGGTTCCCCGAGGAAGAAATCGGCCGACGTCTTCGAGAAGTCACTCTGGTAGAGCACGTGGTCCGCGGCCAGGAGCGCGCGCCTGAGCGGACGGTTCACGGCGTCGGTCTCGTCTCCGGCCCAGCCCGGATAGCCGACGCCGTCCTGGTTCACGACGACCGGGATGCGCCGCCGCCGCGCGAGCGACAGGAGTGGGCGCAGATCGCGGGGAAGCCAGGTGGAGCCGAGGTAGATGATGGAGAAGTCGGTCGGGCTGTTCGGGAAGCGCTCGTTCAGCTTCTGCGCCTTCGCCGTTCCGCCGGCCGCTCGCGCGCCCGGCCCGGGGACGCGGTCGTGACCGTAGAAGACGCGCACACCGGGAGCTCCCCCTCGAGAGACGAGCAGCCGCGCCCAGCGAGCTGCCGGTCGCGCGTAGCGTCCCGCCCGCGCGAGGCTCAGGTCCATCGGCTCATGCGTCGTCCGGCATCGCCACGAAGCCGCGAAGGAGCTCTCGCCAGCGCGGCCGCAGCGCGTCGTAGGAGTTCTCGGCAGCGGTCGCGAACCCCGCACGAAGCACGTTCTCGAGGTCGTCCGCGCCGGCCGTCGCGACGTGGGTCGCCCAGCCGACGAGCCCCTCGACATCCTCGACCTCGACCATCCACCCGTTCTCTTCGTGCCGCACGAGCTCGAGTGCCTGCCCGACGGCGGTGGTTACGAGCGGCACTCCCGTCGCCATCGCCTCGAGAACCGCGCGCGGCCCGCCCTCGTCACGGGAGGTGACGATGCAGAGATCGATCGCCTCGTACGCCTGCGCGACGGCGTCGATGTCGGGCAGGAGCACGTGCCGGCAGGGAACCCCGAGCCGCTCGAGTCCTGTTCGGACGTACCCGCGGGAGGGCCCGGTGAGCAGGAAGACGATCTCTGGGACTCGCTCGCGGAGGCGGCTCGCAACTTCGAGCAGGATGTCGGGCCCCTTGATCAGCTTCGGCTCGAGCCCGTCCCCCCAGCCCACCCCGTCCTTCTGAAACGACCCGATGACGAACGCGGACTCCGGGAGCCCGAGCGCTCGGCGAGCGGCCGCCCGGCTCGCCGGCGTGCGGGGCCGAAAGGCCGTGGTGTCGATCCCGATCGGGATTCGGTGCAGCTTCTCCTGCGCGATGCCCGTCTCCAGGATGAGCTCCTCCATCACGCGATTCGTCACCTGCACGCGATCGATCTCGGCGTGCCGTCGCCGCATCGTCTCGAAGCACGCGTCGAACTCGGGCATGCCGGGCGTGCCGGGCCGACCGTGGAAGTACGCAAAGCCGAGGCGGTTCTCACGGCGCTCGAAGTCGTGGAGCAGGAGCGTGAACTGGCTGAGATGGAAGATCGACTGCCGGTCGACTCCCTTCACCCAGCGCGCCGGCCCGATCTCCACGCCGAGAGCGCGCGCAGTCCGTTCGAGCTGCCGCGCCTCGTACTCGAGGACCCACCCCTCGACGTCGTAGGCGACGAAGAGGCGCGAGTGCGGCGCCCAGCTGCGTGTCCGGAGGCCGGCACGCGGCTCGGCGCAGCGGCCGGCCGAGTCGTTGACGAACGGTCACCTCAACCGCTAGATGTCAGCGAGCGTCTCGACCGGCTCGAGACGGGAGCGGAGACGCTCGACGTCCGCGTCGACGAGCAGCTGGACGAGGCCTTCGAAGTCGACATGGGGGAACCAGCCGAGGCGTTCGCGCGCCTTCGAGGCGTCGCCGACGATGTCGTAGAGCTCCGCTTTCCCGCGGACGAGCGCTTCGTCGACGCGTACATGGTCCTCCCACGAGAGCCCGACGTGCGAGAAGGCGAGCGCCGCGAGCTCCTCCACGCTGTGGGTCTTCCCGCTCGCGATCACGTAGTCGTCGGGCTCCTCCTGCTGTACGACGAGCCACATCGCGCGCACGTAGTCCCCCGCGTACCCCCAATCGCGGCGCGCGTCCAGGCTTCCGAGGAGGAGCTCGTTCTTGAGCCCGAGGCTGATCGCGGCAGCCCCGTGGGTGATCTTCCGCGTTACGAAGTCGAGCGGCCGTCGCGGCGATTCGTGGTTGTAGAGGATCCCGGACGAGGCGTGCAGCCCGTATCGGTTGCGGTAGCTGCGCGTGATGAAGTGGCCGTACGCCTTCGCGACGCCGTACGGGGTCACGGGCGCGAGCGGAGTCTCCTCGGTCTGGGGAACCTCCCGCGACCCTCCGAAGATCTCGCTCGAGGACGCCTGGTAGAAGCGGACGCTGTCGTCGACGCGGCGTATCGCCTCGAGCAGCGCGGTGACACCTACCGCGGCGAATTCGGCCGTGAGCACCGGCTGCTTCCAGGACATCGGGACGAACGACGGCGAGGCGAGGTTGTAGACCTCCCGCGGCTGGCACGCGGACAGCACGTCGACGAGGGAGAGCTCGCTCGAGGACGTCTGCCTGGAGAAGCTCGATGCGCCCCCGGATCGGCTCGAGGTTCTCGAAGCGCGTCGACGTCGGCTGTCGCACGACGCCGAAGACCTCGTAGCCCTCGGAGAGCAGGAGCTCCGCGAGGAGCGAGCCGTCCTGGCCGGCGATGCCGATGATCAGCGCGCGCTTCGAAGCCATGCCTCGGGACGTTACCGCGGTCGCCGGAGGCGCTCGCCCCCTGAGCGCCGCGTTCTTTACAGAGCCTGTCCCTGTAAACGTGAAAAGTCAGCGCGGATTTCTCCACAGGAGGGACGGTCAGGGCGTTCCTGGGTGCGGGGTACCATCAAGCGCCGATGCCGTCGTGGCGAACTCACGGGCCGGCGCTGGCCCTCGCCGCGATCGTATTGCTGGCATTCGCTGTCTACACCGCGCTCGCGTCCCTGGTGGACGTGCCTCGCGTGCATCCCGACGAAGTCCGGTACGCGATCGCCGGCTCGTCGCTCGCGGAAGGAGAGGGTCTCGGCCTTCGCGGCGGTGAGTACGGATTCGGGCCGCTCTACGCGCTCGTCCTCGCCGGCATCCTGCTGGTCTCGTCCGGCCTGGCGGCTGCCTACGACGCCTTCAAAACGGCGAACGCCCTCTTCTTCGCGCTGACGGCGGTCCCGGTCTACCTGCTCGCGAGGAGGCTGGTCTCGCAGTGGTGGGCCGTGCTGGCCGCCGGGCTCTCGGTCGCAATTCCCTCCTCGATCTCGGTCGCGACGGTGATGACGGAAAGCCTCGCCTTCTTCACGGCCGCGTGGGCGCTCTACGCGATCATGCTCGCGCTCGAGAAGCCGTCGGTCGGACGCCAGCTCGCGCTGCTCGCCGCGATTGCCGCCGCGTTCGCCACGCGTCCCCAGCTGGGCGCGCTGTACGTGACGTGGCTCGCCGCGCTCGGGCTCGTGTGGTGGATCCTGCCTCCCACGCGACCGCGAACGAGAGCCGATCTCGTTCGACTCTGGCCGAGCGTCGTGCCGATCCTGCTCGCCGTCGCCGTTCTCGCGAGCCGCGTCCTCTCGGGCAGCTCTCCTCGCGAGTCGTTCGGAGCGTACTGGGAGCTCTGGCGCGGCTACGACCCGCTCGAGGTGACGAAGTGGCTCGTCTACCACCTCGCGGACTTCGAGATCTACCTCGCCGTGATCCCGCTGGCAGTCGCGCCGATCGTCCTCTGGAGCCTGCTGCGCGAAGGACGCGGAGGCTCCGATCGCGCCGCCGCTTTCGCCGCGCTCTTCCTCTCCGCCAACGTCGTCGGGCTCCTCGTCGTCGCCGCCTTCAACAGCACGCCGTACGCGTACGACCGGCTCCACGACCGCTATGCCTTCTACCTCATTCCGCTCTGGCTCATCGTGCTGGTCGCGTGGCTCGCGGACGGGCTCCCGAGGCCTCTCGCTGCGACCGCGATCGGCGTCGTCCTCGCACTCGCCCTTCCCGCGATTCTCCCGTTCCGTCAGCTGGCGAACGAGGCCGGGATCGACACCGTCCCCGGCGCGCTCTGGGTCTGGCTCGAGAGCCAGACGGCCGGGCCCGGCCCGCTCTCGGGCCGCCTGTTGCTCGCCGTCTTCGTCGTCGGTCTGCTCGCCGCAGCCCTGCTCCTGCCGCCCCGATTCCGCATCGCTGTTCCCATTGCCGTCGTCGTCGTCTTCGTCGCGATGGCCGGCTTCGCCTGGGAGCGGATCATCGACGCACCCGAGAACGCAGTGCTCGCGGGCGGGCTCGAGCCCGCCTGGATCGACGAGCGACTTCCCGACGATGCGCGCGTGACGAAGCTCTACCTCGAGTCCACGGCCTGTCCCGCCTCGAGCCTGACCCGGCACGCGCTGTTCGCGACCGAGTTCTTCAACGCCACCGTCGACCGCGCCGCCTACCTAGGCGACTCGATTCCCGACGGTATCCCGCTCGACCGTGTGGAGGTTGTCGACGGACGCCTCGTCTTCGAGGACGGGAAACCGTTCGTCGCGGACTACGTCTACACGCAGCCCGGAATCGAGCTCGACGGGCGAGCGCCTCGCCACCGGAACGGCCGCCGGGCTCGTGCTCTGGGAGACAGGCGGCGAAGTCAGGATGGCGGGCGCGCAGACGACGGCGGACGTCCGCACCGCTGACTGCGCTTAACGTACGCGCCTGAGGTAGCCGCTGGGGTTGAAGGTGAGCAGGAATTTCTCCCGCTCGCGGTCGATCTCGAAGTCGCTCTGCCCGGCGAGGAACGTCTCGATCGCCTCCAGCGGCCCCGGCATCAGGTCCTCGCGGATCTGGCCGATGTTCGAGTCCTCGACGATCAGGTAGCAACCGACAGGGACGAGCGGCGCGTATGCATCGAGCTCGGCCTCGACGTGCTTCTGCGAGTGGTCCGAGTCGAGGATGATCAGTGTCCGCCGCCCCTCCACGCGTTCCCGCACTTCTGCGAGAACGCCGTCATCCGTCGACGAGCGCCCGGCGAGGTAGGTGATCCGCGGATGGCGCGGGTAGTCGTCGCGCTCGGGCTCGATGTCGATCGAGACGACCTCGCCCGCCCCGAGAAGATCGCAGACGGACGCCAGGAAGTGCGCGCTCCCGCCTCGATACGTGCCCGTCTCGACCACGACGTCCGGTCGCGTCTCGGCCATGATCTCCTGGTAGACCCAGAGATCGAGTGGGTTCTTCAGCGCCTGGGTCCCGAGCCAGGTTGCCTGCGTCCACGCATTCGATGCGTAGAAGGCCTCGTGCGCGCGTGCGATTGCCGCACGGTCGAGGCGCCGTGATGCACGGAACGAGACGGCGTTCACAACTCGTCGGAGAGGATTGGCCATGGTCGGGGGTCAGCCTTCAGGCTGACCCCGGTGGTGGGTTGAGCACCTCAAACCGAGGTCAGGCTAAAGCCTGACCCCAGGAGCACGGCGAGGTAGCGGTCGGCCACCTCGGAGATCGGCAGCGTCGAGATGGCCGCACGTCTCTCCTCGATCTCGTCGACGAGGCGGTCGAGCACCTCCGGAAGCTCCTCGTCCGCTTCGAAGGGCAGCCCGCCTTCGCCGACGAGCTCCGGATGTCCTCCGCTCGCCAGGAACGCTGCCGGAAGGCCGCAGGCGAGCGCCTCGAGGAGCGCGTTCGAGCAGGGGTCGTCACGGCTCGGCGCGACATACACGTCGTGGGAGCGAAGCAGCTCCGCCACTTCGCGAGAGGTGACCGGGCCCACCGAGCTGATGCGCTCGAGCTGCACCGGCGACTGTCCGACGAAGGTCATCTCGTAGCGCTCCCAGTCGAGGTGCCGGTCGAGCCAGGAAAGCGTCTCGGCTCCCTTGCGCCGGTTGTCCGACCAGCTCGACGCGATCAGACCGGACCTTCCTGCCCGCCGAGCGGCTCGCGGTGCTCGGGCGGATGGAAGATCGCAGGATCGACCGCGTTCGCGATGACGACGGGAGCGCGGAGGTCGAAGCCCAGCTCCAGGTGCTTCTCGAGGCTGTAACGGGACTGGAGGACCGTCGCGTCCGCTACCGCGCCGTTCAGGGCCGCGATCCGCTCGTCGGTCCCGTCCTCGAACCCGCGGTAGACGCCGATCGGGCCGTCGACTCGGTGCACCATCCGCACCCCGTCCCGCGCGAACCGACGAAGCCGCCCGAAGTCGAAGTTGAAGGAGTTGAAGAGACACGCCGTCGTGTCGCCGGACACCCGGTTCCACTCCAGCTCGAGCCCACGAGATTCGAGCTCTTGCGTGAGCGCGCGGAGAAACTGGTGCCCGCCGCCCGAGGGCGAAGGAGCAAGCTCGTGGAAGAGCGCGAGATCGGCTCGCCCACGCCGCGACGCGACCCAGTCTGCCTCGATCCGAGCGCGGCGCGCGAGCTCGCGACCGGCACGGCGAGCCGCCCGTGGGACGGTGCGAAGCTCCACGTTGGAACGGTAACGTCGCCCGCAGAACCATGCCGTCCCCTGGGCCCTCCCCTGGCCGCCTTGCCAGCGTGCTCCTCCGGCGACACGTTCCGTTTCCCACCCGCTTCGGCCTGCTGCGCGCGGAGCTGCGACGGCGGATCCGTCCGAAGCCCGCGTACGCCCTCCCGTACGGACCGGGAGAGGTCTTCATCTCCGACGACGACTACGCAGTGGACTGGGAGTCGTTCAAGTGGGTCGTGCCGGACGACGCCTACGCCACGGACTACGAGGGAGCAGTCGTCCTCGATCTCGGCGCCCACAAGGGCTACTACGGCGCGCACGCCCTTGCTCGCGGCGCCCGGGTCGTCATCTCGTTCGAGCCCGACAAGGCGAATTTGGAGCTCCTCGAGCGAGCGGCCGACGCGTACAGGAGAGCCGGCGCGGACTGGCGCATCCGCCCTACGGCCGTCGGCGCCGAACGGGGCGAGGCCGAGCTGCACCTGATGTCCGGTTCCTGGGCGCACTCGCTCCACCCCCCGGACACGTGGGCGCAGTACGAGGTCGGCACGGCGCGCGTCACGGTCGAGGCGATGGCCGACGTTCTCGAAGAGGCTCGCTCCCTGGGCGACCGGCTCGTCGTGAAGGTGAACACCGAGGGCGAGGAGTGCGGAATCGTCCTGGGAACGCCGCCTGACTCCTGGGCCGCGGTCAGTGAGCTCTTCGTCGAGATGCACGAGTGGGCGCCGTGCACCGCGGCCGACCTGACCGCGCACCTCGCCCCAGCGGGGTTCAAGCCGCTCCCGGCCGAGATGGCGCAGGTGCTGCGGCTGCGTCGCGAAGCAGCTCCTCGATCCGACCCACGTACCGCTCCCACGTGAGCTCCCGCTCCACCGTCGCCCGCGCGCTCGAGCCGAGAGCACGCGCATGGAACTCGTCCCGCAACACACCGGTGAGCGCACGCTCGAAGCCGGCGTCGTCACCGGGCGCGACGAGCCGGCAGTTCTCGCCGTCGACGAGCCCGTAGCCACTCTCGATCGCCTTCGTGCGCGTCACGACGACCGGCTTCCCGAGCGCCATCGCCTGGAGCAGCACCGTCGTCGCGCCGGAGTAGCTGTTCTCCCTAACCGGCAGCACGACGACGCGAGCTTCAGCGAGCCGCAGCCGCATCTCCTCGAAGGGGATCTCGGTCTCGACGGAGACGTTCTCGGGAACCGCGGCAAGCCCGCGCCGATGCACACGACTCGTGACGATCCGAAAGCTGACGTCCGGCAGACGCTCCGCGACGCGCAGGAGCAGCGCGAAGTCGCGATGAGGGTCGGTGCCGACGGAGACGACGTCGACCGTCGTCGGCACGGGCTGGGAGCTGAATGCCTCGGCATCGACTCCGAAAGGAACGAAGACGACTCGGGGCGTAAAGCCGTACCCGGCCAGCCAGCTTCGAAGCTCGTCCGCCTCGTGCTGGCTGTAGGCGACGACGGAGGCACAGGTGCCGAGCGCCGACGCGTACAGGCGCCGCATCCGCTCCGAGCGCAGCTGTGACGAGGCGTTCCGGGAGCCCGATGGCCACGTACACGAGCGGGGTCCGGAGGCGGCCCGCACGCCGCAGGAGCATCGCCGGGATGCCGACCGTGTCCACCGTCGAGAAGACGACGTCCGCCGAGTTCGCCCGTCGCAACGAGCCGAGCACGGTCGCGAAGTCGCCGCCATAGCCACCTGCCCGCTCGAGAGCGCTCTTGAGAACGGCTCCGGCGGCCACGGCCCAACGTGGAGGGGCTCCTCTCCGTTCCAGGTTGTGCCGAACGCCGAATCCTCGTGCCGCGAGCTCGTCGAGACCGAAGAGCGCATACCGCTCCGCGCTGCCAGGGCTCGCCTCGAGCGCACGCCGCCGCAGCGGCGAGTCGCGAAAGGCGAAGAAGACCGTCGTCGGCATCTCGGCGGGTAAGGTAGGCGACCGGCATCCCTCGAGGCCGCCACGCGCATGCACAGGCAGAAGACGAAGTTCTCGAACCGGGTGAGCAGAGTCGCGACCGCGCTCGAGAAGCGCGGCATCCGTGCGACCTACGAGCTCCACGACCGGGTGCTGTCGAACCGCACGAGCCGCCGCAGATTCGCCCAGGAGCATCCCGAGCTCGACGACGTCCAGCAGCAGATCGTCCACGACGTCGACGCGCGGGGATACGCGGTCCTTCCTTTCGCCGACCTCGTCGGTGACGAGACCTGGTCGGCGGTCGAAAGTCACGGCGATCGCTTCATTCAGGACACAGAGGACGCGCTCGAACGGGAGAGGCGCGGCGAAGACGCCACCGAGCTCCGCCGCCGCGCGGGCAAGGAGTTCCTCGTTCGGGCCCACAGCTTCGATGACGTCGAGCTCGGCCTCGACGATCCGTGGTTCGCCGCCTGCGTCTCGTCGCGCATGCTCGGCGTTGCGAGCGGCTACCTCAGGCTGTGGCCGAAGCTCTCGTACGCCGACCTCTGGTACTCGCTCGCGCAGCCGGAGGCCACGGAGCGCGTCGCTTCGCAGCTCTGGCACCGCGACTTCGACGACAAGCACCTGCTGAAGGCGTTCCTCTACCTCCGGGACGTCGACGAGGGTGCCGGCCCGTTCGAGTACGTGCCCGAGAGCCAGCCCGGAGGCCGGTTCGCGGGCGTGAGCCCGTGGCGGCCGATGGGCAACGGGCGCGTGCCGGAAGACGAGGTCGCGCAGTCAGTCCCCGCCGAGCAGGTCCGCACGTTCGTCGCAAGTCGCGGAACGATCATCTTCTGCAACACGAGCGGGCTTCATCGCGGCGGATTCGCGACCGAGCGCCCGCGGATCCTCGCAACCGCGACGTACTGCTCACCGGCCTCCATCGCCGCGCTCTCCGAGCGGAACTACCAATTCTCCGGAGCTCTCGAGGACCTCGATCCGCAGGCGCGCTTCGCGGTCGCCTGACGAGGCCATGTTCGACGAAGACCACCCGCTCGTTCAGTTCAAGCTCGAGATCCTGCGACGGGCGATGCCCGCTCGAGACGCGATCGTGTTCGGCGACATCTACGGGGTCGACGGCGCCTACACGGAGAAGTGCATCGAGTACGGCTGTGAGCGGGCGCTCTTGATCGACTCGAACGAGACGTCGGCGTGGATGCGAACGCGGCTCGAGCAGCCGTCCCTCGAGTTCTACAAGGGCGATTTCTCGGACGCGATGTTCATGGCCAGCGTGCGCGAGACGTACGAGATCGGCGTCGCGTTCGACATCCTCCTCCACCAGGCGCCCCTGCTGCACACGCTCCACCTCATGCTCGAGAAGGTGTCGGGACGATTCCTGATCGTCCAGCCGATGCTCGAAGAGCAGTCGCTCCCGGGCACCGCGGTCTTCCTTCCCGGAAACACGGCTGAAGACCTCCATCCGTTCTCGGAGCGGCCAGACGACTACCGGGTCTTCGACGTGACGCAGGTGAACCAGTCGCACTGGCTGTGGGGGCTGACGCCGTCGTTCCTCAAAGCAGCGTTGATGGGCGAGGGATTTCGGGTCGTCCACGAAGCGGTCGCCGAGCCCCTGCTGCCGAATGCCAGCTGGTCGTGGCAGGGCTTCATCGCCGAGCGCGAGTCCGAGATTCCCGCGCACTGGAGCCGGCACCGGAAGTCGCTCGGGCTGCGCGAGCCCGCTCCTACCTCGACCTAGCTTCCTCGGGCTCCTCGTCCGACCGACGTGCCGTAAGCACCGGGTAGCGCGCGCGCAGAAGCGACTCGGCGTCCGACGTGTCGACGTTGGTGATCGAGTACAGCATCGAGTGATCGGCGCGCCGGTAGCGCGCCAGGATCTCGGGAACCAGCACCCCGCGCAGCCCGCGTTGCGCCGTCCTGCACCAGAGGTCGTAGTCCTCCCAGCCGAGTAGGCGCGAGTCCTCGGTGTACCCGCCGAGATCGCGGAGCTCCTGCCGGCGAAGCAGCGACATCGCGTCGATGTAGTTCGACTCGGCGAGCCGGCCGGGCTCCCAGGGAAAGAACGATCTGAGGGTGTGGGGCTCCCCGTCGATGTGCTCCTGGAGCATGGGGTAGGCGAAGAAGGCCTCCGGATCGTCGTCCAGGGCCTCCGCGAGGCGTCCGAGCGCAGTCGGGTAGATCTCGTTGTCGGCATCGAGCATGAAGACGAGCTCGCCCCGCGCCGTCTCGACGAGATCGTTCCGCGTGCGGCCGAGACCCCGGTTCACGACGTGCGCGATCAGGAGCGCAGGCAGGTGTGGGTGCGTCTCGAGGAAGTCGCGCGTCGTCTCCTGGGATCGATCCGTCGAAGCGTCGTCGAGCACGACGACCTCGAGCGCCGGGTACTCGGAGACGGCAACGCTGGCGAGCGCCGAACGCACCTCCTCCGCGTGGTTGTACAGCGGTATCAGCACCGAGATGCGCGGGTTCGACCGTGCGTGTGCGGGAGTGCTGGCGACGATGCGCACCTCGTCCGGGTCCTCGCGACGGAGGGAGACGTCCTGCGCGGCGAGCTGCCGCTTGAGCTCGATCTGACCGAGCATCAGGCGCTTGAGGACGGCATCCGAGCGCTTGCTCCGCTCTTCGAGCTTCGACTGGCCGGAGAAGAGGCCGTCGACCCGCGGATCGAAGCGGCCACGGGATGCGAGCGCGCCCAGGCGTGCACGAGTGGGAGCTCGCTCGGGTTGCGCCCGACGACGCGATCGCGGCGAGCGCCCGAGCGACTCTGCGATCGCGATCAGCCGCTCCGCCGCGGGCCGCATGGGGAGCGCCGAGCGCACGTGGTCGTACGCCGCAAGTCGCATCGCTGCCAGACGTTCCGCGTCGCCGAGAAGGTGGTCGGCCAGCAGTGCGAGGTTTTCGAGCGTCCCCGAGACGAAGTGCTCTCCGGCGACGAGTGGCTCCGAGTCCGGTGAGCGCTCGGAGACGAGAACGCATCCGTTGCAGATCGCCTCGAGCACGCGCACCCACTCGAAGTACGCGCTCTCCTGCCGATGGAGATTGAGGAGGACCTTCGCGGAACGGAGGCAATCGAGCTTCGAGTCGCCGGTCAGGAAATCCGCCCGCTCACTCGTCTTCGGGCTCTCGGGCGGGATCAGGAGCCGGGTGCGATGAGGCCACAGCGTTCCCGCGTAGCCGGCGAGGGCGCGAAGACGCCGCTCGTTGCCCGCGCCGAGATGGAGGACGTCGACATGACGCTCCACGCTCTCGTCCCGCTCCCAGCGATCCCAGAAGCTCGTATAGCCGAGCGGGAAGTGCTCGGCGCGAATGCCCTTCCGCTCGAGGACGCGAATCGCGCCTTTGTAGATGTCGACCACGGCTCCCGCCGACCGGCCGTACTTCGCACCGAGGTCGAACCAGTGTGTCCCCGGCTGCTCCGTGCAGAGCGCGACCGTCCGCGCCAGCTGGGCACGCGTCGGCCAGTGCTCATCGCGTACGCACTCGTAGTACTCATGCGGAACGAGGACGTAGGCGCGGCTGCCGCCCTCGGGCAGCGAATCGAACGCGAGCTCCGTCGGCATCCCCGCTGCCTCGACCTCGTGAGCGACCGCAGCCAGGAGCTCGTTCATGAACACATTGCCTCGTCGCGCTCCGACGAAGCAGAGAGTCGTGGTCACGAACGCGGGAGGAATCGCCTGACGGCGCGGAGAGGCTTCGTCACCCGCCAGCTCAGCGTGCGCTGCATCTCGGCGCCGAGCTCGGCTCGAACACGGATCTCGCGATGGAGCGTCGAGATCTCCTTCTCCGCGTCGAGCAGGCGCTCCTCGAGAAGCTCCACCTGCTCGCGGAGGTGCCTCTCGCGTCCCTCGGCGACGTCGAGCTTCCTGAGGGTCGAATCGTCTGCTGCTTCCGGAGCGACCTCGACGCGATGTTCGCGAATCGACATGACGAGGCGCTCAGTGTACGTCCGAAACCTTTCGCAGCGCGACCTGGCGATCCTGGTAGACGACCTCTCCGTGCGCGGAGACGAAGCTCACGAACGCGTCTATCGCAGGTCCCGGGCGCAACAGCGGATCGTCTCCGAGCAAGCGCCCAGCCGTAGTCGTCGAAGACGACGACTCCGCCGACTTCGAGCAGCGGCCAGGACAGCGCGGCATCGACCAGGACGTCGAGCCCGCGGTGCGAGCCGTCGACGTAGACGAGCTCGAAGCGCCCAGCCTCGTCCGCAAGGTCGAGCAGGACGCGTCGCGAGTCGCCGACGAGCTTGCGCACGCGCGAGGAGTCGACGAGCTCGATGTTCCGGTCGAACGCCGCCTCCAACCCCGGGCGTGCGTCGGACGGCAGGCCGGGGCTCCCCTCGAAGGTGTCGATACAGGTCAGCTGCGCTTCTGACAGCCGCCACAGGAAGTAGCACGTGGAGAGGCCTTCGAACGAGCCGATCTCCAGCACGCGGGACGCCCGTCCGTCCAGTGGGCGCACGACGGCCTCCAGGCTGGAGATGCGATTCGTGAACCAGTCCTGCGTGAACTCACCGCGGTCGACGATCTCACTCGCGAAGCGCGCGAAATTCCGGTTGAAGTCCTCCGCCACTGGCACTATTCTCCGGCACGGACGAACGAGGGGAGTCTAGGGCTAGTACCTGGTCATTTGGTGACCGCCGGCGGGAATTGGAGAACGCAGGTCGAAACTCGCCGTAATCCATCGTTCGACAGCGGCGCGGTGCCGCTTCAGGGAGGTTCATGTGAAGGGAAAGAAAACTCACGTCGCGTCGCGCTGTCTGGGCGGGATTGCTCGCCACACCGGTGCTCATCGCGATCATTGCCGCGATCGGCGTCGCTGCTGCCCCGGCCGGCCCGGGTAACCCGGCCGCGCCCGCCGCAACGTCTGCGGACCTGGCGGTAGTGCACAACCCGACCCGGCAGACGGCAGCCGAGGTCGAGGCGTACTGGACCGAAGCACGGATGGAGCAGGCTGAGCCGTATCCGATGCCGACGAGAACGGGGTCGCCCGAGACTCAGAAGGGAACCCTGATCCCAGTGGCCGAGACGACCGGAAGCCCAGTGCTTCTCGCGGGATCCCTCCCGAATGGCACGGCGCTCCCCACTCCGGCTCCCGAGACGTCGCAAACGCCACAGCATGTCCCGTACCAGGACTTCATCCCGTACACGCGCTGGTCTTTGATCGGGAGATACGACAAGTTCCCGAACTGGACGATCCTGAAGGTGTTCTTCTCGCAGGATCACGACGGGAACGGCGCCGGCAGCAACTTCGTCTGCAGCGCCTCCACGATGGGGCCGGACGAGGCGTGGACGGCAGGACACTGTGTGACGAACAACCTGAACGGCGCCGGGTTCAACGCTGGATGGTCGTACAACGTCCAGGTGTGCCCGGTCTACGACAACGGCGTCAACCCGTCCCACGGGTGCTGGGCGTACGACGACCTCGTCGCGCTGGCCGGCTATCGCGCCGGCGGGAACGGCAATCTCGACTTCGGAGCCATCGACACCGCTGGAAACGGGACCGTGATTCCCGGCCAGATCGGAGCCCATACGGGTTGGCTCGGCTTCGCAGCGAACATCGGGCGGGTCCAGCACTGGGTCGCCATGGGCTACCCGGCCGGCGCTCCGTTCGCCGGCGGGAAGATCATCATGGCCGCGAGCCAGTACGGCTACGACGACGACTGGTCCCCGGACGCGATTCTCAGCGTCGCGATGGGGAGCAACCTCACCGGTGGATCGAGCGGCGGGCCGTGGATCGTGCAGTACGGCCTTCCCGGTCAGGTCGCGGGAGGTGGCGGCAACTACATCAACGGGCACAACGACTGGAAGTGGAACACCGAGCCCGAGGCAATGGCGTCGCCTTACTTCGACTGCAGGCCGGTGGCGATCTACAACTTCATCAGGGGCACAAGCGTCGCCTGTCCGTAGACCGCTAGCTCGAGCTTCGTCGATTCAGCGAGAGAGGCCCCGCGAGGGGCCTCTCTCTTTCTGCTGGAACTTCGTGAGCTCGAGGTTCTCGAGTGGGTACTCGACCATCCGGCGCCTTTGCTCAGGTGAGTTCCGCCAGGTTCCCTCGGCGATGTACTGCGGCGAGATCTCCTCGACTCCGTAGGCCTCGAGGCCGCGCTCACGAACGAGGCCGCGGAACCGGGGCTCGCTCCAGGGTGCGTACAGAGTCTCGACATTCTCCGAGAGGGCGGCGACGGCGACTCCGAAGCTTCCCCGGCCGAGGACGAGCGCACGATGCTCTAGCAGCGTCGCGAGATCGGAGGCGAGCGAGGCGCTGGCGATCGTGTGGGGAAGGCCAGCGTCGCCCAGAAACGCGTGAAGGGCTCCGATCACGGGGTTCCCCTCGTCCTCGTAGACGAGCGTGACGTGGGCGCCCGCGCGAGCGGCCGCGAAGTGGCGGAGCGCGGTCGTGTAGTAGGCGAGCGGCGGCTGCACGAAGTTCGGATGAGGATCGGGGCGGTCGAACAGATCTCCCGAGCGGAGGTGCACGGCGACGTGATTCGGCGGCCGCGGCTCGGCGAGCGGAGGAGGGGCAAAGAGGCTCGACACGTGGCGGTCGACGAGCTGTTGGCGGAGCTCACCGTCGAGTACGGCTACCGCCGGCTCCAGGTCCTCGAACAGGAACGTCCCGAAGAGCGCTGGAGCTTTCACGTCGTCGAGGCCCGAGTACACGACGTACGTGACTCCACCTGCCGTCGTCTCCGGCGCCCCAGCATCGAACCACGGGATCGCCGGCACGTAGACCCTGTCGACGCCGAGCTCCAGAGCCGCGTGAGTCGCGTGCACGAGCTGCATCAGATGGTTGCCGAACCTGCCGGCAGGGCGCGAGATCGCGACCGCCTCGATCGATGCACGCGGAGCGGCCGGGTCGGCTCCGAGGATCCGGTAGCCGTGGAACTGGTCGAAGCTCTCGCGACCGAGCGCAAGGGCCTGGGAGTCGAGGTGGTACGCGTGGGCGAAGTCGTGGAGTGCCTGCACCTCGTAATCAGCATGGATCTCGATCTGCTCCGCCCGGGGAGCCGGCACCTCGAGCTCCGAGACGAGAAGCGTTGCCCGCGGCAGCCTGACGCCTCCGAGCTCGGTGAGCGGCTCGTGCGGGAGCTCGAACACGGTGCCGTCCGGGGCTCGTGCTCGCACCGGCTGCTGTGGCGCTGCACCGTCGACGAGGACGCCGACCACACGCGTCGGTTGCGTGAATGAGATCCGGCTCGGGTCTCCTCCAGCCACAGTGGGGTGCAGGTCGGAGTCGTGCAGGCCGGCTCGCGACCGCATGCGCATCGCGACTCTCACGCCGTTGGCGAGTCTAGAGTCGCCGGAGCCATGCGCGTCGTCGCCCTCCTCGCCACGCACAACGAGGAGCGCTTCGTCGGAGCCTGCATCGAGCACCTCGAGCGGCAGGGCATCGAGACCTATCTGATCGACAACGAGTCGACGGACGCCACCGTCGAGATCGCCAAGCGGTTCGAGCTAGCGGGCCTCGAGACGGCTCCGAGGCACGGCGTCTACTCCTGGCGTCCACTGCTCGAGCGAAAGGAAGTACTCGCGAATACGCTCGACGCCGACTGGTTCATCCACCTCGACGCGGACGAGATTCGCCTGCCACCGCGCTCGTCAATCTCGCTCGCCGAGGCGATCGCCGAGGTCGACGCGCTCGGCTACAACGCGATCGACTTCCAGGAGTTCACGTTCGTAGCCGACGGTCGAGGCGCCCGACCACGACCATCTCCGGTTCCAGGAGACGATGCGCCACTACTACGCCTATTCGCCCGGCCGCCCGGATCGCCTGAACGCCTGGAAGCGCCAGGGCGTGCGGGTCGACCTCGCGACGAGCGGCGGGCATCGGATCGCGTTCGCCGGCCTGAACGCGTACCCGCAGGCGTTCCGCATGCGCCACTACCTGTATCTCAGCGCCGCCCACGCCGTCTCGAAGTACGTCGAGCGCGACTACGACCCGGCAGAGGTCGAGGCGGGCTGGCACCGGCGACGCGCGGCCCTGCGAGCCGGCGACGTCACACTCCTCTCGCAGGCCGAGCTCCGGGAGACGCACTCGGACGACGATCTGGACGCGTCCGAGCCGTGGAGCGCGCACCCTCTCTTCGGTCGCGCGGCGTGAGCCGCGGCGCGATCATGGTAGGGGCGACGATCGCGTCGTTTCCCGGAAACGGGGGCATCGCCTGGGAGCGTCTCTCGTGGATCCTCGGCTTTCGCCGGCTCGGCTACGACGTCTTCTGGGTCGACGAGCTTCCGCGCGGGCACTGCATCGACGCGGCCGGCGAGAGAGGCCAGGGTTACGCGTCCTGTCTGAACCGGCCCTGGTTCGAGGATGCGGTCGCGCGCTTCGGCCTCGAGGACGCTGCCGCGTTGATCGGGGACGAAGGCGAGAGCCTGTACGGACCGAGTCTCGCCGACCTGCTGGTGCTCGCCCGAGACGCCGAGCTCTTCGTCAACCATGCAGGGGACGTCCAGAACGCCGCGCTCAAGCAGGCCTCGCGACGGGCCGTATATGTCGACGTCGACCCGGGCTTCACGCAGCTGTGGCTCGCGTCCGGGCGTCCCGCGCCGCGTATCGACGGGCACGACGTCCACTTCACGATCGGGGACAACGTCGGCACGCCCTTCTCCGATCTCCCCACCTCCGGCATCGACTGGCGCCTGACGCGCCAGCCGGTCGTCCTCGAGGACTGGCCGTTCGCGAGAGCGACGCCGGCGAGCGGTTCACGACGGTCGGACGCTGGCGAGGAACCGGTCCACATGGACCGCTCGACGACATCGGCCAGCCGTTCCCGCAGAAGGGCGACGAGCTCGCGGCGATGCTCGACCTGCCGAAGCGCACCGGCCTCGAGTTCGAGATCGCGCTCGATACGCGCGGCGACGAGGAGCCGCGGCAGCTCCTGGAGGGACACGGCTGGCGCGTTGTCGAGCCCGCCTCGGTCGCGGCCGACCCCGACGGCTTCCGCCGCTACGTCCAGGGATCGTGGGCGGAGTTCTCGGTCGCCAAGGGCGCGTACGTCGAGACATCGACGGGCTGGTTCAGCGAGCGCACCGCTCGCTACCTCGCGTCCGGCAGGCCGGCGCTCGTCCAGGACACGGGCTTCTCGCGCACGCTTCCTGTGGGCGAAGGGCTCGTCGCCTTTCACACCCTCGACGATGCGGTCGCCGGAGCGGAGCGCATCGCCGCCGACTACGAGCGTCACCGGCACGCCGCGCGACAGATCGCCGAGGGGTACTTCGACTCCGACCTCGTGCTCGGGCGATTCATCGAGGACGCGGCGCCGTGAGCCGTGCCCTCTGCATTCTCGGAATGATGAGAACCGGAACCTCGGCCGTCGCCGGCGTTTTCGACCTCCTGGGAGTGCGCTTCGGGCCGAAGGAGCGCCTGCTCGAGCCGAACGTCGCCAACCCGTCGGGTTTCTGGGAGCACAAGGGCGTCATCGCGCTGAACGACGAGCTGCTCGCCCGGCTCGGGGGCGCCTGGCACTCCCCGCCTCCGGTGCCTCCAGGCTGGCACGAGAGCCCGGCCGTCGACGATCTCCGTGCGCAAGCCATCGCGCTCGTCGAGACCGATCTGGCGACCGCTGACGTCTGGGCGTGGAAGGACCCGCGCACGTGCCTGACACTTCCGTTCTGGGAGGCGCTCGTGCCGTCGCTCTTGTCGGTGATCTGCGTCCGCGAGCCGGCGGCGACGGCGGAGTCGTTCGCGACCATGGGCTGGGCCGCCGTCGATCGCCTGGAACGCCCGTACGAGACCGGTCTCGACCTTTGGCTGCAGTACACGGTCGCGGCCATCGAGGGGACCCACGGACGCGAGCGGCTGGTGGTCTTCTACGACGACCTGCTCGACGATCCGGAAGGGCAAGGTGAACGGCTCGCCGTCTTCGCTGGCCTCGCCGAACGGCTCACGCCCGACACCAGCCGCGCATTCGGAGCGTTCCTCCGTCGTTCACAACGGGCCGGCCGGCGCTTCACCGGCCAGGAAGACCCGGAACATCCTGCTCATGCGGAATTCAGGCGCCTCGAATACAACTTTCGGGGGTAGTTTTCGCCCTGGCGCGG
Organism: uncultured Actinomycetes bacterium; assembly: GCA_963789655.1. GTDB lineage: Bacteria > Actinomycetota > Thermoleophilia > Gaiellales > Gaiellaceae > GMQP-bins7. Next base: position 497,914 of record CAWBLH010000001.1, read on the forward strand.
GGTACACTGAGCGTCGTGGAGAAGCGTTTTCTCGTCGTTCTCGCGGTGGCTGCCGTCGCGGTCGTGGTTGTCGGCCTGTCCGCAGCTGCAACGGCATCGCGAGGGGACTCGCAGCAGCCTGCACGGTCGGTGCAGCCCGAAAAGGACACCAACAAGGCGCAGACCGCCAAGAAGCCGACCTCCAAGGCGCAGCAGAGCAGGCGAGCTCCCCGGCGGTGGCCTCGAGTGGGCGCTCGCAGAGCAGCAAGGACGTCGAGAGCTACTGGACGAAGGAGCGCATGGACGACGCACAGCCGATGGAAAAGACGCGTCAAGGCGGTTCGCCGTCGTCGTCGCCTCGCCCGTCGGGAACCATGGCTCCCGGCAGCGCGCCGACCAAGCAGCCGACCCCGCAGAAGTCGCGGGCCAAGAAGTCGCAGTCCGCGAACGGAGTTGTGACCAGCCCGGCGGCGACGCCGAACCCCGGGTACTGGACGGACGACGCGATGGCAGGAGCCCAGCCCATGGACAAGACCCGTCCTGGCGGCTCGGGCTCGCAGGACAGCCCCGATTCGGGCGGAACCTTCGCGCCCGGCTCGCCGCCTTCGTAGGCGCAGTAGTCTTTCGCGCCTGAGCGCGAGCGCCCCTGAGCCCTCTCTCCCGCAAGGATTGCTCGACAGCGGTCCCGCCGTCGTCGGCGCGACGGGCGGCTCGGGAACGCGGGTCGTCGCTCGGTTCCTTCGGGACGCCGGGCTTTTCACCGGGAGCGAGCTCAACGAGTCCGAGGACGCGTGGAAGCTCGGGGACTACTCGGATCGCTGGATCAACGACTATCTGTTGGAAGCCGCCGACGAGCGGCTGATGGTCGACGATCTCACGGCAGTCCTGTCCGAGCATTGCGCCGCGGTCGCGCCAGGGCAAAGCTGGGGATGGAAGGAGCCTCGCAGCATCTACCTGCTTCCCTTCTTCCACCGTCATCTTCCCGCCCTCAGGTTCCTCCACGTCGTCCGCGACGGCCGGGACATGGCGCTCTCGACCAACCAGAACCAGCTGCGCAAGCACGGAGATGCTGTGCCGATCCCTGACGGCCTAGCCGCTCCGGTGAGGTCGATCGCGCTCTGGAGCTGGATCAACCTGAGAGCGGCGCGGTACGGCGAGGAACAGCTTGGCGCCCGCTACCTGCGGGTCAGGTTCGAGGATCTCTGCGCGCGGCCGGTCGAGGCCGCGAGCGACATCCTGCGCTTCCTCGGGCTCTCGGGAGATCCGGGCGTCGCACTCGACGCCGTCGCCCCGCCGGGCTCCCTCGGCCGCTGGCGACGCGAGCCGCCGGCGACGATCGCCGAGCTCGAGGAGCACGGCGGGCTGGCGCTCGTCGAGCTCGGCTACGAGCTGTCCGCCTCGTAGGTCCCGGCGTACAGTGGACGGTGTGGCGACCGTCGACGAGAACGCGGCGTTCTGGGCCCGCTACGACTGGGCCGAAGCGGGCGAGGAGTGGTCCGAGGGCTGGGGTGGCTCCCATGCCCAGTGGTACGGAGTGATCCTGCCGCGGATCGCACGCTTCCTCCCGGCGAGCGCGATGCTCGAGATCGCGCCCGGCCACGGAAGATGGACGAACTACCTGCGCGAGCACTGCGAGAGCCTTGCCATCGTCGATCTCGACGAGGCTTGCATCGACGCGTGCAGGCGGCGCTTCGAGGGTGACGACCGCATCGCGTACCACGTGAACGACGGCAGGTCGCTCGCGATGATCGAGGACGGGTCGGTCGACTTCGCCTTCAGCTTCGACTCACTCGTGCACGCCGACGCGGGTGTCATCGCCAGCTATCTGCGCGAGCTCGCGAGAACGCTCAGCCCGGACGGCGTCGGATTCATCCACCACTCGAACGCAGGGCGCTATCGACGCTACTTCGAGCGGCTGGAGAGAGTCCCGAGAGGTCGCGTACGCGAGCGGCTGTACGAGCTTCGCATCCTCGACCGGCCGCGCTGGAGAGCCCTCGACATGACCGCGGACCGGTTCCGCGCGTTGTGTGAGACCGCGGGCCTCCTGTGCATCAGTCAGGAGATCGTCAACTGGACGACTCGCCGGCTGATCGACTGCCTGTCGACCTTCACGCGACCGTCGTCCCGCTGGGCCCGCCCGAACCGCGTCATCGAGAACCCCGGCTTCGTGGCCGAGGCCCGCGCGGTGAAGCGCCGCGCAGGCCTGTACTCGCCGTAAAGTCAAGCCGGTGAGCCGCGGCGTCTTCGTCCTCGGGATGCACCGCAGCGGAACGTCTGCGGCGACCCGGCTCGTCAACCTCCTGGGTGTTCCGACCTGCGTCGAGGACGACCTGCTCCCGGCGACGGAGGACAACCCACGCGGCTACTGGGAGAGCAAGACGCTGTCGGCGTTCAACGACCGGATCTTCGCGGCGCTCGGGGCCGACTGGAGCTGCCCTCCGACCTTCATGCCCGGCTGGGAGACGCGCCCGGAGCTCGAGGAGCTGCGCTCGGAGGCGGCCGAGCTGTTCGCCCGTGTGTGCCCCGCCGAGCAATGGGTGTGGAAGGACCCGCGCAATTGCATGACATTCGCCTTCTGGCAGAGCTGCCTCGACGTCGAGCCAGCCGTCGTGCTCCTGCACCGAAACCCGCTCGAGATCGCGGCTTCGCTGCACACGCGCGACGATCTCGGGAGCATCTACAGCCTCGCGCTCTGGGAGCGGTACCTCCGAACCTGCCTGGCCGCGATCTCCGGCCTCCCCACCCTGCTCACCACCTACGACGACATCGTCGCCGAGCCGCTCGCATGGTGCGAGCGCGTCGGGGAGTTTCTCCACGCGGCTGGAGTGGCGACAACACCGGTCCCCGAGGACGAGGCTCTCGGCTTCATCGGCGAGGAGCTCCGGCACAGCTCCTTCACCGCAGAGGACTTTGCCGACGATCCGATGACTTCGACCGCCCAGCGAGAGCTGTTCAACGCTCTCGAGGGGCTCGCGGGCTCCCATGCCTCGCTGTCGGTTCCGGACCTCGGTGCGGAGACGCTCACGACCGAAGCCCTTCTCGCCGAGCGGCGGCGGATTCACCCGCGCGATCGCGAGTACCGCGAGCTCGGCGAGTACTCACGCAAGCTCGGCGAGCAGTTCGTCCAGCTCGAGGAGACGTACGTCGAGCTCGGGCGAACGTACAACGAGCTGCGGCGGGAGGCGAAGGCCATGTGGGCGCAGTTCGGCGAGCTGAAGGAGTACTCCGACGACCTGGGTCAGCGCTACCTTGCGCTCGAGGAGTACTCGCGCGAGCTGCAGGCGCGGCTACCCGCTGGCTGAAGGGGAGCTCTTCGCGAGCTCCGCGGAAGAGGTGCCTTCACCGGCATCTCCGGCACCCTAACCAGCGACGAAGAAGGGACGTGCGTCGACTTCGACGACGGGGCCGCGCGCGTACCACTCCTGCTTCCAGCCCGAGCCGGAACGTTGGTACTCCTTGATCCGCGGGTCGATGTAGCGGCGGCGCCGCAGCCTGTGCACCACGCCTCGCCAGCCGCGCCGGTAGGCGCCGGTCTCGGGGAGACCCCGTCGAACATGCGTGGCGTCCGCCGGATCCTCGCTCGAGCGCCGGAGAAAGCACGTGTGCAGCATCCGCAGCGGATCCGAGTCCCAGTCTGTGCCTTCGGAGAGGTACCGGAGCGAGTCCCAGTCGTACCCGCTGCGGAACGCGACGTCGCCGTCGTGGAGCCGCTCGAGACATCCGGTCCAGCTGTCGACGGCAGCCAGGTTGAAGAGCTTCGTCACCGGTCGCGACGGCGGTGCGAGGTAGCCCTTTGCGATGGCGTGCGGCTCGTCGAGCTCGTTGCAGTTCAGCACGTGCCCCTTCAGCCGGAAGACGTCTGCGTGGGCACCCGCGTCGAGGTCGGCGCGGAAGAGTGCGAGGGCCGCGGGATCGTAGAGCTCGTCGCCGTCGACGCCGAAGGCCCAGGTCGAGGTCCCGGCGTACGCCTCGAGCAGGCGATGCGAGTCGCCTGCGTCGCTCGAGCGCCGAGTCGTCAGGTGGTCGAGCTCACCCGCGAGCCGGCGGAGGATCTCCGGTGTCCCGTCGGTCGAGAGATGATCGACGGCGTAGATCCGGTCGCAGAACGCCGCAATGTTGCGGATCGCCCGCTCGACGAAGACGTCCTCGTTGTGCACGAGGACGACCCCGACGACCTGCACCAACTAGGCCTCCTCGGTCGTCCAGTCGAGCAGCGGCCGGACGACGCCGCGCCACTGGCCCGTGAACGTCCCGCGCGAGGAGTCGCCCTCGAGCGGGTCCTGCACGTGGAACGAGACCGCCTCGTGGATCGACACGTGGTGGTGGAGCTTCGGCGAGTCGATCGAGCAGACGGCGGTGTCTACCGTCACCAGGCCCTCGTTCAGGAAGTTGCCGGGAATCCAGGCGGTCGTCACGTAGTCGCCGGGCTGCGCAGGCTCTTTCGATCTCGGTCCGACGTCCATCGCGTTGAATGCGATCTGCCCGCCCGCGACGACCTTGATCTTGGCCGACAACGGCGGCCCGGGCCTGAGCACGCTGTAGCTCATCTCGACTCCCACCGGCTCGCGTACGTCCGCGAAGTCCGCCGTCTCGCCGTCTTGGCGCACCGCGCGCACCGAGTGCAGGCGCACGAGGTCGTCTCCCGGCGCCTCCTCGTCCGTCCACGTCTGGGTCGAGCTCGTCCCCGTAGCGGACTGGAGATAGTGCGCGACGACCTCGGCGCTCGGGCCGTCGCGGACGATGCGACCCTCGTCGATCCAGAGCACGCGGTCGCAGAGCTGCGCGACGGCCTGGATCTGATGTGAGACGAAGACGACCGTGCGCCCCGTCGTGTTGATGTCCTCCATCCGCCCGAGGCAGCGCGCCTGAAACTCGGCGTCGCCCACGCTCAGCACCTCGTCCACCAGCATGATCTCCGGCTCGAAGTGCGCGGCGACCGAGAAGGCGAGCCGGACGTGCATGCCGCTCGAGTAGCGCTTCACCGGGGTGTCGAGGAACTTCTCCACTCCGGAGAACTCGGCGATCTCCGGGAGCTTGGCCTGGATCTCGCGGCGCTTCATGCCGAGGATGGCGCCGTTCAGGAAGACGTTCTCCCTGCCCGTGAGCTCGGGATGGAAGCCGGTTCCGACCTCGAGCAGGCTGCCGACGCGCCCGCGGATGGAGGCGCTGCCCTCGGTGGGAGTCGTGATGCGCGTCAGAATCTTCAGCAGCGTCGACTTGCCGGCTCCGTTTCGCCCGATGACCCCGAGCGCCCTGCCTTCCTCCAGGTCGAACGAGACATCTCGGAGAGCCCAGATCTCCTGGTAGCCGCCGCGGTGCTCCTTTCCCGTGAGGCGCTTGCCGACGTGCGACATCGACTCGCGCAGCGTGCCGTAGGCGGCCTGGAGCTCGCCGATCCGGTAGCGCTTGGAGAGTCCGTCGACGGCGATCGCGGTGGGCATCAGACCACTCAGATGGTGTCGGCGAACTTCGGCTCGGAGGAACGGAAGATCCAGAGGCCGCCGAAGAACACGACGAGCGCGACCGAGACGCCGACGGCCGTCTGTCCCAAGTCCGGCGTGCTCGCGTCGAGCATCGCCCACCTCCAGCCCGCGATCACCGCGGTCATCGGGTTCAACGCGAGGATCCACTGCCACTTCGTCGGGATCTCCTCTACCGCGTACATGACACCGGAGAGCAGCGGCAGCACCTGGAGGAAGACCGGGATCATGTAGCGGACGTCCCGGTAGCGGACGTTGAGGGCGGAGAGCAGGAATCCCGCGCCGAGCGCCGTCACGAGTGCCAGGAACATGAAGGCCGGCGCGAGCAGGATTTCTGGGCCGCCGGGCCAGGTTCCGTAGTACCACATGAGGAAGATCAGCACCGGCAGGCCGACCAGGAAGTCGATCATCGGCACGATGACCGCCGCAAGCGGCAGGAGCGCCCGCGGGAAGTACACCTTCGTGACCAGCTGGAGGTTCGCGGCCAGGCTCAGGCTCGAGCCGGTCAGCGACGACGCGAAGTACTGCATCGGCAGCACACCGGCGATCACGAGACTCGGGTACGGCACCTCACCGGCCGGGAAGTTCGCGAACTTGCCGAAGACGATGACGTAGACGGTCGCGGTGAAGACGGGGACGAGGATCGCCCATGCGACTCCCAGGAACGTCTGCTTGTAGCGGACGACGACGTCACGCCAGACGAGAGTCTGGAGCAGCTCGCGGTAGTGCCAGAGCTCACTGATGTCGAGGTGCGGCCAGCGCGAGGAGGGCTTGATGACGATCGTGCGGTCGGATCGAAGCTGCGGCTCGACGGGTGGCCGCGCTGATGCCGGTGGCGCTTCCGAGACCTCGATCTTGCCGGTGCTCACCTCGACAAGGCTAGCCCGTCCCCTGGACCGCGCGCGGGCGCTGGAGCGAGAGCCGTGCCTCGAGCCTCGAGCGCGCGTGCCCGCAACAGCGCGGCGAGACTAGTAGGCGGCCGAGACCTGATCGGCGGCAGGCGCGAGCTCGAGCTCGCGAAAGCCGCGCACGGCCTCGAGATGCTCGCCGCCCTCCGTCTCGCGTAGTAGCCACCAGTTCTGGCGGTTCGCCTCCGCGCGCGGCGGATGCCAGAGGTGCAGGACGACGGCGTCAGGGCCCGCGTGCCCGCAGCGGAGGCCCAGGCGACGCAGGCGGAGCGCGAAGTCGACGTCCTCGTCTCCCCACCCCTCGTAGCGCGTGTCGAACCCGTTCACCTGCTGGAAGTCGCGGCGAGCGACGCCCAGGAGGAACCCGTAGGCGCGATTGTGCGGCTCGAACTCCGGCACGCCGTGGGTACCGACGCGCCGGCGGTCGCGAAACGAGAGCGTGCTCACGGGTGACGCCTCACGCCGCGCACGGACCCAGCCGTAGAAGTTCCTGCGGTGAATGGGATCCTTCTCCGAGATCACCCTGTCCGTCAGTGCCGCGGAAAGCTCGAGCTTGCGCCCCGCGACGAACCAGCCGGGGCGCATGCTGGCCTTGAGCGCCCGGACGAAGTGACGCCTCGGGACGGCGTCTCCGTCCAGAAAGACGAGATAGTCCCCGCGCGCGGCGTGCGCGCCGCGGTTGCGCGCGAGCGCCTGTCGAAAGCCCCTGTGCGGGTGCCAGACATGCTCGACACGGTCACTCCCCAGCCGCTCCCGCCAGTGGTCGACGGCGGCGGCCGTCTCGAGACCGGACCCGTCGTCGGCGACGACGATGTCGAACCGCTGGTCCGATTGCTCCGACAGCGCCCGCAGCACGGCGTCCAGAGCTTCGGGCCATTCGTACGTGCTGACGACGACGCTGAGCGAGTCCCGGACCGTCCGGACATGACCGTTCGTCTCCTGACTCACGGAGCCGATGCTAGACGACGGAGCCGACGCCTATCGGGGTATTTGCCCGGGGATTTGTCTCTCGTGGCCCCGCGAGCGCGCCGAGCGCAGTGACGATGAACACTGGGTACAGGGGAAGCGCGAACTCCGGCGCCACCCCCTGAGAAGCAGCATGGATCAGGAGCACGAGCCCTGCCGAGACCCAGAGGGTGACGATGATCCGCCAGTCGCGCGGCCTCCGCACGAGGAGGCCGATCAGCCCGAGCGCGATCCAGAACGGAGGCCGCGGGAAACGGGGCGTCACACGGTTCAGGAGCTCCGTGACAGGGTCGACTCCGTCTCTCGAAGGGAGCTCTGCGTCCCAAACCCGCACCTGGCGGACGATCTCGGCGTAGCGCTGCTGTCGATCCTCGTCGCTCCACACCAGCGAGGGATCGTCGAGCGTGCACGAGTCGATGTAGTCGGAGGCGCACCACACGAACCCGTACGGAACGCCCTCGACGAGGACGTGCGCCTGCGGGTTCGGGAGCTGGACTCCGTCTGCCTCGAAGGTCGGAGACGGCGACTCCGGGGCGGTCTGCTCCCGCTGGACGACGTCCTCACGCAGCGGCGCCTGCCGGAGGAACTCCCAGAACGCATCGGCAACGCCGCGGGCGTACGTCCCGGGGTGCTCTCGGATCGCCTCGAGCGCCGAGTCGAAGAGGACGCCGTAGTTCTCGTCCCGCCCGAGCACACGGTCGGAGAGCGCGATCAGGCGTACGGTCTCGTAGTTCGATCCGTACCGGAGGTAGGTGTCGAGCTGTACGTCGAGGCTCGCGTGAGGCTCCTTCGCGAGCACCTCCTCCTCGATCAGCTCGGCCAGGCGCTGCGACGCGTCGCCGTTCTCCGGGGCGATGGTCTGATCGGCGAGGAAGACCCGGAGGAACGGGACCCACGCGCGGCCGCCGCGAGCCACCGTTGGCTCGTCGTAGCGGACGGCGTTGTGCACCGCCCAGAAGCCGAGCACGCCTACGGCGGCGACGAGGCACGCTGCCGACCACGCGAGTCGGCGACGCCACGCCACCGGGACCAGCAGCGGTACGAACGCGAGCGGAAGCAGAACCTGGTTGGCGGGACGGATCAGGACGAGGAGAGCGATCCCCGCTCCGAGTGCTGCGAACCTCTGGCCGGAAGGTGCTCGGATCGTTCGGGCGAGGCCGAGCGCCCATACCGCGAGGCCGGTGGCGAAGATCGCGTCACTCGAGGCCTGGTGGTAGAGCGTCGCGTACGCCGGATAAACGAGCAGCAGGACTGCGGTCAGGAGCGCCGGCAGGCGTCCGAAGGTGAGCGCTGTCGCGCTCCAGGCGACGATCGCGCCTGCGTAGAGGATGCCGAGCAGGATTTCCAGCAAGACCGCTCCACCGATGTCCATGGGTACGCCGAGCACGAGCGGCGTGAGAGGCGTTCGGAAGACCTGGAGCGATTCGAGCGGGGGATCGGAGTCGGAGAGCTGGAGGTAGTACGCGAGGTAGTCCCAGGTGTCTCGGCCCTTTGCGAGCGGCCAGCCGAGCGCTGCGAACCAGTAGCCGACGAGGGCGAGGGCGAACAGAAGAGCTGCTCCCTGCCACGTGGGGACGAGAGCGTCGAGTCGCTGCCAGGCGCGCCTCATGAGCGCAGGCCCCGCCGTAGCGCACGTCCCACGCGTGTGGCGGTGCCGCGCTCGAGCCGTCCGACGCGGGTCTCGAGATCCTCGATCCGCGGGCCGAGAGCCATCGCGAGGTCGGACTCGTCGAGCGCACTCGCCTCGGCCGCGTACTGAGCCGCCTCGGGCACGTCCAGCTTGCCGAACCGCGAAGCACGATGTCCGACCCCTGGGACGCCCAAACCCGCATGGTTCCGTGGGGCGGTGTCAGGCACGGGTTTCTCGGCCTCTCCGCTGGGGCGTTGACCGAAACCGAGATCTCGAAGCGCATCTCGTAGCCGCGTGTCCACGGCGAGCGTGCCGTCCACGAGACTTCGCTCCAGCGCGTCGTCGTCCACGACGAGGGGCTCGTAGAACGCTTCCAGGCGGCCGGCGCGGTAGGCCTCGTATGCCTCCGCCATGTGGTTCGGGATGCCTTTCTCTGCGTTCCTCTCGAGCGCGACGAACTGCGTCACGTACTTGCGCACGCAGTGCTCGAGGGAACGCACGGGAAAGTGCAGGATCTCGAGCGGGTACCAGCCGCGCAGGGGCAGGAGCCCCTCGCCGAAGGCCTCGTGGTTGCCGCGGCCGATGCGAACGTCGGGGACGCCTCGATGCGCGGACTTGGAGTGCGTGCTGAGCGGGTGGTGGTGAAAGGCGGGCGTGCACAGGCGAGCGGTCATGCGCTCGGAGAACGGACGCCCGTCGTCCGGGCGCGGCACGAAGTTCCGCCACGCAGCGCGAACGACGCCGTAGCGCTCAGGCACCGCTGCCAGCACGTCGCCGAGCCCTGCCCCCTGCGGCCACCAGAACTCGTCGGCGTCCGTGTTCAGCACCCAGTCCGCTCCGTAGTCCGTTGCCGCCAGACGCGCCATTCGCGTCACCCACTCGCTCTGGCGGAGGTCCTCTCCAGGCTCGCGGATGAGATGAAGGTGACCCTCGCTCGCGTAGCGCTCGAGGATCTCCGTGGTTCCGTCCTGCGAGCGGTTGTCGGTCGCGATCACGAAGTCCACGCCCGCGTCGAGATGAAACGCGATCTGCTCGTCGACGATGTCCGCCTCGTCGCGGACGAGTAGCGTCATGACCAGCTTCATCTCGGCACGGCTCGGAGTCCGTTCCTGCCCTCGTCCAGCCCTCCGAGGATGAGCTCGACGTGCTCTTCGAGCATCCGAGCTTCTCCGAAGTGAGCTTGCACGCGCACGCGGTTGCGGGAACCGAGCTCCTGTCGGAGCTCGGGCTCGCGCGCGAGTCGCACGAGCGCGGCGCCGAGCGCTTCGGCGTCGCCGGCGGGCGCGAGCAGCTGAGCCCCGTCGTCACCGACGGCCTCGCGGACTCCGGCGACGTCGGTCCCTGCAACGGCGAGCCCGGCCGCCATGCATTCGAGCAGCGCGTTCGGGCAACCCTCGGCGCGTGAGCTCAGGACACCGGCGTCCGCGGCGCTCAGGAAGCCGGCGACGTCGTCGACGTCTCCCGCGAAGCGGACAGAGCCGTCGAGACCGAGGTCGCGCACGAATGCTTCGACCGGCGCACGGTCGCCGTCGTCGCGACCTGCGAGCGCGAGAAGAGCCCTCGTCCCGTCTTCCTCGAATCGCGTCAGCGGCGGCACGCCAGGCCCGGACGAGGGTTGCGTGATCCTTACGCTCGTGGAAATGGGCAAGCGCGCACACGACGACGTGGTTCTCGTCTGCTCCCAGACGAGCTCGCCACTCGGCCCGGCTCGCACGCGCGCTCGGTAGCGCCACGCCGTTCCTGACGACGGACACGCGGCCGGCGGGTGCTCCCAGCCCGTCAACGAGCTGCTCGGCCGCATGGCCCGAGTTCGAGACGAGCACGGGAGTGTTCCGCACAGCACGCCGCGCGAGGCCCTCGCCGAGGGTGTAGGGAAGGACGTCCCGCTGGTTCCAGATACAGGTCGTGGCTCCGGTGTGACGCCAGACGAGCCCGCAGACGACATTCGGGAGGCCGCAGTAGGGCAGCAGCACGTCAGGACGCGATCTCCGGAGATCGAGGGCGATTCCCGCGAGCGTCGCGAGCGTCCTGACCCGGCTCCGGCGCAGGCGCACACGGCGACCGTTCCAGGGGACTCCTTCTGCGCGGAAGAGCTCGACCGCTCGACCGTCGTCCGCCGTGAGCGCCCGCACCTCGACTTCCGCCCCTTCCGCGCGAACGAGGTGCCGGGCGAGCTGGAGCGCCTGCCGCTCCGAGCCGCCGAGCACCGGCCAGTTGAGCACGATGACGACCCGGCGGCCGACGAGCCGCCCGGACTGCGGCGGCGAGGGTGGATTCCGGATGACCGCGGGGGAGGACGCCGACACGAGTCGTCAGGCTAACCCTGCGAGAGCGTCTGCTCGGAAGGTACCCAGGCGATCCGCTCGCTCCGCAGGATCGTGTGCGGTCCGCGACGGAGGCTCCGGTGCATCCCGAGTAGCGGAAGCTGAGACGCGTACCTGCGGATAGCTCTCCATTTCGCGAGCCGGTCGCGCAGGCGCGACGGCACCGTCTCGAAGATCGGCCGTGTCCCGAGCGCATCTTCGCCCCAGGACGGCACTCGAGGCTCGCCGTGCATACGACGCGCATACGGCTGCTCGACGTAGAGGCCGAGGCGACGGCACGCCATTCGGCCGTCGACCAACGCGCGTCCGAGCCACTCGTGATCGGGATGGGTCAGCGGAAAGCCGGGCAGGAGCAGTGCATCCACGCCGTCGGCAGCGGTGGCTATGGCGTCCCGCACCGAGGCTTCATCCCCGTGTCGCTCGTAGTCGACGCTGCCGAACGGGAGCCACGACGCCGTCGCGCCGAGGATCGTGCACGCAGCAGCATCCTCGGCGCGCCGCCCACCTGCGGCCTCGCCTTCGGTGTGGAACCCGGCTCGAGCGTCCCAGCCACCTGCGGGCGCCACCGAGCCGGGGTCGAGGGCGAACACCGTCAAGACCTCGACGCGGGCGCCCTGCCGTGTCCACGACGCAATCGCAGCGCCCAGCGAGAGCACGCCGTCGTCGGAGTGTGGCGAGACCACGACGATCCTCTGTCCGGGGAGGTCGCTCGGCACTACGGCACTATGATCGCCGCCTTGGCCGCGAGCTGGCGTAGGTTCGTTCCCGCTTCTCTACGACGCCGGCTGCGGCCGCTGCGACGCGCGTACGTCGACTGGCGACGGCGCAGGCCACTCGACCTCGGCGACCTCCGCCGCGTCACGCCTGTGGATCCCAACTGGGGGTTCGAGCGCGGGACGCCGATCGACCGCGTGTACGTCGAGAGCTTCGTCGGCGGCCATGCCGCAGACATCCGCGGTCGCGTGCTCGAGATCGCCGCGCCCGACTACACGACGCGCTTCGGAAGGAACGTCGACAAGGTCGACATCCTCATGGCGACAGAGGGCAACCCCCAGGCGACGATCGTCGCCGACCTCACCGACGCGCCACAGATCCCCGACGACTCCTTCGACTGCGCGATCGTCACCCAGACGCTCCAGTTCGTCTACGACGTGCGCGAGGCGCTCGCGACTCTCGAGCGCATTCTCGCCCCGGGCGGCGTCCTGCTCGCGACCGTTCCCGGCATCACGAAGATCTCCCCACCTGAGGACGAGGAATGGGGCGAATGGTGGCACTACACCGCCCGCTCGGCGAAACGGCTCGCGGAGGAGGCGTTCGGCGAAGGCAACGTCGAGGTCGCCGCCTACGGGAACGTGCTCTCCGCGGCCGGGTTCCTCTACGGCCTCGCCGCGTCCGACCTCCGGCCGGAGGAGCTCGAGGCCCGCGACCGCCTGTACGAGGTGATCGTGGGGATTCGCGCCGTCAAGACGCGTCGCGCCTGAGCGCACGCTTGGCGGTGCCGGCGAGCTTCCGATAGACGCGGGTCGGTAGACGGAGCTCCAGCGTCAGCAACCGCCGCTCGAGCGTGTCCAGACGGCGCTGGAGCCGCACCACGTCGGCCTCCCCGAGCACTGCGGACTCGACGGCGTACTCCGCGTCCTCGACCAGCGACGGGATCGGGAACGAGAACGGCGTCGACTCGGACGGGAGCAGGTACTGCTCGCCTTCGCCAGCGGGTCGCCGCAGAAGCTGCAGGGCGTCCCGTAGCCGGGTGTCCACGACGAGCCTTCCCTGCTCGATTCCGCGGCTCGAGCTCTTCGTCGGAGAGCACGAGCGAGTCGTAGTACTCGGCGATCTTCCCGCTCTTCAGCGCGGCGAACATGTTCGCGTGGTAGGCGGTGGGGGGCCGGGCGACGTACTTCTCGAACGCCGTCCCCTGAAGCCGCGCCTTCCGCTCGGCCTGCTCGTGGGAGCGCAGCGGGAAGTGGAAGACCTCGATCGGGTACCAGCCCCGAAGTGGCGCAAAGGGGCTGTCGACGAGGGCGTGGTTTCCGCGCGTGACCTGGATCTCGGGGTGGGCGCGATGCACGATCTTGCGGATCGGCTTGAAGAGCGATGCAGGATCGTTGATCGGCGCGAGCGCGGAGAAGCGGACGGTCATCCGCTCGGCGAAGGTCCCGTCGCCGCCTTCCGCAGGCGGCCCGAACGTCCGCAGGAAGCCTCCGACGGTCCCGTAGCGTGCCGGAACCGCCGCCAGCACCTCCGAGAGCGACGCCCCGCGCGGCCACCAGAACTCGTCCGCATCCGAGTTGACGACCCAGTCCGCGCCGAAGTCGGTCGCGGCGAGCCGCGCCATGCGTGTGACCCACTCGTTCTGCCGCAGGTCTTCTCCCGCCTCGCGCAGAAGGTGCACGTGCCCTTCGCGCGCGTACCGCTCGAGCACCTCCGTCGTCCCGTCCTCGGAGCGGTTGTCGGTCGCGATGACGAAGTCCGCACCGGCGTTCAGATGGAACGCGAGCCACGCCTCGATCACGTCCGCCTCGTCGCGGGCGAGCAGCGTCATGACGAGCTTCATCGCCGCGCAATCCTACGGCGGGCCCGGGTCACGACCCCGCCCTCGAGCATCGCCAGCCGTTCCTCGAGCGCGTCGACGCGCCCTTCCGCCCGCACGACTCCGTCGATCTCGACGAGCACCGAAGCCTCCCCTGCATAGAGGGCGTCCTCGTTGACCTCCGGTCGAGGGAAGGAGAGGACGGGCACCGCGTCGTCGTCTGGAAGCTGGAAGCTGCCGCTCTCGCCGCGGATCGCCCGGAGCGCGTCTCGGAGCCTCGTGTCCACCGCGAGCGTCCCGTTCGCAACCCCACGCTCGACGTCGTCGTCGCTCACGACGAACGAGTCGAAGTACTCCTCCGCGCGGCCGTCGCGCCCGGCCTCGTACGCGAGGACCTGATGGAGCGTCGGCCCGTGCGGGTTCTGAACCCATCCGCGCCAGTCCCGGATCGCCTTGCGCTCGAGCTGGGCGACCGAGCGCAGGGAGAAGTGCAAGACCTCGAGCGGATGCCAGCCCCGAATCGGCGGAGCGAGGCTCGGCGCGGCGGCGTCGTGGTTGCCGGGGGCGATCGCCACCTCGGGATCGGCGCGGTGGGCGACCTTCTGGTGCGCGTGGAAGATCGTCGCCTTCTCCCCGGGATGCGCCGGCGTGCACAGCCGCACGGTCATGCGCTCCGCGAAGTTCTCCTCGCCGTTCGCGCGCGGAAGGAAGTGGCGCCAGCACCCGCGGACGAGGCCGTAGCGTGAGGGGACGAGCGCCAGGACGTCCTTGAGCGAGCCACCACGCGGCCACCAGAACTCGTCCGCATCGGCGTTGAGCACCCAGTCCGCGCCGAAGTCGGTCGCGGCGAGTCGGGCCATGCGCGTCACCCACTCGTCCTGGCGCATGTCGTCTCCCGACTCGCGGAGGAGGTGGAGACGGCCCGCCTGCTGGTAGCGCTCGAGGATCTCGGTCGTGCCGTCCTCGGAGCGGTTGTCGGTCGCGACGACGAAGTCGACCCCTGCGTGCAGATGGAACGCGATCTGGGCGTCGACGACATCGGCCTCGTCGCGGGCTAGCAGTGTCATGACGAGCTTCATCGCGTGTCCTTCGCACGCACCCACTCGGGAGATCTCTGCCACGGCCGCCAGGTGCCGACCGTCGTCTGGACGTCCTTCCACCCGTCGAACCCGCGCTCCTCGAGCTCCGCATGCACACGGTGCGCCTCGGCGCGATAGTCGTAGTCCTCGCCCCGTGCACCCTCGTGCCGGACGCGAACCGCGTCCACGACTCCGAGTGCGCAGCCTTCCCGGTGGAGCTCGTGCCACTCGAGCTCGAGACCCCAGCCCATTCCCCTCTCCTCGGGGAACGGCAGGATGCGATCGCGCCAGCGAGGGCCGATGGCGATGAGCGGACCGATCTCGACGAACGACGTCCTGCGCGCCACCGAGAGCCTGCGCGCGGACGTGATCCGGTGATCGACGAAGGAGTCGGTACGTGCCGGCTGCGCGAGATCGAGCCCCGCCCGGGCGCAGAGCGCGACGAGCCGGATCACGTCACCGCGCTCGAACGTGACGTCGTCGTCCGCGACGACGAGCCACTCGAAGTCGCCCGATCGGCGGACGAGCTCGTTGAGGAGCGGGAGCCTCTCCCCCGGACCGCAGCCTGCGGTGATGTCGGCGAGATCCTCGACGACCTCGTCGAGCGCCCACCAGGAGACGGTCCAGCCTTCGTCGCGAACGGCATCCACGATCCGCCGGACGGGATGCCCGTTCCGTGCGCGGTAGATGCCGACGAGCGCTCGCGAAGCGCTCATGGAGGGAGGGCCGCCACGATCGCCTCGACGACACGCTCCGCGGCGCGGCCGTCGACCTCCCCTACCACCTCGCGGACGGCCCGACGCCGCGCATCGGCCAGCTCCGCTGGGTGCTCGAGCGCGCGCTCGATACCGGCAACGACCTCCTCGAAGCTCTCGGCCGTGTAGAAGGCGCCCGAGCCCGCAAGCTCCCGGTAGTGCTCGCCGACGACGTTCTTCGCCGCCCACGACTCACCGGGAGGAGCGCCCTCGTCGTAGAGCACGCAGACTGCGGGGCGCTCGTTGGCGAGCGCGTCGAGCAGGATCGTCCCCGCGTTGGCGACGACGACATCGCCGTGCTGGAGGAGCACCGTGAGCTCCTCGAGGTCGGTGTAGCTCGGTTCCTGGAGATGCACGCCCGGCCTGCCGACAGCAGCGACCGAATCGCTCGCGCCACTCGCGGTCGCGCGGATGCGGCCGGAACAGGAGCTGGAAGCGCTCCCGAGCGGACTCCTCCCACCAGGACAGGACACGCTCGACGAAGCGCCCTTCGTACGGGGCATTCGTCGGCGTGTTTCCCATGTACAGCACGAGCGGCCGACTCGGGTCGAGCTCGTACCGGCGCAGAAGCCCCTCGTAGTCGGCACGCGGCCGCGGACGCTTGAAGATGTCCGTCTGGGGCCAGCCAGTCACCTGCACGCGCTCGGGGCTCGATGCCGTGATAGCGGCGCAGGTCGTCCTCCATGACCTGGTTCTGGACGATGTACAGAGCGCAGTAGGGCGAGATCACGCCTTTGCCGACGGTGTGATCCCAGCTCGCCACGTGGGCGATGACCGGAAGACCGAGGCGGCGGGCGGCGACGAGAAACGGCACGGCGGCGTGAGGCTGGACGTTCGACAGGACGAGCGCCGAGCACTCCCGCTCCATCGTCTCGAGGAGCCGGCCCGGCACATGGCGGTGCGCGCTGAAGTGCCAACGCTGCATCACGCGTTCGAGAACGTCCCAGTGCGGCAACGGGCCGTCGCGATCCGAATCGAGCATCCAGTTCGGATGGCCCGCGTGCATCCGCTCGCTGTGAAAGCCGTGGCGCCGGTTGAGCCGGATCGCGAGCGGGTGGTACCCGATCTGACGATCGAGCCAGGAGTCGATCCTCGCGGCAATGCGGCTTCCCGACGGCACCGCGAGCTCGTCACCGAACAGCACCGGTGCGTCTCCGAGCCGCGTGCTCCACTCCGCCGCTTCCTCCCGCGACACGAGGAACACGCCGGCGAGCCGCGAGCCGAGCCGGTCGCGGAGCCCGTCGACGATGCCGGCGTCGAAGAAGATGCGGATCGAGAGCTGGTCGGGGAGGACGAGCCAGGCTCGTTTCATGCCCTTACGCCGAGCTGCGCGGCGATCCGCCGCGCAAGCGCGGCACCGTCGAGCTCGTGGAAGCCGAGGGCCTCCTCGGGCGTGCCGCATGCGGGCCAGCCTTCGACCCCGTACACGGTGACCGAACGATCGTCGAGAGCGCGGCGCACCGTGTCGCCGAGGCCGCCCACGGGTGAGTGGTCGTCGAGCACGAGGATGTGCTCGTAGGGGGCGATCTCCGCGGTGAGCCAGTCCGGATCCGCGTGGTTGAGCCAGGGCATGTTCACGACGGCGAGCCGGATTCCCTGCTCCGCGAGGCGCTCGGAGGCGAGCAGGGCTTCGTGCAGCAGCACGGGGCCGTACGCGAGCAGCACGGCGTCCTCTCCTTCCTGCAGCCGGCTACCACGACCGATCGTGAGCTCGTATCCGGCCGGAAGCTCGATGTGACGAGGCGAGGGGCCGATCGCGAGCCGAAGGGCGACGTTTCCCTCCGCGTCGTCGATCGCCCAGCGGAGAAGCGTGCGGGTCTCCTCCGAGGTGCCAGGCTGCACGATCGTCATGTTCGGGAGCGCGCCGAGCAGCGAGATGTCACGCACGCTCTGGTGCGACTTTCCCGGCCCCGCGGGAATGAGGCCCGCGTAGTGGAGCGCGTAGACGACCTTCGACCCCTCGCTCGCCTGGTTGTAGATCTGCTCGTTCGCACGCGAGGCGAGGAAGGAGGCGAAGGAGTTGACCACCGGGAGGAAGCCGTGGCGTGCGAGACCCGCGGCGGTCGAGACCATGTCCTGCTCCGCGATCCCGCACTCGACGAAGCGGTCGGGGAAGGCGAGCTCGAAGCCGCGGACCCGACAGTCCGACGCGAGATCGGCATCGAGCACGACGAGGCGGTCGTTGGCCTGCCCCGAGCTCCACGAGCGCCTCTCCGTACGCCTCGACCACGTACTCCTCCGTGACCTTGTGCAGCGGGGCGCCGGCGCCGCTCTCGGGCTCGCCCTCGAGCGAATAGCGGACGTCCTTCTGCGGGCCGTCGACCGCCATCGAGCTCGAGGGAGCCGAGGTCGAGATCCGCCAACTGCGCGCCGATCCTCTCGACGAGCTCGTCGCGGGCGCGCTCGAAGTCCTCGTCGTCCGGAGCGCCCGCGTGCCACATGTAGTACCCGCCGCCTTCGGCGAGGACGGCCGAACGCTCCATGAACGAGACGCCTTTCCCCTTCACCGTCTGGGCGATGAGTGCATTGGGGCGGTCGTCGACCTCTCTGAGGGCCGCGAACGTCTCCCGTAGCGCGGCGTGGTCGTGGCCGTCGCACGTTCGAACGTCCCAACCGAATGCCTCCAGCTTCGCCTCGAGGTCGCCGAGCGCGACGATCTCCTCGGTCGGCTTGTCCGACTGCAGCTCGTTGCGGTCGACGACGACCCACAACGTCCCGAGCCGCTCGTGCGCCGCCGCCTGCAGCGCCTCCCAGTTCTGTCCTTCCTGG
Organism: uncultured Actinomycetes bacterium; assembly: GCA_963789655.1. Classification (GTDB taxonomy): domain Bacteria; phylum Actinomycetota; class Thermoleophilia; order Gaiellales; family Gaiellaceae; genus GMQP-bins7. The sequence goes on from CAWBLH010000001.1 coordinate 516,334, forward strand.
AGCTCGCCGTCTCCCGTCATCACGACGACGCGGCCGCCGAAGCCGAGGCTCCACTTCGCCCAGGCGATGCCGCGCCCCTTCGAGATGCCCATGCCCGAGCGATCCCGAGTTCGCCTCGATCCCTGGAGTGGCGACGTCGGGGTGTCCGTCGAGCCCGCCGAGCCTGCGGAGGCGGAGGAGTTGATCCTGGGGAATGACGCCGAGGCCGTACAGCGCCGCGTACAGGCCCGGGACGTCGTGGCCCTTCGACGAGAAGAAGACGTCGCGCTCGGGGTGGTCGAAGCCGAGCTCGTCGACGTTCAGCTCCTCGTAGAGGAGGTGCACGAGGATGTCGAGGGCGCTGAAGCTCGAGCCGAGATGGCCCGAGCCGGCGCACTTGATGGCGACGAGCGTGTTGAGCCGGCACATGTCCGCGATCAGGGCCAGTCGGGCATCGGGATCCGACTCCGTGGCGGCGCGAACGCGGTCGAGCTCGGACTTGGGGACGAGCGCGAGGTCGGGCATGTCCGACACGTTATTCGGTCGCGACGGCTCGTTTCCCGAGGACGGCCGTGGTCGCAAGGAGGATGAAGGCGGGTGTGACGGGCACCGAGTACTCGGCCACGGCGTAGACCGCGAGTGCGGTGCCGAGAAGGATGAGCAGGGCCGACCCCGTGAGGAGGAGCGGTGCAGCCAGGCGGCGAGGGCGGCGAATCAGCGCTGCGAGGACTCCCAGGACGAGCCAGAGCACGGGCCTCGGGTACCAGCGCGAGGCGCGATTGAGCCAGTCGACCGCACCGGCGCGTGGGTCGCGATCGGGGAAGCTCGCCATGAGGTCGTCGATCTGCCGATCGATCTCGGCTGCGCGTGCCGCGTCTCCCGGTCGCGAGAAGACGACGTGGTGCTCGGTCGGCGACGTCCAGACCTCTTGAATCCGCTGATCCGGCGTCGTGATGTAGCTGGACTGCCGCGCGGACGGGATCGGCTCCCCCTCTCCGGGAACGGGCAGCTGGCTGATCTGCGATCGGAATGCGAGTGCCTTCCGCCGCGTCGCCGGACGGCTCGGGTGCGTAGAGCGGCCAGACGAGAAGTCGCCGCAGGTCGCGTGCGACCCCCTTGGCATAGGTCCCTGGATGGGCGAGCACCGCCTCCCGGCCGACCTTCGCGAGCCGCCGGTAGTCGTCGTCCCAGCCCCACACGCGGTCGGACAGGCCGGTCAGGTCCTCGTGCATGCGCGCGCTGCCGGAGGAGAAGAACCGCTCGAGGTCGATCTCGTAGGAGAGGTACGGCTCGGACGGCAGGAGGTCGCGCGCGACAGCACGCTCGAGCTCGCGGGTCGCCGGGCCGTTCTCCGGCTCCACGATCCGGTCGGCGACGAAAGCGCGGAAGAGCGGCAGCGTCGCTCCGCCACCGCGTGCGAGCGTGAAGTCATCGGCACGAACGGCGTTGTGCCCAGCCCAGACGAGGAGCGGAATGACGGCGGCGAGCACGAACGCTGCGGAGGCCCTGATCCGGCCGCGCCAGCTCTCTCCGGCGAAAAGAGGAACGAGAGCGAGCAAGAGCAGCACCTGGGCGACCGGGCGCACGAGGACGAGGGCGGCGACTCCGGCGCCGAGCGCCGCCGCGCGCGTCGCATTCGGTCTTTCGAGCGCTCGGGAAAGAAGCCACGCGACGAGCGCGAACGCGGCCGCGAACACGGCGTCGCTCGAGAGCTGATGGAAGAGCGTGACGTATCCGGGGTAGAGGAGCAGGGCGGCCGCGGTCGCGATGGCTGCGGCAGGACCGAAGCGCCTGGCGACGGCGCACCACCCGAGGATCGAGAGCGCATAGAGAGCTGCGGCGCCGACCTCGGCCACGAGCGATCCGGCCTCGAGCAGCGCCCCGACGACGACGGGAGTCCCGGGCGTTCTCGATGCGAGCGCGTAGGGGAAGACGACGTGCCCGTCGAAGAGCTGCGCGTAGACGACGAGATATCGCCCCAGATCCCGGCCGGGCGCCAGGGGGAGCGCGACGGAGACGAGGGCGTAGACGGCGAGCGCCGCTACGACGAGCGCCGGAGCCGCTCGAGGCCCGTCGGCAAACCGCTCGAGAGAGCGCCACGCGCGTGCGAGCCTCGGCACTGCGCCAGCGTAGATGCTTCCAGCCCCGATCTCCTGAACCTTGCGTGCTACGGTCGGCGGCGCTCCAGAACATGGCGTCCGAGCCCCAGATCACCGTCGTCATCCCCTGCCTGAACGAGGAAGAGGCCGTCGGGAACGTCGTCGACCAGGCGCTCGAGGGGATCCGCCGCTCGGGGCGCTCCGGTGAGGTCCTCGTCGTCGACAACCGTTCGGAGGACCGCTCGGCGGAGGTCGCCGCCGCGCACGGGGCGCGCGTCGTCGTCGAACCGAGACGCGGGTACGGCAGCGCCTACCTGACCGGGCTCGAGGCCGCCCGCGGCGAGTACGTGGTGATGGGCGACGCGGACGAGACGTATCCGCTCCAGGAGCTCGGGCCGTTCGTCGATCGGCTCGAGCAGGGAGACGACCTCGTCATGGGCTCGCGCTTCAAGGGGACGATCCACGGCGACGCGATGCCGTTCCTGAACAGGTTCGTGGGGAACCCGATCCTGACCGGGATGCTCAACCTCTTCTTCGGCGTCAAGGTCTCCGACGCCCACTGCGGCATGCGCGCGATTCGCAAGGACGCCGCGGCGGGCCTCGACCTGCACTCGACAGGGATGGAGTTCGCCTCGGAGATGGTCTTCAAGGCCTACCGCCGCGGCATGACCGTCAGCGAGATCCCGATCGACTACTACCCACGGATCGGGGAGTCGAAGCTGAACCGGTTCTCGGATGCCTGGCGGCACGTCCGCTTCATGCTCCTGTACAGCCCCAGCTGGCTGTATCTCGTCCCCGGCAGCTTCCTGCTCCTGCTCGGGATCGTCGGCATGGTCGTCCTCGCGAGCGGGCCGGTCGACGTCTTCGGCCGCACGTGGCAGATCCATACGATGCTCGGCTTCGTCGCGCTGACGCTGATCGGCGCCCAGACCATCCAGCTCGGCGTCTTCGCCCGCACCTACGCGCGCGTCAGGATCGGGGAGCACGACCCGCTGCTCGACCGGCTCGGGCGCGGGCTCAGGCTCGAACACGGTCTCCTCGCCGGTGGCGCCCTCGTCCTGCTGGCCATCGGCGGGCTCGCCGCGATCGGCACGGAATGGGCGGTAGAGGGATTCGGAGACCTCGGTCGCGCCTACGAGACCGCGCTCCTCGCGACGACGCTCGGCCTCGGGATGCAGGTGATCTTCGGCGCCTTCTTCCTCGCCTTGCTCACCATGCCGCTCCGCCGAGGGAGCCGCTTCGCCGATTGAAGCAGTGATCACCTCCGAGCCCGGTTACGTCGCTCTCAACACGCGCCCGCACGGCGGGCACGCCAAGCTGCTTGCGCTCGTGGGCTCCGGGAAACGCGTGCTCGACGTCGGGTGCTCGAGCGGGTACCTCGCGCGGCCCCTCGTCGAGCGCGGGTGTGTCGTCGTCGGGATCGAGCAGGACGAGGTGGCAGCCGAGGCGGCGCGAGAGGTCTGCGAGGACGTGCTGACCGGTGACGTCGAGACGATGGAGCTGCAATTCACACCCGGCTCGTTCGACGTCGTTCTGTGCGGAGATCTCATCGAGCACCTGCGCGCGCCCGAGCAGCTCCTCGCTCGCGTGCGGCCACTGCTACGTGACGACGGTCGGCTCGTCCTGACGACGCCCAACGTCGCGAACTGGGCGATGCGCCTCGGCCTCCTCGCCGGGCGCTGGCGCTACACCGAGCGCGGGATCCTGGACACCACTCATCTGCGCTTCTTCACGCGGAAGACTCTCGTCGAGACGCTGGAGGCCGCGGGCTTCCGGATCCTCGAGCTCGACTTCACGGTTCCGGTGCCGGGCATCGACTCGCCGGCCGTCGAGCGCGCCGCGCACGCGGTCGGACGTCTCCGCCCGCCGCTGTTCGCGTACCAGTTCGTCGTCGCCGCAGTCCCGGTGCGCGCGTGATCTCGATCGTCATCCCGGTCAAGGACGGAGGGCTCGATTTCGTGCGCTGCCTGGAGGCGATCGCGCGTCAAGAGGTGGGGGAAGACGTCGAGGTCGTCGTCGTCGACTCCGGCTCCTCCGACGGCAGTGCCGAGCGGGCGCGGCGCCTCGGGGCCCGGGTCCACGAGATCCCGCCAGAGGAGTTCAGCCACGGTGGCGCGCGGAATCTCGGCGCGAAGCTGGCCGCGGGAGACATCGTCGTCTTCACGTCCCAGGACGCCTACGCCGCGGACGAGAACTGGCTCGCCGCGCTCGTGGCACCGCTCCGGGAGCGCGCACGACGTCGCAGGCGTCTACGGCCGCCAGCTCCCGCACGCGAGCGCGATCCCTTCCGAGCGCTATTTCCTGGACTTCCTGTACGGGCCCAAGCCACGGACTCAGCGGCTCAGCGACCCCGACCGGCTCAGCTTCGAGGCGACGCTGTTCTCGAACGTGAACTCGGCCGTTCCTCGCGCCGTCCTGGAGCGGTTTCCGCTCGCAGCGGACGTGATCATGAGCGAGGACCAGGAGTGGTCGAGACGGGTGCTCGAAGCCGGGCTCGTCATCGTCTACGAGCCTCGCGCCGCCGTCCGCCACTCGCACGCGTACACGATCGCCGGCGCGTTCCGGCGGTTCTTCGACTCCGGCGTCTCGGCGGACCGCGCGTACGTGAGCGAGTCTCCGACGTCCCGGCTCGCACTACGGCAGGCCGGCGCTCGCTACGCACGTGGCGAGATCAGATGGCTGTGGAGAACGGGTCGCCGTCGCTGGCTCCCGTACGCGGCGGTCTACGAGTCTGCGAAGTTCGCGGGGCTGCAGCTCGGGCTCCGGCACGACCGCATTCCCCTTCCCGTGAAGAGACGGCTCAGCGGACTGCAGGCTCATTGGAGCCCCGAGAGCGTCCCGGTTACCCGGTCCCCCGGCTCGCGTCCCCGAGTCTGCCTCGTCTACGACCATCTCTTCCCCCAGACCGTGGGCGGCGCCGAGCGGTGGATGCGCGATCTGGCCCTCCACGTCGCGGCGAGCGGTCACGACGTCACCTACGTGACCATGCGCCACTGGGACGAATCGGCACGGCCCGAGCTCGCCGGAGTTCGCATCCTCGGGCTCACCGCTCCAGGGCGCGTGTATCAGCGGGAGCGGCGCACGCTGATGCCGCCGCTTCGATTCGGGCTTGCGGTCGCGCGCCATCTCTGGCGCCACGGCTCCGAGTACGACATCGTCCACATCGCGTCGTTCCCGTACTTCCCGGTGCTGGCTGCGAGCGCCATAGGCAGCCGCCGGAAGTACGCGCTCGTCGTGAACTGGCTCGAGATCTGGACGAAGGACGTACTGGCGCCGCTACGCGGGATCGGGTCGTGGGAACGATCGGCTGGCTCGTGCAGCAGGCGTGCGTCGTCACGCCGCACACGGCGTACTGCTTCTCGCGCCTGCATGCGCGGCGCTCGATCGCCGCCGGGTACGCGGGCACGCCGGTCATCCTTCCAGGCCTGTACGCAGGGCCGACCGATCCCACGCCGGCGACGGACGTCGACCCGAAGCTCGTCGTCTACGCCGGGCGCCACGTCCAGGAGAAGCGCGTCGACCAGCTCGTCCGCGGCTTCGCGCTTGCGCGCCGAGACACTCCGGGACTCCGCCTCGAGCTGTACGGCGACGGCCCGACGCGCCCGTACGTCGAGGAGCTGTCGCGTGCGCTCGGGCTCGACTCGTCGTTCGTGCTCCATGGCCGCCGGCCGGAGGAAGAGGTCGCCGAGACGATCGCCAGATCCGCGTGCCTCGTCACCGCCTCCGAGCGCGAGGGCTACGGGCTCGTCGTCGTCGAGGCGGCCGCTCACGGCACGCCGAGCGTCGTCGTCGAAGGGCCCGAGAATGCAGCAACCGAGCTCGTCCGAGACGGCGTCAACGGAGTCGATCGCCCCGGACGCGTCGCCCGAGAGCCTGGCGCGAGCGATGACGCGAGTCATCGCCGCCGGGCCGGCACTCCGAGACTCCACCGCGGCGTGGTTCGCCGAGAACGCGAAGACGTTGACGATCGACGGGTCGCTCGAGCTCGTCGTCGAGGGCTACGCACAGGTGCTCACGCGGCGTCGGCGAGCTCGACGATGAGGAGCTCGTCCCTTCGAAGATCGTGCTGCCGCCGAGACCCGCCTCGACGTCCGGCGAGCAGCGCGGGTCGACGACGACGTAGCGCACGCCCAGCTCGGCGGCCAGGCGACGGCCTTCAGGCCCGCCCCGCAGCACTGTTCGGGCGACGCTTGCCTCCGGAACGAGGTTCTCGAACCCGACCTGCCACTCCTCGAAGGCGATCGTCGTCGGCGACCGCACGAGGTACGGGACCCGGACGCCGAGACACCCGTCGGCGACGATCAGCGAGCGCTCGTCCGGCGCGGCTTCGTCGAGGAGCGCGCCGAAGCTCTCTGAGCTCGTCGACGGTCGCAGACCTCGCCTCGCCGCCCTCGAGCACGCGCTCGGGGAAGCCGAAGACCGATCGAGGTGTGCGCGATGTAGGCGACAAGACCACCGCGTACGCCGGCGATCCAGGCCCAGCGCGGGCGCATTCGGGAGACGGCGACCCCGATCACGATCACGAGCGCCGGGGCGATGTAGTAGACGACCCGCCGATACTCGAACGCGACCTGAATCCGCCAGAGCTGGCTGACGACGATCGACGAGAGCGCGAGTGCAACCACGGCCGCGAGGGCCCGATCGCGCCGCACATCGCGGTTCCACACGACGAGCACGACAGGCTCGCGGCGGCGAGCGCGAGGAACGGCCAGGAGAAGTAGTACTCGAGCGTGGTCGCGTCGAGCCAGTCCGAGTCGTAGAACCGGTAGCTCACCGGGCGCCGAGGTCGGCTGCCTGCTCGACGGAGATGCACGATCGCGCCGACGCCGAGCGCGCATCCGACCGCGACTCCCGAGAGCACGGGTTTCGCCATCCCCTCCCGCCACCAGGCTCGTAGCGCCCGGGCGACGGAGCAATCCACCGAGGACATCCGCGAGGAGCGACCAGCGCGAGCAGCACCGCGACGACACCGGCGCTCACCGAGTGCATCACCGCGAGGGACGCGAGCGAGAATCCGAGGAGCCCGACGACCCGCCGGTCGCGCCGGCCCCGGTACTGGAGACCGAGCGCGAGCACGACGAGCGGAAGGAAGAGAAGCCCGAGCGTCGTGGCCAGGCCGTGCCAGTACAGAGGCTCGAGATGGATGGGCGCGACGGCGTACGCAACGGCCGCCAGCAGTCCCGCACCCACCCCCCAGAGCGCACCGACGGCCGCGTAGACGGCGAGCGGCGTGAGCGCGACGGCGACGACGAGGCCTCGAGCGAGCGACTCCGACGAGACTCCGTCGAGGATCCGGAGGCTGCCGTAGACGAGCGCCGACGCCGGGGTAGCTGCCGAGCGCGCGAGGTTCGCCGATGCCGTAGGGATTCTCCGGCGCGAGACTTCCCTGCGCCTCGATCTCGTCGGCGCTGGAGGAGGTAGTAGCCCCAGTCGGAGCCCGGCGGCGGAAACGGCTCGACGACGTCCCAGCCGGCGGCGAGTGAGATGCAGAAGACTCCCGCCGAGCGCGGCGATCGCGATCCCTTCCTTCCTCGTCGACCGGGGAGCCTTCTCCCTCGGCACCATGCGTGCCACCGCGGCGAGCGCGAGCACGAGGCCAAGCACCGCGACTCTGATCGAGACCTCGGTGAGGCGTATGCCGACAACCGACACCGTCGTCAGCAGGAGCGCGTACGAGCCGAGCGCGAGCGCCGGCACGACGGCGAGACGCAGAGACGGTGAACCGAGCTCTCGAGGCAGCAGCGGCAGGAGCGAGACGCCGCACGCGAGGAGCAGGAAGAGCGTGGCGCCCAGGTACGGGCCGCCCGCGACGGTGCGAGCGAGAGCGTCGAGCGCGAGAAGACCGACCGCCGCGAGAGCCTCTCGCGGCAGCTCGCGCTGCGTCATGGGCGCGGCCATGGGTGCGCGCGCAGGACGTCCTCGCGCACCTCGATCCCCCAGCCCGGCCCTGCCGGCACACGCACCTCGCCGTCCGCGATCTCCGGGACGGCGGTAACGAGCTCGTCGCGCCAGGGCACGTCGTCGACGTCGAGCTCGAGGATGCGCGCGTTCGGGATCCCGGCGCACCACTGCGCGGCGATGAAGGTCGCGAGGTGCGAGTAGTAGTTGTGCGGCGCACAGTTGACCTCGAACGTCTCCGCGAGGTCGGCGATCTTCTTCGCCTGATGGAACCCGTTCCAGATGACGTCCACAGAGGCCACGTCCATCCCGCCCGCCTCGAGAAACGGCCGGAAGGCGCGACTTCCGTAGAGATTCTCGCCCGAGCAGATCGGCATCGGCGCGACGTGCCGCACGTGGCCGAGGGCTCCCGGATCGAAGAGATCGACCTCGAGCCAGAGGAGGTCGAAGGGCTCGAGCAGGCGCGCGACGCGGGCGCAGCCCTCAGGCTCGAGGTTGAAGTTGAGGTCGACGATCGGCCTTGCGGCGTCTCCGGTTCCCTCGCGAAACGCTTCCAGGAGCCGAACGAGCGCTTCGGCGATCTCGTCGGCCTGCAGCGTCCCTCCGCCCTCGCCGAAACCGGGCATCAGCACCTGCGGCTCGTCGCCGGGGACGACGACGTTGGTCTTGAACGCCCGAAATCCCCGCTCGACCACCTCGCGACCGAGCGCGGCGACGTCGTCGTACGAGGCGAGCTTCGACGTCCCTGTCACCTCCCAGGCGCGCGCTCGCGTCGTCCCGCAGTGAGACCAGTAGACGGGGATGGACTCGCGCGTCGGCCCGCCGAAGAGCTCGTACACCGGCACGCCGAGCGCCTTCGCCTTGATGTCGAGGAGCGCGTTCTCGACGCCCGCGATCGCCTTCGAGATGACCGATCCGGGGCTCTGCCTCGTGTGCCGGTAGAGGTCCCAGTAGATCCGCTCCCCGGCGCGCGGATCGCGTCCGACGACGACGGGCTTCAGATCCTCGACGATTCCTGCGAGACCGCGGGGGGAGCCGTGCGAGTCGGTGATCTCCGCCCAGCCGACGAGCCCGTCCTCGGTCGTCGCCTTGAGGAAGATCCAGGGCCGCCAGCCGGCGTCGCAGAAGAGCGTCTCGAGAGTGGCGACCTTCATCCCGCGGCAGGATACGGCTCGCGTCCGACTACCGGCAGCTGCGCGGCACCGGACTCGAGCAGCCGCTCGGCGCGCTCCCAGTCCTCCTCGTCGTCGACGTTGAACCCCTCCTGCCCCTCCGTGAAGAACGGCGCGACGACGCGTCCTTCGCGCGTTCCGGAGTCCGAGACGACCCGAGTCCACGCGATCTCGAGCGCGCTGTTCTGCGAGTAGACCTCCGGCAACGCCTGGTACTGCCCTGCGTGCCACGCGACGTCGAGGTGCGACTGGTCGAGGAGCGGCGACATCGTCTTTCCGTCCTCCGCGAGCAGCCACATCTTCCCCGGGTGTTGCTTCACACGCTCCACCGCACGTAGCGAGTCCGCCTCGGGTGTTGCGAGGAGCTGCTCGAGCCCGCGCCGAACCGCGTCTGGCCCGCGGAAGGGATTGGTCGCGCGCACGATGGCGAAGACGTCGTACTGCTCCTCGACCCGCCCGAGGGTGAACCTGAGCCACTCGATGTCGGGTGAGGTCGAAGTCGCGTACTCGGACGGACGCAGGAACGGCACGTCTGCGCCGTACCAACGAGCGATCTCGGCGATGCCCTCGGAGTCCGTGGAGACGACCACCCGCGCGAAGACACCGCTCTGGAGCGCGGTCTCGATCGCATAGGCGAGCAGCGGATGCCCCGCGAGCACGCGGACGTTCTTGTGCGGGACACGTTCGGAGCCCGCCCTGGCCGGAACGAAGGCGACCGCGACCGGGGTCTCCGGCGTGGTCACAACGCGTCGGCTTCGGCTACCAGCTTCGAGAGCACCGGGCTCGGGATCCCGAGGCGTTGGCCCGCTCGAACGACGCTTCCGGCGATCGCGTCGATCTCGTTCCGCCTGCCGGCGAGAACGTCCCTCGCGGCGGACGTGGTGAGGTCGTAATCCATCTCCATGATCCTCGTCCACTGTGCCGACGGCATCATGCGGACGCCGTCGGCGTTGGCAATCGCACACGCCTCGGTGAGCGCTGCTTCCATGCGAGGACGCCACTCCAGGTCCTTGCGCAGCTCCCCGACCGGGCGCCTCGAGAGCGCCGTCGCCGGTGCGAGCACCGCGAGCCGGGCAACCTTGCGCCACAGCACGCGCTTCTCGTCGTCCTCGATCTCGACCTCGACGGCGGAGGCCCGGAGGATCGCCGCCGCCCGCTCGAGCTCGTCGGAGGAGAGGTCGTTCGACGCCATCGTGACCACGCCCGAAGCGGTCGTCTGCACGATCTGCATTCGTCCCACGCGGTACGCCTCGAAGCGCGAGAGGCTCGCTGCCGCGACGCGGTCCCCGAAGCGCTCCCGGATCGGCTCCATGTGCTCGAGCCCGTTCAGGAGCGGAACGACGACGCCGTTCCGGACGACCTCCGGATCGACGCGTTCGAGCGCTTCGCGGAGGAACGGAGCCTTGACCGTGATCAGCAGGAGGGACACGGGCTGCGAGAGCTCTTCGACGACCGGGGGGTGGACGTTGGCGGGCTTGAACCCGTTGGCCTCGAGCGTGATTCCCGACAGCCCCATCAGACCGACGGTCTCGGGTGTCGCGACGCAGATCGTGCGGAGGTTGGCCTGCGAGAGACGGACCGCGAACGAGCCGCCGACTGCACCGGGACCGAGAATTCCGACCGTCTTCGTCATGTCAGCGCTGGATCGGCGATCAGGTTCACGACCTTCCAGTCGGAATACACGTCGAGCGCCTCGATCCCTGCCTCGCGCCAACCGGTCCCGGAGCTCTTGACGCCGCCGAACCCCACGTGCGGCTCCGACCCATGAGTCCCGCCGTTGACGACGACGACGCCTGCCTGCACCTTCTCCGCAAACCGAAGCGCTCGGTGGAGGCTCTGCGTGTGGACCGCTGCGGTGAGGCCGTACGGTGAGTCGTTCACGAGCGCGATCGCTTCTTCGAGCGAGCCGACTCGATAGAGAAGGGTGACCGGGCCGAAGAGCTCGACGCGGGAGATCTCGTGAGTCGGGGAGGCGCCTTCGAGAATCGTCGGGGCGAGATGGAATCCCGGGCGATCGTGGCGCGCGCCGCCCGTGAGGATCCTGGCTCCGTCCGTCACTGCCTGCGCGATCGCCTCCAGCATGTGCTCGAGCGCGGCTTCGCTGATCACCGGCTCCGGCTGGAGCTCTCTTGCTCCCGTTGTCAGCCGTTCGCGGAAGTCGTCGTACGCGTCGTCGAACACGGCTATGCGGCTCGCCGCGGCGCAACGCTGCCCGGCGTTCGAGAACGCAGATGCAAGCGCCCAGCTAGTCGCATTCTCGAGGTCGGCATCGTCGCAGACGACGAGGGCGTTCTTCCCTCCCAGCTCGAGGCACACCTTGGCAAGACGCCGTCCGCCCGTCTCGTTGATCCAGCGGCCGGTCGCGGCCGAGCCGGTGAAGCTGACGAGGTCGACGTCCTCGTGCTCGACGAGTGCCGCGCCGGCCTCGCTTCCGAGCCCTTGCACGACGTTCAGCACGCCGGGCGACACGCCCGCCTCGAGTGCGAGCTCGGCGAGGAAGAGCGCAGATGCAGGGACGTGCTCGGACGGTTTCACGACAGCGGAATTGCCGCAGAAGACCGCGGGAAAGATCTTCCAGGCGAGGTTGGGTAGAGGCGTGTTGAAGCTCATGATCAGCCCCGCCACGCCGAGCGGCTGCCGCACGGTGAGAACGGTGCGATGACGCATGCTCGCAGTCGTCGTGCGGCCGTAGGAGCGTCGTCCCTCGCCGGCGACGAAGAGACCCATCTCCACGGCGGCGTCCGTCTCTCCGAGTGCAAGCTCGAGCGGCTTCCCGGTCTCGGCGACGACGATCTCGGCTGCGTCGTCGCGGCGGGCGCGGAGATTCAGGGCGAGCTCCCGGAGGATCTCTCCCCGCTCGACCGGTGTCCGCTCCGCCCATTCCGGCTGGGCGGCGCGGGCGACGGCCACCGCAGAAGCGACGTCCTCTGCCTGGGACCGCGCGAGGCGGCACAGCTGTTCGCCGTCAGCGGGGCGCAGCTTGTCGAGCCACCCACCGGCAGCGGCGGGTACCCGCTTGCCGTCGACCAGGTTCGGAATCTCGTGGGGGATCACCGCCGGCGAGAGTATCGGCGCGTGCGTGTGGACGACATGTGACGCAATCGGCGCACCTCCATAGGTCCGTCCAGGACATGTCCAGGGTCTGACCCTGGCTTTTCGACCCGCGCTCGCGTTTCCGGGTCCGCGCCGACCGGAAATTCGATCGATCGCATTGGCCTGAACGAGCGCGTCTCCGTGTGATCGGGCGTCGCTACAGAGGACGTTCTGGCGCGGGCAGGGACGTGTCCGGACCGGCGTTCACCACGCCGACCACCCGCCGTCGACGACGACGTTCGAGCCCGTGACATACGACGAGGCGTCGGACGCGAGGAAGACGACAGCTCCGAGCGCCTCCTCCGCATCGAGCATCCGACCCATGGGAACGCGGGCGGTGTACGCATCGAGGAACTCCTGCGGCTGGTCGTTCCACACGCCGGCGAGGGTCAGCGTGTTCACCCGCACGCCCGCAGCAGCCCAGTACGTCGCGAGATAGCGCGTGAGGTTCAGGATCGCCGACTTCGAGACCGAATAGGCGACGGGCTTGACGAATGTCTCTCCAGCCGCACGGCGGTACGCGTAGAGGTCCTGGACGGGCGAGAGCAACCCGTAGATCGAGGACACGTTCACGATCGATCCACGCCCCTCACGAGCCATCGCCCCGCCGATCGCCTGGCAGCAGAGGAACGCGCCCTTGACGTTGACGTCCAGGACCTCGTCGAAGGACGACTCCGGGTACGTCTCGAACGGCCCGACCTCCTCCGCCGGCGCGTCGGGAGGAGAGTCGAGCGCGGCATTGTTGACGAGCAGGTGCGGCACTCCCCACTCCGCCTCGACCTCACGGAGCGACTCCTCGATCGCCGCCCGGTCGGTGACGTCGCAGGCGTAGGCGCGAACACCGGCCGGCGTGTCTCCGGTGGTCACGTCCAGTATCGCCACACGCATCCCGCGCTCGGCGAGCCCTCCCGCGTACACCGCCCCGAGCTGTCCCATTCCCCCCGTGACGACCGCCACGCGACCGGAGAGATCGAACAGGGGATCCGTCACGCTTCGCGAGAGCCGCGAGCGGCGAGCTCCTCGGCCAGCTCGACATCGTCGAGTGAGACGCGCTGCTCGAAAACGAGCGGGCGAAGCAACCGTCGACCGAGCAGCCGGTCGAGCTCGTACGGTGCAAGACCGCCGTCCGCCGGAGACTTCGCGACGACATCACCTGGCGAAAGAACATGGCCGGCGGGCAGGTCACGGGCCGCAACGAGCTTCTTCCCCATCTTGGCAAGCGGCTGCTCCTCGCTCGGGAGCCGCCGCTTGACGCCGTCGCCGAGCGCGGTCGGCACGCGCTGGAGATCGCGCACGAACCGGCGCATGCCGTCGGGCATCAGCGAGTACGCGTGGTCGGTCCCCTTCCATGCGTGATTCAGGGTGAAGTGCTTCTCGAACGCGCGGGCGCCCAGCATGTAGGCCACGGGAGCCATCGCGATCCCGTTGTGATGATCGGACAGCCCGATCACGAGCTCGGGGTAGCGCTCCGTGAGCGTCGTGATCACGGAGAGGTTGAGATCCTCGATGTCCGCGGGATACGAGGCGGTGCAGTGCAGCACGCAGAGCTCGGCGTTCAGTCCGAGGATCGCCTCGACTGCCCGATCGATGTCCTCGAGCGTGCCGCCGCCGGTGGAGAGGAACATGGGCTTGCCGAACGCCGCGACGTGGCGAAGAAACGGCACGTTCAAGAGGTCGCCGGAGGCGAACTTGAAGGCATCGACGTCGAGCTCCGCCAGGAGATCGGCGCTCGGCTCGTCGAACGCGGCAGCGATGAAAGCGACTCCTTCTTCGCGCGAGTAGCTCGAGAGCTCGAACCAGTCGCTCTTGTCGAGCTCGAGCGCCTCGCGGTGCTCTCCATACGTCGCACCGAAGCTGTTCTCGTTGTCGTACGGCGAGTCGTAGAACTCGCGCGTGAAGAGGTTCCGGTTGTCCCGTTTCTGGAGCTTGACCGCGTCGACGCCGCACTCCTTCGCAGCATGGATCAGCGCCTTGGCCTTCTCGACCTCGCCCTGGTGGTTGTGCCCTATCTCCGCGATGACGTACGCGGGCTCGTCGGCGGCGATGCGCCTGTTCTTTATTCGCAGCTCAGGCATGGTCTGATGCTACTGCGCGTCCCGGTAGGCGGCGATCGTCGCCCCTGTCACGTCCTCCCAGGAGAGCTCCCGACGAGCCCTCTCACGTCCCGCACGGCCGAAACGGCGGCGAAGCTCCGGATCCCCGAGCAGCCGCTCGACAGCCTCACGCAGCGCGGCCGGATGCCGTGGAGGTACGAGCAGCCCCGTGACACCATCCTCGACCGCGTCCAAGAGGCCTCCAACCGCCGAGGCGACGACGGGCCGACCGTGTGCCATGGCCTCCCGTGCGACGACGCCGTATCCCTCGCGGTGAGATGGGCATACGACCACAGCAGCACGCTGGTAGTACGGGCCGAGCTTGCACGGCTCCACGAATCCGATCGCCTCCGGGACGACGTCTCGTAGAGGCCCGTCGCCGACGAGAACCCGCGCAAGACCATCGGTCGCCTCGAGGAAGTCGACGACTCCCTTCTCCTCAGAGAGGCGGCCCACGAAGAGGACGTGCGGGGGCTCAGTGGGCGCGCTGACATCTGCCGGCAGGTTCACGCCGCTCGGAACGATGCGCACCTTCCGCGCACCGAGCTCCACGGCTGCGTCCGCGAGCGCCCTCGACGGACTGATGACCAGCTGCGCCCGCCTCAGGAGCGGTCGGAATACCCGGGGCGCCCGCCTCGCAAGCTCCACATCGGTTCCCCAGAGCTGGAGCACGAACGGCTTCCTCGTGGCGAGCGCCGGCAGCGCAGACGGAAGCCAGTGCGCATGCACGAGCTCGACATCCCGTGCAGAACGCCGCGCCGCGCGGGCGTACGAGAGCAGGAAGAGCGGAAGCGCGAGTGCGAGCCAGGGCCTTCTCCTGAGATTGCCCACGATGCCGTCGCCATAAGCGAGACCGAAGTGCCTGAACGCTGCCGGCGAGACCACACTCACCTCGAGCCCCGCTTTCCGCAGGTGCTCGACAGCATCCCGCACGAAGGCGCCGGCGACATCGTCCTGAGAGCGCGGGTACGACGTGGTGAGAACGAGGACTTTCACGTTCGCGCGGCGGGCCGCCCGAACACCACGGGCAGCGCGACCGCAAGGACTGCGAAGACATAGAAGTAGTAGAAAGTCATCGTCAGGTAGAAGAGGTTTGCGACGAGCGTCGCGACGAGCGCGGCGGTCATTCCCCAAGCCAGGGGTCGAACGCGGGCTGCGAGCGGGTCGCCTACGGCGGCAAGCGCGCGCCCGATCCTGCGGGCAGCACCGAGTCGCCGGAAGATCCAGAGCACGAAGACCCCGAAGAGCGCCGCCCCCACGAGCCCTGTCTCGACGAGGGTCGCGACGTAGAACGAGTGCGGGCCGAAATCCGGGCGCCCCGTGACGAACTCGTAGTAGACGGCGAAGTTGTTGAGTCCAAGACCGAGGACGGGATCGGTCGAGAGCACATCCGGAACGAACCGATAGACCTCGAAATGCGGTGACGCAGCGGCCGAGCTCGTGTTCGTCCGCGCCCGGAGCACGGTGAGGAAGAAGTCGAGCCGAGCGATGATCACGGCGCCGACGAGCGCGACGACCGCGCCGATCGGAACGAGGAACGCGGGACGTCGCAGATGTCGCCGATAGGGAAGCGCCAGGATCAGCGCGCCACAAGCGAGGCCGAGCAAGCCGCTTCGCGAAAGCGTCGCCAGCTCGACGACGAGCAGGAAGACGAGAGTCGCGGCGAGCGGTGTCCGCAGGCGATGACCGCGCTCGAGCCTGAGGTAGAGCGGAGTGAGAACGAGCAGCGGGATGACGAGCTCGATTCCGAGGTGGTTCGGGTCTCCGGTCAGCGCATTCGGCCGGAAGACCTCCTGTGTTCCACCCACGGCGCCGAATACGTTGATCCCGGTTTGCCGCGAGGTGATGGGCTCGATCAAGGCGGCATCGAGGTTCGCGCCCACGAGCTCCGCAAGCGCGAGCTGGATGACGCCGTACAGCGCGTTCAGTGCGATCCCGCCGAGGAACGCCGCGACCGCCAACCAGTAGAACGCGAGCGAGCGCCGCGCGAGGAGCGCCACCCCCGTGACGAGGAAGCCGAAGTGGAGGACGAACTTCACCATGCCCTTCGCCCACTGCGCGAGCGCTTGCGAGGTGTCCAGCGCGTAGAAGCCGGCGAGATAGACGAGCGCGAAGGCGAGCAGGAATGCGAGAGCAACGACAGCGGTCCGCGTGAGTCGCGCATCGCCACGCTCGAACCGGTCCCAGACGAAGACGGCGAGGAAGACCGAGGTCAGGACGTCGGACAGCGTGAGCGACCCGGCGAGCTCCCACTGGAGCTTGTGGAACGTGACGGTGAGCACCGCCGCGAGAAAGAGCCCGTCGAGGAGCGGCTGGGCGATGACGCGCTCGCGCGAAGACACGCGAGCGCCCACGGCGTGCGCGATCATCGCGTCATCGTACGGCCGTCAGGCCTCGACCTCGACGCGCGCGTCGAACCCGGCGTCGCGCGCCTGATCGACGAGGCCGTTGCCCTGATCGAGCGAGTCGATGGGGTCGTAGAACACCTTCCAGCGGCCACACCCGTCCAGCTCCAGCTCGGCTCCCGTGAACCCGATGCCGAGCACCTTCTCGAGCAGCGCCTCTGCATCCTGACGGGACGCGAGACGACCGTAGACCACGTCCAGGTTCGCGTCGTCGGCCGTCGCCGGACGCCCGCATTCCTGCTCGGTAGGAAACCGAGGAGCGTCTCCGGCGAGCGTGACGAGCGGGTAGCCGAGAAGCGGAACGAGGACGATCGCGAGCGCGGCTGCGAACCGGGCCGTCACGCTGCCTCGGCCTCCTCGCCGTCCGTGACCCGTGACCACGCCGCAGCCAGGAGGAGCGGGCTGGCCGCGCAACAGAGGAGCGCGGCCGCACCCATGTAGCGGACGATGGGGTTCGCCCCCAGCTCCTGGGTGATCTCGAGCTCGGGGATTGCCCAGGTGATCCAGGCCCCGCCCAACGTCACGAGCGCCACGAGCGCTCCGAAGAACACAACCTGGGTGTAGGCCTTCGCGAACGCGGCGAGGACGAGCGCGCCGACCGCAACGGGAACGATCACACTCCAGTAGCCGCCCGCAAAGAGGACGTCGAGCGCGAGGCGGAGCGACGGCCACAAGCGCTCGGTGTTCTCCGTCGGAAGCGTCCCGCCACCCGCCCCCGCCCCTTCCCCGGCGATGTCGTGCGCGACGTACCAGATCCGCCAGGGAGCCGCGACAGCGATCGTGGTGAGTGAGGCGACCGCAAGCGGTCGCCATATCGAACGCCACCGCGGAAGCGAGGCGAGCATCGTGGCGACGACGAGAAACGCGGCGAGCAGTAACCCCTCGCGCTTCGTGAGAACCATCCCGCAGAGGAAGATCGTCGCGAAAACGAGCCTCCAAGTCTCGCCGTCGCGCAGCCAGGCGATCAGAAGGACGGCGGCCGCAACGAAGAAGAAGTCGACCAACAGATCCGCCTCGGGAATCGTGAAGCGCCGGCCGAGCCGGGGCGCAACGAGAAGGACGAGGACGAACGGCCAGAGGATCCAGGTGGGAGCTCGCTCGGAGAGGAGGCCGGCGAGCGCCCAGACGAACCCTGCCCCGAGAAACCAGAACTGGAGGTGCAGCGTGTTGACGTCGGGGGACCCCATGGCGTGGAAAGCCGCTGCGTCGAGCACCGGGACGAGCGGCGGGTACGACGACCCCGGCAGCGAGGTGAAGAATCCCTCGTCCAGCCCGCCGAAGAAGTAAATCGCCTTCCCTTTCGGGACCCAGAATGCCCAGGCGTCCCAGTTGTAGAGGCCCGCGAGCCGCGCCTGGCGGAACAGAGCTTCGAGAAAGACACAACTGAGCGCGATCCCGGCCGCGGCGACGATTGACGGCCGAGCGCGCGCGAGAGGGGTGAGAGAGGGTCGCTGCCGGCCCAGGCGCCGTCCGCCCACGAGACCGGCCGCGATGAACGCCGCGCAGGTCAGGAGGATGAGCCAGCCCGAGAAGGGCACCCCGACGACGAGGAGGAGCGTCCAGACGACACCGACCGCTGCCGTGCCCGCGAGGTAGGCGACGCCGCCGAGCCGCGCGAGCTCGAGCCACGTTCGCCAGCCACGCGCGAGCCAAAGGATCGCCGCACCGCACAGGAGAACGAGGAGGTTGAAGGCAACGAGGCCCGCGATTGCGCGGATCGTCACGGCCCGATCCTGAGAATCGAGATGCCCTCGTCGTTCGTCCAGAGCTCGTCGGCTTCTTCGCCGTACGCGGAGACGTCACATCCGTAGCAGATGACCCACGGGGCTCCTTCGGCGGGTCGGCGAGGCATGAGGAAGTACTCGAAGTAGTTGGCGACATACGGGGTCGTCAGCACGCTCTCGGCCTCGAAGTCGTCGCTCACAGCAACGTGGTAGGTCGCGTCGGCCGGAATTCGAGCGCGGGCCTCGTACGCCGCTCGTTGATCGTCGACGACGCCGTTCCCACCCGCGATCTCACGATCGGAGAACGACAGGTTGCTGTTCGAAGTCGCCTGGTCGCCGAGTTCGTCGATGACGCCTGGGTAGGCAACCACGGCGGCGACCGCCGTCACCACCACGAGGAACACGACGCCGACTCGGATCGCACCCGCGGGCCATTCGATCCACCAGGAGAGGTCGCGCTTCACCGGACGCCGATCCCAAGGGTATGGATGAACTCGGCTGACCGCGCCGATGACATCGATGCCGACCGCGACGAGTCTTCGCGCGTGGCCCGAACGCCCATCCAGCGGCGCCCGTCGCGGGGCGATCGCCACAGGGCTCTCCTGGCCACAGAACCGTGTCTAGCGGTTGCCGTCCCGGCTCACTCGTCCGGGTCGCGCTCAAGCGCAGGCCGCAGACCTTGGATCCGTGCCGACGCCGCGATGCTTGCGGCCTCGGCCGCAAGCACGTCGTCGACGTAGACACGCAGGCGACCGCAGCCGTCACGCGCGACTGTCGACTGCAGGCCAGCTTCATGCGCGCGCTCGCGTAAGGCGCCCGCAGCCGCGTAGGAGTCCGCGTAGCCGAGGACGATGCGCACCCGCTCGTTGCCGGTCGCGGGCTGGACGCACTCGTCGCGGGTCGGGAACGGCGGTGCGCCACCCGGCAGGCGGAGCCCGGAGTACCCCGTCAGCATCGACATCGGGTACGCGACCGCTGTGAACGCGATGATGGCCCACGGGACGATCGCACTCGCCGACGCCGCCGAACGAGAGGGCGGAGCGACGCTGACCGATGTCCATGCGCGTTCGAGAAGAAGCGGCGTCACCGCCGCAGCTGTCAACACCGGAGTCACCATGAAGCGTGTTGCAGGGTTCAGCGAGTAGTCGAGGGTCAGCCCGAAGAAGGTCTGCGACCACGTGATCCACGTGTTGAGGCCGATCGCGAGAGAAAGGAACGCCAGCATGAACACGGCGGGCCTCCGAGCGCCGGCGAGCAGCGCCAGTAGCGCCCCTGCGACGGCGACCACGGGGAGCACGAGCCAGATGCCGTAGCCGAACATCGCGCGGAGAGCCAGCTCGAGTGACGGCCAGGCGCGATCGAGGTTCGCGAGCGTCGAGAAGACACCCGTCTCCAGGCCTTCGTCGCGGTAGTCCTGCACGCCGACCCAGATCCGCCACGGCACGGCGAGGACGAAGGCGGCGACCCCGGCGAGACCGAGCCGGGGCCAGGCGGTGCGGCGCTCGCTCCAGGTGGCCGCGAGCGCCGCGAGAAGGACGCACGCACCGAGCAACACCCCCTCACGCTTCGTCAGGAACGCGCCCCCGAGCAGCACCGCGGCAGCGGCAAGCTGCCAGCCCTGGCGCTCGTCGAGCCACAGCACCGCGAGCAGTGCAGCCGTGGCGACGAGGTACGCCAACGGGCGATCGGCGCCACCCGGGACCGGGATTCCTGTGAGGCCCGGGACAACGAGCGCGAGAAGAAGCACAGGGAGCAGGATCACGGCCCGGACACGGGGGGCGAGCACTCCGGCGACGGCGGTCGCGAAGCCTAGTGTGAGGAACCAATACGTGAGGTTCGACGTCACCACATCGGCCGATCCCATCGCGTGGAACGAGGTCGCCTGGAGTGCCGGGAACCCGGGTGGATAGCTCGTCAGCACCGGGCCCGAATGGGCGACGCCCCCGAACACCCACTCCTCCATCCCACCGAAGTAGAAGAGCGCCTTCGCCTTCAAGGTCCACGTGAACCAGGCGTCCCAGTCGTAGAGCTCGGCCAACCGCTCGGACCGGAAGAACGCCTCGAAGTACACGACGATCGTCGCGATCAGCACCGCCGAGACGAGTGACGGTGTCGGTATCCGCCAGGCAGGCGGTCTGAGGGTCGGCAAAGCCCTTCCGTTCCGCCTCCCGAGCAGCAGGCCCGCGCCGACGAGAGCCACGCCACACGCCACAACCAGCGGAGGCCCGAACGGAAGCCCGACGACGAGGGCGAGATTGAGTACGACCATGAGTGAGGCGATGCCGAGGAGGTACGCGAGTCCGGCAAGGCGCGCGAGCTCCGTCCATGCACGCCAACCACGCAGCCCCCAGAGCAATCCGGCGCCCACACCGAGAAAGAAGAGGTGGACGAGGAACAGGCCGGTGATCGCGCGAAGAGTCATCGCCGCACCTCTCCGAACAGGATCCCGTCGCGCCCGCGCGACAGCACGTCGATGCCCCCGACCGCAGCGGGGTCGCACCCGTAGCAGAAGACCCACCGGGCAGAGGGCGCGTCCACCTCCTTGCGAGGCAGGAGGAAGTACTTCAGGAAGTCAGCAGCAACCTGGCCGTCGAGGTTGGCCCATCTTGGGCCGAGCACGATTCCGTACTCCGCATCTGCTGGCATCGAGAGCCGGCCATCTTCGATGACCCGTCGATCGAGCGCCCAGCCTCGATCCCCGTACTCACGGTCGAGATAGGTGAGCGAGGCGTTGCGGTCCGCACGCCAGTCGAACAGCCCGAGCGTCTCGTCGAGCCGCGACAGGCCGACGAAGGACGCCACGAGCACGCAAACGACTACACCGGCGCGGATCGCACCGGCCGGCCATTCGCGAAGCGATGCCAGGAATGACTCGAGCCGAGCCCTGACGCCGCTCGCCGGTCCCGAACTGGCGACGATCTTCGGACGATAGCTACGTGATCTGCCTGAGCAGGTCGGCGGTCTCCTCGACCCGCGCCCGCCGGGACAGGCGCTCTCGGTCGTCTTCGGAGAGCTCGGTCGTCGGTAGACCGCCGTCGCGAAAGCGCTCGCTCAGCCCTTGCAAGGCCGAACCGATGCCCTCAACGTCGTCGGGAGCGACGACGACTCCGGCGTTCGTCTCGCGGATCAGGTCGGCAGCCGCCCCGTCCGGAGGAATCACAGCGAGGATCGGCCTGCCCGCGGCGAGGTACTCGAACACCTTTCCCGACAGCACTCCTTTGCCACGTCCACCCGCGTCCGGCACGAGCAGAAGCAGCGCCTCCGAGTCGCGCTGGAGCCGCAGCGACTCCGAGCGGGGCGCGTACGGGATCACCTCCAGTCGGTCGCCGAGCTCGAGCGACTCGGCCCACTCGCGGTCAGAGCTGCGGAAGTCGCCGACGAAGCGGGCGACGGCGTCGACTCCCGAGTCGTGCAGCGCCTGCAGGAACGGGCGGGGGTCGCGCTTGCCGAAGAAGCTGCCCGCGTGCGTGATGCGGAAGCGCGGTGCCGGCCGGTACTCGAGGCCTGCGAAGTCGTCGAAGTCGCAGCCGTTCGCGATCGTGCGGACGATCCCGCGCGGATCGAGGCCTCGCACCTCGTCGGCAATCGCGTCCGAGACGCACGAGATCGCGTCCGCGCGTCGGGCGACGAGCCGCGCGAGCTGCTCGTTGGCCGCCTGCCGAGCGCGCGTCGCGGCGGTGTCGGCGCGCCGCTGCTGGTTGGCGATGAGAGGGTCGCGCAGGTCGGCGAGCCAGCGCGCCCCCGTCGCCTGCTTGACGGCAGCGCCGACGAAGTGGATGGACCCGGGGGGCGATGTCGTCATGACGGCGTCGATCCCCTCGCGCCGGACGATGCGGATCGCCGCGGGGATCGCAGTGAGATTCCAGGTCACGCTTGCATCGGGGACGAGCAGGCGGCGAGCGGTGACCCTGGCCTGGAGGATCGCCCGCTCGAGCCCGTCGGCTTTCCGCAGCTCTTCGGCCGGCTTGCGCGCCTGGGGCCCCACATAGCGAACGCGGTGCACCCACGCCTGCGTCGGCACGCGCAGGTCGGGGTCGCGGTGCACCCACTTCGGGTCGTCGGGCGCGAGCACGTGCGTCTCGATGCCGAGCGCGGGCAGATACTGCGCAAGCTTCAACGGGCGCTGCACGCCGCCCCCTCCCGCCGGCGGGAAGTAGAGCGTGACGAGGAGCACCTTCACGGAAGCGAAGCGTAGAGGCCGAGCGCGCAAGCGCTGGGGTCAGGCTTCAGCCTGACCCCGGTCTTAGGTGTTCATCGACGCGAGCGTCTCCGCCGCAGCTGCGATCGTTGCGTCGATCTCCTCGTCGCCGTGCGCGCTCGAGAGAAACCACGCTTCGAACTGCGACGGCGCAAGGTAGACGCCGCGGTCGAGCATTCCGCGGTGGAACGCAGCGAAGCGCTTCGTATCGGCCAGCTTCGCGTCCTCCCAGCTCCGGACCGGCGACTCGGTGAAGAACAGGCCGAACATCGTTCCCGACTGCGTCGGCTGCGCAGCGACACCCGCCTCCGCCGCTGCGTCGCCGAGCCCCGCAAAGAGCCGCTCGCCGGCGCGCACGATTCCGTCCCAGGTGCCGGGCTCGGCGAGCTCGCGCAGCGTCTCGATCCCGGCGGTCATTGCAAGCGGGTTCCCCGACAGCGTCCCCGCCTGGTACACGGGTCCCGCGGGCGCGACCAGCTCCATGATCTCGCGCCTCCCGCCGTAGGCGCCGACAGGAAGGCCGCCGCCGATGACCTTGCCGAGCGCCGTCAGGTCCGGCGTGATCCCGTACAGCTGCTGGGCACCACCCGGGTGCACACGGAAGCCGCTCATCACCTCGTCGAAGACGAGGAGCGCCCCGTCGGCCTGCGTCAGTGCGCGTAAGCCCCCGAGAAAGCCCTCCGCAGGGACGACGAGCCCCATGTTCCCTGCAACCGGCTCGACGATCACCGCGGCGATCTCGCCCGCGTGCGCGGCGAACAGCCGCTCGACGGCCGCGAGGTCGTTGTACGGGGCGGTCAGCGTGTCTGCGACCGCGCCCGGCGTCACACCTGGCGAGTCGGGAAGACCGAGTGTGGCGACGCCCGAGCCGGCCTGGACGAGCAGGAGATCCGCGTGACCGTGGTAGCAGCCGGTGAACTTGACGATCTTCGAGCGCTCCGTGAACGCGCGGGCGAGCCGGAGCGCGCTCATCGTCGCCTCGGTGCCCGAGTTGACGAAGCGCACGAGCTCGAGGCTCGGCATCGCTACCCGAATCAGGCGCGCGAGCTCGAGCTCGAGCGGGCTCGGTGCGCCGTAGCTCGTGCCGCGGCGAACCGCCTCCTCGAGCGCTGCGACGACCCGCGGGTGCGCATGGCCGAGGACGAGCGGCCCCCAGGAGAGGACGTAGTCGATGTAGCGGTTCCCGTCGACGTCGACGAGATACGCGCCCTCCCCGCGGTCGACGAACACCGGGCTGCCGCCGACCGCGCGGAACGCGCGCACCGGCGACGAGACGCCGCCTGGCATGAGGTCGCTCGCCTCGGCGAAGAGCCGCTCGGACGTCTCGCGCGTCATCGGTGGGCTCCAGCGAGTGCCTGCGCGAGCGAGCGCGCAGCTTCCTCGCCGGAGTGGATGCAGTCCGGGATGCCGACGCCTCGATACGCCGCCCCGGCAAGAGCGAGACCGGGGTGATCGGCGAGCGCCGACTCGATGCGCGCGAGGCGCTCCGGGTGGCCGAGGACGTATTGCGGCATGCCCAGCGGCCAGCGGTGGATCCGAATGAGGCGCGGTTCAGCTTCGATCCCCAGGAGGCGCACCTCGTCTCGAGCCAGCGCGACGAGCTCTTCGTCCGAATCCTCGGTGACGTCCCGCCCGCCGAAGCGGCCCGCGTAGACACGAAGGAGCACCGCGCCGTCCGGAGCACGGCCTTCCCACTTGCTCGACGTCCAGGTACACGCGAGCACGTCCGAGCCTTCTGCGCGAGGGACGACGTAGCCGTAGCCGTCGAGCGAGCGGGAGACGTCGTCCTCGCGGTACGCCAGGGTTACGACCGCCGAGGAGGCGTACGGGATCTCGGCGTGCGCTCCTGCCAGACGTGGATCGAGATCTGCGAGCAGCTCCGCCGCCGCGTGCGCGGGCACGGCCAGGACGACGCTGTCAGCCTCCAGCAGCTCGCCGCCGAGGTCGAGCTCGTAGCCGTGCTCGCGTCGCCGCAAGGCGAGAACGGCACCGCCGGTCACGACCCGGGTCTTTCGGAGACTCGTGAGAAGAGCCGTCACCAGAGCTTGCATCCCAGACGCCAGGGCGACGAAGGGCGGGTACCTAATCTCGCTGGCCGCCGACTGCGCCTCGAGGCCCCGGATCACGCTGCCGTGATCGAGCTCGAGGGCGCGAAGGTTGGGGAACGTCGCCTCGAGCGAGAGCTGCTCGCCGTCCCCACCGTAGATCCCGGTCATCAACGGCTCGACGAGCGCGTCGTACGCCTCGCGACCGAGCCGGCGGGTCACGAACGCGGCGATCGACTCGTCGTCGCCCGGAGGGGCGGGTGGGATCTCGACTTCGGCCGCGAGACGCTCTCGTCCTTCTCGCGACAGCAGCTTGCTTTCGGCTAGGTCATCGAGAGCGGTCGGGATCATGCCGGTCAGACCCTCGGGCAGCGGGTGCAGCTCCGAGCCGCGCCTCACGAAGCTCCGGGCGTTCTCCGGCCTTCGCCCGACGAGCTCCGCAGCAAGCCCGAGCTCCTCGCACAATCCGATCCCGCGCGGCTTGCGGGAGAGAAAGCTGTCCGCGCCACCCTCGATCACGAAGCCGTCCACGTGCTCCGTCAGCAGCTTTCCGCCCAGCCGCTCGCTTCCCTCGACGAGGACGATCTCGGCCTCGGGGAGCATCGACTCGAGCCCCCGGGCGGCCGCGAGGCCCGCGACGCCGCCGCCAACGACGACGACTCTCACGCCGTGCGACCTCGCACGAGCTCCGCCAACGCCCGAATGAACACCGGGTCGTCGTTCAGCGCAGGTGGTCGCTCGAGCCGCATTCCCAGCTCGTCCGCAACCGCACGGGCCTTGACGTCGACGTCGAACAGGAGCTCCACATGGTCGGAGACGAATCCGACCGGGACGACGACGACGTCTCGTACGCCGGCTACGGCGAGGGCCCTGAGGTGCTCGCCGAGGTCAGGCCCTGCCCACGGCTCCGGAGTACGGCCGGCCGACTGGTAGCTCCACGACCAGCGCTCCTCGGCGACTCCCGCGCGCTCCGCGACGAGCTGCGCGGTCTCCAGGCACTGCGCTCCGTAGGGGTCGCCGTTCGCGAGAACGCGCTCGGGAAGGCTGTGGGCGGTGAAGATCACGTGGACACCGTCGCGCTCGTCATCTGGCCAGCGCGAGAGCCCGTCGGCAACTCGCGCGGCGAAGGCGTCGACCATGCCGGGCGCATCGTGGTAGCTCGGAACGTGCTCGAACTCGATCCTCCCGCCGTGCAGTTCGAGACCGTCGGCGACACTCTGCTGGTACCTGGCCACCGACAGAGCGCTGAAGTGCGGAGCGAGAACGAGGCCGACGGCCTGGGTGATGCCGTCCTCGACCATCTCGCCGACGACGTCCTCGATCCACGGTGACCAGTGCCGCATCCCGAGGTAGCAGCGGTAGCCGCTCGCCGAGCTCGTCGGCGAGCGCGTCGACCTGCTTGCGCGTGACCTCGAGCAGCGGCGAGCGGCCGCCGATCGCGCGGTAGTTCTCCGTGATCTCGTCGACGACCCGGCTCGGCGTCGGCCGGCCGGCTCGGATGTCTGCGAGATACCCGGGGATCTCGTCGAGCGAAGCCGGCCCGCCGTAGGCCATGACCAAGACGCCGGTGGTCACGCCGATGTTCGCTCGCGAACGTGCTCGACGAGGCGGCGGACGTTTTCGACCGGGGTCTGCGGAACGAGTCCGTGACCGACGTTGAAGATGTGCCCCGGGCGGCCATCAGCGCGCTCCAGGACGTCGTCGATGCGGGCGCGAAGCTCTCGCCACGGCGCCAGCAGCGCCGCCGGGTCCAGGTTGCCCTGCACCGGCCGCTCGAAGCCGACCTTCCCCCACGCCTCGTCGAGCGGGAGGTGCCAGTCGAGCCCGACGACGTCGCCCCCGCAAGCCGCCGCCTCCGCGAGATAGGCGCTGACGCCGAGCGAGAAGTTGATGACCGGCACGTCCGCGCGTCCGACAGCCGCATAGAGATCGCGATTGTGCGGCGCGACGTAGCGGAGGTAGTCCTCGCGCCCGAGCGCGCGCCCGGCCCACGAGTCGAACACCTGGAGTGCCTGCGCGCCGGCTCGCGCCTGCGCCAGCAGGTAGTCGGCCTGCACCGTGACGAGCTTCGTCGAGCAGTCGCCTCCACGCCGCGGGCTCGGAGAGCATGAAGGCCTTCGTCTTCGTGAAGTCCTTCGAGGTCCCGCCCTCGATCGCGTAGCTCGCGAGGGTGAAGGGCGCGCCGGCGAATCCGATGACGGGCACATCGCGCGCCTCCAGCTCACGGCGGACGAGCGCGATCGCACCGAGCGTCCCCGCCATCGTCTCCTCGGCCGGTGGCGTCCCCAGCAGATCGACGTCACGGGTGCTCGAGATCGGGTTCGCGATCCGAGGGCCGTCGCCCTTCACGAAGTCGAGGTCGAGCCCCATGCCGACGAGCGGCGGGAGGATGTCCGAGAACACGATTGCCGCGTCGACGCCGAACGCGTCCACCGGCATCAGCGTGACCTCCGCCGCGAGCTCGGGAGTCCGGATCAACTCGAGCATCGAGTGCCGCTCGCGCAGCGCCCGGTACTCCGGCATGTACCGCCCCGCCTGCCGGAGCAGCCAGACAGGCGTGCGCTCTACCGGCAACCCGCGACAAGCGCGGAGGAAGGGCGACGTCGGCTCGGTATCCGCGTCGGCCGGCCGAGCCGCCGTCACGCCGACGAGCTCTGCCACGCCACCCTGCCGACGAAGAACGGGCCCAGCCGCTCGAGGTGGAGCGACGTCTGCCGGGTCTTCCGCATCCGCTGGACGATGATCGAGAGCGGGTGCAGCTCGGGGCCGAGCAGCCCGACGACGAAGTCGTTGTCGAGCTTGTCGAGCCCGTGGCATGCGAGCCGTATGTCGTACCCGAGCCCTGCGCGGCCGAACGCCATCCCCACGCCGCCGTGCTCCATCAGGATCGCGTTCTGCTCCTTCCGCGAGAGCTGCTCGAACGAGCCCGCGCGGCGAAGCGGGTACCAGATCGCCCATTTGAGCTCGGGATCCAGCACGCGGCTGCGCGGACGCTCGACGAGCACATCGTCGAGGTCTTGCTCGTGCCCGATCGCGTAGGTCCTGCCGAGCATCGTCAGCTCGGGCTTGGGCGTCGAGCTGGGAGAAAGGCGCCACTTGCAGAAAGTCGCGGATCTCCGACACGAACGAGTCCGGGCTCTCGCTCAGCGCGACCAGAGCCACTCCGGTGGGATCGTTCACGTCTTCGTAGAGGGCTCCTTCGACACCTGACGCACCGAGTGCCGACACGAGCGCCGCCGTGTCGGACGCTCCGCCGAACGCCAGCAGCTGCATGAAGAGCCGCCGGTCGAGGCTCGTCGGCCTCACCTTCCTCCGTCAGCCCGTGCTCCGCCACGTCGACCGGCTCGAGCATCTCCTCGTCGGGCCGGTCGTCGACCCGCACCCTCGCGCCGCTCACTGGATCCAACGAGCGGCGTCCTTCGCGTGGTACGTCACCACGAGATCCGCTCCGGCGCGCCGGATTCCCGTGAGGATCTCGAGCACCACTGCGCGTTCGTCCAGCCAGCCGTTCGCGGCGGCCGCTTTCACCATCGCGTACTCGCCACTCACGTTGTATGCCGCGAGCGGAACATCGGGGAAGCGGTCGCGGACGGCGCGAACGATGTCCAGATACCCCAACGCGGGCTTCACCAGCAACGCGTCCGCCCCCTGCTCGACGTCGAGCGCGGCCTCACGCATCGCCTCCCGCGCGTTGGCCGGGTCCAGCTGGTGACTCTTCCGGTCGCCGAACGCGGGAGCCCCTTCGGCAGCGTCGCGAAACGGACCGTAGAACGCCGATGCGTACTTGACCGCGTACGAGAGCACCGCTACCCGCTCGAGTCCGGCGCCGTCGAGGGCCGCCCGGATCGCTCCGACCATGCCGTCGATCATTCCGCTCGGCGCCACGATGTCGGCGCCGGCTTCACCGTGAGAGACGGCGATGCGGGCGAGCAGCTCGAGCGTCTCGTCGTTCAGCAGGTACCCGTTGTCGTCGAGCACGCCGCAGTGGCCGTGATCCGTGTACTCGCACAGGCAGACGTCGGTGATGACGACGAGCTCCGGGCTCGCGTCCTTCAGCGTCCGAATCGCCTGCTGGACGACACCGTCGTCCGCGAAGCTCTCGAGCCCGAGCGCATCCTTCATGCTCGGTATGCCGAAGAGCAGCACCGCCTTCACACCGAGCGCGGCGATCTCGGCAGCCTCCCGTGCCAGCGCGTCGCACGACAGCTGGTCGACGCCGGGCATCGACGGAACGGGGCGACGCACGCCCTCTCCGGGAACGACGAAGTACGGCTGGATGAGGTCATGCGGGCCGAGCGTCGTCTCCCGCACGAGGTCGCGGAGCGCCTGCGTCCTCCGCAGCCTGCGTGGACGAGGAGCCCCGGGCGCGAGCCCGAGCCCTTCCAGCAAGCGTGTTTCCGTCACGCGGCCTCGGCGAAATGGGACACGAGGGCTCGAATGATGCCGTCCCCGGTCGATTCGTCGGCGACGAGCCCGACCGGCAGTCCGACCTCGCGCGCGACGGCCGAGGTCTTGGGGCCGATACAGACGAGGATCGTCGACTCTCCGAAGTTGTCGAACGACCCTGCGACCGCCGCAAGGCTACGAGCTGCCGAGCCGCTTGCGAGCACGACGGCATGCGCGAGCCTCATCGGCAGGATCCCATGCGACGCCGGCTCGATCTGGACGGTTCGGTACGCGGTCACCGCATCGACGGTCGCCCCTCGCCCGCGAAGCTCCTCTGCGAGCCGGGGGTCTGCGATGTCGGCCTGTGGAAGCAGCACGCGCGCGCCTTCGAGCGGTCCCAGGCCCTCCGCGATGTCGTCGGACGCACGCGCCGCCACGAAAGACGGCTCGACACCGACCGCACGTATCGAGTCGGCCGTGACGGGCCCGACTGCGGCGACGCGCGGGCCAGCGAGCCCGCGTAGCCGGTCACCGACCGCCGCGACGCCGTTGATGCTCGTGAAGATGACCCAGTCGTACTCGGACAGATTGTCCAGCGCAGTCTCGAGAGGGCGTCGATCCTCAGCCGGAAGAATCTCGATGAGTGGCACGATCGTCACCTCGGCGCCGAGGACGACGAGCTCGTCCGCGAGCCGCTTGGACTCGGGCCGGGTGACGATGATGCGCTTGCCTTCCAGCGGTTGCTCAGACACGAATCTCGTCCAGGATACGGTCGGCTCCCGCCGCGCGCGCTTCGCGGGCGAGGCTCGCGCCGAGCTCTATGGGGTCGCCGACACCGGACACGCGAACGACATCGTGCCCATCCGGAGAAGCGACCAACGCCTGCATATGCACACTTTCCGCACTCACGCTCTCGGCGAATGCCCCGACAGGGGCCGTGCAGCCGGCGGCGAGCGCCTCGAGAAACATCCGCTCGGCAGCCGTCTCCGCGCGAGTGCGGGAGTCGTCGATCGCGGCTAGGAGCTCCAGGATGGCCTCGTCGCCGGCGCGGCACTGGACTGCGAGAGCTCCCTGCCCGGGCGCGGGCAGCATCGTCTCCGGCGCCAGCCACTCGCTCACAGACTGCTCGAGCCCCAGGCGCCGGATTCCAGCGGCGGCGAGCAGCGCGCCGTCGTACTCACCCTCTCGCACCTTGCGGATCCGCGTGTCCACGTTCCCGCGGATCGAGCGCGTCTCCAGATCGGGCCGCAGCGCCCTGAGCTGTGCCTGCCGTCGCAGGCTGCTCGTGCCGACGACTGCGCCCGCGTCGAGGTCCTCGAGAGCGAGCCCGTCACGCGAGACGAGGCAGTCGCGGACGTCCTCGCGCGCGCAGACGGCGCCGATCGCAACACCTTCCGTGACCGCGGTGGGCAGATCCTTCAGGGAATGGACGGCGAGGTCGATCTTCCCGTCGTGCAACGCCTGCTCGAGCTCGGCCGTGAACAGACCCTTGCCGCCGATCTCGGGCAACGGCTCGCCAGTCGCTTGCGTTCGGTCTCCGGTGGTCACGATCGGCGTGATCGCACAGGCGAGGCCCGGCCAGGCGCTCTGGAGAAGCTCGCTGACGAGCTCGGTCTGCGCTCGGGCCAGCGGGGAGCCGCGCGTGCCGACGGTTACCGCCGGCTGCGGTGCGCTCACAACTCGCGCGGAGCGGAAAGGCCGAACACGTCGCGGATCGCGGCGGTTGCCTCGTCTGCCTCTCCCGCACCTGCCCGCGCACGGAGACGCACCGTCGGCTCGTGCAGGAGCTTCTTCACGAGAGCACGCGAGAGATGCTCGATGCGCTCCGCCGTCTCCGGGTCGACGTCACCGAGGTCGCGCAGTGCCCTGTCGACCTCTGCGCGTCGGATCTCCTCGGCTTGGCGACGGATCGACGCGACGAGCGGCTCCACCTCGAGCTCGCCGTAGCGGCGCACGAAGCGCTCCACCTCTTCCTCGACGATCGCCTCGACGCTCGGAACCTCCCGCAGGCGCGAGCCGATCGTGTCGTCGAGACCCGCGCGCAGGTCGTCGACGTCGAAGAGCCGGACACGGTGGATTGCCCCCGCGCTCCGCTCGACATCTGAGGGAACCGCGAGGTCGACGAGCACCAGCGGGCGGTCGGCCCGACGGGAGCTCGCTGCCTGTACGACCTCGGCGCTCACGACCGGGACCTCAGATGACGTTGCGGTCACCACCACGTCAGCCCACGCGAGCGCGTCTTCGAGCTTCGCGAGCCCGAACGCCTGGCCGCCGAACGCCGCGATGGCATCCTCGGCCCGCTCCTTCGTACGATTCGCCACCGCCGCCTCGGAGACACCGCGGCCTCTTGCGGCCTTCAACGTCTGCAGCGCGATGCGACCGGCACCGACGACCAGCAAGCGTTTCTCGCGAAGATCGCCGAGGACTCCTTCGGCGAGTGCCAGCGCCATCGAGCTCGCGGTCGCCGGGTTCGCTCCGATCGCGGTCTCTGACCGCGCCCGCCGCCCGGCCGCGACAGCCGTGCGGAAGAGCAGCTCGAGCACCTGTGCGGCCGTCGCCGACGCGCGAGCCTCCTCGAGGGCGTCACCGACCTGCCCCAGGATCTCGGCCTCCCCCAGCACGAGCGAGTCGAGCCCGGTGGAGACGCGAAAGAGGTGGCGGGCCACGTCTTCGCCGGCGTGCACGTACAGGTGGTCGGTCAGCAGGCTCCGCTCGACTCCGTGCGTGCCCGCCAGCACACCGATCAGCTCGTCGCGCGCCTCCTCGACCCCGCCGGAGAGATACGCGTACAGCTCGACGCGGTAGCACGTGGTGAGTGCCACGTGCTCCTCGACGCCAGGGCACCGCTCCGCCCCGAGCCCGAGCGCGCCGACGCGCTCGCGGAGCTCGACGGGCGCGGTTCGATGGCTCAGCCCGAGACAGACGAGGCGGTCCACATCGGAGACTCTACTGCGGTCGGTCGCGGAGAATGCGCCGATGCGTGCGCTCGGAATCGACGTCGGCGGGGCCTTCACCGACGCCGGGCCGGGGGGAGGCTACGGCGCCGGCGGGAGCCGGTAGAGCACGAAGCGGACGTCGCGGTAGAGCTCCTGGAGGTCGAAGTCCCGCCGGCCGCGTGCCAGGTCGACCACCAGGTACTCGGCTCCGTACCGCGCCGGGATCGCGAGGTCGCCGGTCCGCAGGAACTCGCGAGCCTCGCGGGCCCGCTCGCGCGGCCGGTTCGTCATCGTGTCGGCGACGTGACCGGGTGGCGCGACCGCGATGTAGACGGGCGCAGCCGCGGCAATCCGAAAGCTCGTCTCCTGATCCGAGTACACGATGGATCGCTCCGGCACGGTCTCCCGCACGGCTTCGACGATTCCCGGCGTGAGGAGCGACAGTGGCGGCGTCGCGATCGGGCTCCACTTGACCAGCCCGACCACGACGACCGGCAACAGGAAGAAGGCAGCGGCAAGCCCTGCCGTGTCCTCGACCGGCGGACGGGCTCGACGCACGAACCCGACGACGAGTGCAGCAACGCATCCGACGACCGCGAACCACACGACCCACGCAGGGCCGGGATCGTCGAGTGCGTAGTCGAAGTCGCCTGGATAGAAGTACTGCAGGGCTGCGCCTGCGACGAGCGCGATCGGCGGCAGCCACGGCCACAGCACGCGGGACAGGACCGCGAGGCCGCCGGCGAAGGCGAACGCGAACGGCAGAAAGCCGGCCGCGCGGCGTGCCTGCGAGATCGAGACCAGCTCGGAGAAAAACGTGAAGAGAAGCGGGACGAGCATGACCGCGAGAACCGCCAGCGACCCTCCGACGACGAATGCCGCCCAGCGGCGACGCGCAGCGAAGGCCGCCAGCGGAATCAAGAGCAACGCCGCGATCGCGACGGGCCCACTCCTCGTGAAGACCTCGGGAGCGAGGCTGTAGCTCGTCTCCGAGCGGACGTCGAGCTGACCCGCGTACTGCTCGAACGCGCGCTGCACCTCCTCTCGGTCGGGCGAGACGGACGAAGCATCGGCGACGGTCGGGAGCAGCCAGACCATGAAGAACGCCGCAGGCACGGCGAGCGCCGCGAGCACGACGCTTCCCGGCCGGAGATCCTGTCTCGTCCAGAGCGCGCGGACGAGCAAGAAGCCCACGAAGGGGATCCAGAGGAAGATCGCATACGTGGGGTGAACGACCGCAAGCACGAAGCCCGCGGCGGCAGTGGAAGCGAAGAGCGCGCGCGTCGGCGCATGCAGGGCGGTCAGCGCGAGCGCCAGCGCGGCCGGGACGAGGAGCTGTCGCGACGACGTCGCCGGCAAGGCGAGAAACGCATACGCACCCCCCGACCCGGGGGCGAAGCAGATCATCGCCGCCTGGGCGCCCGCGACCGCTCCTGCCGCCCAGGAGGCCCTGAAGAGCGCCCAGCCCGCCTCGTACGCGACCACCACCGCGAGGATCGCGAGCAGGGACGGAAGGTGGAGCACGACCTGCTCGGGGTCGACTCCGGAGATCCGGGCGATCAGCGCGAGGAGGCCGTGCCAGAGCGGGAAGGCGTAACCGGGATGCAGGCTGGCGTCCGCGAACTCCCCGACCGCCCTCAGCGAGAGCTCGTCGAGCTCGAGCAGCTTCCGCGCCCGCGCGAGGTGGAACAAGCCGTCGCCCTGCACTGTTCCTGCAACCCGCCACAGGAGGATCCCGAGAACCGCCCCGGCCCCGGCGGCCGCCCATCGCCAGGGGATCGACTCGCGTGCCGGTCTCTCGCGCAGGAAGATGGCGGCCACGGCCGCAGCGCCGGCGACCGCCAGCAAGGCGATCGTCAGCGTGATGGACGAGCCGAGCGCGAACGTCACCGCGAGAGCGGCGAAGATCAACGTCAGCGACCAGGCGAGCGAAGCCGCGGCATTCGACACGCCGAGCGCGCGAGCTAGCGCCCAGCCGGGTGCGAGGACGACAGCCGTCCCGAAGAGGAGCCGGAAGTAGAGCTCGATGTTGCTCATTCGAGGAGCTCGGCAACGTTCCCGGAGGCAAGCCATGTCGCCTGCTCCCGGTACCCGCGACCGCGCTCGCCGCGGAAGATCACGCCGCGCAGGCGCACCGCAACGAGCAGGAGCCGCCGGGCTCGCTCGGCCTGCCGCAGCCCTCGATGCTTCGAGAAGAATCGCAGGTGCCCACGCAGGTTCTCCCTATACAGCCGGCCGGCGTGCGAAGCCCCGCGGACGTGCATGCACTCGGCGCCGGGGAAAAAGACGACCTTCCACCCTGCTTGGTGAGCGCGGTAGTGCCAGTCGGTCTCCTCGCTGAAGAGGAAGAAGCGCTCGTCGGCGAAGCCCACCTGGTCGATCGCCTCCCGCCGGACCAGCATGCAGGCCCCCATCACGCTCTCCACCTCGCGTATCTCGTCGTGGCCGAAGCCACCTGCGTAGAACGCGTTGAGCGCCGAGGTGCGAGGGGCGAGCTTTCGCAGAAACAGGTACTCGGTCGCGAGCCTCCAGAGCGTCGGAAACCCCCGTACGGAGCGCTGAAGCGTCCCGTCGGGATTCGACAGCCGCGGTCCGACGAAGCCCGCGTTCGGCCGCGAATCGGCGAACTCGACGAGGCGGCGAAGGGCGTCGCCGACAAGCCAGGCGTCCGCGTTCAGCAGGAGCACGTAGCGGCTGTCCTGCTCCCGAATTCCCGTGTTCCAGCCCGCCCCGAGCCCCAGGTTCTCGGACTCGATCACGCCGACCTCCGGAAAGGTCTCTCGCACGAAAGCGACCGTCCCGTCGCTCGAGCCGTTGTCGACGACGACGGTCGGCACGCCACGCACGCTCTCGAGGCAGCGCTCGATCCACGAAATCGCGTTGTAGGTGACGACGACCACCGAGGCGTCAACCATGCTCGACGCGCGCACGAGCCCCACCGCGGAGTCCTTCCCAGAGCAGGATCGCAGCGCCGGGCAACGCCATGATCAGGGTCACGAGGAAGAACAGGAAACCGGCCGCGAACGCCTGCTCCGCTCCCACGCCCAGGCTGCCCAGGAAGCTGACGAAGAACGCCTCCCTCACCGCGATCCCGTTCAGCGTGAACGGTACGAGCATCACCAGGAACAGCAGCGGGCCCATGACGTAGTAGACGAGCACGTCGAGCTCGATGCCGACCGCCTTCGCCGCCGCCCAGATCGCGAGGACGCGTACCGCCTGCACGGCGAAGGTGACGGCGAAGACGCCGAGGAGGAGGTGCGGGCGGCCACGGTAGTGGTGGATGCTCTCGTAGAACGCGCGCAACACCCGGTCGAGACGAAGGCGCTCCAGGAACGGCTCTGCGCGGCGCAGGAGCGGGCGCGCGGAGCGGGCGAAGAAGAGAAAGGCGAGCACGATCGTCCCGAAGACGAAGATTCCCTCGAGCCAGAAGTACGCGCTGACGTCGAAGCGTCCGACCGAGAGCACGAATGCGATCGCGCCGAGGAGCACCGTCGCGGCACCGCCGAGCCCGCGCTCGAGCGCGACCGTTCCGGTGGCGACAGCCGTCCGTCCACCGTGCCGGCGAGCAGTCTCGACGATTCGCACCGCGTCGCCTCCCAGCGATGTCGGCAGCACCTGGCCTGCGGTGTACGCGACGAAGTAGGCGCGGGTACGCCAGCCGAGGCTCTCCTCGATTCCCTGGGCCCGGAGTAGCCATCCCCAGCGGGCGGCAAGCGCGGGAACCGTGAGCACCATGATCGCCACCGACCCCGCAAACCACCAAGCGTCGGTCTCCTCCAGCACGTCGATCGTCGTTCCGAGATCGATCTTCCACACGAGGTAGGCGACCGCGAGCGCCGTCAGGACGAGGGTCCCCACGACCCGCACGGATCGCGTCACGACGCGTCGCTCGTCGCCAGCGCGTCCAGCGTGAGGAGCTCGTACGCGACGTTCGAGGCCGCGACAGCCGTCGGTTGGCCGGGGCCGTCGTACGGCGGGCTGACCTCGACGACGTCGTAGCCCGAGAACCGGAGGCCGCGAAGCGCGCGCACGTAGCCGAGCGCCTCACGGGTCGAGAGGCCGGCGGCCTCGGGCGTTCCCGTACCCGGCGCGAACGCGGGGTCCAGCACATCGATGTCGAAGGAGAGGAAGAGCGGCCCGTCGCCGACTCGCTCGCGCACACGTGTCGCGTAGGCCTCGGGGCCGAGCGCGACGAGGTCGTCGCACGCGATGACCTCGAAGCCGAGGTCGGTCGGCATGGCGACGTCCTCGGGGCCGTAGAGCGAGCCTCGCATGCCCGCGAGCAGCGACCGCCCGGGTCGAGCAGGCCCTCTTCGACCGCCCGGCGGAACGGCGAACCGTGGTAGTAGCGCTCGCCGACGTACACGTCCCAGACGTCCGCGTGAGCGTCGAGCAGGACGAGGCCGAGCGGGCCGTGCACCGCAGCGTGCGCGCGGAGCTCGCCGAGGACGACGCTGTGGTCACCACCGAGACAGAGCGTCCTCGCTCCTGTCCGGACGATCGGCTCGAGGCGGTCGGCTATCTGCGAAGCCGTCCGCTCGGCGTTGCCGGGCGTCACGGTGACGTCCCCGAGGTCGGCCACGGACAACCGCCCGAAGACCTGCGCACCCTGCGCCGGGTTGTACGGACGCAGCGCAATCGATGCGGAGCGAATCGCCTCGGGGCCGAACCGCGCGCCTGCACGGTTCGTCGTCCCGGTATCGAACGGGATCCCGAGCACGGCGACGTCCACGTCCTCCGGGCTCTCCACCAGGGGGCAGCGGGCGAACGTCTTGACGCCCGCGTAGCGCGGAGTCGTCAGCGCGTCGGGAGGCGCGTAGCGGGGAGCGTCCTCTCTCGCCACGCGGCGACGGTACCAGCGTCCGTGAAGCAAGGCGGAGTCCCGCGCGGCCGGCTGACGGCTGCGGGGGACATGGCCAGGGTCTGACCCTGATCATGTCCCCCGGGACGAATCGTTGCGAAGTCGGCGCTCTTTCCCGGTCGAGCGTGGGTGGTCAGGCGGCCTCCGCCTGCGGAACGACGCGCTCCACTTCGAGACGCGACCTCGACAGGCCGCCGCCTGCGCGGGATGAGGAGCGCGAGCAACGACCCCACTCCCACGACCACGGCTCCGACCCAGAGCGCCGGCACCAGGCCGTCGTTGAAGGTCGCCGGAGACTCGTAGCCGCCGGTGCGCGCGAAGATCGACGCGAGCACCGCGACGCCGAGAACACCGCCGACCTCCCGGATCGCATTGTTGGCCCCGGAAGCCTTGCCTTCTTCTTGCGGCCGAACGGCCGAGAGCACGACATTCGCGACGGGAGCGAAGAACATCCCCATCCCGATCCCGGACAGGATGAACGGCCCGACGAGAGACGAGTACGCGACGGTCGCAGTAGAGACGGCGGCCATCCAGCCGAGCCCGACCGCCTGCAGCCCGAGTCCCAGCGCCATCAACGGCCGCCCACCGATCCGGTCGGAGAGCGCCCCGGCGATCGGCGCGACGAACATCGGCATGATCGTCCAGGGCAGGACGCGAAGCCCCGACTCGAGTGGCGAGTAGCCCTGGGCGGTCTGGAAGAACTGCGTCAGCAGGAAGATCGAGCCGAACATCCCGAAGTACATGAGAAGCGACGCAGCGTTCGCCGCCGCGAACCCCCGGTTGCGGAAGAACCGCATCGGCAGCATCGGCCGCGGCGTGCGGAGCTCCCAGACGACGAACGCCGCGAGCAGCACTGCTCCTCCGATGAGGGCACCGAGGATTCCCGGGCTCGTCCAGCCGTCTCCGTTGCCGTGGAT
Organism: uncultured Actinomycetes bacterium; assembly: GCA_963789655.1. Taxonomy (GTDB): domain Bacteria; phylum Actinomycetota; class Thermoleophilia; order Gaiellales; family Gaiellaceae; genus GMQP-bins7. The sequence goes on from CAWBLH010000001.1 coordinate 554,140, forward strand.
CAGCCCCCAGACAACTCCGAGCATCCCCCCGCTCGCGAGCGCGAGCCCCGGGAAGTCGAGCGCGCGGTCCGGGCCCTTCGATTCCGTCAGCTGCGTCGCCAAGGGAAGGAGAACGAGACCGACCGGGACGTTGAGCCAGAAGATCCACTGCCACGAGATGCCGTCGACGACTGCACCGCCGACGAGCGGTCCCATTGCGACGGCGAGGCCGGCGATCCCCGACCAGGCACCGAGCGCAGCGCCGCGCCGCTCCCGAGAGACGGCGGCACTCAGAAGCGTCAGCGTCAGCGGCGTCACGATCGCGGCGCCGAAGCCCTGGAGCGAGCGGGCCGCGATCAGCCAGTCCGCGGAGGGTGCGAGCGCGGCGGCCGCAGACGCTGCCGTGAAGATCCCGACGCCGACCATGAACATCCGCTTGCGTCCGAAGCGATCCCCGAGGGCAGCTCCCGTGAGCAGGAAGACCGCGAACGTCAACGTGTAGGCGTTCACCGTCCACTCGAGCTCCTCGAGCGACGCGCCGAGGTCGACGCGGATCACAGGGATCGCGGTCGAGACGACGAGGTTGTCGAGCACGACCATGAAGAGCGCGATCGAGGTGATCGCGAACGTCCAAATCGTGCGGGTGCCGGCTTTCATCGCTGGCCTCCTTTCGTGTCATTTCGGTACGGGTGTAGTGATTGATCACTCATGAGTAGGCGAAAAAAAGACCTGCTAGTCCCCGCCTTTGCTGCCGTCCGCCAAGCGCGCGACCCACGACTCGCGGGGATCGTCGCCGATCGAGTACCCCATCGCTGCGAGGACGTTCAGCAGCATGCCCGTGGCGAAGAAGCGCGGAGATCGTCTGGCGGTCGGCGCCCGAGACCGTCTCGACGTAGTCGACGAGCCGGCCGAAGCCGCGAGCCGTGCTCTCGCGGACGTCGTCGTCCTCGACCGACGCCGCGTACGACTGCAGCTGGCCCTGCAACATCGTCCGATCGCTCTCGATCAGACCTCTATAGGCGTCTCCGATCGCGCTCAGCGCCTCTTCGCCGGACTTCCCGGACGCGGCCTCTCGAAAGACCTGGAGCGTCTGCGCGAGGCACGCGTCGTTGAGCGCGAGGAAGAGCTCCTTCTTCGTGCCGAAGAGCCTGAACAGGTACGGCTGCGAAATCCCGGCGCGACGCGCGATCGCGTCGGTGGACGCGCCGTGCAGGCCGTGCCGCGCGAACTCGATCCGCGCAGCGCCGAGCACGGCCTCGCGCCGCTGCTCCGCCGTTTGTCTGAGCGTTTTCACCATCGTAGGAAGTGATTATTCACTCACAAGCACGCGCTTGTCAAGTCCGGCGCGTCAGGCAAATGGCGCAAGGGCGGACACGATCCGGTCGACCTCGTCCTCGGTCGTCGTCGTTGCGAACGGCAGCGCCAGAGCCCGCTCGAACGCGCGGTCGGCTCCCGGGAATGGCCCTTGCGAGCGAAACGGCGCGAGCCGATGGAGCCCCCAGGTTCCGATCTGGGCTTCGATCCCCGCTGCCTTCAACCCTGCGAGCGCTTCGTCCCGGCGCTCGAGTTGGACGACGTACGCCTGCCAGCCGTGCCGGTCACCCTCCGCGGCACTCGGCGTGAGCAGGAGCGACTCGAGCCGCTCCGTGTACCAGCCCGCCACGCGCTCCCGGGCCGAGAGCAGCTCCTCGAGCCGCGCGACCTGCGGAAGCCCGATCGCGCACAGGAGATCGGGAAGCCGGTAGTTGAAGCCCGGCGACGGCATGTCGCCGAGCGAGGCCCACCCGTGGTGACGGAGCCGCCGCACTGCGGCATCGAGTCCTGCCTCGTCCGTCGTCACGGCGCCGCCCTCACCGGTGGTCACGATCTTCCGGGGGTGAAAGGAGAGGCAGGCAGCGACACCGAGGGCGCCGCAAGGAGTCCCGCGGTACTGGGCACCGAGCGCACCCGCCGCGTCCTCGACCAGCGCGACCTCCTGCGGCACCGCCGTCTGCAGCGCCTCCCACTCGACCGGGCGCCCGAACAGGTGGACGGCCATGACCGCGCGCGTGTTCGGAGTCACGGCGGCGGCGACGGCCGCTGGATCGAGGAGGAATGTCTCCGGGTCGACGTCGACGAGCACCGTTCGAGCTCCGCAGAGCTCGACGACGTTGGCGGTCGCAGGAAAGGTGTAGGCGGGCACGATGACCTCGTCCGCCTGGGCCGATCTCGAGCGCGAGCAGCGCAAGATGGAGCGCAGCGGTGCCGGACGACACGACGGCGGCATGCGCGGTGCCGACTGCCTGGGCCAGCGCGGCCTCGAGCTCGCCGACCTTCGCCCCCATCGTGAGCTGGCCGCTCTCGACGACCTCGCGGACGGCCGCGAGCTCGGCCTCGCCCACGTCCGGCCGGGCGAGCCGGATCGGCTCGCTCACGGCGTGGAGACCCCGAGCTTCTCCCGGTACCAGGCGATCGTCCGCTCGAGCCCTTCGTCGAGATCGACCTTGGCTTCGAACCCGAGCAGCGTCCGGGCCTTCTCGATGTTCGGGATCCGGAGCTCGACATCCATGTAGTGGAGAGGCTGAAAGGTGATCTCCCCTGGGCAGCCCGTCAGCCGCTTGATCCGCTGCGCGAGGTCGTGGATCGTGACCGCGGAGCGCGCATTCCCGATGTTGAAGCTCTCCCCGACCGCGTTCGGGAGCTCGAGCGCGAGGAGGGCCCCGTCGACCATGTCGTCGACGTAGCACCACGCGCGAATCTGCGACCCGTCCCCGTGGATGGTGAGGTCGCGCCCGGCGAGGGCCGCCTCGATGAACGCCCGGATGGCTCCGCCGCCGATCTGCCCCGGCCCGTAGACGTTGAAGGGGCGCACGGAGGTCGTCGGAAGCTCGAACTCGGAGTGGTACGCGTGCGCCATGTGCTCGCCCGCGAGCTTCGACACGGCGTACGTCCAGCGCGCCTCGCCCACCGATCCGATCGTCGTGACGTGCGCCTCCTGCGACGTTGAACGCGTGCTGGCCGAACACCTCGCTCGTCGAGAAGTCCACGAGCCGCTCCACGGTGTCGCGCGCCGAGAACGCTGCTTCGAGCACGTTGTAGGTGCCGATCACGTTCACGCGCATCGTGCGGACCGGGCTCTCGAGGACGGTGTCGACTCCCGCTATGCCCGCGCAGTGGACGACATGGGTCGCCCCGGCCACGAGCTCCTTCAGCCTCTCGGCGTCGAGCACGTCACCCTGGACGAACTCGAAGTTCGCATGCTCGGCGAGGCTCGTCCCGCCGAGAGAGTCGCGGTGCAGATTGTCGACGGCGACGATCTCGTTCGCGTCGACGAGCCGGCGGGCGAGCGTCGTGCCGATGAAGCCTGCGCCGCCCGTGATGACGATCCGCTTGCCGGTCAGAGGCACGCGGGCGAGTCTAGAGGCAGGTACCTTGATCGCGTGCGCGCTGTCGCGTTGGCGATGCTCGTCGTTGCGCTTGCTCTTCCGATGGGTGTCTCGGCGACAACGTCCGCGGTGACCTCGCTGAGGATCACGTACTGGGCCAACGGCGACATGTCCAAAGAGGGAAAGGCATGGACGCTGCGCTGTGAGCCCGCGCGCGGGACGCTTGCCCAGCCTGCCGCCGCGTGCCGGAAGCTCGCCGCGGGCGGAAGGAAGCTCTTCGCGCCCGTTCCGCGGAGCGCGGTTTGCACCGAGATCTACGGAGGGCCGGACACGGCGAGGATCGTCGGTGTCGTGGAGGGACGGGCGGTCTGGGCCTCGTTCAACCTGACCAACGGCTGCCACATCGAGCGCTGGAACCGGTTCTCGCCCTGGCTGCTGCCGTCCTCGTAGCTAGCGCCGGTTAGCATCGGCGGCCGTGAAGTCGGTCCTCTTCGTCGGCGCCGGGCGCCACCAGCGCCGCGCGATCGAGCACGCACGCGCGAAGGGGTTGCGAGTCGTCGCGGTCGATCGGAACGACGAGGCACCAGGTCTGGCATGTGCGGATGTGGCGGCGGTCGTCGACTTCACCGACGTCGCGGCGGTGACCGAGGTCGCCCGCGAGCATCACGTTGACGGGGTGCTTGACAGTCTCGGCGGACCGCGCAGTGCCGGTCGTGGCCGCCGTCGCGGAAACACTCGGTTTGCCGGGAATCGGGACAGAGACCGCGCACCGGATGACGCACAAGCTCGTGATGCGGGATGCCCTTGCAGGGGCCGAGGTCCCGCAACCGCCGTACGCGGCGGTTCGCTCCCGAGACGACATCGCGGCGGCGCTCGAGACGTCGGGAACTCCTGCGGTTCTGAAGCCCGTCGACTCCGGCGGACAACGCGCGGTATTCCGGGTCGAGAGCGCAGCGGACGTCGAGCGCGACCTCGAGGAAGCGCTGGCCGAGTCGCCCACGCACGAAGCGATGGTCGAGGCGTTCGTCGAGGGAGTCGAGATGAACGGGATCGTGATCGCGCGCGGGGGCGAGCCGGCGCTGCTGACGCTCTCGGATCGGCTGCGACCGCCCGGAATCGGGTTCGGAGTCGGGTGGATGCACGTCTATCCTCCCTCGATCCCGGCCGAGCAGCTCGAGCGGGCGGAACGTATCGCGGTCGAGTCGGTGCGCGCCCTCGGGCTCATGGACGGGATCGCGTTCCCGCAGCTCATCGCGTCCCCGGACGGTCGAGTCGTGGTCGTCGAGGTCGCGGCGCGCATTCCCGGGGGACAGATGGCAGATCTCGTCCGTCATGCGGTCGGTGTCGATCTCGTCGAGATCGCTCTTCGCCAAGCGCTCGGCGAGGGTGTCGGGGACGAGCTCGCGCTGCCCCGCTTCAGCCAGCCGCTCGCGATCCGCTTCTTCACGGCCGCTCCAGGGCCTCTCCCGACGGGCCGGGTTCTCTCGATCGGCAGCCTCGATCCGGTCCTCGCTGCCGAGGGCGTCGTGCAGGCCGACACGTACCTCGAGGTGGGCGAGACGATTCGGCCGGTGCGTCGCGACGGCGACCGGCGAGGCTACGTCATCGCAGTCGGAGATACGCCCGACGCCGCGGTGCGCCGGGCCGACGCCGCCGCGACGCTCCTGACCGTCGAGGTCGCCGCATGACCGATTCGAGAACCCGAGTCGTCGAGCGCGGGTACGACGCGATCAGCGACCGCTTCCTCGACTGGCGCGACCGGATCGTCGACGACCCGAGGCGCGAGTGGAGCGACGCGTTGACGTCTCGGTTGAGCGACGGTGCGCGACTTCTCGAGCTCGGCTGCGGAGCTGGAATCCCGGACACGAAGCTCCTCGCCGATCGGTTTCGCGTCACCGGCGTCGACATTTCCGCGGAGCAGATCAAGCGCGCTCGGGCGAACGTCACGAGCGCCGAGTTCATCCAGGCGGATTTCACTGCGCTCGAGTTCGAGCCCGGCCAGTTCGATGCCGTCGCGGCCTTCTACTCGTTCAATCATGTCCCTCGCGATCTCTTGCCCGGTCTCTTCGAGCGCATCCACACGTGGCTCGCGCCCGGCGGCTATCTCCTGGCGTCCTTCGGCACGAGCGATACCGAGTCGTGGACCGGCGACTGGCTGGGGACGACCATGTTCTTCTCGAGCTTTCCGCCGGAGACGACTCGCCAGCTCCTGGCCGAGGCCGGATTCGAGCTCGAGCGCGACGAGCTCGTGCCGATGCTCGAGCCCGAAGGCGAGGTCGCCTTTCACTGGGTGCTGGCCGGCCGATGAGCTGCGCGTTCGACCTCGTGCACTACCGCGAGATCCTGGAAGCGGCGCGAGCGGGCGGCTATCGCTTCGCGCGCTTCGGGGACGGGCCGGAGCGTGGCGACCTCTTCCTGCGCCACGACATCGACCTCTCGCTCGAAGCGGCGCTCGCGATGGCCGAGCTCGAGACGGAGCTCGGAGTGCAGGCCACGTACCTGCTCATGACCGAATCGGTCTTCTACAACCTCGCCTCTCCGGAGGGCGTCGTGGCGATCGCGCGACTGCGCCAGCTCGGCCATGCGGTCGGGCTGCACGCCGTGTATCCGAACGTGGCGCTCGACGAGCGCTTCGATCGAGTGGTCTCGTGGCACAACCCGAGGTCCGAGCTCATGTCCGAGGAGATCCCCGAAGCGGTCAACGTGTACGGAGCCCGCTACTTCTCGCCCGAGACCTACCGATCGGACTCGAATCAACACTGGCGATCAGGCTGCCCTCACGAAGAGCTTCGCGCCGGAACGTTCCCATGGCTGCAGATCCTCGTCCACCCAGCGATCTGGGTCTATCCCGGCGCGACCATGGGGCAGACGATGCGGGCGATGGTCGAAGCCGACAGCGCGAGACGCCTCGCACAGCTGGCAGAAGACGACATCGACCTCGCGTGACGCCTCCGCTGCGAGTCGTCCACTGCCCCGTGAACACCGCGGGCGTTCCGTGGGCCAACGTGCAGGCGCAGAGGCGCCGTGGAGTCGACGCCCAGCTCGTCGTCTTCAACCGCTACCCCCTGCACCCCGAGGCCGACCGCTCGCTCGACCGCCGGGGCGGTTTCGCCCGCCGGCAGCTCTCGCAGTGGGGAGCGCTGCTGGGGCTCCTTCCGAAGACCGACGTCTTCCACTTCTACTTCGGCCTCACGCTCGTTCCGCGCTCGCTGCAATTTCCGATCTTGAGGGCGCTGCGGAAGAAGTCGGTGATGCACTACCTCGGCTCCGACATCCGCGGCAAGTCCCCTGCGGAGCTCGCGTTCGGCAAGAGGGCGGACGCGCAGCTGGTGGGCTCGTACGACGCGGTTCATTGGGTGCCGGAGGCGGAGGTGATCCCACCAGGGATCGACGTCGCCTCGATCGAGCCCGCATACCCGTCCACCAACTCCAGGCGCCCGCTGATCCTCCACGCGCCCTCGTCCCGCCGCCGAAAGGGAACCGAGCACGTGCTCGCCGCGTGCGAGGGCCTGGACGCCGACCTCGTGCTCGTCGAGGGCCTCCGCCACGACGAGGCGTTCGAACGCTACCGCGAGGCGGACATCGTCGTCGACCAGCTGAACGCAGGCTGGTACGGGCTCTTCGCGATCGAGTGCATGGCGCTCGGCAAGCCGGTCGTCACATTCCTCCACGAGGAGGCCCGACAACGGACCGAGCAGGAGCTCGGGTTGGAGGTCCCGATCGTGAGCGCGACGAAGGAGAACCTCCGCGCCCGCCTCGAAGCACTCGTCGCAGACGCCCCCGAGCGTCGCCGAATCGGCGAGGCTTCCCGCGCGTACGTCGAGCGGGTGCACGACCTGGAACGAGTCACCGACCGCCTGCTCGCGCTCTACGCTCGTCTCTGATGTCGCTCGGAAACGAGCTCAAGCGGCTCGGCAAGCACTCCGCGATCTACGGCCTCGGCGGGCTCGTCTCGCGGATTCTCGCCGTCCTCCTCCTGCCGCTGTACACGCGCTACCTCTCGCCATCCGACTACGGCAAGGTCGAGACGCTCATCGCGCTCACGACGGTCATCGGAATCGTCCTCCGCATGGGGATCCACAGCGCGTTCTTCCGGTTCTACTTCGACTCCCCGGAGCCCGAGCATCGGCGTCTCGTGCTCCGCACGTCCTTCTGGTTCACGATGGCCATGGCGACCGCTGGCCTCGTGGCCGGGCTTCTGTTGTCGGGAGCGATCGCCGACGTCCTCTTCGGCTCCTCCGACGATTCCGAGCTCGTCATGGCCTCATTCGTCGGCCTCTGGGCGGGGATGAACTACGAGCAGCTGACGTCGCTCTTCCGCGTCGAGGAGAGATCGACCGCGTTCGTATCGGCGAGCCTGGCGAACATCCTTCTCACGATCGGCGTGACCCTGCTTCTCGTCGTCGCGCTCGATCAGGGCCCGATCGGCGTCATCGTCGGCAACTTCACCGGCACGCTGCTCGTCTACGCGGCGCTGGTCGGGTATCGCCGCGAGCAACTCGGGCTCCAGTTCGACCGAAGCCTCCTGCGGGAGATGAACCGCTTCGGAGTGCCGCTCATCCCGACGGCGCTCTTTCTCTGGGTGACGAACTTCAGCGACCGGCTCTTCCTCGTGCGGCTCGCAGACACGACCGAGGTCGGCCTCTACTCCGTCGGCGTGCGCATCGCCTCGGCGATGGTGCTTCTGCTCACCGCCTTCCGGCTCGCGTGGCCCGCGTTCGCGTACTCGATCGAGGACGAGGGCGAAGCGAAGCGCACCTACGCGTTCGTGCTTACCTACCTCGTCCTCCTGACCACATGGGTGGCGGCTGCCCTCGCCCTCCTCTCACCGTGGATCGTCGACCTGATCGCCGCGCCCGCCTTCGCGGAGTCGTCTCGCGTCGTCGGGCCACTGGCCTTCGCAGCCGTCGCCTTCGGCGCGTACATCGTCGTCGCGATCGGCGTCGGCCGTGCGCGGCGAACCCAGTTCAACTGGGTCGTGACCGGCGCCGCGGCGGCGGTGAACGTCGCGCTGAACCTGATCCTGATCCCGCGCTACGGGATGATGGGCGCAGCCGTCGCGACGATCGCCGCCTACGGGACGATGTTCGCGGGAATGTCCTGGTGGGCCCAGCGCATCTACCCGGTCCCGTACCAGTGGCGGCGAGTCGGGACCGCGGCGGCGGTCGGGATCGCGATTGTCGTAGGTGGAAAGCTCGCGGACGTGAACCTCGTCGTCGCGCTGGCGCTCGCGCTCGTCTACCCGCTCGTCCTCGTGCCCTTCGGCTTCTACCTCCCGTCCGAGCGGCGAGCGATCGGCGCTCGGCTACGGCCGGCGCGTTAGCGACGTGACCGCGGCAACCGCCGCGTCCACGTGCTCGGGCGTGTTGACGATCCCCGGGCCGAGTCGGACGTAGCGCAGTGCGTACGGCGTGACGCTCGCGACGATGCGTCTCGACGCGAGGTGCGCGACGACCTCGCCGGGGTCGCGGCCGGCGACCTCGAAGCAGACGAGCCCTGCGGAGAGCCCCGGCGACTGCGGCGTTCGCAGCCGCACGCCGCGAATCTCGCCGAGCGCGGCCTTGAGACGTGACGCGAGGCCCCGAACTCGCGCCTCCACGCGCTCCCGGCCGATCGACTGATGAAACGCGAACGCTTCGGGCAGCGCCCAGCGGTGCTCGAAGGAGTGGAACCCGCCCGGCGTGAGGGTCGGGCCGTCGGGCGTTCCTTGCTGTGCAGCCGCCCGCGACCCACGCGCCGTAGCTGCCGCCGTCGAAGGCCGGGATCGTCGGCCGCATGAGCTCGCGGACGCGCTGGTTCGCCCACAGCACGCCCGTCCCACGAGGCCCGTAGAGCCACTTGTGGCAGCCCGAGACGAAAGCGTCGCAGCCGAGATCTCTCACGGTCTCCGCCCGAGCACCGAAGCCGTGCACGCCGTCGACGCAGAGAAGTACCCGCTCCGGAAGTGCCTGCGCGATCGTCCGCACCGGGAGCCGGACGCCTGTGCTGGAGTGAACCCACGTCAGCGCGACCACCCGCGTTCGACTCGTGACCGCGCGCCGAATGATGCTCACGATCTCGTCCTCCGTCGCTCGGTGCGAGTCGCCGTAGAGCGCGATACGTCGTACCCGCGCGCCCGAGAGGCGGAGCGACTCGTGCGTCGCATAGAAGTCGTGCTCAGTCGTGAGCACCTCGTCGCTCGCGCTGAGAGCAAGGCGCGTGTAGAGGAGGCCGAGGCCCATCGTCGTCGAGTCCGTCAGCGCCACTTCGGAGGCCGGCACGGCCATGAAGCGACCCGCAGCCTCCCGGGCCGCACCGCTCAGGCCGTCACCGGGACCGTGCAGATACTCGACGGGGTTCGCGTCGAGCTGGCGCCGGTGGGTGGCGATCGCGTCCGCGACCGGCCGCGGATGCGTGGCGAGCAGAAAGGAGGTGAGATGGATCCGATCGGGCTGCAGCTCGAACTGCGAGCGGACCGAGCCCCAATCGCGGAGATCGGGTGCCGCAGCGCTTGCCTCGGCGAGCTCCGGCCGGCCGACGGCGAGAGCGCCCGCCGCGAGGCCCGCCCGCGCCAGGAGCCCGCGACGAGTCAATTCGGACACGCCGAGAGGCTAGATCAGCGCGGCGGGATGAGAAGCGGCCGGCTGAAGCCGTCGCTCCAGCCCTTGCTGCCGCGAACCACCGCACGAACGTGTGCTCTGCCCTCGGAGACGTAGGGAATCCTCGCCCGAGACGACGGCCCCAAGTCGTCCGCGCGCGACCGTGACGAAGTCGAACTTCTCGCGGTCGTACACCTGAACCGCGACACGGCTGCCGGCGCGGCTCGGGCGAGTGGAGACGGCAATCGCGCTGCCGCGCCGCGCGATCGTGACATGTGGAGTGACGCGCACTCGAACGACCGGGCTCGACGCCGACCCAGCCCGGACGCGATAGCGCCTCGGCTCGGGCACTCTGACGGCGAAGCTGAACACGCCGTCGTCCGCGGGCGCGACTCGCGCCACGACGGTCCGCGGGCCGGGCGAGACCCGCTCGAGCACGACCTCGGTGGTGCCGGCGGGCGCAAGACCCTTCCAGCAACGCCCGTCTCCCCGCGGGAAGAGGCTCATCAGGTCCACTCAGCACGATCCGGAACACGCGCACGGATCCCCGCATGAAGCGATGGATCGAGCAGCCGTAGACGAACACGCCCTGCTCCGTGAACGTCTGCTGCGAACGTCCCGCCCGGACGTACGAAGCCCGAGTCGAACTCGTCCTCGTCCGCGGTGACCGTGTGCGTCGTCGAGTCCGCGTTTCGCCAGGTGACGGTCGTGCCGAGGAGGACGTCGAGGTCGCGTGGCGCGAACAGCTTCGCCGGCATGCTCACCTGCGCGGTCTGCGTGGGCGCCGACCCGGCCGAGCCCACGAGCACCGCAGCCCCGAGCGCAGCGAGCGCAAGCGCGGCCCTCACTTCGTGACCCGGTAGATCCCGATCATCCCGGTCATCATGTGATCCTCGACGTGGCAGTGGAAGAGCCACGTTCCCGCCACGTCCTCACGCCAGCGGACGGCGAAGCTCTCCGCGGGGCCGATCGTCCGCGTGTCCTCGGTGCCCAGCGGGATCTGCCAACGGTGGCCGTGAACGTGGAAGGTGTGGTGGAGGTCGCCGATCGCCAGCACGTCCCACTGCACGACCTCGCCCACCTTCGCGCGAAACACAGGCGTGTTCCCCACGAACGCGCGGCCGTTCACCGTCCTGAAGTCGAGATGCTCCGCGAAGTAGACGACGAACTCGCGATCCGGCGGCTCCTCGTCGCGACCGAGGATCGAGAGCGCGCCGTACAGCCCACCGGCGATCGAGTCGGACATCGACGGGGAGTGGTCGTGATACGGCCAGACGCCCGCCGACTCCTCGACCGCCTCGAGCCGGTACGTCCAGCTGTCGCCCGGCTTGACGTTCCCGCCCGGCCCCGAGAAGCCGGGGATGTACGCGCCGTCCGAGCCGAACTCGTAGCGGACGCCGTGGAAGTGCATCGAGTGCGGCCGCTCGAACTCGTTGTCGAGGTTCTTGAAGTGGACGATGATCCGGTCGCCGACCCGCGCCTTGATCAGTGGCCCGGGTATGCCGTCGTTGTCGGCGCTCGGCCCGGGCTGATCGGTCATCGGCTTGCGCCCAGTCGCGCGTGAACCGCTTGTAGACGATCGCCTTGAACGTCGTCTCGGAACGGGACGAAGTGCTCGTGCTCGATCGCGTTCCGCCCGTTGGGGACGACGTTCCAGGTGACGGGAACCGCGGCGATCCAGTACTCGTGGGTAGCCCCCTCCGTGCCGCTCGCGGAGGAGGGCAGCCACACCGAGGCCGCCGACGAGGATCAGGAGCGCACCGAGCGCTCCCGATCCTGCGACGACGAGACGCCTCACCTGGTGACGCGGATGTCCGCGGCCATGTCAGGGCCGTGGAGCATGGCAGATGAAGTGGTACTTCCCCGGAGTCGTGAACCTCACCCGGTAGGAGCTCGGCGGCGGGGCGCCCGTGATCGCGTCACGCGAGCGGCGTCGCGTAGAACCCGTTGCCATGCGTCGTCTTGCCCTCGTACGGCGTTCCCGGCGGATCGCTCCCGAAGACGAAGAACGGCGTCACCTGATTCGGCGAGTTCGGTCCCATCGGGAACAGGTCGGTCTGCTTGAACAGCTTGTCCAGGTACTTGAGCGGCCCGAAAGCCGCGTTGTGCGCCTCGGTCGGCGCCTTGATGCGGAAGGTGACAGTCGTGCCGGCCTTCACCGTCGTCAGGTTCGGGATGAAGTCGAGGACCGTCGTCCGGCCGCCCGGCGCCTTCGCGCTCTCGACGCCCATGTAGATCGTGTTCGTCGGCGGCTTCTGCGCGACGAGCGGCGTCGGCCTTCGCCCAGGCCGCGTCCAGTCTCCGCCTGGGCACGCGCCGCCACGTCCTCGGCCGCCGGGACGGCGGCGCCCTTCGGCTTGACGACGACGTTCATCGCCATGTCCGGCGGGTGGATCAGGCAGACCATCTTGAACTTGCCCACCTGCGGGAACGTGTACGTCGCCTTGACGGGCTTCTTCGGGTTCTGCGCGACGATCGACGCCGGAGCTCGCGAACTTGCCACGCGTGATCGCCTTCGGGCCGGCCGGCACGAACAGCCCGAGTCCGTACTCGAACTTCTGCTCGCCGTCGAAGAAGAACGGCTCGCCAGCCGAGTCGACGATGTCCTCGTAGACCGCCCCCTTCGGGGCGACCAGGAACGGCGGGAAGGGCTTCCCGCGCGGTGTACGAGGCCGTGTGGAAGCCGACCGAGATGCCTTGGTAGACCTCGCCCTTGGCCGGCCCGAGGAACGGCTGGATCGGCTTTCCTGCGAGGTACGTCACTGTGTGAAACCGGCTGAACGTCACCTTGTCGCCGGCGTTGACGGTCATCAGGCCGGGGAAGAACTGGTTCAGGGAGGTGTGCTTCGGCGTCCCGGCCGGCGCCTTCTTCTGCTCGCCGACCCAGACGGTCCAGTCGCAGCCTGGTTCGAGCCGCCGAACGCAAGCTGACCCGTGACGAGCGCGCCTAGGCCGACGAGCACCGCTACCGCTCTCACCATGTGAATACCTCCTTCTGGGAGCCACCGCAGCCGCGACCGCGCGACACTACGACTCGCCTCGCGCAGAGTCAAGGACTACGCGAGGCTCGCCCGCGATGTGCGCCTGTCTTTTCCGGATGGTCTCACTCCTCCCTTCCGGTTCCCTTAAGACGCGAGGCCTGGCGCGCGTGGATCGCGGCCCTGAGGACCCGAACGAGATCGTCGTCCGTTCGAAACTGAAAGCTGTCGCTCGATCCGGCGTGCTCCACGCTCCCGCGAAAGTCGCCTCTCGAGACTTCGTCCGTGAGCTCCGGCGACGGCGTCCAGATCCGGACGATGAACGTTTCCACCGCTCCAGTCTCGCGGGCGTGCTTCAGCTTGCCTTAAGCCTTGAGCGCGTCGGGAAAGGCGGCCGGGACCGCCCCGAGCTCCTCGATGCGGGCGACATACGTTCGGTACGCGCGGCGTGCCTCGCCACGTCGCCCGCTGCGCTCGAAGGCGGAGACGAGCGCCAGGTGGGCGTGCTCGTCGTATTGATCATGGCCAAGAAGCCGCAGGAGATAGCGAAGCGCGAGCTCCTCGTGACCCGCCGCCGAGGCATCCTCTGCAAGGGCGCGCGCCGTCGAGATGTACGTCGCTCTCGCTTCCTCCCGTATCGAGACGGCCCAGTCGCCGTACGGGTCGCCCTCGAGAACGTCGCCCGCGTACAGACCCTCGGCCTGGGCCAGCCACTCGGTCGCTTCCTCGGTCTCCCCTGCCAAACGAAGCGCGAGTCCGCGCTCAGCTTCGTGGAGGAAGACCTCGACGTCGACGAGCACCGAGTCCAGATTCGACCGACATGCTCTCGCGATCAGCCGTGACGAAGTGCTCCGGGGCGAACCGCTTCTCGGGGTCGAGCACGGACCGCAGCGTGCTGAGGGCGACCGAGAGGCGGTTGCCGAGCTTGGCGGGGTCCTCCCCCGGCCAGAGGGATTCCATGACGAGCCTCACGCGGCGTCGCGCGCCCGCGGCGGCAGATCAGGATCTTGAGCAGCTCGCGAGGCTTACGCGTCTGCCACGCCGACACGCGGGATCAGGCGCTCCGTCCCGGAGAAGCGAGAACCCTCCGAGCACTTGAACCGCGACCGGGACGGGCGGCGCGCTCGCCACCGTGCGCAGCAATCCGGCAGGCGCGCTCGGGCTGACGCGGACCCCGAGCGCGCGGAGCTTCCGTTCGGCGCGCTCGCGAGCCGCGCGCGCCTCCGCTCCGGTCGACAGCGCCGCGATCGCCAGCTCGCACTCGGCGATTCGGACCCGGCTCTCGAGCTCGCGCCAGATCGCGAGTGCATCTTCCAGGCGTCCAGCCGCCGCTCGCCGGCTCCTCGCTGGCGAAGACCTCGAGCTCGAGCGCCTCCGCGAGCCCGTAGCGATCTCCGAGCACACGCGCTCGGGGGCCGAGCCTCCCGGGCGCATCGGTGAGGCCGGCGGCGATGTTGGTGCGCACGCGACTCAGCAGCACGAGGTCTCGGCACCGCTCGGCGGCGGCGAGCCCGGCTGCGTTGTGCGCGTCGCCGTCCGCCGCCCGACCCTCGCGGCCGGCGACGAGGCTGACAGCGATGTGTGCAGCGGCAAGCGCCCGATCGTCGCCGCACAGGCGAGCCAGTTCGAGCGCGGCGTCCGCAAGCGCGCGCGCCTCCGCAACCCGGTAGAGGATCCCGTGCGTCGACGCAGACCACGCGAGAAGCAGCGCGTCGTCGGAAGTGTCCCCGCGCTCCGGGCCTGCACGGCTCGTAGCTTTCGAGTCGCGAGCTTCAGGCTCCCGTTGAAGTGATGGGCCATCCCCAGGCGCCAGGCGAGGCCCGCATCCACGTCACCCGACTTCGACCGCCGCCCGCTCGAAGGCCTCGATCGCGCCGTCCATGTCCCTGTGGATGACGAGCGCCTCTCCGAGGAGCTGCTCGATCGCATCCGTGCGCAGGTCAGAGGGAAGCCCGCTCGCGAGGCGGATGACCGTGTCGGTGCCCTCCGACCGGAGAAGCTCCGCGCCGCGGGATTCGAGCAGCCGCGCGACCTCGCGCTCGTGCGGCCCGGCAGCAAGCAGAACGAGGGCATCCTCGACCCGACTTCGACCTTCGAGCCAGGCGGCGGCGCGACGTCGGAGCGCGTCCTCCTCCGAGTCGGTCAGCGGCCATGCCGCGCGCGCGAAGCCGCGAATGAGCGCGTGCAGCCTGAACTCCCCTTCCTGCTCGCGGACGAAGAGCCCGCGTTTCACCAACCGCCCGATCGTCTCGTCCGGCTCCGCTAGGCCGAGCGCTTGACAGAGCTCCGAGGTGAAGCTCTCGAAAGGGGCGACCGTCCGTACGAGCTCGCGAACGGCGGGCGACTCTCGTTCGAAGACCTCGCTCGCAAGGTACGAGAAGAGCGGACCGCCCGTGTGGCGCAGTCGGCCGAGGGCGCTCTTTCTCTCGTCGGGCGGGATCGCGGCCAGCGCCTCGAGCGCAAGGCGAACGGCCGCCGGCCAGCCGCCCGTCTCGGCGTGGATGGCCTCCGCGATCGCGCCGCCCTCGTCCAGAACGGTGAGGCTCAGCGTCTCTACCTCGTCCGGTGTGAAGGCGAGATCGGACGCGTCGAGCTCGAGCACTTGCCCCTGCGCGCGGAGCCGGTCGACGCGCAAGTCGAGCGTCTCGCGCGAGAGGAGCACGAGGCGGAGCCCCGATCGGCCCCTGCCGGCAAAGGCTCTCGACCAGTCGCAGGGAAGGAAGCGACGAGGTCAGCTCCTGCGCGTCGTCGAGGATCAGGACGAGGTCGTGGTCGAGCGCGGGCTCGAGCGCGTCACTCAGCAGCGCAGCGAGAGTCTCGGCCTGCACGAGCTCGTCGTCGGCCGAGGTCAGCGGCCCGAAGAGCTCCGCCGAGCCGGCGACGAAGGGACGAATCGCCTCGGCGATTCCCACGGCGAGCGACGACAGACGGCGATCGCCGGCCGTCGCCGTGTGCCACGCGAAGACGACGTCCTCGGTCCAGCCTGCGACGAGCGTCGACTTGCCGTAGCCGGCCCCGGCGATGACGAGCGTCAGTCGCTTCCCGAACGCGTCGTCGAGCCGCTCCTCGAGACGAGGTCGCCGAAGAACGAGTGGCGTCGCCGCAGTGATCGCCGCCGGCACGCGGCGAATCATGACGCCCTGGAGGAGGGCGAGGCAAGCCTCGCCCCTACGCGACGATCCGGTACACCTGGAAGCACTCGGCGTACTCGCGGTTCACGTTGACGCCGTGGACGCGCGCGAGGTTCCAGATGTACTCGGGGTCGGCGTACCGCCGATGCTGCTGCGAGGCGTAGCGGGCGAGGGCGGCGACCTTGCGCTCGATGTGCGTCTTCTCGAGCGCCACGTACGCACCGTAGGAGAAGTCGAAGTTGTTCCAGGGAACCTCGTAACCGAGGATCGTCGTCCGCTTGAAGGCGCGGAGCCCTTCCTGGGCGATCGTCTGGTGATCCTGATGCACGTCGTGGTGGGAAGGCTGGAAGACGACCTCCGGCTTCCACTCGTCCCAGAGCGCGACGAGGAGCTCGAGGATGTCCTGACGGCGTTCCGGAAACGTGCGGACGTCGAAATCGTGGACCGTGAGGGAGGCCTCGGGGATCCCGAGCTCCGCCGTCGCCTCGCGCACCTCGCGAGCGAGGGTGTCGGGCTCGAACCCGGGCGGAAGCGAGCGCGTCGCAATCGAGAACGCCACGTAGCGCACGTCGCAGCCCGCGTCCACGAGCCGGGCCATCGTCCCGCCACAGCCGAGCTCCCCGTCGTCGGTGTGCGGCGCCAGGACGAGCGCACGCTGGAGGCCGGTGAGCACCGCGCTATTCAATAGCAACGCGTACCTTTCGGCGCGGTGGATGCCGCCCAGATTGCCGCGCTCGTCGGCGCGCTCGGCGCGGTGCTCGCGTTGCTCCCTCGCGATCGCTTCCTCCCCGTGGTCGGATTGGCGCTGCTCGGCGCCGGGACCGCCGGCCTCGCGCGATTCCTCGTCGGGGACGACGACCTCGAGCTGCTGTTCACCGAGCGGGAGGGGATCGCGCTCGTCGGCGTCGGGACGGTGGCCGCCGTCCTCGGAGCAGTCCCCCTCGTGCGGTATCCCGCGATCGTGCCCGTCGCACTCCTCGCCGTCGCCCCGTTTCGCATTCCCGTCGAGTTGGGCGAGGAGGAGGCGTTCCTGCTCCTGCCGCTGTACCTCGTGCTCGCCGCGTCAGCGATTGCGCTGGCGTACCGGTCGCTCCGTGGCGACCGACCCACGCCTCCGCCGTTCCTGCTCGCGCTCCCTCTCTCCGCACTCGTGGCGTTCTCCGCGATCTCGTATCTGTGGACCTGGGACGAGCGCGCAGGGGCGATCGCACTGGCGTTCTTCGTCTTCCCGTTCACGGCCGGATTCGCAGTCGTCGCGCGCGCGCCGCTGGCGGCCTGGCTTCCGCGCGCGCTCGTAGTGACGCTCGTTTCTCTCGGGGCGCTCTTCGCCGCCATCGGGATCTGGCAGGCGCAGACGAGAACGCTCTTCTTCGCGCGGGACGTCGCGGTCGCGAACGCGTACACGACCTTCTTCCGCGTCACGTCGCTCTTCAAGGATCCGAGCCTGTACGGCCGCTACCTGATCGTTCCGATCGTGGTGCTGCTGGTCGTGATCGTCGTGCGGCGGGGACGGACGATCGACTGGGTGGCTGCAGCGGCGGCGGCGGCGTTCCTCTTCTGGGGGCTCTTCTACTCGTACTCCCAGTCGAGCTTCGTGGCGCTCTTCGTGGTCACGTTCGCAGTGGCGGCCGTCGGGATGGGTCGCCGTCTGCGGATCCTGCTCGTCGCCTGCGCGCTCGTCGCCACGCTGGCGGCGGCGGCAGTCGCTGCGGACGCCGTGAACGGGCGGTCTGCGCGGGACGTGACGAGCGGTCGCTCGCGGCTCGTGAACGTGACTCTCGATGCGTTCGAGGCCCGTCCGATCGCGGGCGTCGGGGTCGGCGGCCAGCCTCGGGCCAGCGCGGAGGAGTCGGGCAGGGGCTCACCCAGCCGGAACGCGTCGCACACGACGCCGCTCACGATCCTCGCCGAGCTCGGAGTGCTCGGTTTCGCGCTGTACGCGTGGGTGCTCGCGGCAGCCGCCTGGGGTCTGTGGCTCCTTATCGGTCAGGACCGCGTCTTCGGAGTCGGGCTGGCGGCCGTCCTCCTCGTGCTCGTCGTCCACTCGCTCCTCTACGCAGGGTTCTTCGAGGATCCCCTGACGTGGGGCGTCTTTGCCCTCGTTGCAGCGGGTATTGCCGCTGGACGGGAGCCTCCGCGGCTGCTGGCACACTGATCAGCGCCGGGAGCGACCGGCCTTCTGCGCATGCCAAGAGCTCTTAAGTGGATCATTCTCGTGCTGTCCCTGGTCATGCTGACCCTGGGCGGCCTGCTCATCGCGATCGGGCTCAGCCACAAGCCGCCAGGAGGGGCGCTCGACACGGACCTCGACGACATCACCGTCTCGACGTCCACGACGACGACGGCTCCCGAGCCTCCTCCGCCTCCGCCTGAGCCGACGGCCGACCAGCGGTGCTGGCGAACCTTCGGGGCGGATCCGCGAAGGTCGCTCGCGCGCCCGGACGCGCCGCTCGGGCTTCCGAAGCGAAAGCCGCTCTGGTCGCGCGGGCTGCGGAGCTACATCGAGTTCCCGCCGACGTACTGCGACGGGGATCTCTACGTCAACACCTTCGAGGGCGCGACCTACGCGATCGACGCCGACACCGGCAAGGTGCAGTGGCGGCGCCGGGTCGGTGGGACGCTGCCCTCCAGCCCGGCGATCGACGGGCCGCGAGTGATCGTGAGCTCCCAGGACGGAACGGTCACCGCGCTCGACCGCCGCAAGGGACGCGTGCTCTGGCAGGTGCGAACGGCCGGAAAGGTCGAGTCGTCGCCGGTGGCGGTTGACGGCCTCGTCTACTTCGGGTCGCACGACGGTCGTCTCTTCGCCGTTCGCGCTACGAACGGGAGTGTGCGCTGGGCGTACAGGACGGGCGGACGGATCAATGCGAGCCCCTCCGTCTTCGGCGGTCGCGTCTGCGTCACGACCTACGCCGGCTCCTTCGTCTGCCTGGACTCGAAGACCGGCGCAGGAGCTCTGGACGACGTACGTCAGGCGCGACACGTTCCGCTACGAGAGCTTCTACGCGAGCGCATCTTCCGACGGGGAGCGTGTCTATTCGGTCGCGCGGTCCGGAAAGGTCGTCGCGCTCGATGCGGCGACCGGCAACGTCGTCTGGACGGGACGCGTCGGCGGCCTCGGGTACACGACGCCGGCGGTCTCCGAGGACCGCGTCTTCGTCGGCGGGTTCGACGGGCGCATCCGGGCGCTGCGGGCGACCACCGGCGAGGAGCTCTGGAACACGTGGGTCGGCGGCAGGATCCTCGGTGCTCCCGTCGTGATCGGCGAGAACGTGTTCTTCTCCACGCTCGAGAAACGGACCTATGCCGTGCGTGCCTCCGACGGGAAGATCGTCTGGCGCCTACCGCTCGGCAAGTACTCGCCTGGCATCGCGACCGAGAAGACGTACTTCTTCTCGCTGAACGGACGGCTCATGGCTTTTCATGGGCGGGACGTTCAGCGGGCGTCGTGACCGGAGGATGCCGCCGGCGCCAGAGAGGCGAGCGCTGCGCCGTGGAGACTGCGGCGTTCCAGGCGCCCGAGATCACGCGGTAGCGGGCGCGGGCGAGAGCCGCGCGCCGGTCTGACCCGGCGGGAAGGCGGGCAAGCTCGTAGCCGAGATCCTCGAGCAGCTCGCCCGCGATCGACTCGAAAGCGCGAACGTCGTCGGCTTCCATCTGCGTCCGCCAGTCGCGCACGCCTGGCGTCAGCGGCTGCAGGAGACGCTGCTGGTGGGGCTTCTCGGAGACATCGACGGCACCTACGTAGTCGAGCATCGCGGGCTGGTACGGAAGGCCCGCGAAGCCGCAGATCTCGCGCACGACGTCCTCGGGGCTCGCGACCAGGTCCTCGTAGCGAACCGCCAGGTACCGCGAAGGTCCGACGCGCTGCCCGAGCGTTCGAGCAGCGGAGATCTCGCTTTCCCACAGGCAGGCGAACTCGGCGACGGTGTCCGGGTGCGCCCAGGTCCTCGTGAAGCTTCCCTCGGGCATGCGGAGGAAAGAGAGCGCCGCGTCGCGCCCGTCGCGGATCAGGTGGACGTATTGCGCCGTGGGGAAGAGACGGTCGAGCAGCGGCAGGTGGCGCATGTACATCGGGGTCTTGTCTCCCCAGCGCGGCTTCTGCTCTTTCGCGGCGTAGGCCTCGAAGATCGCCGCGATCGCATCGCCCGTCGGCATCCTCGGCCGAAGGCGCGGTGCGATGTCCTCCGCTGAGAGACCCCAGGCACGGAGCGTCGGCAGCCTGCCGAGGTCGTCGAGAAAGCGCGCGGGATCCACCTGTCCCCGATGACGCCGGGCGAGCAACGGGATGAAGAACGACTCGTCCGGAATCGCGATCCCCGGCGAGCGGTCGAGAACGACTCGGAGCAGGGTCGTCCCCGATCTCGAGACTCCGAGGACGAAGAGCGGCGGCGGCGTCATTCCGGCGGTTCGGTGACGACGACCTCCGCGCTATCCGCGAATCGCCCTCCGAGCGACACGAAGACGGTGTACGTCCCTGGAGTCTCCGGCGCCGTCAACACGAGCGCCCTCCGACGACCGGTCCCGCGATCGCCGGCGAAGAGCCACCGGTACGAGACAGCATCGGTCAGGACTCCGACCGAGAACCGCTGCCCGGCATTCACCTCGATCCGATCGCGCGTCAGCTCGATGTAGCGGACGACCACGGGGACGATGCGTCTCGAGCTCGACCGGTTACCAGCTCGGTCGAAGGCTCGCAGGCGGATCTCATACGTGCCCGGCGGCACCGGCCTCCCGTTGACGCGCCCGAACCAGACGAGCTGGCCCTCCGTCGAACGGAACTTCGAGAGCACGCGCCGCCTGCCGTCGACGAGCATCATCGCGCGCGCCGCCTCGTTGGTCTCGTAGCGCGCGGTGAGACGGTCGCGGCGTCCGTCTCCGTCCGGGGAGAACACCTGCGGGCGAGCGCGCAGAAACCGGATGCGGGGAGCGGTCGTGTCGACGCGGATGGGATTCGGGAGGACGATCGTGCGCCCGTGCTCGTCGAGCTCCACGCGAGGTCGGTAGATCCCCTCCTCGACGATGCGCTCGAGGTCGTCACGACCGTCCCAGGTGTAGGAGAGACGACCACGCTGTTCCTCCCGTTCCTGAACGAGCCTGCGCACGCGCTCGCCATCCGCGTCCAGCATGTCCACGGTGACGGTGCCCGCCCTTCGCAGCACGAACGAGATCACCGCGACGTCCCTCGCGCACTCGCAGATCGGTGAGAAGACGCGGTCGACCTTGGTCCCGGTGATCGGGCTCCGCTCGAGCTTGAGCCGCTCGGTGACCGCGAACGCGGCCGCGGTCGCGCCGAGCAGGGCGAGGACGATCAGCGTCTGCGGCAGCCGCGTCAAGCTGCGCTACAGAACTTCGAGGCTGCGCACAAGGACGAAAGGCTCTGCGAGCTCGAATCCGCACGTCGTGCCGTGGTACTCCGCCGCCGCCCGAATCGCTCGCTCGCTGCGCGGGTGCGGGTACTCGCGGCGTTCCGTCTCGTAGTGGGCGAACGCGGCGAGCTTTCGCTCGAGCGTTCCGGTGATGTCGACGTACCAGTTCGGCTGAAACCAGTTGACCGCCGCGGGTGTCCACTCCGTGCTCGACGTCGGCGCGTAGGTCAGGAGCCTGCGCACGGGCTGACCGGGCGTAGGGCGCGTCGCGACCGCGACCGAGTCGAAGAGCACCTGGTGGTCGAGATTGACGTCAGGGTGAACCGTGTAGACGACCTCCGGCTCGTAGTCGCGGACGTGCTCCTCGACGATCTTGTTGACGGCGACGTGCTCGAGCGTGTCGAGTCGCATGTCCGGGATGGTCGAGGTGCACGTATTCCTGCACTCCGAGCTCCTTCGCGGCCTTCACCGCTTCCTGCTCCTTCCGCGCTCGGATATCCGCGTCGCCCGCGTACTGGGTCGAGCTCCCATCGGTCACGACGAGCACGCGCACGTCGTCGCCGCTACTCGTGTGCACCGCGATCGTGCCGCCCATGCCGAGCACCTCGTCGTCCGGGTGGGCGGCGATGACGAGGACCCGCGTCATCCGAGCCGCGCCCCTACGGCGAGCCCGTCTGCTCGCGTCTCGACCTCTTCGAGCAGGAGCGCGCCCTCGCCGCAGGCGACTACGGGCCCTTCCGGCCTCGCCGCCACGATCGTGCCCGCCGGGGCAGCTGCGTCCACGTCGTCCACCGGCCGAGCCCGCCAGACGACGACCTTCTCGTCCCCGAGGAACGTGAACGCTCCCGGATAGGGGCGCGTCTGCGCTCGAACCCAGTCGTACAGGTACGGCGCACGCGTCTCCCAGTCGATGATCCCGTCCGGAGGCGTCCGTTTCGGCCAGGAGCTCGCCCGGGAGGGATCCTGCGGCAATCGCGGCCCGCTCCTCGCGAGGAGCTGCGGCACGTACTCGCGGATCAGCTGCACGTGCGCATTCGAGATGCGGTCGAACAGCGTCTCGGCCGTGTCGTCGGAGTCGATCTCGACGACCGACCTGGCCGACGATGGCGCCGGAGTCGGCGGTTGCGTCCACGATCTCGAAGAGCGTGACTCCCGTTCGCGCCAGCCCGCAGAGGATGGCCCACGGAATCGCTGCCCTGCCGCGGTGACGAGGCAGCAGGGTCGGATGCATTCCGAACACGCCTTCTCGCGCGAGTGCGAGAAACGGCTCGCGAGCGATCTGCGACCAGCCGACGACGAAGATCAGGTCGGGGTCGAGCGCGGCGACTTCCTCGAGCGTCTCGGGCGAATTGACGTCGGCGGTCTCGACCAGCGTTCGCGCCGTGGCGAGCGGCTACCTCGGCGAATGCGCATTGCCCTGAGCGATTCGGGTCGATCGGCCCCGGGAGCGTGACGACGCCGACGACGTCGGCTCCGGCCTCGGCGGCAGCCTCGAGACATTCTCGGCCGATCGTGTCGAAGCTCACCCAGACCGTGCGCACGGTGGGCGATGCTACCGAGCTACTCGATCGGGGAAGGCACGCTAGGGCCTCGACCACGCTGGATGCGAATCCAGCTGTGACGTGCGATGAACACGAAGAGCGCTACCAACCCTGCCGCGAGCGCCACGACCACGATCACTCCCGCACCCGGGACGTCGAGCAGCTTGATCCCGGCAAGGCCGAGCACTGAGGCCAGGAGAAGGCGCAAGAACTGCTCGGGGATCGCGAGCGTCAGCCGTCCTCCGATCAAGACACCTGGGATCGAGCCGAGCAGGAGCCAGCCGAGGAGCGCGAAGTCGACGTTTCCTGCGAGCCAGTGGCCGACACCGGCCACGTAGAGGAGCGCCGCCGCGTGGAAGATGTCGGTGCCGACGACCTTGTGCGCGCGAAGCGGAAAGAGGATCAGGAGCGTCAGTCCGAAGAAGACGCCGCTTCCGACCGAGGTCAGGCCGACGATGAACCCGCCGAGCATCCCGATAAGCACCGCCGCGACCTTGTCGCGCGTCGTCAGCTTCCAGTCACCTGCTCCGACCGACTCGTTCTGAACGACCGACTTCGCAACCAGCCCGATCGCGCCGAAGAGAAGGGCGGCTCCGAGCACCTGGCCCATCACCGACTCGACGTCGTCGCCGTAGCGGTTCGTGATCTGGACCGCTGACCAAACCCCCACGAGCGAGAGCGGCGCGGAGCCGATGAGCATCCACCCGGCGAGCCGGGCGCGGACGTTCCCCATCCGCCTGTGCTGGACCGCGCTCACCGTCTTGAACGCGGCGCCGTGCGCGATGTCCGTCCCGATTGCCGTCGTCGGCGGCACGCCGAAGAGAAAGACGAGGAGCGGCGTCATCAGCGACCCGCCGCCCATCCCGGTCATCCCGACGAGGAGCCCCGTCAGGAGACCGAGGACGGTGTATTTCCAGTCCACGATCACATGGGGTCAGGCTCGAGCCTGACCCCGTTCTGAGCTTGTAGGCCTTTCGATCTCACACCGAGGTCAGGCTGAAGCCTGACCCCCGCGGTAGGCCTCGATCAGGACCTCAGCGACCTCCGGCCTCGTGAACTCGACCGGCGGCACGTCTCCCTCCCCGAGCATCTCGCGCACCTTCGTGCCCGACAGGAACACGCGGTCGTCCGGCCCGTGCGGACACGACTTCGTGCTGGCCATCGAGCCGCAGACGTTGCACCAGAACGTGTGCTCGAAGAACATCGGCTCGATGTCGAGCTCGTGCGGCGCGAACTCGTCGAAGATGAGCTGCGCGTCGTAGGTGCCGTAGTAGTCACCGACGCCCGCGTGGTCGCGGCCGACGATGAAGTGCGAGCAGCCGTAGTTCTTGCGGCAGATGGCGTGCCAGACGGCTTCCCGAGGGCCCGCGTACCGCATGGCCGCAGGGAACGCCGACAGCAGCACCCGGTCCTCCGGGTAGTAGCCGTCGAGCAGCGTGGTGTAGCAGTCGACGCGAACGTCGACGGGAACGTCGTCCGACTTCGTGTCGCCGACGAGCGGGTGCACGAGGAGACCGTCCACGGTCTCGAGCGCGACCTTCGTCAGGTACTCGTGCGCCCGGTGGATCGGATTCCGGGTCTGGAAGCCGACAACCCGCTTCCAGCCACGCTCGGCGAAGATCCGGCGCGTCTCCGCGGGATCGCGGGCGAGCTCGGGGAACTCGGGGCGCGCGCGTTCGAAGACGGTGACGCGGCCGGCGAGGTAGAGCGGCTTCTGGCCGTATAGACGCGCGACGCCTGGATGGGCATCGTCGGTGGTGCGGAAGCAGTTCTCGGCCTCCCGCTCCTTGTCGTACTCGTAGACGTCCTCGACCTCGAGCACGGCCACGGGCGACCCGGCCTCATCGGTCAGCGCGACGCGCTCGCCGCTCGGAGCCGAGTCGACGGCGAGACAGACGGGGAGCGCCCAGGGAAGGCCGTTCGCCAGGTGCATCTCCTCGACCACGCGCTCGTAGTCGGCCTGCCCCATGAACCCCTCGAGCGGGGAGAGCGCACCGGAAGCGAGCATGTCGAGGTCCGAGAGCTCGCGAGACGTGAGCGCGACGGCCTCGAGCGCGTCGAGATCGTCCGGCCGGTCGCCGGTGCGGTCGACGAGCGTGCCGCCGTGCGGGCCGATCAGGCGATCCGTCGCGGCGACGGTCACGCGGTCACCTTGGCCGGAACGAGCCCCAACTCCTCGAGCTTCGAGATGACGAAGGCTGCCGACTCCTCGGGCTCCACGCCCTCGGTGTCGACGACGATCTCCGGCGACGACGGAGCCTCGTAGGGATCGTCGACGCCGGTGAAGCCCTTGATCTCACCGGCGTACGCCTTCGCATAGAGGCCGTTCACGTCCCGTCGGGCGCACTCTTCGACCGACGTCTCGACATGGATCTCGACGAACGGGCCGTGCTGCTCGACCAGAGCGCGCGCATTCGATCGCGCCTGCTCGTAGGGAGAGATCGCGGCGACGATGACCGCGCCGCCGTGGCGCGTGATGCGCGAGGCGACCCAGCCGAGCCGCTCGACGTGGGCGTCGCGGTCCTCCTTGGAGAACCCGAGGCCCTTCGAGAGATGCGTCCGCACGGTGTCCCCGTCGAGGTACTCGACGACGAGCCCGCGGCGATCCATCTCCGGACCGACGTGATGAGCGATCGTCGTCTTCCCGGAGCCCGAGAGCCCGGTGAACCAGAGGGTGAAGCCACCGCCGCGATCGGTCTCCGACTCGGGGTGCTCGTGCGCGTAGATGTGCTGACTCATGAGGTGTTCAGGCCGTCCTTTCCAATCTCGCGTTTTCGTGAATTCCACATTCCAGCTTGTCGGAGCCGGCCCAGCGGCCTGCGCGCTCCTCCTCGTCCAGGCGGGTCGGTCGGGTGCAGGGAATGCAGCCGATCGAACGGTAGCCCGCATCGTGCAGAGGGTTGTAGGGGATGTCGTTCGCCTGGACGTAGGACCAGATCCGCTCTTCGCCCCAGTCCGCGAGCGGGTGGATCTTGAAGACCTGGTAGCGCTCCGACCACTGCACCTTCGGCGTGTCGGCACGGCTCGGCGACTGGTCGCGGCGGATGCCGGAGATCCAGGCGTCGTAGGGCGCGAGCGCGGTCACGAGCGGCTCCACCTTGCGGATGTGGCAGCAGCGGTCGGGCTCGCGCTCCCACAGGTTGGGGCCCTCGGCGCGGTGCTGCTCGGCGATCGTCGGGATCTCGGGCTGGATGAGCTTCAGCTGGTACCGCTCGACGAGCTGCTCTCGCGTCTCATACGACTCACGGAAGAACAGGTGCGTGTCGAGCTCGACCGTGTCCATCCGGAGACCCAGCTCGGCGACCATGTGGACGAGGACCGACGACTGCTTCTGCCAGGAGCAGGTGAGGCAGACGCGTGGCCAGAAGTGCTGGTGCACCCAGGCGATGAGCTCCTCGGCCGTCATGGCCTCGAAGTCGAGATCAGGAAGCCGGGGCGGGCTTGGCAGCGGCTGAATCGCCAAGAAGAACCTCCTTCAGCGTGTCGGCGCGCAGCCCGAGGCGGAGCGTCTCGAGCGCGATCACCTCGTCCGGCGGGATGTTGCCGAGGTTGACCTCGGGGCCGAAGTGGCGCACGAACCAGGCCTGCGAGGCCTTGGTCGGCGTCTCCCAGATCAGATCGTGGAAGCTGATCGAGTGCTCGATCTCGTCTACGAGGCCTGTGCGGAGCTCGCCCGTCGGCCGGTAGATGCCCGCGGTCCCGGCTTCGCGGCCCTCGGCGATCACCTTCCAGGCGCCGGCTTCGAGCTCCTCGCGCATCCACTGCACCCACAGGTACGGAGCGATGTTGACCTCGGAGTCCTTCGAGCCGACCTCCGAGAGGACGACGAAGTCGCGCGCGAAATCAGCGATGAGCTCGAGCTTCTGCTCCCGAGGGATGTCGAGCGTCCCGTCCGAGATCTCGACGTGCGAGAAGCGGTAGTGCTCGAGCCAGCGCTTGAAGTCGTCCATCTTGTCCTGGCCGTAGACCGCCTCGAAAAGCGTCCCGCCGCAGACGACCGGGGTCGAGAAGGAGCGATAGAGCGCGATCTTCTTCTCGAGGTTGTTCGTGACGTAGCTCGTCCCCCAGCCGAGCTTGACGATGTCGACGTATTCGCCGGCCGTGTCGAAGAGCCCCTCGATCTCGCGCAGGTTCAGTCCCTTGTCCATGACGTGCGTGAGGCCGCGCTCGCGCGGCTTGCCCTCGCGCGTGGGGATGTCGAGGAACGAGTTGCCGTCATAGTCGTGCATAGATGTCCTCCAGCTTCTTCTGCGCGCGCTCCTGCACGTCGCGATAGAGGGAGCCCCCGTGAGCGTCGATGCCGACCGTGAGCGGGCCGAAGTCCTTCACCCGGAACTTCCAGAGGCACTCGGGCATGAGCTCTTCCCAGGCGACCTCCTCGATCTCCTCGATCTGGGTCGTCTCGAGCGCGGCCGCCCCGCCGACGATCGCGAAGTAGACCATCCCCAGTCGCTGCATCGGCTCGATCGCCTCGTCCGGGAAGCCACCCTTGCCGCAGATCGCGCGCACGCCGTACTGCGTACCGAGCGGCTCGGTGAAGCGCACCATGCGCGCGCTCGTCGTCGTCCCGATGCAGAGCTTCTCGTACTTCCCCGGCCCGAGCTTGCGGACGTTCGGCGCCGTGTGCAGGAGAAACGCGCCCGAGAGGTCCATCGGCGGTTCGACCCCCTGGTCGAAGATCCGGATCTGGGTCCGGTCGCGGATCCCGATGATGCGCCCCTGGACGATGACCTCGTCCCCGGCGCGGAGCTTCAGGATCTCGGCGGGATCGGTGACGGGGAAGGTGACCTCGTGCGTCGCCATCAGCTGTGGAAACCTCGGCGCGCACTCTTGACGCTTACAGGGCCAGGCTCTGTAAAGAGCCCTGCAAACGCGGCAGAATCGTGATCTCATCACGCGTCCCTTTCGTACGTGACCGATCCGTCCGCGGCGATATGGGCGGACGCGCGCCGCGCGGCCCAGCACTGGTAGTTGACCGCGACCGGGTTCAGCGTCATGTGCGTGTCTGCGTGCTCTACGTGGACCGATAGCACCGTCACGTCGCCACCCAGCCCCATCGGGCCGACCCCGGTCTCGTTCAGGAGCTCGTACAGGTCGTTCTCGAGCTCGGCGACCAGCGGATCGAAGTTGCGCGTGCCGACCGGCCGCGCGATCGCCTCCTTCGCCAGGTGCATCGCGTAGTCCGCGGAGCCGCCGATGCCGACGCCCACGATCCCCGGCGGGCACGGCTTCCCGCCCGCGCCGACGATGGACTCCAGCACGAACTTCTTGATCCCCGTGACACCGTCGGCGGGGACGCACATCTTGAGGAAGCTCATGTTCTCGGAGCCCGACCCCTTCGGCACGCATTTCACGTCCAATCCGTCCCAGTCGGAAACGAAATCCCAGTGGACGATCGGGACGCGGTAGCCGATGTTCTGGCCGGTGTTCTCGCGCGTCAGCGTGTGAACAGTGTTCGACCGCAGCGGATGCTCGATCGTCGCGCGCTCGGTGCCCTCTGAAAGCGACTCGTAGATTCTGGCCGGATGCAGGGGAAAGTGCTCCCCGACCCGGCAGTAGTAGACCGCGATGCCCGTGTCCTGGCAGACGAGGTTCTTCTCGTCCTCGGCGACGTTCACGTTGCGCAGGATCGTCTGCAGGACGCGCTGGCCGGTCACCGACGTCTCCCTGCCCGCGGCGTCCGCGAGCGCGTCTCGCAAGTCCTGCGGGAATGTCCTTCAAAGCCCACACGTAGAGATGCGCGGCGGCATCGCCGACGGCACCAGCGAGATCCGTGGTGGTCGCGACGCTCATGCCCGCGCCCTCTCCGCGGCGGTCTTCCCGGCACGCCGCCCGAAGACCGTGCACTCCAACAGGCTGTTTCCCATCATGCGATTCCTTCCGTGCGTCCCGCCCGCGATCTCGCCGCACGCGAAGACGCCTTCGAGCGTCGTCTCGGAGTGCTCGTCGATCGCGAGCCCGCCGTTCTGGTAATGGAGAACCGGGTACGTGAGGATCTTCTCGGTGAGGGGATCGATGCCCGCGGCGCGGTAGCGCCGAAGCATGTAGGGAAGCGAGATCTCCGCGTCCTCCGTGGAGATTCGCGTCGTGTCGAGCCACACGGCCGGACGGCCGTCCGGCGTCGAGACGCCCTTCCCTCTCTCGACCTCGTCGAAGATCGCCTGCGACACCGCGTCGCGCGCGCCGAGCGAGTCGGTGAACTCCTCGCCGTCGGCGTTCAGAAGCACCGCGCCGTAGGCACGGGTGGTCTCGGGGATCGAGTAGCCCTGCATCGTGTCCGGCCACGCGCCGCCGTTCGGGTGGTACTGCAACGCGTCCAGGTCGCGCGCCTCCGCACCTGCATCCAGGGCGATTCGCGTCACCTCGCCCGTGGCGTTCGGATGGTTCGTCGAGAGCTCGCCGCGCGCCTCGGCTTCCCGAAAGCAGCGCCCACCGGCCGCGAGCACCACGGTGCTGGCCTCGACGTCTGCAACGCCATCCTTCAGCCGGAAGCTCGCCGTCCATCCGTGCTCTCCGGAACGGAGCTCCGTGAGCTCGTGATGAGGAAGCTCGACGCCTGATCCGGCCTCATATGCCTCACGCAGTGCCTTCGTGATGGCGTGCCCGGTCCGGTCGCCGACCTGCAGCAGACGGTGTCGCGTCGCCCCTCCGCAGCGCGCGAGCCGGTACCCGCCGTTGACCGAATGGCCTCGGCCATTCGGTCCAGACGAGCCTTGGCGCGTGAACTCGACGCCGACCTCCTCGAGCCAGTGGATCGCGGAGGGCGCCTCGGAAGTGAGCACCCGAACGAGCTCGGGATCTGCGGTCTCGTGCGAGCTCCGCATGACGTCCTCGGCGTGGATCTCGGGCGAGTCGTCGTCGCCGAAGGCCGCCTGGATGCCACCCTGGGCCTTCGCCGAGTTGCATGCCTGCAGTGTCGTCTTGGTCGCAAGCCCGACACGGGCTCCTGCGCGCTCGGCCGAGACCGCCGCCGCAAGCCCCGAAGCGCCACTGCCGATCACGAGCACGTCGAAAGAGGCGCCGGTTCGCACGGGCGTGCATGCTACACCACTTTGCTTATCTCTAGCATTATCAACTGTTATTCGTCGACGCTTGCGTCGAGCGCGAGATACACTCGCGCGATGGGCACCCTGGCCGAGATCGTCTCGCCGAACTTCATCACCGTCGCGCCCGAAGACACGCTCGGAGAGGTCGCGGAGCGGATGACGAGCCAGAACACGGGCGCGGTCGTCGTCAAGGACTTCGGCCGCCTGATCGGGATCCTGACCGAGCGCGACATGCTGCGAGCGATGGCTGCTCGCGTGCACACGAGCGATGCGCGCGTCCGTCAGTGGATGACGGTCGATCCGATGACGGCGGCGCCGGACATGACGTTCGACGATGCCGCGCAGGTCATGCTCGACAACGGCTTCCGGCACCTGCCGGTGGTCGACGGGTCGAACGTGCTCGGCGTTGTCAGCCTCCGCCGAGTGCTCGGCGGTCGGCGGCAGCCGACCCCCGAAGCTGCGTAGGGCGACCCTTGGGCCGCCTAGGGCGAGGCAAGCCTCGCCCCTACGAACACGCGGAGGCGATTCCCTCCACCACGACGGACGCTGCCTGCTTCTGGGCGACCTTGACGCGGCGCAGCTGCTTTGCGAGCTTCCCGTTCTTGCGGATCTCGCTGAGCGCCTCCTGTTCCGTCTCTGCGCGCGACACACGCGCAAAGAGGCATGAGAGCGGGCTCTTTGCGCCTCCGATCCAGCCGACGGCGTAGAGGTACTTGAGGACAGGCTTCGAGTAGGGAGCGCGCTTGTAGGCGGTTCGAGCGCCGCCCGCAGGCACCTTCTGTGCCCCCGCGGCCGCGTTCAAGCTCGAGATGGCCGATCCACTCGATGTCGGCAACACCGCCAGCTTCTGGCCGAAAGCGCCGGTCAGCGACGCGGTGAGCACCGCCATCGCCGCAACGAGGCTTGCGTACTCGACGAGCACCCTTACATCGTCCGCCCGAGACGGCCACGCGTCAACCGGCGACGCGTTCGAGCGCGAACTCCACGAATGCCTCCGCTACGCGAGAGCGGGCTCTTCCGGCGGAGGAGGCGAGCGAGATCTCGCGGGTCGCGTCGAGCCCTTCGACGCGTGCTTCGGCAAGTCGCCCGTCCGCCAGCTCGGGCTCGACGGCGGTCCGCGAGATGAACGTGACACCGAACCCGGCCTCGACCGCGCGTCGAACCGACTCCTGGAGGCCGAGCTCGAGCCGCACGTCGAGGTCGCGCAGCCGCACACCGCGCTTCCGCAGCGCGTCCTCGACGATCTGCCGAACGCCCGCGCCCTCCTGCATCAGGATCACCGTCTCCTCCTTGAGCTCGTCGAGCGCCACGGTCCGTCCAGCGAAGCGGTGCCCTGGCGGGCACGCGAGGATCACCTGGTCGGAGAAGAACGGCTCGAAGCGGACTCCACGATGCCGGCGCGAGGCGCCGACGATGCCGAGCTCGAGCTCGCGGGCCGCGACCCGCTCCACGATCGTGTGTGTGTCCGAGACGGTGAGGAACACGCGCACGTCCGGATGCTCGCGATGGAATTCACCCAGGAGCACCGGCACGACGATCGCCGCCGGCCCGGTCGACGCGCCGAGGACGAGGTCGCCCGCAAGCTCGCCCTCAGATGTCGCCGCGACGTCCGAGACGAGCTGCTCCTCGAGCGCGAGCATCCGCTGGGCACCCCGATAGAGCTTGAGACCGGCCTCGGTGGGCTCGACGCGCCTGCCCGAACGGTCGAGGAGTTGCGCCCCGAGACGCTTCTCGAGTGCTCGAACCTGCAGCGAAACGGCGGGCTGCGTCACGCCCAGGCGCTCCGCCGCCTGCGAGAAGCTCCTGCGCTCTACGACCGCGCAGAAGGCCGCAAGCTGACGCGTGTCCATAAGGAAATCTTATCCGTGACTCAGAACAAGCCGCGTTCTGCGAGCCAGTGCTCGAGCAACGGATCGGTGAGCTCCGGCCCGTAAGGCGTTCGCCGCGCCTCCGCCTTGCCGACCAGGCCCGCCAGGGCACGGTCGACGCTCCCTTTCTTCAGACCAAGCACGCGCAGCGTGTCTTCCGCGTACAGGTTCTGCGTTCTCGTCGCCAGCGCGAGCGACACTCGCTGCTCGTTCACGGCGAGCGACTCCCAGCGGGCTCGCAGCGCGATCTCGGCGTGCTCCAGCGCGCGAGCCCGCGCGTCGACGAACGCGGCTTCGTCGGCGGGCGAGCCGCGAGGGACGAGCTCCCAGAGATGATGCGCGACCAGCATCGTCCTCTGAGGATGCCCGCGTGTGAACGCGAGCAGAGGGTCCAGTGCGTTTCCGATGTCGCGCTCGGTCCGGCGGAACCGTTCCTCGAGGTACATGGCGGTCGGCTCGGGCCGCAGAGGGAGCAGATCGACGGAGACTGCGTGCTCGAGGAGCGGACGGGACGGATCCTCGAACAGCCGCTCCATCAGCGTCGGCGCAGAGCCGGCGAACGCGTATGACGCGACCGAGCTCTGGTGCTGGAGGACGCTGCGCAGGATCCCGTCAGCACCGTCGACGCGGAGGAGGTCCTGGAACTCGTCGAACGCGACGAAGCTGCGGGCGCCGGTGCGCTCGTGCAGCTTCGCGGGCAGATCGAGAAGGCGCAGGAGCACGCTCTCGACGTCCACCTTCGGGTTCGACTGGAGCGTCGCCGTGAAACCGCCGGCACCCAGCGACAGCCCGATCTGCCACGCGCGGAACAACGCATCGACCGTGCGTCGCAGGGCGCCCTTCAGCTCGCGGTCGTAGGCGCGTTCGATCCGGACGACGACGCTCGAGAGGGAGAGCACGCCTTCGAGGTCGACGAGCGCCGTCGCCCAGCCATCGGCCGACGCGTGGGCTAGCACGCGCCGCAAAAGGCTCGTCTTGCCGTAGCGGCGAGGTGCCACGACGCGCGATGAATGCCCACCGGCCGCGAGCGAGAGGAGCCGCGCGGCGGCCTCTTCGCGGTCGATCATCTCCTCGGCGAGCAACTCGCCGCTGATGCGGAAAGGGTTGGCCTCGATCACCGGCATGGCACCAGTCTGCATCAGGTACGCGGCGTTGTCTACATCAAGTAGCCATAATCGTCTGCTTCGAGAAGACACGGGTAGGGTTCTCCGGTGCGCGTCTGGATCGACGTCTCGAACTCTCCCCAGGTGCCGTTCTTCCGGCCGCTGATCGCGCTTCTCGAGGGTCGGGGACACACGGTCGCGGTCACGACGCGCGACTATGCGCAGACCCTCGAGCTCCTGCGCCTGCACGGGATTCCTCACGATGTCGTGGGCCCGCGTCACGGAGGTGCGAGCGCATTCGGCAAAGCACGCGCGATGGCTTCCCGGCTCCCTGCGCTCCGGCGTTTCGCGAAGGGCCGGGGCTTCGACCTCGCGCTCTCCCATGCGTCGCACGAGCTCCCTCTCGCCGCGCGATCCCTCGGCATCCCGTCCGCGTACGCCTTCGACTACGAGTTCGCCCGCTTGCAGCACGGCTTGGGGTGCCGCGCGACCGGCCGCGTCGTCGTGCCCGACGTGATTCCACAAGCGCGTCTCGACCGGCTCGGTGCGCCCGCGGCGAAGGTGCGCCGCTATCCGGGCCTGAAGGAGGAGTACTACCTCGCGGGCTTCGAGCCGGATCCCGCTGTTGTCGACCGACTGGGGCTCGACCGAATGCAGATTCTCGCGGTCGTGCGGACGCCACCCGACGTCTCCCTGTACCACCGACATGGCAATCCCCTGTTTGCCGATGTGCTCCGCCGGCTCGGATCGGACGACGGAGTCCGCGCGGTCGTGTTGCCGCGAACTTCCGAGCAGCGTCGGGAGATCGCGGGGCTCAGCCTCCCTTCCCTCGTCCTCCCCGAGCGGGCCGTGGATGCACAGAGCCTCGTCGCCCTCTCCGATCTCGTGATCTCGGCCGGCGGGACGATGAACCGCGAGGCGGCCGCGCTCGGCGTCCCCGTCTACAGCGTGTTCTCCGGTCGAATGGGCGCCGTCGACGAGGAGCTCGTCCGGGAAAGCAGGCTGCATCTGCTGAAATCGGCTCACGACCTCAGCGTGGAGAAGAGGTCGACCGCGGCGCGGCGAGTCGAGCGCGATCCTGCTCTGCTTTTGGATCTGATGTTTACGCCTCGCTGACGCGCGGCGAATCTGGTTAGGTCCACGCCATAGGCGACTCTCAGGAGGGGAGAGAATGAGACGACTTCGACTCTCGCTCGCTGCCGTCGGGGTGGCGCTTCTTGCAGCCGTCTTCGCTGCTGCCGCAACAGCCGACGATGACGACGACGGTTTCCGCACGGGTGCCGCCTCGATGCTCACCTGCGCGACGTGCGATCGGAACCTGCCGATCCTCACGGTCGGAGAACCGATTCCCGGCACCGGCTATCGGTTCGAGGCGATCCCGGACGGGATCGCGATCTTCGAGCGAGGAGGCGACGAAGACGACGATGACGACGACATGACGACGACCGGCGGAGCGGGGCATCCGACGACGATGACGGCGACGGAGGCAGGTTCGAGCTCCTCGTCAACCACGAGACCTCGAGCGTTCCGTTTCCGTTCAACCCGCCGTTCGGCGGCGTCCCGACTCCGCCTGCGGTCAACGAGTCGAACCAGAACGACTTCGACAACTCGCAGGTCAGCCGCATCGCGCTGAACGGCAACACGGAGTTCGTGCGCGGGCGGATGTCGATCACCAGCTCTCAGAACTTCCACCGCTTCTGCTCGAGCTACCTCGCCACGAAGAGAGAAGGCTTCGGCCGTCCGATCTACTTCGCCAACGAGGAGGCGCAGGACTGGGTCTTCCGTTCGGGGAACACCTGGCCGGGCCCGAGCTTCATCCCACCCGGAACGCCCGGCGCCGAGCAGACCGGCGTCGTTGCCGCGTACGACGTTCGACGGGACACGACGCGAACGATCTATGGCATGGGACGCCTGAACCACGAGAACACCGTCGCGATCCCGGGGTTCAAGGATCTCGTCGTCCTGACCACCGACGACACGTTCTTCACCACGCCCGTCGCGGCACCGTATAAGCCTGCGTGGTCGCAGCTGTACACCTACATCGCAGACGACACCAGGGATCTGCTGAACGACCGCGGAGATCTCTGGGCGTTCGTCTCCGACGATCCGGCGGTCGACGACTACTTCGACTTCGCGCCGAACTCGGCGATGAGCGTCTCCGGCAGGTTCATCAAGGTGCCGAAGCACATCGCCGTCGGCAAGCACCCGGCGGGGAGTCCCAAGGCCGGCCAGGAGCTGCTCTCGACGGACTTCACCAGCCCCGACATGCTGGAGCCGCCGACCGGGGTGAGCGGCCCGCCGCCCGAACGGTCCGCAGTGGGTGCTCGACCAGTGGGGCAACGCGGAGAACAACGTCGCAGACGGCGTCGCGCCCAGCCAAGGCGTGAACGTCTTCCGCTTCGTTCGTCTGGAGGACGTCGCCTACGACAAGCGACGCGGGATGGAGAACGTCATCTACCTCGTCGACTCCGGACGCGGCAGTGTGCCAGGAACCACGCCGTTCGGGAGCTCCACGAACGGGCGCGTCTGGAAGATGGTGCTGGACAAGAAGGATCCGACGAAGGTCACGTCCCTGTCGATCCTGATCGAGGGTGACGACAACCCGGTGAAGACACTGGGGGAGATCCACCAGCCGGACAACATGGAGTCGACGCGGAACAGCCTCTTGATCCAGGAGGACCCGGGCTCGAGCCAACAGTTCCCGTTCGGGTCGACCGACCCGAACGCGACGACCGCCCGGATCTGGCGCTACGACCTCGGCACGGGCGCCCTGACCGTCGTCGCGTCGATCAACCAGGCGGCCGACGAAGGACCGACCGACGTCGACGGACCGCAGACGACCCCGCCTACCATCGCCAAGGCCAACCTGGGCAGCTGGGAGTCGAGCGGAGTCGTCGACGCCTCCTCCGTCCTCGGACGAGGGTGGTTCTTCGTCACCATCCAGGCGCACACGCTGTGGGTGCAGAAGCAGGACGGCCCCGATGCGATCGGACCTCCTCCGGACGCGAACATCGGGAAGGACTTCACGTTCAAGCGTGAAGGCGGTCAGCTGATCGCGATACGGATCCCCGGCGCGTAAGTGGGGGCGAGGCTTGCCTCGCCCGGTTCCTAGACCGACTCGGATGCGGGCGCCGCGGCTGCGGCGCCCGCTCCGTCTCCGGAGGCGGGCACGCGGCGAGGGGATCCGACGAGCGTGTTCAGTCGGCCGACGAGCTCGAGCGTCTCCCCCTCCTCCACGAACTGAGAGAGCGCATCGAGCTCTTCCTCGAGCCAGGCCGCATCGATCGGAGGACGGGTGACGAGCAGGATCGCCTCGTGGCTCGACGGGATCACGGTCTCGTCCTTCGCCCAGAGCTCCTCATGGAGCTTCTCGCCCGGCCGCGCTCCTACGAACTCGACCTCGATGTCCGTGACCGGCTCCTTGCCGGACAGGCGGATCATCGTGTCGGCGAGGTCGACGATCTTGACCGGCTCGCCCATGTCGAGAACGTAGACCTGGCCGCGCCCGCCGATCGCGCCTGCCTGGATCACGAGCTGGACCGCCTCCGGGATCGTCATGAAGTAGCGGGTCATATCCGGGTGGGTGACGGTGACAGGGCCGCCGCGCGCGATCTGCTTGCGGAAGATCGGGATCAGGCTGCCCGACGAGCCGAGCACGTTCCCGAAGCGGACGCCGCAGAAGCGCGTCGACGTGTCCGCCTGGTGGCCCCAGGCCTCGACGATCCACTCGCAGAGCGCCTTCGTCTGGCCCATCACGCCCCGCGGGTTCACCGCCTTGTCGGTGGAGACGAGCACGAAGCGCTTCGCCCCGAACTCGACCGCGATGTCCGCGACCGTGCGCGTCATGAGCGTGTTGTTGCGGACCGCCTCGACAGGGTTCGCCTCGACGAGCGCGACGTGCTTGTACGCGGCGGCGTGGAAGACGACGGCAGGGCGGTACTTCTCGAAGACCTGACGCATCTTCGTCGCGTTGCCGGCGTCGGCCAGCACCGCGGCGGTCGCGTGGAAGCCGCGCTCGTCGACGAGCTCGCGCTCGATCTCGAACAGCCCGGGCTCCGCGTTGTCGACGAGAACGAGCCGCGTCGGGCCGATGCGGGCGATCTGGCGACAGAGCTCGGAGCCGATCGAGCCACCTGCGCCCGTGACGAGAACGACCTCGCCCGTGAGATAGCCGGCGATGGAGTCGATGTCCACGTCGACGGGCTCGCGGCCGAGCAAGTCCTCGACCTGCACAGGGCGGATCTGCCCGGCCAGGTTGAAGTCGCCGGTGATCAACTCGGGAAGGCCGGGAAGCGTGTTCACGGGCACGTTCTCCGCGCGGGCGATCTCGACGATGCGCTCGCGGATCTCTCCCGACGCGGACGGGATCGCGATCACGAGCTCGTCGGGCCTGCGGTCGCGGAGCAGGTGCGCAAGCTCGTCGCTCGTTCCGAGGACGCGAATCCCGTGAAGGCGGAGGTTCTTCTTGCGCGGGTCGTCGTCGACGAGACCGATGGGCGTGTAGCCGAGCGCAGGGTTCTTGAGCATCTCGCGCAGGATCAGCTGGGACGCGTCCCCCGCTCCGACGATGATGACCTCCTTGCCGCGAGCGACGAGCGTGCCCGCCGACGGCCTCTCGATCAGCGTGCGCGCGAGGAGGCGAGCCCCGGCCACGAGAGCGAGCAGGATCAGGAGATCGACGATCCAGATGCCGCGCGGCACGCTGGCCGGATGGAAGTCGAGCAGCGCGAAGACGAGAAACGCCGCGACGGATGCCGCTGCAACGCCACGCACGACGCCCCACATGTCCTGCGTCGAGACGTACCGCCACCAGCGGTTGTAGAAGCCGAACGCGAAGAACACCGGCAGCTTGATCGCGACAACCAGCGCGAAGACGTCCCAGTCGAGGTAGCGGTCGTAGTAGACGGGCCCGGTGTCACCGTCGAAGCGGACGTACCAGGCGAGAGTCCACGCCGCGACGACCAGGAACGCGTCGACCCCTACCTGCCAGAGCCTGTGCCGGTTGACCGGGGAGCGCATCGCTACAGGATGACCTACGCGGGAACGCCGAGCGCCGCGCGAACCGTGTCGACGACCCGCTCTTGCTGCTCGGCGGTGATCCCCGCCCACAGCGGAACCGAGAAGTTCTCCCTCGCTGCGCGCTCGGTCTCCGGGAGATCGCCCTCGGAGTACCCGAGGTAGCGCAACGCCGGTTGAAGGTGGAGCGGAGGCTCGTAGTAGTCGGCGCTCCCGATGCCGGCCGCGGTCAACGCCGCGCGGATCTCGTTCCGCTGCGGCGAGCGGGAGACGAACAGGTGGTACACGTGCCCGGGCTCGTCCTCGGGGACGTCGCAGACCTCGCCGAGGCCGAGGTCGCGGTAGCGCTCGGCCGCCTCGCGGCGAAGCGCAGTCCAGCCGTCGAGCTCGCGCAGGAAGATGCGAAGCGCGGCGGCCTGGATCTCGTCGAGCCTCGAGTTGGTCCCGATGTACTCGAACACGCGCTTCGCCTTCGACCCGTGGAAGCGGAGCATGCGGATCCGCTCCGCGAGGTTGGCATCGTCGACTGCGACGAGACCGCCGTCCCCGAGCCCGAACAGGTTCTTGGTCGGATAGAAGCTGAAGGTCGAAGCAACGCCGACTCCCGCGATCTCGGGCGAGCCGAATGCCTGCGCCGCGTCCTCGATCAGCGGCAGTCCGAGCGCGGCGAGCGCGGCGAGCGGCGCCGGTCGTCCGAACAGGTGCACCGGCATGATCGCTTTCGTGTTCGGGCCGATGCGATCGGAAACACGTTCAGGATCGAGGTTCAGGGTCTGCGGCTCGATGTCTGCGAACACCGGCGTCGCCCCGACGCGCGCGATCGCCTCGGCGGTCGCATAGAACGTGAAAGCGGGGCAGATGACCTCGTCGCCAGCTCCGATCTCGAGCGCATTCAGGACGAGCACGATCGCGTCCGTGCCGTTCCCGACCCCGATCGTCTCGCGGACGCCGAGGTAGCGCGCAGCCTCCTCCTCGAAGGCGCCGACGTTCGGGCCGAACACGAACTGCCCGCCCTCGAGCACCTCGTCGATCGCCTCCTTGATCAGCGGGATCAGGGGCGCGTACTGCGCCTTGACGTCGATGAGGGGGATCTGTTGGGTCACGCGGGCCAAGTTTCGCGCGATCGGAATCCGCGCGAGCGGATTTCCGATCTTGCGCACAACGAGTGTAGCTCCGAGGAATTCGTCAGCTGCCGGTGGGATCCTCGGCCAGTCGCCTGCGCTTGCGCACGTACCGGAGCACGAGCCACGCGGCGACCGCCACGATTCCCGCCGCGACAACGTATTCGAGGTACCTGAACGCGTGGTGGAAGTCCTCCCAGTTCTCACCGGCTGCGTAGCCAGCGCCCGCGAACGCGAAGCACCAGATCGCCGACCCGACCAGCGTCAGGAGGATGTAGCGGACGAACGGCGTCTCCATCACGCCCGCGGGGATCGAGACGAACGAGCGGACGACAGGAGTCAGGCGGCCGAGGAAGACCGCCCAGTCCTCCCAGCGCTCGAACCAGCGCTCGGCGCGATCGAGCCGATTCTTGTCCAGGTGCAGCCAGCGCCCGTGGCGCTCCAGGTACGGCCGCCCTCCGTACAGCCCGATCGCCCAGCCGCCGGCGGAGCCGATCGTGTATCCGATCGTCCCCGCGAGCGCGATTGCGACATACGCGGGAAAACCTTCCTCGATCGTGCGTCCGAAGAGGACGACCTCCTGGTCCGCGAAGGCACCCGCAGCAACGGCGCCGCCGTACACCATCACCACTTCGCTCGCGGCCGGCAGCACGGCATCGATCAGCATCAGAAAGAAGACTGCGTAGAGGCCGTAGTCGCCGATCGTGGAGGTGATCGCCTCCGTGATCTCGCTCAGGATCGTGGCGACGAGCACCGCGAGAGAGTGTAGAGAGACGACACGATGGGGTCTGGCTTCAGCCAGACCCCGGTCTGCGGCTTACCGCTTGCCGGCGATTCGACGAACGACGAGCGGCTGCTCGAGCGTGACGTTCCCGAGCTCGTTCGTCGCGGTGAGCCGAACGAGGTACCGCCCACCTGCGGCGAGCTTCCCGTTCGCCAGACGACCGTTCCAGGTCACGGCCTGCTCGCCCGGCTCGAAGCGGCGGAGGGCTGCGATGCGGATGAGAACCCCTTCGGGCGTCTCCACCGTGACCTTCACGCGTCCGGCGCGGGTTTGCGTCCAGCGGATCGTCTCCGTCGCGCCGCGTGGGGGCAGGGCGAGTCGCACCGGTTCGAGCCTCAGGAAGCCGAGTGTCGAGTTCACCGAGAAGCGGCGGACTGCCGAGGAGGTCAGACCTTGATCGTCGGTCGCGCTCAGGCTCAGTGCCCAGCGCCCCTCTGCCGGCGGCAGGGGCTCGGGAGCCGGAATCGGAGGCGGTGGAGGCAGGTTGGGATCGGGTGGGGGCGGAGGAGGCGGCAGCGGCGGGAACGGGACCTCGTAGGTGCCAGGCTCACGTGCTGCTGTCTCGGAGAATGCGACGGTGCCGTCCGGAGCCGTCAGCGTGAGCGAGACTGTCGACGGTCGGACGACCTTGAACGAAAGTGCCTGCTCCTCGGCCACCCCGTCACCGTTCGGCGAGACGGCGGGAACGAGCGGCGGAGGCGCGAAGATTCCGTAGTAGAAGAGCATCAGCGCGGTCGAGATCGGGCGCTCCGTCTTGTCCGAAGGGCGATTGAGGATCTTCCCGTCGAACGCGAGCGTGGTCGAGCCACCTCCGTCCAGCTGCATGCCGCGCACAGCACCGAGCCGAACGAGCGTCTGGGCCATCTCGAAGGTCGTCATCCCCACCGAGTAGCCGGACTGCCGGCCGTCGACCGCTACGAGCAGGATGCGCCCGTCCGCAGTCTGGCCGACCGCCGTCCGCGGGTGCCTGGGCGCGAGGAGGGAGGTCTCGAACGCCTCGTTCGCGCTGTACACGGGGCGGCCGCTGCGGACGAGCACCGGTCCACCACCGATGGCGTCACCGACCGTGTCCCAGCCGGGCTGGAGGATCAGTCGGAGTGCGACGGCCGTGCCGACCGGCGCCTCCGCCTGCAGCTTCGCGGCTGCAATCCCCCTGGCGACGAGGACGGCCGTCCCGGGCGCGACTCCCACGGGGCCGTTCGAGACGGCTGCGACCGTCGCCGTGATGTCCGTGTTCGGAGTCGAGGCGGGGAAGCCGGTGAGGGTGAGGGCGACCGATCCGGAGAGCCGAGGCGTCGGAGCTCCGTAGTCGGCCGTGAAGAGCGCGATCCCGTTCTTTCCCGGCTCTTTGTTGAGCTCGTTGAGCGCGCGCCGCTGGCCGCTCCCGCGCCACGTGCCGAAGAACTTGACGCGCCGCACGTCGAGTGTGCCGTCCAGCGAGATTCCCGCGCTCGAACGCTGCCCGTAGGGCGGGCTGACGAGTACGCCGTCGCGCAGGAGGATGCCGCTGGGCTTCCCGTCCGCCCACCGGAAGAGGTCGCCGTTGACTCCGACCACCGTGCCCTGGCTCGAGACCCGCTTCTGCATCGCCGAGACCGTCTCGCGGCGGACGACCGACTCGTTGGAGAGCACGGGCCGGAGGCGGTAGAGGCCGACCGGCCGCGGCCCGCGCACGACGTGGATCGCGACAGGCCCGTGCGGCGTGAACTGAATTCCCTTTTCGTATGTCGTGCCGGGGAAGAGCTGGGTGGCCTGCGCCTGCGCGGGAGCAGCGAGGAGAGCCGCTGTGAGCGCTGCGAGCGCTGAGGACACCAGGAGGCGAAGCACGGCGCGGTCGAGGGTACCGGACTCAAAGCCGCGATTTGCAGGCTCTTACATCCTCCGAACAGCGCCGCGCAGCACCGCGGCAGAGAGCCCGTCTTACGTCTCAGCGATACGCGGCGACGATCGTCGACCGCCGCTCGGCCGGAAGCAGGCGCTCGACGGTCGAAAGCAGCGGTCCAGCACCGGGGATGCGTGCGCCGTAGCGGTGGAGCGTCCCGACGTATTCCACCGCGACCGGCGCGAACCCGCCGCCCCGCGCCGCGGCGTCGAGTCGCTCGGGAGTGTTCGCCAGGTAGCGGGTCGGATAGACGTCACGTTCGGCGGCTCCGGCGCCGCGTCGCTTGACCAGGAGCCGCACGCGCTCCGGGAGCCGGTCCGCCGCAGCCATCAGCGGGCTTGCCCGGTTGCTGGTCAAGAGAACGAGTGTCCCGCCGGGCCGAAGCACGCGGCGCCACTCCGAGAACGCGCGCTCCGGCCGAGCGAGGTGCTCGACCACGAAGTTCGCGTAGACGAGGTCGAAGGCGTCGTTGTCGAACGGCAGCGCGTCGTCCAGATCGGCGGGAAGGAACTCGTCGAGGTACGGATTCGCGAGGCCCGCCTCCACGTCGGCGTCCACACCGACGAGACGCTCGATGCGGTCGCGGTAGTCGCGCAGCCGGGTCGTCCGGCCACAGCCCGCGTCGAGCGCAACCGTCCCGGGCCGTAGCGCCTCGTCCAGCAAGCGCCGCTCGACCAGCGTGTGGTCGGTCTCCACGCAACCGGTGCTAGAAGACGCGAACGTCGCGATACAGCGTGTCGCGCTGCACCGGGATCTTGCCGAGCGAGCGGATCAGGTGCACCAGCTCGTCGGTCGTCGTGCGATACGTCGTCCCGGCGGCCGAGACGACGTTCTCCTCGATCATCACCGAGCCCATGTCGTCCGCACCGAAGCCGAGGGCGACCTGACCGATCTTCAGGCCCTGCGTTACCCAGGACGACTGGATGTGCGGCACGTTGTCGAGGTAGATGCGCGAGACCGCCTGCGTGAGCAGGTAGTCGAACGAGGTCGGCCGGGTTTCCTCCTCGACGAGGTCGTCCAGGCGGTTGCCGTCTCGCTGGAACGTCCACGAGATGAACGCCCGAAACCCACGCGTCTCGTCTTGCAGCTCGCGGATCCGCCGCATGTGCTCGACGCGCTCTTCGAGCGTCTCGACGTGCCCGTACATCATCGTGGCCGTCGTCGACATGCCGAGCCGGTGCGCCTGGCGCATGACGTCGAGCCACTCGTCCGACTTCGTCTTCTTCGGCGCGATGATCGCGCGCACCCGATCGACGAGGACCTCCGCGCCGCCTCCCGGGAGCGAGTCCAGGCCCGCGTCCCGAAGCCGAGCGACCGTTTCCGCGATGGTGAGCTTCGAGCGCCGCGCGATGTGCTGCACCTCGGGCGGCGACAGCGCGTGGAGATGGATCTTGTAGCGCGCCTTGATCGATCGGAAGAGATCCTCGTAGTAGTCGATCCCGAGGTCCGGATGATGCCCGCCCTGCATGAGGACACCCGTGCCGCCGATCGCGAGCGTCTCCTCGATCTTCTTGTAGATGACCGGCTTCGGCAGGAGGTACGCCTCGCGCTGGTCGCCCGGCCGACGGTAGAACGCGCAGAAGTCGCAGTCCGTGACGCAGACGTTCGTGTAGTTCAGGTTCCGGTCGACGATGAAGGTGACCCGCGCCGGGTCGGTCAGGCGGCTGCGGATCTCGTTCGCCACTCGACCGACGGCGACCAGGTCACGCGAGCGAAGAAGTGCGATCGCTTCCTCGTCGGTGATTCGCTCGCCGTCGAGCGCCT
The DNA here is from genome assembly GCA_963789655.1 of uncultured Actinomycetes bacterium. GTDB lineage: Bacteria > Actinomycetota > Thermoleophilia > Gaiellales > Gaiellaceae > GMQP-bins7. Next base: position 597,665 of record CAWBLH010000001.1, read on the forward strand.
TCTCGAGGACGTCACTCACACGTGAGGACGAGGCAAGCCTTGCCCCTAAGGTCGGGACGCTCGTCACGCCGGCACCTCCTCGCGCACGAATCTGAGCTCCGGAATGTTCGGCAGCTCGCCGACGTCGTGCGCCATCTCGAAGAACCGCTGGAGCCCTTCGCGCTCACGCGGGCCGAAGCTGTAGCGCAGCTTCTCGAAGTAGCGCGCGAGGAAGCCAGGCGGGTAGCCGTACTCCTCGCTCGCCTGGCGCGCCAGGAGCTCGGGCTCGGCGCGCGCGAGTCGCACCGACGCCACGAGCGCATGCTCGATGTCGAGCAGGCCCTCGGCGACGGGCTCGGGCGCGGCCCACACGGCGAAGACCATCGGAAGTCCGGTGCGCTCCCGCCAGATGCGTCCGAGATCGAAGTGCGGAGTGGGATCCTCGAACGCGCTGCGCAGAGCGGTGTCGCCGATGAGAAGGGTCGCGTCGGCTTCGATCCCCAGTGGGACGATCTCCGCGTTCGGAAGCAGGATGCGGACGAGGACGACAGAGGTAGCACTCTCGGGCGTGACTGCGACGGACCGAACCTGTCCCCAGGAGACCCGAGTGACGAGCTGGATCGAGTCGACCGCCCCGTCCGAGGACACACAGAGCCTGGGAAGGACGAGCAGGCGATCGGCATTCCGGGCGTACTCGATCGACGGGATCGGGGCGAGGTCGAGCTCGTCGTCGAGCAGCATCCGGTTGAGCTCCGTCGGAACTCCGTAGACCTCCTCGATGTCCGCCTCGACGCCGTGGAAGACCGGCGCCATGTTCACGTACGAGATGCGCCCGAGCCTGATCACCAGCGCCTGAGCTCCTGGTAAAGCGTGTCCCGCTGGACCGGGATGCGGCCGGCCTCTTGCACGAAGCGTACGAGCTCGTCGACCTTCTGTTCGGTCTCCGTGCGCGCGCCGGCGGCATGGAAGATCTCCTCCCGCACAACCGTGCCCTGGACGTCGTTTGCGCCGAAGTGCAGCGCGACGGCCGCGAGCGGCATGCCCATCATGATCCAGTAGGCCTTGATGTTCGGGACGTTGTCGAGCATCAGGCGCGAGAGCGCAAGCATCTTCAGGTCGTCCGAGCCAGTCGTGTGCCGCCAGCCTCGTCGCTCGAAGACGGTGTTCTCGGGGTGGAACGCGAGCGGGATGAATGCGAGGAAGCCGCCCGTCTTGTCCTGCTGATCTCGGAGGCGAAGCAGGTGGTCAACCCGCTCCTCGTACGTCTCCACGTGGCCGTACAGAAGGGTGCAGTGAGTCGGGATCCCGAGCTTGTGTGCGGTGTCGTGCACGTGGAACCAGATGTCCGGGTGCTCCTTCCCCGGGGCAACCAGCCGGCGCACGCGGTCAGCGAAGACCTCGGCGCCGCCACCCGGAAGCGAGCCGAGACCTGCGTCCTTGAGCTCGCGCAAGACCTCCTCGTGCGTGAGCCCGGAGAGCGTCGTCATGTGGTGGATCTCCGAGGCCGTGTAGCACTTGAGGTGCACGTCCGGCAGCGCCTCGTGAAGCGACGCGATCGTGCCCCGGTAGAAGTCGAAGTCGACGTGTGGGTTCTCGCCGTTGACCATGTGGATCTCGGTGAACCCGGTGATCTCGCGTTGGTGGAGGACGTCCGCGACGAGCTCGTCGGCCGTGATCGTGTACGCCTGAGGCTGCTTCTGCGTGGCCGCGAACGCGCAGAACTTGCACTTGACGCGACAGACGTTCGTCTGGTTCACGTACAGGTTCTGGACGAAGTAGACCTCGTCCGTCCCGCCCCGCAGGCGCCTCGCGATGTCCGCGAGCTCGCCGAGCGCGAGCAGGTCGTCCGACTCGAGGAGCGCGACTCCGTCCTCGAATCCGAGCCGCTCGCCCGCCTCGATCTTCTCGCGGATCGGCTCCAGCGTGGTCTCAGCTCGACGACAGCCACGTGACTCCTAGCGGTCCCGGTCGATGACGATGTGCGTGAGCGCCTCCAGGTCGGGCTCGTCCCGCAGGAACTCCCTCGCCTTCCTAGCGTAGTCCAGGGCCATCGCCCTGGAGCGGTCGAGCGCACTCGTCGCAGCGACACGGACGAGAGCGCCTTCGAGCGGGCCTCCCTCTAGCGCTCGGCGCACGACGTCGTCCTCGCGCGCGGCGAGGAGGAGCGGGAGGGTCGGCACGCCCTCGCGAAGATCGGCACCGGGGATCTTCCCCGTCTCGATCGTGTCGCCGACGCAGTCGAGGATGTCGTCGGCAATCTGGAACGCGACGCCGAGCGCGAGCCCGAACTCGCCCAGTCGCGCGTCTCGCGATCCGAGCACGCACGACGCCTCGAAGAGCTTCCCGGTCTTCAGCGTGATCCGCTCGAGATACGCCTCGACGGGCGTGTCCGCGTCGTGTGCCTGCTGCTGCTGCATCGCCTCGCCGCGCGCGATCGCAAGACAGGCGCGGGCAAGGATGTCGACACCTTCGAGATCGCCGGCGGAGGCAAGCTCGGCGAACGCGCGAGAGAAGAGGTAGTCGCCGCCCGCTTTCGCCGCGATCTCGCCGTGCTCGTGCCAGGCCGCCCGATGCCCTCGCCGGAGCTCGGCGCCGTCGATCAGGTCGTCGTGGACGAGGGTGGCGACATGGGCAAGCTCGACGGCAACGCCTGAGCGGAGCGCGCGCTCGCGCGACGGCGAGGTCAGGTGGACGAGGAGCGGACGCAGCCGCTTTCCGCCCGAGGCGACGGCGGTGCGACCCACGGCAGCGACGAGCCCGGGGTAGCGCTCCACGGCGGCCTCGAGCCGCTGCTCGAGCTCGTCCAGGAAGGGCCTCGCTTCCTGAAGAACGGCCTGCGCGCTCATTCGGCCGCACCGCCGTGTGCAGAGCGACGCTCCCGCCACCGAGCAGCCGGTAGCCGACCTCGCGAAAGCCGGCAGCCTCGAAGAGCGAGGAGAGATCCTCTGGCCCGGGAAAGCGGCGAACGCTGGCCGGGAGGTACGTGTACGCCTTTCCGCCAGGAAGCACCCTGCCCGCGAACGGGACGAGCACGTCGAACCAGAGGCGGAAGAACGGGCGCAAGAGGCCGCGAGGCCTTGTTATCTCGAGCACGGCGATCTTGCCTTCGCCGCGGAGGACACGGTTGAGCTCGCGCAGCCCTCCCTCGAGATCGTCGAGGTTGCGAACTCCGAATCCGACGGTCACCGCGTCGAACTCCCCGTCGGCGAATGGCAGCGCCAGCGCGTCGCCCCGAACCCACTCGATCGTCCCCGACTTGCGTCGCGCGCGCTCGAGCATCCGCTCGGAGAAGTCCAGCCCGACGACCTTCGCTCCCCGCCGCTCCGCCTCGATCGCGAGATCGCCCGTACCGCAACATGCGTCGAGCACGCGATCGCCCGGCCAGACCACCTCTCGTACCGCCAGGCGCCGCCAGCGTCCGTCGAGCCCCGCGGTCATCAGCCGGTTCATCACGTCGTAGACCGGGGCGATGCGGTCGAACATCCCGCGGACCTCGTCGGCGGGCAGGCGTCCCGCCTCGTGCGTCATTCCTGCCCCCAGCGCTTCGCGAGCACGTTGTCGATGCCGAGCTGGTCGAGACAGCGCGCGACGAGGAAGTCGACGAGGTCGTCGATCGACTCGGGGGCGTGGTAGAAGCCCGGCGCGGCGAAGAGGATCACGGCGCCGGCGTCGTTCAGCGTCGTGAGCCCGCGCAGATGGATCGAGGAGAGCGGAGTCTCGCGCGGGACGAGCACGAGCTTCCGCCGCTCCTTGAGCGCGACGGAGGCCGCGCGATGGATGAGGTTCTGCATCGCTCCCGAAGCGAGGGTCCCGATGGTCGCCATGGAGCAGGGACAGATGACATATGCGTCCACCTTCGCGGAACCGCTCGCGTACGGGCTCCGGAAGTCGGTCTCCGAGAAGACCGTGACGTTCGAGGCGTCGCCGACGAAGCGCTCGAGCACCTCCTCCCGCTCGAGAGACGGGTCTCGATAGAGCTCGGTGGCGATGACCTCGATCCCCGAGCGCGACGCCGCGAGGCCGATCTCGCAGTCAGCAGCGGCAAGAGCGCGCAGCAGGCGCTCGGCGTACGGAGCGCCGGAGGCGCCGGTCACGCCGAGGAAGACGCGCACGCTTCAAGCGTATCCCTGCGCTGAATCCGGAGGCGGCGGGTGCCGTCCCAGCCGGGGGCCGGGGGTCAGGCTTCAGCCTGACCCCGGTGTGAGGCTTGCGTCAGCCGTAAACCCAACGACGAGGTCGGGCTGAAGCCCGACCCCAATCCCTGCGCTGAATCCGAAGGCGGCACCAGGCGCCGCAGCCGCGTCGGGGTCAGGCTTCAGCCTGACCCCGGTGTGAGGTTTGCGTCCGCGGCAAACCCAACGACGAGGTCGGGCTGAAGCCCGACCCCAACACCAGGGCTAGCGGCTTTCGGTCTCTTCGCCGCCCTTCGAGGCTTCGAGGAAGGCACCGAGCGCCGCCAGGTTCTCCTCGCCGAGGTACGCGTACGAGCCCATGACCGTGTTCCCGAACCGGGCCGGGTTCGAGAGGTACTGCACGAAGTACTCGGCGTCGTTCGTCTGGCCGATCTCGGACAGGTCGGGAGCGCCGAGGTTCCCCGCGCCGAAGCCGAGGTACGTGTGGCACTGGAGGCAGCCGGTCTCCGCGAAGAGCGTCGCGCCCGCTTCGGCCTGCTCGTTCCCGGTGAAGCCCTGCGTCTCCGCCCATTCGGCCGGAACGCCCTCCTCGATGAGCGTCGAGCCGAGCGACTCCTCGGCGGTGGCGCCCTTGTACGTGAGGACGCCCATCGACAGGATCGTGAGCACCGCGGCGACCATGGCCACCGGGCGGTGCGACGGCCGGCGCTCACGCCGCCGGTCGTAAAAAGGCAGCCCCAACAGCAGCACGAGCAACACCGTCGGAATCCCGACGGTCGCGATGACCACGGTCTCCGGCCACTCGAAGATCCGAAGGAGGTAGAAGAGGAAGTAGAAGTACCAGTCCGGTCGTGGGACGAAGTCCGTCGTCCCCGGCTCGGCGGGCGCGGCGTACAACGGGCCGAGAATCCCGGGCTCGAGACCCTCGCCCTCGGGGGTGTCCCCTGCACCGTAGTACCAGATGATCGCGAGGCCGGTGATCACGAGCAGGACGACGATCCCCATGACCGTGTCGTGCAGCATCGCCCGCGGGAAGAACGCCTTTCCTTCCTTCTTGACGTCGTCCTTGTAGCGCGCGTACCACTCGCGGTTCTGCTCGCCGAGGCTCCTGGCCACTACTTGTCACCCCTCGGGCCTCGAACGAGACCCGCGCGGGCTCCGGTCGCCTTCCGCTCCGGCCGCTCACGTCCCGCCGCTTCGTTCGACCAGGGCGGCGACGTGATCCCGAGCCGCGCCACGAGATACAGGTGGATCACGATCAGGGCGATCAGCGCGCCGGGGATGAGGAGCATGTGGAGCGCGTACCACTTGGCGAGCGTGTCGGACCCGATCTCCGGGCCACCCGCGAGGAACTGCGCCAGCCACGGACCGGCAAACGGTGCGGTTCCGTTCAGGTTGATCCCGACCACGGTCGCCCAGTACGCGGTCTGATCCCAGGGCAGGAGGTAGCCGGTGAAGCCCATCAGCATCCCCATCACCAGGATCAGGACGCCCGTGATCCAGAGGAGCTCGCGCGGGTACTTGTACGCGCCGAAGAGGAAGACACGGCCCATGTGCATGAAGAGGAGGATCACGAAGACGCTCGCGCCCCAGCGGTGCATTCCGCGCACGAGCCAGCCGAGCGTGAGGTCGTTGGTGATGTGCTCGATCGACGTGTACGCGAGCGGCTTGCCGGTGGTCACGTCGATCTCGGAGGACGGCTTGTAGTACATGGCCAGGATCGCGCCCGTCAGCGCCTGGGTCGTGAACGCGATCAGGGTGCCGAAGCCGAGCGTCTGCGCCCAGCTGATGTCGCGGGGGACGTTGCGGAAGAGGAACCACTTCGTCCCGCGGACGAACGCCGTTCGCTCGTCGACCCAGTCGAGCGGGGCGAGCACGGCCAGATCGACGATGTTCTGGCGCCTCGTCTTCCGCTTGTAGGCCATGGGCTAGCCGGTCACCTGACTCGGCACGATCGGATAGAGCCACGCCTCGAGCCCGTCGACGTGCGTACCCGGAACCGACCACGGATATCGGGAGATCGTCGCGTTGGCACCCGTCCCCGAGACGTTTCCGACCGCGAAGAGCTCGCCGAGGATGAGGTTGCCGTTGCGGATCGAGAAGCTGTAGCGATCGAGCGAGCGCACGGGCGGGCCTGCGGTGCGGTTCCCCTCCGCGTTGTACTGGCCGCCGTGGCACGGGCACCCGAACGACTGCGCGAGCACGGGTCGGAGCTCGACGCCTCTGATCCTCTGTGATCGCGTCCTCGTCGATCGGGCCGTTCGGCTGAACGGGGCAGCCGAGGTGGACGCAGCGGCTGTACAGAATCGTGAAGCTCGGCTCTCCTGCCTCAGAGGCCCCGTTGTTCCGGACGAACGCGGTACGGCGGGAGACCTCGCCCTGCTCCGGCTTCGAGAGGTACGTCGCGATCACGTACTCGCCCTCCGGGAAGTTGTCGAGCGGGCCGAGGTCGACCTCGTCCTCGTCGACGTTCGTGAACGACGGAAGCACCATGAACCCGAGCACCGGGAGCGTCAGAACGGCGCCGAGGACTCCGGAGAGCCCGATCAGCGACGCCTCGAGGAAGACCGAGCGCGAGTACACGGGCAGCGGCTCGTCGGCTGGCTCGACGAGCTCCGTCGCCGTCCGCGACCCGGCGCGTCTCGGGCGCGATGACAGGCACGTCGCCGCGCACGTCGCGCGTGACGTCGCGTGCCCAGAGGAGCCCGAATACGACGGCCAGAACCGCGCCGATCGCGGCCACGAGCCAGCTGAGAACGAGCCCGAGCAGGAGACAGGCGATTCCGATCGCGAAGCCGATCGGCCAGAGGCTGGGCCCGGGAGCGTGTGGGGTGTCGGGACCGTTCGTGCTCAACGCTGACCTGGTCCGGGACCTTACCGATCGGGCATTCGGCGCGTCAGGGGAGCGGGAGGCCGTACTCCGCCCAGCGCGCACGTGACGCGCTCGCGGATCTCGTCGGTCATCTCGATCTCCTCCGGCCAGGGGCGCGCGTCCTCCTCGGGGAGCTTGTGGGTCGCGTCGATCCCGAGCTTCCCTCCGTAGAACTGCCGCCCCGGCGCGTGATCCAGGTGGTCGAGCGGGCCCTCGGAGATCAGCACGTCCCGCTTCGGGTCGACGTTCGCGGTCACGCGGAAGAAGACGTCCGCGTAGTCGTGCACGTTCACGTGCTCGTCCACGACGACGATCGACTTCGAGAGCGAGAGCATCCCGAGCCCCCAGAGCGCGTGCATCACCTTCTGGGCGTGGCCGGGGAACGTCTTGCGGATGGAGACGATGACGCAGTTGTGAAACGCGCCCGCGACGGGGAGGTCGTAGTCGACGATCTCGGGCAGCGTCATCTTCACCGCGGGGAGGAAGATCCGCTCGGTCGCCTTCCCGAGCCAGGCGTCCTCGGCGGGAGGCTTCCCGACGACGATCGACGCGTAGATCGCGTCGCGTCGCATCGTCATCGCGGAGATGCGGAAGATCGGGAACGGCTCCGCGTGCGAGTAGTAGCCGGTGTGGTCGCCGAAGGGCCCCTCGATGCCGACGTCGTCCTTCGAGACGTGTCCCTCGAGGACGATCTCCGCGTTCGCAGGCACCTCGAGGTCGATCGTCTTGCAGCGCGACGAGCTCGACCGGCTCGCCGCGCAGGAAGCCCGCGAGCATGAGCTCGTCGAGGTGATGCGGGAGCGGGGCGCTGGCGGCGTACGCGGACACGGGATCGAGCCCGATCGCGACGGCGACGGGGATGCGCCCGTCCTCGGAGGCGAGCAGGTCGGCGCGTCCGTCCTTGTGCATCTGCCAGTGCATGAAGGTCGAGCTCTTGTCGACGACCTGCATGCGGTACATGCCGACGTTGCGGACACCGGTCTTCGGGTCCTTCGTGATGACGGCGGGAAGCGTGATGAACGGCGCAGGATCGCCGGGCCAGCAGCGCTGGATCGGCAGCCGGCCGAGGTCGATGTCGTCGCCCTGGAGGACGATCTCCTGGCAGGCGCCCTTGGAGACGGTCTTCGGCAGCGAGTCCGCGACCGACTTCAGCTTGAGCAGGCCCTTGACCTTCTCGACGACCCCCTGCGGCGGCTGCATGTCGAGCACGTCGCCGAGCTTGGCGGCCGCGTCGTCGAGCTTCTCGACGCCGAGCGCGAGGCACATGCGCCGCTCGGTGCCGAACTGGTTGATCAGGAGCGGGTGGCTGCGAGCCCTTCGGGTTCTCGAACAGCAGCGCCGGCCCGCCGGACTTGACGACGCGGTCGACGATCTCCGTGATCTCGAGGTCGGGGTCGACCTCGGCGGAGATGCGCCGAAGCTCGCCCTCGCGCTCGAGGAGCGCGATCCATTCGCGCAGGTCCTTCGCAGGCGGCGGCCACCGCGCGGTCAGTCTAGGTACTCGAGCGCGAGCCCAACCGCCTCGGCAACGCTCAGACTCGACCCCATCGCCCTTTCCTCCTCGAAGCGCTCGGCCTGCAGGCTCGTGCGCGCCGACGCAACAGTGCGTGTGCAGTCAGCCGGATCCCAGCGAACGGATCCGACCTCGTCCCATAGAGAATCGGACGCGCCGATGAGCCGGGCTGCCGCCGTCACGTTTCCCTCCGCCAGCACCAGGCCACCCAGCTCCTGGAGGAGCTCCGGTACCACAGACGCATCAGCCGCGAGCACGGGATACGACTCTCGAAACGCGTCTCGCGCGCGCTTGACATCACCGAGCCGTCTGGCGCACTGGCCCACCATGAACGTCGCTCCTGCCCAGTTCATGGTCCCCGCCTCCCAAAGGTCACGGGATTCCTCGAACGTTCGCTGCGCCTCTCGGAAGTTTCCGGCCTGGAAGTGGACGCCCGCAAGGGCAGCAAGGGCGTGCGCCACGCCGCCCGGCCAACCGAGCGCTCGTCTGATGGAGAGCGACTCCTCGCCCAACTCGCGCGCGCTCTCGAAATTGCCCTCTATTCCCTCGATGCCGCTTAGATCCGCGAGGAGAGCGGCGACCCAGCGGTCCTCTCCGAGGTCGCGCAACACCTCGATCGCCTGGTACTTGAGTGCCTTCGCGGCGCGCACATCGCCCGAGAAGCGCGCGAGCTCGCTCGCGCCGATTGCGCCCCAGACGGTACCTGCGCTGACCGGTTCGTCCACTGGTACCGCCCTCTGCGCCCAGGTGTAGCCCTCGCGCAGGAAACCCTGTGTCATCCAGAAGAGCCATAGCGACCAGACCAGGTCTGCGGCTGCTTCGCGATCGCGATCGGTCAAGACTGAATCGAGCGCCAGCCGCAAGTTGTCGTGCTCAGCCTTCAGACGAGCAATGGCTTCGAGATCGCCAGACTCAACGTCTTCTCGAAGACCTGCGGCGAGCCGGCGATACCACGCTCGATGCCGGAGCCTGTCGCCGTCGTATCTCGAATCGCTCGAGTTCGCCCGCAAACTCCCGAATCGTCTCGAGCATCCAGTAGCGCCCGTTGGTGAAGCGAAGCAGGCTCTTCTCGACGAGCGACTGCAGGGTGTCGAGGTCGGCCTCCGCCACTTCTTCAGCGGCTTCGAACGTGCATCCCCCGACGAAGACGGAAAGGTGGGCAAAGAGCTGCTGCTCCTCTTCTGAGAGGAGCTCGTACGACCACTCGATGGTCGCGCGCAGGGTCTGCTGGCGGGGATCGGCATCGCGGCCGCCCTTGAGCAGGTCGAGGCGCTGGGAGAGGCGCTCGAGGATCTGCGTCGGGCGAGAGCGCCTTCGTGCGGGCGGCGGCGAGCTCGACGGCGAGCGGCAGGTTGTCGAGCCGCGCGCAGAGCTCGGCGGTCTCCTCGCTCGGCTCGAGCTGCGAGCGCTCGCAGAAGAGTGCGACGGCTTCGGGCTCCGCCAGCGGCGGGACCTGATACTCGACCTCGCCCTGCACGCGCAGGAGCTCGCGGCTCGTCACGAGCAAAGTCAGGTTGGGACAAGCGCTGAGAAGTGAGGAGAGTTCCGGGGCCGACTCGACCACCTGCTCCAGGTTGTCGAGCAGGAGCAGCATCTCCCGCTCTGCAGACGTGCTCGGCGAGGCCGTCCTGGGCGCCGAGCGTCTGGGAGATCGTCTCCGTGACGAGGGCCGGATCGCGAAGGGAGGCGAGCCCGACCCAGAAGACACCGGCCTTGTAGGACGGGACGAGCGTCGCCGCGGCCTCGAGCGCAAGCCGAGTCTTGCCCGTCCCGCCGGGGCCGCTCAGGGTTACGAGCCGCGCTCCCGCCTCGATACAAGCCAGGACTTCGGCGAGCTCCGCCTCTCGGCCGACGAAAGAGCTCGCGGCACGCGGCAGGTTCGTGTTCGAGATCGTCTTCAGCGGCGGGAAGGTGCCGTCTCCGAGCTGGTAGATCGGGACCGCTTCGGCAATGTCCTTCAAGCGATGCTCGCCGAGGTCCGTCAGCTCGCGATGCGACGAGCTCCGCGGTGCGCTTGGAGAGGATCACCTGGCCGCCGTGGCTCGAGGAGGCGACGCGGGCGGCGAAGTGGACGTCGTCACCGACATACCCCTCGTCGGTCAGGAGCGGAGCGCCGGTGTGGAGGCCGACCCGCACCTGAATCGGGCCCGACGCAAGCTCGGACGTCATCGTCTCCGCCGCCGCCAGGGCACCCGGTGCCGTCGGGAAGGCGAAGAAGAAGGCGTCTCCCTGCGTGTCGACCTCGACCCCGCCCTGCGCCAGCGCAGGCGTCCCGGATCACACGCCGGTGCTCGGCGAGCGCTTCCGCGTACCCCTCGGCGCCGAGCTCGTGCAGCAAACGGGTCGAGCCCTCGACGTCGGTGAAGAGAAAGGTGACGGTGCCGCTCGGGAGATCGTGCCGCATGCCGGAAGCATTACGCCCCAGCGTCGCGGTGCCTAGCGGCTAGCCGTGGCGGCGGTGGCGGCGGCGCGCGAACCAGTCGTTCAGGTCGCCGAGGAGGATCACGGCGAGGAAGACGAGCCCGACGACGAGCATCGAGATGATGATGTTCTGGCCCTCTTCCGCGGCGTCCGCGAGGAGCGGAGCGAACAGGCTGCTCATCGCGCGCGACTCTATCCGACGAGCACCGCGTGCGCGGCGAGCGCGCGCTCGACCGGTTGGTCGCCCGCGGCTCGCCTGGCAGCCTCGTCGAGAGCGCTCGTGTCCGCATGCAGTCTCATCGCGTTCGCGCGCCTCCTCGAGGTCCGCCGGTGCCGAGCCCGGCTGCGGTCGCGGCCCAGGCAGCCGCTTCACCGTCCCGTCCGTCCGCGCGCGCCTGGGTGCACAGGGAGATGAGCTCGGCGAGGTCGTCCACCGCCTTCACGTTTCCCGTCGCCGCCACATGGACGAGGCCTTGCGCATAGAGGTAGTCGCCGAGGAGAAGCGCCGTGTCCGTGTCAGGTGGTGCGAAGAGCCGTGAGCGTCCGTAGTGAACGAGATAGCCCTCGTAGATCGTCTCCACCCCGAGCGCCAGCTCCGGTGAAACGAGCGACGAGAACACGGGCTCGGGGCGTCGCTCCTCGACCGGCAGGAGCGCGTCGGCCCAGAGCGGGCTCTGCCGAGCAGCTTCCTCGACGATCGTGTCCCACATGCCCAGACGCTATCCCGAGCGGCTCGCCGCGCGCGGCGGCTCTACCTCTGGAGGTTCCAGCTGCACCTCCACCGGAACGTCGGGTGAGCCCTCGTCCCAGGGCTCGAGGCTGACGCGAGGCCGGAAGAACCCCCAGATGGCGCGGAGGCCCGCCATCGTCGGGAGCGCGACCAGCACCCCTGCGATCCCGTAGAGCTCGCCACCCGCGAGGAGCCCGAAGATGACGAGCAGCGGATGCAGCCGGAGCGCGCTCGCCATCACGTTCGGGACCACGATGTGGCCCTCGACCTGGTAGATGAAGAGGAAGAGCGCGGCGACCCAGAGGACGCCCACGGGATCGACGAACAGGGCATAGATCACCGGCGGGACGGCCGAGAGCCAGGGGCCGATGTAGGGAATCACCTCGATGAACGCCGTCCACAGGCCGAAGAGCAGCGCGTATTCGTCCGCGCCTTCGACGAGGCCGGTCTTGCCGAGGATCCACATCCCGACCCCGGCGCTCGTCCCGATCACCGTCGAGAGGATCGCCTGCCCCTTGACGTACCCCCACAGCGCGGACTCGATCTGCTGCGTGAGCGGAGGCCCGCCGTGCGGTGGGAAGCGCGTGTCGATCGAGCGCTCGAGCCTCGGCATGTCGAGGAGCATGTAGATCGAGATGACGACGATCAGGATCGCCGAGAAGAGCAGCAGCACGACCGAGATCGCCGCGCCCTGGGCGAACTCGATCCCCTCCTGCACGTACCCAGAGATGTCCCCGGTGCCGAGCGAGTCGATCCATTCGTTCACCTGCTCGCGCACCTGAATGCTCTCGAGCCCGTGGTCGTCGAGCCATGCCTGAAGCCCGTCGATGTCCCTCTCGGCCTCGGTCTGGCCGGTGGCGGACTCGTTCGTGACGTACTCGTCGATCCGCTCGGCGGCGTTTCGTGCTTGATCGAACGCGACGGCGCCGATAGCGATCAGAAGCGCCAGGACCGTGGCCGCGAAGATCGCGTAGACGATCGTCACGGAGAGTGCGCGCGGCACCTTCAACCGCGACAGGTCGCGCACCAGTGGGTTCAGCATGAACGCGATGACCGACGCGGTCAGGAAGAGGAAGAGGACGTGCCCGAGCGTGCTTGCGAACAGGAATGCGACGACGAGGAGCACGGGTAGGCCCACGAGCTGGATCCACCGCGGAATCTGGATCGTCGGGCCGGGGCCGGCCATGGGGCGATCGTATAGAGCGCCAAGGGTCTGCCCTTGTCCCTTGCTACGGTCCGAGAAGTGACGACTCCGCGCTCACGGCATGCGGCGCGGCTCCGTGCCAACCGGCGACGAGCTCAGGCCAGGGCGCGTCGGTTCGCGCTCGCCATGGTGATCGGCGTCGTCGCGGTCGCGACGCTGCTCCTGACGGCGTTCGACGACAACGCCGTGCAGACCTCGTCCGGAGCCCCCGTGCCCGCTCCGCTGCCCGTCACCTCGGCGCCACCCGAGGCGCAGGTGCTGGCCACGGTCGGAAACCTGCGCGTGCAGTCGCCGGTGGCTCGAGGAGGCGTCACTGCCGTCGGCTTCCACGGCTCAGCCGAGGGTGCGCTCGTCCTCCAGCCGGTGGGCCCGCAGGCGAACGAGGGATTGCTCGCACGGCTGTGGCGCAAGATCACGGGATCGTCGCGGACGGGCCTCGCCTGGTACCAGCTGGAGAGCGGAGCCCCGCGAACCCTGGACGTCGGCGCCGTCGCAGGGACGGACGTCTACTCGCCCGTCGACGGCACCGTCGTGGCAATCCGCGATCAGCTCGTCTCGGGCCGCAAGATCGGCGCAGAGATCGAGCTCAGGCCGACGTCGGCGCCGTCGCTCGTCGTCACGATCCAGAACGTGCGCCCGGATGCGGGCCTCGCCGTCGGAGCGAACGTCGGCGCGGGCAGCTCGAAGCTGGGGCGGGTCGCTGACATCAGCAGGTTCGAGCGCCAGTCCCTCGAGCGCTATGCCGCCGACGGCGGGAACAACGTCGCGATCCAGGTGTACCCCTCGGCAACACTCGGCGTTCCGTAGGTTCAGCTCTAGAGTCCCGCCCTGCGCATCCTCTTCATCGCCGACGTCGTCGGAGGTCCTGGCCGGGCCGCGCTCGATGCTCTGCTTCCCTCGCTGCGTGCGGAGCGGAAGATCGACGTCTGCGTCGTGAACGGCGAGAACGCTGCCGACGGGATCGGGATCACGCCTCGGCTCGCCGATCAGATGCTGGCCGCGGGGGCAGATGCGATCACCCTTGGGAACCACGCCTTCCGACGATCCGAGGTCGGCCCGTACCTGGACAGCTCCGATCGCGTCATCCGCCCGGCGAACATGTCCAGACACGTGTCCGGGCGAGGCCTGACCGTCGTTCCGACGGCGAACGGTGCTCGCCTCGCGGTTCTGAACGTCATGGGCTCGCTCTTCCTCGATCCGGCGACCTCGATGTTCGAGGTCGTCGACGACCTCGTCGACGAGGCCGTCCGCGAGACGCCGCTCGTCCTCGTCGACGTGCATGCGGAGGCGACGAGCGAGAAAGCAGCGCTCGCGCGCTGGCTCGACGGCCGGGTGACCGCGGTGATCGGAACGCACACCCACGTGCAGACGTCCGACGCTTGCATCCTCGCGCGAGGTACCGCGTTCATCACGGACGCCGGCATGACGGGCCCGCACGAGTCGGTCATCGGGGTCGAGGCGGAGGACGCCATCAAGCGCATGCGCACCGGGCTACCCGTGCGCTTCCAGACGGCTCAGGGGGGCGTACGAATCGAGGGCGTCGTGATCGACTGCGATTCGGTGTCCGGCAAGGCTTCGGCGATCGAGCCGCTGCGCATCCCGTTCCCCTGACCTGACTCGCGCGGAAGCAGGAGCCAGAGCAGCACGAAAGGCAGGAACCAGGGGAGGTAGAGGTAGAACCAGTGCGTCAGCGAGAGCTGGAACGCGACGAGGACGGCAGCCGTCAACGCCGCCAGCTCGATCGGGCCCTTCTCCCGCGGGACGAAGGCGGCGGCGACCGCGAGCGCGACGGCCAGGACGGCGAAGACGGGCTGAAGGAATCCGAGATCGGGGATGCCCTCCGCGTGGTACTGGCCCCAGCCCCAGAGGGAGAACGGTGAGTCGCGGCCGACCTGGAAGCCGACGGTGCGGTCCCAGAAGGTGCGGATGGCGTCGAAGAGCGACGGCTCGAGGAGCAGGATCAGGAACGCCGCAACCGTCGCAACGACGAAAGCGACGGCGAACTGCGCCACGCGCCTGGGGGCGAGCGTCGGGTAGCTCGCCCAGAGCGGCGCCAGGAGCAACCCGCCGAACTTCGCCCAGCCCGCGAGCGCGACCGCCGATCCCCGTGCCCACGCCGACGATGCGAGCCAGAAGCCGAAGACGAGCAGCGCCGGCATGATCGTGTCGTTCGTGTTCGCATTGAGGACGTAAGCCGTGAATGGGTAGGCGGACCAGGCGAACGCAAGCACGGCGGCGAGCCGCACTCCTCCGAAGCGGAGGCCGACGAGCACGAGCCCGACGATCGTCAGGACGTCGAAGAGAATCGAGGTCGCGTGCGCCGCCGGCAGCGAGTCCCACTTCCCGCTCCAGTCGAAGACGAGCGCGGCAGGAAGATACGCGAGGTAGGCCACCGGCCCGTACGTGTCCCCACGCTCGATGCCGGCCTCGCAGCGCCCGTTCGTCTGGATGCGCTCGCGCACCTCGCCGTCGGCGTCCTCCGGCCCGCACGGCTCGAGATCGCCGCGCTGCGGCATGTTCCCGTACGGCGCCTCGCCGTCGAGGATGCGATCGGCGCCGACGACGCTCGCGAGGCCGACGTCGATCACCCCGCGCGGCGTCTCGACGTTGAGCCCAACGCGAAAGCCCAGTAGGAAGACCGCCGCGGCCGCGAACGCCCAGGTCGGCCAGACCGGCCTGAGGGCTTGCTCCCGTTTGCGCACGGCCGCCCAGCCGCTCCGCACGAGGAGGTAGCCGAGCACCGGGTAGACGAGGGGGACGCTACGGAAGATCTCTCCGCGATCGAAGAACGCGAGGGAGACCGAGAACGAGAGGAGCACGAGCAGGTCGAGGTTGCGGAGCGAGAGCGGCCGGCGAAGATCGGCGAGCCCGACCAGGAACACGAGGCAGAACGCGAGCCACACGTACGGCTTCAGAAGGGTCTTTCCGCCGAACGATCCCTCTCGGCCTCGCGCCATCTTCCATGCGACCTGTGGGCCGGTCCATGCTTCGCTGACGGTGGCCGTCGTGTCCTCGACGACGGCCAGCGCGATCTGCCCGGCGTCGCCCGACCACGCCTTCACGAGCCATGTCCTCGTTTCCTGGCGAAACGTCGCAGAGGTGGTCGGGTCGGGTGGATAGCGCTCGAGCCACCTCGAGATCTTGGGTTGGGCGAGCGCGAGCTCGATCGCGCGCTCCTCGGTGAGTAGCGCCGTTTCTTGGCGCGGCGCCGCCGTGGCGGGCTCAGCGGCAGCGAGGACGCCGACAGCCAGCACGGCCGCGAGGACCGCGAATATGAATCTCAGCGGCTGCGGCGAGTCGGCCCGAACGACCAGAGCTTATTGCCGACGAAGTTGATCGGCGTTACGAGCACGATCGCAACCGCCTGCGCGGCGAGTTCCGGGAGCCCCGCTCGAACGAGCACGTAGAGGACTCCGAGATTCGCGACGAGGGCGAGGGTCGAGACGACGAGGAAGCGCATGCCCTGGTACGCGACGTGACCACGTTGGTCACGGAACGTCCAGAGGCGGTTCCACGCGTAGTTGTTGGTGACGGCAACCAGGAACGAGCAGACGGCGGCCGGGATGTAGTGGAGCCCCACGACGAGCACGAGCAGCCCGAACACCCACAGGTTGACGATGTACCCCGTCGCCCCGACGAAGCAGAACTTGACGAGCTGCTCCCAGTTCCCACGGTGGCGGAGGGCCGCACGCGCTCGCGCGCGCGAGAAACCGACCCGCACATCAGCAGCAGAGGATTCCACCGAAGTCGAAGGGTAGTCGGCGGCATCGCCGCCTTGACCCCCCATTCGGCTAGGAATCGCCAAACCCTTCTGCGCCCACGAGCGGCACGAAGCGGCACGGGACGCTCGCCCGCTCGAGCGGTCCCGCCTCGGTGCGCTCGACGACGACGAGCTGCTGACCCCAACGGCCGCCACGCGGAACGACGAGTCGTCCTCCTTCGACGAGCTGCTCGTACAGCGCCGGCGGAACCGCCGGAGCCGCCGCCGCGACCGCGATCCCATCGAACGGAGCTCGGTCGGGCACTCCCACAGACCCGTCTCCGACGAGAACCTCGACGTGGCCGTAGCCCGCTTGGACGAGTGCATCCCTTGCAGCATCCGCGAGCTCGGGCACGCGCTCGATCGTGACGACCGTCGTCGCGAGCTCCGCAAGCACCGCCGCCTGGTAGCCGGAGCCCGTGCCCACGTCCAGGACGCGGTCGGTCGCCGAGAGCGCGAGCAGCTGACAGATCGTCGCGACGATGAACGGCTGCGAGATCGTCTGTCCGCTTCCGATCGGAAGGGCTCCGTCCTCGTACGCGAGGTGCCGAAGGTGCTCGGGGACGAAGCGCTCTCGGGGCACGCGTTCCATCGCGCCGAGCACGCGTTCGTCGAAGACGCCGCGACGTCGGAGCTGGCGCTCGACCATGTCGGCGCGGGCACGCTCGGCGTCCGTCGTCGCGACGCGCTCCGGCGCTCGGTTCACTTGGCGAGAGTCCGCAGCCCCGCGTAGCGAGCTGCCTGACGGCCGCGCATGCGGACGGCGAGCACGGGCAGCACGACGGTCACGACGTACCCCACGAGCGGAATCAGCGCGAGCAGGCAGACGAGGAGGCCAACCGCCGACACGTAGGCGGCAATTCCCATGCGCGTCGCGCCCCGCCGACGCGCACCCCGGACGATGATCGCGGCCGAGAGGGCTCCGGCGAGCCCGGCGGCCGCTCCGGCAAGGGCCTCCGCGAGATCTCCGACGAGCGCGTAGCCGACCGCCGCGCCCGCTGCCGCCCCGACCAGAGCTGCGACGGCGGTCCCGACGGCGTTCACACCGAGCAGCCCGGACAGGATCACGCCGAAACCGAGGCCCAGGCCGAGACTGAGCCCGATCGTGTACCAGTCTCCCACCGAGCCCAGTGTAGAGGTGCGGAATCCGGGCACCGCCGGCCGGCGTAATCCCGAGCGACGTCCAATTCAGAGGGGGTTCACATGGCGAGACGTACCACCGTGGTCCTGGTCGTGGCGATCGCTGGCGCTCTGCTCCTCGGCGTGCTCGCATCGATCGGAGCCGCTGGGCCGAGCAAGGCGGGGGACTCGAAGTCGAACAGGCTGATCGGCTACCAGGAGGTTCCGCCGAACTCGACACCTGCACGGGGCACGATCGAGATCAGGATCGACGAGGACGACGACGAGATCAACTACAGGCTGACGTTCTCGAACCTCATCGGAACCGTCACGCAGGCGCACATCCACTTCGCGCAGCTGAGCGTCAACGGTGGCATCACGGCGTGGCTCTGCGAGACGGGAACGAACGCGTCACCGGTCGACTCGACGCCGGCGTGCCCGATGCCCGGCGGGTCCGTCACCGGGACGATCAGGCCGGGGGACATCGCACCGAACGCGCAGGCAGTCGGGCAAGGGATCGCCGCAGGTGACTTCGACGAGGTCGTTGACGCCCTCCGGGAGGGCGTCACGTACGCCAATGTCCACTCGTCGACCTTCGGCGGCGGCGAGATCCGCGCGCAGATCAAGTCGCGTGGCGGGAACGACGACGACTGATCGGAGGAAGGGGGTCAGACCCCACGGGTCTGACCCCCTCGTCTACCCCGGCTCTCGAGCCGAGCGATCACCGCGAGCCCGAACTCCGCCGCCCGCGCGCCGTCGACGACCCGGTGATCGAACGTGACCGCGATGGTTCCGCTTCGTCGCACGACGACCTCGCCCTCGCGTACGACCGGTCGCTCGGCAACGCGTCCGATGCTCAGGATCGCGACCTCGGGGTGGTTGACGATCGGAGTCTGGAAGAGACCCGCGAGCTTCCCGGCGCTCGTGACCGTGAACGTCGAGCCCTTGAGCTCGGATGGCTCGAGCGCTCCGGCACGGGCGCCCTCCGCGAGCCGACGGATCTCGGCATCGAGCTCCTCGACCGTCCTTCCGTCGGCACCGCGCACGACGGGGACGACGAGGCCCTGCTCGGTCTGAACGGCGACGCCGATGTCGTACCGATCGAGATAGACGATCGAGTCGCCCTCGAGCCGAGCGTTCACCTCCGGAAACTCCGGGAGCGACGATGCGACCGCCTTCACCACGATCGCGAGGAGCCGTTCGAGCTCGACGTTCTCGAAATCGCACTCCTCGACCCAGGTCACCGCCGGGACCTCCGAGTGCGCGCGGCGCATGTGCTCTGCGATCACGCGGCGGACACCACGCAAGGGCTCGCGCCTTCCCTCCGTCGCAGCGCCGGCGCTCGCCGCAGATCGCACGTCGTCTTCCGTGATGCGGCCGCCGGGGCCGGTCGCGGCGACGGTACCCAGATCCACGCCGAGCTCCGCTGCGATCTTCCGGACGAGCGGCGTCGCCTGAGCACGATCCGCCGCCGGGGCCGACGGTGACGCCGCTCGAGCTCCTTGTGACACTGTGTCACTTGGCGCCTCCGGGGTCGGCTCGTCGACCGCCTCGCCCGGCTCGCCGATCACGACCAGCCTGGCGCCGACCGGTGCGACCTCGCCTTCCGGGACGACGATCATCAGAACCGTTCCCGCATACGGTGAAGGAATCTCGACCGTCGCCTTGTCGGTCTGGATCTCGACGAGGGGATCGTCCTCGGCGACGACCTGGCCCTCGGTCACGAGCCAGCGGGCGACTTCGCCCTCCGTCAGGCCCTCACCGAGATCCGGGAGCGTGAACGCGCGCGCCATCTCCGGCGATTCTCGTCTATTCGGGCGCGCGGCCGCGCCGGCGCTGATGCAGCGCGATGAGTGCACCCAGCGCGGCGGTCGAGATCAAGAGCGGCGGCGCGAGGAAGCCGATCGTCGTCGAGAAGTGCATCCCAGTGCAGGCTTCACCACACGCGAAGAATCCGTCGGCGTCGCGATACCCGGACGAGATCGCCGCGAAGTCGGCCACCCACAACACGACGGCGACGATGAACACGACGACCGCCGCGGTTCCCAGCCGGCCGCGGGCCGAACCGCCGACCAACACCCCGCATGCCACGAGGAGCAGCCCTCCGAGTGCGAGGTAGACGAGCCAGGTGTCCCTCACAGGACGCGCTCGCCGGCGGCGTCGAAGGCGCGTACGGGTACCGACGATGCAGGCGAGCCGGGAAACTCGTCGCGGAAGAGGCTGAAGACGATCACGTCGCGAGGCACCCCCATCTCGTCGGGTGGAAGGCGCCGGCGCAGGATCCCCTCCTCGGTGAACCCGAGCCTGCGCGGGATCGCGATACTCGCCTCGTTCGCAGGATCGACGCGAATCTCGACGCGGTCGACGTCGCAGAGCTCGAACGCAACCCGGGTCAGGCAGGCAGTCGACTCCGAGGCGAGGCCCTTGCCGACATGGCTGCTTCGGACCCAGTATCCGATCTCGAGCGCATGCGCACCGCGTCGCTTGTGCAGCCCGGTCCCACCGACGACAGCGCTCTCGTCATGCTCGAACATCCCCATCACGAAGTCGGTGCCCAGATCGAACTGACCGCGGAACCTGCGTAGCAGCTCCACCTTTTCCGACAACTCTTGCGGCTCGGAGCGTGCCCACGGCATCCACGGTCGGAGCTCTTCGAGGCTCGAGTCGATCGCGTCCTTGAGGCGAGGCGCGTCGCTCGGCTCCCAGCAACGGATGACCATCCGCTCGGTGACGATGCGGTAGGGCGGGTCGCCCACCTAGCTGGGGATTCCGATCCAGGCATCGGCGGGCGCGATCAGGACGCGCAGCCCTCCGTCGACGCGCCAGAGCGAGACGGCCTGCTCGTCGCCTGAGAGCTCGGGCGCGACCGCAGCGGGCACGTACCCGAGCTGGACGGTCTGCGCCTCGTTGTAGACCGCCACCGCGTGTCGGTCGTGAGGATTGTCCGGCTCCGCAACGAGCGCCAGCCTACGCCCCGGGTCGAACGACGGATCGTCGAGCGCATCGAGTCTGTAGGAGACCCCCGCCACAGGGATCACCCGAATCCGCGGATCCTCCCAGCGGATGGGCTCCTCGGTCGCCGCGTCGCGGAGGTGGTAGCCCCGCTCGCCTCGCTCGAGCCACAGGCGGAGCCGCTCCGGCATCTAGCCCCGAATCGCGTCGTGGGACAGCACCGCGTGGATTCCGCGCACGCCGTTCACCATCTGCGTGACGCGAAGATCGACGACGACGCTCGCAAGGGCGAGTGCCTCGCGCCGACCGAGGCCGTGCTCGCGCCCCATGAGCTCGAGCATCGCATCGATCGCGATCGCGGCCGCCTCGTCCAGGTCCTCGTCGAAGCCGAACGCCAGCCAGGCGTCCGGCGTCCATGCGACAGGCGTGGTCAGCGTCAGGTCGTCTCGCACCTCGACGGTGAGCCGCGCCCGCTCGAGCGGAGCCTCGATCGCGAGCTGCGAGACTTCACCGTCGCCTTGTGCCGCATGCCCGTCGCCGGCGGAGACCAGTGCGCCGTCGACGGAGATCGGGAGGTAGAGCTTCGTTCCGGCCACCAGCTCCTTGCAGTCGATGTTCCCGCCACTCGGACGAGGCGGCGCAGTCGAGTGGACGCCGGGCTCCGCGGGCGGCATGCCGATCACGCCGAGGAAGGGGTGGAGCGCGACGGTCCGATCCGCCTGGTCGCGACCGATCCGAGCGTCCGCGTCCAGCTCCCAGACAAGCGTCGTCGTGTCGCCTTCCGCCACCCCGAGCCGCTCGTTGAGAGGCGTGCTCCATCCACCGGCGTCGGTGATGCCCCACGCACCGACCCGCACCTCGTCGATTCGCACCTCCAGCGTCTTGCCGGTCCGAGCACCGCGGATCTCGACGGGCCCCACCAGCGGATGCCCTGCGTCCAGCTCGGCATCGCGAGGCTCGAATCGCTCGCGCGTGCCCTCGTCATCGGTAGGCGGCCCGATTCCCCAGCCGGCATCGGGTGCAGAAAAGACGACCGAATCCCCGGAATCGATCGTCACCACCGGCTCGAGCTCGCGGGAGAAGTGACCGTGGAGCGTGCGTCGCTCCAACGGAATCTCGTGCAGCGCCACGACGTTAGGCGACGAGCACGCGCCGCACCGCGTCGGCGATGCGCTCGACCGAAGGCATATAGGCGTCCTCGATCTGCCAGTACGGGTACGGCACGTCGTAGCCAGTGACCCGGATGCACCGGCCCGCGTAGGTCGAAGATCGCCTTCTCCGCCAGCACGGCGGCCACCTCGGCGGCGAAGCCGCATACCCGCGGCGCCTCCTGCACGAGAACGGCCCGCCCTGTCTTGCCGACCGACTCGAGCAGCGCGACCTCGTCCAGCGGCTTCAGCGAACGCAGGTCGAGGACCTCGCAGGAAGCTTCGTCCGCGAGAGCCTCGGCGGTCTTCTCGCAGAGGGGCACCATCGCGCCGTAGGCGACGAGGGTCACGTCCGACCCTTCTCGCGCGATCCGCGCCTTCCCGAGCGGCACGACGTGCTCGCCTTCCGGCACGTCCTGCTTCGACGTGCGGTAGTGGAGCTTCGGCTCGAGGATCACGACCGGGTCGGGATCGCGGATCGCTGCCGAGAGCAGCCCCTTCGCGTCCGCCGGCGTCGCGGGAATCGCGACCTTCACACCGGGCGTGTGGACGTAGTACGTCTCGGGCGAGTCGTCGTGCAGCTCCGGCGCACGCACGCCGCCGCCGTACGGCATTCGAATGGTGAGCGGGAAGGACATCTTCCCGCCCGTGCGCCAGCGATAGCGGCCGACGTGGTTGATGAGCTGGTCGAGCCCCGGATAGCTGAACGCGTCGTACTGCATCTCGCACACCGGTCGCCAGCCCGCCATGCACAGCCCGACCGCGGTACCGACGATCCCGGCTTCCGCGAGTGGCGTGTCGATGCAGCGATCTTCGCCGAAACGATCCTGGAGCCCGGCGGTCGCCCTGAAGACACCGCCTAGCCGCCCGACGTCCTCCCCCATCACGAGAACCGTCGAATCGCGTTCCATCTCCACATGGAGCGCGTCGTTCACCGCCTCGACGAGAAACCGCTCAGGCATCGAGGATTCTCTTCAGCTCCGCGAGATCGTCCGCCTGCGAAGGCGGTGGGTCCACATACGCGTGCTCGAAGACGAGGGCTGGGTCCGCCGGAGGCTCCGCCTCCGCCTCGGCAATGCCGGCGCGCATGAGCTCGAGCGCCTCGGCCTTGATCTCCGCCGCTCTCTCCTCGGTCAGGACCCCTGTTCGAAGGAGATATCGCTCGTAGCGCCCGACGCACTCGTTCTCCCTCGCCTCCTCGACGCGCTCGGCGTCGACGTAGATCGAGGGGTCGTCCGCAGTGGCGTGCGGCGCCGCGCGGTAGGTGACCGCCTCGATGAAGGTCGGGCCCTCGCCCGCACGCGCCCGCGAGACCGCCTCCCGCGTCGCCTCGTACACCGCGAGCACGTCGCCGCCGTCGACGCGCATCCCCGGTATCCCGTAGCCGATCGCCTTGTCGGCAAGGGTGGGCGCGGCGGTCTGGGCGGAGAGCGGGGTCGAGATCGCCCACTGGTTGTTGCTGCAGAAGAGCACGACCGGCGCCTTCATGACCCCGGCAAAGGTGGCGCCTTCGTGGAACGAGCCCTCTGAGGTGGCGCCGTCCCCGAACAGGACGAGAGCGACGCGGTCTTCGCCCTTCAGGGCAGAGCCCCAGGCGAATCCGACGGCATGGGGGATCTGGGTTGCGATCGGGACGCAGATCGAGGCGACGTTGAACTCCTGCGGGTTCCACCACCCCGCCGGATGTCCTCGCCACCAGGAGAGGACGGTCGAGATCGGCATTCCCCGGAGGAGCCCGATCGCCGACTCGCGGTACGCAGGGAAGATCCAGTCCCGCTCTTCGAGCGCATAGACGGACCCGGCCTGCAGAGCCTCGTGATTCCAGAAGATCGCGTACGTGCCGATGCGGCCTTGCCGGTGGTAGACGACGCTGCGCTCGTCGTATGTCCGCAGAAGGACGAGGTTCCGGTAGATCGCCAGCAGGTCGTCCGGGCCGAGCCCTTCGACCTCGCCGTCCGGAAGCGACTCACCGTCGCCGATGACTCGGCGCAAGCCTCCCTCCGCCGGCAGCACCTGGCTCATCGCCGTCTCAGTGTATTCAGGAAGCTGGTCGCGTCAGCGCAACGCGATTGCTCTCGCGAGCACGGGGTCACGGCCGGCGAAGTGATCGGCTGCGCCGATCTGCACGGCGACATCGGGCTCGATCTCCACGCGCTCGTCGGGCCGACCGAGTACTTCGACGTACTGCGGCGGCACGTAGACCGTCCAGCCGAGCGTCTCGAGCTCCACCGGCTGGGAGTCGCCGTAGTTGTGGGGGCTGCCGCCGGCCGCCTCGCCGACGATGCGAGCACGCGTGAAAGCATCGACCTCGGCGACGAAGTTGCCTCCGGCCGAGAACGTCACGCGTCCCGTCAACAGCACGAGCCGGCCGCGCCGGTTGACGGCTCGGCTGCGCAGCGCGTCGATCAGCGGGGAGTACGAGGTGTTGTCGCCGCCGCCGTTCAGTCGAACATCGACGATCACGCGCCTGACCTTCGGGTTCCGCGCGCGCTCGAGGACGCTCGCGGCGAAGCGGTTCGTCTGCTCGGTCGCGTGCGAGTACACCGCGTAGACGACACGTCCGCGCGCCAGCTTCGCGATCCACTGGGTCTTCTGCTGGTTGCGAAGCCAGAGCGGAGTCGGCGCGGCAGGCGGTGGAGGCGGCGCCCAGACGTGCTCGACGAGATTCCAGTACGCAGGACCCGCGAGTGTGGGAAGTTCGGCGTCGAACTGCTCGCCGTTGGCGCGCTCCAGGGTCAGTCGTACCTTGTCGGCGCCTGACGAGAGGCCGAGCCCGTGGAGGATCTCGCCCGTGATCATGAACTCGGGCAGGCGGAGGATCAGGCTCGACTGGTTGTCGCGTGTGACGAGGGGCCGCACGAGCGCGGCGACCTCGTCTACCGGGCGACTCTCGATCTCGACGAGCCGGGCACCGACAAGAGCCGGCTGCTCGGGCGAGGCGACGACGAACATCCCCTCGGGGAACGACCAGACGCGGATCGGAGCGAGATGGAGATCCTGCGCGTGGTCGACCAGCGGAAAGAGCCCCATGTGCCCGTCGCGCTCCCCGGTCATGGCGATTATGCGCAGGAGCTCCACGAGCAGCTCATCCCGCTCGAGCGCGGGGAGCCGCCCGACGAGATCGTCGACCGCGCCGTGGAACTGCGACCGCGACACGGAGTGGAAGAGGTCGGATGGATCCGCTCCATCTCGGCCGCGAGCTTGCGGACGTCTGCGGCAGCTGCCGGGTCCGCAGCGGGCTGCGCGGCTCCGGAGCTGCAGGCAAACCCGACGAAGAGCACGGTGGCGACGGCGGCGAGCGCGCCTCTCATTCCGGCGCTCCTTCGAGCTCGGCGACGACCCAATCAGCCCACACGAGCGACTGCTCGGCGCGCTCGATGCCGAGCCGCAGGAGGAAGTAGTGGAAGAAATCGTTTCCGGTCCGTGAGTTCGTCGGCTCGATCGCGCGGAGCTCCTCCAAACGCTCCTCGGTGTCGCGTCGGAACTGCTCGACGTGCCGAACCAGCACCTCGGGCGACGTCAAGCCGCCGACGAAGAGCTTCAGGAAGAACGGTTCCACGGAGCCGGGGTCGACCGTCTCGAGCCAGGCATCGAGCGCCGTTCGGCCGTCGCGCGTGATCCGGTACAGCTGCTTGTCGGGGCGCGTCGACTGCACCACTTGGCGGCGCTCGGCAAGGCCGTCGCCGGCAAGTCGGGGAAGGACGGCGTAGAGCTGACTCTTGGCGGGTGTCCAGATGTGGCCGATCGCCCTGGACATCAGCCTGAGCAGGTCGTAGCCCGACTGTTCCCCTTCGATGGCCAGGAGCGCGAGCACGGCCGCCTCCGTCGTCGTCACGGCCCGCGTCGCGGCCGTCGTCTGCGCCATATTCCGGAGCGTACTAGTCCTTTACGGACTAAGCAAGGATGGTGACGGCTTCGTGCTCGGCTTCGAAGACGGCGTGCTCGACATCGCCGAGATCCTCACCGTCTGCCTGCAGGGGGAGCGGCCGATCGCACACGATCTCGAGCCGATCGGCGTCGTGCACGTAGACGAGGCCGCGGGCGTTCTCCCGGTCGCCCCAGCGCAGGGCGTAGCGGGCGATGCGTGGGATGTCGCGCGAGCGAACCTCGGTCGGCGCCACGAGGTCGAGACCGCCCTCGAAGCTCGCGTTCGGCGCCGGCTGGAGCGCAACGCGCCCTGCGTAGCTGTACGAAGGCCCGTTGGAGACGAGGGCGAAGGCGGCGCGCCCGTGCCCCTTGACTTCGAGCGCGGGATCGAGGCGGTAGTTGTGCCGCGCGAGCGTGCGGAGCCCGGTCCAGGCGAATGCGAGGTTTCCGGGGCGACGGCCGTCCGAGCGACGGCCGAGGTCGTCGACCGCGCGCACGATCTCCGCGTCGAGCCCGACGCCGGCGGCGAAGCCGAAGCGGCGCCCGTTCACCCGACCGAGGCCGATGCGTCGCGGTCTCGCGTTCTCCGTGAGCCGCCGGGCCGCCTGCGCGGATCCCCGCGGGATCCCGAGGGCCCGCGGCAGCACGCTCGTGCCTCCTCCGGGGATGAATCCGAGCGGGGTGCTGCCGTCGATGCCGTTCAACACCTCGTTGAACGTGCCGTCACCGCCGAAGACATAGAGCGCGGCGACGCGGCCTGATACCTCGCGCGCGATCTCGATCGCATCGCCGCGGCGCACTGGTGAGCCGGAGCTCCGTTCCCGCAGGTAATGCCGCCCGCACACCGGCGAGGCGGTCCTCGTCGACGCCGGACGCCCAGGGGTTCGCGATGAGCAGTGCGGTCATCCGCTCTTTACAGTGCCTGGCCCTGCTAAGGCGTCAACAGTGCGCCACTGTGTCCACAGGGTCACCGCTTACGAGGACGTGGCGTACCCGCGGATGCCGTCGACGACGATCGACGTGAACCGATCCGCGAGCTCGTCGGTGTCGCGGCCGGGCTCGAGCCACGTGTACGCCCAGTTCGCCGCCGACAGGACGAGCAGCGTGGCGGCGCCGGTGTCGAGGTCGGTACGGAGCCCTCCCGACGCGACTCCCTCGTCGAAGAGCGCTCGCCAGCGGTCCTCGTAACGCCGCCGCTCCACGAGAATCTCGTCGCGGTAGCGGTCTTCGAGATAGCGCCACTCGCGGGTGAACACCGTCGCGACGTCGAGCTGCTCCGAGACGACCCGGAGGTGCCCGCGCAACGCGAGACGCACGCGCTCGGCCGCGGGAGCTCGGTCTGGAACGTCATCGAGCGCGCCGTGGAACGCACGCGCCCCTGCGCGCATCGTCTCGAGCAGGAGCTCTTGCTTCGACCCGGTCAGCGAGTAGAGGGAGCCCTTCTGAACCCCGAGCGCGTCGGCGAGGTCGCCCATGGACGTGCCGTGGAATCCCCGCTCTGCGAAGAGCTTTGCGGCTTCCCGCGTCAGCTGAGCCCTTCTCGTCGGCATATATACTTCATGCTAACGACCGTTCGGTAGGAGGCCAAATCCATGGATTCGCGGACGAAGGAGTTCTTGGAGTACGTCCAGGGCGGCGGGCAGGTCGAGACGAGCGACTGGATGCCCGACGAGTATCGGGCGAAGCTCGTCAAGTTCATCGAGATGCACGGCAACTCCGAGCTCATGGGCGTCTTGCCCGAGCGGGACTGGATCCTCCGCGCGCCGACGCTTCAGCGCAAGCTCGCGCTCACCGCGAAGATCCAGGACGAGGTCGGGCACGCGCAGCTGATCTACCGCGTCGTCGAGGACCTCGGGAAGCCGCGAAGCGCGAGCCTCGACGACCTCGTCTCCGGTAAGGCGAAGTTCCACAACGTGTTCCACTACCCGACGAAGACCTGGGGCGACGTGGGCGTGATCGCCTGGCTCGTCGACGCCGCGGCGATCGTCTCGCAGAAAGCGCTCCTCAAGTGCTCGTACGCGCCGTACGCGCGGATCATGAAGAAGATCTGCTGGGAGGAGTCCTTCCACATCCTCCACGGGCGAGACGTGATCCTCGCGATGGTCACCGGCACCCCGGAGCAGTTCGAGCTGGTGCAGGAAGCGGTTAACCGCTGGTGGGAGCCGCTGATGCACTTCCATGGCAACCCGATCCCCGCCGAGGAAGACCCCATGTACATCTGGCGGATCAAGAGCCAGGCGAACGAGGACGCGCGCCAGGAGTTCCTCGACGGGTACGTGCCGCAGATCCGCGAGCTCGGCCTCGAGATCCCGGACCCGGCGCTCGCGAAGGACGAGGAGACCGGCGTCTGGGGCTATACCGAGCCCGACTGGGAGAAGCTCCGCGCCGTCGTCACCGGGCACGGGCCCGCCTCCGAAGAGCGGCTCTCCTTCCGCCGGCTCTCGCGCGAGGACGTCGCCTGGGTCGAGCGGGTGGTGCTCGCCGAGGCCGCCTAGCGACGATGGTGTTCGAGGTCTTCAGGCAGGAGCGGAAGGGCCAGCCGCTTCAACATGCGGGAACGGTGACTGCGCCCGACGAGCGCTTCGCCGAGATCTATGCGCGCGAGCAGTACGGCCGTCGGCAGGAGTCGGTCGCTCTCTGGCTCGTTCCGCGCGAGGCGGTGAGCGAGATCGAGGAGTTCCCTGACGAGTTCGAGATGAAGTACCGCCGCGTCGACGGGTACTCGATCAAGGCACGGCTGCGCGAAGCGCGCGAGAAGGCGGGCACGCTCGAATCGGCGCCAGGAGGCGAGGAGACGTGAGCGCCGGGCGCACGAGGGCGAGGCATGCCTCGCCCCTACGGCTGCGTAGGGTCCGGGCATGCCCGGCCCTCGGCGGCGTGGGACACATATGAGCGACCGCACAGACCTTCTCCTCGCGATCGCCGACGACGAGCTCTTTCTCGGCTGGCGGAACTCGGAGTGGACCGGGATCGCGCCCTTCCTCGAGGAGGATGTCGCCTTCTCGTCGATCGCGCAGAACGAGATCGGGCACGCGCGCGCGCTGTACGAGCTGGCAGCTGCCGAGCTCGGAACGACGGCGGACGAGCTCGCCTTCGACCGCCGGCCGGACGAGTACCGCTGTGCGCCGCTCGTGCAGCTTCGACGGCTGGAGTGGGCGCGAACGATCGCGCGGCACTGGCTGTACGAGACCGCCGACGAGATCCGGCTCGCTGCTCTCAAGTCGTCCGACGATCCAGAGATCGCGGGCATCGCGGCAAAGATGGATCGCGAGGAGACGTACCACCGCATGCACGCGGAGATGTGGGTCGACCGCCTGCTCGGCAGCGACGAAGGTCGGGAGCGCCTCGCCGAGGCGGTCGACGAGCTGTGGCCCTACGCGCTCGGCGTCCTCGACGACGAGCTCCGCCCCGAGCTTCGACGGCGCGCTGAAGAGCGGCTGGGCCGCGAGCTTCCGGACGTCGAGCCGGTGTCACGCGGTGTTCACGAGGCCGAGCTCGCCCAGCTGTGGGAAGAGATGACGATGGTCCGCCGCTCGGCCCCCGCGGGTGCGCAGTGGTGACCGCCGACGACGTCTGGGAGGCGCTGGCGGAGATCCCCGATCCGGAGATTCCGGTCATCTCCCTCGTCGACCTCGGCGTCGTCAAGGACGTGGAGGTCGAGGACGGTCACGTGCGAATCGAGTTCACCCCGACGTTCATGGGCTGTCCGGCGCTCGAGCACATGCAGCGCGCGATGGAAGCGAAGGTCGGTGAGCTCGGCGCGAAGGCGGAAGTCCGCGTAGTCCTGGACGACTCGTGGTCGACCGACAGGATCACGCCGGAAGGAAGGGAGAAGCTCCGCGCCGCCGGCTTCGCACCACCCGCCCCGCGCTCGGCCGGGAAGCTGACGCTGGTCGACCTTCAGCGCGGCGGGTTCCGCTGCCCGTACTGCGGCTCGACGGCGACGCGGCTCGAGAACCTCTTCGGCCCGACCCCGTGCCGGTCGATTCGCTACTGCGACGCGTGCCGCCAGCCGTTCGAGCAGTTCAAGACCCTCTGAGAGCTTCGTTCGCGACAGTCGCCGCTAGGCTGCCCGGATGACGGTCGAGATCTTCTACTGCCCGACCTGAAGCGGCTACGACAAGCGGGCCGCGAGTCTCGCGGCCGAGATCGAGTCGAAGACGGATGCTCGAGCAACGGCGACGCCCGGCCGGAAGTCGCAGTTCGACGTCGTCGCGGACGGGCAGATCATCTTCTCCAAGGAGGCCAAGGGCCGCTTCCCGGAGGAGGACGAGGTCATCGCGCAGCTCGCGTAACGCGCCTCAATCGTCGTCCTCGTCGCCATCCCCGTCGGTGCAGCGGTCCCGCCACTCGCGGCGAAGCCGATTGATTTCCCGCCGCTCGCCCTGAACAGCTTCCGAGCGATCGAGTAACGGCAGCACGCCCTCGCAACTACCCAGGGCGAACCGGGTGTAGGCCAGGTTGTAGCTCGCATAGGCCTCGGTGGTCGAGCCCGTTCCGCTCAATGCATCCACCGCCCGCTCGAGGAGCGGAAGGGCACGGTCGTACTCACCGTCCTGCATGAGGGCGAATCCCTCGTCGTTGAGGGCGACCGGGTTACCGGCAACAGTCGTCTCCGGTGGCTGAGTCGTCGTTGGCGGCGGTTCTGTCGTAGTGGTTGGCGGTTCCGTCGTTGTGGTTGGCTCCGCGGTCGTGGTGGCCGGTGTGGTCGTCGTCGGGGTAGTCGACTCCGTCGTCGTAGCCGGCGGGCGGTCGTTCCCGGCGACCGGATCTCCGTCGCGGAGCGAGCCGAGGAGCACGGCCACGAGAAGGCCGGCCACGAGGAGCCCGAGGGCCGCCGGCACGAGCCTCCGATAAGGGGGGCTGGCGCGGTGATGCGCAGTCGCCGGTTTCGCCAGTCGTCGCGTCCACTGTCCCGTATCGAAGGCGGCGGCCGTGGCAACAGAGGCCGCGACATACGTTGGAGCAGATGCGCGCTCGAAGGCGTCCTCGAGCTCGGCGACGAGCTCAGCGCAACTTGCGGGCCGGTCTGCGGGATCCTTCGCGAGTGCTCGCCTCAGCACATCGTCCATGCCGTATGGGAGGCCGGGATCGATCCTCTCGGCGCTCGGCACTGGCGCGGTGACATGAGCGAACGCTTCGGTAGCCGCCGTGTCCCCCACGAACGGTCGTCGCCCCGTGAGCAGCTCGAACGCGACGACGCCGAGCGCGTAGCGATCGCTCGCGGGTGTCGCCGGCTCTCCGCGGGCCTGCTCGGGGGAGAGGTAGCCGGCAGTCCCGAGGATCGTTCCCGGGAGTGTCAAGGTGTCGAGGCCCGAGGTCGAAGCAATCCCGAAGTCGGAGACATTGACGCTTCCGTCTCGGTCGAGCAGGAGGTTGGCCGGCTTCACGTCACGGTGGACGACACCCTGCGCGTGTGCGCGGTCGAGTGCCTGTCCCGCCTGGCGGAGCCATTCGAGCGCTTGCGCGGGAGAGGCGCGACCCTCACGCAGCCGATCGAAGACGGAGCCGCCTTCGAGGTACTCCATGACGATGTACGGCTGCTGCCGGTGCTCGCCGACGTCGAAGACGGTGATCACGTGCGGCGTCCCGGAGAGACGTGCAGCGGAGAGCGCCTCGCGCCGGAAGCGGGCGTGCACCTCCTCGTCGCGCGCGTACCGCTCCGAAAGGAGCTTGACCGCCACCTTTCGCTGGAGGACGGAGTCGGTCGCGCGGTAGACCTCGCCCATACCTCCGCGAGCGATCAGGGAGGCAGACGTATATCGCTTCGGAAGTGCCTGGCTCGAAATGGCGATCTTTCGTTCTACCCGGCTCGCCGCCAAAGCATTCGCGTGAGTGTTAGCGCAGCAAGAAGCCTTCGCCGAGCGGATCGTCGTCGGCGAGCGTGAAGACGTGCTCTCCCGTCCGATACGCGCTCCCCTCGACCTCCGTGACGACCGCCGGAAAGTGCGCAACCGCTGCCTCTCCGACAACCTTGGCCTTGAACTCCGAACCGACGATGCTCAGGTGACGAAGTTCCTCTCCTCGCGGCAGCCGGCCTGAGCGATCGAGGAGGGCAAGGCGCGCAGACGTCCCGCTCCCGCAGGGCGAGCGGTCGACCTCGCCGTCGGCGAAGACAGTGACATTTCGCTGCATCAAGGGCTGCTCGGCTTCGTCCTGCCAGAAGATCACGCCGTAGACGTCGCGCAGCTCGGGCTCGAGCGGATGGACGATGTCGTGGCGATCCTCGAGCTCACGCGTGATCTTCCGTCCGAGCTCGATCAGCCGCGGCAGCTCGACTGCTTGCACTCGCTCCTCGAGCGAGGCGTAGAACGCCCCGCCGAAGGCGACGTCGACGACGTGGTCGCCGGCCTCGAGGCGCTCGGCCCAGACGAAGGCGGGGACGTTGCGAAAGCGGACCGATCTCACCCGGCCGTCTTCGACCTGCGCCCATGTCTCGAGCCGCCCGGAGGGCACGTCCACGACGACGCGGTTCTCGCCGTCGTGCCTCGCGATCACACCTTCCTCGAGCGCCCACGTCACGAGCGCGATCGTCCCGTGCCCGCAGGCCGTCGAATACCCGGCGTTGTGGAAGAAGACGACACCGAGATCGGCGTCCTCGTCGTTCGGCTCCACGACGAAGCCCCCGTACATGTCGGCGTGGCCGCGGGGCTCGAAAACGAGCAGTCGCCTGATGTCGTCCACGCGCTCGAGCGCGTCGCG
The DNA here is from genome assembly GCA_963789655.1 of uncultured Actinomycetes bacterium. Lineage (GTDB taxonomy): Bacteria > Actinomycetota > Thermoleophilia > Gaiellales > Gaiellaceae > GMQP-bins7. The sequence goes on from CAWBLH010000001.1 coordinate 630,065, forward strand.
GCGCTTGTCGAGGATCGTCGAGCCGCGCAGCGCCTCGACCCCGCCGGTGACGATCCGGAAGGGCTCACCGCCCGTGTGGTAGTCGACCGCGCTGACGGCGCCAGCGGACACGGATGTTTCGCCTAGCGTCCCTTGAAGTCGGGCGAACGCTTGTCGAGGAAGGCCTGGACGCCTTCGCCGAAGTCCTCGGTGGACGTGGCCGCTTGCTGGAGCTCGGCCTCGAGCTCGAGCTGCTCCTCGAGCGCTGCCGTGTACGCGTGCTCGAAGAGCTGCTTGGTCATCGCAACACCTCGAGTCGGCAGCTGCGCGTACCAGGACGCAAGGTCCTCGACGCGCGGCGGAAAGTCGTCTGCCGCCACAACCTCCGACACGAGACCGAACGCGCACGCCTCGTCCGCGCCCAGACGCCGGTTCGAGACCATCCACTCGAAGGCTCGCGAGTAGCCGAGCAGCCGGTGGATGAACCACGACCCGCCCGCGTCGGGGATCAGCCCGATCCCGATGAATCCCGGAACGAAGGTCGCCGCGTCGGAGGCAATCCGCACGTCACACGCGCACGCGAGCGAGAGCCCCGCACCCGCAACCGGGCCGTTGATCGCCGCGATGACGGGCTTCTCGAGCGCGCGGATCGCCCGGATATTCGGGTGGTACGTCCCCTCGAGCGCCTCCCGTATGCCGCCGGGCAGGTCCGGGAACTCCTTCAGGTCCTGTCCGGAGCAGAAGCCACGGCCGGCACCCGTGATGACGACGGCGCGCACCTCGGGATCCGCAGCCTCGCCCAGTGCCTCGCGCAAAGCGCCGTGAAGGGCGCGGTTGAACGCGTTGAAGACCTCGGGCCGGTTGAGCGTGATCGTGAGCACTGCCCCGGCTCGCGCGGTCAACACCTCGTCAGCCATCGTCAGCTCTCCTTTCGCCCAAGGAACCCACGCACGGCGTCCTGCGCCTCGTCGCCGAGCATCGAGAGCGAGAGCCAATCGCGCGCGTGGCCGACCGTCTGGTGCCAGGCGAAGTCGCGCCAGACGTTGAGCTGCTGCTTCGCGTACCTCGTCGTCTGGGGAAGCTTCGCTGCGAGCTTCTCGACGAGCTCGTCGACCGCCGCGTCGAGCTCCGACTCGGGAACCGCGCGGTTCACGAGCCCCCACTCCGCCGCCTGTGCGGCAGGGATCTCGTCGCACAGGAAGACGATCTCCCGCGCGCGCCGGTCTCCCACCATGAGCTGGAGCCACTGCGTCGCACCCCCAGCAGGCACCGAGCCGTGCTCGAGCCCGACGTGCCGGATGAACGCGGTATCGACCATCACCGCGAGATCGCACGCCATCTGCAGCTCGTTGCCGCCGCCCACCGCGATCCCGTTGATCCGGGCAACCGTCGGTTTCCCGATCTCGCGCATGCGGTCGTGGGCGTCCTTGAAGGCACCGAACCACTTCCAGTACTCCTTCGGCTTCCCGAGGTAGTCCTCGTCCCAAGAGCGGAGGTCGGCGCCGACACAGAACGCGCGGCCTGTCCCGGTCACGACGACGGCGCGCACGTCGTCGTCCCAGGACGCATCCTCGCAGGCGCGCGCGATCTCCCTCAACATGCGGAAGTCGAACGCGTTCAACACGTCGGGCCGGTTGAGCCTGATCGTCGCTCGCGGCGGCGCTTTCTCGTAGACGATCGACTCGAACCCGAGCTCCGCCGGGTCGAGCGGACGAGGATGCGTCGGCTCCGCCACGCCGTTACTCCCCGGAGATCTCCGCGAAGTGAACGGTGAACGGGATCCCCATGTCCATCGCGTCGGCCCCCGCCGCCGCGAACTCAGGCGAGCTCGTGGCTGACTTGAACGATTCCATGTCGTCCCACTCGAACTCCGCGTAATGGCGGAACTTCGGCTCGCCGAAGGGAGATCCGAATATGCGGCCCTGTCGGAACGCGGAAAACGAAACCTTGGAGGCGAACTCGTCGACGTGCTGCTTGTAGCGGGCTGGATCCGGCTCGGCGTCGAACAGAACGAGGGCGCGAATCATCGATCTCTCCTCTCCGTCGGGACGCGGGGAGCGTATAGGGCCTGCCCAGAACGTGGTCACGGTGGATGGCGTGCGCGACGTGCCGCGAGGCAAGGACGCAGGGAGCACCGATATGCAGGCATATCGGTGCCACTGAGGACGCTGCATCGTGGTGCGTCGCGTATGCCAGGCGCCCTGACCCACGTTCTGGGCAGGCCCTGTAGCGTCAGCACATGAGCTCGACCGGAGTTGCAGCCCTGCTCGCGCTCGCCGCCGGCTTCGGCGGGGCCGTGCAGATTGCCGTTCAGGGACGGCTCGGCGACCGGGTGGGGAGCATCGAGGCTGTCGCGACTGCCTCTCTCATCGGGGCAGTCGTCGCGTTCACGGTGCTGCTTCTCGCACGCCGTTCGCTAGCTGGTGTCGGCGACGCGCTCGGCTCGCCGAAGTGGATGCTGCTCGGCGGCGTCATGAGTGCGCTGATCATCCTCGCCATCACTGTGGCGGGACCGCGTATCGGCATCGTCGCGACGACCGCCGTGCTCATCGCCGCGCAGTTCACGCTCGCGACCGTGATCGACCGAAACGGCTGGTTCGGCGTCGAGCGCATCGCGGTCAGCTGGCCGCGTCTTCTCGGCATCGGCCTCCTGTTCGCCGGCGCAGCGCTGACGCTGCGGAGATGAGCGTCCTCGAGGGCCTCGAGCCCGCCGGCGTGTGGAGCCGCTTCGGAGAGCTGACGCGCATCGCGCGGCCGCCGAAAGAGGAGGCGAAGGCTCGCGAGCACGTCCTCGCCTGGGCAGAACGCCACGGATTCGAGAGCGCAGTCGACGACGAGGGCAACGCCGTCGTGCAGGCGCCGGCCTCGGCGGGGAGGGACGACGCGCCGACGGTCGTCCTCCAGGCGCATCTGGACATGGTGTGCGAGCGCGACCCAGACAGCCCCTACGACCCTCGAGCAGGAAGGATCAGCGTCGTTCGCGACGGCGACTGGGTCGCTGCCGAGGGGACGACGCTCGGTGCGGACAACGGCATCGGCGTGGCCGCCGCGATGGCGGTCGCCGAGGACGACGAGGTCGCTCACGGACCGCTCGAGCTGCTCTTCACCGTGTCCGAGGAGCAGGGTCTCGACGGCGCCAAGAACCTCGACCCAGCGCTCGTCTCCGGCCGACTGCTCCTCAATCTGGACGGCACGAGCGACACCGCGATCACGATCGGCTGCGCCGGGAGCTGGCACACCTTCACGCGGCTCCGGCTCGAAGCCGAGCCGGTCCCGGAGGGCACCGAGATCCTGGACGTTGCCGTGTCAGGGGCGCGCGGCGGGCACTCTGGCGGCGACATCGCGCGTGGCCGGGTCAACGCGATCAAGGCCCTCGGGCGCGTCCTGTCTCGTAGCTACGAGGCCGCGCCGTTCCGGCTCGCCAGTCTCGGGGGCGGCGTGAGCCGAAACGCTCTGCCGCGCGAGGCCAGCGCGACGATCGCTCTCCGAAGCGGGGAAGTCGAGCGCTTCCGAGACGCAGCCGAGCGCGAGCTCGCGTCGATCCGCGAGCAGCACGCTCGCTCCGACGACGGGCTCGTGCTCTCGGTTGCATCGGCGCAGGCCGACGCCGCCTCCTCCGAGCCTGTGACGTCCCGTGCGCTCGACCTCCTCGCGACGATCCCGAGCGGCGTCATCGCCATGAGCCCGGAGCTGCCCGCGGTGGTCGAAACGAGCACGAGCTTGAACGTCGCGTCTACGGACGACGGCGTGCTCACCCTCGCGTCGATGACGCGGAGCGCCAACTCGCCGGAGCTGGAGAACGTGGTCGCGGGAATCGAGGCAGCGGCACGCCTCGCGGGTGCGGAAGTCGAGATCCTGCGCTCGTATCCGCCCTGGCGACCGGATCTCGACTCGGAGCTCCTTCGCGTCGCGCAGGCGACCTTCGAGCGCCTGTTCGGCGTTGCGCCGGCCCTCGAGGTCGTCCACGGGGGGCTCGAGTGCGCGGTGATCGGCGACAAGCTTCCTGGCGTCGAGATGATCTCGCTCGGCCCCGAAGTCGTCGGCCCTCACGCCCCGGGCGAACGACTCAGCATCCCCGCGACCGAGCGCTTCTACCGCCTACTCGGCGCGCTGCTCGACGACCTCTCGCGTTAGCTCGACCACCGGCAACGACGCGCGACCGCCTCGACGTCGAGGAGCGTGACCTTGCCGCGCTGGAGCGAGACGGCACCGCGCTTCTCCTCCTCGCGGAGGACGCGGTTCACGGTTGCCCGCGAGGTGCCCGCCATCGAGGCGAGGTCGTCCTGGGTCAGCGGCACCACTGCGTCGCCGCGATCGTCGCCGTACGTCGACGCGAGCTCGCACAATCGGCGCCGCACGCGCGTGTCCGCATCGACGTAGTGCGCCTCGACGATCCTGTCGCTGGTGCGCCGAACCTGCTCCGCAAGGAGCCGCAGGAGCACGTCCTTCACTCCGGGATGACTCTTCTGGAGCCGCGTGAAATCGTCCCGGAACACCGAGCGCGTCTCCCCGTCCTCGAGTGCGGACACCGTCGCGGAGCGGCGCTCGCCGGGCAGGAGAAGCGCGAGCTCGCCGAACGCCTGGCCGGGTCCCGAGCACGTCGAAGAGGACGCTGTCTCCGACCTGAGTCGTGAGCCGTGCGGCGAAATGTCCTCGAACGATCAGGTGCAACGATTCGGCTGGATCATCGCGATGGAAGACGACCTCGCCCTTCTCGAACGTCCGCCGGCGGGCGATCGCGAGCAGCTCGCGCACGTCTGCGGGCGGAAGATCGGCGAGCAGCGGCCAGTCCACGGTTCCCAAGTCTCCGGCACGAACGTGACATTCGCAACGTCGCCTCGGATACTTCAGCCGTGACCGACGCGACAGTGCGTCGAGGACGAACTTCGCCCCGTGACAGTGCTCTTCGCGGACATCGTCGGCTCGACCGGGCTGGGGGAGCGGCTGGCACCCGACGAGGTCAAGGCGCTCGTCGGCGAGTGCGTGACGATGATGAGCCGCGCGGTCGAGGAGTACGGCGGCATGGTGCAGGCCTACGAGGGAGACGGGATCTGCGCGTACTTCGGCGTGCCGGCCGCGCACGACGACGATCCCGAGCGCGCGGCTCGCACCGGTCTCCGCATTCTCGAGGTGGTCGCCGAGTACGCGCGCGACGTCGAGGCGGCCTGGGGGCTTGCGGTCTTCGCGGTCAGGGTGGCCATCAACAGCGGGCAGGCGGCCGTCGGACTCGTCGGGGCGGACAGGCCGGGAGCCGTCGCCCTGGGGGATGCGACCAACGTCGCCGCCCGCATCCAGTCTCTCGCCGAGCCCGGCACGATCGTCGTCGGAGAGGCGACCGCGCGACGTCTCGATCATCGCTTCGTGTTCGAGCCGCTCGGCGACTTCGAGGTGAAGGGCCGCGCAGCTCCGGTATCGGTGTTCACGCTCGTCGGTCCGAAAGCCCGAGAGCCCGTCGCCGGAGCGACCCCTGTCGTCGGCCGCGATGCGGAGATGGCCCAGCTCATGGGAGCGCTAGGCGAGCTCGTCGCCGGCCGTGGCCGCGTCGTACTGCTTGTGGGCGACCCGGGAATGGGCAAGACGCGTCTCCTGAGCGAGCTCCGAGAGCTCGCCGAGGATCGGGTGACCTGGCTCGAGGGCCACTGCCTCTCGTACGGCGGTCTCAGTGCATGGCCGTTCACGGAAGCTCTGCTGGGCTGGCTCGGAGCCGACGTCGGCGAGGCCGAGATCGCGGTCAGGACGAAAGCGCGGGCGAAGCTCGGCGCACTGCTCGGCCCCGCGCTCGACGACGTTCTCCCGAGCCTCGGCCGCCTCCTCCGTCTTCGAGTCGACTCGACCGAGGACGCGGGGAGCCCCGAGCGGGTACGGGAGGCGTACGTTCGTTGGCTGGAGGCGATTGCACGACAGCAGCCGGTCGTCGTCGCGCTCGAGGACGTGCACTGGGCGGACACGCAGACGCGGGAGCTCGCCGAAGCCGTCCTCGACTTCGCCGAACGCGCTCCGATCGCGCTCGTGCTGACGGAGGAGATTGCGCCGGGCTCCGAGGGTGCCGCACTCCGCCTACGCGCGCTCGGCGAGCACGGCCACCGAACGACCCAGATCGCTCTCGGCTCGCTTTCGGACGAGGCAGCGGACGAGATGCTGACGGGCATTCTCGGCGGAGAGGTCGACGCCGTCACCCGCACTGGGCTCGTTCGCGAGGCGGAGGGAAACCCGCTGTATCTCGAGGAGCTGTCGCGAGCGCTCCTCGAAGGCGGCCTAGAGCCACGCGGGAGGACCTGGACGATCTCGGTGCGCGCAGATCTCCTTCCGCCTGCACTCGAGAACCTCCTCGTCGCGCGGATGGACCGCCTCTCTCCGGAAGCTCGGCAACTCGTACCCGTCGCTGCGGCGATCGGTCGTACCTTCCCGGTGGCTGCGCTGGAGGAGATCGTCGGAGGGGACGTGGGCGACGGGCTCACGGCGCTCCTCCGCTCCGAGATCGTGCGCGAGGATCGCCGGTATCCAGTTTTCGAGTGCTCGTTCACGCACGGGCTGCTGCACGACGCCGCGCTCTCGACGGTCACGTCGACCCGAAAGCGGGAGCTGTACGCCCGGGTCGCTTCGGCGTTCGAGTCGCTCTACGCCGAATCGCTGGACGATCACCTCGAGCGGCTTGCGCACTACCACGCGCAGGCCGGCAACCTGCCGAAAGCCTTCGAGTACGCCGAGCGCGCCCGCGAAGGCTCCTAGCGCTCGAGCCACCAGTTCTCCGCACCCCAGAGCGGATTGAAGGGGGACAGGACAAACCCCCTCACGTTCGCTCGGACTGCGGCGGGGAACGGGACCTGGTGGAGCGGGATCACCGGGACGTCTTTTGCCATCTGGGCGTCGGCCCGGTTCAGGACACGGGCCTGGTCGCCCTCGTCGAGGATCCTGTCCGCCTGATCCAAATCGCGCGTCACCAGCCGCTGGCAATAGCCGCCGAGGTTCTGGCTGCCTCCGCAGCCGTACGCGGCGGCGTCGCCGGAGGGATCCGGACCGGATCGAGTCCACGCGAAGTACGCGATGTCGAAGTCGCCGCTCGGAAGGACCTGCTCGAAGAACGCCGCGAAGGGAACGAAGGTCGGTACCACCTCGACGCCACTCTGTCTCAGCTGGGCCTGGACGAGCGAGACCACCCGCGCCTGGGCGGGGCGGCCGGCATTAGCAAACAAGCGGAGCGAGAGGCGCTCGCCCGCGCAGGAGTAGATTCCGTCGGAGCCTCTTCGACACCCCGCCTGCTCGAGCAGCCGTCTCGCGATTTCCGGACTGTGCCGGTACATGCTCCACTTCGGCCTGTAGTGAGGGCTCTGGGGAAGGAAGACGACACTTTCGACCGGGCGAAGGGTCGGGTCGGCGTCGCCGAAGGGGCTGCCCTGGATGAGCGCGACGCGGTCGATGCCGTGGGCAAGCGCCCGCCGTACGAGCTTGCTTCGAAGGGCAGGATGCCCGCCGTGGCGCAGCCTGAACGTGAAGTGCTCGTAACCCGCAGTGGGTCCCGGCACGATCGTGACACCGGGCTCCCGGCGAAGGGCGGCGACGGTCGCGAGAACGAAGTGCTGAGCGATGTCGGCCTCGCCGCTCCGCAGCCAGTCGACCGTATTGGTGCTGCTCATCCGGTAGCGGACGACGAGGCGGTCGAGGTACGCGCGACGCGCTCCCCAGTAGCGCGGGTTGCGCGCGAGGGTGATCTGCGTGTTCCGCTCCCAACGCTCGACGAGGAACGGGCCGCTCCCAATCGGCCCGCCCGTCTTGGGGTTGTCGATGCCGTCGGTCCAGACCGTTCTCAGATCCGCACCGGCGAGAGCGTGGCTCGGGAGCACGGTTCCGAATAGCCCGCGCCAGGCGGCGTAGCGGGAGCGCAAGACCACCCGGACCGTCTTTGCGTCGACAGCACGCAACACGCCTGACCTGCTCGACGAGTTCGGGGTCGAGCAGCTCGTCCTTCTTCAGCGCCAGGCTCGCGCGATGCGTGAAGACGAAGTCCCGAGCCGTAACGGGAACCCCGTCGCTCCACCGCGCCTCTGGACGGATCTTGTAGGTGAGCGTGAAGGGCGGCCTCCTGGTGAACGAAGCCTCCGAGACCAGTCTCGGCCGCCAGGTGTAGTCCGGCCGGGACTCGAACGCGCCCTCGAGGACCTTCTGGGCGACGTGGGGGGTGAGCAACCCCGGCGCGAGGCATCTGACGAGGAGCGGGTTCAGACAGGGTGGTTCGCGCAGCCCCTGTTGAGCTCCTTGCGTTCCGAAGACGAGCGTGCCGCCGACGCGCGGGGTCTGCGCACCTGAGCCACCCGCTCCAGAGACGGCGACGAGCGCGACGACGATTGCGGCCGCTAACGCTGCTGCGCGAGCCACCACGTGTCCGACGTCGTCAGGGGATTGTGGGCGGGCACGTAGTTTCGGACCGTGGTCCGGAGCGCGGAGGGCAGCGGGATCTGGAAGAGGGGGAGGGCCGGGACGTCCCGCGCCATCTGGCGGTCGGCCCTGTTCAGGACGCGTGCCTGCTGGCTCGCGTCCAGGATCCGGTTGGCCTGGTCGAGGTCTCGGGTCACCAGCCGCTGGCAGTAGCCGGTGTAGTTGAGGGAACCGCCGCAGCCGAAGATTTCGTCGAGTCCGGTTCCGCTCGGATCGCCGTTCCAGGCGAAGAGCGCGACGTCGAAGCCGCCCTGCGGGAGGATCTGGCCGAGGAACACCGGAGGCGGAGCGAAAGTCGGCACGACCTCGATCCCGACCTGCCTCAGCTGCGCCTGCGCGAGCGAGATCAACTGCGCTCGGGGCGGGATCCCTGCGCTCGTCACGAAGCGAAGCGAGAGCCGCTGTCCGGCGCAGACGTAGATGCCGTCGGCACCGCTGCGGCAGCCGGCCTGCTCGAGCAACCGTCTGGCCTCGACCGGCCGGCGCCTGTATCCGCTCCAGTTCGGGCGGTAATGGGGGCTCGGTCTCACGATGACGACGCTGTCGTGCGTTGGATGGTTCGGCACGTAGGTGAACAACTGCCGGATGAGCGCCGTCCGGTCGATCCCGTATGCGAGCGCCCGCCGGACGAGCTTGTTCTTCAGCGCCGGATGGCCTCCGGGACCGATCCTGATCGCGAAGTGCTCCCACCCCGAGCTGGGCGGCGTGACGAGCCTGAGGCCGCGCTTCCTGACGTAAGGCGGCCAAGGCGGGAGGCGCAGCGGGAAAGGCCCAGGCGATGTCGAGCTCACCTCTCCGGAACCATTCCACCGGCTCCGTGCTCTGGACGCGGAAGCGGAGGACGAGCCGGTCGAGATACGCGCGTCGTCCCCAGTAGCGCGGATTGCGCACGAGGGTCAGCTGCTCGCCGCGCTCCCAGCGCCCGAAGAGGAAGGGCCCGCTCCCGATCGGCCGGCCCGTCTTCGGGTTGACGATTCCGTCAGCCCAGATGTTCCCGAGCTTCTCCCCGGCGAGCGCGTGCCGCGGCAGGATGTTCCCGAAGAGGGTGCGCCAGCCCGCATGTCGCTCGCGCAGGACGACTCGGACGGTCTTCGAGCCGACGGCGGAGACGCTCCGCACCTGCTCGACGACTGCTTGCTCATCCGGGCCCAGCGCGGCCTTGCGCGCGATCCTGGCGCGGAGGGTGAAGACGAAGTCGCGCGCGGTGACCGGCACGCCGTCGCTCCACCTCGCGCGAGGCTGAATCCGGTACGTGAGCGTGAACGGCGGCTTCTTCGTGAACGTGACGCCGGAGACGAGCTGCGGCCGCCACGTGAAGTCAGGGCCGACGACGAACGCAGGCTCGAGAACCTTCTCGCCCAAGAACAGCAACGTCGGCGGCCCTCCCGGACCAGAGCACCGCGCGACCAGTGGGTTCAGGCACGGCGGCTCGATGAGCTCGCCGAAGACGACCGTTCCGCCCGCGCGCGGCGTCTGCGTGCCGGAGCCGCCCGCTCCCGAGACGGCGAGGAGCGAGACGACGATCGTCGCTGCTAGCGCTCGAGCCACCAGTTCTCCGCGTTCCAGAGCACGTTGAAGGGGCCAGCGACGACATTCCGGATCTCGCTACGGAACGCCGTGAGGAAAGGGATCTGGTACAGCGGAATGAACGGCACGTCCTTCGCCATCTGCCGGTCTGCGCGATTGAGGACGCGGCTTCGCTGCTGCGCATCGAGGATCCGTCCAGCCTGGTCGAGGTCACTGGTGACCAGGCGTTGGCAGTAGCCGTACCAGTTCAGGTCGGCCCCGCAACCGAAGATCTCCTTCCCCGCGAGCGCGTCGCTTGTGACGAACCACGAGAAGCTGGCCGCGTCGAAGCCGCCGCTCGGGAGGATCTGCTCGAAGAACGGCCCGACCGGAGCAAACTGCAGCTCGATCTCGACGCCTGCACGCCGAAGCTGGGACTGGATCAGCTCGAGGCCGCGCTGACGCACCGGAACACCGGCGAGCGTCCAGAAGCGAAGCGACAGACGGGTGCCGTCGCAGACGTAGATACCGTCGGGGCCACGCCTGCAGCCCGCCTGCTCGAGCAACCGCCGGGACAGCGCGGGACGGTAGCGGTAGCCCTTCCAATTGGGCCTGTAGGACCGACTGGTGTTCAGGTGAGCGGCGCTGTCGCTCGGCGCATACTTCGGGTCGATCTCGCCGAAGAGCTGCCTGGCGATGGCGACCCGGTCGATGCCGTACGCGAGCGCGCGACGCACGAGCTTCCTTCGGAGTGCCGGGTGGCCGCCCGGCCCGAGGCGGAGGGCAAGGTGGTCCCAGCCCGCCGACGGCGTCGCGACGACCCTGACTCCCGGAAGCCGGCGGAGACTCGGGACGAACGAGGCGTCCCGCAGGTGGGCGAGGTCTACGGTGCCCTGCCGGAACGCATCGAGCACTTCGCCCTCGGTCGGTTGCCCACAACCGCTACAGAACCGGAGCACGACCCGGTCGAGATAGGAGACGTGCGGTCCCCAGTAGCGGGGATTACGGACCAGCGTGAGCTGCTTACCGCGCTCCCAGCGCTCGACGAGGAAGGGGCCGCTCCCGATCGGTCTGCCGGTCTTGGGATTGTCGATTCGGTCCTTCCACACCGCCCGCAGGTCTTCGCCGCGCAGCGCATGCTGCGGAAGGATTCTCCCGAAGAGCTCTCGCCACCCCGCGAAGCGGGTTCGCAGCACGACCCTGACCGTCTTCGCGTCGAGCGCCCGGACGCTGCGAACCTCTGCGCGGTTCGGTTCCTCCGGGATCCCGTGCTTGCGGATCGCTTGGTGGGTGAACACGAAGTCCCGCGCCGTGATGGGTGTGCCGTCGCTCCAGCGGGCTTCCGGGCGAATGCGGTAGGTGAGCGTGAACGGCGGCCTCGTCGTGAACGTGACGCCACTCACCAGCTTCGGCCGTGCCGTGAAGTCGGGTGCAACGGCGAACGGCGACCCGAGTACGGACTCGATGATCCAGAAATGCACATTGCCTTCGCATCCCAAGGCGACTGGATTCAGGCAGGTCGGCTCCTGCACCGGCCCGACGACGACCGTGCCGCCGCGCTTCGGCGTCTGCGCGTCCGCGCCGCCCGCTCCCGAGACGGCGAGGAGCGAGACGGCGATCGCCGCTAGGCTAGCGCTCGAGCCACCAGTTCTCCGAGTTCGTCAGCGGATTCAAGGACTGGGCGAAGTTCCTGACGGTGTCTCGCACGGCGGTTGCGACCGGGATCTGGTTCAGCGGGAGCACCGGCACGTCCCTCGCCATCTGCGCATCGGCTCTGTTCATGACCCGCGCCTGCTGGCGTGCGTCGAGAATCCGGTCGGCCTGATCGAGGTCGCGCGTCACCAGCCGCTGGCAGTAACCGCTGAAGTTCTGGCTGCCCCCGCATCCGAAGACGGCGTTCCCGGTCGGATTCGGAGCGCTTACAAACCCGAAGAGCGCGACGTCGAAGTCGCCACTCGGCAGGATCGTGCCGAGGAAGGTGCGAGGGGGAGCGAAGATCGGCACCACCTCCACACCAGATCGCCTGAGCTGCGCTTGCACGAGCGACAGGATCCGCGCTCGAGGAGGGATGCCCGAGCTCGTTACGAAGCGAAGCGATAGCCGCTCGCCGGCGCACGAGTAGACGCTGTCGGCGCCTCTCCGACAGCCCGCCTGCTCGAGCAGGCGAGTGGCGAGCGCGGGGCGATAGCGGTACCTGCTCCAATTCGGTCGGTAATACGGGCTCTGGACGAGGAAGAGCAGGCTTTGGAGCGGTCGCAGGTTGGGGTTGATCTGGCCGGGGACCTCCCTGACGAGCGCGGCGCGATCGATGGCGTGCGCCAGGGCGCGGCGAATGAGCTTGCTTCGAAGGGCAGGATGGCCTCCGGGACCGATCCTGAAGTTGAAACCCTGGTATCCGGCGCTGGGTCCGGCAAGCACCTTCACGCCCGGTTCCCGACGAAGCGCGGAGACGCCATCGGGGAAGATCCCTTCCGCTACGTCCAGCTCGCCGTTCCGGAACCAATCGACCGGGTTCTCGCTCTCCACCCGGAAGCGGATGACGATCCGGTCGAGATACGCCCGGTGCGCCCCCCAGTAGCGCGGATTGCGAACGAGCGTCAGTTGGCGACCTCGCTCCCAGCTCTCGAGCAGGAACGGACCGCTCCCGATCGGCCGACCCGTCTTCGGGTTGTCGATCCGGTCGCTCCAGATCTTCGTTAGGTCTTCGCCCCGGAGTGCATGCGAGGGTAGAACGTTCCCGAACAGACTTCGCCAGCCCGAAAAGCGGGAGCGGAGGACGACCCTGACCGTCTTCGCATCGACTGCGCTGACACTGCGGACGCGGCGGAGGTCATCTCTCTCGAATTCCGCCAGCTCCGCGCTCCCGGCCACCCGAGCCCGGTGCGTGAAGAGGAAGTCCCGGGCCGTGACAGGCACACCGTCGCTCCAACGCGCCGCGCGCCGGATGTAGTACGTGAGCGTGAACGGCAGCTTCCTCGTGAACGTGACGCGGGACACGAGCCTCGGGCGGTACGTGTACTCGGGACTGACGTCGAACGCCGGTTGCAGAACCATCTCCGCGATGAAGGGAGTCGCCGTCCCCGCCTGGGCGCATCTGACGAGCAGCGCGTTGAGGCAGGGGGGCTCCGAGTCCAGAAGGCCGACCACAACGGTTCCCCCAACGCGCGGCGTCTGAGCGCCCGCGCCGCCCGCTCCCGAGACGGCGAGGAGCGAGACGGCGACAGCCGCCATGAGGGCTAACGGTCGAGCCACCAGTTTTCCGCGTTCCAAAGCTCGTGGACGGATGCCGCCGCGACGTTCCTGATCGTCGCCCGATACGCAATCACGTTCGGCGTCTGAAAGAGGGGGATCACCGGCACGTCCTTCGCCATCTGCGCATCGGCCCTGTTTAGGACGCGGGCGCGCTGACCGGCGTCCAGAATCCGGTCACTCTGGTCGAGGTCACGCGTGACGAGCCGCTGGCAGTACCCCGTGTAGTTGAACGCGCGGCCGCAACCGTAGGCCTCGGCTCCGATCGCGTCTAACGAGGGGAACCTCGCCAGCTCGACGGCGTCGAATGCACCGCTCGGCATGATCTGGTTGAACAGGATCCCGGGCGGAGCGAAGCCGAGCGTCACCTCGACACCGACCTGCCGGAGGTGGCGCTGGATCAGCTCGACGGTGCGTATTCGAAACGTCGCGCCCGCGATCGTCAGGAACCGGAGCGAGAGCCGTTCGCCGGCGCAGACGTAGATACCGTCGGCTCCGCGCCGGCAACCCGCCTGCTCGAGGAGACGACGGGCGAGCGCGGGGTCTATGGCGGTACATGCCCCAGTTAGAGCGGTAGTGGCGATGGGTGTTCACGTAGACGGCGCTGTTGCTCGTCGGGTAGCGTGGGTCGAGCTCGCCGAGGACAGTGCGCACGATCGCCTCCCGGTTGATGCCATAGGCGAGCGCGCGGCGGACGAGCTTGATCCGGAGCGCTGGATGCCCGCCGGCACCGAGCCGGAGGGTGAGGTGATCGAGACCGACGAGGCGCGAGGCGAGAACCTTCACTCCTGGAATGCTCCTGAGCTCCGGGATGACCTCCGGGTCGCGCGTCAACGCCATGTCGACGTCGCCTTGCCTGAGAGCTGTGAGGACCTCGGCGGGCTGTGGTAAGCCGCAGTTTCGGCAGATGCGGAACACGATCCGGTCGAGGTAGGCCGTGTGGGGCCCCCAGTAGCGAGGATTCCGGACGAAGGTCATCTGGCTCCCGCGTTCCCAGCTCTGGAGAAGGAACGGGCCGTTCCCGATGGGCGTGCCCGTCCTGGGATTCGTGATCCCATCGCTCCAGATCTCGGAGAGATCTTGGCCCCGAAGCGCGTGCCTGGGTAGGACACGGGGAAACAGGGTGCGCCACTCGGCCGCGCGCGACCGCAGGACGACTATCAGGGTTTTCGCGCCGACCGCCCGTACGGATCGGACGAGACGATGCGGGCCCTGGAACTCGGGTTCGAGCTGCCCGACGATCGCCTCGTGGGTGAAGACGAAGTCGCGCGCCGTGACGGGAACCCCGTCGCTCCAGAGAGCGTCGGGATGGATTCCGAACGTCAAGGTGAACGGTGGCTTTTTCGTGTACGTCGCGCTGGAAACGAGTTGCGGACGTCGCGTGAAGTCGGGGGCCTCGCCGAACGCCGGCTCCAGGACTTTCTCCAGAAAGCGTGGCAGCCCGCAGTCCGCGTCGACGGGATTGAGACATCGCAGGTCACCCACGGGCCCGAAAACGACGGTGCCGCCGCGCTTCGGCGTCTGCTCGGGCGCGCCCGCTGCCGGAGCCGCGGCGAGGGCGGCGAGGACGAGCACGGCTACGACCCAACGTGTCATCACGCCTCTCTTCATCCAGACTTGCCGCCGCTCAGCCATCTTCCGACTCCGGTCTCGGTGGGTGCAGCACGCACCGTCACCCAGACGCCGCCCTCGCCGGCTGCGACACGCTGCGGCTCGTTCCCGAGCTCGATCGTCGCCTGCACGTCCCCCGACTCCGGGTCGATCCGGGTCAGCGTCCGGTCGAGGCTCGACACCACCCAGATGCTCCCTTCGCCGAACGTGACGTCGACCGGCCCGTCCCCGACGGGAATCTGGGTGAGGGTCGGCGTCTGTCCGCGGCCGGGGATCACGATGCGCGTGACGGTGTCGTCCTCGAAGTTCGCGACCCAGAGCGAGTCCGGCGGGCTGACGGCGATGGCGTCGGGGGAGTTCCCGACGGTGATGTCGCGCTGGCGCTGGATCGTGGCGGTGTCGACCTCGGTCACGACGTTGGCGGCGCGGTTCACGATCCAGAGCGAGCCGAGCCCGTAGGCGATGTCGGAGAACTCGGGGAGCACCGCGTTCGGCGACGTCAGCAAGCCGGCCTCCAGGCCGACTCGCCGAGCGGTCCCCGTGCGGATGTCGATCCGACCCAGGTCTGCGGCCTGGC
Source organism: uncultured Actinomycetes bacterium (assembly GCA_963789655.1). Lineage (GTDB taxonomy): Bacteria > Actinomycetota > Thermoleophilia > Gaiellales > Gaiellaceae > GMQP-bins7. Next base: position 645,420 of record CAWBLH010000001.1, read on the forward strand.
AGGCGAACCACACGGCTCCGTCGCCCGCCGCGAGGCTCGCCCGCGGCGCGCCGCACGAGACACCGGGGCCGAGCGCCGGGATCGGGGTCGCGGCCTGATCCTGCGCCGGGTCGATGCGCGTCAGCTCGGCGAGCGCGCCGAGCGCGACCCACACGGTGCCTCCGGCGACGATGACGTCGCTCGGATAGTCGCCGACGTCGATCGTCCGTCCTCGCTCGCGCGTCGCCGGATCGATTCGCGTGACCGTCTCGTCGACGACGTTCGCGACCCAGACCGCGCCCTCGCCCACGGCGACCGACTCCGGGTCGATGCCGACGGGAACCTCGGCGACGAGCTCGTTCGAGCCCGGGTCGACGACACCGACGGAGTTGGGTGAGACGGCGGAGAGGCCACCGCCGCCGGAGCCGCGGAGGAGGACGAACGCCAGGGCCGCGACGGCGACGAGCGACGAGCGCCCCGGCGACCGGAAGCGCCCAGCGGCGACGTGCTCGGCCGGCGCCGGAGCGGTCTCGACGAGGCCGAGCGCCGAGCGAGCCGCGGCGACGAGCTCGCCCGCAGTCTCGTAGCGGCGTCCGGGCTCCTTGGCGAGCGCTCGACCGAGGACGGCGTCGATTGCCTTCGGCAGCTCAGGACGCACCTGCGCTCGGGCGCTGCGGCTCCTCGTGGACGTGCGCCCAGAGAAGTGCGACGTCGGTCGCGCGCGGGAAGGGCGGCTGCCCGGTCAGGCACTCGTAGAGGACGCAGCCGAGCGAATAGAGATCGGCTCGCGCGTCCACGTCGTTGCCCGTGATCTGCTCGGGCGCGACGTACTCGAGCGTGCCGACCACGTCCCCCGGCGCGGAGATGCCGCTGAGCGAGCCCGTGCGCTTCGTCAGCCCGAAGTCGGCCAGATAGCAGTGCTCCTTGCCGCCGGACACGGCGACGAGGACGTTCGAGGGCTTGACGTCCCGGTGCACGAGCCCCTTCTCGTGGGCGGCGTCCAGCGCCTCCGCGACCTGCTCGAGAAGGTCGATCGCCCGGCGCGGGGCGAGCGCGCCGCCGTCGCGCACGAGCTTCGCGAGGTCGGTTCCCTCGACGTAGCGCATGGCGAGGAAGAGGGCGCCGTCCTCGTCCCCCGCCTTGAAGATGGGGACGATGTGCGGATGGTCGAGGGACGCGGCGATCCTCGACTCGCGCAGGAAGCGCTCGCGGAAGCGGCTGTCCTCGGCGAGCTCGGGCGCGATCACCTTCAGCGCGACCTTGCGCCCGAGCGTCAGCTCCTCGGCACGGTAGACCGCACCCATGCCCCCGCGGCCGATGAGCGCCTCGATCTGGTAGCCGGCGAGCTCGCTCCCGACCACCGCGTCGGAGCTTCGCCCCACGCTCACCCCGCAAGTGTGTGTCAGCGACGTGACATTTGCAACGTCGCGCACGTGAACGACAGGCGGAGAGGGACGCTCCTACGGTTGCTGCAACCCAAAGAGAGGAGCTGGTCATGAAGGTCGCACTGCTCTGCGTCACCGGCATTTTCCTCGCTCTGGCCTCGGTCGCGGTCGCACAGACCGCCCCCTGGGCCTGGACGGGGTCGAAGGCCGAGACCATGGTGAAACGAGATGCAACCGTCCAGCTCCCCCAGCAGGAGCGGGCGGCGTTGGAGAGCGAGCTGCGAGCGGCGATCGTCCAGTACCTGGCGCTCGAGCAAACGGCGGCGCTCCAGGACGGGGAGTTCGGACAGCCTCGCGGGCATCATCCACAACCTCCGCTACCGGTCGTCGACCGCGCTCAAGCAGGTTCAACGTGGGCTCGACATCGATGCGGTCGCGTGCGCGGGAACCGGAACGACTCGCGGCCTCAACCTCAACCTCTTCAGCCGCTTTCGCTGCTGCGGCGACGTCCAGGGAGCTCGTGATCCCGGTGGCTTCGGTCGTCTGGGAAGGCGACCAGATCACGGCGGTCATCGAGAGCGAGCCGCGCGTCGAAGGCCCGTACACGAGCGCGACTCGACATCCGGGTGACCGGACGATCGAGGCTCTCGTTCCGGCAGCTCGAGGTCGAATGAGTGTCGCCTTCTTGACACTCGCAGCGTCGCGGCAGCGCGAACGACACGCCGACGTTCGGCTCCTACGCTCGACTCATGACGGATCCAGCGAGAAGGGAGCACACGATGAAGCGCACCGCAGTCATCCTCGGCATCGCCGCCGCGATCGGCGTAGTCCCGTCGGTCGCGCCGCGGGAGGCATGACGACGCAGCAGAAGCCGCAGTTCAAGCCTCAGGTCGTCGTGCAGATCCTGAAGCCGCAGCCGGTGACGCACGGCGCGCCACACCGTGGCACGGGTGAGCTCGCACAGGTTCAGTCCGCAGAGGATCTCCCTCATCCACATCTCGTCTCGCTGATCCGCCGCAGATCCCTCCGTGGGGAAGGTGAAAGGGGCCGCCGCACCGGCCCCTTTCTCTTTGCTTCAGAGCCCGACTTTGCTTGCTGGTCGGGCTAAAGCCCGACGATGTCGTCGGGTCGGACCGGAACCCGGGTCAGCTCCCGGCCGGTCGCGTCGCGAAGCGCCGCGACGATCGCCGCCGTCGAGACGACGGTCGGCGGCTCGCCGACGCCCTTGACGCCGTACGGGGCGCTGGGCTCCGGCACCTCGACGAGCTCTGAGACGACGGGTGGCATGTCGAGGAAGGTGGGAATCAGGTAGTCGGTGAAGTTCGGGTTCAGGATCACGCCGTCCTTCGTCTGGATCTCCTCCATCAGCGCGAGCCCGAGACCCTGCGCGGTGCCGCCCTCGATCTGACCCTCGACCGCCTGTGGGTTCAGCGCGTGACCGACGTCCTGGGCAGTTCCGATCCAGACCACGCGCGTCAAGCCCGAGCTCGATGTCTACCTCGACGACCACGCGCATCGCCGCGACCGCGAAGGCGACATGGGAGCGCTCGCCGAGCACCTGGCCGGTCTCCGAATCGAGAGGGGACGTCTCCGGATGCCTGTACACGCGCTCGACGTCGACCTCGCCCCCTCCGGCACGCTGGCGTTCCTCCACCGCGGCCTGGCACGCGAGCTGCACGGCACCGGCCGCCATCCACGTCATCCGGGAGGCAGACGAGGAGCCCGCCGAGCCTACGGCCGCGGTCGAAGCGGTCGCCAGAGTCACGTCATCCGTGCCGAGCTCGAGCCTGGCGACCTGGAGGATCACCTCAGAGACACCTTGGCCCACCTCGGCCGACGCACAGTGGACGGTCGCGCCGCCGTTCGCGTCGATCACGACCCGGGCCGTGCAGTAGTCGTCGAATCCCTCCGAGTAGCAGACGTTCTTGAAGCCGACCGCGAAGCCGACTCCCCGCTGCACGCCCTCACCGCGGGTCGTGTTGCCCGCACCGCCGGGAAGCCGGATCGCGTCTCGTGGGAGTTCCTCCTGCTCGGGAACGGGAAGGGCCGCCGCGCGCCGGATGACGTCCCTGGTGGGCAGCGATCCCGTCAAGACCTGCCCCGTGGGAAGCACGCCTCCCGGCTCGAGCGCGTTCAGCAGGCGCAGCTCGACCGGATCGATCTCGAGCTCGGCCGCGAGCTTGTCCATCTGTGCCTCAGCGGCAAAGCAGGCCTGCACCGCGCCGAAGCCCCGCATCGCACCACAGGGCGGGTTGTTCGTGTACACGCAGAGGCCGTCGATCAGGACGTTGTCGACGGCGTAGGGGCCGACTGCGAACGAGCAGGCGTTGGAAATGACCGCGGTCGAGCTCGACGCGTACGCACCCCCGTCGAGCAGGATCCGCATCTTCACGAGCAGGAGCTTCCCGGCGCTCGTCGCCCGGTGCTCCGCCCAGATGCGCGCGGGGTGACGGTGGATGTGCCCGACGAACGACTCCTCGCGGGTGTAGACCATCTTCACCGGCCGCTCAGTCCGGAGCGCAAGCAGTGCGGCGTGGAGCTGGATCGAGAGGTCCTCCCGGCCTCCGAACGCGCCCCCCACGCCGGCGAGGTGGATCCGCACCTGCTCCGGCTGGAGCCCGAGGCAGGGAGCGATCTGATCACGGTCGACGTGGAGCCATTGCGTTGCCACGTGGATGTCGACGCCACCCTCTCCGTCCGGGATGGCGATGCCGGACTCGGGGCCGAGAAAGGCTTGATCCTGCTGGCCGACCTCGTAGTAGCCGGAAACGGTGACGTCGCCCGCTACGTCCGGATCGCCGCGCCGGATCGTCAGCGCGCGAACGACATTCGGCTTCGGATGCTCGGTGTCTCCGTGACGCTCGACCGGCCAGTCGACGTGCAACGCTTCCATCTCGGTGGCACGTTCGGGATCAATAATCGGCTCGAGCGGCTCGTACTCGACGCGAACAGCGGCGGCGGCGCGGCGAGCCTGTTCGGGCTCCTCCGCTGCCACGACCGCGACCGCCTCCCCGAAGTAGCGAACGCGATCGATCGCCAGCACCGGCTGATCCGGGAACTCCAGCCCGTAGAGCTTCTTTCCGGGAACGTCCTCGTGGGTCAGCACCGCGTGCACGCCGGCCATGCCGACCGCTGCGGATACGTCGATCTCGACGATGCGAGCGTGCGCGTGTGGGCTCCGGACCGTGTGGCCCCAGAGCATGTCGGCGGCGTGGAGGTCGCTCGAGTACGCGAACTCGCCCGCGACCTTGGGGATCGCGTCCTGCCGCGGCTTCGCCGCGGTCGCGTGGCCCCGCCGGAGCCCTGTCCGCGTCGTCGTGCTCATCGCCCTGCCGCCATGTGCACGGCGTCGAGGATCTTCTGGTACCCGGTGCAGCGGCAGAGGTTTCCGGACAATGCCTCGCGGATCTCGTCGTCGCTCGGGTCGGGAATCCGCCGGAGGAGATCGTCCGCCGCGACCACGAGTCCCGGCGTGCAGAACCCGCACTGCACCGCGCCCGCATCGGCGAACGCCGCCTGCACGCGATTCGGGGTACCGCCGTCGGCGAGACCCTCGACGGTGACCACGTCATGCCCGTCGGCCTGCGCTGAGAGCACGAGGCACGAGCACACGAGCGCCCCGCTCAGGAGCACCGAGCACGACCCACACTCGCCCTGCTCGCACGCGTTCTTCGAGCCGGGAAGCCCGAGCCGGTCGCGAAGCGTGGTGAGGAGGCTCTCCCCGGCCCAGATCTCGGTCTCGAGGCGCTGGCCGTTGACGGTGATCGCCACCCTCATGAGCGGTTGGGGTCGTGCTTCAGCACGACCCCGGGGTTGGGTGTTCGTCTGCCAAACCCAAAACCGGAGTCAGGCTGAAGCCTGACCCCTCTCACGTCAGGCACCTCTCGAGCGCTCGCGCGGTCAGCACGCGCAGCGCATGGCGTCGGTAGGCGGCCGTTCCTCTGACGTCGTCGATCGGACTTGCAGCTTCCGCGACGTGCTCGGGGAAGTCGGCCGCTTCGTCGAGTGACGCCGTCACGAGCCCGACGACCGGCCCGGAGGACCCGTACGCGGCCCGCAGCTCGCCACGTTCCCGATCGACGACCAGCGCGAGCGAGCAAACCGCGATGACCATCGCGTTCCGCGGGCCGACCTTCATGAACGTCTGGCGCCCGCCGCTCGGGTTGACCAGGACGGCGACGACGAGCTCGTCCTCCGCGAGCGCGTTCTTCTTCGGACCGACGAGGAACTCGGAGAGTGGCATGCGCCGCGTGCCCCGCACGCTTGCGAGCTCGAGCTCTGCGTGCTCGACGAGCAATGGAGGCAGTGCGTCCCCCGCGGGCGACGCCGTGCCGAGATTGCCGCCGATGGTTCCTCGATTGCGAATCTGGGGCGAGCCCACTGTGCGCGACGCCTCGCCGAGCGCGGGCAGCGCACTCGCGATCGGCTCCAGCATCGCCTCGGAGTAGGTCACGCCCGCGCCGAGCCGGAGCGTCCCGTTCTCCCGCGACGACCCCCGGAGCTCGGCGACCTCGTTCAGGTTCAGGAAGTGATCCGGCCGCAAGCGATCGAAGTTGACCGCGACCATCACGTCCGTCCCGCCCTGGATCGGAACGGCATCCGGATGCTCGGACTTGAGCCGAAGCGCCTCGTCGAGCGACCGGGGAGTGAGGACGTCCACGGAGACCGTTCTACCGCTCCTCGCGCACGTACGGAACCCCGAGCGCCGCCGGCGCGCCGAGCCTGCGCTTGGCGAGGCCCGTCGAGACGATCACGAGCACGACGACGGTCATCACGTACGGGAGCGCGAAAAGGAACTCTGGAGCCACCTCCACGTCGCGGGCCTGGAGCGCGAACGGCAGCGCTGCCAACGCGCCGAAGAGGTACGCGCCGAGCAGACAGAGCTCTGCCCGCCAGAACGCGAAGATCACGAGAGCGATGGCGATCCAGCCTGCTCCGCCGACGAGCGTGTCCCCCGACGTCCAGCCCGGAGTGATCGACAGGCTGTAGCAGGCACCCGCGACGCCGGCGAACGCACCGCCCACGATCACGTGGACATAGCGATAGAGGGTGACGTCGATCCCCATCGCGTCGGCCGAGGCCGGCGCCTCGCCGACGGCGCGCACGTTCAGGCCCCACCGTGTTCGGCCGAGGTAGAGGGCCACGGCGAGCGTCAGGATCCACGACCCGTACACGAGCGCCGACTGGTCGAACAGGATCGGGCCGAGAACCGGCAGGTCTCCCAGGCCCAGCACGTCGAGAGAGGCGAGCTGATGCGTCGCGGGAACATCGGCGAGCCCGAGCTCCGTTCCCACGTAAGCGGACAGGCCGAGGCCTCCGGCGAAGATGGTGAGGGCGAGGCCGGAGACGATCTGGTTCGCTCGAAGCGTGATCACGAGGAACGCGTGGATCGCCGCCATCAAAGCCCCCGACAGAGCCGATGCGACGACGGCGAGAAACAGCACGAGCCCGCCGGAGCCGTCCACTCGCAGGGTGATCCAGAAGCCGATCGCAGCCCCGGACAGCATCATTCCCTGGACGCCGAGGTTGAGCACTCCCGACCGTTCGGCGAGGAGCTCCCCGAGCGCCGCGTAGAGCAGCGGCGTGCCGTACAGCACCGCCTGCGCGAGCACGATGACCAGCAGGCTGTCGTTGACGCTCACGACGCCTCTGCAGCCGTTTTGGGGGCGCGAGCCCTGGTCAACCGCAGCCTGTACCGGAGCAAGAGCTCGCCGCCGAGGGCGCAGAAGAGGATGATCCCCTGCATCACGCCGACGAGCCCGGACGGAAAGTCGGGCCCCTGCAACGTGTACCCGGCGTTCTGCAGGCCGCCGATGAGAACGGCGACGAGACAGACGGCGAACGGGTTGTAGCGGGCCAGTGCCGCGACGACGATCCCCGTGTAGCCGAAGGCCGCAGCCTGCAGCCCGGTCGGGCTCCCGTCGAGCGTGTGCGTGAAGTCCCCGATCTGACTCGCGCCGCCGATGCCCGCGATCGCCCCGGACACGGCCATCACCGCGAGGATCTTTCGGCGCGTCCGCATCCCCGCGTACCGCGCCGCGCGCGGCGAGTCGGCCATGACACCGACCTCGAACCCGAAGCGCATACGCGAGTAGAGAACCCACAAGACGAGCGCCGCCGCGATCCCGACGAGGAAGCCGAGCGGAACGACGACGGAGGAGCCGAACGTCGACCAGTTGGCCGCCTCCGGCATCGGTTTCCCCTGAGGGAATGCCCGTGCCTGTAGCGTCGACGTGTCGCGCCAGTACGAGGAGCTGTCGAAGATCAGGTACGTCAGCAGCAGGCCCGCGACGTAGTTGAGCATCAGCGACGTGATGATCTCGTTCGTCCGTGCGAACGCCTTCAGCACGCCGGGGATGAGTGCCCACGCGGCGCCGAGGACACCGGCGGCGATGCACATCGCGACCACGAACAGCGGCGTCGACGACGCATCGCGATCGCCGAGCTGAAGAGCGATCCAGGAGGCGCCCACCGCGCCGAGGTAGAGCTGGCCCTCCGCTCCGATGTTGAAGAGCTGCATGCGGAATGCCGCGGCGGCGGCGAGGCCCGTGAAGAGGATCGGCGTGGCTGAGATCAGGGTCGCCGACATGGCCCCGTTCCCGGTGAACCCCGCCTCGACGATCTCGCGGTAGGTCTCCCACGGGTCGCGCCCCGTGAGCGCGAGGACGACGCCGATGATCGCGAACGCGGCGACGAGCGAGCCCACCGGAACGGCGACGGACAGCCACCAGGGCTGCGTGAGACGGCGCTCGAGCTTCACGAGCCTTCGCCTCCCGCCATGAGCAGCCCGATCTCCTCGATCGACGCAGCGCCGGCTCGGAGCTCACCGACGATACGTCCTTCGTAGACGACGAGGATCCGGTCGGAGAGGGCACGGATCTCGTCCAGGTCCTCGCTGAGGAGCAGGATGGCCACACCGCTCGCGGCTGCGGTGCGCAGGTACGAGTGAACCGTCTCGATCGCGCCCACGTCGAGGCCGCGCGTCGGCTGGGCGACGACGAGCACGAGCGGCTCGTCCTCGAACTCCCGGCCGAGGACGAGCTTCTGGAGGTTGCCGCCCGAAAGGTTTCGTACCGGCGTTCCCGGCCCGGGGGTCTTCACGTCGTAGCGCCCGATGATCCCGACCGCGGTGTCGCGCATGCGTCGCAGGGCGAGCAGCGGCCCGTGCGAGAGCGAGCGGCGGCGATACGTCTTGATGACGACGTTGCTCGTGACGCTCAGGCTCGGTGCGAGCCCGGTTCCGAGACGATCCTCCGGCACGTGCGCGACGCCCGCGAGGATCGCCTCACGCGGATCGCCGCCCCGCAGTCGGCGGCCGCCGACGGAAATGCTCCCCGCTTCGATGCCGCGCATGCCCGACACCGCCTCGGCGAGCTCGCGCTGGCCGTTCCCGGCGACGCCGGCGACGCCCACGATCTCGCCCTCCCGGACCGTGAAGGAGACGTCGACCACCGCCGACTCACCGCGGTCTCCGGCGACCGTCAGGCTCTCGACCTCGAGCGTGTGAACGTCGGGCAGCCGCCTCGCCTCCTCGAGTGGGGGCGCGACGTCGATCTCACGGCCCACCATCAGTGCGGCAAGCGAGCGACGGGTGGACGACGAGGTCTCGACCGTCGTAATCGTCCGGCCACCGCGTAAGACAGTCACGCGATCGGCGACCGCCATCACCTCGTGCAGCTTGTGCGAGATGAAGATCACGGTCTTGCCCTCGTCGGCCATGGTGCGAAGCGTTTCGAAGAGCGTCTCGGCCTCCTGCGGCGTGAGCACGGCGGTCGGCTCGTCCATGATCAGGATGCGAGCATCGCGGTAGAGCGCCTTCAGGATCTCCACACGCTGCTGCTCGCCGATCGAGAGCTGCCAGATCTTCGCCTTGGGGTCGACGGCGAGCCCGTACTGCGCGCTGAGCTCGTCCACGCGGCGCTCGGTGGCCGACGAACGCAGCACGATGCGCCGCCCCTCGCCCCGGTGATCTCCCAACACGACGTTCTCGGCGACCGAGAACGGCTCGACCAGACGGAAGTGCTGGTGGACCATGCAGATCCCCGCGTCGAGCGCGTCGCGCGGCGAGTGGAATCGAACCCGTTCTCCGTAGAGCTCGATCTCGCCGTCGTCGGGCCGATAGAGGCCGGTCAGGATGTTCGAGAGCGTCGTCTTGCCTGCACCGTTCTCTCCGAGAAGCGCGTGCACTTCGCCGGCGGCGGCTTCGAATGTGACGTCCTCGTTCGCGACGACGCCGGGGAAGCGCTTGGTGATCCCGACCATGCGAACCGCCGGAGACGGAGAGGCGCCGGACGACCCGGCGCCTCTCCCGTTCACGTCGTTCGCGGGAACGTGCTCCACGCAGCTAGCCCGGAGGCGCGACCGTCGAGACCTTCCCTACGACGCCCCTGGCGAGCCACTGCATCGAATAGAGATCGGGAAGCACCTTCAGGGTCTTGCCCTTCGGCACGACGACCTTCCCCTTCTGGTCGTAGAGCGGACCCGTGAAGACGTTGAACTTGCCCGAGACGATGGCCTTCCTCTTCGCAGCGATGGCTGCCTTCGTCTTCGCGGTGACCTTCGGGCCGTACGGTGCGAGACCGGTGAAGCCGTCCTTGATCGTGCCGTAGTAGAACCCCGACTTCCAGCTTCCGTTGATCGCGGCCCTGACGCGCTTCACGTAGTACGGGCCCCAGTTGTAGGTCGCCGCCGTCAGCCACTGCTTCGGGGCCGACTTGCGCGCGTCCGAGTCGTAACCGACCCACGGAACGCCCTTCGACTCCGCGACGACGCCCGCCGCGGGACTGTCCACGTTCTGACCGAGCACGTCGACGCCCGCTGCGATCAGGTTTTTCGCCGCAGCCGTCTCCTTCGGAGGCGAGTACCACGAGTTCGTCCAGAGCAGCTTCACCTTCGCCTTCGGGTTCATCGCCTGCGCGCCGAGTGCGAATGCGTTGATATGCCGGACGACCTCGGGAATCCCGAACGGGACGATGTAGCCGATCTGCCCGTTCTTGGTCGCAGCGCCTGCGGCCATCCCCGAGAGGTAGATCGTGTCCTCGCCGGCGCCGAAGTACTCCGACTGGTTCTTCTTGATCTGCAGTCCCGTCGCCTGCTCGAACAGGACGTCGGGGTACTTGCTGTAGAGCTGGCCGTTGACGCCGTTCTCGAACATGCCGAACGAGCAGCCGAAGATCATGTCGTAGCCCTCGCGAACGAGGCCCGCGACGACCTGTGGAACCTGCGCGTTCGAGAAGATGTTCTCCTTGTAGGTCGTCTCCACCTTGTTCCCGAGCGCCTTCTCGATGGCGAGGCGCCCCTCGTCGTGTGACTGCGACCAGCCCGCGTCGTTGTGCGGCCCCGGGTAGATGAACGCCACTTTGAACGGCTCCTGCTCGGGCTTCGCCGCGCCCGCTGTCGTCAGCACCAACGCTACGGTGAAGAGCGCGAGCACGAGCCCCGCTCCGACCACCTTCCTTCGCATCTGAACCTCCTGTCGCCCGCCGTCGCCTGACCGCGCGACTATACGACAGCGCGGAGGGCATTACGCTCCCGTCGATGGACGCTCTGCAACGCCGGCTCGCGGTGGCTCGGGGGGACGAGCCCGCCGACCTCGTCGTTCGCGGAGGACGTGTCCTCTCGGTCTTCACCAAGGAATGGCTCGAGGTCGACGTCGCGATCGCCGACGGCTTCGTCGCCGGGCTCGGCGAGTACGAGGGCCGCGAGGTCCTCGACGCGTCCGGGCGCTGGGTCGTCCCGGGGTTCATCGACGCGCACATGCACCTGGAGTCGACGAAGCTCCTGCCCGACGAGTTCGCCCGCCTCGTCCTGCCGCTGGGGACGACTGCGGTCGTCGCCGACCCACACGAGCTCGCGAACGTGCTCGGCACGGACGGCGTCCACTGGCTGCTCGACGCGTGCGAGAACCTGCCGCTCGACTTCTACTTCATGGCGTCGTCCTGCATTCCGGCCTCCGAGTTCGAGTCGCCGCGTCGCCCGCTCAAGGCGGGAGACCTGGAGAGCCTGCTCCGCCGCCGCCGAGTGCTCGGGCTCGCCGAGATGATGAATTACCCCGGCGTCATCGCGGGCGACGAGTCGGAGCTCGTCAAGCTCGGGCTCGCCGGCAACGCCCACGTCGACGGCCACGCGCCGGGCGTCCTCGGGCGAGAGCTGAACGCCTATGCCGCGGCGGGGATCCGCTCGGACCACGAGGCACTGACCGCCGAGGAGGGCCGCGAGCGCTTGCGCGCGGGAATGTGGCTCCTGATCCGCGAGGCGTCGATGGCTCGGAACCTGCTCGCGCTGTTGCCGCTCGTCGCCGAGCTCGGCACGAACCAGATCGCCTTCTGCACCGACGACCGCGACCCCGAAGACATCGCCGAGAACGGCCACCTGAACGGCATGGTGCGCGAGGCCGTCGCAGCCGGGATCCGGCCGGAAGATGCGCTCGTGCTTGCGTCCTACAACGCGGCCGTCTGGCATCGACTTTGGGATCTGGGGGCAATCGCGCCCGGCTACCAGGCGGATCTGCTCGTCCTGCCCGATCTGGTCGAGTTCAGACCGGAAGTCGTGCTGAAGAGGGGCCGGCAGGTCGGGGAGATCGAACGGCCCGAGGTTCCGGAGTGGGTCAAGCACTCGGTGCGTATCAAGCCGGTCTCGGCCGCCGACTTCCGTATTCCCTGGCAGGGAGGTCGCGTGCGCGCGATCGGGCTCATCGAAGACCAGGTCGTGACGGAGTCTCTCGAACAGGAGCCGGCGGCAATCAACGGCTCCGCGGTGGCCGATTCGGGTCGCGACCTCGCGAAGATCGCCGTGGTAGAGCGCCATCTCGGCACTGGCAGGATCGGCCTGGGCTTCGTGCACGGATCGGGGCTGACCCGCGGCGCGCTCGCCTCGACGGTCGCGCACGACGCTCACAACATCGTGGTCGTCGGGATGTCGGACGACGACATGGCGTTCGCGGTGACGCGCCTGGCCGAGCTCGGAGGCGGTGTCGTCGCAGTCGACGATGGGGCCGTGCAGGCGGAGCTCGGGCTGCCCGTCGCAGGTCTCCTCGCCGATGCGCGTCTCGAGGAGGTCATCTCGCGCAGCCTCGCCTGCAACGACGCCGCGCGCGCGCTCGGCTGGTCCGGCGCGACCCCTTTCCTCACGCTGTCCTTCCTCGGGCTCTCCGTGATCCCGCATCTGAAGATCACCGACCGCGGGCTGGTCGACGTCGATCGCTTCGAGATCGTCCCGCTGAAAGCATGAAGACGCTCTACTCAGGCGGCTGGATCGTCACCTGCGACGACGCGGGCACCGAGCACGAGGACGGTTGGGTGCTGGTCGAGGACGGACTGGTGTCGGCGGTCGGCAACGGCTCCGAGCCCGAGGCGGACGCCCGCGAGGAGCTCGGCGGCGCGGTCGTCACGCCGGGTCTCGTCAACACGCACCACCACCTCTCCCAGACCCTCACTCGCGGCCGGGCGCAGGAGGCAGACCTCTTCACGTGGCTCAGAGAGCTGTATCCGGTGTGGGCAGGGATCGACGCCGAAGCCGAGTACGCAGCCGCCCGCACCGGGCTCGCCGAGCTCGCGCTCTCAGGGTGCACGACGGTGTTCGACCACCACTACGTCTTCCCGCGCGGCCACGACGGGCTGATCGAGGCGGAGGTGCAGGCCGCGCGCGAGCTCGGCGTGCGCATCGTCGCCTCGCGCGGCTCGATGGATCTGGGCGCTTCGAAAGGCGGCCTCCCGCCTGACGAGCTCGTCGAGGAGCTCGATGCCGTGCTGGCAGACACCGAGCGTCTCGTCGGCGCCCTGCACGAGCCGGGGCACGGTGCGCGGGTGCAGATCGCGGTCGCTCCCTGCTCTCCGTTCTCCGTCACTCGACGGTTGATGCAGGAATCAGCCGCACTCGCTCGACGGCTCCAGCTCCCGTTGCACACGCACCTGGCGGAGACGATGGAGGAGGGCGCGTACTGCCTCGAGCTCTACGGCTGCACGCCCGTCGAGTACCTGACCGACCTCGGCTGGCTCGGCTCTGACGTGTGGTGCGCACACTGCGTCCACCTCTCGGCGGACGACATCGCCGACTTCGCGGGCAGCGGTACAGGAATCGCGCACTGTCCAACGTCGAACCTTCGGCTGGGGGCGGGAGTTGCACCGGTGCGCGACCTCCTCGACGAGGGCGTCCGGGTCGGTCTCGGCGTCGACGGCTCGGCATCGAACGAGCGAAGCGACCTCTTCCTGGAGGTGAAGCAGGCATTGCTCGTCGCTCGCGGTCGCAGCGGGCCCACGGCGATGACGGCGCGGGACGCGCTTCGCCTGGGGACTCGCGGAGGCGCCGAGGTTCTCGGCCGCGACGACCTCGGCGTGCTCGAGCCCGGCAGATGCGCCGACCTCGCAATCTGGTCCGTCGACCGGCTCGAGCTCGCAGGCGCCGTCGACCCGGTCGCCGCGCTGGTCCTCTCCGCGCCGCATCGCGTGGACCGGCTCGTGGTCGGAGGCGAGGACGTGGTGCGCGGCGGCGCGCTCGTGCGGGCCGAGGAGACGGAGATCGCGCGCGAGCAGCGTGCCCAAGCACAGAGACTCGCTGCATGAGCATCTCGGTCTCCACGCACGTCCTCGACACCGGGACGGGACGGCCTGCCGCAGGCGTGCGCGTCGAGCTCCTGCGCGGCGAGGAGGTGGTCGCGGACGGACTGACCACTGCAGACGGGCGCGTCGCCGAGCTCGCCGGCGACCTCGAGCCGGGCACGTACTCCGTTGTATTCCACCCGCCGTCCCCGTTCTTCACGCGGGTGGAGCTCCAGGTCGAGCTCACTGAAGGCCACTACCACCTCCCGCTCCTCGTGTCCCCGTACGGATGCGCGACCTACCGCGGCAGTTGAGCGCCGAACAGCTCGCCGAGCTGTTCGAAGGCGAGACGCCGCTCGTCGAGCGCTTGGCAGAGATCGAGGAGCCGCTGGAGCGCGCGGGCGACGTGATCGCGGCGTTGAGCGAGGACGAGAAGCTCCAGGCGCTGAACGCGCACCCCGCGATCGGAGCGAAGCGGCTCTCGCTGCGATCAGCCGGAGAGCAAGGCTCCGACTCCGATCCGGCGGTCCTCTCGGAGCTCGCGTACCTGAACCAGGTCTACGAGGAGAAGTTCGGCTTCCGCTTCGTCGTCTTCGTCGCCGGGCGCTCGAAGCGCGAGATCCTCCAGGTGCTGGGCGAACGAATCGGCCGGACCCGAGAGGAGGAGCTCGACGCTGGGCTCGAGGAGCTCGTCGCGATCGCGAGAGACCGGTGGACCCGTATCTGAGAGACGTCCTCGACGTCCTCCTGCGCATGCTCCACGTGACCGCGGGGATCGCGTGGATCGGTGCGTCCTTCTACTTCGTGCGACTCGATCTCGCGCTGCGTCCTCCAAAGCGCGAGAGCGACGCGGATGCGGGCGTCGCCGGCGAGTTCTGGGGCGTGCACGGCGGGGGGCTGTACCACTCGCAGAAGTACCGGCTGGCGCCGAGCGAGATGCCCGAGCCGCTGCACTGGTTCAAATGGGAGGCATACACGACGTGGCTCTCGGGCTTCGCGCTGATGGTCGTCCTCTACTACTTCGACGCGGGCGTTCGGCTCGTCGATCCGGCCGTTGCGGACATCTCGGACTGGGCCGCGATCGCTCTCTCGGTTGGCGGGCTGGGGCTCGCGTGGCTCGTGTACGACGTGCTCTGCCGAACGATCGGGCAGCGGAGCCAGGTCGCACTCGGAGTCGTAGGCGTTGTACTGGTCGGGCTGGCAGCTTGGGGGGCGAGCGAGCTCTTCGCCGCCCGGGCTGCCTACCTCCAGGTCGGCGCGATGGTGGGCACGATCATGGCGGCGAACGTCCTCGTCGTGATCATCCCTGCGCACCGGAAGCTCGTGAGCGCGATGGCGGAGGGTCGCGAGCCCGATCCTGCGCCGTTGCTCGAGGCGAAGCGCCGCTCGGTGCACAACAACTACCTGACGCTCCCGGTGCTCTTCACGATGCTCGCCGGGCATTTCGCATTCACCTTCGGGGCAGACGAGGCGTGGCTCGTGCTCGTCGTCGTCTTCGTGCTGACCGCGTGGATCCGGCACTTCTTCAACCTCTGGCACGTCGGCCGGCGCGCGTGGTGGATTCCCGCGAGCGCAGCCGTCGCGGTCGTCGCGCTCGCGTTGTGGCTGCGCCCGGACGACGTGGCTCCGTCCGAGACCGGCCCGGTGACCTTCTCCCGAGTTCAGCCGGTGATCGAGGAGCGCTGCGCGGCCTGCCACTCCGGCGCCTCGGCCCCGCTGGGCGTTCGACTCGAGACGGAGGCCGAGATCACTGCCCGTGCCGACGACATCGAACGGCAGGCAGTGCAGACACGAGCGATGCCACCAGGCAACTCGACGGGCATGACGGATGGCGAACGCTCCCTGCTGGCGGCCTGGATCGCCTCGACTCGCTAGAACGTCGTCGCCCGCCAACGCTTGTCTGTCTGACACGAGCTCGTACGACCGAATATAGGGTCCGTCCGTGCTCGAGATCACCGCCGGCGGCTTCACGTTCACGGCTCGCCTCGACGAGGAGGCGGCGCCGGAGACCGTCGCCGCTTTCCGACGGATGCTGCCGCTGGACTCGAAGATCATCCACGTCCGCTGGTCGGGTGAGGGCGGGTGGATTCCGATGGGCGACCTCGACGTCGGCGTCGGCCCGGAGAACGCGACCAGCTACCCGAGCCCCGGCGAGTTGATCTTCTATCCGGGCGGCGTGAGCGAGACCGAGCTCTTGCTCGCGTACGGCTACGTCGCGTTCGCGAGCAAGGCCGGCGCGCTCGCCGGGAACCACTTCGCGTCGATCATCGAAGGGAACGAGAACCTGCGGGAACTCGGACGCCGCATGCTCTGGGAAGGCGCGCAGGAGATCGTCTTCAAGGAGTCGTAAGGGAGGGGCTTGTCTCGCCCGCGAGTCGCGCGAGTGCCGAGGCCAGCACGTCGATGGCGAGCTCGATGTCCTCCGCCGAGGAGAGCTCGTCGGGGGAGTGGCTGATGCCGCCGTTCAGGCTCCGCACGAACAGCATGGCGCTCGGCACCCCCGCCGCTGCGAGAATCCCCGCGTCGTGACCAGCGCCTGAGGGCAGCTCGATCCCGGGCACGCCGCGGCTCGCGATCTCGTCGAGCAAGACTCGCCGCACGCTTTCCTCCATCGCCGCCGGCGGAGTGCGGTGCACCGCCTCGAAGCCGATGTCGGCGATCAGCTCGTCGAGGCGCTTCGAATCCGGGGCTCGCGCGTCCACCGACATGGAAACGCGATCGGGGACGACGTTGCTCCCGCCCGGCTCGAGTGTCAGCTGCCCGACAGTGGCGACGCCGTCCTCGACTCGCAGTGCCGCGTCGCGTACGTGGAGAATCGCCTCGGCGGCAGCGACGAGAGCATCGTCCCGCGCGCTCATCGGGGTCGTTCCTGCGTGACCCGCCCGGCCCTCGAAGACGAGCTCACCGTGCGCGTAGCCGACGATGCTCGTCACGACACCGAGCGGTGCTCCAGCCCGCTCGAGCACAGGTCCCTGCTCGATGTGGAGCTCGAGAAACGCGGTCGGGAGCCCCCTCGCACCCGCACAGAGGGCCCGGCTTCCGATGCAGCCGACTTCCTCACCACGAAAGGCGACGACAGACCCACATCCAGCGCGCTCAACCGCCTCGAGCCCGCCTACGACTCCCAACGGCCCGTCGAAGCGGCCGCCATGGGGAACCGAGTCGAGATGCGACCCGACCCAGACGTCATGCCTCTGAACGGACCGACCGAGGAGGTTGCCGTAGTCATCGACCTCGACCTCGAGCCCGGCGTCACGCATCCATCCGGCTACGAGCTCGTGCGCTTCGTCCTCGGCGGGGCTCGGATGCGGGCGGTTCGCGCCCGGCCCGCCTCCGATCGCGTACAGCTCCTCGAGCCGCTCGAGCACCCTCATCGCGTCGCAGTATGTCGGCGCTCGCTGAGCGGGCCGAGCAGCCACCAACCGGCGAGCGACACGACTGCAGCGGCCACGAACGCGAATGACCAGGATCCCGACGACACCGTCGCCGCGAACAAGACAGGCGCCGCCACACCGATCGCTGCCAGGACGGTTTGTTGGATGCCGATCGTGGCGCCGCTCCGCAACGCTCCGGCGAGCTCCGCGGCCGCCGTGAACGAAAGCCCGTTCCACGCCATGGTCAGCCCGCCCGCGAGGACGAGGACCGGCACGAGGAGCCACGTCGGGCCGCCTGCGAGTAGAGCCGTCAGCGTCATTACCCCGACGATCCCGAGCCCCACGAGTCGCAGCGGCGCGACGCGTGCGCCGATTCGATCCGACCAGCGGCCTCCTCCGATGCGGAACACCCCGCCGAGCACCTGCGAGCCGGCGAACACCAACGCTGCCGATTGTCCCGACAGGCCGTGCTCGTCGACGAGGAAGAGCACGCCGAACCCGAGCACAGCGATTTGCGCATACAGGAAGAGGCTGCTCCCGAACGAAAGGCGCCAGAGCCTGCCGTCGGCGATCGTCGCCGCAATCGAGGACGCCTCGATCCCGTCCGGAACCTCACGGCCGCGCAACACGAGCGCGCCGACGAGCGCGCCGATGGCGCTGAGGACGGCCAGGAAGAGAAACGCGGCATCAGTACCGGCAGCATTGGCGATCGGAGGCAACGACAACGCTCCGATGAGCCCGCCGAGCGGAATCGCCGTTTGCCGGACGCCGAGGGCAAAGCCTCGCTCCTCCGCACCGAACCAGTGCATGACGGCACGCCCGCTTGCCGCGTTGACGGCCGCTCCGAAGGCGCCGACGAGCCCCAACGCGAACACGATCTCGCCGTAGGTCGACGCGAGCGACGCCCCGACGAGACACAGAGCGGAGCCGAGCAAGCCCGTGGTAAGCACGAGCCGCTCGCCGAACCGGTCCGCGGCGAGCCCCCACGGGAAGAGCGTCAAGGTCGTTCCGACCCACGAGGCGGCGAGCACGACGCCGATCTCGCCGAGCGACAGGTCGAGCTCTTCGCGTAGCTGCGGAAGGATGAACGGCAGCCCTATCCCGAATACGGCGGAACTGGCCGCCGCCGTCGTGCCCGCCGCGAGCACCGCCCACCTGTACCGCATCAGATCAGGAGTAGACGTCGCCGCCGAGGTACTTCAGCCCGGAGTCGACGAGCGGCGTCGCGATGCGCTTCCCGGTACCGAGCTCACGGGCGAGCTCGAGTGCGACCGTGAGGTTCGCACCCGTCGACGGGCCTGACCAGAGGCCCTCCTCCTTCGCGGCGCGTCGCGCCATCGCGAAGGCGTCCGCGGTCGAGACCGTCCGTATCTCATCGAAGTCGTCCGCTTCGAGCAGCGGCGGCCAGAAGCCGGAACCGCCGCCTTCGATGCGATGCGTACCCGGCTCACCGCCCGAGAGCACCGGCGACTCCGCCGGCTCGATCGCGACCCTGCGCAGCTCGGGCAGGGTGCGCCGAAGCTCGCGGGTGACACCGACGAAGCAGCCCGACGTGCCGACGTAGGCGCAGAACGCGTCGAGCTGCCCGTCGAGCTGCTCGACGAGCTCGCGAGCGAGCCCCGCGTGGCCGTCGAGCATGTCGCGGTTTCGGAACTGGTCGGTCGCGAAGCCGTCCACCTCGTCGACGATCTCCTTCGAGCGCTCGATCAACTGCGGAATGAGCCCCGCCGTGATCCCCTCGGGGCTCGCGACGATTTCGAGGTCAGCGCCGAACACCTCCATCGTGCGAAGCTTCTCCTCGGCGAACGCGTCGGAGGTCACGATCCGGAGCGGATAGCCCTTGAGCGCGCACACGTACGCGAGCGACGACCCCGTGCTCCCGCCCGTGTACTCCACCACGGTCTGACCCGGCGACAAGCGGCCGTCCCGCTCCGCGCCCTCGATCATCGCGAGCGCCATCCGGTCCTTGTAGGAGCCAGTCGGGTTCGCAGACTCGAGCTTGACCCAGATCTCGGCCATACCGGCCTCGACGAGACGCTCGACCCGGACGATCGGCGTCGAGCCGATCGCCCCGAGCATCCCCGCTCTCATCTACAGGCCGAACGGGTTGATCGGACGTGCGCCCGTCGAGACGACGACGCTCTTCGTCTCGAGATACAGATCGAGTGACTCGAGTGCGAGCTCGCGGCCGAAGCCGGATTGCTTGTAGCCGCCGAACGGGATTCCGGGGAACGCCGTGTAGGGCATGTTGATCCCGACGGTTCCCGACTTGATGCGGGCGGCGATGCGGTGGCCCCGCGCCGGGTCGCCCGTCCAGACGGTCGCCATCGAGCCCGTAGCGCACGTCGTTCGCCAGCCGGATCGCGTCCTTCTCGTCCTCGAAGGACGTCACGGTCACGACGGGGCCGAAGACTTCCTCTTGCGAGATCTCGAGCTCGTTGGAGGCGGCGACCACGGTCGGCGGGTAGAAGGCGCCCGCACCCTCCGGAACCGCACCGCCGGTCACGATCTCGGCGCCTTCACCGGTTCCCCGCTCGACATAGCCGTGCACGCGTTCGCGATGCCCCGTCGAGATCAGCGAGCCCATCTGGGTCTCGGCGTCGAGCGGGTCGCCGACGCGGATCGAGCCCGCGAGGTCGGCCAGCTGGGAGACGACGTCGTCGTAGATCGGCTTCTCGACGAGCAGCCGCGAGCGCGCCTCGCAGCTCTGGCCCGCCGCGTAGTAGATCGCCCACGCCGAGCTCGGGATCGCGCTCGCGAGATCGGCGTCCGCGAAGACGAGGTTCGGGCTCTTGCCTCCGAGCTCGAGCGTGATCCGCTTCACCGGGTCCGACGCGAGTCGCATGATCTCTCCGCCGGTCTTCGTCGAGCCGGTGAAGGCGATCTTGTCGACTCCCGGATGACGCACGAGGTACGCACCCGTCGTCGGGCCGTCTCCGGGAACGACGTTGACACTCCCGGCGGGGAAGCCGACTTCGGCCGCGAGCTCCGCGAGGCGAATCGCAGTGAGCGGCGTCTGCGGATCCGGCTTCAAGACCACCGAGCAACCGGCCGCGAGCGCGGGAGCCAGCTTCCAGGTCGACATCATCAGCGGGTAGTTCCACGGCACGATCTGCCCCGCGACCCCGACCGGCTCCTTCAGTGAGTAGAAGAGCAGCGAACCGCCGATCGGGTTCGCGCGGCCGCCGATCGTCGCGATCGCCGAGGCGTAGTAGCGGAAGTTCTCGGCCGCCTGGTGGAGCTCGGCCTTGACCGACGAGATCGCCTTGCCGACGTTCCGCGACTCGAGCTCGGCAAGCTCGGATCGGTTCGCGACGATCGCGTCAGCGAGTGCGTGCAGAAGACGAGCGCGCTCCGTGCCGGGAGTCTTGCCCCAGTCTCCGTCGAGAGCGCCACGCGCAGCCTCGACCGCGCGATCGACATCTGCCTCCCCCGCCATGGCCGCGCGAGCGAGCGGCTCGCCGGTCGCCGGCTCGGTGAGCTCGCGTACCTCCCCTGACGCCGCCTCTGTCAGCTCTCCGCCGATGAAGAGCCCGTACTCACGGTCGGTCGCGACGGCCATCGCACGAACCATAACCAGGGGCAGGGTCTGACTTCAGTCAGACCCTTCGGGTCAACTCGCGGTGTCCGGGTTCGGGACGGGCGCGATCAGCGCCGGGTCGAGCCACGGGCCGCCGGCATCCGCAGCAAGATCCGCGAAGGTCACGCTGCCGAGAAGCCGGATCGTCGCGTCCCGCAACTCCTCCCACACGTCCCGGAGCGAGCAGCCCAGCATCATCGGGCACGGCTCCGGGTTGTGGCGCGTCGCACAGCTGATCGGAGCGAGCGGGCCCTGGAAGAGACGGACGATCCGCTCGAGCGTGATCTCCGCGGGATCCTTGTTGAGCCGGTACCCACCCGACGGGCCACGCTCCGAGCGCACTATCCCTGCTGTGCGCATCGTCGGCATGACCTGCTCGAGCACCGATTGAGGCACGGCGGTACGACGAGCAATCGCCTCGAGCTTGAGCGGACCGCCGCCCTCGATCGAGAGGGTCAAGATCGCCCGCGTGGCGTAGTCAGTTCTCCGCGATACCCACACTCGTGCCTCCTCAGTGGTTCTTAGTTGACAAGCAAAGCGTACGAGACGTATCTTCTTCGCGTTCATTGTATTGTCTACATGTCTTGTCAACTTAGTTACGCGGGAGGAACCTGTGACACGCCATCGGATACTCGCCACGGTGCTGGCAGCCGGCCTCATGGCAGCTGCCCTCGCCACGGTTGCATTCGCGCAACCCTCGAGCCCTTCGCGCGCCGCCGACTCAGAGCTCAGCCTGGTCGCCTACTCGACTCCCCGGGAGGCGTACGCGGAGCTGATCCCGCTCTTCCAGAAGACCACTGCCGGCAAGGACGTCGACTTCAAGCAGTCCTACGGATCGTCGGGCGAGCAGACGCGAGCGGTCAAGGCCGGGCTGGAGGCCGACATCGTGGCGCTGTCGCTCGCCCCCGACGTGGACGAGCTCGTCGCTGCCAGCCTCGTCGATTCGAAGTGGAAGAACCAGTCATACAGGGGGATGGTTACGAACTCCCTGGTCGTGTTCGTCGTGCGGGACGGCAACCCGAAGAAGATCAAGGGCTGGAACGACCTCCTCCGGCCCGACGTCGAGGTCGTCACCCCCAATCCGTTCACATCCGGCGGCGCACGCTGGAACGTCATGGCTGCGTACGGAGCGTGGCGGAAGGCCGGCAAGACCGACAAGCAGGCGCAGCAGAACCTGCTCGAGCTCTTCAGGAATGTCGTCGTGCAGGACAAGAGCGCGCGCGACTCGCTGAACACGTTCGCCAGCGGCAAGGGCGACGTGTTGCTCGCGTATGAGAACGAGGCGCTGTTCTCGCGGACGAAAGGCCTCGACCTCCAGTTCGTGATTCCGAAGGCGACGATCCTGATCGAAAACCCGATCGCAGTCGTCAAGTCGAGCGAGGACAAGGCGGCGGCGAATGCGTTTCTTCGCTTTCTGCGGACGCCCGCTGCGCAGCAGATCTTCGCCTCGAACGGCTACCGACCGGTCGTGAAGAAGGTGCTCGAGGCAAACCGGAAGAAGTTCCCGGCCCGCCCTGGCGAGTTCACGATCGACCAGCTCGGGCTCGGCGGCTGGGCGAAGGTGCAGAAGCGCTTCTTCGATCCGAGGAGCGGGATCATGGCTCGGATCGAGCGCGAGGTCGGCGGCGGAACAGGCTAAGCGCGAACCAAGACGCTGTGAGCACCACCGTCGCAGCGGCTCCGCGCCGCGCACGAGCCTCGAGGGACAGGGCTGCAACAGCCCTGTCCCTCGGCGTGGTCACGACGTTTCTCACGGTCATGGTCGCGCTGCCTATCGCAGCACTCGTCTGG
This sequence comes from uncultured Actinomycetes bacterium, assembly GCA_963789655.1. Taxonomy (GTDB): domain Bacteria; phylum Actinomycetota; class Thermoleophilia; order Gaiellales; family Gaiellaceae; genus GMQP-bins7. The sequence goes on from CAWBLH010000001.1 coordinate 668,065, forward strand.
GAGGCGTCGAGCGAGGGGTCGCAGACGTTCTGGGATGCGGTCTCGGACCCAGCGGCCGTCGCCGCCCTCAAGCTGACCCTCGGGGCGTCGCTGGTGGTCTCCCTCGTGAACGCCGTGCTCGGAACGATCACCGCGTGGGTGCTCGTCCGTGACGACTTCCGCGGCAAGTCGCTCGTCAACGCGCTCATCGACCTCCCGTTCGCCCTCCCGACGATCGTCGCGGGCCTGACGCTCCTCGCGCTCTACGGCCCGACGTCGCCCCTCGGGATCAACGTCGCCTTCACCAAGGTCGCGATCGTGCTCGCGCTCATGTTCGTCACACTGCCCTTCGTCGTTCGCACCGTGCAGCCGGTCCTCCAGGAGCTCGATTCGGAGGTCGAGCAAGCGGCCCACTCGCTCGGCGCATCCGACGCCACGACCTTCCGACGGGTCGTCTTCCCGAACATCCTCCCCGGGATCCTCTCCGGAGTCGCGCTCGCCTTCGCGAAAGCCGTGGGCGAGTTCGGGTCGCTGGTGATCATCACCGGGAACATCCCGTTCGAGACCGAGGTCTCCTCCGTCTACATCTTCGGCCGGATCGAGAGCGGCGACTCGGCCTCGGCGCGCCGGCAGTGTCGGTCGTCCTGCTGGCGATCTCGTTCATGACGCTGCTCTCGATCGGCGGCGATCCGCCATTTCGCGACGAGGCACGACCGTGCGTAGGCCGGCCTTCACGCGACTCGGCCTTCGCCTCGTCGCGGTCGTCTACCTCGCCGTGATCCTGGTCGGCCCGCTCGCGATCGTCTTCTGGCGCACGTTCGAAGACGGATTCGCACCCGCCTGGGATGCGCTCACGACGCCCGAGACGATCAATGCCCTGAAGCTCACGCTGTCATCACCGCGATCGCAGTCCCCGTGAACACCGTGTTCGGAGTCGTCTGCGCGCTGGCGATCGTACGCCGGCAGTTCCGGGGCAAAGGGCTGCTGAACGCGTTCATCGACCTGCCGCTCGCCCTCTCCCCTGTCGTCGTCGGCCTGTCGCTCTTCCTGCTCTACGGCCAGGACGGGTGGTTCGGAAGCTGGTTCGCAGATCGCGGGATCGACGTGCTGTTCGCGCTGCCCGCGATGGTGATCGCGACGATCTTCGTCTCGATTCCCTTCGTCGCGCGCGAGGTCGTGCCGACGTTGCGCGAGATCGGCGACGAGCAGGAGCAAGCAGCGCGGACGCTCGGAGCCGAGCGGCTGGCAGACGTTCTGGCGCATCACGCTTCCGTCCATCCGCTGGGCGGTCGTCTACGGCGTGATCCTCACGACCGCGCGCTGTCTCGGCGAGTACGGGGCCGTCGCCGTCGTGTCAGGGCGCATCCAGGGAGCAGACCGAGACGGCGACGCTCCGCGTCCAGGAGCGCTACGAGAGCTTCGACCTCGCCGGCGCGTACGCGATCTCGATCGTGCTCGCCCTGATGGCGATTCTCGTCCTCGTCGCGATGACGGTGATCAGACCCAGAGAGGAGAGGGCCTAGATGTCGATTCTCGTCCGTAACGTCTCCAAGCGCTTCGGCGACTTCGTCGCGCTCGACGACGTCTCGCTCGAGGTCGAGAGCGGATCGCTGACCGCGCTACTCGGCCCCAGTGGCTCCGGCAAGTCGACGCTGCTCCGGATCATCGCGGGGCTCGAGACCGCGGACGCTGGCGAGGTACTGCTCGCCGGCAAGGACGCCACAGCTCTGGCGCCCCAGAAGCGCAACGTCGGATTCGTCTTCCAGCACTACGCCGCGTTCAAGCACATGACCGTGCGCGACAACGTCGCGTTCGGGCTGAAGGTGCGCAAGCGGCCGAAGGCGGAGATCCGCGAGCGCGTGGACGAGCTCCTGCACCTCGTCCAGCTCCAGGACTTCGGCCATCGCTACCCGTCGCAACTCTCCGGAGGTCAACGTCAGCGGATGGGGCTGGCGCGCGCACTCGCTCCCGCAGCCGGAGGTGCTCCTCCTCGACGAGCCGTTCGGCGCGCTCGACGCACGCGTCCGCGCCGAGCTCCGCGAGTGGCTGCGCCAGCTCCACGACGTCGTGCACGTGACGACCGTCTTCGTCACGCACGACCAGGAAGAGGCGATGGAAATCTCGGACCAGATCGCGGTCATGAACCACGGCCGCGTCGAGCAGGTCGGGCCGCCGCGAGAGCTGTACGACGAGCCCGCGAGCGAGTTCGTCATGACGTTCGTCGGCGACGCCAATGTCGTCGGAGACGTGCTCGTGCGGCCCCACGACCTCGAGCTTCTGCACGAAGCCGGCAGAAGGCGCGATCGAGGCGATGATCGTGCGGGTCACGATCCTCGGTCGCGACGCGAAGCTCGAGCTTCACGACTCGAGCGGGGCCGAGATCGTCGCGCTGATCACGCGCGATCAGTTCGACGAGTCGGGCTTCTGGCGCGGCCAGACCGTCTGGGTCCGACCGCAGCGCGAGCGCGTCTTCGCCGAAGCGCGACGCTAGACGCTAGCGCTCGAACAGCGCGGCCACGCCCTGGCCGACGCCGACGCAGAGCGTCGCCAGTCCGTACCGACCGTTTCGCCGGCCGAGCTCGTGCAGGAGTGAGACGACCAGCCGGGCGCCGCTCATCCCGAGCGGGTGGCCGAGAGCGATCGCGCCGCCGTTGACGTTCACCTTCTCGGGGTCGAGGCCGAGGTCGCGGATCACGGCCAGGCTCTGCGAAGCGAACGCCTCGTTCAGCTCGACGAGATCGAGCTGGTCGGGCTCGATTCCGAGGCGGTCGAGCAGCTTCCGCACCGCCGGCACGGGACCGACGCCCATCACGCGAGGATCCACGCCGGCAACCGACGAACCGACGAACGCGCCCAACGGCTCGATTCCGAGCTCCGTTGCCCTCTCCTCGCTCGCGATCACCAACGCAGCGGCGCCATCATTCAGCCCCGAGGCATTCCCGGCCGTGACCGTGCCGTCCTTGCGAAACGCCGGCTTCAGGCCCGCGAGCGCCTGCGCAGTCGTCTCTGGGCGCGGGTGCTCGTCCACCGCAACGTCCCCGACCGGAACGATCTCGTCCTCGAAGCGCCCCGCGGCGTGCGCTTTCGCCCAGCGCTCCTGCGAGCGAAGCGCGAACGCATCCTGATCCTCTCGCGACACCGCCCAGCGCTCGGCGACGTTCTCGCCCGTTTCGCCCATCGACTCGAGCGGAAAGAGCTCCTCGTGGCGCGGGTTGGGGAAGCGCCAGCCGAGTGTCGTGTCCCAGACGATCTGGTTCCCGCGCGGGAAGGCCTTGTCCGGTTTCGCCATGACGAGAGGGGCTCTACTCATCGACTCGACGCCGCCCGCAACGGCAACCTCGACGTCCCCGGCCATCACCGCGTGTGAAGCCGAGACGACGGCGGACAGGCCCGAGGCGCACAGGCGATTGAGAGTGACGCCGGCCACCGATTCCGGGAGCCCGGCCAGCAGGCCGGCCATGCGCGCGACGTTCCGGTTGTCCTCTCCCGCCTGGTTCGCGCAGCCGAAGTAGACGTCGTCGATCGAAGCCGGATCGACCCCTGCCCGCTCGACCGCAGCTGCAATCGCGACCGCCCCCAGGTCGTCGGGTCGAACGTGCGAGAGCGCGCCTCCGTAACGACCGATCGGCGTCCTGACGGCAGAGAGGACGACGGCTCGGCCCATCAGCGGAGTCTAGGGCGAGGCGAGCCTCGCCCCTACGGGACGAAGTCGATCTGAACCGCGTCCGGGAATGCTCCCAGCGCTTCCCCGCGGCGAAGCAGCTCGGTGACGGCCTTCCGCCCTTCGTCCCCGTAGTCCTGAGTCAGCTCGTTGACGTACATGGACACGAACCGGTCCGCCACGGCGGCGTCGATCCCGCGGCCGAACTGGAGCGCGTACTCGAGCGCCTCCGCACGATTGTCGAGACCGCACTGAATCGCGTCACGCAGCACCGAGGACACATCCGCGATCACCTCGGCTCCGAGGTCACGACGGACCGTGTTCACCCCCAGGGGCAAGGGCAGGCCCGTCTCGAGGAGCCACCACTCACCGAGATCAAGCACCTTGACGAGCCCGTACTCCCCGAACACGAGCTGGCCCTCGTGGATCAATAGACCGGCGTCCGCCCGACCCGATGCGACCTCGTCAGGGATCTCGTCGAACGACAGCTCTCGATAGCGGAAGTCGCCGAGCACGAGCCGCAGTGCAAGGAACGACGTCGTCATCGTCCCCGGAACGACGATCTCCAGCTTCGAGAGCTCCTCGCTCGTCAGACGAGCGGACGCGACCACGATCGGCCCGTAGCCCGAGCCGATGCTCGCCCCGTGCGGGAGCAACGCGTAGTCCTCCTGCACGAACGGGTACGCCGCGAGCGAGAGTGCCGTCACCTCGAGCCGGCCGGCGCGTGCCCACTGGTTCAGCGTCTCGATGTCGGCGAGCACCTGCTCGAACTCGTGCCCGCGGGCGTCGATGCGCTCAGTCGCGAGCGCCCAGAACATGAACGCGTCGTCGGGATCGGGGCTATGGCCGACGCGGATCCGCACGAAGCGCGGGACGCTAGCAAGCGCGGGGACTTCGTCCCCGCACTAGGTAACAGCCAGGAGCGAAGTCACCGGTTGAAGAACCAGCGCTCGAGCAGCAGGCAGAACCTCCTTGCGTGTGAACGGCTTCGCCTCCGCCTCGCGGCCGTCGCCTTCGAGCACCACGACGTCGTCCTCGAGTGCCTCGTTCGCGCGCTGGAGCGCATCCTCGAGCTCGTACCCCTCGAAGATCAGGTCCTCGGGGCGGGTCTCGTCGGAGTCCCGAAGCTGAGGATTGACCGCACGTGCGACACCCCACACGCCTTCGGCTCGACGCTCGATCCAGAGCGCGATTCGCTCCTCCTCGCCGGCATCGTCCACTCCGACGAGCACGCGCTCGGCATATCGGCCCTCACGGGAGCTACGCCTCATGCACCGGGATACAATCGCGTCACGTGGCCATATTCAAGAATCTCTTCTCGTTCCTCTTCCAGAAGAGCTCGGCGGAAGAGCATGTCGCGCGCTACGTGATCCGCGAGCACGACCGGGGGCGGGCTCTCGACGAGATCCTCCAGGACAAGTACGTCCAGAACCGGCTGACCCCCGAGCAGCAACGGCGCCTGCTCGATCGCCCCGAGATCGTCGGCGCGATCTCGGGCGAGAAGATCGAGGAAGCGAAGGCCTCGGTCGCCAGCACGTCGTAGGGCGACGCCCTACAGCGTCGTTCCCACGCCTCGCTCTCCGGCGAGCCGCAGCGCCTCCGCGCCGATAGCGACATCCCAGGCCGCGAGGCCGTTCGACTTGAAGACGACGATGTCCTCGTCCGACTGACGGCCGGGAAGCTCGCCCGACACGACCTCCTGCAGCTCGTGCACCTCGAGCCAGTCGAGGACGCCGGCCTGCACCGGCTCGATCAGGTCCCCGGACTCGAGCCGCGCGGTCCCGAGCGAATCGCAGCACACGAACGACGCACGCTCGAGGACGGCGTTGTCGAGCTCCCGCCGGCTGGCGACGTTCGCACCGGCCCCGATCACGAGAGCACCGGGGGCCAGCCACTCCCCTCGAAGCACGGGGTCACGCGAGCTCGTGATCGTGACGACGACGTCCTGCGCGCCGGCGTCGCGGTGGCTTTCTCCGGGCTCGGCTCCCATGCGCTCGCAGAAGGACGCGAGCCGCTCCGGTGTCCGGCAGTACGCGACAACATGCTCGATGGACGGAAGCGCGGCACGGATGCCTGCGACCTGCGTCTCGGCCTGGTGCCCGCAACCGAGGACGCCGAGCGTGCGGGCGCCTTTCCGCGCCAGATAGCGAGCGGCCACCCCGCTGGCTGCCCCCGTGCGGAGTCGCCCGAGCTGGTCGGCCTCGATCACCGCGACGAGCTCGGATGACGCCGCGTCGAAGAGGCAGACGACGTAGTTCACGCCCGCAGGCGTGGCGGCGTACAGCTTCCCTCCAGCCAGCCCTAGCTCACGGTCGGACGCAGCCATGTCGGCGAGAGAGCCTTCTTCGAGCTGGAGGCGCCGGCGCGGGGCGTTGTCGACGACGCCGCGCCCCATCCGCCGGAAGCACTCCTCGATCGCCCGCACGGCGTCGGCCGGCGTGAGGAGCGACGCCACATCCGCCTCGGTCAAGTACAGGGGCACCGGGCAAGTCTATGAACCGCGAACGCAGGGTCGTAGACTCGTCCTGCCCTGGACAGCGACCACTACCTCGACCTGCGGCTGAACGACTTCCTCGAGAGGCTGGCTGTGCGTGGACAGGCGCCCGGAAGCGGCTCGGCTGCGGCGCTCACCGTGGCCTTCGCCGCCGGACTGGTGGCGATGGTCGCGCGTGCCTCACCGCACTGGAGCGAGGCGTCCGGCACGGCAGCTCAAGCGCTCTCTCTCCAGGACAGGGCCGCAGCCCTCGCACAGATCGACGCAGAGGCATGGGAGGAGGCGTTGGCGGCGCTCCGAGCCGCCGGTGACGGGGACGACAGGGACGGTGAGCGCAGAGATCACGAGCTGGAGCAAAAACTGGAGCGGGCCGCCGCGATTCCGCTTCAGATCGCGGAGCTCGGAGCCGACACGGCCGCTCTCGCCGCCAATGCGGGCGAGCTCTGCGAGAGCACCTATCGCGCCGACATCGCCGCGGCTGCCGCGCTGGCCGCCGGAGGAGCACGTGCCGCGACACACCTCGTCGAAGTGAATCTCGGAGTTCGCGAGGGAGACGAGCGGCTGGCTCGCGCCCGGGCGAGCGAGGAGGCAGCGTCCGAAGCCGCCGAACGGTTGTTGGCGTCGATCCGGTGAAGATGTGTTGATGAGCACACCCGAGGCGCTTACAGACGCGCAGCTCGTCGAGCGCTGCCGCGCAGGCGACGGCGAGGCGTGGAACACGCTCGTCGAGCGCTTCTCACGCTATGTCTATGCGATCTCCGTCAAGGGCTTCCGCCTCGGCGACGAGGACGCCGAGGACGTGTTCCAGGAGGTGTTCACCCGCGTCTACACGCATCTCGGCACGTTGCGGGACGATGCTGCCCTGCGCCCATGGATCGCACAGCTCACACGCCGTTTGTGCCTCGACACGATCGCGAAGCGGGGCAGAGAGCAGCCGGCCGAGGAGTTGGTCGCCGACGAAGCGGCCGGGGACTTCGCGGAGATCGAGGAGGCGTTCGAGGTTCGGGAAGCTGTGACGATGCTTCCGGAGGCGTGCCAGGAGATCCTCGATCGGTTCTTCGCGCGTGACCAGAGCTACAAGACGATCTCGAGCGAGCTCGACATTCCCGCCGGGACGATCGCCAGCCGCATCGCCCGCTGCCTCGTGAAGTTGCGCGACGAGCTCGAGGGAAGAAGTCAGCCTTCTTCCGGGTCTAGGGGGTAGATGACCCGGAACTACGACGAAGAGTGGCTGGGTAGCCGCCTGCGCATCCTGCGCCCCGCACCGCAGGGTTGGGTGCGTGCCGCGCAGGAGCTCCCCGAGGCCCGGCGCTCGCTGGACGAGATCGTCGCGCGCGCCGAGGCCGATCTCGAGTTCCGGGCGGCGCTGATCGCCGATCTCGAGAACGCGCTGACGCAGGCCGGCTTCGAGCCGGGCCCGCACACGCTCGAAGAGCTCCGGCAGCGGCTCTCACAGGGCTAGACCCGACAACGGAATAGCATCGCGCCGTGGACGGCACGAGCGCACACGCAGCCGAGCAGCCGGCGCGGAGACTTCAGGCCTGGAGCCTGCCCAAGGAGAGCGTGGCGGACATCGCGCTTCCGTCCCGTTGGCCCGAGCAGGTCACGCGCGAGTGGGCATGGGGCGGCGCTACGGGAAAGGGGGTGCGCGTCTGCATCCTCGACTCGGGCGTCGACCGCGCGCATCCGGACGTCGGCGAGCTCGAGAGCGCCGTCACGGTCGCGCTCGACGAGGACGAGAAGACGATCGTGTCGGAGGACACCGAAGGCGACATCGCGGGGCACGGAACCGCGTGCGCGGGGATCGTGCGCGGGCTGGCACCCGAGTGCAGCATCTCGAGCGTGCGCGTGCTCGGGAAGGGCTTCACCGGCAGCGGGCCCGTGCTCCTCGCAGGACTTCGCTATGCAGTCGAGCAGGAGTTCGACGTCATCAACATGAGCCTGTCGACGACCAAGAAGCCGTTCGCGGCCGCCCTCCACGACCTCGCGGACAGCGCCTACTTCAAGCGCGGAGTGCTGGTTGCGTCGGCGCACAACATGCCGGTCGAGAGCTACCCGTGGCGGTTCTCGTCGGTGATCTCGGTCGGGAGCCACGAGGAGGACGACCCTTTCACGTTCTTCTACAACCCGAGCCCGCCAGTCGAGTTCTTCGGGCGAGGTGTGAAGGTGCGCGTCGCTTGGATGGAGGGAAAGTCGGTAACCGCGTCCGGAAACAGCTTCGCGACGCCGCACCTCGCAGGCATCTGTGCATTGATCCTCTCCAAGCATCCTGAGCTGACGCCGTTCCAGGTCAAGAGCGTCCTCTATCTGACGGCATCGAACGTGGGAGGTGGCGAGTGACGAACGAGAGCGATCTGCGGGCTGCCGTCGCGGTCGGGGTCATCGGCTCGGGCGACGCGTACCGCGAGCTGCTCGGCGCGATCGTCGAAGTGGCGCGGTCGATCTTCGGCGCGCGGGCGAGCTCGATCCTGCTCCTGGACGAGGACACGGAGGAGCTCGTCTTCGAGGCCGTCGTCGGAGAGGGCGAGGGTGAGTTGCTCGGGATGCGCTTCCCGGCAGGGCACGGCATCGCGGGCTGGGTGCTCGCGACGCGCACCCCGCTCGTCATCGAGGACGTCCGCGAGGACCCGCGGTTCGCGAGCGACGTAGCCGAGGGGACCGGGTACGTCCCGAGCGGGCTGATGGCCGCGCCGCTCTTGCACGAGGAGCGCGCGCTGGGTGTCCTCGAGGTCCTCGACCGCCCCGAGCAGTCGGACTTCAGCCTCGCCGAGATGGATCAGCTCGGTCTCTTCGCGAACCAGGCAGCGATCGCGGTGGACCTCCTACTCCGCGCGCGCCAGGCAGAGCGCCTGCTCGACGGACGTGACGACGAGCTCGCGAGCGTCGCGCGCCTGGCGTCGGTCGTCGCCGAGCTCCAGGACGAGCGCCGAGCGGCGGCTATCCGGCTGCTCACCGAGCTCGCGGACACGCTTGGTCGAGCCTGAGCACTTGAACTTGTAATAGTTCTACATTGGTGCAAATATTTCAGAAGTGGCGAGCGAGCCGGCTCCCGTTCTCAGCGCCCTCGCGGATCCGACCCGCCGGCGCATCGTTCAGCTCCTGAGCGCCGGCCCTAGACGTGCCGGCGAGCTCGCCGAGGCGTCGGGGACGTCCGCGCCGACGATGAGCCGCCACCTGCGCGTCCTGCTGAGGGCCGGGATCGTCGCCGACGAACGCCCGGTCGAGGATGCGCGCACGAGAGTCTTCTGGCTGCGGCCGGAGGCGATCACGTCCTTGCGCGACTGGCTCGACGACCTGCAGGCCGCGGGCGACGAGCAGCTCGCATCGTTCAAGCGGCATCTCGACGAAAGGAGCGGAGCATGAGCGAAGCACGCTCGCGCTCGTCCACGGTGGAAGTCGCGGCAGATCCGCTGACCGCCTTCACGGCTTTCACGGAGGAGCTCGACCTGTGGTGGGTGCGCGGACCGATCAACGCCTACGACTCGAGCCGGCTGGTCGAGATGCGGTGCGAGCCCGGCGTCGGTGGGCGCATCCTGGAGGTGTACGACGCCGAGAGCGGCGAGGGACTGGAGCTGGCTCGTATCACCGTGTGGGAGCCGGGAAAACAGCTGGCCTGGATCAGCTCCCTCGACGACGTGACGATCGACGTGCGCTTCGACGAAACGGCCGGCGGCACGATCGTGCGGCTCGAGGCGACCGTTTCGCCGGGAGGCGAGGATCGGGGTGGCTCGTCGTTCGTCTCGGTGACACCCGCATGGTTCGGCGCATGGATGGACACCCGTAACGAGACGCCTCACGAGGCTCACGATCTCGCCCGGGTGGCCCTCACTCTCCACTACGTCCGGCCGGCCGCGGCGGCCCGCTGGCTCGCCGAGGCGTTCGGGTTCGAGTCGACGAGCCCCCTGCCGGAGGAAGAGGACCCGCTCGTCGACGACAAGTACGGCTTCCCCTGGATCGAGTTCCACGTAGGCAACGCCTCGCTCATGGTCGAGCCGCTCGTCGGTGAGCCCGTCGATGCGGGGGTCACGCACGTGCCCTGGGTGTTCGTGGACGACCTCGAGGCACACCTCGCGCACGCACGCGAGACCGGGGCGACGATCGTGCACGACATCGAGAGCCACGGCTTCACCTCGTACGTTGCGCTGGACCTCGAGGGACGGCGTTGGCGCTTCGCCCAGGCTCGCCCCACCCAACCGCGCTGAGCAGGCGCATCAGCGCGTTGGCGGACCAAGAAAGAGGCCCGGGCGGCTGTACATCCCGCCCGGGCCTCCGAAAGGTGACGCCTAGAGTACTTCGTCGGCCAGGACTTCGTCCGCGAGCACCTCGTCGGCGTGGCCCTCGACGTCCGGGTCGTCGTTCTTGTTGACCTCGTCCGCGTTGACCTCGTCGGCGTTGACCTCGTCGGCGTGGCCCTCGACATCCGGCTCGTTGCGATTCACTTCGTCGGCGTTCACTTCGTCGGCATTGACCTCGTCGGCCATTGTTCCTCCTTGTCGGGCGCGTCTCCTCGCGCGATTCCTGCCTACATGACGTTGGGAAGTAGCGGAATCTTCCCTCGCTGACTTCAATCGTGCAACAGGGCGTGAGATGCTGCGCGCCGTGGCGGGCCTGAAGCGGCGGCTGGGCGACTCGGTGACGGCGTTCAAGGACGTCTTCCGGAACGCCAACCTCCGGCGGCTCGAGCTCGGGTGGGCGCTCGTCGTGCTCGGTCACTGGGCGTACCTCGTCGCCGTCGCAGTGTTCGCCTACAGCGCGGGCGGCGCGAAGGCAGTCGGCGTCCTGGTCGTCATCCGCACGATCCCGGCCGCCCTGGTGGCGCCGTTCACCGCATCGCTCGCCGACCGCTACTCGCGCAAGGGCGTGATGATCGTGTCGAACCTGATCCGGGCCGCACTCGTCGCCGCGGCCGGAGCGTGCGTGCTCGCCGACGCGCCGGCGGAGGCTGTCTACGCGCTCGCCGCTGCGGCAATGGTCGTCGCAACGCCGTTTCGGCCGGCCCTGGCGGCGCTGACGCCGTCGCTCGCGAGAACGCCCGGCGAGCTGACTGCAGCGAACGCGGTCGTGAGCACGCTCGAGAGCATCGGCCGGTTCGTCGGGCCGGCGCTGGCCGGTCTGCTCTTGGCGGTAGCGACGATGGAGATCGTCTTCTTTGCGACCGCGGCGACGTTCGTGCTGTCCGCCGTCGTCCTCGGCCGCCTAGCGCTGCCGGAAGCGGCGGAGACGTCCGAGGTGGGACACCGCGCCCACTTCCTTTCCGAGGCGTTCGCCGGCTTCCGCACGGTCGCGAGCGACGGCCGGCTTCGCATCCTCCTCGGCCTGTTCTCGGCGCAGACGTTCGTCGCCGGCGCCAACTCGGTTCTCCTCGTCGTGATGGCGATCGAGCTGCTCGACATCGGAGACTCCGGCGTCGGATTCCTGAACTCCGCCTTCGGGATCGGGGCGCTCATCGGGTCGATCGCGGCGCTCTCCCTCGCCGGGCTCCCGCGACTGACGCCGGCGTTCATCGTGGGAGTGCTGCTCTGGGGCACACCGCTCATCCTCATCGGGATCTGGTCCGACCCGATCGTCGCGCTCATCCTCCTCGGGATCGTCGGCATCGGGAACTCACTGATCGACGTGACGTTCTTCACACTCATCCAGCGGACCGTCCCGGACGAGGTTCTCGCGCGCGTGTTCGGGGTGATCCAGATGCTCTGGATCCTCACCTTCGGCCTGGGCGGGCTCGCCGTGGTGCCACTCATCACCGAGCTCGGCGCTGCTACCGCGCTCATCGTCGCAGGCGCGTTCCTGCCGGTCCTGGTCGCGATTCTCGGCCCACCGCTGCTCAGGCTCGAGGCCTCGGCCGAGGTGCCGGGAGCCGAGCTCGACCTCTTGCGCTCCATCCCGATCTTCACGCCGCTCTCCGGGCCGTCGGTCGAGCAGCTTGCGGGGCGGCTCGTGCCGCTGCGGGTCGACGCGGGCACGCTCGTCGTGCGGCAGGGGGACGAGGGCGACCGCTTCTACATCGTCGCGGAGGGCGAGGTGGCGGTGAACGTCGACGGCAAGGACGTGTCGGTTCTCACTCCGGGCGACTTACTTCGGTGAGATCGCGCTCCTGCGCGACGTTCCGAGGACGGCGACTGCGACCGCGCGGACACGGGTCGTCCTGTACGCCCTCGAGCGCGAGGACTTCCTCGGGGCGGTGACGGGTCACGCACCGAGCGCGCAGGCGGCCGAGCGCGTGGTCAGCGCGCGGCTGGCGAGCGTGAGCGCCGCCGGCGGCAGCCTCTCCGCATGACTGCTCGTGCTCCGGACGAATTCGAGGCGCGCCTCCGCGACTACCTGCTCGAGCGCGCCGAGGAGACGCGTGCCGTACGTGCCGGTCTCAAGGCCACATCCGAGCAGGCAGCGATCGTCGCTCGCTACACGGATCTGTTCACTTCCGAGCAGCTCGCGGTCCTGCGCGAGGCTGCGCAGACGGAGACGGGCGTCGACGAACGTGAACGGCTCTACCGCCTGCAGAAGACCTGCGAGTCGGGCGTCATCGCCGCGACCATCGCCCCGCTGCAGGATGCTCTGCAGAACGCCGAGCTCGCAGCACAGGTCGAGTACGGGGGCGAGACCCTTCCACTTCGCACCGCGTCGGCGCGCGTGGGCACGCTCCCCGAGTACGCCGAGCGCGAGGAGCTCGGCAAGCGGGCGATGGACGCGGCTGCGCGAGCTCAACGACCGCCGGCACGAGCTGAAGCATGCGCGTGAGAGCCTCCGTGCGGAGCTGTCCGGCGAGCCCGATCCGATCAAGCGGAGCGAGGAGGAGAAGGGCATCGCGCTCCACGAGCTCGCGCGTGCTCTCTCCGAAGCGAGCGCACGGCTCACCGAGGCGTACGACGAGATGCGTACGCGTTGGCTCGACCGGCTCCTCGGTGCTGACCGCCCACCGCAGCCATCGTCGTACCACGCGCCCTACGTCTACCGGCTGTCCGCGCTCGCCGACACCTACTCGAAGGAGCGCGCGACGGACGTCTGTCTGGCGAGTCTGCGCGAGCTCGGTCTGGACCTCGAAGCGGACCCGAACATCCAGGTCGACCTCGAGGATCGCCCTCAGAAGACGCCTCGTCCAGCCGTCATCCCCGCAGATCCGCCAACGGTCGTCTACCTCATCACCCGCGCACTCGGCGGTCTCCAGGACTATCAGGGGCTGCTGCACGAGGCCGGTCATGCCCTGCACTTCGCGGGTTGCGATCCAGCCCTGCCGTACGCCTTTCGCAAGCTGTCCCGCGACAACGCGCTGACCGAGATCTACTCGTACGCGACTCAGAGCGTCGTCAGGGAGCCGGAGTGGCACGCGCGGCACTTCTCGCTCTCCGCAGAGGACGCATCGGACAACGCGGAGGCTGCGCGCTTTCTCGAAGCCTTCGTATTCAGAAGGAACGTCGCGAAGCTCCACTTCGAGCTCGAGTTCTGGGCGCGGTTTCGCGAAGACGGAGGAACGCGGGAGGGCTACGCGGAGCGGCTGACCGAGGCGACGGGGTTCACGTACCGCCCTGATCGCTATCTCGCCGACATGGACGCCGACTTCTACTCGGCCGACTACCTCCGAGCCGCGGTCCGGTCGGCCCAGCTTCGCGCGTACCTTCGCGAGAGCGTGGGCGACGACTGGTGGCGCCGGTCGGAGTCGGGGAACATCCTGCGCGGCCTCTTCCGCGAGGGCCTACGACCGTCGAACGAGGAGATCGCGGAGCGTCTCGGCTTCGAAGCACTCGACACCGAGCCGCTCGTCTCCGAGCTCACGACCTCTCGATGAAGCTGATCCGGCCGCTCGTCTCGAGGACTGCCCATTCCACGCGGTCGAGCGATCCGATGCCCTCCTGCCGAGCCGCCGCCAGCACCTCGCCGAGCGTGATCCGGTTCCGCGCCAGGTTGCGCTGGATCGGCTCGCCGTCCTGGACGACGATGACCGGCTCGCCGTCGAGCACCGGGCGCAGGAAGGGAAGCTTGAAGCTTCCGTAGGAGACGACCACGGTCAGCACCGCGATCGTGCCGCCCGCGAGCACGAGCCCGGTCACCGAGAAGTCGTTCTGCGTCACGCCCTGCTGGACGAGGTCGCCGATCATGACGAGCAGGATCAGGTCGAACGGCTGCAGCGAGGAGAGCTCCCGCCGGCCGACGATCCGCGTCAAGAGAAGGACGAAGAAGAACGCGAAAAGGGCCCGGAGGACGATGTCCATGGCTAGTGCTTCCCGCCGCAGATACGGTCGTGATTCGCCGGCGAGAACCGAGCAGGCCTAGGACGGAGGGAGGGCCAATGTTCGAGAACATTGGCCCGACTGAGGACGACGACATGCGAAGCGTTCGCAGCCGCGCGAAGCATGGGCGTATCTGCGGCGGGAAGCACTCTAGGGCCAGACGATCGCGTCGCGGTCGAGGGACAACAACAGCTCGTCGCCGTCGTACAGCTCGACGTCCTGCGAGCGGCGTCCGACTGCGGTCGGGTTGACCTGGAAGTGGAGGTAGAGCCGGTGTTCATCGCCAGGGGGGACGCGGCCGAGCTCGAGCGCGATGCGGCCGTCTCTGCTCGCCTCCCCGATCGGCGCCGGCGCAAGCGTGTTCAGCGTGATGTCCTCGAGCCAGCCTGGTTCGAGCACGATCGTCGCGTTTCGAATCTCTTCGATCGCTTCGACGGTGAAGCGCGCCTGGAAGAAGATCCCCCCGCGAAGCTTCGTCGGAGACGAGACCTCGAACCGGGCGGCAGAGCTATCGGCGGAGGTCACCTCCACCCGCTGCCCGTACAGGTTGAACAGCGCGAGCACGAGAACGAGCGCGAGCAGGGCGACGAGGAACCAGCGAGCGACCGGACGCGCTTCGCGGTCGGCGAGATCTCGATGGTGCTTCAAGGTGAGCCCTTGCGGAACCGCCATCACAACGCGATTCGGCGCGAGCAGTGCGGTTTCCTACACGCTCGTCTTCTGGATCGGCACGCCTCGTCGACGCCTCAGACGCTGAAGAACCCGACCAGCTCTCGTACGACGGCTTCGGGGGCGGTCAGGGGACCCAGGTGACCGGCGCGCCTGCAATCTGGGCAATGTTTGCATCCTCGAGCCGGTCGACCAGCCTTCGCGCAGGATAGTCGTCATGCGCCCGGCAAGATTCGAACTTGCGACCTCTGCCTCCGCAGGGCAGCGCTCTATCCCCTGAGCTACGGGCGCGGGGAGGCCAAGTCTAGCTGGGTCGCAGCGCGGCCTCGGAGCTCGAGAGTCGCCTCCGCGGGAACTTCCCTCCTCACGTATGCGAGCGCCAGGACGCTCTCTCCGTCCCGCACGCTGCTCGTCACACGCCCGACGACCTTTGTGTCGTAGACGAGCTCCGCGTCGTACTCGGGAAGGGCAGTGCCCTCCAGCGTGAGGACGCGCAAGGAGCGGTTGATACGGCCGCGGTAGTGCTGACGCGCGATCGGCTCCTGGCCCGGGTAGCAGCCCTTCTCGAAGTCGATCGCACGCGCTTCCAGGCCCGCTTCAGCAGGCAGAACGCGGTCGTCGATCTCGCGGCCGTAGCGCGGAGTGCCCGCGCGAATGCGCAGGCGCTCGAGCTCTTCGTCGGCGACGCTCGGAGCGAGGCCGGCATCCAGAACCTCGACAGCAGGCATTCCGTAGTCCGTGGTCGGGATTCCCTCGGCCTCGCCGAACACGATCACGGAGGCGTGCTCCTCCGCCTCGATCTCGCACTTGGCGGCGAAGCGCATACGGAGGAGCCCCTGGCGCAGACGTGCGCCGAGGCTCGGCTCGGTGAGGAGGAGGAAGTCGTCGGCGCTACGCCGGAGAACGGTCATGGGCGCGATCACCCGCGCCTTCGGCGTCAGGAAGAGCGCCTCGCAGCTCTCTCCGGGGCCGAGCGCCTCGACGTCGTTCGAGACCATCGCCTGCAGGTAGGTCGCGGCGTCGGCCCCGCGCACGGCGACGAAGTCGCGGGGGCGACTTCCGACCCTCAACGCCGTGACAGCCATCGGGAACTAGTGTAAGAACAGTGTTCAGGGGCCGGGCAGAGCGCAAGGTCATCGACGCGGGCTACGACCCTGCGCGGCTTCCTCCCGGGCAGTACTACACGGAGAAGTGGCCTGTTTTGCACGCCGGCGGGATTCCGGACACGGACCTCGCGACGTGGGACTTCACGGTCACCGGGGAGGTCGAGAACCCGCTTCGCCTCAGTTGGGACGAGTTCAACGCGCTGCCGAGAACCGGGATCACGGAGGACATCCACTGCGTCACGCGCTGGAGCCGCTTCGACGTGACCTTCGACGGCGTGCACTGGAACGAGCTCGAGAAGCTGGTGGCGCCGAAACCATCCGCCCACTTCGTCGTCGCCCACTCGGAGCAGGGCTACACGGCCAACGTCCCGATCGCCTCCTTGCGGGATCCACTTGCGCTGCTCGCCACGCATGCAGACGGCGCGCCGCTCACTCCCGAGCACGGCTGGCCGCTACGCCTCGTGATTCCGGACAAGTACTTCTGGAAGAGCGCGAAGTGGCTCCGCGGAATCGAGCTCACCGCGAACGACCGCCCCGGATTCTGGGAGCGCTACGGGTACCACAACGATGCGGACCCGTTCGAGGAAGAGCGGTACGGGTTCTAATTCCCCCAGAAGGGGGAGGAGCGAGGGGTTGTTATCGACGACAACCTGATCAACCCATCCTCCCAAGTTCTTCCCCTTAGAGTGGCCGTCCCAGCGGCCACTCTTCTTTTTGCGCTATGACCGAAATCCGCTCGCGCGGATTTCGGTCGCGCGGAAGCAGACCCCTTTATGTGGTGCCCGGAGGCGGAAGCCTCGGGGTGTGAAGTAGGCAGCTTGTCCTTGGACACCGCGAGGCTTCCCCTTGAGCTCGCGCGTTCAGCCGCGCGGATTTCGGTCGCGCAGAGGCAGACGCCTTTATGTGGTGCCCGGAGGCGGAAGCCTCGGGTTGTGAAGTAGGCAGCTTGTCCCGGGATTCCGCGCTCGCGCGTTAGCGGGCAGCGACAGTGGGCGGCTTCGGCTGAGCGACGCCGATCATCGAGTCCCGCGTGACGAGTGCAGCCAGCTCGTCTTCGCTCATCTCGTCGGTGCCGGCAGGGCGCTGCGGGATCACGAGGTAGCGAATGTCCGCCGTCGAGTCGACGACGCGAACCTCGACGTCCTCGTCGAGCCCGACGCCGAACTCGTCCAGCACGCCGCGCGGGTCGGAAACGGCACGCGACCGGTACGGAGTGCTCTTGTACCAGTCCGGAGGCGGGCCGAGCAGCGCCCGGGGGTAGCAGGAGCAGAGCGTGCAGACGACCAGATGGTGGAGGTTCTCCGCGTTCTCGAGCGCGACCACGACCGGAGACTCGCCCGGGTCGAGATCGAGCTCGAGCGCAGCCTCCCGCGCGTCGGCGAGCAGGCGCTGCTTGAACGCCGGGTCGACCCATGCTCGCGCGACGAGGCGCGCGCCGTCGGCGGGGGATCGAGACACCAGCCAGTCGATTCCCTGCCGCACGGCTTCGCGATCGATGACGCCCTTCTCGACTAGCAACTCCTGGAGAGCACGGGCGCGAGCGGCGGCCGGAGGCTCACCCTCAGTGCCGATCGGCTCGTGCGGATGATCGTGATCGTGGTCGCTCACTCGGCGTCCTCCAACCAGTGCTCGAAGAGATCGACGCGCAACCTGTCGTCCGCGCGACCGCGGTATTCCGTCCAGAGGTCGCGCTGCGCGAAGCCGACGAGGTACAGCGGCTGGAGCGGAAGCCCGTCGGCTCCGTATGCGCGCGTCTCCGGGTTCGTGAACGACGCATGCTCGCGTTCAACGAGGCCGACCTTGCCCTTGACGTATCCAGGGGTGCGATGGTGCCCCTCGTGGTCTCGATCCGCCACCCTCACGCGTTGCCCTGTGCGGAAGCTCACCCGTCGAGCCTTCGGTCGAGCTCGCGGGGAGCAAGAACGCCCTTCTCGGTCAGGATCGCCTCGACCGAGAAGAGCCAGCGTTCGTAGTAGGACGCGTTCTCGTACTCGGCCGGCGGGCATGCTCTCGATGCCCCGGCGGAGCTCGTCGACGTTCATCACGCCCTCCGCACCGAGCGCTCCGACAATCGCGTCCGTGAGCAGCTCCCAGTCGGCGAGCTCGTGCTCTGCGCGATCGATCGGCGGCATCCGTGGGCCACCCGCCGCGGTCGTGAACCGCTCGCTCCATGCGGCCGATGGTAGACAACCGCACACCGAGGTCAGGCTGAAGCCTGAGCCCCCATCAGACACGAAGGGCCGGCATTGCCGGCCCTTCGCATCGTTCCGTGTGGAGGGACTCCTAGAAGTCCATCCCTCCGCCGCCCGGCATGCCGGCAGGCATGGCGGACTGCTTCTCGGGCATCTCCGCGACGATCGCCTCGGTCGTCAGGATGTTCTTCCCGATCGACGCGGCGTTCTGGAGCGCCGAGCGCGTGACCATGGTCGGATCGATGATCCCGGCCTTGATGAGATCCTCGATCTCGCCCGTCTCGACGTTCAGGCCCTCGCCCTTCTTCGCGTTGCGGACCTTGTCGACGACGACGGAGCCCTCGAGGCCCGCGTTGTACGCGAGCTGGCGAAGCGGCTCCTCGAGCGCGCGGATGATGATCTGCGCACCCGTCTTCTCCTCGCCCTCGAGCGTCTCGACCAGCTTCTTCACGGCGTCCGATGCGTTCAGGAGAGCCACGCCGCCGCCCGCGCCGATGCCCTCTTCGAGGGCAGCCCGGGTGGCCTTGAGCGCGTCCTCGACGCGATGCTTCTTCTCCTTGATCTCGACCTCGGTGGCCGCGCCGACCTTGACGACTGCCACACCGCCCGAGAGCTTGGCGAGCCGCTCCTGCAGCTTCTCGCGGTCGAAGTCCGAGTCGGTGTTCTCGATCTCCGACTTGAGCTGCTTGATGCGGCCCTTGATCGCGTCGGTCTCGCCGGCGCCGTCGATGATCGTGGTCGTGTCCTTGTCGACGACGACCTTGCGGGCGCGGCCCAGCTGGGAGACCTTCGTGTTCTCGAGCTTGAGGCCGAGCTCCTCCGTGATGACCTCGCCGCCGGAGACGATGGCGATGTCCTCGAGCATCCGCTTGCGGCGGTCGCCGAAGCCCGGGGCCTTGACGGCAACGGCCGTGAAGGTGCCGCGGAGCTTGTTGACGACGATCGTGGCGAGCGACTCGCCCTCGACGTCCTCGGCGACGATGACGAGCGGCTTGCCGGCCTGGATGACCTGCTCGAGAATCGGCAGCACGTCCTTGACCGCACCGATCTTCTGGTTCGCGATCAGGATGTACGGCTCGTCGAGCACGGCCTCCATGCGCTCGGGGTCGGTGATCATGTACGGGGACAGGTAGCCCTTGTCGAACTGCATGCCCTCGGTGAACTCGAGCTCGAGGCCGAATGTCTGGCCCTCCTCGACGTTCACGACGCCGTCCTTGCCGACCTTCTCGATCGCGTCTGCGATCACGTCGCCGATCTCGCGCTCGCGCGAGACGACGGTGCCGACACGGGCGATGTCCTCCTTGCCCGAGACCTCCTTGGAGTTCTTCTTGAGGTCCTCGACGACCGCCTCGACGGCCTTCTCGATGCCGCGCTTGAGACCCATCGGGTTCGCGCCCGCGGCGACGTTCTTCAGGCCCTCGCGGACGATGGCCTGGGCGAGCACCGTCGCAGTCGTCGTGCCGTCACCGGCGACGTCGTCCGTCGATGTCGCAGCCTCGCGTACGAGCTGCGCGCCCTGGTTCTCGAACGGGTCCTCGACCTCGATCTCACGGGCGATTGTGACGCCGTCGTTCGTAATCGTCGGCGCACCGAACTTCTTGTCCAGGACGACGTAGCGCCCCTTCGGCCCGAGCGTCACCTTGACCGCGTCGGCGAGGATGTTCACGCCGCGCTCGATCGAGCGGCGCGCGTCCTCGTTGAACTTGAGCTCTTTGTGAGCCATCTAGTACTTCCTCCTCAGCGAATGAGTTACGCGGCAGCGCCGGCGAGCTTGCGCTTGCCCTTGGCCTTGCCGGCGGTGGATACGACCTTCGCGAGCACGTCCGACTCACGCAGGATGAGGACGTCGTCCGCGCCGACCTTGATCTCCGTTCCCCCGTACTTGGAGAAGATGACCTCGTCGCCGACTTCGATGTCCATCTTGATGAACTCCCCGTCCTCGTCACGAGGGCCGGGTCCCACGGCGAGGACGTTGCCGCGCTGCGGCTTCTCTTTCGCCGTGTCAGGCAGCACGATGCCGCTGATGGTGGTCTCCTCCTCGTCGAGAACCTCGACGATGAGACGATCGCCCAGAGGCTGCAAATCCATGCGTTCGACCTCCTGCTTTCGAGTTTGTGACACATCTGGCACTCCCAGTAGTAGAGTGCCAGGACACAATAGCACTCAAGAGGTTATTGTCCAAGCCAGATTGAGTCTGGCAGACTCACATCTGGTGAGGATCAGCGCAAAGGGTGTTACAAAGTCGTGACCCGGCGGGAGTTTTCCGCGGGTGTGGTGCTCGTGCGCAGGATGCGAGGCTCGCACTGGTTCGCCGCTGTCCGTCCGCAGGGCAAGCCCGCGGGTGTGTGGGCGCTACCGAAGGGCTTGATCGACGCAGGCGAGCGTTCCGCCGAGACCGCCTTGCGCGAAGGCTTCGAGGAGACGGGAATCAATGGGCGCCTCGACGGCAAGCTCGGGGACATCCGCTACGTCTACACCTGGCAGGGCGAGCGGGTGTTCAAGGTCGTGAGCTTCTTCCTCGCGCACGCAGTCCGCGGGCGGATCGGGGAGCTGCCCGCGGGAATGGATCGCGAGGTGGCCGAGGCACGCTGGCTCCCGCTCGCCGACGCGCCGCGGCTGCTCGCCTACAAGGGCGAGCGCGAGATGGCGTTGAAAGCGCTCGAGACCCTCTCAGGCGACCCTCTATAGTTGCCCGGCCGCCGTGCCGACGTTCGCCCTCAACTTCTACAACCCGACGGTCGCGGATCAGCTTCGCTCGAGCCGGAAGACCGCCACGATCCGCCTCGGGGACAAGTCGCCGAAGTACCGGAAGGGAATGATCGTCACCGTGCTCTGCGGAGTGCGGTACGGCCAGCGGGAGCGGATCTTCGACGCGGTGATCGACAAGGTCGAGGTGAAGGAGCTCCGCGACCTTTCGCCCCGGGAGATCGAGCACGACAATCCCGAGATTCGCCGAGCGGACGAGCTCGCGCGCTTCCTCAGCCAGCTCTACAACCGCGAAGTGCGCGAGGACGACATCGTGACGGTGATCCGCTTCTCGCAGATCACGAACTCCTGACGGCTGGGGTCTGGCTTCAGGCAGACCCCGGTGTTGGGTTGAAACCTCTCAACCGAGGTCAGGCTGAAGCCTGACCCCAGGCGCTTAGCGCCCCGGCTTGCGGATCGTCGTTCCGAACAGCTCCGCGGGCCGAATCGCCGCCCCGCACTCCTCGCACTCGATCGCAAATGCAGACGGGATCGGCGCTTCACACGCCGGACACCGATGGCGGAGCTCGCCACCACACTGAGGACACGCAGTGGGCAGGGCGTTCTCGTCGTCGAGGAAGTAGCGCTGCGTGTGGCCACAGGCGAGGCAGAACGCGACCCAGTCACCGAGGGTCTTGCGGCGCTCCTCCTGGATCCAGTTGCGTTTGGGCTTGGACACGCGACGGTCACTGTAGGTGAGGGCCGGGCATGCCCGGCCCCTACGAACACGCCGATGTAGGGGCGAGGCAAGCCTCGCCCTCGCCCAACGGGGCCAACAGATGCAGTCGTTAGAGTGGAAGATGACGCCGTCCGAGGACTGGAGACCACTGCATGGCCGTACGTGAAGCCGAGCCCGTAGGCTCGCTCCAGGAGGTGAAGGAGGCAGGGCTCGACCGCGAGGACCTGCTCGGCATCTACCGCAATCTGCTGATCACGCGCGGCGTCGAGGAGCGCGGGCACATCCTGTACCGGCAGGGCAAGATCCCCGGCTCGTTCTACACGGGCCGTGGAAACGAGGCCGCAGCGGTCGGTGTCGCGACGGCGATGGGGCCGAACGACGTCGGCACACCCCTGCATCGCGACATGGGCGTCCACATCACGCGAGGCGTCGAGCCCTGGCGGATCATCGCGCAGTACATGGGGCGCGAAGGCGGCCCGACGCGCGGCCGGGACGGGAACGTGCACATGGCAGTCCCGGAGCTCGGCCTCCATCCGATGGTCAGCCACCTCCCGGCGATGCTGCCGGTCGCCGTGGGCATGGCACTGGCATTCAAGATTCGCGACGACCGCCGCGTTGCCGTCGCCTGGTTCGGCGAAGGAGCGGCTGCGCGCGGGGACGCGCACGAGGGGATGAACATGGCCGGCGTACGGCAGCTTCCGGTCGTGTTCATCTGCGACAACAACCAGTGGGCGTACTCGACGCCGACCTATCTCGGCTACCCGATCGAGCACATCGCCGACCGCGCGGCTGCATACGGCTTCGACGGGGTCGTCGTCGACGGGACGGACGTGCTCGCGGTCTACCGCGAGGCGAAGGCCGCAATCGAGAAGGCGCGCCAGGGCGGCGGGCCGACCCTCATCGAGTGCCTCACGCTCCGGATGGAAGGACACGCCGTTCACGACGACGCGTTCTACGTGCCGAAGGAGATGTTCGAGCAGTGGGCGGCGCAGGACCCGGTCGAGCGGTTCCGCAGCTGGCTCCGCGACCACGCGGACATGACGGACGACGAGGAGGACCAGATCATGTCGGTCGTCAAGCGGCTCCTGAACGACGCTCTCGAGCGCGCCGAAGAGTCGCCGCAGCCGGACCCTTCCGGCCTCGAGCGCGGCGTCTTCGCCTCTGCAGAAGACCTCGACACACCACACCACAAGTAGCGCGATGCCGGAGCTGACCTACATCCAGGCGATCTCGGACGGCTTGCGTCAGGAGATGCGGAGGGATCAGCGCGTGTTCGTGCTCGGCGAGGACGTCGGCGTCTACGGCGGCGCGTTCAAGGTGACTCTCGGCTTCCAGGAGGAGTTCGGGCCGTGGCGGGTTCTCGACACGCCGTTGTCGGAGACCGCGATCGTGGGCGGGGCGACGGGTGCGGCGCTGATGGGTCTGCGCCCGGTGGCAGAGATGCAGTTCGCCGACTTCATCTCGTGCGCCTGGGATCACCTCGTCACCGTCGCGGCCAAGCAGTTCTTCCGCGGACGAACGCCCGTGCCGATCGTCGTCCGCCTGCCGTCGGGCGGCGGCTTCTCGGGCGGCCCCTTCCACTCCCAGAACCCCGAGAGCTCCTTCGCGCACATCCCGGGCCTCAAGATCGTCTGCCCTGCGACGCCGCACGACGCCAAGGGACTGCTCGCGACGTCTATCGAGGACCCGAACCCGGTCCTCTACTTCGAGCACAAGCACCTCTACCGCCGCATCAAGGGCGAGGTGCCGGAGGAGCGGTACACGATCCCCTTCGGCCAGGCGCGCGTGCACCGCGAAGGCGACGACGCCGTCGTCGTGACGTGGGGAGCGATGGTGCACACGGCCTCCGACGCGGCCGACCAGCTCGCGGGCGAGGGATTCGAGGCCGAGGTGCTCGACCTGCGGACGCTGGTGCCATGGGACAAGGCGCGCGTGCTCGAGAGCGTCAAGCGCTGCTCCAAGGTGCTCGTCTTGCACGAGGACACGCGCACCGGTGGCTTCGGCGGCGAGATCGCCGCGACGATCGCCGAGGAGGCGTTCGAGGACTTGGACGCGCCCGTGATGCGGGTCGCCGCTCCCGATACTCCCGTCCCGTTCTCGCCGGCGCTCGAGAAGGCCTTCCTCCCCCAGGTCGAAGATGTCGTGAAAGCGCTCAAGGAGCTCGCTGCCTATTGAGGACGAAGGGCGAGGCAAGCCTCGCCCCTACGAGGAGGACGCGTGTCGACAGGAACCCAGACCGAGGTCGTGATGCCGCAGATGGGCGTGTCCGTCTCGGAGGGCACGATCACGAAGTGGCTCAAGCAGCCGGGCGAACCGGTTGCGCGCGACGAGCCGCTGCTCGAGATATCGACGGACAAGGTCGACACGGAGGTGCCGAGCCCCGGTGAGGGAGTCCTCGCGGAGATCATCGTGCCCGAGGGGCAGACGGTCGAGGTCGGCACCGTCCTCGCACGGATCGGGCCTGCCGGAAGCGAAGCCGTGGCGACCGACGCAGCGGCCCCGAGTGAAGACGCGCCGACTGCAGAAAGCCCGCCGCGGTCTGCAGGCGAGACCGCTCCGGTACCTGACGCAGAGCAGGTCGTCGCAGCCGAGCCTGCCCCTCCTGCCGCACCGGTCGCCTCGGCGCAGCCCGCGCCGCCCCCGGCCAGCGCACCGGCCGCTTCGATCGCCGAGTCGTCCGGGAACGGTCGAACCTTCGTCTCGCCCGTCGTCGCGCGGATCGCCGGCCAGCACGGCGTCGACCCGACCACGGTTCCGGGGACCGGCGCAGGCGGTCGCGTGACGAAGAAGGACATCCTGGCGTACATCGAGTCGGGAGCCCAGGCACCCGCTGCGGCACCGGCTCCAGTTGCCGCAGCTCCTGCGGCCGCGCCCGCACCAGCCCCAGCGGCAATAGAGCCTCAGCCCCAGCCTCCGACTCCCGAGCCAGCCCCGATCCCGGAGCCGGCGCCCGCTCCGCAACCGCCGAGCGAGGCTCCCGAGCCGCAGTCGATCCCCGTTCCCGAGCCCACGCCGGAGCCGCCCACGCCGCGACCGCCGACGCAGCCGGAGCTCCCGCCTCAGCCCGAGATGGCGCCGGGAGAAGTGCTCGAGCCGATGACCGCCATGCGACGCGGAATCGCCGAGCACATGCGGCGCTCGCTCGACACCTCAGCGCACGTAACGAGCGCGATCGAGGTCGACATGTCACGCGTCGTCGCGCTCAGGAAGAAGCTCAAGCCCGAGTACGAGAAAGCGCACGGAGTGAACGTCACCTATCTCGCGTTCATCGCGCGAGCTGCGGTCGAGACCCTCAAGGACTACCCGTGGATCAACGGGGAGCTTCGCGGGGAGAGCATCGTCACGCGGCCCAACATCAACATCGGCTTCGCCGTCGAGCTCGCGGACGGTAAGGGGCTGATCGTCCCGGTACTGAAGAACGCGGAAACACTGAACTTGCTCGGAATCGCGAAAGGCGTCGTCGACATCGCTGAGCGCGCGCGCTCCAAGAAGCTCCTTCCCGACGAGGTGCAGGGCGGCACGTTCACGATCACGAATCCCGGCGGCTACGGCACGTTCCACGGGACACCGGTGATCAGCCAGCCGCAGGCGGCGATCCTCGGCACGTACGCGGTCGTCAAGCGCCCTTGGGTCATTCAGGACGAGATGGGACAGGACGTCATCGCGATCCGCCCGATCATGAACCTGACCCTCACGTACGACCATCG
Source organism: uncultured Actinomycetes bacterium (assembly GCA_963789655.1). GTDB lineage: Bacteria > Actinomycetota > Thermoleophilia > Gaiellales > Gaiellaceae > GMQP-bins7. Next base: position 693,522 of record CAWBLH010000001.1, read on the forward strand.
TCTCGTCGACGGCGCCCTCGCCGGACGTTTTCTCAGGGACATCCGCGAGCGGTTGGAAACCTGGGACGAAGCCGCCTATTAGTCATGACAGAGAACTTGCAGGGTGTGTGCCTCTGCGGAGGCGTCCGCTTCGAGGTGACCGAGCCGTTCGAGCGTATCGCCGCGTGTCACTGCGAGAGCTGCAAGAAGCTCTCCGGCGCTGGGGGAACGGTGAGCGGACGGGTGCGGACGGAAGCGATCCGGATCCTCGAGGGCGAGGATCTGGTCAGGAGCTTCCAGCCCGATGAGGGCTCGGCCAAGACGTTCTGCTCCGTGTGCGGCTCCAACCTCTTCGGCGCCGGCTGGCCCGCCTCGGAGTTCACGAGCGTTCGCCTGAGCGCGCTCGCAGAGCCCTACGAGGGCAAGATCGGGTCGCACATATTCACCCGCTCGCTCGCGCCGTGGGAAGTCTTGCCCGACGACGGGGCCGAGCGGTACGAGATCCGCGCGCCGTGACGCAGCGGATCTTCCCCATGGTCGCCTACGAGGACACCGCCAAGGCAATCGACTGGCTCACAAACGCGTTCGGATTCAGGGAGCGCGGGCAGCGCTACGAGATGGAGGACGGCACGATCGGCCACGCTGAGCTGGAGATCGCAGGAGAGGTCGTCATGCTCGCGACTCCCAACCGCGAGTACCAGAGCCCGAAGACGCATCGCGAGAGCTGTGCGGCGGCGGCCCGCTGGCTCGACAACCCGTGGGTGGTCGACGGGCTGCTGGTCGAGGTCGACGATCTCGAGGCGCACCACGCGAGGGCGGTCGAGGCCGGCGCGAACGTGATCAGAGCACCGGAGGACGGCCCGGACGGGCGGCTGTATACGGCGGAGGACCTCGAGGGCCACCCCTGGATGTTCCAGCAGCACTGATGAGCCGCGGCGCATATCTGCTGAGCCTCGGTCTCGTGCCCTACGGCGAGGCATTCGACCTCCAGCGCTCGCTGGCCGGAGCTGTGTCACAGGGAGCGATTCCGGAGACGGTGATCTTCCTCGAGCACCCGCCGGTGATCACGGTCGGACGACGGACGGAGACGACGGAGCTGCACATTCCGGAGAACGCCGACGTCGAGATCGCGGAGACGGATCGTGGCGGGAAGTCGACGTTCCACGGGCCGGGCCAGCTCGTCTGCTATCCGATTCTCGATCTCGGGAAGCACGGGAAGGACGTCAAGCTCTATGTCCGGAAGCTGGAGGAGGCGATCGTTCGAACACTCGCCGCCTTCGGCCTGGAGGCCACCACGATCGACGGGCTGACAGGCGTGTGGATGCCGCCCGGCGGTGGGCAAGGGCCGCGGAAGATCGCGTCGATCGGCGTGCATGTGTCCCGCTGGGTCACCACGCACGGCTATGCGCTCAACGTCGATCTCGACCCCACGCCGTTCACGGAGTGGATCACCGCTTGCGGCCTGGAGGATGCTGCGTTCACGACGATGGCGAGCGAGCTCCACCGGCCGATCACCGTCGAAGAGGTTCGCCCCGCCGCCATTGCAGCGATCGCGGACGTGTTCGAGCTCGAGCTCGACGACCTTCCTGCCGACGACGGCGCGGGTCTTTGGCCGCAGTCCATTCACACGTCTTTGGCTGCGCGCTGAGAGACCGCGGTCTGGCTGAAGCCAGACCTTGACCTGCCGCTGCGGGGAAGCGAACGGGCCGTCCCGACGTTGATGCTGGAACCATGCACTCCCGCCACATCGACGGAGTCACGATCCGGCTCCTCCGGAACGGTGACACGGCCACCGTCTCAGCGCTGTTCGAGCGGCTTGGCCCTCGCTCTCGCGAGCGTCGTTTCTGTGGCGCGAAGCCACGCCTGTCCGCGGACGAGCTTCGCCTCCTCGCGCGGGTCGACGCCGAGCACCACGTGCTCGTGGGCTACCTCCGCGACGACCCGGAGCCGGTCGGCATCGCGCGGATCGTGCGCGACGGGACGACCGCAGAGATCGCGTTCGCAGTCGCTGACGAGTACCAGGGCCGGGGGATCGGGACCACGCTCACGCGCGAGCTCGCCGCCGACGCGCGCGCGGCAGGCGTCACAGAGCTCGTGGCGACGGTCTGCGGAGACAACACGCCTGCCGTCTCGCTGATCGCTCGTGTCGCAGAATCGCTGCAGGTGCGCTGGCTCGGCGGTGAGCGCGAGCTCGTCGCGCGTCTGCCCTAACCCGGAAACTCGGGAGGACAAGGCACGGGCTTGTCCTCCCCGAAGCGCGCGTACGCCTCTTTCGGATCGGAGGTCTCCGTCTCGACCCCCGCGCCGTACTTCAAGGCGAGCTCGCTCACGGGGTAGCGAATGCCACGGCCCTTGCGCCGAGCGCCCACGCCGAGAACGAGACAAGGCCCGTCACCGACTCCGACGAAGATGTGCTCGGTCCAGTTCGGGCAGTGGACGAAGTCCCAGGCCTTTAGAAGGCGCTCCTCGCCTTCGATCAGCAGCCGGCACTCGCCGGAGAGCACGAGGAAGTCCTCCTGCGCGTCCTCGCCGTGGTACAGCGCGCTCGGCTCGCCCGGGCGCAGGATGCCGAGTCCGATGCCGAGCTGGTCGAAGCGCGCGTTCTCCCCCTCGAACTGGACGTAGAAACCGAGCTCGGACTCGAACCATCGTGCATCGCGAGCGTTCACCACGAACCAGCCCTCGCCGACGGGCGCCAACCCGTTCTCGGCGCTCTCGAGCGGGGCCTCGGGTACCACCCTCTCTAGACTAGTCGCGATGCAGAAGTCGCTTGCCCGTGGCAGAAAGACCGCGCCGACCCGAGTGGATGAAGGTACGGGCACCGAGCGCGAACTCGCGCTACCACGAGGTCAAGGGGCTGATGCGCGAGGGCCACCTCGTCACGATCTGCGAAGAGGCGCGCTGCCCCAACATCGGCGAGTGCTGGGGACGCGGGACGGCGACGTTCCAGATCCTGGGCGACACCTGCACGCGCGCGTGCCGCTATTGCTACGTCCACTCCGGGAAGCCCGACGAGCCGCCGGACCCGCTCGAGCCGCTCCGGCTCGCCCAGGCCGCACACCAGATGGGGCTCTCCCACGTCGTCGTGACCTCGGTCGACCGCGACGACGTCCCCGACCGCGGCGCGGCGCACTACGCGGCGACGATCCGAGCGCTCCAGCGCAAGCTGCCCGGCGCCACCGTCGAGATCCTCACGCCGGACTTCCTCGGGGTGGAGGAGGCGGCGCTCGCGACCGTCCTCGACGCGCGACCCGACGTCTTCGGCCACAACATCGAGACGGTTCGCCGCCTGCATGCGCGGATGCGCGGAGCGAAGGCGAGCTACGAGAAGGCGCTGTGGCTGCTCCAGCGAGTCAAGGAGCTCGCGATGCTACCGGGTGATGACCAAGTCCGGGATCATCGTCGGCCTCGGCGAGACGAACGACGAGGTCGTGGAGACGATGCGTGACCTCCGAGGGCACGGCGTCGACGTCGTCACGATCGGCCAGTACCTCCAGCCTTCACCGAAGCATGCCGTCATCGACCGCTGGGTGCACCCGGACGAGTTCCGCTGGTTCCGCGAGCAGGGAGAGGCGCTCGGGTTCGGGTCCGTCTTCTCCGGCCCGCTCGTCCGCTCCTCGTATCGCGCGGACGAGCAGCGACACGCTGCCGAGACCGGTCGCGGCGCCGTCGCCTACTAAGAGGGCTCAGGTCCGACCCTCGGTCCGCTTCAGGCGCTCCTCGATCCGCACAAGAGTGGCGGTACTGATCGCCAGCTGCTGCTCGAAGTGCTCCGTCTGCGCCTGGGTTCGCTTTCCGATGAGGGTCGCGACGATCACGCTGGTCAGCGTCGGGATGAGGCTCAGACCGGTAAGCATGAGCAGAGCTCCGACGACGCGACCGCCCGGGGTCTCGGGAACCACGTCTCCGTAGCCGACGGTGGTCACCGTCGTGATCGCCCACCAGTAGGCGAGGCCCAGGCTCGTGAAGACCTCCGGCTCGACGAGACGGGCGAGCGCCCCGGAGACGAGGACGAGCGTTATCACGACCAAGACGATCGTGCCGATCGCACGGAGAAAGGTCAGCCGCTCGTACCACTTCGCAATCCGCTGGCTACTGTCGAGCATCCTCGGCTGACAAGTTCTCGGCAGCCGGGCGCGCCCCTGCCTCCTTGGTCTCGACAACGACCTCGTCGCCGGGACGGAGCACGCGCACGTCGACGTGCGGCGCGATCTCCTGCATGTGCGCTTCGAACTCCGCGACGGGAAGCTCGAGGAAGTCCGGGCGGCCGCGCAGTGCCGTGTGCCACGGGAAAGTACGTTCCCCAGTGGATCGGGATGGCCGTCGACGCGCCCGTTCGCCGGACCGCCTCCGCAGCACCGCGCGGATCGAGGTGACCAGGCCCCAGCTTCGGGCCCCAGCCCGAGATGGGAATGAGCGCAACGTCGATCGGCCCCAAGGTCGTCATCTCGTCGAAGAGATCCGTATCGCCGGCGAAGTACACCGAACACGGGCCGTCGATCACGTACCCGATCGGCTCCACGCGCCGTCCGAACGGGATCCTCCCGGAATCGTGATGCGCCGGAGTCCCTCGTATGGCAAGCGGGCCGAGCCGTAGTTCCTCGGAAACGCCGAGCTCGGTCACAGAGCCGAAGCCCTTCTTGGCGAGCAGCTGGCCGGCCCCGCGCGGTACGACCACGCGCACGTCGTGGCCGAGCAGGCGCAGCGACGGAAGGTCGAGATGGTCGAAGTGGAGGTGGGAGACGAGGACCGCATCGACCTCGTCGGGAGCCGGCCGAGCCACGGCGCCCGCGCGTCGGAGGTGCAGGAAGCGGGGCCGCAGCAGCGGATCGGTGAGCAGCCGCACACCCTCCATCTCGACGAGAACTGTCGAGTGCCCGACGTACACGATTCGGGCGGCTCCGACGGCCATCGGCTCGCCATCGTACGCGTGCCGGGCGAGCCTTTCCGCCGAACGCGCAGTTTGCGCGCTCGCGACGAGCGTCGTACACTCGTTGCACATGGCCTACGCACTCAAGCTCGGCGGGGCCGCCGCCCTCTTTCTCATCGCCGCAGTCATTGCGGTCCTGCTCTTCAACGGGGTCTGGTTCAAGGTCGGGTTCGGCGCCGCGTTCGCGATCCTGTGCGCGATCTTGCTGTTCATCGCCTGGCGCGTGGACAAGAAAGGCGAAGGCGGAGCGCGCCGGCCTGGAAGATCTACCGAACGTCTAGCACGCCTCGGCAGCACGCATGAGCCGCGAGTAGGGTCGCGTCGTGGACGAGCGCGCGTGGTCGTACCTCCGCACGCTCGCGTTCGCCGCACTCCTCGGCATTCCAGTGGCGTTCGCGGCGGTCGTCTTCCAGAGCGCGCTGCACCACGCCACCGACCTCGTCTGGGAGGAGATTCCGGACGCACTCGACTGGAGCGAGCCGGCGTGGTGGTACGTGATCCTCGTTCCCGCGTTCGCGGGCGTACTCGTCGCCGTCGCGCTCCGCCTGCCAGGTCACGGCGGTCATTCGCCACTCGCCGGGGTCGGGATGGGGGCGGTCCAACCGATCGAGCTTCCGGGCATTCTGCTGGCTGCGTTCTTGACGCTCATGCTCGGCCTCGTCCTCGGTCCCGAGGCACCGCTGATAGCCCTCGGCCTCGGCCTCGGATCGATCGCGGCACGCCTGGTGCGTTTGGACGGAACCGAGGCGCAGCTGTTTGGGCTGGCAGGGGCGTTCGCGGCAATCGCGACGCTGTTCGGCGGCCCGCTCGTCGCCGCGTTCCTCATCTTCGAGATCGCGGCCGCAGGCGGCGCGATCCCGCCGCGCGCTATGGGACGCGCGCTGCTGCCTGGGTTCGTTGCGGCGGGAACCGGAGCGCTCGTTTTCACCGGCATCGGCGACTGGCCGGGACTCGAGCCGTTTTCGCTGGCAGTGCCAGGGCTACCGCCCTATGACACTGTCAGAATCGCGGATCTTGGCTGGTGCCTGCTCGTGGCGGCCGCGGTCGCCGCTGTGATCGTCGCGATTCGCCATCTCGCGCACGAGATCGCCGGGCGAGGACGGGGTCGTGCGGCTGCCAAGCTCGTCGCAGCGGGGCTTCTCGTAGGCGTCATCGCCGTTCTCTTCCGATCGCTGGCCGAGCGGCCCGTGGATCTCGTCCTCTTCTCGGGGCAAGCGGCAATTCCCGCGGTCGTCGCCGAGGCGTCGGCCGGCGTGCTGCTCCTCCTGGTGGCCGCGAAGGGGCTGGCATATGCGCTTTCGCTGGGCTCCGGCTTCCGAGGAGGACCGGTCTTCCCGGCCCTGCTCGTCGGCGTGGCGATGGGGGTGCTCGCCGCAGACCTGTTGCCGGGCCTCGAGGTGACGCCCGCCGTAGCGACCGGAATCGCGGCGGCCACTGCTGCCGTCCTTCGCGTCCCATTCACGGCGGTCCTTCTCGCAACCCTGCTCGTCGGCACGTCCGCCGCGGAGGTCACCCCGATCGCAGTGCTCGCGGCCGCCGTCGGCTGGTTGGTCGCGATCGCGCTCCCGAACCCGGAGGACCGGGCAGCGGCGGGCTCAGAGCTCGTACACGACGACGGTTCCCGCGAGGAAATCCGCGAGACCGCGCCGGCGCGCGGTGAATAGCACGGGAGCGAACCCGAGGAACAACGGCACGATCGAGAGCAACAACCCGACCAGGCGCACGAGCGAGCGGCCGAGCGACGGCGGACTGCCGTCCGGCCCGCGGACGGTGACCCGCATGAGGCGCATCCCGGGCGTCTGGCCCGCCGAGCTCCAGAACAGGACGAAGTAGGCGGCCACCGTCAACATCCAGCCGGATCCGAGCAGCACGCCCACGAGCCACTCGGGACGAAGGCCGCCGACCAACGACGAGACGAGCGCGGCCATTCCGACGACCGACATGAAGAGGACGATCGTCAGAGCCGCGTCCGTGGCGAGCGCGATCGCGCGGGTGGCGATCCCCGCATAGGGCGATGCGATTGCTCTCGCCGGACGCCCGACTACTCGCTCGGCCCGGTCGTCGAGCCGAGCAGTCGAAGCGCGAACACCGCCGACGACTTCCTCCGCGAGCCCTGTCGTCTGCCGGGCGACTGCGTCCCGAAGCTCAGGGCTCGAGGCGACGTGACGAAGAGCACGCTGCGTCTCGTCGCTCGCGAGAACCCGGTCGGTGACCTCCAGCGTGCGCGGGCTCGCCAGAGCGGCGGTCACCATGCGCTCCAGCTCGCCGCTCGCCGCAAGCTCGGCCGCGATGCGCTCCAGCACCCGGTTGCGAACGAGGGAGCGAGCGATCTCCTCGGGCAGCGAGCCCGCGAGTGCACGGTCGACGACGCGCGCGATCTCGGGGGCAGAGAGAACCTCGTCGACCGCCTCCTCGAGCGGTCCTCGCCACGCCCGAGCCGCCGCCCGCGCGGGGAAGAATGCTGCCCGCCCTGCCTGGTGAGCAAGCCCGGAGCGCTCGCGGTCGTCTTTCGGTTCCATGGCTACGTGCTCAGCCGGGTGGCTCGTCGTCGTCACCGGACGGGCGACGGAACGACCGCAGGAGGCCGGTGCGCGTCTCGGCGGGCCCGCTTTCCTCCTTCTTCTCCAGCCTCTTTTCCCTTCGTTCGTCCTTCATCTCGGAGGCCTTCTCCTTCGCGCCGACGTACGACGTCTTGACAAGCGCGGAGCCACCACTCCAGCCGAAGACGATGCAGATGAGGAGAATCGCGAAGCCGGTGTTGAACGCCGTGGTGATTAGCTGCTGCCCGACGGAGTAGGCCGTCGCGGTCGTCGGGTCCGTGTAGCTGTCGAGCGCAAACGTGTTGAAGGCCTGGTTTACGCCGACGCCGCCCGGTGTGAGCGAGAGCAGGTTCGCGAGCTGGTTCGACCCGAGAACACTCATGACCGAGCCGAAGCTCACCGGCACCCCGTAGGCGGCGAGAAAGACGATGATCACGCCGACCTTGGCCGCGTAACCGCCCATCTGGGGAAGCAGGACGAGCTTCACGAAAGCGCCCAGATCGCCGAGGATCGCCGCACCCTCCTTGGCCTTCGCCCACATGACCTTGACCCAGCGCCAGAAGATCCGCATGAGGATCGCGACGAGGAAGATCGCGCCGGCGATGCTCCCGAGCGTGAGCAAGGGGTAGTTCGACACCGCGTCCCACTCGTTGCCGAACTGGAAATCGAACGACCCCGCGACCTGACTGAACAGGTAGAGGTATATGAACGTCCCGACGATCAGGTAGAAGATCTTCTGGACCATGTACCCGGCGAGGACGCCTGGGAACGTCGATCCTCGGACGATCGCGACGTACATGAGAAGCGTCACGAACGTGCCCATGTTCGCCGGGACGAAGTTGTTCAGCGCGACGCCCGCGGCATACGACGCAAGCACCGGCATGAACGTCACGCCGCCGGGGTACGCGTACCGCAGGATCCCGTACCACCCGAGGGCCGTCAGCACCGTCTGAGCCCCCTGGAAGATGCAGCCGAGGATGATGTATCCGAGCGAGATATCGGTGACGCTGTCCCAGAGCTGCTCGAGCCAGCCCCAGACATCGACGCCGAGGAGCTCCAGCCCGCCGAGAACGACGAGGATGCCGACGAGCCAGGCGGCGATCCTCAGGATCCGCCGCCGCGGATGCTCACCCGCGGGCGCGGGACTCAGTCCGACGGCGGCCTCGGTCATGGAGGCGAGCCTAGCGCTCCACCGTTACTGACGCGCCATGGCGACGCGCAGCCGCTCCTCGGGCGTGATCAGGTGATCGGTGTCCTCGGCGGCAGCGTCGATGTCGAGCTGCACCCACCGCACCGTGCCCGTGAACTCGCTGTCCTTCGGGCCGTAGTCGTCGCTCACCGGTGTCGCCGTGTCTGATCCGACATCCGTCGTCTCGTCGGCCGAGAACAGCATCGGAACCGTGCCGTCGACACGTCCTTCGCCGACCTGCTCGCCGTCGACGTAGAGCTTGACATCGCCTCCCTTGCCGATGCCCCCGCCGTCGTACGTGAACTCCATCCGCACCTGATGCTCGCCCGCGGGGATCGACTCCTTGCCGTAGACCTTGAACTGCTCGAGGCCGAAGAGGTTGTAGCAGTACGCCGGCTTGCCGTCCTTCGCGTAGAGCGCGAAGCCGCCGAACGCTCCGCCCTGAGCGACAATCACGCCGTTCGCGGTGACCTTCTCCGGGACGTCGATCTGCGCCGTGATCGAGTGCGACTTGTTCTTCATCACGACGACCGAGTTCTCGGTCAGCCGCCCCATGCGGCCAAAGAGGAGCTGCGACGTGCCTCGCACGAGCTGCGGACGCCCGGCCATGTCGGGGTTGAAGCGCTCGAAGCGCCGGTCGTCGAGCGGGAGGACGTTGTACTTCCCGGCTTCCATGAGGAACAGGCGCTGGAGCTCGGCCAGCATGTCCGGCCGTTCGTCCGAGATGTCGTATGCCTGCGTCCAGTCGTCAGGGGCATACAGCTCCCACACGTCGTCGTCGAACGCAGGCATCTCGGCTACGACCCAGGGAGTGCTGTGGCGAGTGACCGCGGTCCAGCCGTTGTGGTAGATGCCGCGGTTGCAGAACATCTCGAAGTACTGCGTCGTCCGCTGCTCGGCGGCCTCGGCGTCGTCGAAGGAGTACGCCATCGAGACGCCGTGCATCGGCGCCTGCTGGACGCCGTTGACGCTCATGGGCTGAGGAAGCTCCGCGGCGTCGAGCACCGTCGCGGCGACGTCGATCACGTGGTGGAACTGCGAGCGAATCTCTCCCTTCGCCTTGATGCCGCGCGGCCAGTGCACGATCGTCCCGTTTCGGGTGCCGCCCCAGTGCGACGCGACCTGCTTCGTCCACTGGTACGGCGTGTCCATCGCATGCGCCCAACCCACGGCGTAGTGGTTGTACGCGTCGGGCGTGCCGAAGTCGTCGATGCGGGAGACCATGAACTCGGTCGTCTCGAGCCCGATGGCCCCGTTCAGGATGACGAGCTCGTTGAAGCAGCCGTTCGGCGTCCCTTCGGCCGAGGCCCCGTTGTCGCCGATGATGTAGTAGACGAGCGTGTTTTCGAGGATCCCGAGCTCGCTCATCGCATCGATCAGCCGCCCGACATGGTGGTCGGTGTGCTCGAGGAAGCCGGCGTAGACCTCCATCTGGCGCGCCAGCACGGGCTTCAGATCGTCGGGCATGTCGTCCCAGGCGGGGATCTCCTCAGGACGCTCCGTCAGCTCCGCCTCGGGCGGGATGACTCCGAGCTCCTTCTGTCGAGCGAGCGTCTGCTCGCGGAGCGCGTCCCAGCCGTCGTCGAACTTGCCCTTGTACTTGTCCGACCATTCCGGCCGCACGTGATGAGGAGCGTGCGTCGCGCCGGGGGCGAAGTAGACGAAGAACGGCTTGTCCGGCATCAGCGCCTTCTGCTGGTTGATCCAGTCGATCGCCTGATCCGTCATGTCCTCCGTGAAGTGGTAGCCCTCCTCCGCCGTCTTCTCGGGCTCGATCGGAACCGTGTCACGGTAGATCGCAGGCGCGTACTGGTTCGTCTCGCCGCCGATGAAGCCGTAGAAGTGCTCGAAGCCGGAGCCGGTCGGCCACGCATTGAAGGGCCCCATCGGACTGGTCTCCCAGACCGGCACCTCGTGGCACTTGCCGAACTGCGCGGTCGAGTACCCGTTCAGCTTGAGGGTCTCCGCGATCGGAGCGCACGTGTTCGGGCGGATCGAGTTATAGCCGGGAGCCGACGTGGCGATCTCGGTGATCCCACCCATGCCGACCGCGTGGTGGTTCCGGCCGGTGAGGAGCGCCTGGCGCGTCGGCGAGCAGAGCGCGGTCGTGTGGAAGCGGTTGTACTTGAGCCCGTTCGCAGCAAGTCGCTCCGCCGTGGGTGTATTGATAGGCCCACCGAAGGCGCTCGAAGCAGCGAAGCCGACGTCGTCGATCAGCACCACGAGGACGTTGGGAGCTCCCTCCGGCGGGCGCAGCGGCTCGATCGGCGGGAACGAGGTGTCCGGGTCCTTCGCGTCGTACGTGATGTGACCGGCGAACGCCCGGTCCGGCATCGGCAGGACGGTGCGATCTCTGTCGTCGCGTGCGCTCACAGTCGGGCTCTCCTCGGTCGGCGTGACGGTGACGGAGTCTTACCGAAGCTCGCGCCCGCTTCGACGGTTCCCCGGCCGTTCATCCGGGTGAGGCGTCAGGACGCCACGTCGGCGAACACGGTCGACCAGTCGTTCTTGACGCTGACGACCGTCCAGCCCTCGGCTCGGGCACGCTCGAGGGACGCCTCCGCACCTGCGGTGTAGGCGAACTCCCGCTCGGCGTCGTCGTGCAGGACGAGCAGCCGCAGAAAGGGCTTGTCCGCGTGTTGCGTGAAGTCGAGCATCTGGATGTCGCCGTTCGAGTTCCCCGCGGCGAGAAGCGGTCGGCGGCCGACGCGGCTCCAGATCCGGACCGGCTTCTCCGGGCCGTCGTCGAGAACGTCGGCCTCGGGCTTGCGCATGATCGTGCCGCCGTCGTCGTCGCCCGCGTAGTCGAGCGCGGTCGAGCTGCCGATCACCCGCTCGCGCGGGATCCCGTACATCTCCTCGCTGATCGGCCGCATGAAGTCGCGGCCGCCGCCGGAGGCGATGTAGCTCGAGAACCCGTTCGCCTCCAGGTAGCGCAGCAGCTCGACCATCGGCACGTAGGCGCACTCGAGGTAGCCGCGGCCGAGCGTCGGATGCTGCGCCGTGCGCAGGAACGAGTCCGCCTGCGTCCTCGAAGTCCTCGACGCTGATCCCGCCGTGCGCTGCGAGGACGCCGCCGAGCAGCATCCGCACGTTCGTGTCGTCGCCGGCGTAGTGCTCCTCGATGCACCTTTCCGAGCCACGCGTAGTCCCGCTCGTAGGCCGCTTTCCAGGGCTGCTTCTCGCGCAGCGCGGCGTCGGCCTCGGCCATCTCGGGGAGCCGCCGCAGGATGAAGTCGACCTGGATCGGCAGCGGCTTCTCGCACCAGAGCGTGCCGTCGTTGTCGAAGACCGCGACCCGCTCCTCCGGCGGGACGCCGTCCGCGGACACGCGCTCGACGAAGGCGAGCACTGCGTCCTTGGTCGGCCCGTCGTTCCAGGACGCGAGCGGCTCGCTCATGCTCAGTGTCCGGCCGCGAGCGCCGCCTCGAGCTTCTCGACCGCCTGGTCGATCGTGAAGCTCGCCGCCTCCTGCCGCGGCGGGAACTCCTTGAACGTCTCCAGGAACTGGGTCACGACTGCCGTTGCGGCCAGGGCGATGTAGTCGTTGTCGATGAACCAGTCGTAGTAGGTGTTCGAGGTCACGTCGGCGCGCTCGAACGGGTCGGTGCGCAGGTTGAACAGCTTCGGGACGCGCAGCGGCACGAACGGCTCGGCCCAGATCTGCAGCGTCCCCTGCGCCCGCTGCTCCATGAAGACGACCTTCCAGTTGTCGAAGCGGAGCGCGAGCACGTCGCCGTCGTCGGAGTAGTAGACGAGACCCTGCCTCGGGCTCTTGTCCGTCTCGCCGGTCAGGTACGGGAGCAGGTTGTAGCCGTCGATGTGGACCTTGAAGGTCGTGTCGCCGATCTGGTGGCCCGCCTTCAGCTTCTCGACGATGTCCGGCTCGCCCGCGGCGGCGAGGAACGTCGGCAGCCAGTCGTGGTGCTGGACGATCTCGTTCGAGACCGTGCCCGCCGCGATCTTCCCGGGCCAGCGGATCAGCTCCGGGACGCGGAAGGCGCCTTCCCAGTTCGTGTTCTTCTCGCTCCGGAACGGCGTCATGCCGCCGTCCGGCCACGTGTTCATGTGCGGCCCGTTGTCGGTCGAGTAGACGACGATCGTGTTCTCGGCGATCCCGAGCTCGTCGAGCTTGTCGAGCACCGCGCCGACCAGCTTGTCGTGGTCGATCATCGTGTCGTGGTAGGGCGACTGCCAGCGGCCCGCCTGGCCGAGGCTCTCCGGCTTCGTGTGCGTGCGGAGGTGCATGTGCGTCGTGTTGAGCCAGACGAAGAACGGGGTGCCGGCGGCGTGCCTGGCGCTCGATGAAGTCGAGCCCGTGCTCGAGCACCTCGTCGTCGATCGTCTCCATCCGCTTCTTCGTCAGCGGGCCGGTGTCCTCGATCCGCTGCCTGCCGACACGGCCGAAGCGCTCGTCCTCGGTGTCGTCGTCCTCGTCGGTCGCCCAGGAGTGGATGACGCCGCGCGGCCCGAAGCGCTCGCTGAAATGCGGGAAGTCCTCGGCCGGCGGCCAGTTCGGCAGCTCCGGCTCCTCCTCCGCGTTCAGGTGGTAGAGGTTGCCGAAGAACTCGTCGAAGCCGTGCACGGTCGGCAGGTACTTGTTCAGGTCGCCGAGGTGGTTCTTGCCGAACTGCCCCGTCGCGTAGCCGAGCGGCTTCAGCAGCTCGGCGATCGTCACGTCCTCGGCCTGGAGGCCGATGTCCATGCCGGGGACGCCGACCTTGCTGAGGCCGGTGCGGTAGACGCTCTGGCCGGTGATGAACGACGCGCGGCCGGCGGTGCAGCTCTGCTCGCCGTAGGAGTCGGTGAAGCGCATCCCCTCGTCCGCGATCCGGTCGATGTTCGGCGTCCGGTAGCCCATCAGCCCGTCGCTGTAGCAGCTGAGGTTCGTGATCCCGATGTCGTCGCCCCAGATCACGAGGATGTTCGGCTTGTCCGGCATCAGCGCTCATCTCCTTCGGTCGGCGGGTGGTTGGGACGGACGATGCAGCGGAAGCCGAGGTGCGCCGTCGACGTGTCGACCATCTGCGCCTGCCGCGCCGCCGGCCGGTAGCGCAGGCAGTAGTTGGGCGCACAGAGGTGCGAGCCGCCCTTGATCACGCGGCGCGGAATGTTCTCGCCCGGCTGGCCGAGCAGGTAGCTCTCGTCGCGGTGACGTGACCTGCGGGTTGGAGGGCACGCAGCACGGGCTCGCGACCTCCCTCGGCGTTTGGGCACGTACCAGTCCGCCGTCCACTCCCAGACGTTCCCGGTCATGTCGAAGAGCCCGTAGCCGTTCGGCGGGAAGCTGCCGACGGGCGAGGTGCCCTCGAAGCCGTCGAGCTTCAGGTTCTGCCAGGGGAACTCTCCCTGCCACGTGTTCGCCAGCGGCTTCCCCTCCGGCATGTGCTCGTCGCCCCAGGCGAAGGCCGCGCCCTCGAGGCCGCCTCGGGCGGCGAGCTCCCACTCCGCCTCCGTCGGCAGCTCCTTCCCGGCCCAGGCCGCGTACGCCTCGGCGTCCTCGCAGGCGACCTGCACGACGGGGTGGTGGTCGCGGCCGTTGATCGTCGTGCCAGGGCCGCCCGGGCGCTTCCAGGATGCCCCGGGTGTGTACTCCCACCAGTTGCGGATGTCGTCGAGCGGCACGGGCCCGGCGCTCGCACGGAAGACGAGCCCGCCCGGCACGAGGAGCTCGGGCAGAGCGTCGGGGTACTCGGCCGGATCGAGCGGCCGCTCGGCGACGGTGACGTACTTCGTCGCGCGCACGAAGCGTCGGAACTCCGCCGCGGTCACTGGGTGCTCGTCCATCCAGAACCCGTCCACGGCGACCTGGTGAACCGGGCGCTCCTCGGGGTAGAAGTCCTCGGACCCCATCGCGAACGTCCTGCCCGGGATCCAGCGCATGCGCTCGGCTGGCGCGACCCGTTCCGCCTCGCCCGGTACGGTCGGAACGATCTCGATCACTACCGACGCGTTAGTCGGTCAGCTCGGTGCAGGATTCGGCGTCCTCGAAGGCGGTCTCGAGCTCGCCGCTGACATCGGCTGCCTCGAGGTCCGTCACGAGGGTTTGGACGTCGGTTCCGAGCTCGGTCAACGTGGTGGTGATCGTGCCGACCGCTCCGGGGATGTCGGCAATGCCCGAGACGTCCGCCACGGCCGCTTCGAGCGCCTCCGCACTACTCTCGAGCTCGCCCGCGATGTCCTCCACCGAGTCCGCGACCTCCTCACCCGAGTCCGTGTCAGGACGGCCGAGACCGCGGAGGCTCGCGGTGAGCGTCTCGGTCGCGACCTTCACGTCGTCTGCCGCCTGCCGGATGCTGTCTCCGGAAAGCGCGGACACGTCGCCGAGCGGCTCCGCGGCGGTCTCCAGATCGGTCGTCCAGGTCGTCAACGCCGTGCACACCCCGTCGGCCCACTCCGCCGCCGCCGTCTCGGTGGACGTCTCGGTGGTCTCGCTCGCAGAGTCGTCGTCGTCTCCGCCACAGCCTGCGGCTACGAGCGCAAGCAATAAGACGCACGCGACGACGGTAGTGAAGGCCCGAGTCATGGACACGGGGTCAAGCATAGGGACCGCGGCCCTTGCTGTGCTCGCGCTTCGGAAGCAAGAAGCAATGCGATTCGTCGAGTGCTCCCTGAATCGATCACGGGGCGCTGTCCGGGCCTGCCGAACATCAGCCTGTACGCGGAGTGAACGGCCGTAGCTCGTCGGCGCCCGGCTGAACGATCCCGACATGCGACTCGGGCACCTCGTTCCAGGCGCCGGCCAGGTCGCCCAGAGGCTCGGAGACGACGACTCTCGTCTCGTCGGACAAGCCGGCGAGCTCTTCGCTCTCCGGGTAGAGAGCCTTCAGCGCGTCCATTCGCGTGCTGAAGTAGAGCGAGCGGGACTCACCCTCGCTCGAATAGCGGAACGCCCAGATGCTGCGACCGTCCGTCGTCGCGATCGTCATCTGGACGGGATGCTCGATGCCGTGCCCGCGGCCCGTGTCCTCGACGAAGCCGACCATGCGCTCGACGGCGGGGATGGGATCGCTCTCGAGCCCGAACGTGAGCGCGAGGTAGAACATCGTCTCCGAGTCGGTCGTGCCCTCGATCGACGGATAGAGCGACTCGTCGACAGCGAGTGCCAGCTCGCGCCTGACGCGCGGGAACTCGCGGATCAGCCCGTTGTGCATCCAGAGCCAGCGCCCGTAGCGGAACGGGTGCGTGTTCGTCTCCTGGATCGCCGTTCCCGTCGAAGCCCGGATGTGCGCGAAGAAGAGGGGCGACGAGATTCCGGCGGCGAGCTCGCGCAGGTTGCGGTCGTTCCAGGCCGGGTGGACGCTGCGGTAGACCCTCGGCGTCTCGGCCTCGTCGTACCAGCCGACGCCGAAGCCGTCGCCGTTCGTCGTCGTCGCCCCGAGCCTCGAGTTCAGGCTCTGATCGATGAGCGAGCGATCTCGCTTGACGAGCAGCTCCTCGAGCCGGATCGGCGAGCCCGAGTAGGCGAGCCAGCGGCACATCGTCCTAGCTCCTCGCCACCGCGCCGGGCTGTCTCGTCGGGATGCTCTGGGTGAGGAACAGCGCCACGACCGCGAGCAGGGCGAGGATCGCGAGTGCCGAACGGAGCCCGTCGATCCGAGCGTCGGCGTACGCGTCCAGCGCCGCGTCCGCGGCTTCCGGCTCGGCCTGGCTCTCCTCGAGGGCGGCCTCGAGGTCGGCATCGGAGATGAACGGCACCCCGCCGGCGAGCTCCACCTGCGCCTGCTGCGTGACGTCTGGCGGGATCGCCGGGCTCTGCGCGACATTCGTCAGGAACGCCGCGGTCATGGTCGCGATCAGGAGCGAGCCGGCGAGCGCGGTGCCGAGCGAGGCACCGAGGTTCGTCATCGTGTTCTGGAGGCCGCCCACCTCCGGGCTCTCGTCGTCCGGCACGGCCGAGACGGTTACTGCGCCGAGCTGCGAGGCGAGCGCGCCGATCCCGAGGCCGATCAGGAGCATCGGCACGAAGACGATCTCGGGCCCTGCGTCCGGATCGAGTGCGCCGAGCAGCACGACCGTGCCGGCCAGCAGCGCCAGCAGCCCGACTCGGACGACGAGGCGCGGGGAGATGTTCGGCAAGAGACGTGGGATACCGATCGCGGCGGCGAGCAGGGTGACCGAGAGCGGCAGCAGGCGAACGCCGGTCTCGATCGCGGACAGCCCGAGCGCCACCGAGAGGTAGAGCGGAACGACGAAGAAGAACCCCGCCTGCACGAGAAACTGGAAGAAGAACATCGTGAGACCGCCGGTCAGCTGCCGGTTCCGGAGCATCGCCGTCTTCACGAGCGGCTCCTCTCCGCGCGACTCGCGGCGGGCCTGCCAGCGGAAGAAGAGCCAGATCACGAAGAAGCCGCCGAGGATGAGCCAGATCGACGGCGAGAGACCGGCCCACGACGGCCCGCCGGTCTTGGGCTGGATCCAGCCCCACTCGGCGGTGCGAAGCACGCCGAACACGAGCAGGCCGAGGCCGAGCGCTGAGAGCACCGCACCGACGAAGTCCAGCTGGGGACGCTTCTCGACCGGCGCATCGGCGATGCGGCGCGTCAGGAGCAGGATCACGAGCACGATCACGACCTCTCCTGCGAACACCCAGCGCCACGAGAAGTACGTCGTGCAGAAGCCTCCGATCAGCGGCCCGACCGCGACCGCGACGGCGCCCGCAGCCGCGACGAGCCCGTAGGCGGCGGGCCGACGCTCGGCCGGGAAGTTCGCGGCGACGAGGGCCACGATCGCCGGCAGGATCAGCGCCGCACCGACGCCCTCGAGGAACGACCAGCCGAAGAGGAGCACGGGCAGGCTCTGGGCGATCGACGTCGTGAACGAGCCGGCGCCGTAGATCACGCAGCCAATCGCAAAGGCGCGCTTCCGACCGATGATCGCCCCGACCTTCGCGCCCGTGATCATCAGCGCCGCCATTACGAGCGTGTAGGCAGTGATCGCGCCCTGAATGCCGGTCACGGTCGTTCCCACGTCCTTCGCGACCGTTGCGATCGAGACGTTCATCACCGAGCTGTCGAGCGTCATCAGGAACTGACCCGATGCGAGGGTGAAGAGGACGAGGGTCGCGGCCCCTGCCGCGGGCACGGCGGCCGGATGTCCCGGAGCTCACGAGGGACTCTCCTGCGCCCAGGTTGCCGGAACGTCCCCCCCGCCCTCGGCCGCGATCCGCGGGCCGAAGCGCACGAACGCAGGATGCGATGCGAACTTGCCCACGACGAGACCCTCGCCGATGCGGAAGGAGGTCGCCCGCTCGAGCAGTGGCGCAGGCGCGAACGAGAGCTCGTCGGCGATGTACCCGAGATCCCCGGTCGAGTTCATCCTCATCAGGACGAGGTTGTCGCACTGCGAGACGACGAGCTCGTTGACACGTCGCGGCCGCTGTGTCGAGACCAAGAGGTACAGGCCGAACTTGCGGCCCTCGGTGGCGATCTGCGCCGCGTACTCCGTCGCGAGGGCGGTGACGGGATCGGCCGGCTCGCGTGGGCAGACGTTGTGGGCCTCGTCGATGACGACCAGCACGGGCTCGCGCTCCGCTCGCCTGCGCCAGAGCGCCGCGAGCACGCTCTCCGCCGCCACCGCCTTCTCTCCCGGCGACTCGAGCGAGCCGAGGTCGACGATGAGCGCGCGCGGGCCGTCTCTCGCGACCAGATCCTGGAGCGCTCCAGTGTCTCCCGCAGACCAGATCGGCCAACGGTGTATGCCGAGGTTGCGCACGCGGGCGCCCAGGGCCTGGACGTGTGGGCTCGATGCGGCCAGCAGGCGGCGCGCCAGCTCGCCGGCGTCCGAGACGCCGGTCTCGAAGCCGTTCTCGAGCTGGTCGAGCAGCACGCCGTACTCGTCCCGGTCGCGAATGGGGTCGAGGTGAAGCACGGCGGCCTGCTCGTCACCGTCGAGGTCTGTGAAGCGAACGTGCAGGCGGCCGGACCCGCTTGCCCCGCCACTGCGGACCGCCAATCCGACGACTGCGTCCCGATAGCGATCCGAGACGGCCGCCTCGTCGACGTCGTCGCGCACCTCGGCCAGGCGAACGAAGTCCGAGTTCGGGTCGAGCACGACGACGCGAAGCGTCGTCTCCAGGAGGAGCCGTTCGAGCGCAGTGCCGAGGGCATACGTCTTCCCGGAGCCCGACTGCCCGCAGAAGAACGTGTGCCGGTCGAAGCCGCCGGCGTCGAGCGAGAAGCGAACTCCGGGCTCGAGGAGAAGTGCGCCGACATCGAGCGCTGCACGCGCAGGGCGCACGCGCTCGAGCCAGGTTGCGACTGCTGTCTCGTTCGCCGGCTCGAACTCGACTTCGTGGAACGGCTCGCCGCCTCCTTCGAGCACGGCGCCGTCGCCGCGGACGACGGCGACCCGGACGGTCCCAGCCCCCTCGGGAACCTCGTCCGACGCGAGCTCGAGCGAATGAACCTGGCCGAGCCGATCGCCGATCGAGACGTAGCCCCCCGTCTGGAGTCGAAGCCCCTCGACCGGGCAGCGAAACGTGAAGCGTCTACCGTCGAGCGACGACGCGGTCGACGGCAAGGCCGCGTCGATCACTGGGCGAACGCTCGCCCCGGCCAGCGGGCTGCCCGCCTCGGGATCCCCATGGGCGACACGCTAGACGGCTGGGCCCGTGGAGGTTTGCGAAGGACTCTCGGGCCGACCACGAACGCGCTTCCAGACGAGATCGAGGACGACGGCGAGGCCGGCGATCGCGACGATCGCGATGAAGGTCTCGGGAGAGTTCCTCAGCGTGTCCACGGCGAAGAACACGAGCACGATCGCTGTCACGGCCAGCGCGACGAGCACGATCGACGTGCGGGCCCCGATCTCGGCGCGAAGACGATACGCGGAGACGCCTACCAGGAGAAAGATCACGAGTGAACAGGCGCTGCCGACGGACGCGATCGCCGAGAGGTCGACGAGGTTGGACACGATGAGCACGATCGCCGCGGTGATCAGCATCCCGCCCTTCGGTCCCAGAGGCGACTCGCGTCCGAAGATGGGCGGGAACTGGCGGGTCTCGGCCAGCATCGCCGTGAGGCCCCCCGATGCGTAGAGCGTCGCCAGGACCGAGGAGGCCGTCGCAAGCATGGCGGCAACGGCCATGATCGTGAAGCCTGCGTCGCCCAGCGCCGGACGCGCCGCTTCGGCGATCGCGGTCTCGCCGTAGGCGATGACCTCCGTCACGGTCAGCGTCCCGAAGACGCCGAGCGAGATCAGCACGTACAGGACGGTGGTCACACCGAGCGCGCTGTACATCGCCTTGGGGAGCTCGCGAGTCGGGTCTCGCAGATCACCGGCGGCGAACGTGATCACGCTGAATCCGAGGTACGCGAAGAACGTGAGCGCGACGCTCGCGATGATGGACGGAGAAGCTCGGGTACCCGCTGAAGGCGAGGAGGTCGAAGTCGATGTCGACGATCGTCACGGCGATGAAGACGGCGAAGACTCCGAGCAGCACGACCACGATCAGCGACTGCGCGCGGTCGACGACCTTCGAGCCGACGAGGTTCACCGCCACCATCGCGAGCACGACCGCCGTCGTGAAGACGTTGTCCCAACCCGACGCAGCGTCGTCGCCGACGAAGAGCGACGTGGCGTAGCTGCCGAACGAGACGGCGACCATCGAGCAGACGATCACGATCGCTGCGAAGTAGCCGAGCCAGGACGCAATTCCTACGAGGCGCCCGTTGCCGAACCCCTCCATCAGATACGCGATCAGCCCTCCGGACGACGGGTACCGGACGCCGAGCTTCACGACCGTGTAGCCGAGCAGCGTCGCAACGATTCCGGCGAGGAGGAACGAGAGCCAGACGGCGGATCCCGCAACGGCTCCGGCCTCGCCCAGCAGCGCGAAGATGCCGGCACCGACCATGGCGCCGATGCCGAGGAAGGCGGCGCCTCTGACGCTCATGTCACGGAACGGTCGCGGGCGCCGGCGGCGCGGGCGTCTGGTCGCCGAAGAAGGCCCAGACGATCAGGACGCCGACGAGCGCGGTCACCACCCACGCGATCTGCAGCGGCAGCTGGAACGAGTGGTCGACGACACGCTTGCCGAGCGACGTCGTGCCCGTCGTGTCCGCTTCCGCGGCGGCGATCTGCGTCCCGTTCGCAGGAAGGAAGAGCACGCCGACGACCGCGGTCCAGAACGCGATCATGTACCCGGCGCCGATCCCCAGTGCGAGCCCGAGCGGGACCATCGTGCGCGTGGCGGCCGACTGGCTCGTCGTCAGCGCCGCGACGAGGAAGATCGCAACGGCGATCATGAACGGCCAGTTCTCGGCCGCGTCGCCGAGGAGCTGGACGATCGCGTCCTCGTTGTTGGCGATGAACGTGTCGGCCATCCAGGCGATCCCGAAGAGGGCGATCATCGCGACCATCCCCGACTTGAAGATCGCCGTGCCCGGGATGTCGCCGGCCCTGACGTGGCAGAAGATCAGAATCAGCGCCGCGGCGGTCAGCATGAACATCTGGATCAGCGGCGTCACCGAGATCGGCTCTACGCCTCCCCCCTCCGCAGCCACCGTCGGCCGGATGCTCTCGACGAAGCCGAAGACGCAGATCGCGGCGACGCCCGCGAGGAAGATGGCGACGCTGAGCTTCGCGTACGGAAGCAGGACGATGTCAGCCGCAGGCGGTGGCGGCGTGACCTCGCCGGCTGCGAGCCGGCGCTGGTACTCCTCGTCGTCCTCGAGATCCTTCCCGTGGCGGCTCATGACGAGCGACATGGCGAAGATGCCGGCGATGCTCGCTGGGATCGTGATCAAGAGGACATCGATCAGGTCGTAGTTGTAGACCTCGACCAGCGGCAGCAGCGTCGCCATGGCAGCGGCGACCGGGCTGGAGCTGATTCCGAGTGCGTTCGCCACGGTCGACCCGGCGAGCACGCGTTCGGGACGGATCTTGTTCGCGTACGCGACCTCGTTGATGACGGGGATGATCGAGAAGAAGGTGTTGCTCGTCCCGGTCAGGATGGTCAACAGATAGGAGACGTACGGTGCGACGAAGTTGAGCGCCTTCGGCCTCGCCCGCAGAGCCTGGCTCGCGACCTTGACCATGTAGTCGACACCGCCCGCCGCCTGCATCGCGGCGGCCGCCGAGATGACGGCGATGATGATGAGCATTGCGCTCGTCGGCGGCTCGCCGGGGTCGAGCCCGAACACGAAGACGAGAACAAGCGTCCCGACGCCGCCCCAGAGACCGAGGCCGATCCCGCCCGAGCGCACACCAAGGGCGATGAAGCCGACGACGACGAGGCCCTGAACCGCGACGAGGACCCAGTCCATGGTGCTCATTGCTCGCCGCCCCCTTCGCGCAGCTCTCCGCACGTGCTCGAGTCGCGCAAGGCATCCTCGAGCGCCTCGTCACCGAGCGCGGCGTCACCGACTGCCTTCACGCCACTAGCGAGCACTCTCCCGATCGTTCCCAGGGCCGCTCCCAGCTGCTCGATCGCCTCCTCGAGGGTCTCGGCCTCCTCCTCGAGCGTGTCCTCCGCCTCCTCGAGCTCAGCGAGCGCGTCGTCCGCCCAGCTCGAGACCTGCTCGGCCGCCTGCTCGCCGTCCGGAGTGTCGGGGACGCCCGCGTTGTCGACACCCTCGACCATGATCTCGGTCGCTCCCACAGCACGCTCGAGGCCTGACCGCACAAGCCCCGTCCTCCCCTGCGGCGTCTCGGACTGCGGCTCCTCGCTGCTCGGCGCGGCCGAGGACGGGGTGCGGACGTCCTCGACGATCGACTCGATCTCGCCTCGCCAGACGGCGACTGCGCCGCACACGCTTTGTGCCCACTCACCTGGCGTGACCGTCTCGTCGGACTTGTCGCGGCCCCCGATCGCCGCTGTGACGGCGATGACGAGCACGATGCCCGCTGCGACGACGATCCAGGTGAGCGGGCCGCGCACGGTTTAGCTTCCGACTACCGACAGCTCGTCGACGACGGCGACCAGAAGCTTCCAGAAGCGGTCCACGGTAGGGATGCTGACCCGTTCGTCCGGAGAGTGCGGGAACTCGATCTGCGGTCCGAAAGAAAGCATGTCCAGTCCGGGCACCTTCGTCCCGATGACAGCGGTCTCGAGGCCGGCATGTACGGCCGTGATGATAGGAGGCTCGCCGAAGCGGCGTTCGTACACCGACTTCGCGGCCGCCAGAGCCGCCGACTCGAGATTCGGACGCCAACCGCCGTAGTTGTGCTTGACCTCGAGGGTGCCGCCGGCGAGCCGGGCTGCGGCGTCGAGTGTTGCGATCACCTCGGGCAGCGCCGAGTCGTTCGACGAGCGCGAGAGGCTGTGCAACGTGAGCTGGTCGCCCTCGGTGGTCGCCTCCCCCAGCGACGTCGAGGTCTCGACGAGATCGTCGAAGTCGGGGCTCATCGCGAGCGGGCCGGTGGGGACGAGCGCGATTGCATCGAGTAGCGATGCCGTGCCTGAATCGGTCCAGGGGTCCGCGGAGGCCTCCATTCCGGCCACGGTGATCGAGACGCCCGGATCGGTCTTCGCGAATGCGTCGCGGATGGTGTCCGCAGCTGTTCCCACCGCCGCGCGGAAGGCCTGTTCCTCGTCGCGGGAGACCGAGCAGATGGCGACTGCATCGCGCGGGATCGCATTCCGACTCTTGCCGCCCGAGACCGAGGCCAGGCGGAACGGCGCAGTGGCCAACGCCTCGCGCAGGGCCCGTCCCAGAACCTTGACCGCGTTCGAGCGGCCGAGTGCGATCCCCATCCCGGAGTGGCCGCCCTGACCGCCGCCAACGGTCACTGCCAACGTGACGGCGTCAGCGGCAGGCTGCGCCCTCGGCGCCTCGATCCGGATCCACGTGTCGGTGCTTCCGGCGCAGCCCACGGTCAGCTTTCCGTCCTCCTCGCTGTCGAGATTGACGAGAATCGAGCCGGTGACGAGCGCCGGGTCGAGCGCGTTCGCACCCTCGAGGCCCACCTCCTCCGCCACTGTCATGAGCAGCTCGAGCGGGCCGTGCGGCAGCGACTCGTCCTCGACCAGGGCCATCATGGCCGCGATCGCGACCCCATCGTCGGCGCCGAGCGTCGTCCCGTCGGCGGTCAGCCATTCGCCGTCGCGGGTGAGCGCGATCCGTCCCTCGGCCGGGTCGTTCGGGCTCGAGGGATCGCGCTCGCACACCATGTCCAGGTGGCCCTGGAGCGTCACGGTGGGTGCCGACTCGCGCCCCGCGGTCGCGGGCAC
Source organism: uncultured Actinomycetes bacterium (assembly GCA_963789655.1). Taxonomy (GTDB): domain Bacteria; phylum Actinomycetota; class Thermoleophilia; order Gaiellales; family Gaiellaceae; genus GMQP-bins7. Next base: position 717,335 of record CAWBLH010000001.1, read on the forward strand.
GCGGATCACGAGGTTTCGCCCGGCGTCCTGCACGAGCTCGAAGCCATGCTGGTCGGCCCACGCACGAACGTGCTCGATCACCGGCTCCTCTGCGCGCGACGGGCGCGCAATCCTCGTGAGAGCTTCGAAGTGACCCCAGAAGGAGCTGGGCTCGAGGCCCGTCAGCACGGATGTCTGGGTCGCCACCAGGACGCCTAGCTCAGCGCTTTCCGCTTGATCGACTCGAATTCTTCCTGGCTGATCGCGCCGCTGTCGAGAAGCCGTTTCGCCTTGTTGATCTCTTCGACCGCGCTCCCGTCGTCCGCGGTGTCGCGCACGTAGTCGTTGAACTGTGCGCGTTGCGCCCTACCGCGCTCGATGTTCCGTTTCGTCATCTCCTCGTTCTGCGTGATCAGGTAGATGAACACGCCGAGAAACGGGAGGACGATCGTGAAGATCAACCATCCCGTCTTGGCCCAGCCCGAGATGTCGTCGCGGCGAAAGATGTCCGCCCACACGGTGAACAGGATCCAGAGCCACGCCGCCCACAGAAAGAAGATGAGCATGGTCCACAACAGGTCGAGGAATGGGTAATCCGCGGCTAGCACCTCTACCTCCTGATATCGCGTTCTGACGGCGGGCTATCTCTTCTGCTCACCGAGGAATATGACGCTTGTCGTTTCAGAAAACAAGCGGACAGGCAGCGCGGATCGACATCGAGGCGCGCCGACTCAGAGCAGTGGCGAAAGTGCGGCGAGCACGCTCGCCCTTGCGCGCTCCTTCGTGCCGGTGAGCCGTCGACCCGGAGACGACACCGCCTCTGCCGGCGCGCTGAAACGCTCGTCGAACTGGGACGCGACGGCGCTAGACCGAATCTGGAGGTCGATCTCGAAAAAGCGCTTCAGGCTCCACGCCTCCAGATTGCACGTTCCGGCAAGGAGCTCCTCCCCGTCGCGGACGAACGCCTTCGCGTGCAGCATCGCCGGGTACTCGAGGATGCGAACGCCTGCGTCGAGCAGGTTTCCGTGATGGAACTGTTGGGCGCCTGCACAGGCCCAGTTGTTCGCGTTCGCGGGGACGAAGAGGCGGACGCGAACGCCGCGGCGGGCAGCGTTCTCGATGCGCCGGATCATTCCGCGGTCGGTGACGTACGGGTTGACGACGTCGAGCGTCTCGCTTGCGTTCTCGAGCACGCGCGCGATCGCGTCGGTGATGGGCCGGTACTTGCCGGGAGCGTTGTGAAGGACGACCGCGGGCACGGGGTCCGGGCCGTCCTCGAGCGACGGAAAGAGTGCGTCGATCTCGGCGACGGGAACGGCGCCGCCGAGCCAGCGAAAGCTGGCGAGAAAGACGAGCTGGAGTTGCGCGACGACGGGGCCGGCCACGCGAACGAACAGGTCGTGAAATCGACCGTCCTCGAAGTGGTCCTCGATTCCGGCGCCGCCCACCCAGCCGATTCGACCGTCGACGACGACGACCTTGCGATGGTCGATGTGCCCGAGCGCTCCGAGGTTCCAGCGCACGGGCCCGTCGCTACCGAGCGGTCCGTGGGGCACGCGTACCCGCGTGGCACGGGTGGTGCACACCTGGACGCCGGCGTCCAGAAGACTGGCGTAGAACTCCCGTGACGATCCTTCCGGGTCCGAGCCGTTCCGGTCGACGACGAGTCGAACGAGAACGCCCTCTGATGCTTTCGTGACGAGTGCTTCGGCAAACGCGTCGCCGATCCGGCCCGGCCGAAAGCCGAACTGGTTGATGTGCACCGAGGAAGAGGCACCTCGAATGTCGTCGAGCATGGGCGGGTAGAAGCCCGGCCCGCCGACGAGTACCTCCGCGGACGAAGCAGTGCTCTCTCTGAACGCCAACGCGAGCGCATTCCGATCTACGGAACCCGTTACGAGCCGCTCTGCGTGTCCCCGGATCGAGTCGTTCGGGATGGTCATCGCCGGCGATCGTAGACGCTTGCGGTTCGCTCTCCGGCCCGGCTGTTACGGTCGGGCGTGAGTGCGGACGCCATCGCGTGGACGTTGTGAGCGGAACGGGATGACGACGTCGTGAATCTCGGTCGTCTGTTCAGGCGCGAGCCTCGTCACGAGACGGCCGGTTCGTCAGAGGAAACGGTCGTGAGGATCGACGCAACGTCGCTCTCTCGTGTTTTCTCGGCGCCGATGTGGCTTCGCGACCTGGGGCTGCTCGCGTGGTTCCTCGTGGGAGTGGGTCTCGTCCTGTTCGGCGTGATCTGGCTGCTGGGCCTCACGTCGACGATCGTAGAGCCGGTGCTCGTGGGCGCCATCCTGGCCACCGTCGCCGGTCCCGTCGTGACGAAGATGCAGGCGCGAGGGGTACCACGGATCGCCGGGGCCATCGTCGTATTGCTTGGTTTCATCGCCGCCAGCATCGTCGTCTTCCTCCTCGTTTTCGGCGGCATCGCCGAACAGTCGTCGGAGATCGAAGCGGGCGTATCCGACGCGGTCGGACAGGTCGAGGGCTGGGTCAACGACGCCGGCGCGAACGACACCTCCGGTGCGACGGCCGACACAAAGGGCGACGTCGCGGACGCGGGTGCAACACTGATCAACGGGCTGGCGCGGGGGATCGAAGGACTGACGTCCCTGATCTTCTTCATCACGTTCTCGGCGTTCAGCACACTCTTCCTCTTGAAGGACGGGCCCACGGTGCGCCGCTTCATCGACCGCAACATGGGCGTGCCGTTGCTGGTGGCGACCACGATCACCGGGAACGTGATCGCCTCGCTTCGGCGGTACTTCCTCGGCGTGACGCTCGTCGCCGTGTTCAACGGTGTCGTCGTAGGCATTGGCGCATACCTCCTCGACATCCCGCTGTGGGGGACCATCGCCGTCGTCACCTTCGCTACGGCGTACGTGCCGTTCATCGGTGCATTCGTGTCCGGCGCCCTCGCCGTTCTTCTCGCGCTCGCGGAAGGCGGAGCGGACACGGCGCTCATCATGCTCGTGATCGTGCTGCTGGCGAACGGGCTGCTCCAGAACATCGTCCAGCCGATCGCCTTCGGCGCCACCCTCGATCTCAACCCACTCGTCGTCCTCATCGCGACGATCGGTTTCGGAAGCCTCTTCGGGATGATCGGCCTCGTTCTCGGAGCTCCGCTGACGTCGGCTGCGGTGCACATCAGCAGAGACCTGGCGACAGCCAAGGCCGAGGCAGGGCCCGAGCCCGTGGTCCCGCCGCCGGATCCCGAACGCGGCTTGTTCACGGTCTAGGCCGCCGCCGCGTGCTCGAGGCGCTCGCACTAGGAACACTGGCGCAGTCGTCGCTTCTGCTCGCCGGCCTCCTTGCCTGCTGGGTCACGGTCCCCCGGAAGCTGGTGGGAATCCTCGCCGGCTTCGGGGCCGGTGCGCTGATCGCGGCCGTCTCGTTCGACCTCGTCGCCGAGGCCGAGGAGCTCGCCTCCTGGGAGATGGCGCTCTGGATGCTGGTCGGGGTCGCGGTGTTCCTCGGCGGCGACTACCTCGTCGAACGGCGCTACGGGAGCGAGGGATCGGGCGGATCGATGGGCATCGTCGTCGGTTCCGTCGTCGACGGCGTGCCCGAGTCGATCATCTTCGGCATCCAGGTCGCGACGGGCTTCCCGATCAGCGTCAGCTTCCTCGGAGCCGTGTTCGTCTCGAACGTTCCCCAGGCGATGGCCCCGTCGGCGGACCTCGCCGCCTCGGGTTGGAGCGCACGGCGGCTCGGGATGCTCTGGCTCCTGGTCGTCGTCGCATGCGGTGTCGCCGCAGGCCTCGGCTTCCTCGCCGCAGACCTGACGAGCGCGGCGACCGGCGACCGGATGGCTGCGCTCGCAGCCGGCGGCCTCCTCGCGATGCTGACGAACTCACTCATGCCGTTCGCCTACGAGCGCGGAGGTGCCCTGGCCGGCATCGCGACGGTCGTCGGGTTCTGTCTCTCGCTCCTCGGGACGTAGTCGCCACAGTCACAGACCGCGTGTCCACGGGATCTCTCTTGTCGGCTTCCCCTCGAGCGCGGGAACCGCGTCCCTGGGATGGGACTCGAACCAGCGCGCGTAGCGCTCGGCGAGCGGCGCAGCCGACAAGCCGTGCAGGAGGATCGAGAGCCCGATCGTGAGATAGACGGTCAGCAGGATCGTGTCGCCGTGCGGGAGCCCGCCCTCTTCGACAAGGATGATCGCGAAGACGATCGACGCGAGCCCGCGTGGGCCGAACCAACCCAGGAAGCCCACGGTCGGCCTACGCGCACCCGTTCCCAGCATGGCGACCGCGACCGGAAGCATCCGGACTACGGTGAGGCTGAGAACTGCATACAACATGAACGCCCAGCTGACCTCGCCGAGCGCCGGACCGAGCAGGACCGCGCCGAATACGATGAACGTGACCGCGGCGAGAATCGTGCCGCCCTGTTCGATGAGGTATCCGACCTCGCCCCCGTAGCGGCCGCGTAGCCAGCCGAACACGAAGCCTCCGACAAACGCGGCGATGAATCCTGATCCTCCAAGAGGCGCCGCGATTCCGTACGCGAGCCCCGCGCCGGCGAGCGGGATGATCTGCATCCAGGCGTGCTTCACGAGCCCACGCCGGGCCGCAAGGACGACGACTGCGGCGGCGAGTCCGCCGCCGACGACCCCGCCCAGGATCCCGTACCCGATCTGCTCGGAGACGACCCGGACGGCCGCGCCATCGCCGATCGCGCCTTCTTCCGCATGTGCGACCGCGAGCGCAATGAAGAAGAGCGGTACGCAGATGCCGTCGTTGAGCCCGCTCTCGACATTCAAGCCCTGCCGAATCCGCGACGGGAGGCGCGGCAGCGTCACCACGGCCTGACCGAGCGCGGCATCCGTCGGAGCGAGGATCACCGCGAGGACGAGCGCCTCCGGCCAGACGGAGCTCGCCGAGCACGACATGGCAGCGGCGAATCCCGCGATGAGCGTGAGCGGCAGTCCGATCCCGAGGAGCCTCGCCGGCACGCCGATCTCGCCCCGGAGCAGGCGGAGATCGATCCGGGAGGCGTCGGCGAAGAGCACGAGCGTCAACGTCGCCTCCGCGAGCAGCTTGACCGTCTCGCCCGAGGGCCCGAGCTCGACGAGACCGAGCGCATCCGCGCCGACGAGCAAGCCGACAGCCGGTGAACACCATCGCGGACGTGATCGGAGTTCCGTCGATGCGGCCGGAGATCGCCGCGAACGCGAGCAACGCCAGCGCGAGGGTCGCGAGCGTCCACGTCACGCAGGCTCAGATGGACAGGCTGACGGGGAAGGTCGCGATCCAGGCGACGGTGCACAGGAAGAGGACGTAGCCGAGCCCGAGCACCACGATGCTTGCGCAGCAGCGGATCGCGGAGCTTCGTGCTCATCCCGGCGAAGAAGAGCGACATCGCGCAGAGGACGACGCCGAGCATGTAGTTGGAGGCGCGCTGGATGTCTCCGGTCGGACCGCCAGCCGACGACGCTCCGCCGCCGCGTCCAGCCGCTCGGCCTCGGCAGTGGCCGCCAGGCGGTACTGCGGCATCGCGAACGGCGTCAGCGGGGCGTCGGGGTTCTTCAAGCGGCCTCGTCGCGATCCAGGCGTCGACGGCCGGCTTGAACTCGGCGCGGAAGCGCTTGAAGTAGAAGTCCGCCAGCTCCGTCTCTCGCGCGCGTACGCATCGACCCACTGCGTGAAGGTCGCAACGTCGATCTGCGCCTGCGCCTCCGAGAGCCCCTGCGCTCGCGCCGCGTCGATGCGGATGGCGTTCGTCCGGCCCGAGGCGGTGGCCTGTTCGCCGTTCCAGCGCGTCGCCTGGTAGCTGCACCACGCGGTCATCACGGCCGCGACCGCCAGCAGCACCGTCGCGGCCGACGCTCGGTGCGATCGGTCATCGTGCCCCTCCTCGAGTCGTCGCAGGGCAGCGGAGCGTCGTCGCCCAGGACCTGCGCGCGCCTCGTCGAGGATGCCGAGCGAGCGCTCCATGGCGACCGGCGTGATGCTTCCGACTCCCGGCCGGTACGGGTTGTCGAGCGCGTAGATCGCTAGCAGCGTCGCCGCGACGACGGCCGTCGCCGAGCCGACCAGCATCGCCTGAGACACGGCCCGTTCGCCGCTGTCGGCGAAGAACAGCATGTAGACGAAGACGATCCCCGCGATCAGGAAGAGGACGAGCCAGAGCGAGTCGGGGATGATGCCGGCCGCGCCGTGGAGGCGGTCGCGGCGAGCCTCCTCGCGATCGGACGTCTGGTCGAGCCATTTACCGTAGGCCGCCTCCTCTTCGGGCGTATCGGCGCTCACCGTCTGGAGGCTCCGGAAGAGCGCGATGCCCCAGGGGTTGATCGCGTCGTCCGCGGTGCCCGCTTCCATGCTCGGCCACTCCTGTTGCACGACCGACCGCCCGTAGCAGATGAGCTCTCCGGTGAGACGATCCGCGAGCTTCCCGCGGGAGAAACTGTGCCGTCTCGTACTGCTGCACGACGACGAGCGCCTCGGCTTCTCCGCCGGCGCGTGACTGGTCGTAGCTCGTGAACGCGAGGAAGATGACGAAGCCCGCGAAGATCGCGAATCCGGTCGCGAGCACGCCGAACACGCCGGACGCGCGGTCCCCGTCTGCGAAGTAGCTCCCCTCGGGAGCGGATCGACGGACGAGCAGCATCGCGGCAACGGCCACGGCCACGGATCCGACGAGGACGAGAAGACCCCAGACGATGTTCACCGACGCGTACTCTCGCTGCGCCGGGCGTGCCCCTGCAAGCTTGCAGGGCTCCGATCGACTCGCCGCGATGTAGAAGTCGCGAGCTGCGAAGTCCTGTGAAAGACTGGTGGCCAAGTCCCCTTTCAAGGAGGTTCAGGTTGATCGCAGCCGACTATCCGTTCCTGGACATCGTCTGGACGATGTTCATCTTCTTCGCCTGGGTGATCTGGTTCTGGCTCCTGATCACCGTCTTCGGTGACATCTTTCGCAGGACCGACCTCTCGGGCGGCGGAAAGGTGCTCTGGACGATCTTCGTGATCGTGCTGCCATACCTCGGCGTCTTCATCTACCTCATCGCGAATCACGACGGGATGACGGAGAGGAACATCGAGCGTGCACGCGGGCAGCAGGCGCAGATGGACGACTACGTGAGATCGGTCGCCTCGAGCGGCGGTGCCGCCTCGGAGATCGAGAAGGCGAAGGGCCTGCTCGACTCGGGAGCAATCACGCAGGCGGAGTTCGACGCAATCAAGCAGAAGGCGCTCGCAGCGTCGTAAGGGAGAGGAGTCAACGTATGGAAGAAATCGGACCGGTCGATTACGCGATCGTGGGCTTTCCCGGGAACCGCTTCCGGGGAGAGATCGCACCGGCGATCGCAGATCTCGTCGAGGCGGGCACGATCCGCATCATCGACATCGCGTTCGTCGGCAAGGACGCGGACGGCAATGCGGTCGCGATGGAGCTCACCGAGCTCGATCCGGACGTGCAGGAGGGTCTCGAGAAGGCCGGCATCGAAGTCAGCGGCCTCTTCAACGAGGACGACCTGATGGACGCCGCCGAGGGGCTCGAGCCGAACTCGTCGGCTGCGCTCCTGGTGTGGGAGAACGTCTGGGCGCGCAAGGTCACCCAGGCGATGCGCGATGCCGGTGGCGAGCTGCTCGCATTCGAGCGGCTTCCGCACGACGTCGTGCAGGCCGCGCGCGAATGGGCCCTCGAGCAGGCTTCGGCCTAGGAAGGAGAACAATCGATGTTTGGACGAAGAGGCCCAGGTCTCGTTCGAGCGGCCGCCACCACGGCAGTCGTCGCCGGTACCGCGGGTGCGGTCCGGCACCGTCAGGACCAGAAGTACGCCGCCCAGGACCAGGCCGCGTACGACCAGCAGGTGGCGGCGCAGCAAGCTGCCGCCCCGGCAGCTCCGGCCGCTCCCGCCGCGCCCGATTACGCCGCGGAGTTGGAGCAGCTGGCGAACCTGAAGGCGCAGGGCATCCTCACCGAAGAGGAGTTCGAAGCGAAGAAGAAGCAGATCCTCGGGATCTAGGACTAGGAGAGGTGGACGCCTTCGCGCGGCCGCGGGGCGTCCTTCTCACCCCACTAGCGCAACTTCCTCAGGGCACGTCCGAGCGCCTGACCACCCGCGAGCACGGGCTCGAACAGGTCGCCGTGCTGTTCGACCCGCTCGAGCGCCTCGCGCATGCCGAAGTGACGCGGTGTCACGTCCTCGGTGAGCTCGTCCCAGCGAAGCGGTGTCGAGACCGGCGCGCCCGGCTTCGGCCGCACCGAGTAGACCGAGGCGATCGTCTTCCCGCGCGCGTTCTGACGGTGGTCGACGAGCACGCCCTCGCGCTTGCGTTTCAGCCATTCGGTCGTGACCAGTCCCGGGTGCCGCTCCTCGAGCCCGCGCGCCACGCGCTCCGCGAACGTGTAGGTCTGCTCGAAGGTCGCACGGCGCGCAATCGGGACGAGCACGTGGATCCCGTCGGCGCCGCTCGTCTTGACGTAGGAGTCGAGCTCGAGCCGCTCGAGCTCCTCTCGGATCAGGTGCGCTACACGGATCGCGAGCGCGAACCCGCCGTCTGGCGGATCGAGGTCGAAGAGGACGAAGTCCGGGCGGTGCGGTTTGTCGACGCGCGAGTACCAGGCGTTCATGTCGATGCAGTTCATCTGCACCATCCAGAGCACCGCCTCCGGCGAGTTGACGAGCGGGAAGTCGACGAGCCGTGACCCACCCTCGCGCGGGTGGGTGCGAAAGGTACGCGTCGGGATCCAGGTAGGCATCCCCTTGGGCGCCTGCTTCTGGAAGTACACCTCCCCGCCCGCTCCGTAGGGCGAGCGCTTCATCGTGAACGGCCGGTTGCGCAAGTGCGGGACGAGCACCGGCCCGACCGCGCGGTAGTACTCGAACAAATCCTGCTTCGTGATCCCTTCGTCGGGGAAGAGGACGCGTTCCGGGCTCGTCAGGCGGACGACGCGCGCCACCGCGGGCGCGCACTACGCGGCGCGCCAGCTCTTCAGGAGCTGGTGGACGGCGGCTGCGCCGAGCAGCGGGGTGTCCGGCAACGGCATTTGACCAGGGAAGAGGATGAACGGGCGCGTCTGCAGACCGCCGAGGCCGCCGTGGAACGAGATGAGCTCCTCGAACGCGCACCCCTCGTCGAGATCCGGGTCGTAGAAGCTGCCCACCATGATGTCGGCGACGTTCGAGAATCCGTCGGTGCGGCGCAGATGCAGGTGCGCGGTCGGTGAGAACGACGCCAGCGGATCTTCACCCTCGACACGGTCGTCCGCGAGGTAGCGCGTGCCCTTCCCACCGAGCACGACAGCGCCATGCTCCGAGGAGCGAACGAGCAGCCAGCCGACGTGCGGGTGCTCCCGTAGCGCGGGGAGGAGGCGGGGATGCCGCTCCTCGATCTCCTCGAGCATGAGCCGGCGCGGCTCTTCCATCAGGTAGACGAGCCCGAGGTTCCCGGAGCCGAGCACGACGACATTGCGGTCGGAGACGTCGTTCTTCGGACGCTTGACCTTCGTGCCCGTCGCCTCCTTGATGGCGTGGCCGACCATCGCGTTCTGCTCGTCGCCGCCGGCGATCTCGGCCACGTCGCCTCCTTCGAGCGACCGCGAGACGAGATCGTCGAGGCCGTAGCCGTTCCGCTGCTTGAAGGTGGCGCCCTGGGTCTGTCCGTGGTCGGAGAGGACCACGATCTCGTACGGCCGGGGTGCGTAGCGGCGCGCTCGATCGATGCGCGCGAACTGCTGGTCGAGCTTCCGCAGGGCTTCGAGCGTGTCGGCGCGTTCGAGACCTGAGTGGTGCGCGACCTCGTCGTAGCTCGAGAAGGTTGCGTACACCGCGGCACGGCCCTTCATCAGGTCCGTGAGAACGCCGAAGACGATGAGGTCGCGGACGATCACGCACATCGCCGCGCGGATGAACGGATAGGTACCGCCGCGATGGCCACGGGGCTGCACGTCGCGGCGGATCGCCCGGAGCGCCGCGACCCACTCCAGGATGACCTCCCAGAAGAAGAGCACGAGAGCGCGCGTGACGTTCTTCGCGTTCGCGAAGAACGCGCGGTAGCCGGGGTTCGGGCCCTTCTCGGCTTCCATGCGGCTGACGGTCAGGATCAGGTGGTCGGCCTCGCCCGAGAGGAGGTTTCCGCGGCTCGCGCCTCCGTTCCGAAGCAGCCCGTCGCCCCCGAGGCGGCGCTCGATCTCGGCGCAGTCGGCCGGAGCAGAGCACGCCATCACGATGCCGCGCTCCTTCTCGACCCAGCGGAAGGCCGGGATGTCGTCGTTCGAGCCCAGCAGGATCCCTGCCTGGCTCGCACCGGTCTGCGAGGAGAGGTCCGTCTCCCACTCGACGAAGCGGTGCGACCCGTCCGCGAGCCAGCGCGCCATCGTGGGCGCGTTTCCGTCCCGCATGGCCCGCTGGAGCACGGGCTTCGAGAGGCCGTCGATCTCGAGGTACACGATTCCGGGAACGTCCGTCTCGATCAGCTCTCCCGAGCGCCGGGCGATGCGTTGGATCACCCGGATCATGTACGCGTCGTCGTCGTTCGTCCCGGCCACCACCTCGAGCACCGTCGCCAGCGCCGCGATGACGAGCGCTGCGAGAATTCCCCAGCCGGCTCCGCCGACCTCGATCGCGTCTTCCGTCACCGCGTCGACGATGCGCAAGACGGCCACGTTGAGCGCGAGCAGCAGGAGGAACGAGGTCGCAACGGTGTAGGGAAGGGGTATTGCCGCGACGATTGGCGCGAGGACGGCATTCAGCGCCGCGATCAGGAGCGCCGCCAGCAGCGCCTTCCAGAACGACCCGACGTCGAATCCGGGGAGGATCCCCGCCGCGAGAAAGACGCTCGCCGCGCTGACGAGGAGCGACAACAGCAACCTCGCCGGGCGGAGCGGTGGCCTCAGCTCGGTTGGGAGAGGGCGATGGCCGTACGTCGAGGCGGCATCCCCGGACTGCGACATGCGCGGACCCTAGCTAGGCCTGGCCGAGAGAACGGACGGACCGAACGCCGCCTCACCGGGGTGAAACGGCACCGGACCGCTGCACTTCTCGCTAGGAGGCGCGAGACGATGTGGCAATGTCCCGCCTGGAGACCGCGTGAGCGAATCAGAATCCGATCAAGTCGTCGAGCCCGCGCAGCGAGACGCAGACGTGAGTGCCCGTCCCTCTCGCGGGAGGGTCGTCCTCGCGCGCGCCCTCACCGTGCTGGCGATCCTGCTCGGCTTCGTCTCGATGCTGGCCTTCACCGTCGAGCGAACAGTGCTCGACTCGAGCGGCATCAACCGGATCGCCGCAGATCTCATCCAGGACGATGACATCCGCGAGCAGGTAGGCCTCGTCGCGGTCGAGCAGCTCTATGCCAACGTCGACGTCGAGCAACGGCTCGCCGAGCGGCTCCCCGAAGCGCAGCGCGGGCTCGCGCCGACTCTCGCAGCGCTCTCGCGGCAGGCCGCCGACCAGGGAGCGGCGAGACTCCTCGAGCGGCCACGCATCCAAGAGGCGTGGGTCGCCGTCGCCAGCCAGACCCAGCAGCAGCTCGTGAAGCTCCTCGAGGACGAGGGTGAGTTTGTGCGCACCGACGGCGGGAAGGTCTCACTGGACCTTCGACCGCTCATCGTCGCTCTTGGAGATCGGATCGCGCCGATCGCAGCGCTGGAGGAGCAGCTTCCTCCCGACGCGGGCCGCGTCGAGCTCATCGAGGCCGGCCAGCTCGACACGGTGCAGACCGCGGTGCGCGTGCTACGTGCGCTCGCGGACTGGTTGTGGGTGGTCGCGCTCGCGATCGCAGCGCTTGCGATCTGGCTCGCTCGCGGCCGCCGGCGCCTCGAGGTAAGGGCGCTCGGGATCGGCTTTTTCGTCGTCGGCATCCTCCTTCTGTTCACCCGCCGGACGGTCGGTGCCTACCTCGTCGGGGAGCTGACGACCGACGCGACGCAGCCTGCGGGCTTGAATGCCTGGCGCATCGTGACGCAGGCCCTAGCCGACCGCGCGTTGGTCTGGATCGCCATCGGGATTCTGTTGCTGCTCGGGACCTGGCTCGTGGGCCCTGCACGCACCGCCGCGCGGGCGCGGGTCGCCGGACGTCCTCTCGCGGAGAGCCTCCTCTGGACCTACGGCCTCGTCGCGGGGCTGGTTGTGCTCCTCGCGACGTTCCTCCCGGCCTTCCAGCGCTCGTTCATCGTGACCCTCGTGTTCCTCGGCATCCTCGTCGCGGGCGCCGAGGTCGTCCGGCGGTTCATCCTCTCCGATACGGCGGCGGTGCCTCGCTGATGTCGGCGACGGTCGTCGTCCCCCGAGCTCGGAGGTAGTCGCCTCGTGTGTTGCTTCGCTCTGCTCTTCGTCGCCCTCGGCCCGCGCTTTGCGATCCTGGCGATGTGGCTGTTCGGCTCGCGAGTCGAGCTCGCCTTCGACGGCTGGTTCTTGCCCCTCGTCGGGCTGCTGCTGGCTCCGTGGACGATGTTGATGTATCTCCTCACGTGGTCGGCGCTGGACGGCGTGTCCGGAGCGGACTGGATCCTCGTCGGCATCGGCGTCGCGCTCGACCTGGCGACGTACGCGGCCAAGCCGGCGCAGGCCCGTTACGCGCGAGTCTGAGGTTCGCTACGACTCGTGAGGCTTCGCCATGCGGCGGTAGTCGAGTGCGTCGTCGAGGACGGATGCGTCCACGCCCGCGTCGAGAGCTACCTCGCGTATCGAACGTCCTGATGCGGCGGCCTCCTTGACGATCTCCGCGCCCTTGTCGTAGCCGATGTGGGGGTTGAGCGCGGTGGCCGCGGATAGCGTGAGCTCCGCGTAGCGTTCGAGCTGCTCCCGGTTGGCCTCGATCCCGTCGACGCACTTCTCGGCGAGGAGCCGGCTCGCGCGGGCCAGCAGGGCGATCGACTGCAGCAGGTTGCGAGCCATCATCGGGACGTACACGTTGAGCTCGAACTGCCCGCTCATACCGCCCACGGTGATCGCCGTGTCGTTCCCGATCACCTGCGCCGCGACCTGCGTGACGACCTCGGGGATCACCGGGTTCACCTTGCCGGGCATGATCGAGCTCCCCTTCTGGAGCTCCGGAAGAAAGAGCTCGGCGAGCCCGGCCCGCGGGCCTGATCCCATCAGCCGAAGGTCGCCGGCGATCTTCGTCAGCGAGACGGCGACGACCTTCAGGGCTCCCGACGTCTCCACGAGCGCGTCCCGCGCGGCCTGTGCCTCGAACGGATCAGCCGGAGCGGAGATCGTCAGACCGGTCTGCTCCGCGAGCTGCGCGCGCACGCGCTCGGCGAACTCCGGATGCGTGTTCAACCCTGTCCCCACTGCGGTACCACCGAGCGGAATCTGGCCGAGACGCGGAAGGGCGTCCTGGATCCGCGCCCGTCCTTGTCGGACCTGAGCCGCATAGCCCGCGAACTCCTGACCCAGCGTCATCGGGACCGCGTCCATCATGTGGGTGCGTCCCGACTTGACGATGTCGTCGAATTCGGTCGCCTTCCGCTCGAGCGACTCCGCAAGCTGCACGAGCGCGGGCAGGAGGTCGTCCGTGAGCTCGCCGAGCGCCGCGAGATGCACAGCAGAAGGGAAGACGTCGTTCGAGGATTGGCCCATGTTGACGTGGTCGTTCGCGTGGACTCCGTTTCCGGCGAGGGCGGCGATCACCTCGTTCGCGTTCGTGTTCGAGCTCGTCCCCGACCCCGTCTGGAAGACGTCGATCGGGAACTGGTCGTCGAACTCCCCGGCGGCAATGCGATCCCCGGCCGCGGCGACGCGCTCGGCGATCTCCGTGTCGAGCAACTCGAGCTCGGCGTTCGCCCGCGCGGCGGCAGCCTTGATACGGCCGAGCCAGCGTGCCACCGAGGACGGAATGGGCTCACCGGAGACGGTGAAGTTGGCGACGGCCTTGTCCGTCTCCCCGCCCCAGAGCTTGCGATCGGTGGTCTCGCTCACGAGGCGAGTCTAGCCGCGTTCAGGTGTGCCAATTCCGCGCCAACGCTGGGCGGAAGCTCTTTACAGAGCCTGTCCCTGTTAATGCGCCGAAAGCGCAACAATCGTTCCACAGGGCCTAGCGGCGGGCGGCCTCGAGCAGGTCTTCCCAGGTGCAGAGCTTCACGCGAGGCCGGCCTTGCTCCTCGCCGCGAGCGCGCTCATCGGCGTCGATCGCCCCCCACCCCGCGTACATGACCGCCTCGACCCCGCGCTCGCCGAGGAGCTCCTCGAGCGAGCTCGTCGGCTCCAGGCGATCGAGGGTCCCTGCGCGCACGTCCTCGAGCAGGAGATCCACCGTCTCGACCGCGTCCTTCTTGTTCGTGCCGATCACCCCGGTGGGCCCGCGTTTGATCCAGCCGGCGACGTACAGACCGCGAACCGGCTCTCCCGACTCGTCGAGAACGCGGCCGCCCGCGTTCGGCGTCGTCCCGGTTGCCGCATCGAACGGCACGCCGGGAAGCGCGACCCCCCGGTAGCCGACGCTGCGGAAGACGAGATCGCAAGGTATGACCTCGCGCTCGTCAGTGGCCACCGCCCGCACGCTGCCCTTCCCGTCGGGCTCGAGCTCGTTCTTCACGATCTCGACGGCCTCGACCCGCTCGTCGCCGAGGATCGCGACGGGGGAGACGCGGAAGCGCAGCTGGATCGTTCGAGCCTGGTCGCCGGGTGGACGTGCCGCGAGCTCGCGCAGGATCTCGAAGTTCCGCCGAACGACGTTGCTGCTGGCGGCGAGCTCGGCCTCGCTCGCGGGATCGAGAACGAGCTCGGCGGGGTCGACATGGATTCCGGCTGCCTGCGAGCTCCCCCATCTCCTGCAGCTCTGTCGAGGTCCATGCAGCCTGGACCGGGCCACGGCGCCCGAGCACGTGGATCTCGCGGAGGCCGGAGCCGACGATCGCCTCGATCGCGGCGTCGGTCGTATCCGTGGGCGCCAGCTCCTCCCGGGTGAGTGCCAGCATCCGCGCGACGTCGAGCGCGACATTCCCGTTGCCGACGACGACCGCGTGCTCTCCCGAGAGATCGAACGAGAGCTCCTGGAAGTCCGGGTGGCCGTTGTACCAGGCGACGAGCTCGGTCGCAGCCCACGACCCCGGGAGATCCTCGCCCGGAATCCCGAGCCGGCGGTCGGCTTGGGACCCCACCGCGTAAACGACCGCGTCGTAGAGCGAGGCGAGCTCATCCTGCGACACGTCCCTCCCGACCTCGACATTGCCGAAGAAGCGGAAGCCGGGTCGCTCCGCGATCCGCTCGAAAGCGCGCGAGACCGTCTTCAGGTTCGGATGATCCGGGGCAACCCCGAGCCGGACGAGGCCCCACGGCGTGGGTAGCCGCTCGATCAGGTCGACCTCGGACGTGAGGTTCCTCGCTCGACAGGAGATGTCCGGCCGCGTAGAACGCGGCGGGCCCGGAGCCGACTACGGCGACGCGAAGATGCCTGCCGGCGCCGTCGTCGCTCACGGATCGCCATCCTAGTGTCGTGCGCAAGAGCCGCCCTCGGCACCGCTGATCGCGCTCGTGACCTTGCTGGCCGCGGGCGCCCTCGGCTGGATCGGGCTCATGTGGTGGGACAGCCGTCTCCCCGGCACGTACAACGTGATGGATCACGGAGCGGTCGACTTCGGCGGCGGTACCGAAGTGTCCCACGAGCACCACGCGGAATCCGGTGAGTGTCGCGAGCCTTCGAGGCCCGCGTGACGGCGAGCCCGACGCCCGCTTCACGCTCACGGCACGGCAGGCGACGATCGAGCTCGGCTCGGGCCGATCGATCGACGCGCTGACCTTCGACGGCCGCTCCCCGGGACCCGAGCTCCGCGTGCGACAAGGCGACCTCGTCGAGGTGACGCTGGTGAACGAGGACATCTCGCAGGGCGTGACGATTCACTGGCACGGAGTCGACGTGCCGAACGCCGAGGACGGGGTCGCGGGCGTCACGCAGGACGCGGTCGAGCCGGGCGCAGCGCTACGTCTACCGCTTTCGCGCCGAGCAGGTCGGAACCTTCTGGTACCACTCGCACCAGGTCTCCTCGAAGGAGGTGCGACGAGGGCTCTTCGGTGCGTTCGTCATCGAGCCGGCCGCGAGCCCGATCGCGAGGTCGATCTCGCGTCGTGGCGCACACGTTCGAGGGCATCGCCACGCTGAACGCGAGCGACCGTCCTCCAGCACCGCGAGGTCGCCGCCAGGGACGCGCGTGCGACTCAGGCTCGTCAACTACCGACAACACGCAGCGGCGATTCTCGATCGCCGGGACTCGCGTTCCGCGTAGTCGCGCTCGACGGCACCGAACTCAACGCGCCGTCGCCGATCGCGAACGAGACGCTCGAGCTCGCAGGCGGAGGTCGCGCAGACGTTGCGTTCACGGTGCCGCAGGCTCCGGTGTGGCTGACGCTGGCGGACACGGGCGTCGGGCTCGCGTTCAACACGAACGGGCGCCCGCTCGCCACCGGTCGACGAGGCCGAGCCCGAGTTCGACCCGGCGACCTACGGCGAGCCCGCGGTCACGCCGTTCGACGCGTCAAGCCGCTTCGATCGCCGCTTCGAACTCGACGATCGGACGCTGGCCGGGTTTCTTCGACGGCCGGCCCGGCCTCCAGTGGACGATCAACGGCGGAATCTTCCCCGACGTCCCGGTGTTCGTCGTCGAGGAGGGCGACCTCGTCCACGTGACGATCACGAACGACACGAAGGCGGTGCACCCGATGCACCTGCACGGGCACCACCTGCTCGTGCTGAGCCGCGACGGCGTGCCGTCTCAGGCAGCCCGTGGTGGGTCGACACGCTGGACGTCGAGGCCGGGCGAGCGCTACGAGGTCGCGTTTCGCGCGGACAACCCCGGCATCTGGATGGATCACTGCCACAACCTCGCGCATGCCGCGGAGGGGCTGACGATGCACGTCGCCTACGCAGGCGTGTCGACGCCGTTCGAAGTCGGCGGCGCAGCTCGACAACGAGCCCGAATAGCGACGCGTCAGACGGCAGGCGCGGTGCTCGGCGTGCCGCGTCGCAGCCGCCATTCGTCCCAGGCGATCCAGCCCGCCAGGCCGACGATCAGGAGCGCGTTGACGGGGTGGAAGAACCCGATCGCCGGAACGCCGAACCCGAACCAGGCCAGGAACATCTGGAGGACGAGCAATCCGAAGAGAACGCCGTGCCGCCCGAGCCGCCACTTGCCGATGCCGGCAATCGCACCGATTACGAGAAGAAGCAGTGCGGCGAGGATGAGGACGTAGCCGAAGAGCGCGTGAGCGACGAACCCGTCGAAGAAGACGTCCTCGTCGATCGTGGAGCCTTCGTCGTCGAGCTTGTTCGCCGCGTAGAACGCACCGTACCCGGCCAGGCCGACCTGCACCACGATCGCTGCGAAGAGCACAGTCGACCACGCCCAGTAGATCGCCCTCACGTCCGCTCCTCCCGTCGCTGACGGCGCAGAGCCTACGACACACACGACGGGCGAGGCAACCCTGCCGCTACGTAAATCCCCGTAGCGGAGCTAGTGCGAGCAGCGACCACTGACGCGCTTGCGCGTCAGTGCGAACAACCCGAGCCGCAGCCGCCCACGTGCGTTCCCTCGGGCAGCTCTTCGTCCTCGGCGACCTGGAACGAGTGGCCGCAGCCGCAGGACGAGACGGCGTTCGGATTGTCGATCTTGAAGCCCGACTCCTGGATCGTGTTCAGGAAGTCGATGGTCGTGCCGCGCAGGTGCGGGGCGCTGAACGGATCGACGACGACCGGCACACCTTCGAGCTCGAGCTGGTGATCGCCCTCGGCGACGTTGTCGAAGCCGAGCCCGTACTGGAAACCGGAGCAGCCGCCA
>CAWBLH010000002.1:0-39695 GCA_963789655.1 uncultured Actinomycetes bacterium
CACCACCGAGCGGCAGAAGTACGGCATCGACTCGTTCACCTTCCCCGCGAGCTCGATGAACTCGGTGTAGAAGCCGTATTCGCGCGCCTTCCAGGTCAGATAGAACGGATCGACTGGGATGCAGTGCCCGCCGAGCCCGGGCCCGGGCTTGAAGGACATGAACCCGAACGGCTTGGTCGCCGCCGCCTCGACGACCTCCCAGACGTCGATGTCCATCCGGTCGCAAAGCTGGGCGAGCTCGTTGACGAGCGCGATGTTCACCGAGCGGAAGATGTTCTCGAGGAGCTTGGTGAGCTCGGCCGCCTCCGGCGAGGAGACGCGATGGACCTCGTCGATGGCGCCCGAGTAGAATGCCGCTGCGGCCTCGGTCGAAGCATCGTCGATGCCTCCGACCACTTTCGGCACGGTCTTCGTCGTCCAGTCCTCCCGGCCCGGATCGACCCGCTCGGGAGAGAATGCGAGGTGGAAGTCCTTTCCCGCCTGGAGCCCGCTTCCGGCCTCGAGCGCCGGGAGCACCTGCTCACGCGTCGTGCCCGGGTACGTCGTCGACTCGACCACGACGAGGTGCCCAGGACGAAGCCGTGTTGCGATCTCCTGGGATGCCGATACGAGGATCCTCAGATCCGGCTCACGCTGTCGCGAGAGCGGCGTCGGCAGCGCGATCAGGATCGCGTCCGCATCGCGGACCTCGTCGTAGTCGGTCGTCGCCACGATCTTCCCGCTCTCGACGAGAGGCTTCAGCACCTCGGAAGGGACGTCCTCGATGTAGCTCTCACCGCGGTTCAGCTGGTCCACCCGCTGTGGGTCGACGTCGACGAGCACGACGTCCTTTCCCGCCTCTGCGAAGGTATGAGCGAGCGGCACGCCGACGTAGCCGGCGCCCACGATGGCGACGTCCCGCCTCATCGGTCGGGCATCGTAGCGACGAGCAGGCTGACGATCCGCGCCGAGGCGTGGCCGTCCCCGTACAGCCGCGGACGCTCAGCGGGCATGGTCGCGGTCGTCACGGCCGCGACGATGGCGTCGGGGTCGTCGTCGACCAGGACGTTTGCACCGACGTCGACGGTGGCCACCCACTCGGTCGAAGGGCGGAGCGTCACGCAGGGGACGCCGTACCAGTACGCCTCTTTCTGGAGGCCGCCCGAGTCGGTCGCGATGACGCGGGCTTGCGACGCGAGCGACGCGAGCTCCAGATAGCTCAGCGGATCGGTGAGATGCACGTGCTCGCCGAGCTCGAGGCCCGCCTCCTCCAGCTGGCCACGCGTGCGTGGATGAGCGGGGAAGACGACGCGCTCGTCCAAGCGATTGAGGCCCTCGATGATGCGGCCGAGCCGCGGTTGGAAGACGTTCGCCTCGCGGTGAACCGTGGCCACGACGTAGCTCTCGGGGTCGAAGGGGATCGGAAACCGCTCGCGGGCGATCGGCGCGAAGCGGTTGCAGGCCTCGGCCATCACGTCGCCCACGACGTGAGGCTGTCCGAGGACCCCTTCCTCCGCGAGGACCTGACGAGAGTGATCGTCGGGGCAGAAGAGCAGCCAGGCGAGCTGGTCGACCTCGATGCGGGCACGCTCCTCGGGCATCGACAGGTCGCCGCTGCGCAGGCCAGCCTCGACGTGTGCGAGCGGGACCTGTGCCTGGGCTGACGCGCGTGCGCCGGCGAGAGTCGAGTTCGTATCGCCGTAGACGAGGACGAGATCGGGCTCCTCGCGCTTGATCACCCTGGTGATCTCGGGCTCCATGACCTCCGGATCCGCAGTCCTCAGCTCGAGCCGGTACTGGGGTCGCGGCAACCCGAGCTCCTCGACGAAGACCTCGGACAGCTCGCGGTCGTAGTGCTGCCCGGTGTGGACGACGACCTCTTCCACTCCCGCGATCAGGAAGGCGAAGGAGAGCGGCCCGCTCTTGACGAATTGCGGCCGGTTTCCGACGACGGTGAGGACCTTCACAGAGCGCGGAGACTACTGACCCGCCGCAACGGGTCAGTAGCTCTCCGTGCGTTCGTCCTAGCTAGATGCGAGCGCCGGCATGCGTGTAGCCGCCGCCTTCTTCGTCCACGCCCTGAGCGTGCTCGCGCGGACCGTCACGACGAACTTGTTGCAGCCACAGGCGGCGAATGCCTGCGGATGGAGCCGATATGCGAACTTGGCCTGCCCGAAGCGGTTCGTGAACCCCGAGCGCACCGAGCCCGCGGTCAGGTACCGGGCCGGGGTGCCGGTGAGGCGGAGCGATGCTCCGCGCACGAGGTAGCCCCTGCGGTCCTTGACGGTCGCGGACACGCCGAGCCGCTTGTTCCACTTCATGGTCTTCTTGTCGAAGCGGATCTTGGCGATGAGGACGCCCTGCGCGCCGGCGGCCGAGACACTCATTCCGGCACGGGTGCGGATCGTGCTCTTGATCGCTGTCGTGCGGAACGTCGTCGTCTGGGACACGCCGCGCCGGTCGACGACGACGACGGTGACGTTTTGCGAGGGGGTCGTCTGGGACGTCCACGGGAGCGCGATGGAGAAGCCACCGTTAGGCCCGAGCTTGCTGAGCACGCTCACGTTGTTGATGGTCATGCTGTCGAGCAGATCGGCGTTCACGACGTTCCCGCTCACGATTGGGCCGTTCGCGTCGATCACCTCGAACCCGTTGACGGGGACGTCGATCGCCGTGCCGGCGTCGATCAGGTCGTTCAGAACGCCTTCGCCGCCGTTCTCGAGCAGGACGGCGATCGGGATCCTGATGCGCGTGGTCTCACCGAGACCCTCGGCGAGTTCGAGCACGATCGCGTTCCCGTCGAGTCCCACGACCGCCAGGAAGTTCCCCGAGTCGTCGATCGCGACGGGTGTCCCGTTGACCTCGAGCAGCGCATTCACGTCGTCCACCGCTCCGGTGACGACGGCCGTGCCGTCCTCGATGGTGATCGATCCGACCGTGATGGCGGAGCCGACCACGTCGCCGCGAGCTCCGCCCACCAGGACGAGGGCGAGTGCGAGAACGCAGGCCGCGAGGGCAAATCGAATGATGTTCAGCGCGCTCTGCGAAGACTGTTCGCCGGGTCGCGCAATGACGTGACTTGCCATCCTTCCTCCTTGTTGGAAACGCGTTGGCTCTCCCTACGAAGCCGCAGACGGCCGAAACAGACGATGCAAGCCCCGAAGATCACTCCCACGAGCCATGCCCTCACCTGAAAGGGGGACATGGGAACCCGGCCAGCGGGTATCCCTAGAAAGTGTCGGTAACGGCGGCCCACTTCGATGCTTCCCGGACCTCCGCTGATCCGGGGGTAGCCGCGAGCCGACTCTTCTCGGAGCAGTTCGAGCTCATCCTCGGGTACTGCCTGCGTCAACTCGGATCCCGGGCCGAGGCGGAGGATGCGGCACAAACGACATTTCTCCACGCGTTTCGAGCGCTGCGTCGAGGGGTCGTTCCCGAATGCGAGGCTGCCTGGCTCACCACCATCGCCAAGAACGTCTGTCATACGCAGCGACGGACGGTAGAACGGCGCGGTTCCCTCGCGAGCGACCTCGATCTCGACACGATCGCGATCGCCGAGCCCGGCGAGGACGAGGAAGAGCTTCTCCTGGGATTCAAGGCGGCGCTCGAGTCGATGCCCGAAAAGCAGCGTCGCGCACTCGTCCTGCGCGAGTGGCGTGGCGTCGGGACGCCGGAGATCGCCGGTGAGCTGGGACTGAGCACGACCGCGACCCACGCGCTCCTGACGCGGGCCCGCCAGTCGTTCGCCCAGGCGCTGACCCTGCCGCGCCGCCCGGTGGTCGGCATCGCTTGGCTGCTCGTCGAGCTGAGATCGCACGTCAAGGCGCTGTTCGGCGGTATCTCGACCAAAGCTGCGGCGGCCTCGATCGCGGTGGTCGGTGTCGGGGTCGGAGCCGGAGGAATCGCAGTAGAGAAGAGCCTGGCTGATTCGAAGGCGCCAGTCGCTCCCGTGCGAAGTACGGACCAGGCCGCGGCCGAGTCGGGAGCGCGTGCGCCGACAGTGCGCGTCACGTCCTTGTCGAACGGAGCATCGCGTGCGGGGACGGCAGGCGCGAGAGGCCCTGCTCGCAAGACTCCGCTCCCAGGTAGCGGTCTTCTCGATTCCACTGCTGTCTCGACAGCGAACCCTCCGCTTGCCGGCGATCCCGAGCAGACGCCCGTCCCGGGGGCGGGGCCATCGCCTCCATCCGAGGTGCCGCTCGACGTGCCGGTCGAGCTTCCCGTCGAGAAGGCCCCGCAGCTCCCGAAAGTCGAACTTCCGACTCAGCTGGTGCCTCCGGTCGCGGTGCCGCCACTACCACCGGCCGAGATCCCGACGCCTCCTACCCTGCCCTCGCCGAGCGAGGCCCCGCCCGTCCCCTCGTTCCCGCTGCCGTAGCTGCGAGTTGCGGCGAAGGGGCCGCTGCAGGAAGCTAGCGCCGTGAGCGATGCGCGCTTCTCCGACGGGCTCCGGTATCGAATCGAGATCCCTTCGGTCGAAGGGCCGGCTGTGTTTCGCGCCGTTCTTGACGAAGCGAGAGCCCGAGACGTGCCGGTGCGCAGGATCTCTCAGGGCTCTGGCGTGATGATGCTGACCGACTCCGAGATCGTGGAGATGGCCGAGCTCGGAGCAGAGCACGGGGTCGAGGTCTCGCTGTTCCTGGGGCCGCGTGGAGCGTGGGACCCGGGTGGGCAGTCTCTCGTTACCGCCTCCGCAGGAGGGACGGCACGCGGCCACGCTGGGGCCGAGTGGTGCCTGGCCGAGGTCGAACGTGGTCTCAGGCTCGGGATCCGCTCCTTCCTCGTCGCCGACCTCGGAGTGCTCGCGACGCTCGGTCGGATGAAGCGAGCGGGCGACCTGCCCGAGTCGCTGGTTCTCAAGACGTCGGTGCTGCTCCCCTGCGCGAACCCGGCAACCGCTGTCGTCCTGGAGGAGCTCGGCGCGACGACGATCAACGTTGCGACCGACCTTTCCGCGGGTGACCTGGGTGAGCTTCGGGCTGCCTGCTCGGCACCGCTCGACGTCTACGTCGAGGTCCCTGACGACCAGGGTGGATTCGTGCGCTATTACGAGGTTCCAGAGATGATCAGGGTGGCGGCGCCGGTGTACGTGAAGCTCGGGCTTCGCAACGCCCCGAACATCTACCCATCTGGGCTTCACCTTCAGGACATCGCCGTGCGGCTGGCCCGCGAGCGCGTGCGCCGGGCCGAGCTCGTGCTCCGCCTGCTCCGCGAGCAAGCGCCCGATCTCGTCGAAGGACGCGGCGTCGACCGCCCAGCCGACCTCGGGATCCCGGAGCCGTGAGAGAGCGGTTCCTCCAGCTCTACACCGCCGCGATCGCCGACATCCTCGATGCGCGCGGCCTGCATGACCAGACGCTGCCACCGTCGATTCGGCCGCTCGAGCCGGGGACGCGGCTCGCCGGCCCGGCGTTCACCGTCTCGGGAGGACCGCGGAGCCCGGGTCGTACGACGCCGCCCTCCGCAAGGTGCTGGCGATGCTGGGCGACGTCCCTCGAGATCACGTCGCCGTGTACGCGTGTGGCCAGGAGACGGCAGCGCACCTCGGAGAGCTGTCGGTGACCTCGCTCGAGGCACGCGGTGTCGCCGGCTGCGTCCTCGAAGGAGGCTGCCGAGACGTGCGCTTCATCCTCGATCAGGGCTTCCCGGTCTTCTGCAGCCACGTGACGCCCGAGGACTCGACCTGGCGCTGGGAGCTCGAGGCGACGCAGATGCCGATCACGATCGGGCGAGTACGAATCGAGCCGGGCGACTGGATCGTCGGCGACGACGATGGCGTCGTCGTCGTCCCTTCGGGGGTCGCAGAGGACGTCCTCGCCGAGGCGGAGGAGAAGGCCGCGGCGGAGAGCGAGATTCGAGCAGCGGTGCGCGACGGAATGACGCCCCTCGAGGCCTACGAGCGCTACGGCACCTTCTAGCCGGTCACCGCGACCGAGGAGCCTGTGGAGACATCGGCGCTCTTTTTTCTCTTTACAGGGCCAGGCTCTGTAAGGAAACCGTCAGCGTTCTAACGTGCCCGGTCCTACTCCTCGGCGCGGCGGGCGGGCGCGGGTTCCACGCAGGGGAGGAGTCGTTGTTCTTGGTCTCCGTGAGCCGCTCCGGCTCTCCGCCGGCGAGGTCGACGGTGTAGATCGCGCCGCCCTCTGCGAATGCGATCAGGCTCCCGTCGGGCGACCACGACGGCTCGAACATGCCCTCCGCGGTCGTCGCCACCTTGCGCAGTGAGCCGCCTGCGGCGCTGACCGTGAACACCTCGAAGAGCTCCCCGTCGCGGTTGCTCGAGAAGGCGATCTGCTTGCCGTCGGGGGACCAGGCGGGGGTGGTCGCAACGGCGCCGTGCTTCGTCACGGCACGCCGGTCGGAGCCGTCCGGGCGCATGAGCCAGATCTCTCGAATCGGCGTGCCACGCGTGCGTCGCGTGTACGCGATCCGGCTTCCGTCCGGCGACCAGGCGGGATCGACCTCCTCGAGGCTCGGATCGGAGATTCGCCGCGCGCCGGAACCGTCCGCGCGCATGACGAAGATGTCCCCAGGGCTGCGCGCGAAGGCGATCCTCTGTCCGTCGGCAGACCAGGTCGGATGCGAGTCGTCCTCCTTCGTCGATGTGAGGCGCGTCGTCCCGGTTCCGTCGGCGTTCATCACGTAGATGTCGAACGTCCCGCTGCGCTTGCTCGCGAACGCGATCCGGCTGCCGTCCGGAGACCATGCGGGCTCCACCTGGAAGAAGAGGCCTCGAGGCGACGACGTATCCCCGGCTTCCTCTGTCAAGCGCACTTGCCTGCCTCCGTCAGCGTTCAGCGCGTAGATCGCGTAGTCGCCGTCACGAGTGCTGACGACGACGAGATCCGGTCGCGGGGCCGGACCCTCGCCTCCACACGCTCCGAGGGCGAGCGTGAGCGCCGCGCCGAGAGCGCCGGCGAGCAGGAGTGGTCGCCTCACGCGTGGGCCACTGGCTCGACCCCGAGGTACCTGCGCTGCATCTCGGGATCGCGCGACAGCGCGTCGGCGGTCGTCTCGATCGCGATCTCACCCGCGACCATGACCAGCTGCCTGGGAGCGAGGGCCGTCGCCACGTCCAGCTTCTGCTCGATGAGCAGGATCGCGAGGCCCTCCTCCTCGAGCTTCTTGAACGTCTCGACCATCACGTCGATGATCGCCGGAGCCAGGCCCTCGGAGGGCTCGTCCATGATCAGGAGACGTGGGTTGCCGAGCAGCGCGCGACCGATTGCGAGCATCTGCTGCTCTCCCCCGGAAAGCTCGGCTCCACCGTTTCGCTTGCGCTCGGCGAGCCGCGGGAAGAGCTCGTAGACACGGTCGATCGACCACGGCCCACCGCCGTTTCGGGCGGCGATCTTGAGGTGCTCGTTGACGGTGAGCGACGGGAAGAGCCGCCTTCCCTGTGGCACGTAGCCGAGCCCCGAGCGCGCGATCTTGTAGGAGGGCTTCCCGAGGAGCTCCTTTCCTTCGAACAGCACCGATCCCGAAGCGCGAGGAGGGGTGAACCCCATGATCGCCGCGCACAGGGTCGTCTTTCCCATGCCGTTCCGGCCGACGACCGCCAACCGACTCCCTGCCCATCGAGAACGAGACGTCCTGGACGAGCCGGAACGCTCCCGTAGAACGCGTTCAGGCCCTCGACCTCGAGCAGGAGGTCACTCACCGGCGTAGTGATGGCGACCGAGATACAGGTCGTGTACGAGCTCGTTCGCGCGAATCTCGTCGGGCGTGCCCTCGACGACGACGTGGCCGTCGTGCATCATCGTCACCCGCTCGGCCACGCGCAGCGCGACGTCCATGTCGTGCTCGATCAGGACGAGCGAGATGTCGCGTTCGAGCCCGAGAAGAAGCTCCGTGAGCAGCAGGCGCTCGCCCCGCGCGAGACCCGAGGCGGGCTCGTCGAGCATCAGGATCCGGGGCTCTGCCACCAGCGCCATCGCGAGCGCGACCTGGCGGTGCTCGCCGTGGGAGAGGTTTCCCACGAGCTCGTCGAGCTTGTGGTCGATCGCAACCCGGCCGGCGGCCGCCCGTGCCCGCGCCGCGAAGCTCGCCGTCCTTCTTCGGAAGCGTGACCGGACGGAGGTGCCCACCACCGACGCCGAGCGCGGCGAGGTAGATGCTGTCCTCGACGGAGAGCCCGAGGAGCATGCGCGACTGCTGGTACGTGCGCGCGAGGCCGAGCTTCGTTCGCTTTCGCGCAGGCATCGTCGTGACGTCTTGACCGAAGAGCTCGACGGTTCCGGTCGACGCGTGGAGGTCGCCCGCGATGACGTTGAAGAGCGTGGTCTTTCCGGCCCCGTTCGGGCCGAGAATGGCATGACGCGCACCGTGCTCGACGTCGAGATCGACTCCGGACACGGCGACGAGACCGCCGAAGCGCCGGCCGACCCCCCGCAAGCGGAGAGTCGGCGCGGCGTTCGGAGCGGTCGCTGGAGCTTCGCTCACTCCTCCTACTTGATCGACGTGTTCGTGATCACGCCGTTCCTGACGACCTTGAGCTTCCCCTGCCATGGCGTCTTGAGCTTCTTGCACGGTGGCTGGGAGCGCCCTGGGGGCGGGCTCGACGGCTTGAAGAGGCCGCCGAACGACTGGTCGACGGCCGGAATGTACGCGATGACCGTGGCGCCGACCGACCCGTCCTGGTTCCTGACGAGCTGGAGCTGGTACTGGTCCTGGATCGCCTGGCGTCGCGAGTCGAGCTTGACCTTTCCGCCGTTCGAGATCTGGAACGGCGCGTCGATCGACCGCGGCAGCGAGGCTTGGAGCCTCAGACCAACGGCCCCGCCGGACTTCTGCAGGCCCTGCACGAGGGCCTTCGCGGACATGTAGTAGTTGTAGACGAACCCGTCGTCGGCGGGCAGCTTCGGCGTACGTGCTGTTCATGAACTTGCGGTACGCGTCGCACCTTCTTGTTGTGGACGCCGGGCATGTTCCCGAAGCCGCCGATGTATGAGCCGACGAATTTCGGAGCGACGACCTTGTCGTTCCCCAGGAAGCCGAAGAACAGGTTCCCGGCGAACTGCTTGGGGTCGGCTTTGCCGTACGCTTGCTCGAACGCCGTCAGGCTCCCTGCCGTGTTACCGCCCACTGCCCAGAAGTAGCCGTCGATCTTGTCGGCGGCGGCAGCTGCCGGATGAACGCGGCGTAGTCGGCGTTGTTCAGCGGCGGGAAGACACGCTTGGTGATCTTGCCGCCGACCGCACAGAAGTCCGCGATCATGCCCGCCGCGGACGTCCAGCCGAAGCTGTAGTCGTCCATGATGATCGCCGCGTTCCGCCAGCCGAGCCTCTTGTACATGATCTCTCCGATGCCCGCGTTCCACTGGGCGCCGTCGCCGAAGTAGCGGAACACGTTCTTCGGCGCGATCTGCATCGTCGGATCCTGCGAGCCCGCGGTTCCGATGATGACCGTCTTCGTCGGATTCGCCTTCGCCCAGTTCGCAATCGCGACCGCCTCGTCACCGGAGAGCGGGCCGACCATCACGTCCGCATCGAGCTGCTGCATGAGGCGACGAGTCTCCTTGATGGCCGTCGCCGCCGTGTCGTCGCCGCAGCCGTAGCCGACGATGTTCACCGGCGTGTCCTGCCGACTTTGATGCCCGTCATCCCGGCCGACGGCTTGTTCTTGTTCTTCGACTTTGCCGCCCGCGTACTGCTCGAACGCGGCCTGGGCACCGCCGATGTCGAGCTCGTAGCCGAACCCGAAGCCGCCCTTGCAGTCGGTCATGATCGCGACGCGCACCGGCGCGCCCTGCGTCTGCGCCGCGAGCGACGCCGAAGTCGCGAACACGAGCCCGCAGGCGATGATGCCGAGCGGGACGATCGCTCTCCAGCCTCGCAACCTGGTCTTCTCATCTGGTGTTGCCCTCCTTCTGTAGTTGCTTCGACGATTTCTCGTGCAGTTGATGTCGCGACGCAAGCAGAAGCTCGGCGCTGCGTTGTCCTCCTTCCTCAAGCTCCTGGCAGCCTTCGGCGATGCGGCCCGACGCGGACGTCGGCCGACCCTTGGAGAGACGCGCTCCCAGATGCCCATGAGCCCACCGGGCGAGATCAGGACGATCAGCAGGAAGACCACCCCGATCACCGTGTTGAAGCTGCCGCCGACCCACGGCAGCACCCCTTCTCCGATGCGAAGGGAAACTGGATGTCGCGGACGTAGTTGTTGATCACGATGAACGCGAAGGCGCCGAGCCATGCGCCTTCGATCCTGCCCGAGCCCGCCGATCACGGCGATGATCAGCAGGTCGATCGTCGCGCCGAGGCCGAGATTCTGCGGGGAGATCTGGCCGTCCCACCAGACGAAGAGCACGCCTGCGAGCGATGCGACGAATGCCGCGAAGCCGAAGGCGACCGTTCGGTGGAGCGGAACGGCGTAGCCCAGCGACGCGAGCACGGACAGGCTCGTCACGTTGCCCCTGGAGCGAGAGGCCGAACGGCGTCCGCACGAGGTACCGCATGACGACGTAGACGACAACCGAGACGCCGAGCGCGATGTAGTAGAGCTTGTCCGGGTGACCGACGATCGTCTCCGATCCGAAGCGCGGCGTGTACTGGTTGATGCCCGCGATCGGGGAGAAGCCGCCGAGCTTGGTCACCTGGCCGAAGAAGTAGTTCGCGATCACGCCGAAGGTCAGCGTGAGCATCAGGAAGTAGATGCCGAAGCTGCGCGAGCCGACCGCGCCGAGGATCAGCCCGATCACGGTCGTGATGACGATCGCGAGCACGAGCGCGAGCGTCGGGTCCCATCCGAGGATGAGGCCCTTGGTCTCGCCCCCCGCTCCGCCCTTCGTGACCAGGTTCCCGACCACGTAGCCGGCGATCCCCATCAGCGCGGTCTGCGCGAGCGAGATCATGCCGCCGTAGGCCGAGAGGAAGATCAGGCTCGCCGCGGCGATGCCGAGGATGAACGTCTGGGTGAGGATCGTCGTCGTGAAGTAGCTCGCTGAAGATCGCCGGGCCGAGCAGCGCGATCAGGAGCACGAGGAGCGCCGAGCGTGCGCTCGACGATCGTCTGCGGCGTCCAGGCCGAGGCGTCTCATGCGACCTTCCCGAACAGGCCCTGCGGCCTGAAGGCGAGCACGAGCGCGATGAGTGCGAACGTGAACGTGATCGAGTACTGCGTGCAGCATTCGATGCCCGCGGGGTCGCCCGTCGACGGCAGATACGACGCGGAGAAGGTCAGCACGAGCGCGACGAGGAGCGAGCCCGGCGGCGGCGCCCAGGAGCGAGCCCATCCCGCCGACGATCACGACGACGAGCGAGTAGAGCAGCCAGAGCCCGTCCTGCCCCGAGGCGACGCCACCCTGCGAGGCGCCGACCGTCCCGCCCATGGCCGCCAGCGCCGAGCCGACGACGAAGGCGATCGCGAAGGTGCGCTGGATGTTGATCCCGAGCGCCGACGTCATCTGCCGGTCGTCTACGCCCGCACGGATGACCATCCCCGTTCGCGTGCGGTGGAGCCATGCCCAGAGCGAGACTCCGACGACGATGCCGAGCGCGAGGATGAGCCAGGCGGGTCAGCGAGTACTGGACGCCGGCGAGCTGCAGGTCGATCCGGCGCTCCGTCCAGCCCGGCCACGTGATCGTCGCGAGGTTGCCGCCGCCGGTCTGGAACGCGCCCGAGCGCGGGAAGTGCGCGATGACTTGGTCGGCGATGATCACCGAGAGCGCGATCGTGATCAGCGCCTGGCGAAGGTCCTGTCCCTGATTCCAGCGGAGGAATCCTTGCTGGATGACGAATCCGAGCCCGCCGATGCAGAGCATCGCGACCGCCATGGGGATCAACCACTCCCAGGTGGTGACGAGCGAGCCGGGGATGAACCCGGGCGTGTCCGCCGTCATCCTCTGCTGCACCTCGTACGCGACGTAGCCGCCGAGGAGATAGAAGGCGCCGTGCGCCATGTTCACGACCCGCATCAGGCCGAAGATGAGCGAGAAGCCGCTGGCGACGATGAAGAGCCAGCCGGCCAAGGTCGCGGCGTCGAGCAGGTTCGCCAGGAACGAGCCGGGGTCGTCGATCCACGATCCGTAGTTGGTCGTACGCCAGTTGCCGGCGCCGGTCTCGGACGGCGGGTCGGCGATGACGAGCATGTAGAGGATCGCGAAGATGATCAGCCCGCCCGCGACGAGCCTGGGCGCTAGCTGAGCGACACCCGCTTGACGGAGCCTCTCCACCACCAGCGGGGCGACCGTACCAAGCTACCGGCGCGCTTTCAACGAGGAACGCTCGATAATCGATTTGCGGGTTTGGAGGAGTCGTCTCTTACGGGACGAGCGCGACGGCCTCGATTTCGACCCGGGCTCCCGGGACGGCGAGGTGTGTGACCTCGACCAGAGTGCTCGCCGGCCTCGCTGCGCCGAAGATCTCCTGGCGCACAGGATTGATCGCCGGGCGGTCGCTCGATGTCGGTGAGGAAGACGGTGACCTTGACGACGTCGTCGAAGCCGCAGCCCGCCGCGGCCAGGATCGCCCGCATGTTCTCGAAGACTTGCCTCGTCTGGGCGACGACGTCGTCCCCGCCGACGAGCTTTCCGTCGCCGTCGACCGCGACTACTCCGGACACGAAGAGGAGCTCGCCTGCGCGGACGGCGTCTGTGAAGTGCGAAATCGGCTCGGCGAGCCCGTCGACGCGGATCTCTTCGCGGCTCATCCGGCAGCCTTCTGGAGGTCGCTGAGCCGGGTCCGCGGGCTGATTCGCTCGGGATCGACGGGGAGCTCGAGCATGGCCGGCTTTCCGGACGCGAGCGCGCGCTCGAAGGCTTCCTCGAAGTCGGCGGTTCGCTCGACCCGCTCCCCGTGCCCGCCGTACGCCTGCGCGAGTGTCGGAGAAGTCCGGATTGTCGAGGCTCGTGCCGATGACGCGGCCGGGGAACTGTCGCTCCTGGTGCATGCGGATCGTCGCGTACATGCCGTTGTTCACGAGCAAGACGATGATCGGCAGCTCGTACTGGACGGCGGTCGCGAACTCGGGTGAGCTCATGACGAAGTCGCCGTCGCCGGTGAAGCAGAGCGCGACCCGGTCGGGGTGGACGAGCTTCGCGGCGACGGCAGCTGCGACGCCGTACCCCATCGATCCGCTCCTGGGACAGACCTGGGTGCCGTACTGCGTGAACTCCGCGAAGCGGTGCGCCCAGACGGTGAAGTTGCCCGCGCCGCAAGTCTGAATCGCGTCGCCCGGCAGGCGAGCGCGGAGGAAAGCCATGATCTCGCCGAGGTCGACCGGTCCCTCCATCGGGTCGTGGCGCAGGTTCGCCTCGTAGTCGGCGCGGGCCGCTTTCGTCCACCCCGCCCAACGCGGCTCGAGCGGCTCGAGCATCGCGCCAGAGCCGAGGCGAAGTCGGGCGACCGCTGACACGATCGCCAGGTCGGGCTCGTAGACGGATCCGATCTCGTCGGGATCCGGGTGGACATGGACGAGCGTCTGGTGCGACCGCGGCGGCTCGATCAGCGTGTACCGGCGCGTCGGCACCTCTCCCAGCCGGCCGCCGATCGCCAGGACGAGATCGGATTCGCGCAGGCGATCCGCGAGGCGATCGTCCATTGCGACTCCGAGCACGCCGGCATAGCTCGGCGAGCGGTTGTCGACGAAGTCCTGGCAGCGGAAGGCGCAGGCGACCGGTAGCTGGTTCGCCTCGCAGAACGCGAGGACGCCCTCGCTCGTCTCCGCTGTCCAGCTGCCCTCGCCGACGACGACGAGCGGCCGCTCGGCTGCCGGACAGTAGCTCGCGTAGCCGAGCCATGTCACCGTCTCTGGGCGAGGGGTGCGCGATCCGAACCGGGCTGGCGTCGGCCACGTCGGACTCCTCGGCGAGCACGTCTTCCGGAAGCGCGAGCACGACGGGGCCAGGTCGCCCGGACAGCGCGACGGTGAACGCGCGCTCGACAGTGTTCGGGGATCGGTCAGCGCTCTCGACCTCCCACGCGGCCTTGGCGATCCCGTCGAAGGTGCTCGCGTAGTCGATCTCCTGCCACGCGTCGCGCCCGCGAAACGCCCGCGGCACCTGGCCGACGAGGAGCAGCATCGGGGTCGAGTCCTGTTTCGCGGTGTGGACGCCCGACGGCCGCCTGCGTCGCTCCAGGGCCGCGCGTCACGATGCAGATTCCTGGGCGCCCGGTGAGCTTCCCGTACGCCTCGGCGGCGTTCGCGGCGCCGCTCTCGTGGCGGCAGGAGACGAGCCGGATCGGGGAGTCGTACAGCGCATCGAGGACCGGGAGGAAGCTCTCGCCCGGGAGGCAGAACGCGAGGTCTGCGCCGTTCTGCTCGAGCTGATCGACGAGGATGCGGCCGCCGCTTCTCACACGTGCGACCGGCTCCTCGAGAAGGACGGTCGCGCGCTGGAGCTTCGGCTTTTCCTCGTCCGCGGGATCGAGGTAGCGGATCGTCCGCTTGCCGGCCCAGTCGCGAGGTAGCAGCAGAACGCGGACGAACGCCGTCTCCTCCGTCGCCGACGCGGTCGCGCAGGACAGGATCGTCGGCGTCCTCGAACCACGACTCCCCGGCGCGGTAGGTGCTGCGCTGCCCGTGTGACGAGCGATGGTCAGCTCGCCGTGCAGCAGCCGGCGAATCCCGGGGCCGGGGTGCACGTGCAGGTGGGCGACTCCGCCAGGCGGAAAGTCGACGCGATCGCACCGGAGCAGCCACTCGCCCGGCCCGGGATCTTCGACGAGCCTCCAGGTCACGGCCGGCCCCGTCGACGCGGGCTGCGCCGAAGTGCGCCTGGTTCGTCGCAAGGTCGTAGGCGACGTGGTTCCCGTCGGTCGTCACGACGCCGCTCGGGGCGCTCCTCGAGGGCGAGGATCAATGGAAGTACTGGCCGCCGTCGATGACCATCGTCTGGCCGGTGACGAAGTCTGCGGCCGGGCGAGCACAGGAACACCACCGCGCCGACGACGTCCTCGGGCAGCTGGTCTCGCTGGATCGTCCGCGCGGCGACGGAGGCGTCCTGCAGCTTCTCGATCACCTCCGGGTGTGCCTTGACGCCGTCGGACATCGTGAAGCCCGGAGCGACGCAGTTGACGTGGATCGAGTCCTTGCCGAGCTCCTTCGCCAGGGCTCTGGTCAGCGCGACGATGGCGCCCTTGCTCGTCACGTAGTGGAGCAGGAACGGGACGCCTCGAAACGGCGTCCCCGAGGAGATGTTCACGATATTGCCGCCGCCCTGCTCGCGCATGACGGGCACGACGGCGCGGCACGTGAGGAACATCGAGGCGACGTTGATGTCCATGACCTGCCGCCACTCTTCGAGTGGGATCTCGGTGAACGGACGCATCGCGAGCGACGCGTAGAGGCCGGCGTTGTTCACGAGGACGTCGATGCGGCCGTGGCGTTTCAGGGTCTCCTCGACCATGCGGGTCACGTCCTCCTCCGGACGAGACGTCGGCCTGGATGCCGCCGTCCGGCGGATTGAGGTCCGCGACCACGACGTGCGCTCCCTCGCCGGCGAGGCCGTCGGCGATCGCTCGACCGATGCCCTGGGCGCCGCCCGTGACGATGGCGACCTTGCGGTCGAGCGCTGTCCCATCAGCGGAGCGGCGAGAACGAGGTCGGAACGAGGACGCGGCTCTGCTGCGTGTGCATCAGCGGCTGCACCTTGCGGAGGAACGCCTGCCAGCGCTCGTCGGCCTGGAGCCGACGCGCGCTTCTCCTCGCGTTCGGCGAACGACTCGTAGCGCCAGAGGGTCGTGTAGGTCGAGAGCGCGCCGATGTCCGTCGTGAACGCGGCGACGAGGCCGCCCAGGATCTCCTCCTGCAGCGGTATCCCCTCGGACTCGTAGAGCCGCAGCAGCTCGGGCAGCTTGCCCGTGTACACGTGATAGTCGCGCTGCTCGACGATCACCGCGGCGCGCCGATGCAGCCGAGCGCCCAGTACTTGAGCTCGAGCCACTCGTCGATGCCATACGAGGAGCCCTCACGCCCGATGCCCGACTCCTTCACGCCGCCGAACGGCGCGACTTCGGTCGAGATGAGCCCGGTGTTGACGCCGAGGATCCCGTACTCGAGCGCCTCGCCGACTCGGGTCACGCGATCGAGGCTCTGGGAGTAGAAGTACGCCGCGAGTCCGTACGGCGTGTCGTTCGCGATGCGGACGACCTCCTCCTCGGTCGAGAACCGTGCGATACCGGCTACCGGCCCGAACGTCTCTTCGGAGCTCATCGCCATCCGGTCATTGACGCCGACGAGCACCGACGGCTCGAAGAACCGACCGTCCAGGCGGTTGCCACCGAGAACGACCTCGGCGCCGCCGCCGAGCGCATCTGCGACGTGGCGCGTGACCTTCTCGACGGCGGGCTCGTCGATGAGCGGGCCGACGTTCACACCGGGGATGAAGCCGTCCGCGACCTTGAGGTCTGCGACCGCGTTCGTGAAACGCTCGAGGAAGGCGTCGTAGACCCCTTCCTGTACGAGCAGGCGATTGGCGGAGATGCAGGTCTGGCCGGAGTTCCTGAACTTGCACAGGACCGCGCCTGCGACCGCACCCTCGAGATCGGCGTCGTCGAAGACGATGAACGGCGCGTTTCCGCCGAGTTCGAGCGAGACCTTCTTCAGCCCCGGTGCGCACTGTGCCATCAGCAGCTTCCCGATCTCGGTCGAGCCCGTGAACCCGAGCTTGCGCACAGCCGGGTTCGAGGTCAGTTCCTCGCCGATAACCGGTGCGTCGTCGGAGTCGCCCGTGACGATCGAGAGCACGCCGGGCGGAAGTGCCCGCTTCGTCAGCGAACGCCGCGATCGCGAGCGCCGAGAGCGGCGTCTGCTCTGCGGGCTTGAGCACCATCGTACAGCCGGCCGCCAGCGCAGGAGCGGCTTGCGCGCCGGCATCGCCGCGGGGAAGTTCCACGGTGTGATGCCCGCGGTCACGCCGACGGCCTCCTTCGTGACGAGGATCCGCTTGTCGGACCAGGGGCTCGGGACCGTGTCGCCGTAGACGCGCTTCGCCTCCTCTCCGAACCATTCGAAGAAGGAAGCGGCGTAGGCGACCTCGACCTTCGCCTCGGCGAGGGGCTTGCCCTGCTCCGTCACCATCAGACGCGCGAGGTCGTCCACGTTCTCGAGCATGAGATCGGCGACCCGTCGGAGGACCTGCGCCCGCTCCTTTGCTGGGCGACTCTTCCACTCCGGGAGCGCGCGCTCGGCGGCGGCGAGGGCTCGCCGGGTCTCGTCGGCGCCCGTCCGCGGCACGTCCGCGATCGTCTCGCCGGTCGCAGGGTTCGTGACCGGGAAGGTCCTGCCGGAATCCGCGTCGATCCACTCTCCGTCGACGAACGTCTGGCGCCGAAGCAGGGCAGGCTCCACCACGGTCACGCGGAGAACGATAATCGAGCTCATGGAAGCGCAGTTCGTGCGGCTCGACGCCACGCGGGCGTTCGAGCTGGCCGCCGGAGTCAGCGGTCGGCCGCTCTTCGGAGACGGCGCGATGCTGAACCTGATCCGCTTCGAGCCGGGTGCAACGGTGCCGCTCCACAGCCACCCGCACGAGCAGCTCGGGATCGTCCTCGAGGGCATGCAGGCGCTCGTCGTCGAGGGGGTGACGCACGAGCTCGAGCCGTTCGAGGCGTACGTGCTGCCCGGAGGCGTCGAGCACTCCGCGTACTGCGGCCCGGACGGCGCGCTCGTGCTCGACGTCTTCTGCCCGGTGCGCGAGGACTACCGCGAGCGCTGGGAACACCTCGAGACGGGGTCAGGCTGAAGCCTGACCCGGACCCTGCCGTGCCGGTGGGGTCAGGCTTCAGCCTGACCCCGGTCTAAGGGCTCAAACCCCCGCGGGCACTCCGGCGATCGCCTCGGTGACCTCCGCGCACGTCGTCACTGTCGAGACGTTCTGGAGCGCGTAGTTGATCGAGGCGTTGTGCCAGTCGGCACTCATCGTCGAGCACCCGTCCTCGGGCACGACCATGAAGAACCCGTTGTCCGCTCCCGTACGGGCGGTGTGCTCGACGGACATGTTCGTCCACGCGCCCGTGACGATCACCGTGTCGCGCTCGAGGCCATTGAGGAGCGTCTCGAGCTTCGTATCGTGCCAGGCGTTCATGCGCATCTTCTCGACGATGAAGTCGCCGTCCTGCGCCTCGAGCCCCTCCGCGGGGGCCGCGCCCCACGAGCCGCGTACGAGGGCATTCGTGTCCTTGACTCCCTGATAGAGCGGCGCGTTCAGCTTCAGCCCAGGCGCGCCGTCCTCGACGATGTACCACACGTGGATCACCGGGATTCCCTTGCTCCTGCACGTCTCCGCGAGCGCCTTCACGTTCTCGACGACGTTCTGCTCCTTCGCGTGCGCGGGCGAGCCGGATTCCGCGAAGGCGCCGCCTTCGATGATCACGTCGTTCTGCATGTCCTGGATGATCAGCGCACAACGCGTCGCATCCAACTTCAGCGCTTCCTCGTTCATTCGCTTCCTCCTAACGCATGTACGGCTCGCGGCGCGGGCCGACGAGCGCGCGGATGGAATAGAGGGAGGTCGAGCTCGGGATGAAGACGGTGCGCCAATCCTCGCCGCCCCAGGTGGGGTTGCCCGTGTTCTCGGGAACCTTGATCGTGCCGAGATGCTCGCCTGCTGCCGAGATGATCCAGATCCCACCCGGCCCCGTCACCCAGATGTTCCCCCGCTCGTCGCACTTCATCCCGTCGGGGATCCCATCCTCGATCACGCCCGTGCCGATGCCTTCGAAGAACACGCGACCGTTCGAGAGCGAGCCATCCTCGCCCAGATCCCACACCTTGATGTGTGCCCGGGGCGTGTCGTTGATGTAGATGAGGGACTCGTCGGGCGAGAAGCAGAGCCCGTTCGGCATCTCGAACTCGTCGCGATCGACGACGAGCTCGAGGTCGCCACTGCCCTCCGGGATTCGGTAGACGCCCTGGAACCCGAGTCGCCGCTTGCGCGGATGGCCGAAGCCGGGCATGCGCCCGTACCACGGGTCGGAGAAGTAGATCGCGCCGCTCGAGTGGACGATGACGTCGTTCGGGCTGTTGAGCTCCTCGCCCTCGAACTCCTGCGCGATGATCTCGCGTGTCCCGTCCGGGCTCTCGCGTACCAGCGAGCTCGTGACGTGCTCGCAGACGAGCAGGTTCAGGTCGGCGTCGTACGTCATCCCGTTGCACTTGTTCGAGAAGTTCCGGACCTCGACGACCTTGCCGTCCGGCGTGTACTTCCGCCGGACGTCGCCGGGCATGTCCGAGAAGAGGAGAAAGTGCTCCGTCGGATGCCAGATCGGCCCTTCGGTGAAGGTGAAGCCGGTCGCGAGCTTCTCGACCTGCGCCCCCTCCTCGACGAGCTCGTAGATCGCGTCCGACTTCGCCTCGATACCGAGGCCGGTTTCGGTGCTCGTCACCGTGCCCCCTTCTGTCGCGGGAATGTCGAGGCGACTCTAATACGCCTGCGCAGTCGCATCAGCCCGAACGATCGGTGCATACCGCGCGGCTAGCGCATCAACATCCCGCCGTTGACGTCGAACGTCGCGCCGGTGGTGAACCCCGCATCGTCGGAGAGCAGGAACGCGACGAGCGCGGCCACCTCGTCCGGGCGTCCGAGACGGCCGACGGGGATCGTCGTCAGCATCGCCTCGATGCGCTCCGGCGCGACGGAGGCGACCATCGGCCCGTCGATCGCCGCCGGTGCGACCGCGTTCACGGTCACGCCGTGCGGCGCGAGCTCGGTTGCGGCATGGCGAGTGAGCGCGATGATCGCAGCCTTCGAAGTCGCGTAGTGGACTCCGGTGACCGCGCGGCCCGCCTGTCCCGCGACGCTCGTCAGGTTCACGATCCGACCCTCGCCTCGGTCGCGGAGATACCCGCCCACGACACGGCATCCGAGGTACGTGCCGCGGAGGTTCGTGGCGAGGACGTCGTCCCACTCGTCGACGTCGATCTCCCAGAAGGAGCGGATCTCGGTGCGCGCAGCGTTGTTGACGAGCGCAAACACGTTTTCGCCGAACGCCGCTCGCACCTCGCGCAACAGCCGCTCCCAGGATTCGAGGTCGCGGATGTCGTGCAGGAACGCGAATGCTCTCTCGCCGAGCTCGTCTGCGACCCGGTCGGCTCCCGCCCCGTCGATGTCCGCGAGCGCCACTTCGTGCCCGTCCGCGTGCAGGCGGCGCGCGATCGCCTCGCCGAGCCCGCGTGCAGCGCCGGTCACGATTGCGGTCGCCACGGCGCGACGCTATCGGCTACTCGGGCCCGACCGGGTCGCCGACCGCGACGGCCCCGGGCTCGACGACCTCGCACCACACGCCGAACGGCAGCGGCTCAGTCGTCGGGATCTCGCCGCGGTACTCGGAGATAGCCCCCAGCGTGTCGAGGTCGCGGACGCCGCCATCGGGGTCGAGCGTCGTGACGACGCAGCGCCCGGCATTGCCGCGCACTACGACGACCGCGTCCCCTACCCGCACTCGCCGCCCGAGCCAGTCGTCTTCCGCGTGCGGCCCGACGCCGTCGACGCCGATCGTCATGCGGAAGCGCCGACCGTCGACCGGGCGCTCTTGGCCGGCAGCGGCTGCGAGGGCGTCGAGCGACGCGGCAGAGACGAGCGTCGCGCCGGCCGTGCCGCCACGATCCTGGCCGTCGCCCTCGTGCTCCGTTCGAACGAGGCGTAGCGGCTTGCCCGTCAGCTCGGAGAGTGCGGCGGCCCACGGCCCTCGGACGACCCGCGCTGTGACCGTGCGGCCGCCGTAGAAGGTCGTCTCCACAGCCTCGCCCAGTGCGACCTCATCCTCGACGACCGTGCCGTCCGGGAACTGCATCCGCAGGTGGTCGTCCTCGACCTGCGGCCGAACCGTCAGCAGCCGCGGCGCGCGCTTCGCGGTCGTCAGCTGGCCGGCCTCGTCGACGAGATAGAACCGCCGGTCGCCGCGGACGCCGGTCGGCCCGAGTTCGACCGCGTCGACGGACAGCAGCCTCAGTCCCTTGACCGGTGCGACGGAGAGCCAGGCGACGCGCGAAACGGCTACTCGACCTCGACGTGGATGCGCTTCTTCGCGGCCTTGAGGAACCCGCCCTCGCGGCGCGCACGCACTGCGAGGATCTCCGAGAGGATCGAGAGCGCCGTTTCCTCCTGCGTGTCCGCGCCGATGTCGAGCCCGCATGGCCCCATGATCCGGTCGAGCGCTTCCTCAGCGACTCCGGCCTCGAGCAGCCGCTCGCGTCGCCGCTCCTGATTACGGCGTGAGCCGAGGGCGCCGATGTAGAACGCCTCGGTCTCGAGGGCGCCCGCGAGCGCCGGCTCGTCGAACTTGTCGTCGTGAGTCAGCACGACGACTGCCGTCTGGTGGTCGGGCTGTACTTGGGCCAGGGCGTCGTCGGGCCACGCGACGATGAGCTCATCCGCAGAGGGGATCCGCTCTTGGGTCGCGAACTTCGCGCGCGCGTCCGCGACGATGACCTTCCAGCCGAGCAGCTTCGCGGCGCGAGAGAGCGCCTCGGCGGTGTCGACCGCGCCGTAGACGAAGAGCCGCGGCGGCGGCCCGTACCACTCGACGAAGACCTTGGTGCCGTCCTCGAGCGCGAGCAGCGTGTTGCGCCCGCGCCGGATCAGCTCGTCAAACTGCTCCGCTGCTGAGTCAGGCCCCTCGCCGACGCGCTCACCTGACTCGAGGACGAGGAGCTTCGAGCCCACTCCGTCGCCCTCGACGACGGTAAAGAGAATCCCCCGCTCCTGCGACTCGCCGAGCTCGGCAAGCCGCTCGATCAGCTTCACTCCACGCGCTCCACGAACACGTCGATCTCGCCTCCGCAAGGCAGGCCGACGCTCCAGGCGAGGTCGTCGTCGATTCCGTACGTGAGGAACTTCGGCTCGCCCGACTCGAACACTGCCCGGGCATTCTCGAAGACGTCGCTCTCGACGCACCCGCCGGAGACCGAGCCGCACATCTTTCCCGACTCGGAGATCGCGAGACTGGCGCCGAGCGGCCGCGGCGCCGAGCGGCGGGTGCCGACCACTGTCGCGACAACGACCTTCTCGCCGGCCTCGAGCCAGCGCTCCATCTCGGGCAGGATCTCCTTCACGCCGCGTGCCTCCTTTCGATGCCGGCGAGCACTGCCGCCAGCTCTTCGAGACTCCGAAGATTATGGCCAGCGAGGAATCGGTCGACGAAGGGCAGCGCGCAGCGCATCCCTCCGGCGAGCGGCTGGTACTCGGGGTTCCCCTTCAGCGGGTTGACCCACACGACGGCGTAGGCGGCCCGCGCGAGCTTCGCCATCTCCCGCTCGAGCAGGCCGGGATCGTCGCGCTCCCAGCCGTCGGAGACGATGACGACGACCGCGCCCCGGGAGAGCGCGCGCCGCCCGTACACCGCGTTGAACTCCGCGAGCGAGCTGCCGATCCGCGTCCCGCTGCCCCAGTCGACCGCGGCCACCGTCGCTCGAGCGAGGGCGGCCTCAGGATCGCGTGTCGCCAGATCGGGCGTGAGCCGCGTCAAGCGCGTCCCGAAGCCGAACGCCTCGACACCCCGCCCCGAGCCGACGACCGAGTGCAGGAAGAGCAGGAGCGCTCGCGAGTACGCGTCCATCGAGCCCGAGACGTCGCAGAGGACGACGAGCTTGCGCGGGACGACCTTGCGCGCTCTCCAGGCGGGCTCGACGGGGTCGCCGCCTGTCCGCAGCGAGCGGCGCACGAGCCGTCGTAGGTCGAGCCGGTCGCCACGTGGGTCGGGAGAGCGGCGGCGCGATGCACGCCGCGGCCTCGTGCGCGCGATCGCGGCCATGAGAATCCGGCAGCGCTCGAACTCCTCCGGCGTCATCTCGGCGAAGTCCTTCTCACGCAGCAGCTCGTGCTCGGAGGCGCCGAGCTCGAGAGGATCGCTGCCGGGCTCCGGCTCGGCTGCCTCTTCGCCGACGGTGAGAGAGCCCTGGACGAGCCGGTCCGCGTGTTGCCGCTGGTGCTTCTGGCGCACGAGTGGAGCGACCGGCCCCCGTAGAAACCATGCGGCGAACGCGCGGTCGAAGAGCTCGAGCTCGTCGTGCCGCGAGACGAGCGTCTGGCGGAGCGCGAAGTAGACGTCCTCCTGGCGCGTGAGGCCGACGGCATCCAGGCTGCGGAGCGCGTCGAGCACGCGGCCGGGCCCGACCTCGATCCCGACCTCGCGCAGCACCCGGCCGAAGGTGACGACGTGCCGGACGATGGCCGTTCCCTGCATCAGACCCCGACACCGAAGTCAGGCTGAAGCCTGACCCCCACCACGGTTTGGGGTCTGACTTCAGTCAGACCTCGGTTCTGAGGTTTGCGCGTGCGGCCCAACTATCCCTTTGCGGTGGCGCGCGCCTCTTCGATCAGGCCGACCAGCGTTTCGTCGCGCACGGCCTCGATGTCCTCGCGGTACTTGAGGACGGAGCCCAGGGTCTGCTCGACCACTTCCGCATCGATCTCCTCGCGGCCGAGCGCGGCGAGCGCCTGGCCCCAGTCGATCGTCTCGGCAACGCCGGGAGGCTTCGCCAGGTCGAGGCCGCGGAGCCCGCGCACGAACGCCGCCGCCTCCTCCGCGAGCCGCTGCGAGATGCCGGGAACTCGCAGCCGGACGATCTCGACTTCGCGCTCGAGTGAGGGGTGCCCGATCCAGTGGAAGAGCGCTCGCCGCTTGAGCGCGTCGTGGAGCTCGCGTGTTCGGTTCGACGTCAACACGACTGCGGGCACGCGGCGCGCGCGAATCGTGCCCAGCTCGGGAATCGTGACCTGGAAGTCCGACAGGATCTCCAGCAAGAAGGCCTCGAACTCCTCGTCGGCGCGGTCGATCTCGTCGATCAGGAGCACGACCGGCTCGTCCGAGTCGATCGCCTCGAGCAGCGGTCGGCGGATGAGGAACTCGGGCCCGAAGAGCTCGTCCTCGGACACCGTTCCTTCCTGCGCGGCGCGGATGTGGAGGAGTTGGCGCGGGTAGTTCCACTCGTAGACGGCGTGCGAGACGTCGAGGCCCTCGTAGCACTGGAGCCGGATCAGCCGCGCGGGAAGCGCGGTCGCCAGCGCCTTCGCGGCCTCGGTCTTCCCGACACCCGCCTCGCCCTCGAGCAGGAGCGGCTTCTCGAGCGCGAGCGAAAGGAACAGCGCCGTCGCGAGCCCGCGATCGGGCAGGTAGTCGGCCTCGCGAAGGGCAGATTCGAGGTCGTCGATCGTGCGAAAGCTCACGCTCGGAGCGTACACCGGCCTCTTGGCCTCGCGGTCAAATCGAGAATCGATCAGTTGTGTTCCTGTACCCCGACGCGATTAGACTCGCGGCACGGGTCAAACGCGATGCGGGGGTGGGAATGGCCATAGCGACGAAGGCACTCGGAACCGACACCGAGGTGCTCATGCCGGCCTCTGAAGAGGAAGCGGTCTCGGCGTTCGGGGACGGCTCGGGAGTAACAGTCCTGGCCGGCGGAACGATCGTTGTCCCCGAGATGACCTACGGCTATCTCAAGCCGGAGCGCGTGCTCATGCTCGGCACTGCCGGCCTGGACGGAGTCGCACGTGACGGCTCGCGGACGACGATCGGAGCGATGACGTCGATCCAGGAGTTGGTCGAGCTGGCGCCGCCGCTCGGCTCGTGCGCGGCGAACGTCGCCGACCGGGAGATCCGCGCCCAGGGAACCGTCGGGGGCAATCTGTGCGCACCACAGGGTCGGGATGCTCCCCGCGGCGACCTCCAGGCCGCGTTCCTGGCGCTCGATGCGCAGGTCAGAACTACGGGAGGGGGCGGCGAGCGGACGGACTCCGTAGAGGACTTTCTCGCCGACAAGTCTGGCCGTCTCGTTCTCGACATCAGCTATGACGAGCCCTCTGCCGGCGCCTTCGCGCGGCTCGATCGCCCTCACACGCACGACTACTCCGCACTCACGGTGTGCGCCGCGCGCGGCTCCGACGGAGCCGTCCGCATCGCGGTCGCCGGTGCCGACGGCCCTGCGGTTCGGCTTCCCTCCGCGGAGGCCAAGGCAGACGACCCGGAGGCAGCGGGCACGGCCGCCGTTCAAGACGTGACCTTTGCGGACGACGCGCTCGCATCCAAGTGGTACCGCGAACGAACGCTGCCCGTCCTCGTCCGCCGCGCACTCGGCGAGATCCAGGAGGCCACATGAACTTCACCGTCAACGGTGTTCAGCACGAGCTCTCGAGCCCGCCCCTGACGCCGCTTCTGTACGTGCTCCGCGAGGAGCTCGGCATCACGAGCCCGAAGGCCGGCTGCCAGCAGGGAGGCTGCGGCTCCTGCACCGTGCTGGTCGGCGGGGAGCCGCGGCGCTCGTGCCTGCTGCCCGCCGCCGCGGTCGACGGCGCGGAGATCACGACCCTCGAAGGCCTCGGAACTCCCGAGGAGCTCTCGCCGATCCAGACCGCGTTCCACGAGCGCTATGCCGCGCAGTGCGGGTTCTGCACGTCGGGCATGGTGCTCGCGGCGCACGCCTATCTCGAGGGAGGCGGCGGCTCCGAGCGAGAGTCGATCCAGGAGGCGCTCGCGGGGCACGTCTGCCGCTGTACCGGCTACGTGAAGATCATCGACGCGGTCTCGGCGGCAGCAGGCGGGGAGATCTCCTCGAACCAGCGCTGGCTCCCGCAGCCCGGCGAAGAGCCGCCGGTCGAGGTCCCGGGGGCACCGGCATGAAGGCCGTTGGCGCACGACTCCCGCGCTACGACGGCGTCGCCCACGTCACGGGACGCACGACCTTCGTCGACGACGTCCGCGTGCCGGGCACCCTCTGGGTCAAGGCGCTGCGCTCGCCCGCCCATCACGCGGACATCAAGCGCCTCGACGTCTCGAAGGCGGAG
Source organism: uncultured Actinomycetes bacterium (assembly GCA_963789655.1). GTDB lineage: Bacteria > Actinomycetota > Thermoleophilia > Gaiellales > Gaiellaceae > GMQP-bins7. Next base: position 25,698 of record CAWBLH010000002.1, read on the forward strand.
GCGATGGAGGGCGTGCACGCGATCATCACCTGGCAGGACGTGCCTCTCCTCGAGTACGGGCATCTTTCGGCGCTCGGCATTCCCGCGGACGAGCCGCTGCTCGCGAAGGACGACGTCCGCTACCAGGGGCAGCCGATCGCGGTCGTCGCCGCGGATGACGAGGTCACCGCGCAGGCAGCCGTCGACGCGATCGAGCTCGAGCTCTCGGAGAAGCCTGCGCTCTTCGACGTCCGCAAGGCGTTCGACTCGGATGCCCCGAAGGTGCATCACTGGGGCAACTGGTACCCGCACTTCGAGGAAGAGATGGACCGGCGGCAGATCCGCAAGGGATCGATCGAGGACGCGTTCGACCAGGCGGACGTGATCGTGCAGGGTGTCTACCGCCCCGCCGCGATCGAGCACGTCCCGGTCGAGACGCAGGTCTGTCAGGTCGTGCCAGAGGCGGACGGCAGGCTGACGATCTACTCCTGCACGCAGGCCCTCTACTTCTCGATGGGCGTCGTGGCCGCGCATCTGGAGGTGCCGCTCAACCGGCTGAAGTTCGTCGGCGGCACCGTCGGCGGCGGCTTCGGCGGCAAGGTCGACACGGCCACGGAGACAATGTGCTCGCTGCTCGCGCTCAGGTCCGGGAAGCCCGTGAAGTGGCGGTGGACACGCGAAGAGGAGTTCCTCTGCTCGTCGACGCGGGCGCCATGGCACATGGAGATCGCGGACGCGGTGACGAAGGACGGCTGGATCCTCGGCCGGAAGATGCTGACGCTCCACGACTCCGGTGCGTACTCGCGCTTCTCCCCGTACGGCCTGACGAAGCACAGCTTCCACCACACCGGCGCGTACACGATCCCGAACCTCGAGTTCGACGGCTACGTCGTCTACACCAACCGCGTGCCGACGACGGCGATGCGCGGTTTCGGTGTCACGTCCGTGTCGTTCGCGGTCGAGACGCACATGAGCCGCATCGCGAAGGAGCTCGGCCTCGATCCTTTCGAGATCCGGCTCAAGAACGCGAACCGGAAGGGCGACACGTCGCCGAACGGTGTCGTCTACAGCGACCCGTCGACGGTGCCCACGATCCTCGCGGTCGCCGACGAGCTGGGGCACGAGCTGTCGGCGGATTACCGAACGATGTCGAGCGAGCCTCGAACCGACGAGTGGCTGCCTGAGCATTTGATCGGCCAACTCGGAACTCCGGAGGAGCACTAAATGGCAAAGCACAAGGGACGCGGGATCTCCGCGATCGAGTACCCGACCGGAATGAACCAGAACGGCGACCCGTCGCAGGCCTGGATCAAGATGAAGCCGGACGGGCGAGTCGACGTCTTCTCGGGCACGTCCGACATCGGCAACGGCTCGAAGACGATCCAGTCGCAGATCGTCGCCGACACGCTCGGTGTGCCCTACGACTGGGTGACATACGACAACTCGAACACGGACTCGTCGCCGGTGTGCACGGGGACGTTCGCCTCGCGCGCGACGTTCGTCGCCGGGATGGCGGTCAAGAAAGCCGCGGACAGCGCTCGCACCAAGCTGCTCGAGATCGCGGGCAAGGAGCTCGAGATCGACCCCGCCGACCTCGAGGTCGTCGACGGCGAAGTCATCGCCAAGGGAGCGCCGCAGAAGAAGATCTCGGTCCCAGACGTCGCAGTCGCGGCGACGTGGACGCATGGCGAGCTCATCACCGGCACCGGTGCGCACCTGAATCCGTACGCGCCGATCGTCGATGCCGAGACGGGCCGTGTGGAGCTGCCACCGCACGCGGCGATTTCCTACGCGGCGTGCGCGGCCGAGGTCGAGGTCGACGACGAGACCGGAGACGTGCGCGTGATGCGCCTCGTCCAGTGCTACGACGTCGGCAAGGCGATCAACCCGACCCTCGTCGAAGGCCAGATCGAGGGCGGCGCGGTGCAGGGCCTCGGGCTGGGCGTGCTCGAGAACTGCTACCCGTACTACCCGAGCGTCGAGAACCGCGGCGGCCAGTTCGGCGCCTACCTCGCGCCTGGGATGGAAGACCTCCCGCAGGTCGACACCCTGATCATCGAGAATCCGTCGGCGGGCGGCCCGTACGGGGCGAAGGGGATCGGGGAGATGGCGAACAACCCGCAGCCACCCGCGATCGCGGCGGCGGTGTACGACGCCATCGGGGTCTGGGTGACCGAGCTGCCGATTACTCCTGAGCGCGTGCTGCGAGCACTGGACGCGAAAGCTGAGCCGCGGCGGGAGGGCAAAGTCGTCGTGTTCGACGAGGAGCTCTCCGTGAATGCGGTCTCAGGCGGCGCGATGCGCTTCGAGGTGCCTGCCTGACCTGCCTGGTCGTGGCCCGGTCTCGTAGGGGCGAGGCTTGCCTCGCCCTCGCGGACCACCGGCGATGACCGCTTTCCGAACCTGGAACGGTGTGGAACCCCACGCCCTCTTCCCCGGGGTGAGGATCCACGCGATTGGCGGCGAGCAGGTGATGCTCTGCCGCGTGACCTACGAGCCGGGAACGACTGTCCGCCGTCACAGCCACGAGACGGCGGAGCAGGTCATGTGGATCATCGACGGCGACGTGACGATGACCGTAGGCGAGGAGACGAAGCGCCTCGGTGCGGGCGATGTGGTCGTCGTCAATCCGGGCGTAGAGCACGAGCTCCACTCCGAGAACGGCCTGACGTTCGTCGAAGCCCTCGCGCCCGTTCTCCGAGATCACGTGCCGGATTCCGAGCGCGATCTCGTCCTCGGCGCCCAGGGCGACTCCTTGCACGCAGACCGCTGACGCGTTCCGCGATCGCACGGTTACGCCCGGCCTGCAATCTCGCCGTGAGGCGGCGGCTCGCACGGCGAGCCGCACGAGCCACCGCCTCGTGCGAGAGCCCCTGCGTCACACGGCGGAGCTTTCCTCGGATTTGCGCCCTCCGTTCGGGCAGTCGTCGTCCGGCGCTTCGCGGCTTTGCACGGTCGAGGCCGCGGGGTTGTCGCCGTCGGCCCGCTCGTTCGACGCCGAGCCGCCGGCCGCGAACGCGGAGGCGGCCCAGAGCGCCGCTGCGGCGAGCACGATCACGAACACTCCGAGCACGGCGCGCAGGTCGAGCTTGCGCTTCGTCTCATCCATGGACATCACGTCCTTCCAGGTCTGATCGGGGAGCACAGCGAGTCACCCAGGATCGAGACGACCTCTAAGGAGGGCCTGAGCCGCGGGTAAGAGTCTGGTGTGAGGAGAGAGCGCTAGTCGCGCACCGGAGCGCGCTCGGGCGCAGCGCTCTGATCCTCGCCCGTCCACTGGAAGAGCTCGAGGACGTAGCCGTCCGGGTCGAGGAAGAAGACCTGGGTCACTCCATCGCCGCGTGGTATCGGCCCCCCCGTCAGCGGCACACCGGCCTCGGCAAGGCGCTTGCACGCGGCGTCGAGATCGTCCACCTCTAAGGCCAGGTGATGCGTCAGCCCGTACGCGGTACCAGCACCCGCATCGGCTTGACCCGCTTCGCTCGTGGTGTCCGCTTCCGCCAGCAGATGGAGCTCGTAGTCGCCGAACCGAAACCAGGCGCCCGCGAACGTGAAGTTCGGCGGCCGCGGCACCTCTTCGAGGCCGAGCGCCTCGGCGTAGAAGCGCCGCGAGCGCTCGAGATCCGACACGACGAGACCCGCATGCTGAAGGCGCATCGCCACCACGCCTACCGTAACCTCGCGCGACCGAGAAAGGAGCTGCAATGCCGCTGATCAGGGTCGAGCTCTTCGACTACCGGATGTCCGACGAGACGAGCGCCGCGCTCATCGAGAAGCTCACGGACGCGCTCTGCGAGGCGACGCATCCGGGCCTGCGCGACCACACGTGGGTCATCGTCGAGGGCCACTCGCCGAAGAACTGGGGCCTCGGCGGCAAGCCGTGGCCGGTCGACCAGATGCCGCCACCACCGTCGTCGTAGGATCGAGTCCCCGAGGAGAGGAGAGATCGATGCCGGTGATCGACGTGAAGCTCTACGACCGCCGCGTGACGGAGGAGTCCGTGCCCAGGATGATCGAGGCGCTCACGAACGCACTGCACGAGTCGAGCGGCGCCGCGAAAGAGGACATCCAGGTCGTCATTCAGGGCGTCCAGCCGAGCCACTGGGGCAAGGGCGGCAAGCCGGGCGCGTAGCTACGTCCGTACGATCGGCACGGCGAGCTCGAGCTCCACGGGCGCTGCGCCGGGCCGAACGGCCTGCGTCTCCCGGGCGTGGAGCAGCGTCGTGCGGACGATCAGCTTCGCTCGGGCGAAGTTGTCGAGCTCGGTCGGCACCGGGCCGACCCGCTCGCCGAGCGCATAGCCGGCCGCGTTTCGACCCATTGCCCGATACGACTCGAGCGAGTAGAGCGGCGACATGCCGAAGAGCTCGAGGTTGTCGAGCGGCTCGAGATCGGACCGATGGATGACGGCCGTGCCCTTCGACTGGATCCCTAGCGCGATCCCCGAGCCGGAGAGCCGTGCTCCGTCATGGGCGATGAACGCCACGTCGGCGACGCGGCGGATCCGCACGAGTCGTGGCACCGCGCCGCCGTCGCGAACTCCGTCGCAGATCGCTTGGAGCACGTCCTTGTGGCTCAGGTCGTTGATCGTCCGTCGGATCCCACCTGCGAACGCAGGTCCAACCGCGACGACGACTTCGGTCGAGTCCTCGCCCGTCGTCGCCACCCCCCGCTCGACCACGACCGGCTTCTCGGCAGTACTCGTTCCAAGCAGCTCTGCCGGGTCGACGACGCTCGGTAGCGACTGCAGGAGCTCCCAGCGATCTCCTTCGAGCCGGTAGCCGGTGCCGGGCCCGGAGTAGAGGTTCGGATCGTTCACGGCCGAGTGCACCAGTCCCTCGGCAGTCGATCACGGCCGCCGTCTGGAGGTAGTCCGCGGAGACCCGTTGGCGCTGCATCCCGAGGACGGCCTCAGCGACCTCGCCGAACCCGCGCCGGTCGAGGGCGAGAGCGACATCGAGGCCCGACACTCCTCGAGCGAGGAGGTCGTCCGCCGCTTCGACGTCGGCGGCGCGGTCGCGATCCGGCATTCCCGTCGAGTCGTAGCCGGACGTCGCCGCAGCGACCTCGGTGTCGCCCACTTCGGGGAGCCCGAGCTCGGCGAAGACTGCCTGTACGGCGCGCGCGGCCCGTTCTCGCACGCGCAGCACCTCGTCTTCGGACACCGGCTCGATGCCCGGCGTCCACCTGCCAGTCACGCTGCACCGTGAGCCACTCGTCGAGGTCGTCCGCGTCGAAGTTCCCGCCGCCGAACGTGTTGTCCCGCCGCGGCATGACGGAGTACCCCGAGGTGACGAAGTCCGTTCCCGGAAGGAACTGGCCCATCAGCTTCGCGGTCTTGCGGATCTCCGAGTGCGACGCGATCGCGTCGTTGCCCGACGCGACCTCGAGGTCGAGCCAGGCCGCGAGCACGTTCTCGCCCAGGATTGCGCGCGTGCCGCCGGGTACCGAGAGCACGAGCGCCACGCAGGAGATCGACCCGTTCTGAACTCCCTGCGAGCCGGCGGCGCGCACGGTGGCGAGACAGCGCGCTTCCAGGTAGAGCATCGAGAGACCCTGTGCGTAGCCCATCAGCGCTTCGGAGCCGGTGCCCGAGGTGAAACGCACCTTGACCCCTCGGGACGCGTATGCGGCGCCGAGAAATGCCTTCGACCACGGTGTGTCGTCGCCGTCCACGAACACGGGCTCGGTCCCGTAGACGGAGAGCGTCTCGGCGTAGGTGACGAGCCCGCGGATCGCGAGCTCGAGGTTCCGCCGTTCCTCGACTGCGCACTGCGTCATGACACCCGGCCGACCCGTCTGCGAGCCGACGAGGAGCGCGATCGCGTTCAACGGTGCGTAGCGAGCGACGCCGACGGTGGTCTCGATCTCGGCGAATCCCCGACGCGCTGCTTCCGCCGCGTCGGCCGCCAGCAGGGCCGGGCTCTCCTTGAGATTGGTCACGTGCGCCTGGTTCGCCGGCGCTCTGCGCGCGCGCAGCTTCTTCAGCGCGAGCATCAGCTCCACGGGGTCGAGGAGACCGATGACGCGCGCGAGCTTGGCGGGGGTCAATCCCACGCGCGAGTCGGACGAGCTCGGAGCGAGGCACGCTGATGTCGACGAGCATGCGCGCGAGCTCGCCGTCCTCCAGCGTCATTGCCTCAGCTGCCACCTCGAGGTCGAGCCCGTGCGCGACGACGAAGCGGTCGATCACGTCGAACTCCGCCTCCGGCCGGCCGTCCATGCGAGCGACGACCCCGTCCTCGACGACCAGCTCCGGCTGTGGGTCGCGAGGCCCGTTGGAGGCGACCAGACCGAGCTCGGGATGCGGCGAGACCAGCGTCTCGCGGTGGAGATCACGACCTTCACGCGAGAGGAAGCGGCGGCTACGCATCGGCGAGGAGCCCCCGGTCGGCGTACGCATGCGCAGCTTCTCGCACGAACTCGGCAGTGCGATCGGCTCCGTGGCTCTCGAGCCGCGAGGCCCACTCCTCGAGCTCGGCGCCGGTCGCGCGTCGTGGGCGGAGTGCGGTGTAGACGGCTAGCAGGAGCTCGTCCGGAACGGCGGCGAGCTCGGAGGCGCGTTCCAGGCTCGCGGCCAGCGGCTCGCGTCCGGCTGCTCGGGCGATCTCGGACTGGAGGAGAAGGGTCTCAGGCGTGGCGCGAATCTCGGCGGCGTCGATGCTTCCCGCGCGGAGCGCGTCGAGCGTGACCCCGATCAGCGGCGTCCCTCCCGGTGTCGAGACGAGATCCGGCCTCTGCGTCCCCAGCGGGTAGTCGCGGTTCGGGTCGAAGTCCATCTCGTCAGACTCTAGGGCGTGACCAGTTCCCGGTCACGCCCTTTAGGCTGCCGCACGTGAGCAACGATTATCGATTCTCCGGGCGGGTGGCGCTCGTCACCGGCGGGGCGAGCGGGATCGGCGAGGCGGTTGCGAGCCGGCTCGTCTCCGAGGGCGCCGCGGTGGCCTCGTTCGATCTCCACGCGGCTGCCGCGGACGGCGTGCTGGCGCTCGCCGGAGACGTCTCGAAGTCGGCCGACGTCGACGATGCGGTCGAGCGCGCTGAGAAGGAGCTCGGCCCGCTCGACGTGCTCGTCTGTTCTGCGGGTGTGCCTGGCGATTCGTTGCCCAGCCTCGAGATCTCGGACGAGGAGTGGCGTCGCGTGCTCGCGATCAACGCGGACGGCGTCTTCTATTGCAACCGAGCGGTGGGGCCCGGCATGGTCGAGCGCGGGTACGGGCGGATCGTCAACGTCGCCTCGATCGCCGGCAAGGAGGGGAACCCGATGGCCGCCGCCTACTCTGCGTCGAAAGCGGCGGTGATCGCGCTGACGAAGGCCATCGGGAAGGATCTCGCGCGAACCGGCGTCGCGGTGAACTGTGTCGCACCGGCGGTGATCGAGACACCGATCCTGCAAGGCGTCTCCGAGGAGCACATCGAGTACATGGTCGAGCGCGTTCCGATGGGACGAATGGGCCGCGCCGACGAAGTCGCTGCGCTCATCTGCTGGCTGGCGAGCGAGGAGTGCTCGTTCTCGACCGGGGCGACGTACGACATCTCGGGCGGCCGGGCGGTGTACTGATGCGACGGGTACGCGTCCGCGGGCCGAAGGGCGTCGAGCGTGGAGCCTTGAACCGCGGCGTGCTCGTGACCGAGAGCGGCGCGTGCATGCAGGCGACCGACCCTGACAGGCTGACGCTTCCCGAGCCTTATGAGCTCCTGATGCCGATCGAGCCGCCGGAGGTCTGGTGCGCTGGAGTCACCTACGAGCGCTCGCGAGACGCGCGGATCGAGGAGAGCGCTGTCGAGGACGTGTACTCGCTCGTCTACGACGCGGAGCGGCCGGAGCTCTTCCTCAAGGACGCCGGCTGCCGGCGCACGGTCGGGCCGGGCGAGCCGATCGGTATCCGCTCCGACTCATCCTGGAACGTCCCCGAGCCCGAGATCGGCCTTGTCCTCGGGGAGAACGGGAGCATCGAGGGCGTCACGATCGGAAACGACGTGTCGTCGCGCGAGATCGAGGGGACGAACCCGCTCTACCTGCCCCAGGCGAAAGTGTTCGCCGGCGCATGCGCGCTCGGCCCGGCGGTGCTCGCTCCCGTCCCCTCGGGCCCGCTCGAGATCCGGATGCGCATCACCGACGGAGGCGGGGTCGAGCTCTTCACGGGCGAGACGTCCACCGCGCGCATGAAGCGCTCGTTCGAGGACCTCGTCGACTATCTCCTCCGGGACAACCCGGTCCCTCCCGGCAGCGTCCTTCTCACCGGAACCGGGCTCGTGCCTCCGGACGACTTCACGCTCGAGGTGGGTCACATCGTCGAGATCGAGGTGCCTGGCATCGGCATCCTCTCGAACCCCGTGGTACTCGCCTCCAGCCTCCTCGAAAGGACGGCAACCCATGCCTGACACCCTCACCGAGTCGCCCTCCCGCAACTACGTCGGAGGCGAATGGCGCGAGAGCGCGAGCGGGGAGACCTACGAGAAGCGGAACCCGTGGCGGCCGTCCGAGGTAACGGGCGTCTACCCGTCCTCGGACGCTGAAGATGCTCGCGCGGCGATCGATGCAGCGCGCGAGGCGTTCCCGGCGTGGGCCGCTCTTCCGGCCGCGCAGCGGGCTGCGTTCTTCGGGAAGGCCGCCAACGTGCTCGAGAGTCGCGCAGAGCCGATCGCCCAGGACATGACTGCCGAGATGGGGAAGCCACTCCGCGAGTCGCGCCTAGAGGCGCTTCGGGCATCGACCATCCTGCGTTACGCCGCAGGCGAGGCGTGGCGGCCGGTCGGCGAGATGTACGCGCCTTCGGTGGCGAATCAACGCCTTTACACGCTCCGCAGGCCGCTCGGTGCGGTCGGCCTGATCACGCCGTGGAACTTCCCGATCGCCATCCCCGTGTGGAAACTGGCACCTGCGCTGATCTACGGCAACACGATCGTGCTGAAGCTCGGGTACGAGGCGCCGCGCACGGGACTGCACGTCGCGGAGAGCTTCGCGGAGGCCGGTCTGCCTCCCGGAGTCCTGAACGTCCTCACTGGCTCTGGTTCCAAGGCGGGCGCCGAGCTGGTTCGGAACCCGGGCACGCGGGCGATCTCGTTCACGGGCTCGGTGGCGGTCGGCCAGGGGGTTCGCGAGGAGGCGACTGCGCGGGACTGTCGCGTCCAGCTCGAGCTCGGTGGCCACAACCCGCTGATCGTGATGGCCGATGCTGAGCTCGACCGTGCCGTCGAGGCCGCCTACGCAGGCGCATTCTGGTCGGCGGGCCAGAAGTGCACGGCGACTCGGCGCATCCTGGTTCAGCAGGACGTGTACGAGGAGTTCCGCACGCGGCTGCTCGCCCGCGTCGAGGCAGGCACGGTCGGAGACCCCGCGGATCCGGAGGTGGAGGTCGGTCCGGTCGTCCACGAGACGGCAATGGAGGAGATCCTCGGAGCGATCGAGCGGGCGCGAGCCGAAGGCGGGACGGTGCTCACGGGTGGTGAACGCTCCGACGACGAGGGATACCTCATCGCCCCGACGGTGTTCGAGGGGCTGGCCGACGACGCCGAGCTCTCGTGCGAGGAGGTGTTCGGCCCCGTCACATCGCTCTACCGCTTCGAGACGCTCGACGAAGCGATGGAACGCGCGAATGCGGTGCGCTTCGGCCTCTCTGCCTCGATCTTCACGCGCGACCTGCAGGCCGTCCAGCGCTTCACGGACGAGATCGGCGCGGGGATCATTCACGTGAACTCGCAGACGGCAGGCGCGGACGTGCACGTGCCTTTCGGAGGCGTCAAGGGCTCCGGCTGGGGCCCGCACGAGCAAGGTCGGGCTGCGATCGAGTTCTACACCGAGCTCGTCACCGTCTACCAGGACGCGCCGCTTGGCTAGTGCTCGGGCTGGGCGGACGGTCGTCACCGGCGCGCTCGGCTGCATCGGCGCATGGACGATCAAGGCGCTGCTCGACGACGGAGAAGACCCGGTCGGCTTCGACCTGGGTGACGACGACAGCCGCCTGCGCTTGATCCTCGACGAAGAGGAGCGTGCGCGGGTCACGCTCGTGTCGGGTGACGTCACCGACGGCGACGCTCTCGGCCGCGCCCTCGACGAGCACGAGATCACCCACGTCGTCCATCTGGCTGCGCTGCAGGTGCCGTTCTGCCGCGCCGACCCGGTGCGCGGCGCGCACGTCAACGTCCGCGGCACGGTCGTCGTGTTCGAGGCGGTGAAGGCGCGCCGTGACCGAATCGCCGGCCTCGCGTACGCGAGCACGACCGCGGTCTACAACGCCTCCGACCCCTCGCCCGCTCCGGAGTCGGGTGGCACCGCCCCTTCGACCCTCTACGGGATCTACAAGCTCGCGAACGAAGGGACGGCGCGCGTGTTCTGGCACGACGACGGGGTCGCGTCCATCGGAATCCGCCCCTACGTGGTGTACGGCCCCGGTCGCGATCAGGGCATGACCTCAGGGCCGACGCTGGCGATGGCCGCTGCAGCTCGAGGCGAAGGCTTCGAGATCGCCTACGGCGGAACGGCGCAGTACGACTTCGCGCCCGACGTCGGTCGCGCCTTCATGCTCGCCGCGCGCATCGCGGGGAACGGCGCCCACGTCGCGAACTTCCCCGGTGAGGCGTCCGCGATGGACGACGTCGTCGCGGCGATCGGGGAGGCCGTCCCCGAGATCGCGGGAAGGATCACCTACGCCGACGAGCCGCTCCCGTTCCCCGAATCGCTGGAATCAGCCCTCCTCGAGCGCCTCGTCGGCCCGCTTCCGCGCACGCCACTGACGGACGGCGTGCGCCTCACGATCGACCACTTCCGCAGGGTCAGTGCAGCAGCGGGCGAAGCACGTCGCGCGCGATGAGGAAGCCGCGCTTGACGAGATCCTCGGTCGCCTCGAACGCGCGATCCTCGTGCTCGATCGAGACGACGTAGTCGTAGCCGGCGCGGTAGAGCGCGGCGACGAAGCGATCCCAGCGGACTTCTCCCAGCCCAGGGAGTCGGGGTACCTGCCAGCCCATCCCGAGCGAGAGCGTCCCGTTGCGGTAGAGCCCGTCACGGTCGATCTCGAGGTCCTTCGCGTGCACGTGCAGGATCTTCTCCGCGAAGTCCCGCACGACGCGCTCGTAGTCGATCTGGAGCCAGACGAGATGTGACGGGTCGAGGTTGAGCCCGAAGCTCGGGCTGTCCACGATCGAGAACATCTCGTCCCACGCGGCCGGCGTCGCGGCGAGGTTCGTGCCGCCGGGCCACTCGTCCCAGCTGAAGATCATCGGGCAGTTCTCGATCGCGATCTTGACCCCTTTCGACTCCGCGTGGTCGACGAGGCGGGGCCAGACCTTGCGGAACTCCCGGAAGTTGTCGGGAACGTTCTTCGTCTTGTCGCGACCGACAAAGGTCCCGACGATCGGCACGCCGAGCTTCGAGGCTGCGTCGATCACCTTGCGCAGATGCGTGTTCGCCGCCCGGCGCTCGTTCGGATCGGGATGCAGGTTGTTGGGGTAGTAGGCGAGCGAGGAGATCTCGAGCCCGTGCTTCTCGAGCACCTCGTGCACGCGGTCGGGCTCGAAGTTCGCGACGTCGATGTGCGACGTGCCCGCATAGCGGCGGCGTTCGCCGCCCGCCGCCGGCCAGCACGCGACCTCGAGCATCTCGAAGCTCTCGCCCGCAGCCCACTCCGCAACGCGGTCAAGGGAGCGACGCGGAAACGGTGCAGTGAGGAGGCCGAGCTTCATGCCGACTGCGTCCTCCGGCGGACGACGCGCTCGGTGCGCCGAACGTGCTTCCTGGCCTCGGATCCTGCACGCTGCGCGTCCCCGTCTCGAATCGCCTCGACGATCGGAACGTGGAACTCGGCGAGCTCGGATTGATCCCAGGACGTCCAGTAGACCGCGAACGCTGTCGACACCTCGACGCCGAGACCGAGCCAGCTCTGGAGCAGCGGTTCGTTCTCCGCGAGCTCCACCATTGCCCGGTGGAACGCGATGTCGTGCGATATCTGCGTCCGCCAGTCTTCGTTCGTCGCAGCGTCGCGCATCGCCTCGAGCTCCCGCTCGAGGACCTCGACGTCGCCACCGGCCTTGCGCGCCGCCTCGCGTGCGGCGAGCTCCTCGAGCACCGCGCGAACGGGAAACACCGGCAGGAGCTGAGAGTCGTCGACGGCTCGCACGCGAGCGCCTCGGAAGGGCTCGGACTCGACGATCCTCAGGAGCTGAAGGTCGCGGAGCGCCTCCCGCACCGGTGCCTGGCTCGTTCCTAGCTCGCGCGCGAGTCTGGTCTCGACGAGACGCGCACCCGGCTCGAGCTCTCCACGGAGGATGCGCTCGAGCAGGATCTCCTTTATCTGCTCGCGCAGAACGGTTCGTGAGATCGTGCTCAGAGGCGAACGATCATCGACGGTCGCCTGCGCTGCGTCAACCCGCGACGACGGGGTTGGTCAGCGAGCCGATCCCTTCGATCGTGATGGTCACCTCGTCGCCGGGCTGAAGCAGCCGCTGCGGATCGCGGAAGACCCCGACGCCTGCGGGCGTGCCGGTGAGGATGAGATCGCCCGGTTCGAGCGTCATCGTCTGGGACGCGTAGCTGATGATCTCGTCGACTCCGAAGATGAGGTTGGCGGTCGACGAGTCCTGGAGCACCTCGCCGCTGACCGTTGCCTGGATACGGAGGTCGTGTGGATCCGGGACGTCCGCTGCGGGCACGAGCGGCCCGACGGGGCAGAACGTGTCGGGCGACTTGCCGCGTGACCACTGGCCGTCCGCGAACTGCAGATCGCGGGCGCTCACGTCGTTGGCGCAGACGTATCCGCGGACGGCCGCGAGCGCCCCTTCCCGGGAGACGTTCTTGACCTGCTTGCCGATGACGACGCCGAGCTCTGCCTCGTAGTCGCACTTGGTGACCAACGGCGGGATGACGATGGGGTCGCCCGGCCCGATCAGCGCATTGGGCCACTTCGCGAAGAGCAGTGGCGCGCTGGGGAGATCCACTCCCTGCTCCTCCGCGTGGTCGCGGTAGTTGAGACCGACGCAGACGATCTTCCCTGGACGTTCGATGGCGAGCACGCGGGAACCCTACAAGCGGTGTCGCCAGGGTCCGCGAGGTGCGAAAGATCGACCGATGCCGGCAGTAGACTGGCCGCCCGGAGACCGATGCATCGCCGCCTCGCCATCGCGTTCGTCGTGATCCTGGCGCTTGGCGCCGCCCCCGTGGCGTCGGCGACGATCGAAGGACCATGCGACGCGACGATCGCGGGCGAGGACGTGGTCGCACGAGACACGTTCATCAAGAGCGACGCGATCAGCGTGCCGCAGACCGGCGCCGTCGCGGTGACGATGACCGCGGACCGCCCGATCGAGCGCTTGAAGCTCGAGTTCGAGTTCGCCGGGTTCAGATATACGGCGCACGACGAGCCGACGACGCTTACGGAGGCGACCGGGGTCGTCCCGGTCGACGAGTACGCGGCGTATGGGATCGGCCTCTACAAGATCGTCGGAACCGCAACCGGCCAGGGGTTCACCTGCGAGGCCACGGCCCTCGTCGACGTCCAGGGCAACCCGCTCGAGACGGCGATGGGAGCGATCGGCGTCGGCATGGTCGTCGTCGGAGGGTTGGGCGTCGTCTCGTTCCTGCTGCGCGGAGGGCGCGTCGCGCGGGCGATGCTGCTGGCGTCGTTCCTCGGGCTCGTCCTCGCGAGCGGGATTGCGATCCTGCTGCAGCAGTACGGGCTCTTCTATCCGACGCGCATCGCGACGATCCTCGTTGCGGTCGGCGGAGTGTTGGTGGGCTTTCTCGCGGGCGTGCTCGGCTCGCGCGGCTACGTCTCGGGCTGAACTGCGGAGGTTGCAGCACGGTCGAGCGGGGTAAGTCCGAACCGACCCTGCTCTCACGACACGGAGGCGATCGATGCGTGCATTCGACTGCGTTCACGAGTCCCACGAGGACGTTCATTTCAGCGCCGCGAACGACGAGGAGCTGATCGAGCAGATCCGGCAGCACCGAGACCAGTACCACGCGGAGATCGGCGATGACCAGATCCGGGAGATGGTGACGGCGGGCGCCTACGACGAGGA
>CAWBLH010000003.1:0-302524 GCA_963789655.1 uncultured Actinomycetes bacterium
ACGTCCGTACGATCGGCACGGCGAGCTCGAGCTCCACGGGCGCTGCGCCGGGCCGAACGGCCTGCGTCTCCCGGGCGTGGAGCAGCGTCGTGCGGACGATCAGCTTCGCTCGGGCGAAGTTGTCGAGCTGGTTCGCACCGGGCCGACCCGCTCGCCGAGCGCATAGCCGGCCGCGTTTCGACCCATTGCCCGATACGACTCGAGCGAGTAGAGCGGCGACATGCCGAAGAGCTCGAGGTTGTCGAGCGGCTCGAGATCGGACCGATGGATGACGGCCGTGCCCTTCGACTGGATCCCTAGCGCGATCCCCGAGCCGGAGAGCCGTGCTCCGTCATGGGCGATGAACGCCACGTCGGCGACGCGGCGGATCCGCACGAGTCGTGGCACCGCGCCGCCGTCGCGAACTCCGTCGCAGATCGCTTGGAGCACGTCCTTGTGGCTCAGGTCGTTGATCGTCCTGGTCGGATCCCACCTGCGAACGCAGGTCCAACCGCGACGACGACTTCGGTCGAGTCCTCGCCCGTCGTCGCCACCCCCCGCTCGACCACGACCGGCTTCTCGGCAGTACTCGTTCCAGCAGCTCTGCCGGGTCGACGACGCTCGGGTAGCGACTGCAGGAGATCCCAGCGATCTCCTTCGAGCCGGTAGCCGGTGCCGGGCCCGGAGTAGAGGTTCGGATTGTTCACGGCCGAGTGCACCAGTCCCTCGGCATCGATCACGGCCGCCGTTTGGAGGTAGTCCGCGGAGACCCGTTGGCGCTGCATCCCGAGGACGGCCTCAGCGACCTCGCCGAACCCGCGCCGGTCGAGGGCGAGAGCGACATCGAGGCCCGACACTTCTCGGGCGAGGAGGTCATCTGCCGCCTCGACGTCGGCGGCGCGGTCGCGATCCGGCATTCCCGTCGAGTCGTAGCCGGACGTCGCCGCAGCGACCTCGGCGTCGCCCACTTCGGGGAGCCCGAGCTCGGCGAAGACCGCCTGTACGGCGCGCGCGGCCCGTTCTCGCACGTGCAGCACCTCGTCTTCGGACACCGGCTCGATCCCGGCGTCCACCTGCCAGTCACGCTGCACCGTGAGCCACTCGTCGAGGTCGTCCGCGTCGAAGTTCCCGCCGCCGAACGTGTCGTCCCGGCGGGGCATGACGGAGTACCCCGAGGTGACGAAGTCCGTCCCTGGAAGGAACTGGCCCATCAGCTTCGCGGTCTTGCGGATCTCCGAGTGCGACGCAATAGCGTCGTTGCCCGACGCAACCTCGAGGTCGAGCCAGGCCGCGAGCACATTCTCGCCCAGGATTGCGCGTGTGCCGCCGGGTACCGAGAGGACGAGCGCCACGCAGGAGATCGACCCGTTCTGAACTCCCTGCGAGCCCGCGGCGCGCACGGTGGCGAGACACCGCGCTTCCAGGTAGAGCATCGAGAGACCCTGCGCGTAGCCCATTAGCGCTTCGGAGCCGGTGCCCGAGGTGAAGCGCACCTTGACTCCTCGCGACGCGTATGCGGCGCCGAGAAATGCCTTCGACCACGGTGTGTCGTCGCCGTCCACGAACACGGGCTCGGTCCCGTAGACGGAGAGCGTCTCGGCGTAGGTGACGAGCCCGCGGATCGCGAGCTCGAGGTTCCGCCGCTCCTCGACCGCGCACTGCGTCATGACACCCGGCCGACCCGTCTGCGAGCCGACGAGGAGCGCGATCGCGTTCAACGGTGCGTAGCGAGCGACGCCGACGGTGGTCTCGATCTCGGCGAATCCCCGACGCGCTGCTTCGGCCGCGTCGGCCGCCAGCAGGGCCGGGCTCTCCTTCAGATTGGTCACGTGCGCCTGGTTCGCCGGCGCTCTGCGCGCGCGCAGCTTCTTCAGCGCGAGCATCAGCTCCACGGGGTCGAGGAGACCGATGACGCGCGCGAGCTTGGCTGGGGTCAATCCCCGCGCGAGTCGGACGAGCTCGGAGCGAGGCACGCTGATGTCGACGAGCATGCGCGCGAGCTCGCCGTCCTCCAGCGTCATTGCCTCAGCTGCCACCTCGAGGTCGAGCCCGTGCGCGACGACGAAGCGGTCGATCACGTCGAACTCCGCCTCCGGCCGTCCGTCCATGCGAGCGACGACCCCGTCCTCGACGACCAGCTCCGGCTGTGGGTCTCGAGGCCCGTTGGAGGCGACCAAACCGAGCTCGGGATGCGGCGAGACCAGCGTCTCGCGGTGGAGATCACGACCTTCACGCAGAGGAAGCGGCGGCTACGCATCGGCGAGAAGCCCCCGGTCGGCGTACGCATGCGCAGCTTCTCGCACGAACTCGGCAGTGCGATCGGCTCCGTGGCTCTCGAGCCGCGAGGCCCACTCCTCGAGCTCGGCGCCGGTCGCGCGTCGTGGGCGGAGTGCGGTGTAGACGGCTAGCAGGAGCTCGTCCGGAACGGCGGCGAGCTCGGAGGCGCGTTCCAGGCTCGCGGCCAGCGGCTCGCGTCCGGCTGCTCGGGCGATCTCGGACTGGAGGAGAAGGGTCTCAGGCGTGGCGCGAATCTCGGCGGCGTCGATGCTTCCGCGCGGAGCGCGTCAAGCGTGACCCCGATCAGCGGCGTCCCTCCCGGTGTCGAGACGAGATCCGGCCTCTGCGTCCCCAGCGGGTAGTCGCGGTTCGGGTCGAAGTCCATCTCGTCAGACTCTAGGGCGTGACCAGTTTCCGGTCACGCCCTTTAGGCTGCCGCACGTGAGCAACGATTATCGATTCTCCGGGCGGGTGGCGCTCGTCACCGGCGGGGCGAGCGGGATCGGCGAGGCGGTTGCGAGCCGGCTCGTCTCCGAAGGCGCCGCCGTGGCCTCGTTCGATCTCCACGCGGCTGCCGCGGACGGCGTGCTGGCGCTCGCCGGAGACGTCTCGAAGTCGGCCGACGTCGACGATGCGGTCGAGCGCGCTGAGAAGGAGCTCGGCCCGCTCGACGTGCTCGTCTGTTCTGCGGGTGTGCCTGGCGATTCGTTGCCCAGCCTCGAGATCTCGGACGAGGAGTGGCGTCGCGTGCTCGCGATCAACGCGGACGGCGTCTTCTATTGCAACCGAGCGGTGGGGCCCGGCATGGTCGAGCGCGGGTACGGGCGGATCGTCAACGTCGCCTCGATCGCCGGCAAGGAGGGGAACCCGATGGCCGCCGCCTACTCTGCGTCGAAAGCGGCGGTGATCGCGCTGACGAAGGCCATCGGGAAGGATCTCGCGCGAACCGGCGTCGCGGTGAACTGTGTCGCACCGGCGGTGATCGAGACACCGATCCTGCAAGGCGTCTCCGAGGAGCACATCGAGTACATGGTCGAGCGCGTTCCGATGGGACGAATGGGCCGCGCCGACGAAGTCGCTGCGCTCATCTGCTGGCTGGCGAGCGAGGAGTGCTCGTTCTCGACCGGGGCGACGTACGACATCTCGGGCGGCCGGGCGGTGTACTGATGCGACGGGTACGCGTCCGCGGGCCGAAGGGCGTCGAGCGTGGAGCCTTGAACCGCGGCGTGCTCGTGACCGAGAGCGGCGCGTGCTTGCAGGCGACCGACCCTGACAGGCTGACGCTTCCCGAGCCTTATGAGCTCCTGATGCCGATCGAGCCGCCGGAGGTCTGGTGCGCTGGAGTCACCTACGAGCGCTCGCGAAACGCGCGGATCGAGGAGAGCGCTGTCGAGGGCGTGTACTCGCTCGTCTACGACGCGGAGCGGCCGGAGTCTTCCTCAAGGACGCCGGCTGCCGGCGCACGGTCGGGCCGGCGAGCCGATCGGTATCCGCTCCGACTCATCCTGGAACGTCCCCGAGCCCGAGATCGGCCTTGTCCTCGGGGAGAACGGGAGCATCGAGGGCGTCACGATCGGAAACGACGTGTCGTCGCGCGAGATCGAGGGGACGAACCCGCTCTACCTGCCCCAGGCGAAAGTGTTCGCCGGCGCATGCGCGCTCGGCCCGGCGGTGCTCGCTCCCGTCCCCTCGGGCCCGCTCGAGATCCGGATGCGCATCACCGACGGAGGCGGGGTCGAGCTCTTCACGGGCGAGACGTCCACCGCGCGCATGAAGCGCTCGTTCGATGACCTCGTCGACTATCTCCTCCGGGACAACCCGGTCCCTCCCGGCAGCGTCCTTCTCACCGGGACCGGGCTCGTGCCTCCGGACGACTTCACGCTCGAGGTGGGTCACATCGTCGAGATCGAGGTGCCTGGCATCGGCATCCTCTCGAACCCCGTGGTACTCGCCTCCAGCCTCCTCGAAAGGACGGCAACCCATGCCTGACACCCTCACCGAGTCGCCCTCCCGCAACTACGTCGGAGGCGAATGGCGCGAGAGCGCGAGCGGGGAGACCTACGAGAAGCGGAACCCGTGGCGGCCGTCCGAGGTAACGGGCGTCTACCCGTCCTCGGACGCTGAAGATGCTCGCGCGGCGATCGATGCAGCGCGCGAGGCGTTCCCGGCGTGGGCCGCTCTTCCGGCCGCGCAGCGGGCTGCGTTCTTCGGGAAGGCCGCCAACGTGCTCGAGAGTCGCGCAGAGCCGATCGCCCAGGACATGACTGCCGAGATGGGGAAGCCACTCCGCGAGTCGCGCCTAGAGGCGCTTCGGGCATCGACCATCCTGCGTTACGCCGCAGGCGAGGCGTGGCGGCCGGTCGGCGAGATGTACGCGCCTTCGGTGGCGAATCAACGCCTTTACACGCTCCGCAGGCCGCTCGGTGCGGTCGGCCTGATCACGCCGTGGAACTTCCCGATCGCCATCCCCGTGTGGAAACTGGCACCTGCGCTGATCTACGGCAACACGATCGTGCTGAAGCTCGGGTACGAGGCGCCGCGCACGGGACTGCACGTCGCGGAGAGCTTCGCGGAGGCCGGTCTGCCTCCCGGAGTCCTGAACGTCCTCACTGGCTCTGGTTCCAAGGCGGGCGCCGAGCTGGTTCGGAACCCGGGCACGCGGGCGATCTCGTTCACGGGCTCGGTGGGGGTCGGCCAGGGGGTGCGCGAGGAGGCGACTGCGCGGGACTGTCGCGTCCAGCTCGAGCTCGGTGGCCACAACCCGCTGATCGTGATGGCCGATGCTGAGCTCGACCGTGCCGTCGAGGCCGCGTACGCAGGCGCATTCTGGTCGGCGGGCCAGAAGTGCACGGCGACTCGGCGCATCCTGGTTCAGCAGGACGTGTACGAGGAGTTCCGCACGCGGCTGCTCGCCCGCGTCGAGGCAGGCACGGTCGGAGACCCCGCGGATCCGGAGGTGGAGGTCGGTCCGGTCGTCCACGAGACGGCAATGGAGGAGATCCTCGGAGCGATCGAGCGGGCGCGAGCCGAAGGCGGGACGGTGCTCACGGGTGGTGAACGCTCCGACGACGAGGGATACCTCATCGCCCCGACGGTGTTCGAGGGGCTGGCCGACGACGCCGAGCTCTCGTGCGAGGAGGTGTTCGGCCCCGTCACATCGCTCTACCGCTTCGAGACGCTCGACGAAGCGATGGAACGCGCGAATGCGGTGCGCTTCGGCCTCTCTGCCTCGATCTTCACGCGCGACCTGCAGGCCGTCCAGCGCTTCACGGACGAGATCGGCGCGGGGATCATTCACGTGAACTCGCAGACGGCAGGCGCGGACGTGCACGTGCCTTTCGGAGGCGTCAAGGGCTCCGGCTGGGGCCCGCACGAGCAAGGTCGGGCTGCGATCGAGTTCTACACCGAGCTCGTCACCGTCTACCAGGACGCGCCGCTTGGCTAGTGCTCGGGCTGGGCGGACGGTCGTCACCGGCGCGCTCGGCTGCATCGGCGCATGGACGATCAAGGCGCTGCTCGACGACGGAGAAGACCCGGTCGGCTTCGACTTGGGTGACGACGACAGCCGCCTGCGCTTGATCCTCGACGAAGAGGAGCGTGCGCGGGTCACGCTCGTGTCGGGTGACGTCACCGACGGCGACGCTCTCGGCCGCGCCCTCGACGAGCACGAGATCACCCACGTCGTCCATCTGGCTGCGCTGCAGGTGCCGTTCTGCCGCGCCGACCCGGTGCGCGGCGCGCACGTCAACGTCCGCGGCACGGTCGTCGTGTTCGAGGCGGTGAAGGCGCGCCGTGACCGAATCGCCGGCCTCGCGTACGCGAGCACGACCGCGGTCTACAACGCCTCCGACCCCTCGCCCGCTCCGGAGTCGGGTGGCACCGCCCCTTCGACCCTCTACGGGATCTACAAGCTCGCGAACGAAGGGACGGCGCGCGTGTTCTGGCACGACGACGGGGTCGCGTCCATCGGAATCCGCCCCTACGTGGTGTACGGCCCCGGTCGCGATCAGGGCATGACCTCAGGGCCGACGCTGGCGATGGCCGCTGCAGCTCGAGGCGAAGGCTTCGAGATCGCCTACGGCGGAACGGCGCAGTACGACTTCGCGCCCGACGTCGGTCGCGCCTTCATGCTCGCCGCGCGCATCGCGGGGAACGGCGCCCACGTCGCGAACTTCCCCGGTGAGGCGTCCGCGATGGACGACGTCGTCGCGGCGATCGGGGAGGCCGTCCCCGAGATCGCGGGAAGGATCACCTACGCCGACGAGCCGCTCCCGTTCCCCGAATCGCTGGAATCAGCCCTCCTCGAGCGCCTCGTCGGCCCGCTTCCGCGCACGCCACTGACGGACGGCGTGCGCCTCACGATCGACCACTTCCGCAGGGTCAGTGCAGCAGCGGGCGAAGCACGTCGCGCGCGATGAGGAAGCCGCGCTTGACGAGATCCTCGGTCGCCTCGAACGCGCGATCCTCGTGCTCGATCGAGACGACGTAGTCGTAGCCGGCGCGGTAGAGCGCGGCGACGAAGCGATCCCAGCGGACTTCTCCCAGCCCAGGGAGTCGGGGTACCTGCCAGCCCATCCCGAGCGAGAGCGTCCCGTTGCGGTAGAGCCCGTCACGGTCGATCTCGAGGTCCTTCGCGTGCACGTGCAGGATCTTCTCCGCGAAGTCCCGCACGACGCGCTCGTAGTCGATCTGGAGCCAGATGAGATGTGATGGGTCGAGGTTGAGCCCGAGGCTAGGACTGTCCACGATCGAGAACATCTCGTCCCACGCGGCCGGCGTCGCGGCGAGGTTCGTGCCGCCGGGCCACTCGTCCCAGCTGAAGATCATCGGGCAGTTCTCGATCGCGATCTTGACCCCTTTCGACTCCGCGTGGTCGACGAGGCGGGGCCAGACCTTGCGGAACTCCCGGAAGTTGTCGGGAACGTTCTTCGTCTTGTCGCGACCGACAAAGGTCCCGACGATCGGCACGCCGAGCTTCGAGGCTGCGTCGATCACCTTGCGCAGATGCGTGTTCGCCGCCCGGCGCTCGTTCGGATCGGGATGCAGGTTGTTGGGGTAGTAGGCGAGCGAGGAGATCTCGAGCCCGTGCTTCTCGAGCACCTCGTGCACGCGGTCGGGCTCGAAGTTCGCGACGTCGATGTGCGACGTGCCCGCATAGCGGCGGCGTTCGCCGCCCGCCGCCGGCCAGCACGCGACCTCGAGCATCTCGAAGCTCTCGCCCGCAGCCCACTCCGCAACGCGGTCAAGGGAGCGACGCGGAAACGGTGCAGTGAGGAGGCCGAGCTTCATGCCGACTGCGTCCTCCGGCGGACGACGCGCTCGGTGCGCCGAACGTGCTTCCTGGCCTCGGATCCTGCACGCTGCGCGTCCCCGTCTCGAATCGCCTCGACGATCGGAACGTGGAACTCGGCGAGCTCGGATTGATCCCAGGACGTCCAGTAGACCGCGAACGCTGTCGACACCTCGACGCCGAGACCGAGCCAGCTCTGGAGCAGCGGTTCGTTCTCCGCGAGCTCCACCATTGCCCGGTGGAACGCGATGTCGTGCGATATCTGCGTCCGCCAGTCTTCGTTCGTCGCAGCGTCGCGCATCGCCTCGAGCTCCCGCTCGAGGACCTCGACGTCGCCACCGGCCTTGCGCGCCGCCTCGCGTGCGGCGAGCTCCTCGAGCACCGCGCGAACGGGAAACACCGGCAGGAGCTGAGAGTCGTCGACGGCTCGCACGCGAGCGCCTCGGAAGGGCTCGGACTCGACGATCCTCAGGAGCTGAAGGTCGCGGAGCGCCTCCCGCACCGGTGCCTGGCTCGTTCCTAGCTCGCGCGCGAGTCTGGTCTCGACGAGACGCGCACCCGGCTCGAGCTCTCCACGGAGGATGCGCTCGAGCAGGATCTCCTTTATCTGCTCGCGCAGAACGGTTCGTGAGATCGTGCTCAGAGGCGAACGATCATCGACGGTCGCCTGCGCTGCGTCAACCCGCGACGACGGGGTTGGTCAGCGAGCCGATCCCTTCGATCGTGATGGTCACCTCGTCGCCGGGCTGAAGCAGCCGCTGCGGATCGCGGAAGACTCCGACGCCTGCGGGCGTGCCGGTGAGGATGAGATCGCCCGGTTCGAGCGTCATCGTCTGGGACGCGTAGCTGATGATCTCGTCGCACTCCGAAGATGAGGTTGGCGGTCGACGAGTCCTGGAGCACCTCGCCGCTGACCGTTGCCTGGATACGGAGGGCGTGTGGATCCGGGACGTCCGCTGCGGGCACGAGCGGCCCGACGGGGCAGAACGTGTCGGGCGACTTGCCGCGTGACCACTGGCCATCCGCAAACTGCAGATCGCGGGCGCTGACGTCGTTGGCGCAGACGTATCCGCGGACGGCCGCGAGCGCCCCTTCCCGGGAGACGTTCTTGACCTGCTTGCCGATGACGACGCCGAGCTCTGCCTCGTAGTCGCACTTGGTGACCACGGGCGGGATGACGATGGGGTCGCCCGGCCCGATCAGCGCATTGGGCCACTTCGCGAAGAGCAGCGGCGCGCTGGGGAGATCCACTCCCTGCTCCTCCGCGTGGTCGCGGTAGTTGAGACCGACGCAGACGATCTTCCCTGGACGTTCGATGGCGAGCACGCGGGAACCCTACAAGGGGTGTCGCCGGAGTCCGCGAGGTGCGAAAGATCGACCGATGCCGGCAGTAGACTGGCCGCCCGGAGACCGATGCATCGCCGCCTCGCCATCGCGTCCGTCGTGATCCTGGCGCTTGGCGCCGCCCCCGTGGCGTCGGCGACGATCGAAGGACCATGCGACGCGACGATCGCGGGCGAGGACGTGGTCGCACGAGACACGTTCATCAAGAGCGACGCGATCAGCGTGCCGCAGACCGGCGCCGTCGCGGTGACGATCACCGCGGACCGCCCGATCGAGCGCTTGAAGCTCGAGTTCGAGTTCGCCGGGTTCAGATATACGGCGCACGACGAGCCGACGACGCTTACGGAGGCGACCGGGGTCGTCCCGGTCGACGAGTACTCGGCGTATGGGATCGGCCTCTACAAGATCGTCGGAACCGCAACCGGCCAGGGGTTCACCTGCGAGGCCACGGCCCTCGTCGACGTCCAGGGCAACCCGCTCGAGACGGCGATGGGAGCGATCGGCGTCGGCATGGTCGTCGTCGGAGGGTTGGGCGTCGTCTCGTTCCTGCTGCGCGGAGGGCGCGTCGCGCGGGCGATGCTGCTGGCGTCGTTCCTCGGGCTCGTCCTCGCGAGCGGGATTGCGATCCTGCTGCAGCAGTACGGGCTCTTCTATCCGACCCGCATCGCGACGATCCTCGTTGCGGTCGGCGGAGTGTTGGTGGGGTTTCTCGCGGGCGTGCTCGGCTCGCGCGGCTACGTCTCGGGCTGAACTGCGGAGGTTGCAGCACGGTCGAGCGGGTAAGTCCGGGAGCTCGCGGGCAGCGTCCTCGGCCATCCACAGAGCCCGGCACTCGATCACGCGGCGGAAGCGAACATGAGCGTGCGGCTGCGTGCCGCGTCCAGAACGTATTTCTCATGGTCTTGAGCTCTGGGTTAGGGCCACTAAGATGAGGCACCTGTGCTTCGGCGCACTGCGGCTCTCATGATCTATGCCCTCGCCTGCGGCCTGACCGTGAGCATGTCGAGTGCCGTCGCAGCGCCCAGCGCGGCATCAGAAAAGGCGGGCTGTCCGGTGGTGACGCGCGACCAAGCGACGGCCGCGCTCGGGAACGTCAAGAGGCTCGACCACTTTGCGGAGCACACTCCCGGACCAGGGGGAGGAGTGACGTGGCTTAAACATTGCACCGTTTACTTCCGAGGCGGCATGGTGCAGATCGTCTTCCAGGGGGACGACAGGCAGTCCTTCGACGAGCAGCGGCGCGGTCAAGCGGCATTTGGAAAAGTGAAGATCGTGCGGGGACTCGGTAAGGCTGCCTATCTCTCTACTGACGATCCCTCCGCCTCGCAATGGGATCTTCACGTGTTCCACCCTTCGAAGCGCATCCCAGGACCTCCGGTTGCCGGCGGTAACGGAGGAACCGGTGCGTTCGATATCCACCCGGTCGTGTCCGGTTTGACGGTTTCAGTCCGGAGCCTCGTCGCATTGGCGCGGGCCGTTCTGAGGCACCCCGCAGGTCCTCTCAAGAGGCCCTAAGGCCGTAGCCGTCGTCCCGCCTGCGTAACGGCGCAGCGACCCGTCTAGTTCACTCCGCCCGCCTCGCGCTCATCGATCCGCAGTCTGGCGCACCAAAAGAAGAGTGGCCGCTGGGACGGCCACTCTAAGGGGAAGAACTTGGGAGGATGGGTACCCAGGTTTTCGTGAGATCCGGCGCTCATCTCGTCCCCCTTTCGGGTACGCGCTCCTCGATCCGCGGGTAACTCGCGCTCCTGGCGTTCGTCAGCGAGTGGTCCTGGGCGACCTCAGCCGGCTCGAGGGACGCTAGCCATTGAAGATCACCCGGCGACTCGAGCGCAGATCGCGGTGGCATTGAGCTGTTGCGAGGTTGCCGTGGTGTTCGTGAAGATCGCGTCGTAAAAGGACGACGTGCCCGCTTCCGGCACCTGCGTGTGGATGGAGACTCCGGTAGGAACGCCGTGGACGGAGGCAGCGCCTCCGAGAACTTTCTTCCGCTCAGGCACGCCGTCTGTGCGGCGGACTGGGTGTGCGGCGGAACGATGGTCGATGCTCTGACAATCTCGTAACCGCTCAACCCCACGACCGGAAGGGCCGCGGTCGACATCGCGCTCCTGGCGGTCACGAAGTCGCCGCTTGCGGTCGAGGTCGCGATCCGGCGAGCGCGTCTCGCTCACGCGGGGATCGTCGCGCAGCTGCTCACTCGACGACGCAGAAGGTGCGGTGATTGGCCGACGGTTGTATCTCGTTCGTTCTTCGCGGACAATGTCGCACTCAGGCGCGGCGCTGGAGGGTTGGCCCGTAAGAGGGGACTCGGGGGCAAAGCGGCTTTCCCAGGGTTGACGGAGAGGCTGCCGCGCCTGCCCCGCCCGCTTCCGAGCGGGGGTTGGTGAGCTAGTTCAGCTCGCCAGCCTCGAGATCCGCTCCTTGATGCGCAGGTAGCTCGCGCGCTCTTCGCCGCCGCGCGACCGCGATACACTCAAGAGCACCCAATAGCTCACCTCCCGTCGTGACCCGAACTCCTGAGCCATTGCGCCAGGTCGGGCGGAAAGAGAGGGGCTATGTCCTCACCTTTCGTGACGGTTCGCTACCCGGACGATGCGTGGGAGCTCACTGACAGCGAGAAGGTTCCGAAGGCTGGAGACACGTTGACGCGGAGCGGCGGCAAGTGGGTCGTCGCCACGGCGGTCGTGGATACGAGCGGGCACGTCATCGTGACCTGGCGGCGCCCTCCTAGACCCGCCCACTCATAGGCTGCACTTCTCGGCCGCGTCGACGCTAGTTCGAGCCCGCCTGCCTCTAGTTCGCGCTCCTCGATCCTGAACTTCGGCCATCGCGGGCTCGTCGCCCTGCACCTCCTCGATGAAGCGCTCGGCATCCTCGCGGCGGATGAACACCTCGAGCTCTACGCCGAGCGGGAAGTCGGGCGAGAGGGTGTCGTCGTCGACGGCATGGACGATCACCCCGACGACTCTGAGCATTGCAGCAGGTTGCCAAGGCACTGGAGTGTTGCCGGATCCCACCGCCGGCGCGGCGCCGGATGAGGAACGCGGCGATTGAAGCACCTGATGTTTGGCGGAGGAGGCGCGTCCTCGCACAACTTCGTACAGAACGCCCTTGCAACGTTCCCACACGGCACAACGACGGTGTCGCTCTCAAGACCCCTATGCAGTAGCAGCCGAGTCTCCGCCGCGCGCGGTGTCGTCCGCCCGTCTGTGGCCCCGTAAACCGTCGAGTTGCGCGATCTCCAAGAGAGAAGCGTCGCTTTGCAGGGACTTTCGAGATGGGCCGTGAAGGATTCGAACCTTCGACCTTGGGATTAAGAGTCCCCTGCTCTACCAACTGAGCTAACGGCCCGGGACGACGCAGGATAGCGCCGGGCGAGCCCACGAACAGCTGAGCCGCCCGCGAGGCGGACGGCTCAGGTCATGCCGTGAGAATCTCTCGAGAGTCTACTTCGGGAGGTTCTTCTGCTTGGCGATCGCGCCCGCGAGCAGGTCACCGGTCATGAACATGTGCGCATACGCGGCCTGGTACAGCGTCGCGGCCTGCGCGAAGTCCTTCCCCGCGTACGCGTCCAGCTGACCCTTCAGCTCGAGCACGTGGGCGAGGAGGTCGTTCTGCACTGCCTTCACGGGCAGCCCCGTGGCTCCACCGAGGAGCTTGCCGTGCTCGACCGTGTAGCGCTGGAGGTTGGCAACGGCCTTGTTCTGGCCGGCCTTGTCCTTCTTCGCCGTTGCGACGGTGTAGTCGACGAAGAACTTGATGTGATCGCGCCACTGGAACTTGCCGTTCAGGAACGCGTTGCCTGCTTTCTTCCCGTAGACGGCCGTGATCGACTTCGACAGCGCGACCGAGTTCCGGTCGAGCGCCTTCGCGGCTGCCGGGAACGCCGGGGAGCCGGTGACGCCGAGGTTCGTCGCGTTCATCGCAAGCGCTGCGTGCTCGCCGAGCTGCCGGCCGAGCAGGGCGCGCAAGTCGGACTGAGTAAGGCCTTGCAGCTTCACGGACTGCGAGTGCATTGCATGCGGATCGGCTGCTGCGGGCGCCGACGAGCCGGCAGTGGCCGAGAAAACACCGACGGCAAGCGCTGTCATGGCAGCGAGTACGCCGACGACTGCGAACGAGATCTTCTTCACGATTGAGTCTCCCTTTGGGGCGCTTCGATTGCTGAGGCCACGTGGTTCGGCCGCACCGCGAGATCGGTTCGCCGACGAGAGCTCGGACTACGGGCGCAAGCCCGTGCAACCTCGGAGGGAGCGCCACCCGGCGACCTCGCGCCGCCGCTCCTCGCCCGTGAGCGGACGCGGGACCCCGTCGACGATCCGCGCCGGTACCCAGCGGTATCCGTCGATGCGGCGACCGGTAGCAGTCACGAGCAGCACCCCGGTCTGCGTGGAGAGCTCGCTCGTTCCGTACCAGACGAAGTTCCCGAGCCCGTAGCCCACGAGGGCCTTGCCCATCCGACCTGTACCGAGGAGCCGGTGCGCATGCCCACCGACGACGATGTCTGCGCCTGCTCCAACGAGCTGGCGAGCCAGCGTACGTTGGTCGGAGGTCGGGCATCCCTCGAGCTCCACGCCCCAGTGGAGGAAGACGACGACGGTGTCCGCACTCCTCCGGGCGCGCCGAACCTCCTGGAGCAGGCGCGGGACGGCCTTCGCCGAGGCCAAGCCGGGCTTGCCCGGGCCGGCCGTCCAACTCTCGATCAGGTGGTCGTCCAACACCTGTGTCGCGGCGAGAATCGCGATGCGCTGGCCCCGCACGGTACGACGGTGCGGCGCGTAGGCCTGCTTCCCGTCGAGCCCGATGCCGATCACCGGGAATCGGTGGCGCCTTGCCGCTGCGAGCGAGTCGCGCAGCCCCGCCTCTCCGAAGTCCATGCCGTGGTTGTTGGCCATCGACGCGACGTCGACCGACCCGCCGCGGAGTGCCTCGAACGAGCTCGAGGGAGCGCGAAAGGTGAACGTCTTGGACGAGGCTGACCCGCCGTTCGTCACCGCGGTCTCGAGGTTGACCACAGCGATGTCGGCCTGGTCGAGCACCGGCGCGATGGGAGCGAGGAGGCTCGAGGGCGAGCTGGCCAGCTTGGACACGAGCACCCCCTCGAAATGCACGTCTCCACCGAAGGCGAGCACGACGGGCTTCCCGCTTCCGAGCTGCTCTTGCGAAGCGGCTGGAGCTGCCTCGCTCCTTCCGCCTCCGAGCCCGACGACGAGCACGAAGACGCTTCCGAGGAGGAAGCCGGCGGTGAGCAGGAGCTTGCGAGAGAGGGTCACGAGAAAAGACGGCAGCGCCGAACCGACAGTCCCGGCACGATAGCTCGCCCTTTGAGTAGGCTCGAAGCGGTGCGCAAAGGGATCGTCCAGCTCGTCGCGATCGGGGTCGTGATCGGCGTGGCGCTCACGCTGGTGGCGGTCCTTTTCAAGTGGCTCCCGGAGTCCGCGTCCGAGGAGTTCGACCGCATCCAGGCGATCTACTGGTTCGTCACGATCATCTCGATCGTCATCTTCTCGCTCGTCACCGCTGTCGTCGTGTTCTCGGTGTGGAAGTGGCGTGTGCCGGACGATGACGACGCGGACGGGCCGCCGATCCACGGCCATACCGGCCTCGAGATCCTGTGGACGGCGGTCCCCGCAGTGCTGGTCACCGCGATCGGGATCTTCAGCGCGATCGTAATGGCGCGAAACGGCGAGTCGGGCACGAGACCGCTCGAAGTACAGGCGATCGGGCAGCAGTTCGCGTGGAAGTTCGCATACTCGGACTTCGACGACGCGGAAGGCGAGCCCGTCACGACGGGCGAGCTGGTATTGCCGCTAGGGCAGGAGGCGCGCTTCACGATGACCGCGGTCGACGTGATCCACTCGTTCTGGGTGCCGAACTTCGGCCAGAAGATGGACGCGGTGCCCGGAATCGAGACGGAGATCCTCGTCACGCCCGACCGCACGGGCGACTTCGCCGTCGTCTGCACAGAGCTCTGCGGGCTCGGGCACGCGACGATGCGGGCGAAGGCGCGCGTCGTCTCCGAGGAGGAGTTCGAGGCCTGGATCGAGGAGCAGCAGGCATGACGTCGACGCACCAGCACGTCACCCCGGAAGATCACTATCCGGCTCACTTCCAGCCGCCGCGCGGTCCGCTCGGACGGGCCTTCTTCGGTCCAGGGATCCTGCGGGGACTCTGGATGGCGTTGCTCTTCTTCGGGCTCGCGACGCTGCTCGTGCTCGGGCTTCGCTGGTGGTGGGGGTGGGAACCGCTCTGGCTGACCGAGGTGATCCTCGCCGTCGGCGCAATGACGGCCGCTCCGATCGGCTTCCTCGCCGGGATCGGCTCCTTCGACTACTGGCTGCACTACGTCTCGGGCCGCCCCACCCGGCCCGAGGACCACTCGGGCCACGGCGCGCGGACCTGGCGCGACTACTTCCGCGTCAACACCGACCACAAGGTCATCGGGATCCAGTACCTCGTCACGACCTTCTTCTTCTTCACGATCGGCGGCCTGCTGGCGATGTTCTTCCGGGCGGAGCTGGCCCAGCCGGGGCTCCAGTTCGTGGACTCGCAGACCTTCAACGGTCTCGTCTCGGTCCACGCAACGCTGATGATCTTCCTCTTCATCATCCCCGCGTTCGCCGGCCTGGCCAACTTCGCCGTCCCGCTCATGCTGGGTGCGCCGGACATGGCGTTCCCGCGCCTGAACGCGCTCTCTTTCTGGCTGCTCCCGATCGCAGGGGTCATGTTCGTCGCAAGCTTCCTCGCCCCCGGCGGCGCGTTCGGTGCAGGCTGGACGGGCTACGCGCCGCTTGCCGAAGGCCAGCCCTTAGGCCAGACATTCTTCAACATGGGCGTCCAGTGGGCGGGGGCGTCGTCGATCATGACGGCCCTCAACTTCCTGGTCACGATCATCACCATGCGCGCGCCGGGCATGACCTTCTGGCGCATGCCGCTGCTCGTGTGGGCGAACTTCACGACCTCGCTGCTCGTCGTCATCGCGACGCCGTTCATCGCGGGCTCGCAGTTCTTCGTGATGTTCGACCGGATCATGCACACCGACTTCTTCACGCCCGACGGAGGCGGGTACGTGCTGGGCTACCAGCACATCTTCTGGTTCTACAGCCATCCGGCGGTGTACATCATGATGCTGCCCGGGTTCGGGATCGTCTCCGAGGTCATCGCCTCGATGTCGCGCAAGCCGATCTTCGGCTACCGGCTGATGGCCTTGTCGCTGCTCGGGATCCTCGTTCTCGGGTTTTCCGTCTGGGCCCACCACATGTTCGTCGCGGGCATGGCCGACTGGCTACGCGTGCCGATGATGATCACGACGCTCCTGATCGCGGTCCCGACGGGAATCAAGATCTTCTCCTGGGTCGCCACCTTATGGCGGGGCCGGATCCACCTGAACACGCCGATGTTGTTCGCGCTCGGCTTCATCACGATGTTCGTGATCGGCGGGCTCTCAGGGATCTACCTCGGAGCGGTTCCGATCACGATCCACGCATCGGACACGTACTTCATCGTCGCCCACATCCACTACGTGCTCTTCGGCGGCTCGGTGTTCACGATCTTCGCGGGCGTCTACTACTGGTTCCCGAAGATGACCGGCCGGATGTACAACGAGCGGCTCGGGAAGATCCACTTCTGGATGACCTTCGTGAGCTTCAACGCGACGTTCTTCCCGATGCACTACGTCGGCCTGCGAGGGATGCCGCGCCGGGTCTCCGACTACGCGGAGGCGTTCGGTGACCTGAACTTCCTCATCACGATCTTCTCGTTCATGCTCGGCGTCTCGTTCGTCGTGTTCGTCTACAACATCATGACGAGCTGGACGCGTGGTCCTGTTGCCGAGGCCAACCCATGGCGCGCGCTGACGCTCGAGTGGCAGGTCACGTCGCCGCCGCCGATCTTCAACTTCGACGAGATCCCGCAGGTCGTCGGAGGGCCTTACGAGTACGGCGTTCCTGGCGCGCGGCATGCGGTCATGAGCCCGGAGAAGGAGGTACGCGAGCCCGAGGAGGTGCACGCGTGACGGGCGCCTCTTCCGTCCTCGTCGTCGCCAACGAGACGCTCGTCAGCGGCGAGCTCGTCGCTGCGGTGAAGCGCCGGGCGGAAGCGGGGCCGATCCGTGTCCGCGTGGTCGCTCCGGTGACCCAGCCGCGAACGGGATACGTGGTGTACCGCGACTCCCGCCGCGCAGCGGCGGGCCGACGGCTCGACAGGACGCTGGCGGCGCTCCGCGAGGCCGGGATCCCTGCGCACGGTGACGTGTTCGACGACGACCCGCTGAGTGCCGTCAGGGACATCCTCGCCGCGGAGGACGTGGACGAGATCATCGTCTCGACCCATCCGGAAACGAAGTCGGGATGGCTCCGCAAGAACCTTCTGGAGGAGATCCGCAGGGCGGCGGCCGGCAAGCCCGTGGAGCACGTCGTCAGCGGCGATGCCGGCCAGACTCGGGCGAACGTCCTCGTCGTGGCGAACGAGACCGTACTCGGCGAGCCGCTGCTCGAGCGAATTCGTGCGCGGGCTCGTGAGAGCGAGGCCAGCTTCCTGATCGTGGCGCCGCAGAGCGACCCGACGCGCTCCGGGCATCCCGACGCCGAACGCCGGCTACGGGCGGCTCTGTCCGCGCTGCGCGCGGACGGCCTCGACGTCCACGGCCAGATCGCGCACCCGGACCCGTTCACCGCGGCCATGCAGGCCGTCCGCGACGAGCGGACCGACGAGATCATCGTGTCGACGTTTCCAGGAACGCGCTCGGGCTGGCTTCGGCGGGATCTCGTCGGGCGGTTGCGCTCGGAGAGCGGTGTCCCGGTCGAGCACGTCATCGTGGAAGGTCTTCCCGGCTCACGCCGGGAAGTCCTAGAGAAGACCCTATGACCTCGCACGCAGAAGCGGTTCACGACCATCACGGTCCGCCGGAGGCGCACAAGAGCTCCCGAATGGACGCGCGCGTGCTCGGAATGCTGCTCTTCATCGCGTCGGAGGCGATGCTGTTCGGCTCGTTCTTCACCGCGTACTTCTTCGTTCGCGTCGTGAACCCGGGAGCGCCTTCGGAGTGGCCGCCGGAGCCGTACCACTTCCCCGTCTTCGTGGCCGGCGTGAACACGGCCATCCTCGTGACGTCGAGCTTCACGATGCACTGGGCGCTCCAGTCGATCAAGCGCGGCAATCGGCCCGCCTTCCTGGCCGGGATGGTGCTCACGTTCCTGATGGGCCTCGTCTTCCTCCTGACGCAGGTGGTCGAGTACCTGAACGTCGGCTTCAACACCGGCGACGGCGCATTCGCCTCGGTGTTCTTCGGCCTCACCGGTTTGCATGGCGCCCACGTCTTCATCGGCCTGACCCTGCTCGGCATGGTCATCGTCCGGGGCTTCCGGGGTCACTTCACGCCGGAGCACCACCACGGTGTCGAGCTCCCCGGGATCTACTGGCACTTCGTCGACGTAATGTGGATCGTGGTCTACTCCGTCGTCTATCTCATCTGACGCCGTGGAGAGCCCGTTCCGCAGCGAGGCGGCTGCGTTTCGCTTTCTGCTCATCTCGATCGGCGCCTTCGCCCTCATCGTCGGAGCGTCCTGGCTCAATCCCTGGCTGGGGCTCGTCGTCTTTCTCGCCCTGTCGGGCGCCGCGGTCTGGATCTACACGCGCCAGCGCGGGCCGGCCCCGCCTCCCGAGCAGATCGCTCGGATCGGCTCAGGAGACGAGAAGCGCGTGCTCGTCGTCGCGAACGAGACCGTGATCGGCGACGAGCTCATGGAGACGATCGGGCAGCTCGCCCTCGAGAAGAGGTCGCTGTTCTACGTCGTCTGTCCGGCCCTGAACTCACGTCTCAAGACGTGGGTCTCGGACGAGGATCCAGCTCGGGCCGAGGCCCACAAGCGCTTGGACGCCACACTCTCTCGTCTGTCGACGCTCGGCATCGAGGCGCAGGGAGACATCGGCGACGTCGATCCGCTCGTCGCTGTCGAGGACGCCGTCCGCCTCTTCCGACCGAACGAGATGGTCGTGTCGACGCATCCCGAGGGCCGTTCGAACTGGCTCGAGCGCGGTGTTGTCAGTGCGTTGCGCGAGCGCTACGACGTCCCGCTGACACACGTCGTCGTCGACCTGGAGCGATGACCGTCGCCGTCAGGCAACGCTTGCAACAGTCTGTTGCAAGGTAGTCGTCTACCGACCGGCTGAGCTCGAGACGTACTCGGCGACCGCCTCGATCTGCGCCGCGTCCAGCGAGTCCTTGAATGACGGCATGGCGCCCTGTCCGTTCGTCACGCGATCGACGACGAGTGGCTTCGAGGGCCTCGACGTATCGAGGTTCGGGCCGATCGTGCCCGCGGTGCCCGCGTCTGCGAGCGTGTGACACGAGCCGCAGCTCGCCGTGAAGATCGACTTCCCGTCAGTGGGCGCCTCGGCGGTCGCTCCCGTTCCCGCGACGGATCCGACGTACGCGGCGATGTCGTCCACGGCGGTGTCCTGATCGTCGACGCAGAACGCGCCCTCCTCGACGTCGTCGCATGACGGCAGCGTCTCGTCCGCGGCGGGCATGCCGGGAGCTCCTGTCGAGGTCATCTCGATCGGAAACCGGATCTGCGCTGCGACCACCTGCGTGAACGTGTCCGAGGTCATCCCGTCCGTTCGCGCCTGCGCGAACGCGTCGTCGAGGTCCGGGCCGATCGTGCCCGCGGTGCCCGCGTCGGCGAGCGTGTGACAGACGCCGCACGCCTGCGTGAAGAGCTGCTTTCCGTTGCCCTGGCTGCCTCCGTCCGTGTACCCGCCCGTGCCGCACCCGCCGAGCGCGAGCACCAGGCCCGCCGCGCAGACGGCACTCAGAACGGCGGCGACCCTCACGGGCGCAGCCTACTAACCGGTGACGCCGGTCTGGGCTCGAAGCTGCTTCAGCCGCGCCTGGACGTCGGGCGCGTTCGGGTCCTCCGGCTCGAGCTGCAGGAACTTCTCGTAGGCGGTGATTGCAGTAGCCGGATCGCCGGCCGATTCCGCCGTCTGGGCCAGCTCGAGCTGGAAGAGTGCGTTCTGAGGCTCGATTGCCGCGCGACGTTTGTACGCGTCGACAGCCTGGGCCGCTGCCGTCTGCGCCGCGCCGAGCTCCGTCTGGACGATCTGGGAGAGCCGGCCGTCGACTGCGGCCGAGATCGGGTCGGGATCGAGGGGGCTGCCGCCCAACTGAGTCACCGAGGCCACCGCTGCGCCGGGCGCGAGATAGGCGGCGCGGACGTTGGCGACGTTCGCGCGCCTCTGAGCCTCGTCGACTTTGACGAGGTAGAGGCTCGCGAGATCGACCAGTGCCGCGGTGTTCTTCGGCTTGAGCGCGACGAAGTTCTCGAGTGCCTCGATCGCCTCACTCGTGTTCCCCGCCGCCTGATGAGCTGTCGCGAGGTCGCGGAAGGCCGCAGCGTCGCGAGGATTCTCGGAGACCCGCTTCTCCGATTCCGAGATGGAGGGGACCCCCGAAGCGCCCGCGGTCCCGCGGAAGACGTCCCCGATTCCCACGCCACCCGCTCCGACGCCGAAGCCCACAAAACCGAGCGCGAACACGATGGCGAGGAAGAGAAATACCCACTTCGCGTTCCGGCGAAGCTTGGGGAAGAACATGGTGTCCTCGATCGCTACGTCGTGACGACGCGCTGCAGCAGTCGGTCGCGGGCGCTGCGCGCGGCGTCGATCAGCTCGAGCCATGCTTCCCCTCCTCTCTCGTAGCGGGTTTCGCCGGAGACGAGCGTAGCGACGACGCGCTCGGGCGAGCCGCCGAGTACCGCGGCCGTAACGGGATCTTCCCACTGTGCCAAAGGTGAGCCGACGAGCGACAGCACGGTGAGATCCGCCCGCTTTCCGGCTGCGATCGAGCCGATTTCGCCGTCGAGGCCGAGAGCGCGGGCGCCGCCGAGCGTGGCGAGCTCGAGCGCGTCGTCGGCCATCAGTGCGTCCGGGCGCCGCTCGCGTGCCCGCGCACCGACGATCGCGGTGCGCATCTCCTCGAACATGTCGAAGGACGGAGTCGACGCCGGGCTGTCGGTGGCGATGCAAACTCGCACTCCGGCTTCTCGCAGCGCTGTCAAGGGCGCGATGCCGCAGCCGAGATACCCGTTCGAACGCGGGCAGTGC
This sequence comes from uncultured Actinomycetes bacterium, assembly GCA_963789655.1. Taxonomy (GTDB): domain Bacteria; phylum Actinomycetota; class Thermoleophilia; order Gaiellales; family Gaiellaceae; genus GMQP-bins7. The sequence continues at coordinate 20,996 of CAWBLH010000003.1, forward strand.
GCGACGGCGACGTCATGTGCGGCCAGCAGCTCGATCTCCTCATCGTCCGCTCGGACGCAGTGGGCCGCCAGGACCTGCGGGCCGAGCAGACGGGCTTCGGCGAGAGCGCGGATCCCCGTCGTTCCGAGCGGAGGCACGAGCATTTCGGCGAATGCCTGCCACGTTCCCGTGCCCGTCCGGAGGAACTCCGTCTCGGCGTCGCTCTCGGCGAGGTGCGTCGCGACGGGCAGGCCGAGCTCGGCGCACGCCTCGTACAGTCCGAGCGTGCAGGTGTACGGCGCGTGCGGCGAGATGCCGATGCGAACCCGCTCCGAGAACGCGTCCGCGACCTGATGTCGGATCTTCTCGAACCTCTCCGGCGGCGTTGTCTCGTCCGCGCCGAAGACCTCGAGGAACACGATGGCACCGAGGCCGAGGTCGGCGCACGCGGTGGCCGCCGCCCCGCTGAAGCTGCAATCCCCGACCGTAGTGATCCCGGACCGTAGGCACTCGAGGGCGCCGAGGCGGGCGCTCGCCTCCATCTCCTCGAAGCCGATCCGTCCCTTCCGTTCCACGTGCAACGCGATCCACGGCCCGAAGGGAAGCCCGTCGCCGAAGCCCGCGTAGACGGCGTACTCGAGATGAGTATGTGCGTTGACGAAGCCGGGAAGGATCACGGACTCGGGAAAGCGCTCGCCGTCGCCGAGCTCCGACGCCGTGCCGACCGCAGCGATGCGGCCGTCTTCTCCGATCGCAACCGCACCGTCCTCGATTGGAGCGCCTTCGACCGGGACGACCCAGTCGGCGGAAAGCACCCTCACGAGCCCTCGAGGCGCGCCAGCTCCTCCTCCCACGGTTCCTCCGCCGGCCAGCGCCGCTCCATGAGCACCGAGAGCCAGATCGACGCCTCGAACAGGAGCATGAGCGGGACGATCTCCATCGCCAGCGATACGGGATCGACCGTGGGCAGGAGTGCCGCAAAGATGAGCAGGATCACGAACGCGTACTTGCGGTTCTGGCGCAGGCGTGTGGAGGTCAGGATTCGCAGGCGCACGAGCGCGAGCACGAAGATCGGCATGAGGAACGCCAGCCCTCCGCCGAACAACGTCATGGCGACGAACGTCATGTAGTAGCTCGCCCGGATCTGATTGTCGTAGAACTCGTCGTCGAAGTTCGTCAGGAAGTCGAGCGCTCGCGGCAGCACGACGTAGTACATGAAGAGGACCCCCACGGCGAAGAGCGCGGTCGCGAAGGCGACGAACACGAGCGCGATGCGCTCGAAGTTCGGCGCGACGGCTGGTGCAAAGAACGCCCAGACCTGCCAGAGGAGCACAGGGAGCACGAGTGCGAGCGCAGCGATGACGCTCACCTTCACCGAGGTCGTGAACGGCTCCGTCACCCCGAGGGTGACAAGCCTCTTGTCATCGGGAAGCGGATCGATGAGCCACTCGAGGATCTCTCCGTGGAACGCGAAGGCGAGCGCGAAGGCCGGGACGATCGCAAACAGGCAGAGGATCAGCCGGCTGCGAAGCTCGTCCAGGTGCTCGACGAGGGTGGCCTCCTCACCGTGGTGGAGGCGGCGCGGCAGCCACCGGCGCAAACGAGGCTCGTCCTAGGAGACGCGTTCCCGCTCGGTCTCTTCGGCGGGGATGCCGTGAGGATCCGCGGGCGTGTCGGGCTCTGAGGACGCCGAGGGAAGCTCCGCGGGCGGGCGCTTCGTCTCTCTGTCGTCGTCATCGTCGGTCAGGCCGGAGACGGAGTCCTTGAACTCGCGCATCCCCTTCCCGAGCGACCGGCCCATCTCCGGCAGCCGCTTCGCGCCGAAGACGAGCAGGAGGACGAGCAGGATGAGTATCAGCTCCCACCAGGCGAAAGGCATCGCGTCACGATACCACCGGCCACGTGGGCGGAAGCGATCCGGGTACCATGCGAGAGGCGGGCGACTCCTTCGTCTGCGCAGGTGGAAGAGGTCCTTTTCCTGATGGCACTACTCGAGATCAAGAATCTTCACGTTGCGCTGGAAGACGGCACCGAGATCGTCAAGGGCGTCGATCTCTCGGTCGACCGCGGCCAGATGCACGCGATCATGGGCCCGAACGGCTCGGGCAAGTCGACGCTTGCCTACGCGCTCATGGGGCATCCCGCGTACGAGGTGACGGAGGGCCAGATCCTCCTGGACGGAGAGGACATCACGGAGCTCGGTGCTGACGAACGTGCCCGGCGCGGGCTCTTCCTCGCGTTCCAGTATCCGCACGCGATCCCGGGCGTGACTGTCACGAGCTTCCTGCGGAGCGCGATCAACGCGATCCGCAAAGGGCGAAACGGCGGAGAGGACGACCCGATCCCGATTCCCGAGTTCCGCAAGGAGCTCATGGAGAAGATGGAGGAGCTCAAGGTCACGCGCGAGCTCGCCTCCCGTTACGTCAACGACGGGTTCTCGGGCGGGGAGCGCAAGCGCATCGAGGTGCTCCAGCTCGCGATGCTGAAGCCCTCGATCGCGATCCTCGACGAGACCGACACCGGGCTCGACATCGACGCGCTGCGCGTCGTCGCGACCGGAGTGAACACGCTCGTCGGCCCGGACATGGGCGCGCTGCTCATCACCCACTATCAGCGGATCCTGAACTACGTGAAGCCCGACTTCGTGCACGTCTTCACGGGCGGGCGGATCGTCGCAGAGGGCGGTCCGGAAATGGCCGCGAAGCTGGAGGCGGAAGGGCTACGAGGCCTTCGCACCAGCTACCGTGGGGGGTGAGGCATGAGCACCCAGCACGAGACCGACGTCGTCCGCGAGATCCGCTCGGACTACAAGTACGGGTTCTCGAACCCCGACGAGGCGAAGGACTACTTCTTCAAGTCGGGCCGGGGCGTCTCACATGACGTCGTCGAGGCGATCGCCGAGCACAAGGACGAGCCGCAGTGGATGCGGGAGTTCCGGCACAAGAGCCTCGACTACTTCCTCGCCCGGCCGATGCCGAGCTGGGGCGCCGACCTGTCAGGGATCGACTTCGAGAACATCTACTACTACATCAAGCCCACCGAGAAGCAGGCAGAGAGCTGGGAAGACCTCCCGGCCGACATCCTCGACACCTGGGACAAGCTCGGCATCCCGGAGGCGGAGAAGAAGTACCTCGCCGGCGTCGGCGCCCAGTACGAGTCGGAGGTCGTGTACCACAAGCTCCAGGCCGACCTCGAGGCGAAGGGCGTGCTCTTCCTCGACATGGACTCCGGCCTGCGCGAGCACGAGGACATCGTCAAGCAGTACATGGGCACGATCATCCCGCAGAACGACAACAAGTTCGCCGCGCTCAACTCGGCCGTCTGGTCGGGCGGGTCGTTCATCTACGTCCCGCCGGGCGTCCACATCGAGATGCCGCTCCAGGCCTACTTCCGCATCAACGCGGAGAACATGGGCCAGTTCGAGCGCACGCTGATCATCGTCGACGAGGGCGCGTACGTGCACTACGTCGAGGGCTGCACTGCTCCGATCTACTCCTCCGACTCGCTCCACTCTGCGGTCGTCGAGATCGTCGTCAAGCGCGGCGGACGCTGCCGCTACACGACGATCCAGAACTGGTCGAACAACGTCTACAACCTGGTGACCAAGCGGGCGGTCGCCTACGAGGACGCGACGATGGAGTGGGTCGACGGGAACCTCGGCTCGAAGGTGACGATGAAGTACCCCGCGATCTGGCTGATGGGAGAAGGCGCGCACGGTGAGGTGCTCTCGATCGCGTTCGGCGGCAAGGGGCAGCACCAGGACGCGGGCGGCAAGGTCGTCCACGTCGCGCCGCGCACCTCTTCGGTGATCACGTCCAAGTCGATCTCCAAGGACGGCGGGCGCGCCGGCTACCGCGGCCTGCTGCAGGTGGCGAAGGGCGCGACGGGGTCGAAGTCCAAGGTCGTCTGCGACGCGCTGATCCTCGACGAGGAGTCTCGCTCGGACACGTACCCGTACATCCAGGTCGACGAGAACGACGTCGATCTCGGCCACGAGGCGACCGTGTCCAAGATCGGCGAGGAGCAGCTCTTCTACCTGATGAGCCGCGGGCTCTCCGAGGCGGAGGCGAGCGCGATGATCGTCTCCGGCTTCGTCGAGCCGATCACGAAGGAGCTCCCGCTCGAGTACGCGGTCGAGATGAACCGCCTGATCCAGCTGCAGATGGAGGGCTCGGTCGGCTAACCGACCTGCGCCCGCGAACGACTCGGGAGGACGATCGATGCAGATACAGGGAGTGGACTTCGTCGCCGTGCCGTCGACGGACTGGAAGCGGTCGCGTGCGTTCTACGTCGACACGCTCGGGCTGCGTCCCGACAAGACCGGCGGCGCGGAGTTCTGGGTCGGCGACACGTGCTTCGGGATCTACGAGCCGGCCAGTTCGGGCTGGAGTTCGCGCCGCAGAAGACAGCTCACCTCGCGCTCCACGTCGACGACGTCGCGACCGCGCGCACCGAGCTCGAGGGGAAGGGGATCGAGTTCGACGGGGATACGTTCGACACGGGCGTGTGCCACATGGCGTTCTTCAACGATCCCGATGGCAACGCCCTCATGCTCCACCATCGGTACAAGCCGCGCGAGAGCTGATGGACGTCGAGCGCGTCGACTACATCCGCGTTCCCGTGACGGACATGGAGGAGGCGAACCGCTTCTACGGCGAGGTGCTCGGGCTCGAGCGGAATCCGAACTCTCCCGGCGACGACTGGGTCGAGTACGAGGTCGGCAACGTCACGCTCGCGGTCATGACGCCGCACACGCACGACTACGAGTTCGCGCCGCTCCCACCCTCGACGATCGCACTGCGCGTTGCCGACGTCGAGGCCGCGAGACAGCAGCTCGAGTCCGCAGGACTCGAGGTCGGTGAGGTCTGGGACTCTGGTGCATGCAGGGGCGTGGGAGTGAACGATCCCGCCGGCAACCGCATCCTTTTCCACCGCCGCTACGCGCCTTACGCGGACGGGAGCACTCCATGATCGATGTCGAACGCACCGACTTCGTCGGCATCCCTGTGACCGATCGCGCTCGCGCCGTCGAGTTCTACGGCGAGACGCTGGGCCTGAAGCGCAACCCGCTCGCCCATGAGGAGTGGCCGGAGTTCGAGACGGGCAACGTGACGATCCTGCTGAACACGCCCGAGCAGACCGGAGTGCCGTTCAGCCCGAGCAACACGGCTCTCGCGCTCCGCGTCCCGGACGTCGCCGAGGCGATGGACAAGCTGCGCGAGAAGGGCGTCGAGTTCCTGTTTCCGGAGGCCTACGACTCCGGCGTCTGCCACATGGCGTTCTTCAAGGACCCGGACGGGAACTCGCTGATCCTGCACCACCGGCACGCGCCGTACTCCGACGGCTCGAAGCCGTGATGCCGGCCGAACGACGATGATCGAGCACGTCGACTTCGTGTCGTTCCTGACGCAGGACCTTCCGCGCGCGAAGCGCTTCTACACCGAGGTGCTCGGGCTCGAGGTGGAGACCGAAGGCGAGTCCGACATGGAGCTTCGGTGCGGACAGGTCACGCTCGACATCTTCGATCCGTCCAGCATCGACCAGCCTTTCGCGCCGTCGCCAGCAGGGCTGGCTCTTCGTGTGTCGGACGTCGACGCCGCGCGCGCCGAGCTCGAGAAGAAAGGCGTCGCCTTCGACGGCGACACGATCATGACTGGCGTCTGCCGCCAGGCGTGGTTCAAGGATCCGGATGGCAACGCGCTCATGCTGCACAGGAGGTTCGATGCCTGATTCGAAGGGCTCCGGGACCCGCGAGGACCCGTGGGTGCTGAAGACGCCGCCCGGTTCGTCGGAGTACCAGATGTACCGGGACGACGCGACGGATCCACCGTCGCTCGTATGTCAGGTCGGCTCGACCAAGCTCAGCTACGACGGGCGGGCGATCGACGATCTGCACGCGATGCTGAAGAAGCACGGAGACTGGATGGATCTCGGCGCCGCGGACGAGCAGAAGCAGGCGAAGGAGGGCACCGTCGAGGCCTGGGGTCGCTCCGAGGACAACCCGCTCGGCGGCTGGTACGGCCTCCGCAAGGGATACCGCGGACGCTTCGGGATGTACCTGCCGCCGCTGCTCGAAGCGCTCGGCCTCGCCGAGCTGACCCACGATGCGCGGAACAACAAGATGCGGGCTCTTTGACGGTGGCCTCATCGCGAGCCGAGATCGAGGCGCGTTACCGGGAGCTCCCGCTGCCGTCGACGAAGGACGAGCACTGGCGGTTCACCGATCTCAAGGGGTTCGATCCCGATGCGTGGACCGCGAACGGCGCGGCGCAGATCGCAGCACCGCCGTCACTCCTCGATCTCGACGTAGCCGGCATCGCCCATGTCGGCGAGGCAGGCATCGAGATCGCCCGGGCGCCGGAGGGGATCCGGTTCGAGCCGCTGACGGACGACCACGAGCTCCTGTACTCGCTCGTCGGCTGGGACGAGAAGTTCGCGGCGCACAACGCCGCCCTCTGGAAGCACGGCCTGCTCGTGCACGTGCCGCGCGGCGTCGTCGTCGAGAAGCCGCTCTACGTGAGGATCGCGAACGCCGTCGAAGGCGGGTCGCTCTTCTGGCGGCTGCTCGTGGTCGCCGAGCCCGAGTCCCGGTTCGCGCTGATCGAGGAGTACGCGTCGACGTCACCCGATCTCGCCTCGTACTCGAACGCAGCGGTCGAGATCGTCGTTCAGGACGCCGCGAAGGTCGAGTACGTGTCGGTCCAGAACTTCTCGCGAGCGACGTGGCACTTCGCGTCGCATCACGGGCGCGTCGAGCGCGACGCCGAGCTCGACTGGGTGACCGCCGGCTTCGGCTCCGCCAAGGGCAAGGTGCGGATCCAGAACGATCTCGCCGGGCCCGGCGCCACCTCGCGTGTCACGGGCGCGTACTTCGCCGATGGCACGCAGCACCTCGATTACGACACGTTCCAGGAGCACATGGCACCGTCGACGACGTCCGACTTCGCGTTCAAGGGCGCGCTCCGCGACAACGCACGTGCGGTCTGGCGCGGGATGATCCGCGTCGAGGAAGGCGCGCAGAAGACGAATGCGTACCAGGAGAACCGAAACCTCCTGCTCTCGAAGACGGCGCACGCGGACTCGATCCCCGGTCTCGAGATCATGGCGAACGACGTGCGCTGCACCCACGGAGCGACCCTCGGGCAGGTCGATCGCGAGCTGCTCTTCTACCTCATGACGCGCGGGCTCACCCGTGCCGAGGCGGAGCGCGTCATCGTGCGCGGGTTCTTCCAGGACGTGCTCGACCGCGTCGAGCTCGAGCCGGTGCGCGAGGCGCTGGCCGCAGCGCTCGAAGCGCGCATCCCGCAGGGCTGACCAGGCTGCAGGCCAGGTTCGGGGTCAGGCTTTAGCCTGACCCCGGTTTTCGGTTTCGCGTCGCAGCGAGGCGAGCTCGTCCTCGAGCACACCGACGCGCTCCTCGAGCATGCGGATGCGCTCCTCCTCGCTACTGCGGGTGCTCGGCTCTGCCGGGGTTGCCGGCATGTCGCCGCCGAGCCGGTGATCGAAACGCTCTTCCTTCTGCCCGGGCCGTCGCTCGAGCCGCTCGACGAGGTCTCGTTCCGCCATGCGCTCGAGCACGCCGACCACGTCGTCGAGCGATCCGAACGCGTGCAGCCGCTCGGTCCGCTGCTTCAGCTCGCCCGGCGTCTGCGCTCCCCGCAGCATCAGGACCGCCAGCACCGAGATCTCCTCGCCGGAGAGGCCGATCGCGTCGTCGAGCAGGTGCCGGTACTTCGCCGCTCGGCTGCCTGCACCGCTCGCGAGGCGTGTCCAGCCCTTCCGAGAGAGTCGTTCGAGCGCGGCGCGAATCGTCGATTCGTCGTACTCGACGACCGGCTCTCGGTTCGTCGACTGGTTGCAGGCGAGCCGAATCGAGTTCAGGGACAGCGGGTAGGCGTCGGGAGTCGTTCGCTGCTTCTCGATGAGGCAGCCGAGCACCCGGATCTCGACGGCATCTGCGTCCATCCGCAGGGACGGTAGCGCTACCCTGGCTCCATGACCGAAAAACTGGAGTTGACAGACGCCGAGTGGCGCGAGCGACTGCGCCCTGAGCAGTACGAGATCCTGCGCCGGAAGGGCACCGAGCGTGCGTTCACCGGCGCCTACTGGGACGAGCACTCGCCCGGTGTCTATCGCTGCGCGGGGTGCGGGACGGAGCTCTTCCGTTCCGACGACAAGTTCGACTCGGGAACCGGCTGGCCGAGCTTCGTCGAGCCCGCCGAGCTGGACAGCGTGATCACGGAGACCGACAGGAGCTACGGGATGACGCGGACCGAGGTCATGTGTGCGACGTGCGGCGGTCACCTCGGGCACGTGTTCGAGGACGGTCCGGGCCCGAACGGGCTTCGCTACTGCATCAACTCGGCCGCGCTCGAGCTCGAGCAGACAGCCGAATAGCGCCTCGTGCCGCCAGTGACCAGCTGCTGCCGCGCGGGCCGTGTGAGCAGATGTTCAGGCCGCGAGTGGCGCGGCGAAGCCTCGAGCGCCGTCGCAAGAAGGGTCTCGACGAGCTCGAGCTCCAGATGGTTGCCGCCGCTTCCGAGGCGGGCCTCGAGGACGCTCGCGTGCTCGAGATCGGGGGCGGGATCGGAACGCTTCAGGCCGAGCTCCTCGAACGGGGAGCCGGACAGGGCGAGGTGGTCGAGCTCGTGCCTGCCTGGGAGCCGTACGCACGCGAGCTCGCTCGTGAGCGCGGGATCGAGGAGCGGACCGTCGTTCCGCATCGCCGACGTCCTCGAGAGCCCGGAAAGCGTCGAGCCGGCCGACATCGTCGTCATGAACCGTGTCGTTTGCTGCTCGCCCGACGGGATCGCACTCGCGGCGCAAGCCGCTCGGTTGGCGCGTCGCAGCCTCGTCCTCAGCTTCCCGCGAGACGTGATCTGGATGCGAGTCGGCCTGGGGCTGATGAACGTCGGCCTTCGGGTCGCGCGGCGGCCGTTTCGCGTGTTCGTCCATCCGCCGGCCGACCTCGTTCGCGCTTGCGAAAGCGCGGGCATGAGCCTGGCGGAAAGCGGACATGGCGCGCTCTGGGCATTCGTCGCGACTACGACGATCGGAATGACCGAGCTCGGTCTCTTCCCGCTCCCGCTCGTCCTGCTCCCCTCCGAGCACGTGCCGCTCCACATCTTCGAGGAGCGCTACAAGGATCTGATCGGCGAGTGCCTCGAGGACGACAGCGAGTTCGGGCTCGTCTTCGCGGACGAGGTCGGAATCCGAGAGATCGGGACGCGCGCGGCCGTGCTCGAGGTTCTGACTCGGTTCGAGGACGGACGCATGAACATCGTGATCGAGGGCAGGGACCGGTTCAGGCTGCACGACCTCACGGACGGTGAGAAGCTTCCAGATCGGAGACGTCACCCCGCTTCGACGACGCGGACGACCCGGCCGAGCCGGAGACCGTTTCGCGTGCCGAGGAGCTCTTCGGCCGGCTTCGCGAGCTCACGTCGAGCGACGTCGAGGTACCCGACCCCGACACGCCGCAGCTGTCCTACGTCCTCGCAGCGCGGGTCGAGCTGACTGCGGACGTCAAGCTGGAGCTCCTCGCGGAGACGTCCGAGCGGGTGCGCCTGGAGCGCGTCTGCGAGCTTCTGGAAGAGGCCGCGATCACCGTCGAGCGGCAGCAACGCGCCGCCGAGCGTGCCGCCACGAACGGCAAGGTCGACCTGAATGCTTGATCGGAGACTCCCGCGCGTCGGATGACGGCCACGACACGGCGCCCGGCTTGGTCGTGACCGCCCCCGACTGCGCGCCAATCTCCAACCAGGCATCCGAGTGACTCGAACCCCCAGGGGTACGATGCGATCGTGGCCGTAACCACCCACCCGAAGCTCGACGCGAATCGACTGCGAGCCGATTTCGCCGTGTTCGAAGAGCTCGTGAACGGAAAGCCGGTCGCGTACCTCGACTCCGCAGCCTCGACCCAGAAGCCGCGCCAGGTGCTGGACGCGATGCGCGAGTTCTACGAGCACTCCTACGCCAATGTCCATCGCGGCGTCTACCGGCTCGCCGAGCGCGCGACCACGGGATACGAGACCGGTCGTCGCAAGGTGGCGGCCTTCGTCAACGCGCCCTCCGAGCGCGAGGTGATCTTCACGCGCAGCGCGACGGAAGCGCTGAACCTCGTGGCCTACGCGTGGGGGCTCGACAACCTCGGGCCTGACGACGTGGTCGTCGTCACGGAGCTCGAGCACCATTCGAGCTTCGTTCCCTGGCAGTACGTCGCAGGCCGCACCGGCGCGGCGTTTCGCGCGATCCCGATCGACGAGCACGGCGAGCTCCGCCTCGAGTCCCTGGACGAGATCGCGCGGGAGGGCAACGTCAAGGTCGTCGCCAACAACCTGGTCTCGAACACTCTCGGAACCGTCAATCCGGTGGCAGAGCTCGCCGCGTGGGCGCACGAGCAGGGCGCGATCATGGTCGTCGACGGCGCGCAGGCCGCTCCACACCGAACGCTCGACGTCCAGGCGCTCGGCTGCGACTTCCTGGCCATCTCTTCGCACAAGATGTGCGGCCCGAGCGGCATCGGCGCGCTCTGGGGAAGGCGCGAGCTGCTGGAGGAGATGTCACCCTTCAACCTCGGCGGGGAGATGATCCGCTCCGTCTCGCTCGAGCGGACGACCTGGAACGAGCTCCCGTACAAGTTCGAAGCCGGCACCCCGGCGATCGCGGAAGCCGTCGGGTTCGGTTCCGCAGTCGACTATCTCTCCGAGATCGGCCTCGACGCGATCGAGCGTCACGAGCACGAGCTCGTCGAGTACGCGCTCGGCCGGCTGTCCGAGCTCCCGTGGATCCAGGTGTACGGGCCGCCGCCGGAGAGGCGCGCCGGCATCGTCTCGTTCAACGTCGACGGCGTCCATCCGCACGACGTCGCACAGGTGCTCGACTGGGAGGGCGTCGCGGTTCGCGCCGGGCACCACTGCACGCAGCCGTTGATGACGAAGCTAGGAGTCAGCGCAACGACGCGGGCGAGCTTCTACCTGTACTCGATCCCCGAGGAGATCGACCGCCTCGTCGACGGCCTGCACAAGGTCAAGAAGTCGCTCGGATGAGCGAGTTCGACCAGCTCTATCGAGAGCTGATCCTCGACCACTACAAGAACCCGCGGAACCACGGCGTGCTGGAGCCCGCCGACGCGCGCGCGGAGGGCCAGAACCCTCTCTGCGGCGACGAGGTAACGGTCTCGGTCAGGCTCGGCGAAGGCGATGTGATCGAGGAGGTGGGATTCGACGGCCGCGGGTGCGCGATCAGCCAGGCCGCGACATCGATGCTCACGGACCTCGTGAAGGGGAAGACCGCGCTCGAGGTCGCGGAGCTGCCGAAGGAGGCGTTGCTCGACGAGCTCGGGATCCCGCTGACGCCCGTCCGCCTCAAGTGCGCGATCCTCGGCCTCGGAGTGCTCAAGGTCGCGCTGCACAAGGCAAAGGGGACGCCGCTTCCCGAGGAGTGGGGGACGTCGACTCGCGATCTCGTTCTCGACTGAGCCCACTGCTGATGTCCGAGGTCGAGGTCTGCCTGCTCGAGGAGCTACCTCCGGGAGCGATGCGGCTCGTTCCTGCCGGTGCGCTGACCATCGGCGTCTACAACTGCGCGGGAAAGCTGCATGCGATCGAGGATCGCTGCTCCCACGACGACGGGCCGCTCTGCGAGGGGGACTGGGAGCCCGACCTCTGCGTCGTCGTCTGCCCTCGCCACGGATCGCGCTTCGACCTGGAGTCCGGTATCCCGATGACGCTCCCGGCCTTCGAAGCAGTGCCCGTCTACCCGGTCTCGGTCCGTGACGGCATGATCGTCGTCGACGTCGAAGGCGCCTGACGCGATGCTGGACGACCGCGTGCTGGCCGTCCTGGAGCGGCTCGAGCAGGAGGATCGCGCACGAGCGGGAAGCAGGGGTGCCGGCGCAACGCCGCTCGCGCCAGGTCGAGCCGACGACCGGTCGCTTCCTCTTCGCGCTCGCGGCGACGCAGGCCGGGATCGAGGTGCTCGAGATCGGCGGCTCGCGTGGCTACTCGTCGATCTGGCTGGCGGCGGGGGCTCGAGTCCTCGGCGGTCGCGTCGTCTCCCTCGAGCACGATCCCGAGAAGTGCGAGGCCTGGCGCCGGAACGTCGCCGAGGCCGGGCTCGAGGAGTGGGCCGAGCTCGTCGAAGGCGACGCGTTCGCGACGCTAGGTCAGGCCGAGGACGTCTTCGACCTCGTCTTCCTGGACGCGGAGAAGGACGACTACGAGGAGCTTTTCGCGCTGGCGAGGCCGCTGCTCGAGCCCGGCGGGCTAGTGGTCGCGGACAACGTCCTCTCGCACTCGGACCCGCTCGCGGGCTACTCGGCCGCGCGCCAGGCGGATCCGACCTTGTCCAGCGTGACCGTTCCGCTCGACGAGGCCTCGAGCTCACCGTCGTGCTTAGAGCCTCTAACACAACGAAGCTCTGAGTCGTCGGCACGCGCTGGGCGGCGCGATGCGGCGTCCTCAGTCGGGCCAATATGCCCGCATATTGGCCCTCCCTGCGTCCTTGCCTCGCACCACCCATCACGCACCGTCGACGAGGCCTCATTGTGTTAGAGGCTCTCAGCGAACTTCCGACATGAGCCCGTGCACGTTGTCGTCAGGATCGCGGAAGAACGTCATCCAGAGCTCGTGGTCCGGCATCTTCGCGATCAGATGCGGCTCGTCGTCGAACGGCACGCCTCGGCTCGAGAGCTCAGCACGCGCCGCGTGAATGTCGTCCACGCGGAAGTAGAGAACTGAGCTCGGGTGGTCGAACTCGGGGCTTTCCGCCACCGAGAGCATGATCCGGACGTCGCCACACATGAAGAACGCGAGCGGCCCCGCTTCGAACAGGTAGTCGAGGCCGAGCGGCGTCACGATAGAAGGCGACGGCGCGTGCGACGTCGTGCGTGTTGATCGCGATCTGGCCGATGTTCTGGATCCGTGACGGCATCTCGTCCTGTGTTTCATTCTTGCAGCGAGCACCGGCTCCGCTGGCGTCCATCCGCTTGAAGTGCGTATGCTGCGGATACCGCGGAAAGGAGGTGGTCCGGCTTTGAGCGATGACAGTACGGGCAGCGGAGGTACCAGCGGGTAGAGGCGTGCCCCCGGGACCACCGGGAATCGCCTAGCCAGCGTAGGGGGCTCGCGACTCGCGCCGCACGGCGCCTCATTTGAGGCCCTGTGCCGGGAAGCGCCTCTACTACTTCAACGCTGGTCACCGTAGTTCATGACGAAGGGCCGCATTGCGGCCCTTCGTCATGGCTCACACCGCGATTGCGAGTGGGGCGGCCTCCGTGACGAGTGCTGTGACGTGTTCGCGCAGGCGCTCCGAGACGAAGGGGTCTGCGAGCCGACCCGTCGCGTCGAATACCTGGTCGGCGCGCGATACAGGCAGGTCGCCGTGCATCACCCGGGCGCCGCTGATCCCGAGCACCTTGCGCAGATCCTCCTGAGCCCAGATCGCCCCGTACTGTCCCGTGGTGACCCCGGCGATGGCCACCGTCTTGTTGCGCAACGAGCTGCCGCGGTGCCGAGCAGATGCCCAGTCGATCGCGTTCTTCAGCACGCCGGGGATCGAGCCGTTGTACTCGGGCGTGACGACGAGCAGCGCGTCGGCGCCTTCGATGCGCTCCCGAAGGTCGAGGACGGAGGCCGGGACATCGGCTCCGCCCTCGTCCAGGTCCTGGTCGTAGGGCGGGAGCTGTCCCAACCCTTCGTAGAGCTCGATCGCGACGCCGGCCGGGGCGAGCCTCGCCGCGGCCCGTGCGAGAGAGGTGTTGTACGACCCTTCTCGCAGGCTTCCTGAGAGCGCGAGGATGTGCATGGCTATGCCGCTCTCACTGCCGCGAACGTCGCGTGCAGGCTGACGTTGTTCGGCAGCATGAGGTTGCCGCCCGGTACCGGAGCGTTCCAGACGAGATCGAACTCGGTGCGGTCGACGGTCCCTGTGAGCTCGACCGCGATCCGGTCGTTTCCACCTATGTCGACGGCCTCGCCGAGATACTCGCCCGTGAGCTCCACCGGCCGGGTGATGCCCTTGATGGTCAGGTGGCCTTCGACCACGAGCTCGTCGTTCGCGGAGCGCGACGGCCGTCGACTCGAAGCGAAGCTCCGGGAAGCGCTCGCTGTCGAAGAAATCGGGCGACTGCAGGTGCCCGTCGCGAGTTTCGTCGAAGGTCGTGATGGTGCGGGCGTCGACGACGCCCTCGATCGACACGTCTGCTCCGCCTCGGATCGTGCCGGAGAAGCCCAGCGCGCGACCCTTGATCGCGACCAGTCCGATCTTCTCCACCTCGAATTCGAGAGCCGACCAGACAGGGTCGATCGACCAGGATCCGGTCGGGATGATGGTGGCCGTGGTGTCTGCGACGATAGTCATGGACAAGACTCCTTTGCGTCCGTTACTATTGAGTACGCAAGTAACTATACGACAAGAAACATGTCTAGTCAAGTATTGAGACCTCAACCGTTGTCGGCGCAAGCATTTGTGTCGTTGGTGCGTGCCCATGCCGCGGCCACGCGCCAGTTGAGCGCGCAGTTGAGCGCGGACCACGGCCTGACGATCAGCGACTTCGAGGTGCTGCTGCGACTCGGGCGCGCTTCGGAGCGAAGGATGCGACGGGTCGACCTCGCCGGCGAGCTATTGCTGACGGCGTCCGGGATCACCCGGCTGCTCGACGGTCTCGAGCGAGCCGGGTTCGTCGAGCGCGGATCTTGCTCGGAGGATCGACGCGTCGTCTACGCCGTGCTCACCGACGCCGGGCTCGAGAAGCTGCGCGCAGCCGCCGCGACCCACTTCGAGCAGGTGGACGAGCTGTTCGGCGGGAGGTATGAGGAGCGCGAGCTCGACGACCTCGCAGCGCTCCTGTCCCGGCTGGGAGGAGACGACCCCGCGGACTGCGACTCGCCCGCGTAACCGACTCTCAGGAGTCTGCGAAATTCTGCCAGTAGCGGCTCGGGGTCGGGCCGCGCTGACCCTGGTACTTGGAGCCGATCCCTTCAGACCCGTACGGGTGCTCTGCGGGCTCCGACAGCTGGACGAAAGAGATCTGGCCGATCTTCATGCCCGGATAGATCGTGATCGGCAGATTGGCGACGTTCGAGAGCTCGAGCGTCACGTGCCCGTCCCATCCGGGGTCGATGAAGCCCGCGGTCGAGTGGATGAGCAGTCCCAGCCGGCCGAGCTCGAGCTTTCCCCTTCTAATCGGGCGACGAGGTCGTCGGGAAGGGTGACCCGCTCGAGCGTCGAGCCCAGCACGAACTCACCGGGATGGAGGATGAACGCCTCGTCTCCGGCCTCGACCAGCTCGGTCAGCTCTTCCTGCTCGGTCTTCACGTCGATGTAGGGGTAGCGCGAGTTCCGGAAGACCCGGAAATAGCGGTCGACGCGAACGTCGAGGCTCGACGGCTGCATGAGGTCCGGCTCGAACGGGTCGATGCCGATACGGCCTTCGGCGATGAGTCGCCGGATGGTTCGGTCGGAGAGGACCACGCCGCGATTCTACGAGCCGCGGAGGGCGGAACCCGCCAGCCGGAGCTTGTAACAAGTTGTCACTTGTGAGCGGTCCGAGAGGGTTGTCGGCCGGGGCGACTGCGGTAAGGTCACACCTGCGGTGTCGATGCTTTTCCCACCAATCGAGCCGAACGAGCGCTTTCGTCATCGGCGGGCAGCGGCACGGCGCAGGAAGCGGCGGCAGCGCGGTGCCCTGATCGGCGCCCTGCTGGTGGCGGTCGCGTCGGTCGGGCTCGGAGCCCAGCTCCTCGGTACCGACTCCGAGCCTTCCGTGCCCCAGGCAGTGGAGGCACTCGAGCAAGCTACTCCTGTCTCTGCATCAGGCCCGAGACCGCTTCCCGTCGAGGTTCGAGGCGTCCACGTGACCATGGCGCTCGCCTCGCTTCCGGGCAAGCTCGAGGAGTACGTCGACCTCGAGCGTGATGGGCTGACGGCGATCGAGCTCGACGTCAAGGACGAGAACGGGGAGGTCGGGTTCGCCGACGGCGCTCCGGCCCTCGCGCGGAAGGTCGGGGCGGCTCGGGACTTCTACTCCGCGAAGGACGCGGCCAAGCTCGTTCACGGCCGCGGGCTGTACCTCATCGGCCGCATCGTCGTCTTCGAGGACCCGGTTCTCTCGCACGCGCGGCCGGACCTCGCGATCCTGCGTAGCGGCGGTTCCGTATGGGAAGACAGCGCAGGGCTCGGCTGGACGAACCCGTACGACCGCAGAGTTTGGGACTACAACGTCGACATCGCGGAAGCTGCTGCGCGCGGAGGGTTCGACGAGATCATGTTCGACTACGTGCGGTTCCCCTCCGACGGCGACGTCGGGTCGGCGGTCTACCGAAACCAGGGTGGGCTGAAGAAGGGCGACGCCATCCCGGCGTTCGTCAAGTACGCGGCCCGTAGGCTCGAGCCGCTGGGCGTTCGCGTTTCAGCAGCCGTGTTCGGCCTCTCCGCGGTACGCGACATGGGGATCGGGCAGATCCCGCGACGGATGTCGCCCAACCTCCACGCGGTGTACGCGATGACCTATCCGTCCCTCTTCGGTCCGGGCGAGCTCGGTCTCGCGGACCCGGGCGCCAGCCCCGGGGCGACCGTCGCGCGTGCTCTCAAGCGCTTCCGGCAGACGCTGCGCGGCCGCGACGCCCTCCTGCTTCCGTGGGTACAGGACTTCAGCTTCTCGACG
Source organism: uncultured Actinomycetes bacterium (assembly GCA_963789655.1). GTDB lineage: Bacteria > Actinomycetota > Thermoleophilia > Gaiellales > Gaiellaceae > GMQP-bins7. Next base: position 37,641 of record CAWBLH010000003.1, read on the forward strand.
CAGTACGGGGTCGACGAGGTGCGCGCCCAGATCTACTCGGCACGGCTCGCCGGAGCCAAGGGCTACCTGCTCTGGAACGCCGAGGGCGTCTACACCGAAGGCACGCTCACCCCGCCCTAGTTGCACCGTACGGCGCCGCCGATACGCTCAGATGCGTGGCGGTGACCCGGGTTATCGAGCTGAAGACGGAGATTCCCGGCCCGCGATCTCGCGCGATCATCGAGCGAGAGCGGCAGGCCGTGGCGCGGCCACTGCTCGTACACGCGCCCATCGTCGCGGCCGAAGCGCAGGGCTCCACGCTCACGGACGTCGACGGCAACAGGTTCATCGACTTCGTCGGAGGCGTCGGCGTTCTGAACGTCGGACACGGCCATCCACGGGTCGTGCAGGCGATCCACGACCAGGCCGACCGCTTTCTGCACACCGATTTCACCGTCGTCTCCTATGAGCTGTACGTCGAAGTTGCCGAACGGCTGGGTGGGCTGGCACCCATCACCGGTGAGACGAGGAGCGCATTCTTCAACGCAGGTACGGAGGCGGTCGAGAACGCCGTCAAGCTGGCACGGCTGCACACCGGGAGGCAGTGCGGTGATCGCGTTCGACGGCGCCTTCCACGGCCGGACGCTCCTCGCGCTCACGATGACGTCGCGCACGCATCCGTACAAGACTGGTCTCGGCCCGTTCGCGCCAGAGGTCTATCGCGCGCCGTTCCCCAACGCCTACCGCGGGCCCGACACGCCGACCGCGCTCGGCGCTCTCGAGCGGATGCTCCACACGCATGTCTCGGCCGAGGATGTCGCGGCGATCGTCTTCGAGCCGCAGCAGGGCGAGGGTGGGTTTCTTCCCGCGCCGCCCGCCTTCGTCGAGGGGCTCCGTCGGATCTGCGACGAGCACGGGATCGTCCTCGTCGCCGACGAGGTGCAGACAGGCTTCGGGCGTACCGGCCGGATGTTCGCGATGGAGCACTTCGAGGTCGAGGCGGACCTGATCGTCGTCGCCAAGTCCATCGCCGGTGGTCTTCCGCTCTCGGGCGTGGTCGGGCGGGCCGCGATCATGGACGGCGCGCACAGCGGCGCGATCGGCGGGACGTTCATCGGTAACCCGGTCGCCCTCGCTGCCGCGTCTGCCGTGCTCGACGTTTTCGAGGAGGAAGAGCTCGTCGCCCGTGCGGTGACGATCGGCAACGCGATCCGCGCACGGATGCTCGAATGGCAGGGGCGCTGGCCACGGATCGGGGATGTGCGGGGCCTCGGGGCCATGCTCGCGATCGAGCTCGTCTCGGACGCCGCCGACGAAGGCACCGGCGCCCGAGCTCGACGGCGTCGGTGATCGACGAAGCGCTCCAGCGCGGGCTGCTCCTCCTGAAGGCCGGGCGTATACGGGAACTGCATCCGGGTGCTCTGCCCGCTCACGATCTCGGACGGCGAGCTCCACGAGGGGCTCGACGTCTGGGAAGAAGCGCTGGCGGCAGTTCTCTCGTAGGGGCGAGGCTTGCCTCGCCCTCGGCCTCAATAGACGAGTCGCGAGCGGCGGTCGTGCCGCTCGAGCGCGAGCTCGATCAGGCGGTCGAGGAGCTCCCCATAGGAGATGCCGGAGGCCTCGAAGAGCTTCGCGTACACGCTCGTCGCCGTGAAGCCCGGGATCGTGTTGATCTCGTTCACGACGACTTCGCCGCCCGGGCGCACGAAGAGGTCGATCCGAGCCATCCCCTCGCACTCGGTGGCGACGAACGACTCGACCGCGACACTGCGAACACGTTCGGTCGTCTCTGGCGGGATGCGGGCCGGGATGATCAGCTCCATTCCACCCTCGTCGTACTTGGCCGCGTAGTCGTACCACTCCCCGTTCGCGACGATCTCGCCGACCTGCGATGCGATCGGGTCGCGGTTGCCGAGGACGCCGCACTCGACCTCGACTCCCTCGAGGAGCTCCTCGATCAGGACCTTGTCGTCGTGTCGCCGCGCGAGCACGACGGCCTCGCCGAGCTCCTCCTCGTCGTGCACCTTCGTGATCCCGACCGAGGATCCGAGACGCGCCGGCTTGACGAACACCGGGTAGGAGAACGGATGCTCGGGCGCGTCGCCGTTTCGGAGCGTCACGTTCCGGGCGACGGGGATCCCGCGATCGCGAAGCACGGCCTTGAAGAGATCCTTGTCCATGCACAGAGCGGAAGCGGCAACTCCTGCGCCGACGTAGGGAACGCCGGCGAGCTCGAGGAGGCCCTGGACGGTGCCGTCCTCTCCGAACGGCCCGTGCAGGATCGGCAGCACCACGTCGACCCGGCCAAGCACGGCGGCGGGGGCCGAGTCGGCCACCACGGGCAGCGTTTCCACGCTCTTCCCACGAGGCAGTTCGGGCGTGCTCGAACTGCCTAGCTCCCACCGCCCGTCGCGTCCGATCTCGATCGCGATCGTCTCGTAGCGCTGCGGGTCGAGGGCCGCGACCACGGAGCGGGCGGACGCGATCGAGATGTCGTGCTCGCTCGAGCGGCCGCCGGAGAGGACCGCGACGCGAACGCGCCGCCCCGTCACGGCGTCGGAGTCGTCTCGTCCGTCTCGCCGCCCGTGAAGCGGCCGACGATCAGCGTGACGACGGAGTCCAGCTCCGCCTGCGAGCCCCCGACCGGATCCTGGGCCGTCACGATCCCGTCGAGGTCGGGGTTGTCGGTGTCCTCGAACTCGACCCTGGTTCGGAACCCTGCGTTCTCGAGCACGGTCTGGGCGATGGACACATCCTGCGTCGTCACATCGGGGACTGCGATCGTCGACGGGCCCCGCGAGACCTCGAGCGTCACCGTCGAGCCTCTCGAGCTCTCGGAGCCGGCGCTCGGATTCTGGTCGGTGACGATCCCCGCGGCGAGAGTCGAGTCGACGTCAACGCGAACCACCCCGAATCCTGCGTTCCGAAGCTGGCGCTCGGCTTCGTCGAACGGGATGTTGACGACGCTCGGCACGATCACGGGCTTCGGGCCCTTCGAGACGTTGATGCGGACCCGAGTGCCCTCGACGACGACCGTTCCCGGCGCGAGGCTCTGCGCGACCACCGTTCCCGCATCGCGCTCGGAGTTCACTTCGGCCACCTGCGCGTCGAGCCCGAGTTGCGTGAGCTCGGCCACGGCGCTGTCGCGGCTCTGGCCGACGACGCTCGGGACGCTCACCTCCGGCTTCCCGGACGAGACGTCGATCGTCACCACTGACTCCGGGTCGACACGAGATCCTTCGACCGGCCGTTGTGCGAACACGAGCCCTTCCTCGACATCCGAGTTCGAGATGCGCCGGACGTTCGGGACGAGCCCCTCCTCCCGGATCGCGTTCTCAGCCAGAGCCTCGGGGATCCCGACGACGTAGGGGACAGCGACCTGGTCGGTGCCGTCGATGCGGTCCTGGATCGGCCCCCAGAGGAACACTCCTGCGGCGATCAGGGCGAGAAGCACTCCGACTCCGGCCAGCCACGGCCAGAGCGGGCCACGCCTCTTCTTCGTCGGGTCGAAGGGCGGTGCGTAGCCGGGCCCGCGCGAGCGCCGCGTCACCTGCGTCACGCCGGTGTCGTCCACCTTTCCGCCTGCGAGGACGACAGTCGCCGCCTCCGTCGTCTCGGCCGGGACATGGCCGCCGTGGGCGACCGTCTCGAGGTCGGCGTCCATCGCCGCCGCCGACTGGTATCGCTCCGCGGGCTCCTTGGACAGCGCGCGCAGGACGATGTTGTCGAGGTCGTACGGCACCTCCGCCCGCAGCTCGGAGGGAGCGTCCGGGACTTCGGAGAGATGCTTCATCGCGATCTCGACCGGCGTATCGCCCGTGAACGGCACCTCGCCCGTCAGAAGCTCGAAGAGCACGATCCCGGTCGAGTAGAGGTCCGAGGTCTGGTCGACGGGCGCCCCGCGTGCCTGCTCGGGCGAGAGGTACTGCGCGGTGCCCATGATCGCGCCTTCTTCGGTCATCTGGCTGGCGCCGGCTCGCGCGATTCCGAAGTCCGTCACCTTGACGACCCCCTCGGGGTCGACGATGACGTTGTGGGGCTTGATGTCGCGGTGGATGACGCCGTTTCGGTGCGCGTACCGCAGGCCGGACAGGATCTGGCGCGTGTAGGCGATCGCGACCGGAACCGGGCAGGGCCCGCGACTGCGGATCAGCTCTTTCAGCGTCCGTCCCTCGACGTACTCCATGACGATGAAGTAGGAGCCGTCGGTCTCTCCCCGGTCGAAGATCGAGACGATGTTGGGGTGCGAGAGGCCGGCTGCGTGCGTCGCCTCGCGCCGGAAGCGTTCGACGAACTGCTCGTCGTTCGCATAGCGCCCGTGCAGGATCTTGACGGCGACGCGGCGCCCGAGCTCCTGGTCCTCGGCGAGGTACACGTCCGCCATGCCGCCGCCGCCGAGTTTCCTCGTGACGCGGTAGCGGCCGGCGAAGAGCGATCCGGTGAGGGTGTTCTGCGTCGCCATAAGGAGTAGAGGTTAGGGATTCTCCCTTTGCGACAGGATTGCCTGCATGACCGCGCGGGCGATCGGGGCGGCGGTGGCGCCTCCCGTGCCGGATTGGTTCTGGAGTACGACCGCGATCGCGAGCTCCGCCGGGCTCTCCTCGTCGCGTCCAGCGAACGCGATGAACCAGGTCGTGTTCGAGCCCGGAACGCCCGTCTCGCCCGTTCCGGTCTTGCCTCCGACCGAGTAGCCGGAGAGCTGTGCGGCGGTGCCAGTTCCTCGCTCGACCGCGAGGCGCATCATCGTTGCGACCGCGTCCGCCGTGTCACGGCTCACGGCCTGCCGGATGAGTGTGGGGCGCTGCCTGACCAGAACCTTCCCTCCGGGGCCGACGATCCTGTCGACTGCCTGCGGCTCCATGAGCCTGCCTCCGACGCCGATCGCGCCGGCGACCATGGCCATCTGCAGCGGCGTCACGAGCATCCGCTCCTGCCCGAATGCCATCCGTCCCGCGTCGACGTCCGAATCCTGCTTCGGGTAGTAGAGGCGGCGATTTCGGTACAGGCCGCTCGCCTCCCGCTCGTCGGACGGGGTCTCGAGCGGCGGGAGCTCGTAGAAACCGAAGCGTTTCGCCGTCTCGAGGATGCGCTGCGCGCCGAGCGCCTTGCCGATGTTGCAGAACACCGAGTTGACCGAGTACGTGAGAGCGTCTTCGAGGTCGATCGTGCCGAATGGGGAGCTCGTGTCGAAGTTGTTCACGCGCTTCCCGTACACCGTGCAGTAGCCGGGGTCGACGAACGAGGACTCGGGCTCGAACTTCTTCGACTCGAGAGCAGCCGAGGCGGTGATCACCTTGAACGTCGAGCCGGGGACGTAGAGCCCGGCGCTGGCGCGATTCAGGAGTGGCGCCGCGGGTTGACAGTCCGCCTCGATTCCCTCGATCCGACCGAAGTTGGTCTCGACCAGGTTCGGGTCGAAGCTCGGCGACGACGCCATGACGCGCACCCTCCCCGTGCGGGGGTCGAGTGCGACGACGGCGCCGCATTGCGTTCCGAGCTCGTCGAGCGCGACCTGCTGCGCATCCAGGTCGAGCGTCGTCACGACGTCCGCACCCTCGACCGGCTTGCCGCGGAACTCGTCGAGCGCCTTGTCGACGAGCGTGGAGAGGCTCGCGTTCGAGGCGGTCAGGTAGTCGTTCAGCGACCGTTCGAGACCCGTACGCGACCGCGCGACGGTGCTGTAGCCGACGAGATGCGCCGCAAGCTCCCGGTACGGGTACCGGCGGAAGAAGAGCGTCCGGCCCTCGATCTGGCGCTCCCGGTTCCGCGCAAGCCGTTTCCGGGGCTTCCAGGAGAAGATGAGCCCTCGATCGACGGAGAACTCGGCGACGCGCTTGATGGCGTTGTCCTGGCGGTCGGCAAGCCCAGCCGAGGCCCATGTCTGCCAGTACGTCGTCATCACGACGAGGACGCCCGACGAGCGCCAGCGCGACGTAGGTGAGCCTGACGATCTGCCTGTTCATGGCGGCGAGTTCGCCCGGTTGGAGACGAGGAGCAAGCCCGCGAGCAGGAGGAAGTTGGCCACGATGCTCGTGCCTCCGTAGGACACGAACGGAAGGGTGATCCCGGTCAGCGGCATCACGCGGAGCACGCCTCCGACGATGACGAAGGTCTGCAGCGCGAACCCGAACGTGAGCCCGGCCGCGAGGAGCTTGGAGAAGCCGTCCTGCGCGCGGAGGGCGATCCGCATCCCGCGCGCGACGAAGACCATGTAGCAGAGCAGGAGGGCCGCGGCCCCGATGAGCCCGAGCTCCTGCGCGATCGCCGAGTAGATGAAGTCGGTCTTGAGCGCGGGGATGAGCGTGGTTCCGTCGGTCGACGTGAACGTGCCCTCACCGAGGCCCGTGCCTCCGAAGCCCCCGTTCCCGATCGAGTACAGGCTCTTGACGAGCTGGTACGAGGCACAGTCCTGCCGGAACTCGAGCTTGCCGTTCAAGGCGCAGTAGACGCGCTCGTCGGTCCATGGCTGGAGCCAGATCGTCACCCGCTCGTTGACGCGGTCGAGCGCGTTGTAGAGGAGCGCGGCTCCTCCCACGAAGAGCGCAAGGCCGGCGGCGACGAAGAGCGCCCGCGCGGTCGCGACGTAGAGCATCGCCAGGAAGATCCCGAAGTTGAGGAGCGCGCTTCCGAGGTCGTTCGTCTGCACGATGACGAGCATCGCGGCGCCCCAGATCGCGAGTAGCGGCCCGAAGTCCTTCAGCCGGCCCTGGGCGAGCACCTCGCGCTTCTCACGCAGGTACCCGGCGAGGAAGAGGATCAGGCAGATCTTGGCGAGCTCTCCGGGCTGGAACTGGAGCGGTCCGACGGAGACCCAGAGCTTCACGCCGTTGACGCGCTCGCCGAGCCCGGGAACGGAGGGAAGAAGAAGCAGGGCGACCGCCGCGACCCCGAACAGGTAGCGGTACGACTCGAGGACGCGATAGTCGTGCCTGAGCGCGATGAGGGCCGCGGCGAAGACTCCGACGCCGATGAGCACCCAGACGGCCTGGCGCCCTCCGTCGTCTGCGTCGAGCCGGTAGTTGAGCGCGAGGCCGAAGGCGGTCAGGACCGCGGTCAGCGGAAGCAGCGCTCCGTCCGCATGCGGCGCCGTTCGGCGAACGACGACGTGTGCTGCGAGGTAGAGGCCGACGAAGGCGAGGCCGTATGTGACGGCGCTCGCCGAGACAACGGAGTCACGGGCGATCGTGACGCTCGCGAGCGCGGTCCCCGCGATCACCCCGGCGACGAGGACGCCCCAGAGCTCGCGGTTTCTCGCGGTCATCTGACCGCGAGGTAGAGCACGACCAGGCAGACCACCAGCAGGGCGACGATGAGGGCGAGCGCGGCGATTCGACCTCCCGGTCCCGCGCCGTGTCTCCTGGGCTCGTCGGAACGTGCGACGGCGGTGTCCGTGTCTCCGCCGGTGCCTGCACTCTCGGATCGGTCGACCACCGAAACGGAGGCCTGCGTCACCGCTGCGGGCTCGTCGGCGTCGTCCTCTCCCTCGATCATCTCGAAGATGACGACGGTGATGTTGTCCTCGCCGCCCTCGGCGTTTGCGGCAACGACGAGTGCTTCTCCCGCGGCGGTCGGATCCCGCTCGGCCGCCTCGATGACCTCGGCGATGTCGTCCTCCGTGAGCATGTCGGAGAGACCGTCGGAGCAAAGGAGGAAGAGATCCCCAGGCTCGGCCTGGATCGTGAAGATGTCGGGCTCGACGTCCGGCTCGGTCCCGAGCGCCCTTGTGATCGCCGAGCGCTGCGGATGCCGATCGGCCTCCTCGGGTGTCAGCATGCCGCTCTCGACGAGCTCGGCCACCAGCGAGTGATCAGTCGTCACCTGCTCGAGCTCGCCGTCCCGGAGCCGGTACGCGCGGGAATCGCCGACGTGGCCGAATGCGACCCGGCCCGTCGACGCCTCGACGATCGCGACGGTGATCGTCGTGCCCATTCCTGCGGTCTCCGGATCCGCTCGTGATCGCTCCCAGATCCGACGGTTGGCGTCGGCGATGATCTCCTCCAGGAAACCGTCTTCTCGAGAGCGCGCGCCGACCTCCTCGAACGCCTCGGCAGCGAGGCCGGCCGCGACCTCGCCCGCGCGCGCACCGCCCATGCCGTCGGCGATGACGAAGAGCGGGGGCTCGAAGACGTACGCGTCCTCGTTCTCGAGACGGCGCTTCCCGGTGTCCGTGGCGACGGCTGCGCGGCCGATCTTCACGACTCGAGCCTGAGCTCCGTCTGGCCGACGCGGACGACGTCGCCCTGCTTCAGCCGCTCGGCCGTGATCCGCTCGCCGTTCAAGAACGTGCCGTTCGTCGACCCGAGATCCTCGACCCAGACCCCGTCCTGGCGCGGGTCGATGCGGGCATGCCGAGACGACGCGAAGTCGTCGCCGTCGAGGCGGATTCCGGTGCCCTCGTCCCGTCCGATGACCGTCGTGGAGACGATGTCGAACGTCTCTCCTGCGCGCAGTCCGGGGCCGCCCAGTACGCGGAAACGGCTCGAGCGCGCGCCTGCCTCCGCTCGCAGAGCGTCGGCCTCGGCCGCGCCCAGGATGATGCTCTCCTGCGGCGCGCCGCCGATGTCCTTCGTCGCCGATCGCACGACCAGGATGATGAAGCCGTACAGGAGGACGAGGAACACGATTTTCAGGATAAGGAGTGTCTCGTCCGCTGCGAGCTCACCGACCGTCACGGCAGCGATCGCCCGAAGACGATGTCGGTCGAGCCGAGCGTGATCGTGTCGCCGTCCTTGAGCCGCTCCTTCTCGACGGCTTTCCCGTTCAGGACGGTGCCATTCGTGGAGTCGAGGTCGACGATCCAGTACGTCGCGCCCTCCTGCCTGAGCTCCGCGTGACGGCGCGAGACGTTGACGTCCGGCACGTGCACGTCGCACGCACGCGAGCGTCCGAGCACGACCTTCGCCGACGTGATCTCGTGCTTCTCCCCTGCCACGGTCAACGTCACGATCTCGCGCTCAGGCGGCGGTGGCGGCGCCTCCGCCGCGACGGCTGCCGCGACCACAGGGGGGCGGTAGACCATGGTCTGCGCCGGCTGCTCGAGCGGCAGGCCGACCGGGGGCGGATCCTCGGCCTTCGCGGGCGCAGCAGCACCGGCATCGGCCTGGACGAGGCGGGTTGCGATCCCGAACTCTCCGACCGCGAGGTCCTCGTCGGTCGTGACGAGCACGCTGGGAGCCGTCAAGAGCGCATACCGCTCCCGGCGCGCGTGCTCGGCGAGGTATTCCTGCAACTCGGAGACGAGCGAGTCCTCGTAGCCTCCGAACTGCTTGCGGTCCGGTGGCGAGAGATAGATCGTGTACTCGTTCGGGACGTAGACGCGCGAGACGGAGACGGTGCGATGGTCGTCCATCTCCTTCACCAGCTTGCGCGCGAGCTCGATCGGCTGAACGTGCGTGCGGAAAGCTCGCCCGAAGACACCTTCGAACAGACCTTCGATCTTGGACTCGATCGTGCGCAGCACGGACATCGCGTGGGTATACCCGCTTCCGCGAGTTTAGATGGTGGCGGGGCGGGTTCCGGCCGCAGCTGCGGCCGCGAACGCCCAGACGAGCGCCACGAGAAGCACGGCGACGACCCCCGTCCCGGCTGCGACGGACGAGGCGAGCAACGCAATTCCGATCGCGAGAACTCCGTACCGCGAGCGCCGCCTGGCCCACGGGAGGACGGCTGCTGCAAGCCCGAGAGCTACGGCTCCAAGCGCCAGGGTCGGATCGAGCATCGCCCCATTCCAGAGCCTCGTCCCGACTTCCCCGACCGAGTCGTGCGGGGCGACGCCGAGAGACCCTGCCGAAGCGGCCGCGAGTGGGAGCTGATCTCCTGCACTGGCGGCGACGATGCTCGCCGTGAGCACGGCCAGCACGGCCTGGGTGGTACGACGGACGATCCCTCGCGCGGGCTGCACCACCAGCGGAACGAGCGCGAGCAGCCCCACGGGCGCAAGCAGCGGCCCTGCTGCGAACAGCAGGCCGAACCGGGGGTCGCGCCAACCGAGCGCGAGCACACCGAGTGCGACTCCTCCGTAGAGCACCGCGGCGCTCTCGGCGAGGTTGCCGAGCGGGAAGATCGGAGCGGCCAGCGCGATCGCGAGACCGGTTCGAGGACTGAACCAGGCCGCCAGAGCTGCTCCGACGACGATTGCGGCGACAAGCGCGCCGGGCCAGAAGGGAAGAAGCGTTGCGCCGAGTAACGCGGCGACGGCGGCCAGACCGACCGGCGCGACACGGTTTGCGAGGGCGCGAGGCCGGGTTGCCGGCGCTGCGCTCGCCTTCGGACGCCGTGTCGTATCGCGTGCGGGCGCCTGCCGGATTGCAGCGCGAAGGTCGGACGCGAATGCCGATGCGCGGGGCCTCCGCTCGGGATCGCGGGCAAGCGCTCCGTCGACGGTCGCGAGGAGCTTGCGCGGAAGATCGCGCCGTTCTGCACCGAGAGGCGGAGCACCGGCTTCGATCGCGCGAGCGACTTCCTGCAGTGGGACGCCCCAGAACGGGTGTTTTCCCGCGAGCGCCTCCCAGAGGAGGACGCCCACCGCCCACACGTCGCTCTCGGGAGTCGCCTCCGCACCGGCCAGGCGCTCCGGGGCGATGTACGCCAGAGTCCCTGGCACGTCTCCTGCGGCGGTCAGGGTGTCCGCGCCGTCGAACTGGGCGAGCCCGAAGTCGAGCAGTCGGACGGCGATCTCGTCGCTCTGCTCGAGCAGGATGTTGGACGGCTTCACGTCGCGGTGAACGATCCCCGTGCGGTGCGCATGCGCGAGCGCATCCAGCACCTGCGCGGCGATCTCGACTGCTTCTTCGTCCGAGAGATCCTCCGCCCGCATCGTTTCGCGCACCGTTCGGCCGGCGACGTACTCGTAGGCGATGTAGACGTGGCTCGAGTCGTGCCCGACGTCGTACGCGCGGACGCAGCGTTCGTGCCGGAGGCGCCGCGCCGCCTGCGCTTCGCGCTCTGCCCGCGCAGCCGCCTTCCCCTCGCGCGGGATGATCTTCAGCGCGACATCGAGGCCGGTGCGTTCGTCGCAGGCCAGCCAGACGGAGCCGGAGCCACCGCTTCCGAGCGGCCGCACCGGGCGATAACGGCCGAGGACGAGCTCGTGGGTCGATGGGGCGATCGCGACTGACGACACGGGTAGCGCCCTCTTGGCCGCGGCGCCGAATAGTCCTTGTGGCAGATGATCGGGGTCAGGCTCAACCCTGACCCCCTCGCCAGCGGGGCGTTGCGGCAGCGCAATTTCCGGTCGAGCATCTAGAGTGGCCACGGGAACGGGTGGCTTTTTGACGACTCGCGACGAAGACATCCTCGACTTCGACTTCTTCGGCGAGGAGGAGCCGCCGTCGTGGGAGGAACCACCCGAGCGGGGGCCCGGTCCACCCCGCGACCGCGGCCCGCGCGGACGCGGTCCCCGTTTCCGCGCGCCGGGCAATCTGACCCCGCTCCTGCGCCTGGTCGGGCTGATCGCGCTCGCGATCCTGATCGTCGTGCTCCTCGCGGTGTGGGTCGAGGGTTGCGCGACCGACCGCAAGCGCGAGCGCTACACGGACTACATGACCGAGATCGGTGCGGTCGGGCAATGCCTCCGCGCGCCTCGGCCAGGAGCTCTCGACGACACTCACGACTCCGGGGCTCAAGCTCGAGGACCTCGACGCGAAGCTCGGCGGCTACGTGCAGACCGCTGAGAACCAGGTCGCAGCGCGCGGACGATCTCGGAGCCCCGGGACCGCTGCACGATGCGCACGAGGGCGCGCTCGAGGCGCTGCGCTTCCGCGTCAACGGCCTGCGCGGGTTGCAGACGGCGTTCCAGGGGACCGCGGACGCGACGGATGCCGCCGCGGCAGGGGTCGAGCTCTCGGCGCAGGGCCAGCGGCTGCTCGCGAGCGACATCGTGTGGGCGGACTCGTTCCGCGCGTCGCGCCCAGACGACCCTCGAGGCGGAGGAGGTGGACGGGCTCGAGGTGCCCGACCTCGGAGTTCGTCGCCGACGACGAGATCATGTCGCCGTCCGGACCTGGCTGCGATCTGGCAGCGCATCCAGGGCGCCTCGACCGGCGGAACGCCGTCGGGGCTGCACGGGAGCGGAATCTCGTACGTCAAGGCCCTGCCCAGCGACCAGCTTCTCTCCGAGACGACCGAGGCCACGATCCTGGTGACCGACGAGCTCGCGTTCGAGGTCGGCGTCGAGGACACGGGCGACAGCCAGGAGGTGCAGCTCAAGGTCACGCTGACGATCCCGAGCCAGCCCGACCCGATCGTCCAGACGAAGACGATCCCGATCATCGATCCCGGCGAGACGAAGGCGGTGACCTTCCAGATCGGGTCGCTCGTGCCGTTCGGCGAGCAGGTGTCGGTCAAGGTCGACGTCGACCCGGTGCAGGGCGAGACGAACACGGCAAACAACACCGCCGAGTACCCGGTCATCTTCACGCTGCAGCTTTGACGCCGGCGCTCGCGGTAGCCGTGGCGGCCTGCGTGGCGGCGCTGCTCGCGCTCGCGCTGGCGTTCATGCTCTGGCGGCGGCGTCGCGCGCATCGCAGGCCGGTCAGGCGGTCGTGCTCGGGAGCGGCCGTAGCGATCTGCTCGACTTCGCCGTCGTCGCTGCAGGGCCGAATCGACGACCTGCACCGCGTCGTCGACGAGGTTGCGACCGGTCTCTCGCGCGTCGACCGGCGCGTGGACGGGTCGCTGACGAACACCGCGGTCGTCCGCTACGACGCGTACGAGGGCACGGGCGGGCAGCAGTCGGCGTCGGTGGCGCTGCTCGACGCGACCCGTACGGGCACGATCGTGACGGCGATCCAGGGTCGCGACTACGCGCGTATCTACGTCAAGGACCTCGACCGCGGCCGCTCGTCGGTCGCGCTCTCGCCCGAGGAGCAGGAAGCGGTCGAGCGCGCGATGTCCCGTTAGGGCAACCATCCCGGTGGGGTCAGGCTTCAGCCTGACCCCGGTGCTGAGGTTGTGACGGCCTGGGCGAGACGAACACCCAGCGACGAGGTCAGGCTGAAGCCTGACCCCAGCCTGTCTCGTCTACGGCCGCTAGCCCAGGCAGGTACGTCCGCCAGACGTCGGGGATCTGCTCCGTCGTCAGGCGGATGAAGAGGACCGGCGTCGGTGGGCGTGGAGTCGTCCGCAGCCGCATGCTCGTCTCCTCGAGCAGCCGGTCGCCCTTGCTGTGGTTGCACGGCGCGCACGACGTGACGACGTTCTCCCACACCGAGGTCCCGCCGCGCGAGCGTGGCACGACGTGGTCGAGCGTCAGCCGGTTCGATGCCCGAGCCGCAGTAGGCGCACTGCCAGCCGTCGCGCGCGAAGAGCACCCGTCTCGAGATCCGTCGCGTCACGCCGCGTGGAACGCGGACGTAGGTCTTGAGCCGGATGACGTTCGGGCCGGGAGAAGTTGCTCGATCGCCGATCGGAGCGGCCGCTCGTGGCTTTCGAGGATCTCCGCCTTGCCTTTCCACACGAGGACGTGCGCACGCCGAAGCGAGCAGACATTCAAGGGCTCGTAGCTTGCGTTCAGGACGAGTACCCGCTCCACCGCGCGCGCAGCGTAGCAGCCGCTTTCCGCCTGCTCCCAGGCGATTCTGAGACGTCCGACGCATAACTACTCGAAGTTTATGCATAATAAGCGCCGATGGCAACGGCAGCGATCGTCGGGGCTTCCGGCTATACGGGTCAGGAGACGCTGGACCGCGTTCTCTCTCACCCGGGCCTCGAGCTCTACGCACTCGGCTCGGACACGCTCGCCGGCAAGCCTGCCGACGCGCTCGATCCTCGGCTCGGCCGGAACGGGGCGCGCCGGATCCCGCGCTTCATCACGAACGAGGCTGCGCTCTCGTGCGGCGCGGACGTCGTCTTCCTCTGCCTTTCGCACGCGGAGTCGGCTGAGATCGAGACTCCGCCACGAGGCGTCGTCGTCGACCTCTCCGGAGCGCACCGGTTCGTGGATCCCGGCATCTACGAGACGTGGTACGGGTTCGCGCACCCGGATCCGGGGTCGCTCGACGTCCTGGTCGTACGGGCTGCCCGAGGTGAGTGCGCCGACAGGGCGACTCGTCGCGAACCCGGGCTGCTACGCGACCGCGGCGCTTCTCGTCGCTCTGCCCGATCCGCGACGCGATCGAGCGCGAGGGGGTCGTCGTGGACGCGAAGTCGGGCATGACCGGGGCCGGCCGTTCGCCGCAGGCCAGCTCGCACGCGGGTGTCGTGCTGGAGAACGTCGCTCCCTACAACGTCGGCGATCACCGGCACGCGCCCGAGATCGCCTCCGTGCTCGGTTTTCCGGTGGCGTTCGCCCCGCACCTGCTCCCGGTGCGGAGGGGGCTGATCGCGACCTGCTACGTGCGTTCGGTACGGCGGCGCCGACCTACGCGGCCTCCTCGAGGAGCACTACGCCGACAGCCACGTCGTCAATGTGCTGCCGGAAGGGCGTCGTGCCGGAGCTCGGACGTGTCCAGCAGACGGACGGCGCCGAGATCGGGATCTTCGACGATCGCATGACCGGCGGCGCGATCGTCGTCTGCGCGCTCGACAACCTCGGCAAGGGCGCTGCAGGCCAGGCGGTGCAGAACGTCAACCTCCTCTTCGGCCTCGATGAGACCACCGGCCTGCGGCTCTCTGGGGTGCTGGTCTAGCGTGTCCGTGACGGCGGCCCGTGGATTCGTCGCGAGCGGGGTCGCGGCGGGTATCAGACGCAGCGTCTCGCGACCTCGCGCTCGTTCGCTCGGTTCCTCCGGCTGTCGGCGCAGCCGTCTGGACGACGAACCGCGTGCAGGCCGCCCCTGTCATCGTCTCTCGCCGGCATCTCGAGATCGCGCGAGCCACAGGCGGTCGTGGTGAACTCGGGGGTCGCGAACGCGGCGACGGGCGAGCGTGGGCTCGCCGACGCGCTGAGCACGGCCTCCGAGGCCGCGAGGGTGCTCGATCTTCGTCCCGAGCAGGTCGTCGTCCTCTCGACGGGCGTGATCGGCGTTCCGCTCCCGCTCGAGAAGGTGCTCGGCGGAGTCCGGGCTGCGGCCGCCGCGCTCGCGCCGGATGGCGGCGCCGCTGCGGCGGAGGCGATCCTGACGACCGACAGCGGGCCGAAGGAGAGCGCAGTCGCCTGCGACGGGTTCACCGTCGGCGGGATGGCCAAGGGCGCGGGGATGATCCATCCCCGGCTCGCCACGATGCTGGCGGTCGTCACGACCGACTTCCCCCTGCTGCCGGGCGAGGCAGACGATTTCCTGCGCCCGGCCGTCGATGCGACGTTCAACCGCATCTCGGTCGACGGCGATTGCTCGACCAACGACGCAGTCGTGCTGCTCGCGAACGGCGCGGCGACGTACGACGAGACGCCGCTGGCGAAGCCGCGTTTGCAGCCGCATTGCGTGAGGTCTGCGCCGATCTCGCACGTCAGATCGTGGAGGACGGCGAGGGAGCGACGGTACTCCTCGAGATCCGCGTCGCCGGTGCCGCCTCCGACGACGAAGCGGTGGCGGTCGCGCGAAGGATCGCAACCTCGCCGCTCGTGAAGACGGCTGCGTTCGGCCGCGATCCGAACTGGGGCCGCGTGCTTGCTGCCGCGGGCTCGGCGCCGTGGAACGGAGGCTTTGCAATGCTCGACCCGGAGCGACTCAGCGTCGCTTTCGACGGGACGGCCGTGTTCGAGCGGGGCACGCCGACCGGTCTCGCGCCCGACCTCTCGGGAGCTGCAATGACGATCGACCTCGACCTCGGTCTCGGAACCGGGTCGGCGGCGTACCTGGCCTCGGATCTCACCTATGACTACGTCCGGCTGAACGCGGAGTACACGACGTGACGCGCGTCGTGATCAAGCTCGGCGGTGGCGTCGCCGCAGCCTCCGCCGGTCGAGCCCTGGACGTCGTTCGCGCGGGTCACGAGGTCGTGGTCGTCCACGGCGCTGGGCCTCAGATCAGCGCCGAGCTCCAGCGGCGTGGAATACCTGTCGAGTTCGTCGACGGTCGCCGTGTGACCAGCCGAGCGGCTCTCGCGGTCGTGCGCGAGTCGCTGCTTGCCGTCGGGGGCGACGTGTGCGCCGCCCTCGGCCCCGCAGCGCTCCCACTCGCCGGGGACGAGATCGGTCTGGAGGCGCTTCCGGTCCCCGAGCTCGGCCTCGTGGGCAACCCGCTCCCGTCCCGTCCGGCTGCGATCGAGGAAGCACTCGCCGCCGGACGCATCCCGGTTGTCGCGCCCATCGCGGTCGGTCCGCTGAACGTCAACGCGGACGAGGCCGCGAGCGCCCTCGCGGCCGGTCTCGGCGCCGACCGCATCGTGTTCGTCACCGACGTGCCGGGGGTCTTCATCGACGGCGCCTTGACGTATCGCATCGATGCCGGTCGCGCGGACCGCCTACTCGCGGCAGGTGAGCTCGAAGGAGGCATCGTCCCGAAGCTTCTAGCGGCGGTCCGCGCCGCCCGGCTCGGCATCGACGCCGAGATCGGCGCGACCGAGGTCATCGCGTGACGAGCCCAAGTGACACTGTGTCACAAGGTCTCGAACGGCTTCTTCCCGCGTACGCGCGAGCCGACGTCACGATCGTGCGCGGCGACGGCTCGCGGGTCTGGGATGCCGACGGAAACGACTACCTCGACTTCGGAGGCGGCATCGCGGTGGTCTCGCTCGGCCACTGTCATCCGGCCCCGCTCGCCGCGGCACGCGCGCAGCTCGAGCTCCTCTGGCATGCGTCCAACCTCTACCGCACCGAGCCGGCGGAGGCACTTGCGACACGGCTCTCCGATCGCTTCGGTGGCGCCAAGGCGTTCTTCTGCAACTCGGGTGCGGAGGCGATCGAGGCCGCGCTCAAGTACGCGCGCAAGGCGACGGGGAAGCCGGGCGTCATCGCGCTCGAGGGAAGCTTTCACGGACGCACGCTCGGCGCGCTCTCCGCGACGGGGCAGCCGGCGAAGCGCGCGGCGTTCTCGCCGCTCGTGCCGGGGATCCGGTTCGTCCCCCCGAACGACGTGGACGCACTTCGCGCAGCCACCACCGCCGATGTGGGTCTCGTGGTGCTCGAACCCATCCTCGGCGAAGGTGGCATCCATCCGCTGACCCCGGAGTTCGTCGCTGCGGCGGCGGAGCTTCCGGAGGTGCTGCTCTGCCTCGACGAGATACAGACCGGCGTCGGCCGTACGGGCACCTTCTTCGCGTTCGAATCGCTCGACGTCGAGCCGGACCTCGTAACGCTCGCGAAGGGGCTCGGGAACGGGCTTCCGATCGGTGCGCTGCTCGTCGCCGATCGCGCGGCCGGCGCGTTCTCGCCCGGTGATCACGGATCCACGTTCGGTGGCAACCCCGTGGCCTGCGCGGCGGCGTGCGCCGTCGTCGACGCGCTCGACGACGAGTTGCTGGAGAGCGTCGTCGAGAGAGGCGCCGAGCTCGTCGCGGGGCTGTCAGCGTTGCCCGGCGTTCTCTCGGTGCGCGGACGCGGGCTGCTCCTGGGCGCGGTCGTCGACGGTCGGGCGGCGGACGTCGTCGACGCCTGCCGCGAGCGCGGGCTGCTCGTGCTGACCGCAGGCGACGACGTCGTCCGGCTCGCTCCACCGCTCACGATCGGCCCGGACGAGGTCGCCGAAGCGCTCTCCGTTCTCGAAACCGCGATCCGCATATCTTGCTACGGTGCGGCATAGTATGAATCGCCGAGAGCGTCAGAACGCGATCCTGACCCTCGTCCGCGAGCGGGCGCTTTCGACCCAGGCCGAGGTCGCGGCTGCACTCAAGGACTCGGGCTTCGAGGTCGTGCAGACGACGGTCTCCCGGGACATCGCCGACCTCGGGCTCGTCAAGGTGCGCGCGCCCAGCGGTCGGCTCGTGTACGCGCCGCCGGGCACCAGCGACACCGACCGACTGCGAGCGCTCGGGGCGGCGATGCGGCGGTACGCCGTCACCCTCGAAGCCGCGGGCGGGCTCGTCGTCGTGACGACGCCTTCGGGGTACGCCAATGCTCTCGCGCAGGCGATCGACGAAGCCGGTCACCCAGGGATCGCAGGCACGCTGGCGGGGGACAACTCGATCCTCGTCGTCGCGCGGGACGGCACGCCGGCGGCCGTTCTGAAGGACGAGCTGGCGGGTCATCTCCTCCAGGGCGTGGCATGAGCAGAACGGCAGTCGTCGCCTACTCGGGCGGGCTCGACACGAGCTGCATCCTCGCGTGGCTGCAGGAGGAGCCCTACGGCTTCGACGAGGTCGTCGCGGTGCTGGTCGACGTCGGCCAGGAGCTCGATGTCGACGAGTCGATCGTCCGCGGGCATGCAGCCGGAGCCGAGGACGTGCTGCTCGTCGACCGCAAGGATGCGTTCGCCGACGAGCAGTGCGCGCGAGCGATCGCGACCAACGCGCTCTACGAGGGGAAGTACCCGCTCGTGTCCGCGCTCTCGCGACCGGTCATCGCCCAGGCGGTTGCCGAGGTCGCGCTCGAGCTCGGCGCCGAGGCAGTCGTCCACGGCTGCACCGGAAAGGGCAACGACCAGCTTCGCTTCGAGCTCGCCTTCAAGGCGCACTACCCGGGAGTCGAGGTAATCGCGCCGCTTCGCGACCGGATCTGGACGCGCGACGAGGAGATCGAGTATGCAGTCGCTCGCGGGATCCCGGTTGTGCAGACGGCATCGTCGCCGTACTCGATCGACGAGAACCTGTTCGGCCGCGCGATCGAGGCGGGAGTCCTCGAGGATCCCTGGAACGCCCCGCCTGACGAGCCCTATGCGATCACCTCCGACCCGGCGAGCGCGCCCGCTCCGGTCGAGGTCGTGGTCGGTTTCGAGAAGGGCAAGCCGGTCTCGCTCGACGGCGAGGAGCTCCCGCTCGCGGCTCTGATAGCGCAGGCGAACCGTCTCGCGGGCTCCTACGGGATCGGCCGGATCGACATGATCGAGAACCGGGCCGTCGGCATCAAGAGCCGCGAGGTGTACGAGGCTCCGGGAGCCATCGCGCTGATCACGGCCCACTCGGCGCTCGAGGACGTCGTGCTCACGAAGGACGAGGCGCGTCTGAAGCGCCCGCTCGAGCAGCGCTGGACCGAGCTCGTGTACGAAGGCCGTTGGTTCAGTCCCGCCCGTGAGGCGATCGACGCGTTCGTCGCGTCCACGCAGGAGCTCGTCACCGGGGAGGTCCGACTCGAGCTGCGGCCGAACGCCGCGGTGGTGACCGGGAGACGCTCCGAGCACATGCTCTATGCGGTCGAGCTCGCCTCGTACGCGACCGGCGAGACGTTTCCCCACGCCGCCGCCGAGGGGTTCATCGCGATCTCTTCACTCGAGACGGAGCTGCACGCCGCGCGGAAACGCGCGAAGATCACCGTGTGACGACCTGGCAAGGGCGGGTCGGGCAGGAGCTCGACCCCCAGGTGTGGGAGTTCCTCCGCGCCAACGATGCGGAGCTCCTTCCGTACGACTGCGAGGCGACCGCCGACCACGCCCGCCGTCTCGCCGGCGCGGGCTTGCTGACCGCGGACGAGCTGGACGAGGTCGAGACTCGGCTGGCGGAGATCGCCCAGACCCCCGAGGGCTACCTCGACTCCGACGAGGACGTGCATAGCGCCATCGAGCGACTGTTGGGGGATGTCGGCCGGAAGATCCATGCCGGCCGGTCGCGCAACGACCAGGTTGCGGCTGCACTCCGTCTCTACGTTCTCGACGGCTGCGCGGACGCGCGCGACGCGATCGATTCGCTCGCGTTCGTCATCCTCTCCTTCGCAGAGTCCGAGGCGGCGACGGTCATGCCCGGCTACACGCACCTCCAGCGCGCGCAACCCGTCACGCTCGGACATCACCTGCTCGCATGGGTGGAGATGCTCGACCGGGATCGGGCGCGCTTCGCGGCCGCCGCCGAGGCGGCTTCGGAAAGCCCGCTCGGCGCTGGCGCGCTCGCCGGCTCGACGCTCGACCTGCCCCAGCCACCACGCCAGATGCGCAACTCGATCGACGCGGTCGCGGATCGCGATTTTGCCGTCGACTACCTCTATGCGGCCGCGCTGCTCTTCACGCACCTGTCGCGGATCGGGGAGGAGATCGCGATCTGGGCGACCGCGGAGTTCGGCTTCGCCCGATTGCCGGAAGCCGCGGCGACGGGTTCCTCGATGATGCCGCAGAAGCTGAATCCGGACGTCGCGGAGCTCGTTCGCGGCAAGGCGGGCACCGCGATCGGTCGGCTGACCGGGCTTCTGGCGACCGTCAAGGGCCTCCCCCTGGCGTACGACCGCGACCTTCAGGAGGACAAGACACCGGTGTTCGCGACGCGACGCGACGTGCGTCTCGCCCTCGACGCCCTCGCCGTTCTCGTCAGCGGCCTCGAAGTCGACCGCACGCGACTTGCGAAAGCCGCCTCCGACCCGCAGCTCTACGCCACCGACGCTGCCGAGGCGCTGGTTCGCAAGGGAACGCCCTTCCGCGATGCCCACGAGCAGGTCGCCGTGCGCGTGCGAGAGGGGACGTTCCGGAAGCCGCGCACGTCGCTTCCGCGGCCCGCGCCTGGCCCAGGCGGAATCCAAGAAGCTCTTGCCGACGCACGCCGCCGCTTCCTCGACGATTTGTGAGCACCCACGAGAAGCGCATCGAGATCCGCTGGCGGGACGTGGACGCATACCGCCACGTCAACAACGCGGTATATGCGACGTATCTCGAGGAAGGCCGCGACGAGTGGCTCGAGAGGACGCTCGGCGACGTCGGAACCCCTTGGGACTATGTCCTGGCCCGGGTCGCCATCGACTTTCGGCGGGAGCTCACGCTCGAGGATGGGGAGGTCGTCGTTTCGATCGGCCTCGAGCGCATCGGAACCTCCAGCCTCACCCTGCGCGAGGAGATACGGACTCGAGAAGGGGAGATCGCGGCGCAGTCGGAGGCGGTGATCGTGGCGCGTGACCGCGACAACGGGCGCTCGCGGCCGCTGAGCGAGATCGAGCGCGAGACGTTCGAGCGAAGCAGGTGAGGGTGAGGCCGCGGATGCGGCGGCCTCGCTCATCGGCATCGGAATCGACGGTGTGACGCAACGCGGCGCTGCGACGTATTGCAGGCACCACCACCTACCGCGGAGGATCCGATGAAGCGCCTGTTGCTCGCCATTGCCGCCCTCTTCACCGTCGTCGCTCTAGCCGGCGCCGTTGGCCTGCCGGATCTCGCCGGCGCTCAGGATGCCCCCGACGGCGACACCATCACGGTCACGGGTGTCGGCTCGGTCGAGGCCGTCCCGAACGAGGCGCAGATGTCTTTCGGGGTCGAGACCCGCGCGCCGACCGCCAAGGCGGCGGTCGCTGCGAATGCCGACGCCATGCGCAAGGTCCTGAACGCGCTCCGTCAGGCCCGCGGGCGGGAGATCGCCACACAGTGGGTCAGCGTCTATCCGGTCACGAACGACATGGGCGCTGTCGACGGCTATTCGGCGTCCAACAGCGTCTCGGCAACTGCCAATGTCGACGATGCCGCGGGGTTGATCGATGCGGCTGCCGAGGCCGGCGCCAACCAGATCTCCGGGCCGGGTCTGAGCTCGAGCAACGCCGAGGCGCTGTACCGCCAGGCGCTCGGCAAGGCCGTCGCCGAAGCTCGCGCGCGCGCCGAGGTGCTCGCCAAGGCCGCGGGCCGCACGCTCGGTGGAGTCGAGGCGATCTCCGAGTCCGGCGCCTCGACGCCGATTCCCTACGCGGAGCGGGCCGCGCTCGACGCCTCGACGCCGATCGTCCCGGGTGAGCAGGAGACCTCTGCCAGCATCAGCGTCACCTTCGCTCTGCGTTAGTCGGTTGTAGTAGGGGCCGGGCATGCCCGGCCCCTACCTCCACCGATCCATGAAGATGCGCCCGTGTCCCAGCTCGAGCCGGATCGCACCGAGCGCGTCTCGACGCTCGAGCTCTTCTTCGACCTCGTCTTCGTCTTCACGATCACGCAGCTGACGGCGGTCCTCGTCGCGGGCGGCGACGTCGCGGCGCTCGCACAGGTGGTCGTGATGCTGGCGGTCATCTGGTGGATGTACGACGGCTACGCCTGGCTCACGAACGCGATCGCCACCGACCACCTACGCCACCAGCTCCTGCTCATCGGGGGCATGGGGGCGTTTCTCGTCATCGCTCTCGCGATTCCGAAGGCGTACGAGGGGAAGGGGCTCGCGTTCGGGATCGGCTACCTCGCGGTCGTCGGGCTGCACGGGGGGATGTACGTGCGTGGGACGTCGCTCTCGGAGGTGCGGGCGATTCTGCGCCTGGTGCCGTTCAACGTCGCTGCCGCGGCGATCGTCCTCGTCGGCGGAGCGCTCGGTGGAGACGTTCAGTGGATCCTCTGGGCGTTCGCGGCGGTGCTGCTCTGGTTCACTCCGTGGTTCACGTCGACCGAGGGCTTCGTGATCGCCGCCGAGCACTTCGTGGAGCGGCACGGCCTCGTCATCATCGTCGCGCTCGGCGAGTCGATCGTCGTCATCGGCGCCGCCGCCACGCTCGAGCTCGACATCGGGCTCGCGGTCGTCGTGCTCCTCGCGCTCGCGCTCAGCGCATCCTTCTGGTGGCTGTACTTCTCGGACGAAGGCGCGGTCGAGAAAGCGATGGTCGATGCACCGGCCGAGCGTCGTCCTCGACTCGCGCTGACGGCGTTCGGCTACTGGCACTACGGGCTTCTGCTGGCCATCGTGGCCGTCGCCGCGGGGCTCAAGAAGGCGGTCGGCGACCCGTACGAGCCCCTCGACACCTGGGTTGCGCTGGAGCTCGCCGCGGGCACGGCGCTCTTCATCGGTAGCGAGGTCGGTTTCAGGCGGACTCTGGGCGTCGGCCGGAGCGGCATTCGCCTTGTCGCGGCTCTTGCGGCGCTCGCGACGATCCCACTCGGAACCGAGCTCGCAGCAACTGCGCAGGTGGGAGCCCTGGCGGCGATCGTCGCAGTGGCGCTCGCCGCCGAGGGATTTCGTCGGGTGCCTAGCGCGGAAGCTTCAGTGATCGATTGAGCGCGGCTTTGTTTCCGACGGGATCGCTCGCCTCGATCGCGAGTTGAATCGTGCGCGTCTTCGCGTTCGGGGGGCGTACGCGAAGAGTGACTGCCGCGGAGCCGGTCGTCGTTCCGGCTTTCGTCACGAGTGTTGCTCCGCCCGTCTTGGCCGTCACCGCATACGCGACGGTGTTGCCGTCGACGTCGTCGCGCAGAACGAGCGCGACTCGGATCGAGTACGCGCCGGTGGGTCGGCGAAGCTTCGTTGCTCTCGCACTCGTCACGGAGATCGTCGGCGCGACAGCGTCGACGTCTACGACTCCCTGCCAGCTCGCGCGGAAGACCACGCTCCCGAAGTCCGAGGGACTACCGCTCAAGATCTCTCCGCGATACTGGCCTCGCCCTCGCAGGCCGGCATAGCGCCCCGTTCCTTCCTCGATGCTCCAGGTACCAGTGGAACCATGCTCGAGCTCGGGGTCGTCGACGAAGACGACCAGGCTTCCCGACCCGTCGTCGCACGTGTGCTGGCGCCTTGCCCGAAGGGGGCTCGAGACTCCGCCGAGGACCTGGATGTCCACCAAGGTTCCCGATGGGCAGAACGGCGCGCTGGATGTGAAGGTGCCCGTGTGCCTCAGCCCAAAGGGATACGTCGGAGATGCCGGCACCGCCTCGTGCCTCGCCTGGATCATGAGCTCGAACCGGCCTGCAGCCGACGAGGCCGCGAGCGCAGCCATGGTGCCGACGCCCACGATGCCCGCTGCCAGGGCGACACACGGCCGACGTCGTTCGGCTATGGGACACCGGGAGTCCTCTCGACCGCGATTCTCTTCGCAGTCTCGGTCACCCTCGGCGGGAACTCACCTCGAAGCATCCCGAATTGAGCGTACTCCTCGCTCCGTGAAAAAACCAGATCGGACTCCGCGTGCGCGGGCCCGATCCTTCACATCAGCAGTCGTAGTAGAGCGCGAACTCCGCCGGATGCGGCCGCAACCGCACTGCGTCGATCTCGTTCTCCCGCTTCCACGCGATCCAGGTGTCGATCAGCTCCTTCGAGAACACATCTCCCGCGAGCAGGAACTCGTGGTCTCGCTCGAGCGCGTCGAGGGCCTCCCCGAGCGAGGCCGGTACCTGCGGCACCTCGCCGTCGGCGTCCTCGAAGAGGTCGTAGTCCGCGGGCGCGCCGGGGTCGAGTCCTCGCTCGATCCCGTCCAGCCCGGCCATCAGCATCGCCGAGAATGCGAGGTAGGGGTTCGCGGCCGAGTCCGGAGGCCTGAACTCGATTCGCTTCGCCTTCGGCGACTCCGAGTACATCGGGATCCGGATGCAGGCAGAACGATTCCGCTGCGAGTAGACGAGGTTGACCGGAGCCTCGTAGCCCGGGACGAGCCGCCGGTACGAGTTCGTCGTCGGTGCGCAGAAGGCGAGCAGCGCGGGTGCGTGGGCGAGTAGCCCGCCGATGTACGCACGTGCGAGCTGCGAGAGCCCTGCGTATCCCGACTTGTCCGCCATCAACGGAGTTCCCTCCATCCACAGCGACTGGTGCGTGTGCATGCCGGAGCCGTTGTCGCCGAAGATCGGCTTCGGCATGAAGGTCACGGACTTCCCGTGACGGCGAGCCACGTTCTTGACCACGTACTTGTAGGTCATTACCTGGTCGGCCATCCGCGTCAGCGTCGTGAAACGAAGGTCGATCTCGCACTGGCCGCCGGACGCGACCTCATGGTGGTGGAACTCGCAGGGGATGCCGAGCCGCTCGAGCGTCAGCACCATCTCGGTGCGGAGGTCGTGGAGTTGGTCGGAAGGCGCCGCCGGGAAGTACCCCTCCTTGGGGCGAGCGGTGTAGCCGAGGCCCGGCTTGCCCGAGTTCCAGTATCCCTCCGGGGAGTCCACCGAGTAGTGGGAGCAGTTCGGCCCGAGGTCGTAGTGAACCTCGTCGAAGACGAAGAACTCGCACTCGGGCCCGAAGTAGGCGGTGTCGGCGACCCCGCTCGCGCGTAGATGCTCCTCGGCGCGCCGGGCGACGCCGCGCGGGTCCTTCGCGTAGGGCTTGCGCGTGACGGGATCTGCGATCTCGCAGACGAGCGACAGCGTCGGCGCCTCGGTCGCCGGGTCGAGGATCGCACTCGAGGCGTCTGGCATTAGGAGCATGTCCGAGTCCTGGATGGCCTGCCAGCCGCGGATCGAGGAGCCGTCGAAGCCGAGCCCCTCGTCGAACGCGGACTCGTCGAACGCTCTGATTGGCAGCGTCACGTGCTGCCAGGTGCCGAGCAGGTCGCAGAACTTGAGGTCGACCATGGCCGCACGCGTCTCTCCTGCCCACTCGAGCGCTTCGCGCGCGTCGGGCAGCGTTTCGCTGCCGTTCCGTAGGTAGTGCCGCTCCTCGACTTCCGACATCTCGCCTCCTTTCGGACCAACAAAAAAGACCCCAGGGCTCACATGAGTCCTGAGGCCACGTCGCCTCCGCAGGGAGCTTCGCCGCTCCCGACCTGAGCCTCACAATAGCCGTGGCCGCGGACGCCGGTCAAGAGGCAAGGACGGGGTCAGGCTTCAGCCTGATGCCGCCGTTGGGTTCTCGATCCGCGGGACGCGACGACCCAAGACCGGGGTCAGGCTGAAGCCTGACCCCATCTGATGGGAATTGATTGACCTCCGCAGGTCGCGCCGCTATCGTGCTCGACTTGATGCGCCTCGCTCGTAGCTGACACACCCGTTGCCGTGGGCCTCCACGAAGGCCCGGCGCTGGCTTGCCGTTTCTCGCTACGCAGGACGAAGGAGCATCAGATGACGGAAGTACGTGAAGCACCACCCATGGAGACCGTGCCCCGCGACCTTGTACAGGCGGTCGAGGTCCACGAGCTCCGCAAGGTGTTCAAGGTCCCCGACCGCAAGAAGGGCCGCTTCGGCCGTAAGACGCGCATCGCGCTCGACGGCGTCTCGTTCACGATCGAGCGCGGTGAGACCGTTGCCATCCTCGGCCAGAACGGGTCGGGGAAGTCGACCCTGGTCCGGCTTCTCTCGACGCTACTTCTCCCCGACGGCGGAGCGGCCCGGATCTTCGGGCACGACGTCGTGACGGACGCTCGCCCGGTGCGGCGGCTCGTGAACCGCGTGTCGGTTGAGGCGTCGTTCTTCAAGAAGATGTCGTCGGCCGAGAACCTGAGCTACGCAGCGCGCTACTACGGCATGTCCGCAGGCCAGACCCGTCACAAGATCCCGGAGATCCTCGAACGGGTCGGCTTCCCGTCGGACCGGCGCGACGAGTCGATGGAGAACCTCTCGCGCGGGATGCAGCAGAAGGTCGCGCTTGCCCGCGCGCTGCTCACGTCACCGGTCGTGCTGCTCCTGGACGAGCCGACGACGGGCCTCGACCCTCGCTCGAAGCTCGAGGTCCAGGAGTTCATCCGGGAGATCCGCACGAACCACGACTCGACGATCCTCCTCTGCACACACGACCTGACCGAGGCCGAGAACCTCGCCGAGCGGGTCGGGATTCTCGATCGCGGGCGGCTGCTCGTGCTCGAGCCCGCGGACGACCTCAAGCGCCGCTACCGCTCGGCGACCCTGGAGGAGGCGTTCTTTGCCGCGACTGGTCGCGAGTTCGAGGCCGAGGGAGACGAGGACGACGACGACGATCGGGAGGTGATGGCCTGATGTCGACGTTGGGATCGACCCTGCGAGCAGAGCTCATCGGCGCGGGCGGCGTCGTCGAGCGCAACTACTACCTCACCAAGCGCTACATCTGGTGGGACTTCGCCTGGTTCATCTGGACCGTCGCGAACACGCTGACGATCGTCTTCATCGCAAAGGGCATCGAGGCCCAGGGCGGCACGCTCGACGTGAACCGTGTCGCCACCAGCCTTCTGATCGGCGCCGTGGTCTGGGCGTACCTCGGCGTCCTCTTCGAGTTCCTGATGGAGACGGTCGCCTGGGAGCGCTGGGAGGGGACGATCGAGTACACGTTCATGGCGCCGCTCTCGCGGCCGATGCACCTCGCCGGGATGGGCGGGTTCTCCGTGCTCTACGGTCTGTTGCGGGCCGTCTTCCTGTTCACCGTCTGCGTGTGGTTCTTCGACCTGTCGGTTCCGGATGCGGAGTTCATGGCGGCGCTCGTGGTTCTCGCGATCGCGTCGATCTCGTTCCTCGGGATCGGGATGATGACGTCGGTCCTGCCGCTCATCTCGCCCGAGAAGGGCACGCAGCTCGGCTGGATCGCGCAGGGAACGCTGCTCGTCGTCTCGGGCGTCTACTACCCGGTCGAGGTCCTCCCGACCTGGATGGAGTGGCTCGCGAAGATCTCGCCGGCCACCTACGCGCTCGACGGGGCGAGGGACGCGATCCTCGACGGCCAGGGGCTGTCGACGATGTGGGACGAGATCTGGCCGCTGCTCATCATCGGCGTGATCTCGGTGCCGCTCGGGCTCTGGATCTTCTCCCGCGGTGAGCGGTACGCGAAAAAGCACGGAAAACTGAAGAGATCGGGATGAGCAGGGCAAACACAGCGGCCGCGAAGCGGCCGCCTTTAGGGATGTTCGCGCGATCAGGATCTGCGCAAGCGGATCCTGATCTTGCGCAGAGGTGCGGGTAGTGGGCGAGCCGGTCGTCCACGTCCGCGACCTGCGGAAGACGTTCGAGGTGCCGGAGCGCGACGCCGGCCTGAAAGCGGCTACGAAGGGCCTCGTCCGGCGCAAAACCCGCGAGGTCAAGGCGGTCGACGGCATCTCCTTCGACGTCGCGCCGGGTGAGATCGTCGGCTTCCTCGGCCCGAACGGCGCAGGCAAGACGACGACGCTGAAGATGCTGGCAGGCCTGCTCTACGTCACCTCGGGCGAGGCGCGCGTTCTCGGTCACGCCCCGTCGAAGCGCGAGCGCGAGTACCTGCGCCGGATGGCACTCATCATGGGCAACCGCAACCAGCTCCAGTGGGACCTGCCGGCGCTCGACTCGTTCGAGCTCAACCGCTCCATCTACCGCATCCCGCGCCAGCAGTTCACGGACACGCGAGACGAGCTGATCGAGCTGCTCGACGTCGAGGAGCTCGTGCGCAAGCCCGTGCGGCAGCTGTCGCTCGGCGAGCGCATGAAGGTGGAGATCATCGGGTCGCTCCTCCACCGGCCGCAGGTTGTCTTCCTCGACGAGCCGACGATCGGCCTCGATATCACTATGCAAAAGCGGCTCCGTGAGTTCGTCGCGACGTATAGGCAGCGGCACGAGGCGACAGTCATGCTCACGAGCCACTACATGGCCGACGTCGAGGCGCTCTGCGAGCGCGTCATCGTCATTCATCACGGGAAGATCCTCTTCGACGGGGACCTCGCGGCTCTGTCGGAGACCGTCGCCGCGTGGAAGACGATCGGCGTGGCCCTCGGGAACGACTCGGTCGGTGACCTCGCCGCGTACGGCGAGGTGATCCACCGCGACGGCGACCTCGTCACGCTGCGCGTGCCGAAGGCGGATACCGCGCGCGTAACGGCGCGGCTGCTCGCCGAGCAGGACGTGCTCGACCTCAACGTCGAAGACCCGCCGATCGAGGACGTCATCGAGCTCGTTTTCGCGCGCGAGGCGCCCGCATGAGCACCGTCCCCGTTCCGATACCCGAAGCCGGGCGCGTGCGCTCGTGGGTCGACTTCTACGCGACCTCCATGCGCACGCAGATCTCGTCACAGTTCCAGTACCGCGCCGCGGCGTACATGTACCTGCTCGGCATGGTCGCCGAGCCCGTGATCTACCTGGTCGTGTGGACGACGATTGCTGAGGACTCCGGCGGCACGGTGGGCGGGCTGACGACGGGCGAGCTTGCCGCGTACTACATCGTCTGGACGTTCGTCCGCAACATGAACCTCGTCTTCACGCCATTTGGCTGGGAGTGGCGGATCCGCGAGGGTGAACTCTCGGGGTGGCTGCTGCGACCGCTCCACCCGATCCATTACGACATCGCCGGGTTCGCCGGTTCGAAGATCCCCTGGCTGCTCTTCTACCTCCCCATCGGGGTCGTGCTGACGCTGCTCTTCGATCCGACTTTCGACGTCCGCCCTGCCGAGATCGCCGTGTTTGCCGTCGCCATCTGGGGCGCATACCTCATCCGCTCCTTCAACCAGGGGGCGCTCGGGCTCGTTTGCTTCTGGACGACGCGCGTGAGCGCGCTCTTCTCGCTCTACATCATGGTCGAGCTCCTGCTCTCCGGGCGGCTCGTACCGATGACCCTCATGCCCGACTGGGTGCAGACGCTCGCCTGGTTCCTGCCGTTCCAGTGGACGTTCTTCTTCCCGATCGAGACGCTCGTGGGCGACTACTCGAACACGGAGCTCCTCCGCGGGTTGGGGATGCAGATCTTCTGGATCCTTGCCGGCATCGCGATCTTCTCCCTTGTCTGGCGCCGCGCTGTGCGCCACTACACGGCGGTGAACAACTGATGCAGACGTTCCGTGTTGCGTTGTTGCACCTGCGCGTCGGGGTCATGACCGATCTCCAGTACCGCATGAACTTCGCGCTCCAGGTGCTGCAGTCGCTGCTCGCTCTCGCGACCGGGCT
Source organism: uncultured Actinomycetes bacterium (assembly GCA_963789655.1). GTDB lineage: Bacteria > Actinomycetota > Thermoleophilia > Gaiellales > Gaiellaceae > GMQP-bins7. The sequence goes on from CAWBLH010000003.1 coordinate 67,034, forward strand.
CGCCGTCTTCGCCCTCGTCTACTCGCACACCTCGGAGCTGAACGGCTGGTCGCAGGACGAGCTGCTGGTGGTGCTCGGCGTGCAGATCATGATGGCCGGGCTGGTCCACGCCCTCATCCAGCCCAACATGATGCGGTTCACCGAGGAGGTGCGCGACGGGAAGCTCGACCACGCGCTGACGAAGCCGGTCGACGCGCAGATGCTCGTGAGCGTGCGGCAGGTGGAGGTCTGGCAGGCGGTGGACATCATTACGGGAACCGGCGTGATCGTCGTTGCGCTCATCCGGCTCGGGGGCGGCATCGAGGCGATGGAAGTCGTCTCGTTCGTCGCTGCGTTCGCCGTAGGCGCCGTCCTTCTCTACTGCTTCTGGATGCTGCTCGCGACGCTGGCGTTCTGGATCGTGAACATGTGGCACCTGCCAGAGCTGTTCGAGGGCGTGTTCCAGACCGGCCGCTGGCCGATCGGCATCTATCCGCCGTGGCTTCGCTTCAGCGTGACGTTCCTCGTGCCGATCGCGTTCGCGGTAACGGTGCCGGCGGAGGCTATGACGTCACGCCTCGAGTGGCAGACGCTCGCGCTCGCGGCTGGCTTCGCGGTGTTCCTCTTCGCGGTTACGCGCTGGTTTTGGCGCTTCGGCCTGCGGAGCTACTCGGGCGCTTCCGCGTAGCGATCGGTAGACTCCCGCGGTCTGTGTGAGGCAACGAGGCCTCGGGCGGTTTTCCGTCCGGGGCTTTTCCATTTCCAGGAGGGATTCGATGGCGAGACCGAGAGCGAAGACGACGACGACGGCCGCGCGCGACGATGGTGAAGAGCCGCGATCGCGCGACCTCCAGCGTGGCGACGCGCCGCGCGGTGCTGAAGCGGATCAAGGACGAGGGGATCGAGCACGTCCTCTTCTGGTTCACCGACCTCGAGGGCCATCTGAAGTCGTTCGCGATCACGCCCGCGGAGATGCAAGAGGCGCTGAACGACGGGATGGGCTTCGACGGCTCGTCGATTACGGGGTTCAACGCGATCGAGGAGTCGGACATGGTCGCGATCCCGGATCCGTCGACGTTTCAGGTCATGCCGCGCCCGGTCGACGAGCACGGCGAGCCGATCGGGTCGAAGGTCGCGCGCCTGATCTGCGACGTCGTCACGCCCGACGGCTCACCCTACGAGGGCGACCCCCGCTACGTGCTCCGCCAGGCGCTCGCGCGCATGGAGGATCTCGGCTTCGACGCGTTCAACGTCGGCCCCGAGCTCGAGTACTTCGTGTTCGAGGACGACCAGGGCACCGAGACGATCGACGAGGGTGGCTACTTCGCGATGACCGCGCAAGACGCGGCCACCGAGATGCGAAACGACACCATCGGCGCGCTGGAGTCGGTCGGCATCCCGATCGAGTACCACCACCACGAGGTCGGCCCGTCGCAGCACGAGATCGACATGCGCTACGCGAGCGCTCTCGAGATGGCCGACATCACGATGACCTACAGGCTGGTGGTGAAAGAGGTCGCCACGTGGCACGGCTACTACGCGACCTTCATGCCGAAGCCGCTGTTCGGCGAGAACGGGTCGGGCATGCACACGCACATGTCGCTCTTCAAGGGCGGGCGGAACCAGTTCTTCGATGGGCGCGACGAGCACCACCTGTCGGAGGCGGCGAAGGGGTTCATCGCCGGCCTGCTCGTCCACGCCCGCGAGATGTCTGCCGTCCTTGCACAGTGGGTGAACTCGTACAAGCGGCTCGTCCCCGGCTACGAGGCCCCGGTTTACGTCGCCTGGTCCCAGCGGAACCGCTCTGCGCTCGTCCGCATCCCGCTCTACAAGCCGGGTTCCGAGCAGGCGACCCGGGCGGAGATCAGGTGTCCCGACCCCGCCTGCAACCCGTATCTCGCGTTCGCGGCGCTGCTTCACGCAGGCCTCGAGGGGATCGAGAAGGGGTACGAGCTGCCCGAGCCGATGGAGCGGAACCTGTACCGGCTCTCGAGCACCGAGCGCCGTGAGCAGGGGATCATCTCGCTCCCGGAGTCACTTGGCGAGGCGATCGACGAGCTCGCCGACTCCGACCTCATGCGGGAGGCCCTCGGCGAGCACATCTTCCCCCGCTACGTGGAGCTGAAGCGCAAGGAGTGGGACGAGTACCGCGTCCAGGTCACCGAGTGGGAGAAGACGAAGTACCTCGCAGCGCTGTAACGCAGCCCAAGCCTGAGGTTGCGATCGGGCGACTTCACACCCCGACGCTTCCGATGCTGGGGTTCCCCATGAAGGGGTCTGCTTCCGCGCGACCGGAATCCGCGTGAGCGGATTCCGGTCTTGCGCACAAGAAAGTTTGGCTTGCGGCAACCTGCGGAATATCGGATGATGTGAGTGCAGGGTGCGCCGCTAGGCGAGCGGCGCGTCTTGTATCTGACGGCCGATCGCGGGCTCCCAGGTGAGGAGCCCGTGGTCGTTCTGGGGTGAAGAGTGCTGACGCACTTTCCACCCGGACGGCCGCTCCGACGCGAACGTCCTGGGGACTTCGCTTAGCCCGGCTTGCCCGACATCGCCCAGACGGCGATCACGTACGCGACCAGCATGATCAGCGACAAGATCAGGGTTGCTCTCAGCAGTCCCGAGCCGCCTCCGGACTTCAGGCGGCGGACGCCGATGCCGCCGGTGATCAGCGAGATCAGGAGGATCAGCCCTCCCAGGTCGGCGACGATGTAGCCGATGCCGAGCCACGCCGGCTCTTCGACGTCGTCCGGCAGATCGTCCCAGCCCTGCTCGGAGTAGATCCACTGGGCGCCGATGCGCATGAGGAACCATCCCGGCAGCGCGATCGCCAGAAGCGACCAGTATCCGAGACGCAGCGTTCGCGCATCGCCACGCGCGTGGACGAGCGCGCTCGCGCTGGTGGCGATGCCGCCGACGAGGATCATGGCCCCGAGGACGTGCACGAAGAGCGGGAGGTCCTGGGCGTCCGGACGAACTGCCGCGAGGAGCCCCGTCATGCGCCCGGCTTCCAGATCATGTCGACGAGGATCAGCAGCACGACGACGTGGCGGCGACGTGGAACCAGACGCCGTTCGAGGTGCGGTTCAGGGCGAGCAGCTCGGCATTCGGGCCGGTCTGGCCGGCCGCCTGGAGCTCCTGCGCCTTGGTCATGCCTTGCATGTACGCCGCGCCCGTTCGCTGGCCGAGAGCGCCGACCACGGCCCAGAGGACGATGGCCGCGATGATCCATCCGTCCCAGATGTCGTAGCCGCCGTAGGAGAACGCGAGCCAGATGCCGAGGACGATCGTCCCTCCCATTCCGATGCCGATGAGGGCGTTTCCGACCTTCACGACCGGCTCCATGCGAATCGTGTCCTCGGGGGTGTCGGTGCGCCGCACGGCGACGATCAGGACCCAGAAGAGGACGAGCCCCGCGAGAACGGCGAACGCGCTCAGTACGTGCAGCGCGAGGATCCACTCGTCGAAGCTCATGCGCCGCGATCCTACGACACGTCGCCGACCACGCGACAATGCAGCTGATGGAGACGACCGCCCGCCATCTCCGGCTGCTCACGGACACGATCGCCGCGGTCAACTCCTCGCTCGACCTCCAGGAGGTGCTCGAGCTCGTGGCCCGCAACGTCGCGGACGCCCTCGATACGGATGCGTGCTTCGTCTACCTGTACGACCAGCGAGCGGGCGAGCTCGTGCTTCGAGCGACGCACGGAAGCCGCGTCGAGGAGATGACTCGCACGCCGCGGATGCGGCCAGGCGAGGGCATCACCGGCGTGGCCGCGGCGGGGCGCACGCCGGTGATGATTCCGGCGCAGGCCCATCTCGACCCGCGTTTCAAGCTCTTCCCGAACCTGCCCGAGGACGAGTACGAGTCGATCCTGGCGGTGCCGATCCTTGCTCGAGACAAGCTCGAAGGTGCGCTCAACGTTCGTACTCGCGAAGCCCGTGAGTTCACCGAGGCGGAGATCGAGCTCCTGGTCGCGATCGCCTCGCAGGTGGCTCAGACGATCGAGCATGCGCAGCTCTACGCGGGAGCCCAGCGCCGCGTCGTCGAGCTGGAGGCGCTCGCGCGGATCTCCGAGGCGGTCTCGGAGTCGCTCTACCTCGAGGAGTCCCTCGAGGCAATCGTGAAGACGACGATGGAATCGTTGCACGCGACGGGCGCAGCTCTCGTCCTCGAAGACGGCAACATCGCGTGGCCGGAAGGCCGGCCGGGCGCGTATGCCGTCCGGATGCCCCTGCGCTGGAAGCGGCGTCAGATCGGCGAGCTCGTCTGCGACCGCGACACGCCGTTCTCGGCGGACGAGGAGGCGCTGCTGGAGGCGATCGCGCACCATGCGGCGGTCGCTCTCGAGCACGGGCGCGCGGTCATGCGCGGGGTTCTCGCCCAGGAGATCCATCACCGCGTCAAGAACAACCTGCAGGCCGTGGCCTCGCTGCTCCGCCTCCAGGCGCGCGCGGAGAACGTGGACCCGCACAAGGCGCTGCAGGACTCGGTGAACCGGATCCTCACCATCGCCGCGGTCCACGAGGTGCTGACCGAGCACCGCGAGGACGATGTCGACCTCGGCGAGCTCGTCGACCGTTTGCGGGCCATGCTCGTGCAGGGGCTCGTCGTAGGGAAGGACGTGACGGCGAGTCTCGCGCGGGTGTCCCTCGCGGGGCACCAGGCCACGGCGTTGGCGCTCGTCTTCACAGAGCTCTTCCAGAACGCGCTCGAGCATGGCGGAGCGACGGTGTCGATCGCTCTCGAGCAGCGGGACGGCGAGGTCGTGCTGACGATCGCGGATAACGGCGACGGGATCAGCGGAGAAGGGTCAGGCACTGGGCTCTCGATCGTGCGCGCCCTCGTCAGTGACGAGCTCCGCGGAGAGCTCGAGCTGCGGAACGATCCTGGTCTCCGCGCCGAGGTGGTGTTCCCCGCGTGACGCGCGTCCTCATCGCCGAGGACGAGACGATCATCCGCCTCGACCTCCGGGGCCTCCTCGAGAGCGCCGGCTTCGAGGTCTGCGCCGAGGCGCGCGACGGAGAGGAGGCCGTTCGTCTCGCCGCCGAGACCCATCCGGACGTCGCGCTCCTCGACGTCAAGATGCCGCACCTCGACGGGATCGAAGCGGCTCGCCGAATCCTGGACGAGCGCCCGATCCCGATCGTGATGGTGACGGCCTACGGGGAGCGCGAGCTGGTGTCCCGCGCGGTCGAGGCGGGCGTGTTCGGATACCTCGTCAAGCCCTTCCGCGAGAGCGACCTGCTTCCGGCGATCGAGACTGCGCGCGCTCGGCACGAGGAGCTTGCTGCCTTGCGCGAGGAGGCGGATTCGCTCTCGGAGGCTTTGGCGGCGCGCAAGGCGATCGAGCGGGCGAAAGGGATCCTCATGCAGCGCGAGGGGCTGAGCGAGGAGGAGGCCTTCGCCCGGTTGCGGAAGGCGAGCCAGATCTCGGGGCGGCCGTTGAAGGTGGTGGCCGAGGCGCTGATCGCGACGCTCGGAGCGGGCGACCCGCACTAGGGCGCGGGTGGGGTCAGGCTTCAGCCTGACCCCGGTGTTGGACTTCAGCGGTGACTCACACGGGACAACCCAAGGACGGGGTCAGGCTGAAGCCTGACCCCCGGCTCGGCCTAGGTCGCGAGCAACCGCTCCTCTTCCCGCCGCCGGTAGAGCTTGCGGCCGAGCCAGGTCGCGAAGAACACGAGCGCGAACGGGGCGGCGATGATCGCGATTGCGAGCGCGACGACTCCTTCCCAGACGAGCACGTTGACCGCCTCGTCCAGCGTCCTGTCGAGCCGCGACGGCACGGGTACGGCGCCGAGGACGCCGGGCGTGACGACCGAGACCTGGATCGTGGCCATTCGCGCCTCGGCACTCGTGACGGCGGTGTCACGCCGGAGCTGGCGAAGCTCGCTGCGCAGCGTCTGCAAGCGTGCTTCGAGCTGAGCGCGAGTGGGTGCGTCGAGAGTCTCAGTCTCGAGCCGGGCGGACACGAGCGCGATCTGCGCCCGGACCGATCGTTCCCGCCGCTCGAGCGTGTCGAGAGTCGCCTGCAGGTCGTCGATCGTCACCTGCTGCGAGACGATCCGGCCGAGCGCGGAGAGCTGGACGATCGCGTTCTGCACCTTCGCGACCGGGATTCGCAGGGTCAATGCAGCGCTGCCCTCGTCGCCGGTCGAGACGTTCGCGCTGACGACGTGACCGCCCAGGGACTCGGTCAGGGTGAGTGCCTTTTGGGCCGCTTGCGAGACGCCGTCGGAGTCGGCAACTTCGACCGTCAGCGTCGCGCTGACCCGCTGCGCGCGCCCGGCGTCGGGCCCGATCGTCAAGTCCTGGGCCTGCGTGGGTCCCAGCAGGTCGCTCGTGCCGGCTTGATCCTGGGGGGCCGCTTGCGGAGCTGACTTCTCGAAGGATTCGGTGATCGTCCCCTCGCGATCCCGGAGCGCGGCGATGTTGCTCTCCGAGCGCGCCAGCCCGAGGACGCCCGCACTCGCGATCGCCACTGCAGCAGCCGCCGGCACCGCCACGAGAGCAATGCGTCGCACGGGCAAGCGCAGCTTCGGCCAGAAGGAAGCCCGGGGTGCAGGTTCCTGAGCGGAGACCTCGCGAACCCGCGCTCGCAGCGCGGTCGGAGCTGCCGGGCGGCTGGCCCTGAGCTCGTTGATCAGGTCAGGCGACGTCATCGTGTCTCATCCTCTCTTCCAGCTTTCCGAGTGCGCGGTGCAGCCTGGTGGAGACCGCGGTGGGTGTGATCCCGAGCAGCCCTGCCGCCTCCTCGCTCGAAAGATCGAGCACGATTCGCAGCGCGACCACCTCGCGCTCGCCGGCAGTCAGGGCGCGGAGCCCGTCCTCGAGCTCCGGTGAGAAGCCCTCGCCGAAGGCGTGGGCGTCGGAGTCGCGCGGTGCGCCGGCCTCCGACCGCTCTTCGCGGCGTTTCCGCCGCGCGTCGGCCCGGAACTGATCGAGCGCGGTCGAGCGAGCGATGGCGAGCAGCCACGCTCGGTGTGTCCCTCGGCGCGGATCGAACCGCTTCCAGCGCCGGAGTGCGGTCTCGAACGTCTCGCTCGTCAGATCCTCGGCGAGTGCCCAGTTCTTGGTCAGGTACAGGAGATAGCCGTACACGTCGTCGAGCAGGTCTTCGGCGACGGCCGCGAACGAGGGCGGAGCCAGGTCCGTTCGGCGAGTCGCCTCGAGCGTCACTGCGTGCATGCCCGTACTACGCCGCTGCCGGGCCACTCGTCACCGCGACTCGTTGCCTTCGAACAGGAGCTCCCAGCGGCCGAGCAGCGCTTTCAGCTCATCGCGTGCGGCCCGATGGGCGGAGAGGACGTCCATGTTCGCCCAGTCCTCGGCGAGCCTCCTCTCGAGCTCGGAGACTCGCGCTTCGGTCGTCGCAATCTGTGCTTCCACGAGCTCGAGCTCGGAGGGTGCCTTCCGCATCGGACGGGGTCGTTGCGCACGCACGCGTGGCGCCTCCTCTTCCGGTTGCGGCGAGGCCGCGACGTCCGCGCTTCGCTCCCGCGTGAGATCCGCCCAGCCCCCGTCGTACGAGCGCAGCGACTGTTCCTCGACTGCGACGATCCGGTCGGGCACTGCGTCCAGCAGGGCGCGGTCGTGCGAGACGATGAGCACGGTCCCCGGAAACGCCTCGAGCGCGGCCTCGAGCGCCTCGCGGCTCTCGAGATCGAGATGGTTGGTGGGCTCGTCCAGGACGAGGAAGTTCGCGCCGGAGGCGACGAGCAGGGCAAGCGCGAGCCGCCTCCGCTCACCCCCGGACAGTGCCGAGACGTCGCGCTCGTGCACCTCCCAGCCGGAGAAGAGGAAACGGCCGAGCAACGTCTGCGCCTGGGGCCGTGGCAGCCCCGTCGCTCGTACTGCGCAGTCGAGCACCGATCCCTGGGCGGGGAGCTCCTGCGTGTGCTGCGAGAAGTAGGCGGGTACGACGCCGTGACCGAGGCCGATCTTGCCTCCATTTGTGGCTCTCTGGCCGAGAAGAGCTTCGATCAGCGTGGTCTTGCCGGATCCGTTCGGCCCGACGAGTGCGACCTTCTCGCCGCGCTCGACGACGATGGCTGCGTCTTCGAGGAGCTTCTTGTCGCCTGCCGAGAGCTCGATGCCTTCGGCCTCGAGCACCACACGACCCGTTCGCGGGGGCTGGAGGAAGTCGAAGCCGAGAGTTCGCCGGCCGCGCGTCAGCGCTTCGAGCTCTCCGCGGGCGGCCGAGCGCTCCTCCTCCAAGCGTCCGATCTGCGTGAGCTTCGCCTGCGCCTGGCGCGCCTTCGACTTCTTGTAGCGGAACCGCTCGACGAAGCGCTCGAGGCGCGCGATGTCCTCCTCGACACGTCCCGCCGTCTTCTCCGCTGCAGCGGCGCGAGCCGCCTTCTCTCGCCGCCACATGTGCCACGGGCCGGCGAAGTAGTGCGAGCCTCCCGGCGCCAGCTCGAGAACCGCGGTCGTGACTGCCTCGAGGAACCACCGGTCGTGCGCGACGAGGATGACAGCGGCATCCAGGGTCTGAAGCTCGTTCTCGAGCCACTCGAGGCTCTCGACGTCGAGATGGTTCGTAGGCTCGTCGAGGAGCAAGAGGTCAGGCTCTACGGCGAGCGCACGGGCGAGCGATGCCCGGGTCAGCTCTCCTCCTGAAAACGTCTCGAGCTGCCGATCGAGATCGGCATCGCCGAATCCGAGCCCGCGCACGGCACGAGCTGCTCGCTCCCGCCAGGCCCAGCCGCCGGCGTGCTCCAGCCTCGACTGCGCCTCTGCGTAGCGTCGGAGCGTGCCCTCGTCGTGCGCTCCGCCCTCCATGTCCTCTTCGAGCTGCCGGAGCTCGTCCTCTAGCGCAAGGAGGTCGCGAGCGCCGGACAGGACGTACTCGCGCAGCGTGAGTCCGAGCTCCCGTGGCGGGCGCTGGTCGTGAAGTGACACGCGAGTCCCCTTCGCGAACGCGAGCTCGCCGCCTTGCAGCGACGTCTCCCCTGCGATCGCACGGAGCAATGTCGTCTTCCCGGCGCCGTTCGGCCCGGCGAGGGACAACCGGTCTCGCCGCCCCACGGCGAACGACACGCCGTGGAAGAGCGGGTCGCCGGAGAACTCCTTGCGGAGGCCGGATGCGATCAGGACTGCCATGGCGGGCCCCTGGCCGCACCTAGCGCGCGGCGCGTGCCGGCGTCGCGCCGACAAGCGTGCGAGCAGCCGCGGCGATGTGCTCCGCGTCGATGCCGGCGGCAGCGAGCAGCTCCTCCGGCTTCCCCGAGCTCGGCATCCCTTGCACTGCGAGCTTCACGATCCGTGGACGGTCGTCCGAGTCGGCAAGGGCCGAGAGGACGGCTTCGCCGAGACCTCCCTCGGGCCAGTGATCCTCGATGGTCACCAGGCGACCATGTGTTGCGTCCACCGCGGCGAGGAGCGTCTCGGCGTCGAGCGGCTTGATCGAGTAGAGGTCGATCACGCGTGCCGCGATCCCGTCCTCGGCCAGCGCGTCGGCGGCCTTCAGCGCCTCGGGCACGGTGATTCCGGCGGCGATCAGCGCGACCTCATCGTCGTCTGATGAGCGCAGGACGCGGCTGCCGCCGATCTCGAATTCCTCGTCAGGGTCATAGATGACCGCAGTCGCCGGCCGCAGCGTGCGGAGGTAGGAGATCCCGTCGAAGTCGGCCATCGCGGCGACGAGCTTGGCGGTCTGGTTCCCGTCGCACGGGTGCAGGACCACGCTTCCATGGATCGCCCGGAACGCGGCGATGTCCTCGAGCCCCATCTGCGAGGGGCCGTCTTCGCCGATCGAGACGCCTGCGTGCGACCCCGAGAACGCAAGGCGCGCCCGGCTCACCGCAGCCATGCGCACGAAGTCGTACGCCCGCGACAGGAACGCCGCAAAGGTCGAAGCGAAGGGACGCCAGCCAACGATCTGGAGACCTACCGCGGCGGCGACCAGCTGCTGCTCCGCGATGTACATCTCGAAGAAGCGGTCGGGGTGCTCCTTCCCGAAGATCTCCGCGAACGTCGAGTTGGAGACCTCGCCGTCGAGGGCGACGATGTCGCCGCGCGCGCTCCCGAGTGCGGCGAGCGCCTCGCCGTAGGCCTTGCGCGTGGCCACCTCCGAACCGAGCTCGTAGCGGGGAAGCTCGAGCGCCGTGGTCGGGAAGCGATGCCGATCTCCCGGCTCGGGCTTCGCGACCTCGATTCGGATCTGCCTAAGGCCGCCGAGCTCCTCGATCGCCTCGTCCGGGTCGTCCAAGGGCTTCCCGTGGAAGCCGTTCTCGTCCTCGACCGCGGCGACGCCCTTGCCCTTGACAGTTCGCGCGACGACGAGCGTCGGCCTGCCCGTGGTCTCGAGCACCTCCGCATACGCGCGGTCGATCTCCTCGACGTCGTGTCCGTCGATCGCGATCGCATGCCAGCCGAACGCGCGCGCGCGCTCCACGTAGACCTCGATGTCTCGACCGACCATCGTCTCGCCTCGCTGCCCGAGCCGGTTGGCGTCGAGGATCGCCGCGAGGTTGTCGAGCGAGTAGTGCGCGGCGTGCTCGAACGCTTCCCAGATCGAGCCCTCGGCCATCTCACTGTCGCCGCACAAGACCCACGTGCGGGCGGGCAGGCGGTCGAGGCGCTTCGCGGCAAGTGCCGTGCCGACGCCGATCGGCAGACCCTGACCCAGCGAGCCGGTCGCGACGTCGACCCAGGGAAGAACGGGCGTCGGATGCCCTTCGAGCTTGCTGCCGAACGTGCGGTAGGACAGGAGCTCCTCGTCTGAGATCACGCCGGCGGCGAGATAGATCGAATAGAGGAGGGTGGACGCGTGGCCCTTGGAGAAGATCAGGCGGTCGTTCGCAGGACTCTTCGGAGTGTCGAAGTCGTAGCGCAGGTATCCGTCGACGAGCACCGCCATCAGGTCGGCTGCCGACATCGCCGAGGTCGGATGCCCCGACTTCGCCTTTGCGCTCATGCGGATCGAGTCGACCCGGAACTGCTGGCCCAGCTCGCTCCGGCGCTCGGCGTCGGTCATGCGGCCATTCTACGGCGGCGTTTCCCGGCTACGCGAGGAGGTAATCTCGGGGCATGGCGAAGAGTCGCTTGCACGAGCTCACGGCACACGGTGTCAGCGTCTGGATCGACACGCTCTCACGGGAGCTCCTCGAGACCGGTGAGCTCGCGCGGTTGATGGACGAGGACGCTGTCGTCGGCGTCACCTCCAATCCGACCATCTTCGAAAAGGCGCTCTCCGCAGGCCACTGGTACGACGACCAGCTCCGCGAGATCCTCGGTGGCGACGACGATCCGAAGGAGATCTTCGTCGATCTCGCCATCGAGGACGTGCGTCGCGGCTGCGATCTCCTGCGTCCCGTCTGGGAGGACACGGGGCGAGTCGACGGCTACGTCTCGCTCGAGGTCGACCCGGGGTTGGCGTACGATCGCGAAGGGTCGTACGAGGAGGCGATGCGCTTCCACGAGCTGGTCGATCGGCCGAACCTCTTCGTGAAGATCCCGGGAACCGAGCCCGGTCTCGGAGCGATCGAGGACTGCATCGCGCAGGGCCGCTCGATCAACATCACGCTCATTTTTTCCCTCGAACGTCACGCCCAGGTCATCGAGGCGTACCTCCGCGGCCTCGAACGGCTCGTCGCCGGTGGGGGCGATCCCGCTCCCGTCGCTTCGGTCGCGAGCTTCTTCGTGTCCCGGGTCGACACCGAAACCGACCGCCGACTCGAGGAGCTCGGCCGGAAGGATCTCCAGGGCAAGCTCGCGATCGCGAACGCGAAGCTCGCCTACCAGCAGTACCTGAAGGCCTTCTCGGGCGAGCGCTGGCAGGCGCTCGCGGCGGAGGGAGCGACCCCGCAGCGCTGTCTGTGGGCCTCGACCTCGACCAAGAACCCCGCCTATCGCGACGTCCTCTATGTCGAGGAGCTGATCGGGCCGGACACGGTGAACACGATGCCGCTCGAGACCGTCGTTGCCTTTCAGGATCACGGCGCCGTGCGCGACACGTTGACGGAAGGCGTGGACGAGGCCCGCGAGCTGCTCGCTGCGCTCGCCGAGGCGGGAGTCGACTACGACGACGTCGTCGAGACACTCGAGCGCGAAGGAGTCGAGAAATTCTCGGAGTCCCTGCACCAGGTGCTCGACGGCATCGAGGCAAAGCGGGCCGCGCTCGTCGCGTAGTCGCAGTACATATGTAATTTGCATATACTGGCGACATGCACCGTCGCCACCGCTCCCGAGCGCGTAACCGACGACGGCTCGCCGACGGCACCTGGGAGGTGCAGGCGCGGGTCGAGCGGCTTGCGGAGCCCGCGTTGCTCTTGCTCGTGTCGGAGGGGTCGACCCACGGCTACGAGCTCCTCGAGCGCCTGCCCTCGCTGATCGGCGAGGAGCGCGTCGACGTCGGGAACGTGTACCGGGCGCTGCGCGCGCTCGAGGAGGACGGTCTCGTCGTCTCCGAGTGGCGGGCGGACCTGCCCGGCCCGGCGAAGCGGAGCTACATCCTGACGGACGACGGCCGAGCGCTGCTCGGCGTCTGGCTGGAAGCGCTCGGAGCACTGCGCGACGACCTGGCGATATTTCTCGACGACTCCCGGAGAGGAGGTGAACATGTGCAGACGACACGAACATCGCAGCCGTAGAAGCACACGGCGCGCGCCCAATCGCGAAGAGTTCCTCAGCGCGCTCGAAGAGCGCCAGAAGGATCTCGAGCAGGAGATCGCGGACATCCACGACCTGCTCCGGCGCCTGCGCGACGAGACGGCGGCTGAGCAGGCAGAGCCCGCTCCTTCGATCTGAGCTCGGCGAAGGCGGTCGCAGATCGGCTAGGCTCGCCGAGCGACCGAGGCGAGCAGCTCGTCGTGCAGGAGGCCGTTCGACGTGATCGCTCCCCGACCGTCGATGCGCGGCGAGCCCGCGAAGTCGGAGAAGCGCCCACCGGCCTCCTCGACGATCACCTGCACCGCGGCGAGATCCCATTCGCTGACGCCGAGGGCGTCGACCGCTCCGTCGACGGCGCCCTCGGCGACGAGCATGTGCGCCCAGAAGTCCCCGAAGCCGCGGACGTGCCAGGCGCGCCCGGCGACGTCCGGCACGCCGTCCTCGTACGCGAAGCTGAGCACCGCGTCCTCGACTCGCGCGACCGACGACACGGCCATGCGCTCGCCGTCTGCGAACGCGCCCTCGCCTCGTTCGGCCCACCAGCGGCGGCCGAGGGCGGGTGCGGAGACGACACCCACGCGTATCACGCCGGCTTCCTCGAGCGCGAGGAGCGTCGCCCAGACCGGTACGCCGCGGGCGTAGTTGCGTGTGCCGTCGATCGGATCGAGGATCCAGCGGCGCGAGCCTTCGCCGCTCGTCCCCTCCTCCTCGCCGAGAATCGCGTCGTTCGGTCGCTCGGCGGCCAGCAGGCGCCGCAGCTCGGCTTCCACCGCCGGTCCGCCTCGGTGACCGGCGTCAGATCAGGCTTCGTCTCGACTGCGAGCCCCGAGCGGAAACGCGGAAGCGAGATCGCGTCTGCTGCGTCGGCGAGCGCGAGGGCGAGCGCGAGATCGGGGCTCACGCCCCGAACCTACCCGCCTGCGATCGAGAACGTGGGGCGGACGACGCGGACTGCGACGGGGGCGGACCACGTCATCGCCGGCGTCCCGACCTGGGCTGCGTTCAGTCCGCGGACACGGTAGTACCAGACACCCGGCGCGAGCTTCAGCACGGTCGTCGTCGCGTACGTCCTCGTCGATCCGCGCTTGCGCCACGGGTAGCTCGATGCGTGACCACTGAACCTCGTACTGGGTCGCGCCGAGCACCGGCCTCCACGCGACGAGCGGAGTGGAGTAGACGACGGGGCGCCGACCCGGCCTGGGCGAGAAGTCGGCCCTTGGGCGAGAGGCCCGACACGAAAGGCGCTCCACCGCTCGTCTCGGCCGGCTTCGAATCCTTTCCGAAGGTCGCCATCCGTCCGGACTGGCACGCGTCCTGGGGCGACTCGACGTCCCAGTACTCGAACTCGCCTGTTTCCTCGTTGATGACGATCCCGACGGGAACGACCGTCCAGAAGTAGCGTGTCGTTCGAACGTCGAGGTCGGGGAGGTCGACGCGGAGGAGCGATCTCCCTTCCTCGAACGTCTCGTTCGCAACCAGCGGGAACGTGTCCGCGGTGAACGTCTTCGCCGTCTCGCTCTTCGCGTTCGGGAGGACACCGAAGAGTGCCTTGTCCAGCTCGTCCTGGTTCCGCGGCAGCTGGAGCGGGCCGTTGACGCGGGGGGCGAACGCCGGACTGCCGACGACGGAGCCCTTGAAGACGACGTTGACGCAGTCCCGGTCGGTGAAGGCGTACGTGCGGAAGAGGCGGTACGACTCTCCGTCGAGCCCCTGGTCGCCGGTGAAGGTGAGCGCCGGCATCAGCTGGTGGGAGCCCCCGGCGGTCGGCGAGCTCGATCTGATCCGACACCGTGAACCCGACCTTGAGTCGCCCCGACGCCCACGCGGGGTTCGTCAGCGCATAGACGCCGGTCCACGGCCCGTACGACACCGCGGGAAGCCCGTTCGGCACTGCGCCGACGACCTGCCGCACGGCGCGAACACGCCACTCGACCGTCCGCCACCAGCCCTCCTCGAGGTGGAAGGTGTACAGGTCACGCTGGTCGGCGACGTTCGTGTGCGTCTGCACGATCTTGTTGATGAAGCTGCCCGCGGGGCCACGGCCTCCGTACCAGACCTCGTAGCCGGTTGCGCCGTCGATCGGCGTCCAGCGCACGAGCCCGGGCCTCGCAGGGAGAGGCACCGGAGTGTCCTCCCAGCGCATGTCGAAGCCGAATGGCCGGCTCCACGTAGACGCACCCTCCGTCGTGACCGAGCGGACGTGCGCGTACAGCGCGTACGGCTTGCCGGTGAACCACGGCAGCGTGAGATTGATCGAGACCGCGGGGATCTTGATCGGCGCGATCGTGGTCTTCACGGTCGGGTCGGTGCGTACAGACGCCTCCTCGCCGCCCGGCTCGTTCGCGAGCGGGAAGGTCGCCTTCACCGGCCGGCAGTGCTTGCCGGAGTGGGCGTCGGTCGAGACGTTCGACCAGACGACGGAGCTCTCTCCGAACGCGCTGCTCGTCGCCAGCTCGAACTCGTAGCAGGCCGCACCGCGGACGGGAGCCCACGCGAAGGCGGGCGTGCGTGAGAACGTGTGCGTCCACGGGCTCGTTCGGGCGGAGCAGGAAGCCGTGGAGCCCCTTCGGCGCGGCCGGCGATGCCCGCATCCATCGCCGGCGCCGAGGCGACGAGCGTGGCAAGGAGCACGACGGAGAGGACTGCGAGGCGGGCCGCACGCACGTAGGTGTCTTCGGCATGGCCCGAGGGCCAACCCTCCCTCGATCGAGGGATGCTCTTATGTGCGAAAGCGGTGCTTCGAGCAGCTTTCCGGCCGCGAGCACGAGCGCATCGGATCCGCGGCGGCCGGCGAGCTGGACGGACGCCGGAAGCCCGTCTTCGGCCGGCCCGCAGGGAAGCGCCAGTGCCGGCCAGCCGAGGGCGTTGAACGGGAACGTGTTGGAGATCAGCCCCTTTCTCACGTTGACGTCGCCCGGCGCGCCTTCGCCGATTCGCGGCGCAACCCGAGGGAGCGTCGGCGTGAGGACGAGGTCGAAGCCTTCGAGCGCGCTCTCGACCTCCTCCGCGGTACTCCGCACGGCGTCGCGCGGCGCGCTCCGCGTCGGCTTCGGACACCTCCAGGCAGCGCTCGATCTTGAACCGAACGTCCTCGCCGTAGAGATCGGCGTTCTCAGCGATGAGCTCGCGGTGCACGTCTGCCACCTCGCGGTCGAAGAGCGGGTGGACTCCGTCGGGTCGCGG
The DNA here is from genome assembly GCA_963789655.1 of uncultured Actinomycetes bacterium. Taxonomy (GTDB): domain Bacteria; phylum Actinomycetota; class Thermoleophilia; order Gaiellales; family Gaiellaceae; genus GMQP-bins7. The sequence goes on from CAWBLH010000003.1 coordinate 82,812, forward strand.
GAGCGACACCGAGCGATGGCGCGGCAACGTGCTCGACTGCCTCGAGCACGCGCGCGCGAACGAGCGGCTCGGCGTCGTCGATCCACGCGACGGCGACCTCGAGCTCTTCGAGCGAGTCGAGCGCGGACGACTCGTAACCGGGGACGAGCACGCGCGAGCGCTGCCTCACACGTCTCGACGTCACGCGCCATCGGCCCCGCATGGTCGAAGCTCGGAGCGAGCGGAAAGCAGCCCTCGAGCGACACGAGCCCGTACGTCGGCTTGAAGCCGACGACGCCGCAGCAGGCGGCCGGAATGCGGATGGAGCCGCCGGAGTCGGTCCCGAGCGCGACCTCGGCAGCGTCGAGGACGAGCGCGGCCGCGTTGCCGCCGCTCGAGCCCCCGGCGACCCGGCCGGGCGCGAGCGGATTCGGGACGACGCCGAAGTGCGGGTTCTCGGAGGTCGTCCCGTAGGCGAACTCGTGCAGGTTCGTCTTCCCGACGTTCGCCGTACCCGGCTGCCTCGAGCGCGACGACCGCCGGCGCGGTCGTCGCCGGAACGTGCTCGGTCGAAGAGCGACGAGCCGTAGGTCGTGACGAGACCGGCGGTGTCGAAGAGGTCCTTCACCGCCAGGCGGATACCGGTCGGCGCGGTCTCCGGAAGCGCCAGGAATACCCCGGCGGGCACTCCTGCGGGCTCTCACGCGAGTCGGGGAGGCATAGCGGCCGCGAAGCGGACGCCTTTAGGGATCTTCGCGCGATCGGAATTCGCGCTAGCGATTCCGATCTGCGCACGACTAGTCCAGCTGGAGGTACAGCAGCGCGACGAGGAAGGTGCCGGCGAAGAGCAGCCAGAAGAGGCCGAAGAGCGCCCAGCCGAAGCGGAGGTTCCGCCGCTCGAGGTCGTCGCCGTTCACGTCAGCAGCGGGTCGACCGCAGCAGCCACGAAGAGCAGCGCGAGGTACGCGAGCGAGTAGTGGAAGAGCACCTGCGCGCGGGCGCGAGACAGGTCGCGACGGAGAAGCACGGCCAGCGCGACGAAGACCACGCCGAGCGCGACCGCCGCAGCCGTGTACACGGGCCCGAGCCAGAATCCGACCGCGACCGTGAACGCGACGAGCGCGATCGAGTAGATCAGGATCTGGCGAGCTGTCTCGCGGTCGCCGCGCACGACCGGCAGCATCGGGATCCCTGCGGCCGCGTACGCGTTCTTGATCATCAGCGCGAGCGCCCAGAAGTGCGGAGGCGTCCAGAGGAAGACGATGAGGAAGAGCCACAGCGCCGGCAGGGCGAGGCTTCCGGTCGCCGCCGCGTAGCCGACGAGCGGCGGTACCGCGCCGGCTGCGCCGCCGATGACGATGTTCTGCGGCGTCGTGCGCTTCAGCCAGCGGGTGTAGACGACGACGTAGAAGAGGTTGCCGACGAGCGCGAGGACCGCGGTGAGCAGGTTCACCGCCGACGCGAGCAGCGCGAACGACAGAGCGGAGAGGAAGAGCCCGAACTCGAGCGCCTGCGCCGGCGTCACGCGACCCGAGGCGACGGGCCGCTCCTTCGTCCGGCTCCCCATGAGGACGTCGATGTCGCGATCGAGGACGTGGTTCAGGGCGGACGCGCCGCCGCACGCGAGCGCGAGCCCGACCATCGTCACGACGAAGAGGTCGAGCGGCGGAACGCCCTGCGCGCCCACGAACATCCCGGCCGCGCCGGTGACGAGGAGCAAGCGTCATGATCCGCGGCTTCGTCAGCGTCAGGTAGTCCCGGAACGATGCGAGCGGGGTCGGCGAGCCGCGGAACACCGCGACGACGACGAGGAGCGAGGCGCCGAGCGCCGCGGCGGCAGCCCCGACGTGGAGCGCGTCCGACCAGGCGGCGCCGTGCGCTCCACGCGACGACACCGCCGAGCGCGATCGCGAGCAGCGAGGAGCCCGACCGCGAGCGCGGCGCGCCCGAACAGTCGCGGATACGCGAGCCAGGCGACGATCGCGGCCGCGATGAGCAGAGGCAGCGCGACGACGGCGATCCCCCAGTGCGTCGTCCCGAGCTCGAGGACCGCGCTCGCGACGACGGCGCCGGTCGCAAGTGCGCCTCCGACGCGCAGCAGCCGGAGCAGCACGCCCGGCGTGCCGGCTCTCAGGAGAGCGTCTTGTATCCACTCGGCTCACGCAGCTTTCGCCGCAGATCGTAGAGGGGTCGCGCGCTCGTCACGTAGGGCACCTCGTCGAAGTTGTGCGGAGGCGGAGGCGAGGTCGCGTACCACTCGAGCGTGTCCGCCTGCCACGGGTCGTTGCCGACGCGCTTCCCTTTTCGCCACGTCTTCTCGACGTTCCACGCGAAGAAGAGAAGGCCGACTGCCATCACCCAGGAGCCGATCGTCGACGCCAGGTTGTAGCCCTCCCACTCGCCGTTCGAGTAGGTGTACACGCGCCTCGGCATTCCTTCGAGGCCGAGCATGTGCTGCGGGAAGAAGGTGATGTTGAAGCCGATGAACAGCAACCAGAAGTGCCACTTCCCGAGCCGCTCGTCGAGGACCTTCCCGAACATCTTCGGCCACCAGTAGTAGAGCCCGGCGAAGATCGCGAACACGGAGCCGCCGAGGATCACGTAGTGGAAGTGCGCGACGACGAAGTACGTGTCGTGCACCTGCCAGTCGATCGGGAACGCGGCCAGGTAGATCCCGGAGAGCCCACCGATCGTGAACACGGAGAGGAAGCCGAGCGCGAAGAGCATCGGCGTCTCGAAGATCAGGTTTCCCCGCCAAAGCGTGGCAAGCCAGTTGAAGATCTTCACGCCGGTCGGGACGGCGATGACCATCGACGTGACCATGAAGAACCCGTTCAGCGAGTTCGGGAGGCCCACGGTGAACATGTGGTGCGCCCACACGAGGAGCGAGAAGAACCCGATCGCGACGGTCGAGAACGCGACCGCCTTGTAGCCGAAGATCGGCTTCCGCGCGAAGACCGGGATGACCTCCGAGATGATCCCGAAGGCCGGCAGCGCCATCACGTACACCTCTGGGTGACCGAAGAACCAGAACGCGTGCTGGTAGAGCACCGCCGACCCGCCTTCGGAGGCGTCGAAGAAGTTGGTCTGGGCGTCCCAGCTGCCGATCGAGATCCCGCGGTCGAGGAGCAGCATCGTGAGCCCGGCCGAGAGGGTCGGCAGCGTGGCCAGGAGGAGCCAGGAGAAGACGTAGATCGACCAGACGAAGAGCGGCATGCGCGTCCAGCTCATTCCGCGCGTGCGCAGGTTGTGGATCGTCACGATGAAGTTGATCGCGCCGGCGAGCGAGGCGGCGGTGAGGATGTGCATCGACAGGATCCAGAGGTCCTGCCCGCTCCCCGGGGATTGAGTAGAGAGCGGCGCGTACGCCGTCCAGCCCGACTTCGCCGCGCCGCCGTCGGCGAAGAACGAGAGCATCAGCACCACGCCGCCGAAGGCGAAGAGCCAGTACGAGAGCGCGTTCAGCCGCGGAAACGCGACGTCTCGAGCGCCGATCATCAGCGGCAGGAGGAAGTTCGCGAACCCGGTGAGCAGGGGCACGACGACGAGGAAGATCATCGACGTCCCGTGGATCGTGACGAGCTCGTTGTAGCGGTCGGGCCCGATCAGGTCGACCTCCTCCTGCGCGAGCTGGAGCCGCATCAGCATCGCCATGATCCCCGCCAGGACGAAGAACGCGAGCGACGTCCCGATGTAGAGGATCCCGATCCGTTTGTGGTCGGTGGTGACGAGCCAGCTCGCCAGGCGACCGCGTTGCCACGCGGGGGTGTGCTCCGCCCTAACGGCCACTGGGTGGGTTCTCCCGGAGATAGGCGACGAGCGCGTCGATCTGCTCGTCGGTCCAATCGGAGCCGACCGCGGGCATCTCCCCGCGTCCGTTGCGGACGATCTCCGCAAGAGCTTCGGGGTCGGTGAGGATCGGGGAGCCCGCGATCAGCGGCGCGATTCCCCCCTCGCCGCCGGAGCCGTGGCACTTGGCGCAGGCGCCTTCCCACTCCTCTTCACCGAGCTCGATGCTCGCCTGTTCGGCTTCGCGCTCCGCCAGCCACGCGTCGAACTCTCGCGATGGCATGACCTCGACGGATGCGAGCATCCTTGCGTGCTCGAGGCCGCAGAGCTCCGCGCACTGGCCCGCGTAGACACCCGTGTTCTCTGCCTCGAACCACGTCTCGGTGACGACGCCGGGAATCGCATCGATCTTGCCACCGAGCGCGGGGATCCACCACGAGTGGATGACGTCCTCCTCCGGCGCCGTGACCTCGAGGCGCACGGGAACGCCGACCGGCGCGTAGAGGGTGTCGATCGCGACGGCGCCGTTCGGCGTACTCGTACTGCCAGTAGTACTGCTTCCCGGTGACGCGCACCTCGAGCCGCTCCTCGCCCGCGCGCACTCGCGGAGGGGACGTCGGCGATCCCGGGCAGCTTGTAGAAGACGAAGCCGCCGATCAGGAACAGGATGACGACCGGCGCCACCGTCCACATGAGCTCGAGGCTCGTCGAGCCGTGGATCTGCGCCCCATCGTCGAAGCGCTCCCGCCGCTGGCGCCGGTACCGCCAGATGAACGTGACGAGCAGAACCTCGACGAGGACGAAGATCGCGACGATGAAGATCGACACGAAGATCCAGGTGTCGTGGATCCGCTCGGCGTTCGGCGACTCTGGCGGCACCGGAGCAAAGCCGCCGTTCTGCGCGAACGCGGCCGGGGCGAGCACCGCGACGAGGAGCAGGGCACCGGTCGTGGCGAGGAGCGCGCGCACTGCGCGCCCGGGGTCAGGCTTCAGCCTGACCTCGGTTCGAGGGTTGGCGCTCACCGACTGCCATTCTATGAACGTGCCCGAGCGATCGTCTCGAGGAACGCGCGTCCGCCTGCCGCCGGACGTGGCTCGCCCGTTTGAGATCTACGTAAACGGTGTCCCGCAAGAGGAAGGACGCGACTTCCGCATCGAAGGGCGCACGCTCGTCTTCGAACAGGAGCTGAAAGGCGAGGGCAGGCTCGGCTTCTGGCGCTGGCTCTCGATGTGGGTCGGCGTCGCCGGCACCTACCGCCAGAACGACTCCGTCGACGTCGTCTACCAGCGAAACGGAAAGCGCGTCGTCGAGAGCAAGCTTCCCCTGGAACCGGCATAGAACCAAGAGCCTCGCCGGTAGTGTTCGACGGTGGAAGAGCGAGCGAACGGGATCGAGGTCCACGGGCTCGTTCGCGAGTACAAGAAGGGCCCGCGCGCGGTCGACGGGATCGATCTCTCCGTCGCACCGGGAGAGATCTACGGCTTCCTCGGGCCGAACGGCGCTGGCAAGTCGACCACCGTTCACGTTCTGACGACGCTCCTGCCGCCGACCGCCGGCACCGCTCGCGTCGGCGGGTACGACGTCGTCAAGGAAGGACCGAAGGTGCGCTCGCTGATCGGCGTCGCCCTCCAGGAGGCCGCGCTCGACCCGCTGCTCACCGGTCGCGACCACCTGCGACTGCAGGCGACCCTTCAGGGAGTCCCGAAGCCGAAGCGACGCGTCCAAGCGGACGAGCTGCTGACCCGGGTCGGGCTCGAGGACGCGGGCGATCGTAAGGTCTCGGGCTACTCGGGCGGGATGAAGCGACGGCTCGACCTCGCCCTGGCCCTCGTCCATCTGCCGAGGATCCTCTTCCTCGACGAGCCGACGACGGGGCTCGACCCGCAGAGCCGGACCGCGCTCTGGGAGGAGGTCGCACGGCTTCGGCGTGAGGAGGGGGTGACCGTCTTCCTTACCACGCAGTACCTGGAGGAAGCGGACGTCCTCGCCGACCGGGTGGGGATCATCGACCAGGGCAAGATCGTCGCCGAGGGGACGCCGGCGGAGCTCAAGGCGGAGATCGGCCGCCCGAGCGTGCACGCGATCCCGCGGAACGAGAAGGATCGCGAGCAGATCGCGGCGTTTCTCGCGCCGTTCGGCGAGCGTCTCGAGACGACTCGTGACGTCGCGGTCCGACTGCGAGACGGGCTCGGGCTCACCGACATCGTGCGCGCGGTGGATGCGAACGGCGTCGACATCATCGACCTCGAGCTGAAGGCGCCTTCGCTCGACGACGTCTTCCTCGCGAAGACCGGTCGCACGCTCGAGGGAGCAACCGAGGAAGCCGACGAGCAGAAGCACGGGTGAGCAGCTCCTGGCCCCAGGTTGGCGCGATCGCGCGCCGTTCCATCGTCCGCACGGCTCGCCAGCCCGCAAGCGTGATCCCGCCGATCGTGTTCCCGATTGCGCTCATGACCGTGAACGCGGCCGGCCTCCAGGCATCGACCGAGCTGCCGGGGTTTCCCACCGACTCCTTTCTTGCGTTCGCGCTCGCTGTGCCGTTCATCCAGGGGGCTCTCTTCTCGACGATGAACGCGGGCACCGATCTCGCGCGTGACATCCAGACGGGCTTCATCAACCGGCTGTCGTTGACCGCGCTCAGGGACTGGGCGCTGCTCATCGGCCAGATCTCCGGGGTGGTCGTGCTCGGCGTGGTGCAGGCGATCTTCTACCTCGCCGTCGGCATCGCCTCCGGCGTCGAGTTCGAGTCGGGCCCGGCCGGGATCGCCGTCCTACTGTTCTACGCTGCGCTCGTCTCGCTCGCGTTCGGCGCCCTCGGCGCCTGGCTCGCATTCAGGACGGGCTCGGGCGAGGCGATCCAGGCGCTCTTTCCTGTCCTCTTCGTCTTCCTCTTCATCTCGTCGATGAACACACCGCGCGACCTCATCGACGTCGAGTGGTTCCAGACGGCAGCGACCCTCAATCCGGTCTCGTACATGATCGAGCTCGTTCGCAGCTTGATCATCGAAGGGTGGAATCTTCAGGCTCTCGCTCTCGGATTCGGCTTCACCATCGTCATCGGAGTCGTCTCGATCGTGCTTGCGTCTCGCGCCCTCCGGACTCGAATGACGAGGACGTAAGCAGGTGTGGAACGTCGTCTCGGGAGTTGCCTGGCGGACGTTGAAGAACGCCCTGACCAACCCCCAGATCTTCTTGCCGACGATGCTCTTCCCGCTCTTCTTCTTCACGGCGTTCGCGGGCGGGCTGTCCCAGCTACGCGAGATTCCCGGGCTTCGACTTCCCACCCGGCTACACCGCCTTCCAGTTCGTCTTCGTCCTGCTCCAGTCGGCGGCATTCAGCGGGGTGTTCACCGGTTTCGGAGTCGCGCGCGACTTCGAGGGCGGATTCGGGAAGCGGCTCTTGCTTGCGGCGCCGCACCGGAGCGGGATCGTGTTCGGCTACGCGCTCGCTGCGCTCGTCCGCTGGCTCGTGGTCGCGGCGATCCTGACCGTCGTCGCGCTGGTTGCAGGCATGCAGATAGGGGGTGGGCCGGTCGATCTCGTCGGCCTCTACGTGCTAGCGATCCTCATCAACTTCTGCGGCTTCTTCTGGTCGGGAGGGCTGGCGCTCAGGTTCCGCACCATTCAGGCGGCGCCGCTGATGCAGATGCCCGTGTTCCTGATCCTGTTCTTCGCGCCCGTGTACGTACCGCTCGAGCTGCTGGAGGGCTGGATCGAGTCCGTGGCTTCGGTCAATCCGCTCACTTACGTCCTCGAGACCGGGCGTGGGTTTCTCGCCGGCGACCCCCCGCACGCGCTCGGTGCGTTTGCACTCGCGATCGGGATGGGCGTCGCGTTCTGGACCTGGGCGTTGCTCGGCCTGCGCAAGGCAGAGGCCTCGGGCGCCTAGGTAGAAGGCGTCGGCGTCGGCCCTACGGGGTTCTCGAGGACGCGCAGACACGTCTCGACGACGAGCGGATCGAACTGCCAGCCGGCTCCCTCGCGCAGGCGAGCGATAGCCACGTCGCTGCTCAGAGCACGCCGGTACGGGCGGTCGGTCGTCATTGCGTGGAAGGCGTCGCAGACGAAGATGATGCGCGACTCGATGGGAATGCGGTCTCCCGCGAGGTGGTCGGGGTAGCCGGTGCCGTCGAAGCGCTCGTGGCAACTGCGGACGATGCGTCCCACGTCCGCGAGCTGGGCAATCGGCTCGAGAATGCGCTCACCGAGCAGCGGGTGTGTCTCGACGACAGCGCGCTCCGCGGGAGTCAACGCACCGGGCTTGAGAAGAATGGCCGACGGGATGCCGATCTTGCCGATGTCGTGGAAGAGCGCGCCGAGCTCGAGGCCCTTGAGCTGCTTCGCGTCGAGACCCAGCTCGACGCCGACCCTCAGGGCGAGATCGGTGATCCAGCGGGCGTGTGTGGACGTGTACTCGTCATTGGCCTCGAGCGCGTTCGCGAGCGCCTCGACCGTGGAGACGAACGTCCGCTCGAGCGTCTCGTAGCTCGCCACGCTCTGAAGTGCGAGCTTCGTCTGCTGCGCAAGCCCGCCGAGGAGCTCGAGCTCTCGGTCCGCGAACAGGCTCTGAGGCGGGATCGCGGTCGCGATGACACCCCACCGCCCGTCGACCGTGAACGGAGCGATGGCGAAGCGGCCGTCCGTGTCCTCCGGGGGCGTGGCAATCGCCGCATAGTCCGCCGCGCCGATGAAGTACGGCTCCGTGCGGGTGACCCATGAACCGAGTTGCTCTGCCGGAACCACGACCTCTCCCACGACGGAGTCTCGTTCTCCGTGCGGATGCACTGCCAGACGTATGAGATCCCGGCTCGAAGCGTCCTGAATCCAGAGTGATGCGCTCGGGCTGGTGAGGATCTTCGCCGAGCCCTGCACGACGCGTTCCGCGACCTCGACGACGCCATTCGCCTGGGCGACGTCCCGGGAGAACTCGAGCAGCGCCGTCGCGCTCTCGGCCTCGCGGCGCTGGGCCTCGTACAAGCGCGCGTTCTCGAGCGCCACCGAAGCATGGCCGGCGAGCACCTCGAGGACGCGCAAGTCGTCCTCGTCGAACTGGTGGAGGCCGAGCTTCGAGATCACGATCACGCCGATCACCCGCGAGCCGAACGTGAGCGGCACCGCGAGGAGCGACTCTGCGATGTCCGCGGTACCCGCGATCTGCTCGGCGAACTCGTAGTTCCCGGCATCGTCGATGAGAAGCGGCTCGCCCGTCTCGGCGACTCGGCCGGTGATGCCGCGCCCGACGCGCGTCGCGAGCAGCTCGACAGAGGCTCCAGGCTCGGCGGCCATCAGATCCCCTCGGAACGCGATCGGCAGGAGATCGTCTCCGTCGCGAAGGAAGACGCGGCAGTTGTGGTAGTCGATCAGGAGCCGTAGCTCGTCAGCGATCGTGAGCCCGATGTGGGCGACGTCGTTCAGCCTGGCGAGCTTCCCGGAGAGGCTCTGCAGCATCTTGAGATGCGCGATCGAGCGGATGTCCGCCCGGCGCACGTTCTCCTCGGAGGGACGCTCGAGCGCCGACTCGTCGAACGGCAGCACGAGCCCCTTGCCGCGTGCCTTCGCCGTCATCATCGCCGCCTCGGCGCACGCAACGAGCTCCCGTGGGTTGGCCGCGTGCTCGGGGCCGATTGCGACTCCGGTCGAGACGGTGAGCCGGCCGGCCGCGCCGACCTCGAGCTTCGCGAGCCTCTCGGCGAAGCGGGCCGCGAGCGCCTGGGCGCTTCGCAGGTCACCCGAGGGGAGGATGATCGCGAACTCCTCACCTCCGACCCGGCTGACGACGTCCGGCGACCTGGCCGAGGATCGCAGCACGTCGGCCACTTGCACGAGAAGCTGATCCCCGACACCGTGCCCGTACACGTCGTTGATCTTCTTGAAGTCGTCCAGGTCGAGCATTACGAGAGCGACCGTGTCGTGCTCCGCAGACGCTCGCATGACCTCTCTCCGCAGGCGGTCGTGGAACGCGCGGTGGTTGTAGAGGCCGGTGAGCGCGTCCGTCGACGCCTGATGCTCGAGGCGCGCGCGCACGTGCGCGTTGTCGATGGCAAGCGCAGCAGCGTCCCCGAAGCGAGTGGCGAGATGGAACTCCTCGTCCGAGAACTCGGCCAGCTCGCCGACGCGATAGATGTTGAGCGAGCCCTTCAGCCGCCCGCGGGCGATCAGCGGCACCGCGATGAGCGCCTCGGGGTCGATCGGCGTCCCGGGTACGAAACGGACTCGTGGATCGAGGTGCGCCTGGTTCGCGAGGACCGGCTCCCGGTGGACGACGGCCCAGCCGGTGATCCCCTCGTCGAACGAGAAGGTCTCGCTCATCACCTCGGTCTCCCACTTGCTGCGCGCGAGTACCGGGATGAGCTCGCGCTTGGCCTCGTCCGCTTCGTAGATGTGGACGTCCTCGTACGGGATCAGCTCGGCGAGGGTGTCGGCGATGCGCTCGAGGAGCGCGGTCGGGTTGTCCTCGGAGAGCACGTCGTGGAAGATTTCGGCCAGCCGGCGATACGGCTCGGCGGAGCCGGACGAGACGAGGCTCATCTGCGGGCGAGATGGCGACTCGAGGCTCTCGGGGCTCTCGGGGCTCTGGGGCGCAGGGTCCGGCATGCGAGTGGTCTCGACGGACTCATCGGAACGCTGGCGAGTCCTCTTGAGCGCCTGCTCTGCGAACATCCCTCGTCGTGGGCTCGCCCGAAGATGCACGCACCGCGCTGCTCGCGGGGCTGATCGACCATGCGCCGCTCTTTCCGCCGGCGTCGCTCGACCTCCCGGAGGCGCTCGACGAGGATCGACGCGCCCGTGCGCATCCCGCATCGGTCGATGCTCGGGCGGTTCGTGTGCCCGGCGTCGAGGCTCGCCGAGCTCTCCGACGTCGGGCGCGGTGTAAGCGTTGTCGTGGGGTCAGGGGTCTGGCTTCAGCCAGACCCCGGTGTGGACGTCGAGGCCGTAGAGACCGTGTGGGCTGATGACCTCTCCCCACTGTCCGCTCTCGCTCCAGAGGTCTACGTCGAAGTATCGCTCGACGACACCCTCGAGGACCGCCTCGACGAGCTCGCAGCGCTCGGCTTCCGAGCGAAGGTGCGCTGCGGCGGCGCGTCGGTTCCCACCATCGAGAGCCTGGCGGCCTTCGTCCGCGCGTGTGCCGAGCGCGGGATCGTGTTCAAGGCGACGGCCGGCCTCCATCACGCGCTGCGAAGCGACGGCGAGCACGGATTCCTGAACCTCCTCGCCGCGGTCGTGTTCGGTGACGAGGAGGCCGCGCTTGCCGAGTCCGAGAGCGGGGCATTCGAGCTCGACACTGCAGGGTTCTCCTGGCGAGGACGGACGGCGCTCGCGGCCGAGCTAGCGCAAGCGCGGCGCGAGCGACTTCACTCGATCGGGAGCTGCAGTTTCTTCGAGCCCGTCGAGGAGCTGGAAAGCCTCGGAATGCTCTCGCTGTGAACGGAGCGGTCGGTTTCGGGGTCTTCTCGCTCGAAGGAGACGAGCCTCGGGTTGGGTTTCGAGTCGGGGGCGGAATTCTCGACCTCGCAGCGAGCGGCCGCGACGCGGTCTTCGCCCAGCCGAGCCTGAATGCGTTTCTCGCGCAGGGGAGACGAGCCTGGGAAGGGGCGCTCAAGCGCGTCACGGAGCTCGTAGAGGGAGGCAGCGATGTCGTTCCCCTCGAGGAGGCGACGATCCACCTCCCGTTCGAAGTTGCCGACTACGTCGACTTCTACTCGTCGCTCGAGCACGCCACGAACCTCGGACGCCTCTTCCGCCCTGACGCGGAACCGCTTCTGCCGAACTGGCGTCACCTTCCGGTCGGGTACCACGGCCGGGCAGGCACCGTCGTGGTCGGCGGAACACCAGTCGTGCGGCCGTGCGGCCAGGCGAAGGGGCCCGACGATGCCGAGCCTCGCTTCGGCCCGAGCCGAAGGCTCGACATCGAGCTCGAGCTCGGGTTCGTCGTCGGCGTCGGCAGCACGCTCGGTCGGCCGGTCGCCGCCTCGGCGTTTCGCGAGCACGTCTTCGGTGTCGTTCTCGTCAACGACTGGAGCGCGCGGGACATCCAGGCCTGGGAGTACCAACCGCTTGGTCCCGTTCCTCGGAAAGTCGTTCGCGACGTCGATCTCAGCCTGGGTCACGCCGCTCGCGCTCCTCCAGGACAGATTCGTGTCGCCGCCGTCGCAGGAGCCCGAACCGCTCCCCTACTTGCAGGTGCCCGCGACCTGGGGTCTCGACATCGAGCTCGAGGTGGAGCTTTCCGGGACCGTCGTCTCGAGGACGAACTCCTGCTCTCTCTACTGGACGATGCCGCAGCAGCTGGCGCACGCGACGGTGAACGGCGCATCGCTCCGAACGGGGGACCTGTTCGCGTCGGGGACGATCTCCGGCCCGGATCCGGGGAGCGAGGGATCGCTGATCGAGCTCACACGGAACGGTGCTCACCCGATCATGCTCGGCGACGGGAGCACCCGGACATTCCTGGAGGACGGCGACACGGTCGTGCTCCGAGGCCGTGCAGGCGACGTCCAGCTCGGCGAGGTCGCCGGAACGATCCTGCCCGCGCTACCGAGCCTCTACTCGAGCGGATAGGTCCCCGCGCGATAGAGCTGGCCCTCGAGCCGCCGGCCGAGGACGCCTTCCAGCCACTCCGAGACGCGGATCAACCCATCCAGGTCGATCCTGGTCTGGATGCCCTCGCCGTGGAGCAGATAGACGAGATCCTCGGTCGCGATGTTCCCCGTCGCCCGCGGTGCGAAAGGGCAGCCGCCGAGTCCGCCGACCGAAGCGTCGAGAACCGTCGCCCCGGCCTCGACAGCCGCGAGCGCATTCGCATAGCCCGTGTTGCGCGTGTTGTGGAAATGCCCGCCGACCGGCCCGCCGAGCTCGACCGCGTGTGAGATGAGCTTTCGCACCTGGCTCGGCACGCCCACGCCGATCGTGTCCGCGAGGACGATTGTGTCCGGCTGCGCGGCGGCGAGCTCCGTCGCCAGCTCGAGCACGCGGGCCTCGTCGACCGGGCCCTCGAAGGGGCAGCCGAACGCGACGCTGATAGTCACGGCTGTGCGAATGCCGTCTGCGCGTCCGCGCTCGACGATCCGGAGCGCGGCCTCGACGGACTCGCGCACGGAGGCGTTCTGGTTCCGCTGATTGAACGACTCCGTTGCGCCGAAGGCGAAGCGCACCTCGTCGAGCCCGCACGCGACGAGGCGGTCGTACCCGCGCTCGTTCAGTGCGAGGCCGGCATAGACGACGCCCTTCTCCCGCTCGAGCGCCGCGACGACATCCTCAGCACCCGCCATCTGCGGCACGCGCCGGGGATCGACGAAGCTCGCGATCTCCACCGCGCGAGCTCCCGCGGCGACGATCCTGGCGACGAGTTCCGCGCGAATTTCGGGGGCGAGGATTTCGGGCTCGTTCTGAAGCCCGTCCCGCGGCCCCACGTCGAACACGGTTACGGCGCCCCGGCCCTCCATGTGCCCCCTCGCTACCCGAGCGCGTTCGTCTTCCGGGCCAGCTCGCGGTCGCGATCGGTGACGCCTCCCGCGGTGTGCGTCCACCAGCGGAGGGTCACCTCCTTGTAGTGGACCGCGATGTCCGGGTGGTGGCCCTCTCGCTCGGCGAGCTCGCCTACTCGATTCACGAAGTCGAGCGCGTGGCGGAAGCTCGCGAGCTCGAACGTGCGCTCGAGCGCGTCGTCGACCTCGTTCCACCCATCCGGATCGGCCATTCCAGCAGTATCTACGATCGACCGCATCCGATGACCGTGTCTACCGAGAGCGCCGTCCTGCCTGCTCCGAAGGTCTCGGCCAAGAATCGCCCCGCGCGGGAGCTCGTGGTCGCGTTCGCCTTCGGTCCTCTCGCCCATCGCCTTGCGCTCCTTCTCGCACCGACGCGGATAGCGCCACCGGCCGTGGTGCTCATGGCGGCCGCCATCGGGGTCGCCGCGGGTGTCGCGCTCGCGCTGACTGCGTTCGTTGCAGCTGCTGCGCTGCTCCAGCTGAAGACGCTTCTCGACAACACGGACGGGGGCCTCGCTCGCCTGACCGGCCGCGTGACCTTGCTCGGGCGCTACCTCGACTCCGAGTCGGACACTGCCCTCAACGCCTTCCTGTTCGTCGTGCTCGGCTCGACGACCGACCGTCCGTGGCTCGCCCTCGCGGGGTTCTGCGCGCTGACGATCGTCCTCAGCGTGGACTTCAACCTCACTGAGGTCTATCGGGAGGCCCGAGGGGAGGAGACTCGAGTTCCGCCACGGTCGGGCGGTCGCATCGAACGGATGCTCGAGCTCGTGTATCGCGGCTTCTTCGAACCGCAGGATCGGCTCATCAGGTGGTTCTCCGCCGCGCGGCTCGAGCGCGCGCTGCGAGGCGTTGGAGGATGCCGACCGGAGAAGAACGGCGACGCTCGCGTACCACGATCGGTTCACCCTCGTCGTGCTCGCGAACCTCGGCCTCTCGACCCAGCTCGTCCTGCTCGGAGCATGCCTCGCGCTCGGCGTGCCCGAGCTCTATCTGTGGCTGGTGCTCGCGATGCTCGTGTTGCTCCCGCTGTTGCAGGTCAGGCGGGAGCTCAACGCACGGCTACGCGGCGCCGCGTAGCGTGACCCGCTGGCCGTTCATCGACGCGGCCGCGTCCGAGCACAGGTAAGAGACCGCCTCGGCGATCTCCTCTGCGGGAGTGAAGCTCGAGAAGTCCTTGTCCGGGGACTTCTCGCGCATGTCGGGCGTAAGGATCGAGCCGACGACGATGATGTTCGCTGTCGCTCCCGTTCCGCGGAACCGATGTGCGAGGGCGAGTGTCCATGCCTCTGCGGCTGCCTTTGCAGCCGCATACGCGGCGTTCGTGTGCGTCGGCGCCTGGCCCTGACTGCTCGAGACGATCACGAACCGGCCGCGGCGATTCTCGATGAGATGAGGCGCGAACGCCTGCGTCGCATTCTGGACCGTGCGAACGAGCAGGCCGTGGAGGAAGTCCCAGTCCTCGAGCGGCGCATCCTCGATCGCCGTGCCGCCCCGCCAGCCTCCGACAAGGTGAACCAGCCCGTCGATGCGACCGTGACGCTTCACGATCTCTGCCGCCCAGTCGCGGGCAGCGCCTGAGTCGAGGAGGTCGACGGATGCGGTGTCGGCCGCGACTCCGAGGGCGCTCGCGAGCTCGTCGAGCGGCGCTTCCTCCCGCCCCCCCAACGCGAGCACCGCGCCGCTTGCGGCCAGCTCGCGAACGACCACCGGGCCGAGGTTCCCGCTCGCCCCCGCGATCGCCATCACGCGACCCGACAGCGTTGCGCGGTTCCTCGATCCCTCCATCTGGCCACGCTACCAACCGCCCAACTCGCCAACCGGGCCCGGACAGCTAGTCTGTAGCGCGAAAACCAGGACGAGTACCGGGGGCCAAGGCTTCCTTACCCGTTCGATGAGGGTGAGGGGAGGTGTTTTACATATGGCAACCGGAATCGTGAAGTGGTTCAACGACGCGAAGGGCTACGGCTTCATCACACCAGATGAGGGCGGCAAGGATCTTTTCGTCCACCACTCGAATATCGCCGGCAACGGCTTCAAGTCGCTGAGCGAGAACGCTCGGGTCGAGTTCGAGGCCCGCGAGGGCGCGAAGGGCCCCGAGGCGATCAACGTCCAGACCGTCTAGGTCACAGACAGCGCGCGGCCTTCGGGCCGCGCGCTTCTCTACAGTTGTCTCAAGATCCAAAGGGGCGTATGGCAAAAGAAGAAAAGGTCGAAGTCGAAGGCGAGGTGCTCGAAGCCCTCGGCGGCGGCATGTTCCGCGTCGCACTCGACGGCGGTCACGAGCTGATCGCCTACACGGCCGGCAAGATGCGCCGTTACCGGATCCGCATGGCTCCGGGCGACCGCATCAACGTTCAGGTCTCACCGTACGACCTGACCCGCGGCCGCATCGTCTACCGCCACAAGTAGAGCCGACAGCCTTCGTGGCCGAAGGGGCGGCGAGAGCCACCCCCTCGCCCATGGAACGGAGTTAGTGGAAGCGTTTGGCGTGAGCCTCGACGTCCGGCTCGTCGTCCACGTCGCGATCGCTGTCCGTGGGCTCCTTCTCTTCCTTCTCAGCGGTCGGATCCTTCTGTTGCTCCGGATCGCTCTTGTGGAAGCGCTTCGCGTGCGCCTCGACGTCGTCCTCGTGCGAGGTGTCGTCGCTCATGAGCTGCCCTTCCCCTTTCGGTCGACTGCTGTCAAGACGACCGACAGCACCGAATTCTTCCACGCCGTATGGCGCGGCAAACGCGTGGGATGATCTTCCGGTGCTGCGGCAGCTGACCGATCGACTTCGCGAAGCGCTGAACGCAGTCCGGTCGGTCTTCACGAATCGGGAGCTTCGGCGACTCGAGCTCGCATACGTTCTGTCGAACGTCGGTGGGTGGACCTACTGGGTCACGGTGGCGGTGTTCGCCTACGCCGCGGGAGGCGTCACCGCCGTTGGTGTTCTGGGCTTTGCGCGGCTGGTCGCGTCCGCCCTTGTTTCGCCGTTCGCAGGCGCGCTGGCAGACCGCTTCGCGCGACGTGCCGTCATGGTGGGCGCGGATCTCACGCGTGCGGGGGCGCTCGTCGTCGCCGCAGTGACGGTTCGCGCCGACGGGCCAGAGTTGCTCGTATACGCCCTGACGATCGGGGTTGCGCTCGCGACCACCGTGTTCTCGCCGGCGCAGGCGGCGCTTCTGCCCTCGCTTGCCCGGGACCCGGAAGAGCTCACTGCGGCGAACGTCGTCTCGAGCACTGTCGAGAGCCTCGGAGTCTTCATAGGCCCGGCACTCGGCGGCGTGCTGCTTGCGACGGGCGGCACCGACCTCGCGTTCGCGGCTGCCGGTCTCGCATTCCTCGGCTCCGCCGGCTTCCTGATGCGCCTCAGTGAACCGGATCGGTCGCCGAGCGAGTCGCCCGAGGATGCCGAGGAGTCGGATGAGGGGCACTTGGCCGGTGTGCGCGTCGTCGCGTCGAGCTCACCGTTGCGGCTGCTGACGGCGGTCTTTGCTGCTCAGACGCTGGTGGACGGCGTGCTCGCGGTGCTGGTCGTCGTGCTGGCGATCGACGAGCTCGCGGCGGGGGAGGCAGCGGTCGGGTATCTGAACGCGGCGGCCGGAGTCGGAGGGCTCGTCGGGGCTGCGATCGCGTTGCTCTTCGTTGGACGAAGCCTGTCCGGATTGATCATCGCCGGGATGGTGCTGTGGGGCGTGTCGTTGGTCATTCTCGGGATCATCCCGGGCACGCTTGTTGCAATTCTGCTGCTGGTCGTGCTCGGGATCGGCAACACGCTCATCGACGTGGGCGGCTACACGCTGATGCAGCGAGCGGTGCCAAACGAGCTGCTCGGCCGCGCTTTCGGCGTGCTCGAGAGCGCCATCCTGGCGTCGATCGCCGTTGGCTCGCTGCTCGCGCCGGTGCTCGTCGAGGCCTTCGGCCTCCGGGTCGGTCTGATCGCTGCAGGCGCCCTGCTGCCGCTGCTCGCATTGCTGTTCGGACGCTCGCTGAGACGGCTCGACCTGGAAGCTCCGGTACCGCCGGGTCTCGCCCTGCTTTCGGGCGTGCCGGTCTTCGAGACGCTGTCGCGGGAGACGCTCGAAGCACTCGCCGGCCAGCTCCAGGAGCGCCGTTTCGAGCCGGGCGACGAGCTTCTGCGTCAAGGCGATCACGGCGTGGGCATCTACGTGCTGGACGAGGGCGAGGCAGATGTCGTGATCGACGGCATCCACACGTCGATCGTGAGGAAGGGTGACCTCGTCGGTGAGATCGCGCTGCTCCGTGAGATGCCGCGAACTGCGAGCGTCGTCGCGCGAACCCCCGTCATCGCGCACGCTCTGTCACGCGCGAGCTTCCTGGCTGCGGTGACGGGACACGCGGACAGCGCGGAAGCAGCCGAAGCGCTGGTCGCCTCTCGCCTGGGCGCGCTTCGCCCAGGGCTTGGTTCGCTTTGAACGGCGAGCGCTACGCTTGCCCTGCGCCCCCGTAGCTCAGTGGATAGAGCAGCGGTTTCCTAAACCGCGTGCGCAGGTTCGACTCCTGCCGGGGGTATCGCCGAAGGGAGCCCCTTTACTCGACATTCTGCTGCTGGGCCTGCTGCTACTGCGACAACCGAGCGACCGCAGCGCTCCCGCCATCGAAGGGCGCAGACTACGCTTCGGCCGCGACTTCGCCCTCGAGCAGCGCCTCGGCCTCCGCGAGCGCAGGCCGCATGCCGAGGCTCGCGAAGACGTCGCGCGCGCTGCGGACGTCGTCCAAGCCGGACGGATCGCCGAGCTCGATCTTCGCCTGCCCGAGCAGCAGGAGCGCGTGACCGCGCTCCGGAAAGGCCAGAGCTTCGGCCAACGGTGCGACGACCGAGCTTGCCAGGTCGGCTGCCCGTTCGTGGTCGCCGTTGGCGTGCGCGAGCACTGCCCGTGCCGCGTCCGCAAGCGTGTCGATGTACGAGAAGCCGAAGCCCGGATACGCTTGCTCGACGAAGTCCGCGGTGCGGCGCGTCTCGCCGACAGCCGCCGCGGTCCGCGCGAGCAGCGGCGTGTTTCCGATCGACGGAGGATGTCTCGTCACGTTGAGTGTGTCGAAGTGCTCGGTGAGAAGCTCCGCCGCACGAGCTGGCTCCCCACGCATGCGGGCGACGTGGCATGCGAACACCAGCGCATGTCCTCGTCGCTCGTCGGCTGCGGTCTCGAGCAGAGCGAGGAGCTCGAGCTCTGCTGCCGCCAGATCTCCCTGCGCCGCGTACGCGGCAGCGCGCCAGCTCCGAAGGCTCTCTGCCATGAACTGGTCGCCGGCAGCCTCGAGCTCCGGAACGTGGTCGTCGGCGACCCTGACAGCCTCGGAGTATCGTCCCTGACCCACGAGGCAGAACGCGATCGCTCCGAACGAGAACCGCGCGCTCAGCTCCTGACCTCTGCTCAACGCGAAGTCGCGCGCGCCCAGGAAGTTGTCGAGCGTTCTCGGCCCCTCGAGGTGCCACGAGCAACGAACGCGATTGAAGCGCACCACCGTCGCGAACCGTGAGGCGCCGCTCGCGACGAGGCGCTCGTACGCCTCGTCCAGATCGTCGAGGCCGCCGCTGTCGCCGAGAAAGAAGCGCTGCACACCTCGAAAGCCGAGGAGGCGCGCCGGGCGCTCGACGCCGAGCTCGTCTGCGAGTGCGATGGCCCGCTCGGCAACGACCGTCGCCTCGTCGTTCCGCTCGTGAACCGTCAGCACGCCGGCAAGCTCGGTAAGGGCGTCGAGAAGCGGCCGGGATGCCCCGGACGGCTCGAGAAGCTCTACCGCCTCCTGGTTGAGCGGGAGTTGCAACTCGCTCTTTCCGATGAAGCGCGAGGCCAGTGAGAGTTGCGTCAACGCTCTCGAAGTCAGCACTGGGTCCGAGCCGGCGCGAATAGCAGGAAGCTCCTCGTCGAGCGCCGAGGCAGCCTCCTGTACGTGTCCGGCTTGGATCGCGGCCTCCGCCCGGCGAAAGACGAGGTCGAGGCGTTCGGCCTCGTGCGAGACCAGCTGGAGCGCGCGGTCGAGGTGCGCGACCGCACGAGGCGGATCGAGGCCGAGCGCACGTTCCGCGGCGAGGACGAGTGCGCGCTTCACCCGCGGCCGCAAGCCCTCGGCGAGTGCCCGCTCCCCGACGGCTTCGAAGAGCGCGACCGCCTCGCCGAGGTGGTGCGCGAGCAGGTCCGCGACGTCCTCGACCCGGCCGCCGGCCCTCTCTTCGATCCAGCCCGCCGCGGCGAGATGCTTCTGTGCACGCTGCGGTCGCGGGATCTGCCCGTACGCCACGTCGCGAACGAGTGCATGCCAGAACGCGAGCTCGCGCTCGCCCTCGACTGCCGACGTGCGCGATGGGCGGATGAGCTCACGTCGTTCGAGCTCGTGCAGGCCGCCCGCCACGTGCTCGTGCGACGTACCGCCGATCGCTGCTACCGCGCCGCTCCAGAAGACCTTGCCGAGGATCGCAGCGTCCTGGAGCAGTCCTTTGCGCTCGGGTGTGAGCGTGTCGAGCCGCGACGCGATGAGCGCCTGCACCGTCTCGGGAAGTGGGAGGTCGGCGAGGGCGGCGCGATCGTCGAGCAGGCCGCGGTCGCGCAGGAGCCGAACGACCTCCTCGGCGTAGAGCGGGTTCCCGCCTGCTCGGTCGATGATCGCCCGCTGCAGGTCGGCGGGAAGCAGTGTCTGCTCCAGGAGGCCGCTGACGAGCCGAGCGGTCTCGGTCTCGGAGAGTGGGTTGAGCGTGATGGTCGTGGCATTGCGCAATCCACCCGCCCATCCCGGCGCACGGTCCGCCAGCTCGGGCCGAGCGGTCGCTAGGACGAGGAGAGGAACGCCGGAGGCGTGCTCGACGAGGTGCTCGAGGAAGTCGAGCAGCGCGAGATCCGCCCAGTGCAGATCCTCGACGACGAGCACCGTCGGGTCTCTGTCGGCGATCGACTCCAGGAACGTGCGCCATGCGGCGAAGGACTCGGCGCGCTCGACCCGAGTCGCCGCCTCGAGGCCGACGAGCGGCAGCAGGCGCTCTTCGAGCCACGCCCCCTCGTCCCCGTCGGGGAGCACTGCTCGGAGCTTGTCCCGCGTGATCTCGGGCGTGTCGCTCTCGAAGATGCCCGCGTGCGCCTTCACGATCTCCCCGAGCGCCCAGAACGCGATGCCGTCGCCGTAGGGCAGGCAGCGGCCCTGCCGCCAGCGGACGAGTTCGGTGCGACGGTCCACCTCCGCGAGGAGCTCGGCGACCTGCCGCGACTTGCCGACTCCCGGCTCTCCGACGACGGTGACGAGCTGCACGGTGCGGTCGCGAATGGCACGGTCGAGCAGCCCTCCGAGGAGCGATCGCTCGACCTCCCGACCGACGAACGGTGTCGTGTGCGTCCGGATGACGTCGCTCCCGAAGCGCGCGACGGGACGGAGCGGCCGTCGGACCGGGACGGGCGCACTCTTCCCCTTGGCCTCGATCGGCTCGAGCTCTTCCCACTCGAAGACCCGCTTCGTCGCCCGATACGTGCCCTCGCCGACCGCGACGCCGTTGACCGGTGCGGACGCCTGGATCCGCGCCGCCGTGTTCACGACGTCGCCGGTCACGATTCCCTCGCCCTGCTCGGGCCGGGCGCCGAGCGAGACGAGCGCTTCGCCGGTGTTCACTCCGATCCGCACGTCGAGCGCGGAACCGGCGGCGCTGCCCAGCCCTTCCAGCGACTCGAGGATCGACAGACCCGCGCGCACGGCGCGCTCGGCGTCGTCCTCGTGTGCCACGGGAGCGCCGAAGACGGCCATGACCGCGTCTCCGATGAACTTCTCGACGACGCCCCCGTACGCCTCGATCCGCTCGCGCAGGAGCTGGTGATAGGGCCGCAGGCGTGCGCGTACGTCCTCGGGATCGGCCTGTTCCGACTCCGCCGTGAAGCCGACGAGGTCGCAGAAGAGCACGGAAACGATCTTCCGCTCCTCGCGCGCGGCGGCCACCGGTGCCAGCTCAGCGCCGCACGAGTCGCAGAAACGCGCGTCGGCTCGGTTCTCGGCTCCACACGACGGGCAGGCCGTCATGTGCCCGATCCTACGGGCGAAGCGGCCTCACAACGGGCGCCCACCAGAGGAGCACGTACGAGAAGACGGGCCAGCCATCAGCAGTGGCCCAGCAGAAGTCCCTGCTCAGCTGTTCGATGTTGGTTGGGGCGGAACAGACATCGTCATCCCACCAACGATCAGCGCAACGAGACTGAGGACCGCGTAGCTGGTTAACGCGATAGCAACGAGCACAGCGGCAGCCCTAGCAACCAGGTGCATTACCCGAAGTGTCCAGCACGCGACTCACGTCGCCAAACGGCGAGGAGCGTCGAGAAACGACCGCTGCGCTTGCTCCGCGCGGCGCGGCAGTTTGGCGCGAATCGCGCCGTGCGCATCGCACGAGAAGGGGGCCGACCGATGAATTGTCCGTGTCTGCTTCGTCTAGAGAAGTGAACTGGACCTGAGTACCGATGAAAGGAAGGCGCGCATGACTGCCTTGACGCCCGCCGCGGACCTGGCGGCGACGAACCCCGTCCGCCATCCGAACGAATCCGAGGAGTACCGGAGTGCCCGGCAGGAGCTCCTTATCGAGGAGATAGAGCTACGTCGCCGCGCCGAGCGAGTAGCGGCGCTCCGTCGTGAGTTGCCACTTGGCGGCAAGGTCCCTCGTGACTATCGCTTCGTAGCCGAAGACGGCGCCGAGGTGAGCCTCGCCGACCTGTTCGGCGATCACGACACGCTGATCGTGTACAGCTACATGTTCGGCCCGGAGCGGGAAGCGCCGTGTCCGATGTGCACGTCGCTCATGGGCGGTCTGGATCACAAGATCGCCGACATCCGTCAGCGCGTCGCCATCGCCTTCACCGCCCGCTCGCCGATCGAGCGCCTCATCGAGGCCAAGGCGGCACGAGGCTGGCGCGATCTGCCGGTGTTCAGCGACGGCAGCGGCGACTACACGCGGGACTACGTGTCGGCCGATGACGCCGACATCCCGGCATACAACGTCTTCACGCGTCGAGACGACGAGATCCGCCACTTCTGGAGCGACGAGATCACCGGCGACATGGCCGATCCCGGCCAGGATCCGCGCGGTGCAGTCGAGATGGACCCGCTGTGGCTCCTGCTCGACACCTCTCCCGAGGGTCGCGGCACGGATTGGTATCCGAAGCTGGCGTACTGAGTCGCCGTTCGATTCATGCCGGCGGCACTTCGCCGCGCCAAAGCGGTCGGCTACCAGTCGGGGAAGATGTCCGCCGCCGAGTGGATAACGACCGACTGCGCGGATCCGGTGCCGTTCGCGTTCATGGTGTAGATGTTGAAGTTGAGCCCGCCGCCCGGGCTTCGATTCGAAGCGAAGGCCAGCTTCGAGCCGTCCGGTGACCATGCGGGCGTGATGTCATGGCCATTCTGGTTCGTGCGGCGCGTCTGAGTCCCGAGACCGGTGGGCGTCGGGAACGTCATCGTGTACAGCTCGAAGTTCGAGCTTCCGTGGCGGTTCGTCGAGAACGCGACAGTCGAGCCGGACCACGCAGGCTCGGAGTCGACCGAGGACGAATTCGTGCGCCGTACCTGTGTAGTCGAGGGGTTGCTGACAGTCAACGTGTAGATGTCGCCGTCACCCGAGCGATTGCTCATGAACGCGATCTCAAGCGAGTTGGGTGACCACGCGGGCAGCAGATCCTCGTTCGAGTTCGTCGTCAGCCGTGTCGTCGTCCCCGTGCCGTCGGCATTCATCATGTAGATGTCCCAGTTGCCGCCGCGATTGCTCGCGAATGCGATCTTCTGGCCGTTCGGGGACCATGTGGGTGAGGTGTCGATCGCGGAGTCCGTAGTTAGTCGCGTGATGTCGCTGCCGTCGCGATCCATCACGAACAGCTCCACGTTGCCGGCACGCGTGCTGGAGAAGACGACCTTGTCGGCGCCGGGTGACCATTCCGGCTCGGCGTCGATCGCGTTCCCGCTCGTGATCTGGATGGGCGGCGACGTTCCGGCCGGGTCGACGGCGTAGATGTCGCCCAAGCCCGTGCGCGTGCTCGCGAACACGATTCCCCGTGCGAGCGAGAACGCCTGCGTCGCCGACTCGGAGTGCCCGTAGTCGACGTCGTCCGGACCGATGCCGAGCGGCGCGACTCCGTTGAAGTACGCCCTGACGTTGTAGCTCCCGGTGGGCAGCGAGGCCAGTGTCGACGAGGTGAACTCGGCACGGCCCTGCGGGTCCGTCTTGCTCTGGAACCCACGGGTGCCGCTGGTTCCGCCGGTTCCGGTGAACACCAGGAAGACGGTGCGCTGGTGAAGCGGCGCCTGCGGCGAGTTCGTGTCCTTGAGGGTCGCGACGATCGAGAGCGGCGAGCCGGTCGTGCGGGCGCCCAGCGTCCCGGAGAGGACGAGTGACGTTGGCTGCGCGATGACATTGACGATCGCCGTTGCGTCTGAGGCGGCATGCGTCGCGTCGCCGGCGAAGCTCGCCGTCAGCAGGTACTGGTTCGGCGTCAGTGCTGCGCGCACGGTCGCGGTCACCTGGCCGTTCACCGTTTGCTGCGGAGGACCGGAACCCCCGAGACCGATTCGCACGAGCTTGCCCGACACCGGATCCCCGCCCGAGGTGAGCCTCGCGGTCACCGAGAAGGTGTCGCCGTACTCGACGGTGCTCGGCGGCGGCGCCGTGAACGTCAGGCTGGTGGCGGCCGGGGGCGGCGCATTC
The DNA here is from genome assembly GCA_963789655.1 of uncultured Actinomycetes bacterium. Classification (GTDB taxonomy): domain Bacteria; phylum Actinomycetota; class Thermoleophilia; order Gaiellales; family Gaiellaceae; genus GMQP-bins7. Next base: position 106,738 of record CAWBLH010000003.1, read on the forward strand.
GGATCGGGCGGTCCGGGAATCGAGTTCGACCGGTAGTACGCTCCGACGTTGTCGTCGATCGTCACCTTGCCGACACCGTTCACGGCCTGAACCATGAAGTCGACTGCGGCGGGACTCGAGACGTCCATGAGTCTGCCCGTCCAGAGGGTCGGGTCGCCGGCATTCTGCGTGAGGTCGACCGACGCCCATGTGCCCTCGTTGCCGGCAGCCGGCGGGATCGTCCACGTCACCCAGACGGCCTGAACTCCGGCGGCGAGGTCCCCGATGACATGCGCCTCGAAGGTCAGGGTCGTGCCGTTCACCGACACGTCCACGCCGGCGATCGTCGGCGGAGCGGAGAGCGCGGGAGTCACCGCGGGAATGACCACTGATCCTGGGCAGGGGGCGGGATTCAGAGTTCCGGGGCAGTACGAAGTGACGTTGCCGCTGTAGAAGAGGCGGACGTCTAGGTCCTCGAATGTGCGACGCGTCATCGTCGGGGACTCCGAGCGGTGCTGGACGGGCGTGACGTGGAGCTGCGTTCTCCCGGCTCCTGAGCCGAGAGTGTCGAAATAGCTCGGCGTCCATGGCCGCGGCGGGAAGAAGACCTCTGTGGCGAACGGCGCGTGGATTCCTCGCAGCTCCGTGGCCGGAGCCCCCGTCAGCGGCGTGACGCCGGGGGTGTCGCGGTAGGTCCCTCCCCGGAAGCCGACGCCACGGAGCGCGACCTGCTGGGAGGGTGTGACGTTCACGCTTTCCAGCGGCAGGATCGGCTGCGTCGGCTTGACGGCGACACCGTTCGGCCCGGACAGCCACGTCGCCAGCGGGCCGTCCTTCAGCTGCTTGTTGTCGGGCGCGAGTGCCGGTGCGACCGTGTGGTCGAAAGCCCTGAGGCCCAGGTCTGCGCCGGGCCCGGGCCCGACCGGCGGGATTGTCCCCGGGATCACCGACGCCTCGGGCGTGTCGAGGATCCGGCCGTTCGGGAAGTCGACGCTCAGCATCGGCAGGCCGAAGAGCGTCGTCTGCAGCAGCGACTTCTCGTCGAGGGAGGAGAGACCGGGCGTGGACTCGAGGAACTTCTGCTTCGAGCGAAGGAGCGCGCCGCCCACCGCGATCGGCTCGCTCGCTCCGGTGTGGAGCCGGAGCTGCCTGCCGAACTCGGTGTAGATCCGCTCGCTGTGGGCGACGAAGTCCGTGTCGCCGTACTGATAGCCCGTGCCGGCGATCAGCGTCGCCCGCTTGCGGGCGAATGCCTGTGCCCAGTCGAGCGGCTCGGTGAACGGCGTGGCGTCGCCGTTGACGATGTTGTAGCCAGCGTGGCAGCCGGCGCTGAACACGATCGAGTTCACGAGGTCGGCCGAAGAGGACGGAAGCTCGGTCGAGAGCACGTTTGTCCGGTAGTCGGCGGCGAGCGCGTCGTTCGCGCTGAAGTGCCCGGCCAGGAAGACGAGGTCGTTCGACTCGGTCAGGAGCTCACGGCGGAGGTCGGTCGCCGTCCAGCTGTGATTTCGATCGGGCGTGTTTCCGACCGTCGTCACACCGGGAGAGATGGCCTGGCTGGTGATCAGCTGCTCGTTGTTCGAGCCGCCGATTCCCTGCTGGAAATGGGCCGCGATGACATCTGCCGAGTCCTGCAGGAAGTCGTAACCCGTCGTCAAGGATGACGTCGGGGTCGGGACGACGCCGCCTGCCGTGGCCAGATAGGCGTCGAGCATCCCCAGGATGTCGTCGGGCTGCTCGACGAGTCGGCCGATGGCGAGGTCCGGCACCGGAAAGACCTTGCCCGGCCGCGAGACACCATCGCGCGAGACGATGAAGTCGTCGCTGAGGAGATAGCCCAGGCGAAGGCTCGCCTGAGAGGCCGTGTTGTCCCCGACCGGCGGCTTGTAGAGGGTCTCGTTGCCGAGCAACGCCGGATCCGGAAAACGGAAGAAGGGGATCACACCGTCGCCGCCGACGACGACGACGTACTGGAGGTTCGGGTTCGCCGCACGGTGCACGTCGACGATGCGCTTGACGCGAGTCGCGACGAGGTTCTTCGCGAACGGGCAGCTCCTGTTGGCGGGGGCATCCGCCTGCACGTTGAGGGCGCGGACGGTGGCATCCGCGTTCACATCGACGATCGCCCCGTCGACCTCGGGCCGATCACGGAAAGTGGCCAGCCTCGTGTCCAGCGGGCCGCCGGCCGGGAGCGGCAGACGAGCCCGGTCGACGAGGATGAGCGTTCTGATTCCCGACGTCGCGCTCGGAGCGGGCCCCGCGATATCGGCCACGCCCGAGCAGAGGCTCCCTTCGCGCTCCACGTTGAGAGTGAAGGGGCTGTCCTCGTCGAACGATCCGTTCTTGCCCTGCACGCGGATGTAGAAGGACCCCGTGTTGTTCCAGGTGTTGACGGAGACGGTCTCGTCGCCCGTGCCTGGGGTGGAGGAGACGGCCAGCAGGCTCGCGGTCTGCGCGGACGAGAACGTCCGTCGGTCGGCGGGGTTGGAGTTCGACCATTCCGAAGGCGACCATTGGGACGGTGACCACTCGGAAGGCGACCACTCAGAAGGTGACCACTCAGAAGGCGACCACTCGGACGGCGACCACTCGGACGGCGACCACTCGGACGGGGAGAAGATCGAGGCACTCCATTCGGAGGGCGACCATTCGGACGGCGACCACTCGGACGGGCTGAAGATCGCGTTGTTGAGCGTCGCATCCCAGTTCGTGGCGTCCCAGGTGGACGGGTTGTACTGCGACGTGTTGAAGACGTCGACCGGCGTCTCGGCGCCGTCACGCTCGAGGTCGTCGAGCGCCAGGTTCGGCCCGTTCTGCGGCGGTGCGCCCTTGGTGATCCGGTTGTAGGCGGCTTGGATGTCGCCGAACACGACGAGGTCGTAGTCGGCGGGAAGACCGGCGAGCGTGACGTTGACCCGGCTGTTGGCAAGGACCGGCACCTTGAACCAGCGGGCCTGGCCCGTGGTTCGAATGTGCCCGGTCTCGGAGCTGGTCGCCCCCATGGGGAGCGCGGTCGGCCAGGACGTGTTGTTCCGGTCGGCGATGACGCAGTTGGAGAGATCGGAGAACGGCTCGGCTTCACTGAGGCGCGCCCTGGCCCAGACGGCGGTGCCGACGCCGATGTCCGGCAGGCCGTCGAGGGCGAAGGCGGCGACGCCGTTCGCATTCGTCATGACTGTCCGAGCATCGCCGAGCTCGTCGAGCTCGCCGGGGCTGCTGTCCTCGCAGGTCTCGCCGACGTAGAACTGAATCTCGAAGTCGGTTCCGGCCGGAAGCCCGTCCTGCTCGACGAGGCCTGCGACTCCCGTCGAGTTGACCGCGTTCGCGTCAGGGACGGCGGCGAAGAGCACGGGCGCGTCAGTGTCACCGCCACCACCACCGGGGCCATCGAGCGCCACTGCGTAGATCGGAACGTTGTCTGCGCCGAAGTCGAAGTCCGGATTGGGCCTGACCGACTCGATCCACTCCACCGTCAGCGTTTCGTCGGCCGCCGCCGCCGAGTAGTCGATCGTGTAAACGCCGGGGACGTTCGCGCCGTTCAAGGGTCCGGTCAGGGCGGAGTTCACGTATGGCGGCGCGCTGTCGTCGGAGAGCGTGGCCGTTAGCCTGCCGGTCGCGGAGTGGGCGGATACGTAGACGCGCAGGGTTCGCGAGGTCGTGTCGGCAGGGACGGTGAACGAGAATCCGTCGTTCAGCGACCCGACACCTCCAGGCGGAGGAGGTGGAGATTGCTGGCCATTGTGCTGCAGGCCACCCAACGCTTCCGTTTCCTCGGGAACCTCTGAACCGTCCGACCATTCGAACGTGAACGGATTCTCGGGGAAGGGGAACTGGCCGAGTCCGCGATGTGGGACGTTCGTCGGATGAATGTCACCGAGGCTGCTGATCACCGAGCCGACGTCCTTGCGAACGTCCGGGCTCAGCGAGGTGCTGGTTCCGGCGGCCGCGTACCCCCAGATCGCCCAGTCCTGAGTGCCGACCGCGGTGAGGTCGACGTTGCCGCCGGACGCGGAAAGGCTGCCCTCCAGCGTTCCGTCGCCTCCGCCGGCAGCCAGCTCGAGGCATGAGGAGAATTCAGAGGTGTTGCCGGATGCCGTGTGCGTGGCCGTCGCCGTGAGAAATCCGGAGGCAGTAGGTGACAGCGGCCGTTCGCCCCAATCGGCATGTCCTGACGCATTCGTCGTGACGTCGAACGAAGCCACGCGGGTCTTACCCTCCCCGCTCGTGCTTCCGTCGCAGGTCGGACTCGAGTACACGTCGATGGCGTAGGTCTGGCCCGCGGCGGAGTCCAGGTCGCCGGCCACTTCGGTCGCCGACGAGATGTCCGGGTTCAGCACTGGGAAGTTCTGAAGGTCGTTGGCTCCTGTATCCGCATCGAGGCTCGCCGGAGGATCGTTCGCGGTCACGCCAATGGCGCCAAGGTCGATTCCGAGGCCGCCGTTCTCGAAGATCGAGTTGCTTCGGATCCTGTTCAGCCTCGAGGCGCTTCCCGCGACCTCGACGCCGGCGCCACCGTTCATGGCAATGACGTTTGCCGAAGCGGTCCCGATCCCACCGACGACGGTGTTGCGTGTCCCTTCGCCGACGCCCGCGTCGTCGATCTTGATCCCGGCGCCCGCGTTCGGGACTGCCGAGGTGCCGGTGATGTCGGTCCCGATGAAGTTCGCCTCGATCGTGTTTCCCAACGCGACGGAGCCCGACCCCGAGAGGCTGATCCCCGAGCCGCAGTTCCCGGAGATCACGTTGCGGGCGCCGGAGTCGATTCCGCCGATGATGTTGCTGGTCGACGCCGACCCGATCGCGATGCCAGTCGTCCCGTTGCACACCGCGGCCGTACCCGCCGCATTGGTTCCGATCAGATTGCCGCGAATGATGTTGCCGCTTCCGCTGACAAAGATCCCGTTCCCGCCGTTCCCGGAGATAAGGTTGCCCTGACCAAACGTCGTCCCACCGATGATCGTGTCGTTGTCACCGTTGATGAAGATCCCGTTCGAGTTGGGCGACTCTGGAAGGGCCAGGGAGACCGTTCCGGTCGCGTCGATACCGATGTAGTTGCCCTGAATCGTGTTCCCGCTGGCGTCGACCCGGATGTTCTCGAGCGTGCTGCCGGAGATCACGTTTCGTTCAGCAGAGGTGTCGCCGCCGACCACGTTCGGCGAACTGCTTAGCCAAATCCCTCGACTGTTCCCAGCTCGTGCGGTGCCCGCGACGTTCGTGCCGATGTAGTTGCCCGCGACCACATTGCCGCCGTTACCGAGCAGTTGGATCGCAGCGCCGCCGAACGGCACTCGGTTGATGACCAAGCCACGAACGGTGGTGTTCCCTGCACTGATCCTGAGAACGTCATTCCCACTACCTACAAAGGTTCCGTCGATCTCGACCACGGGCGTGGTGCCGAAGTCCGGTTCGGTCGTCCCGTCGATCGTGACCGGATCGCTGATCGCGGGAAGGGCGGACCCCAGCGTGATCGTGTGCGGGCCGGGACCGGTAATCGAGAAGGTGATGGTGTCCGCGACGCCAACGCTCGCATTCGAGTCCGCGATCGCCTGCCGCAACGAGCCTGCACCCGAGTCGGCCGTAGTCGTGACCGAGAACACCGCGAGCGGAGCCGACTGTGCCCCCGCAAGGCCGATCACGAGCACGACTCCGAAGGCCAGCGTCGTGCGACGGCCGACTCTCCCCAGGTGCCGCAACCTCCCCCGAATCAATTCGCGCGGGAGCCTACGCGCCTAACCGCACAATTACAAGCGCTGAATCACCCGGATTCGCAGAACGCGAGCGCCTCTCCTACAGCCGCGTCCAGGCCCGCAGCCCGGCCAGCTTGCCACGCCGCTTCAGCACCTCCGACCAGGGCCTCCCGCGCCGGAGCCAGCTGACGGTCGAGCTCAGCCTGGTCAGCGCTTCCACGCGGCGTACCCAACTCGTCGCGCAGGGCGGCACCGGCGCCCGCTAGCCGGACGGCAAGCTCTGGCTCGCCCAGCAACGTCGCCAGTACGGCCACGTCCTCGAGCATGAAGGCGAGCGCCCACTTGTCGCCTTGCTCGCTCTGAACGCGAAGCGCTCCGGCAAACAGCTTGCGCGTGGTCTCGAAGTCTCCGAGCGATCGCGTGAGCAGGCCGAGGTTGTGCTCGCCGAGCGCGATGCTCGTCGGATCGCCCGTCTCGCGCCTCAGCTGGAGACTTTCCTCCAGACGCTGACGCGCTTCGTCGACGCGGCCTTCGAGGAGCAGGACGTTGCCGAGATTCGACAGCGAGATCGCGATCGCAGCCTTGTCGCCAGCTAGTACCCGCAGCTCCAGGCCTTCGTGGTGGAGCGCGATCGAGCGTTCGTAGTCCCCGTCGTACTCGGCCATGACTCCGAGGTTCGAGAGCAGAGCCCCGGCGCCCGCCGCGTCACCGAGCTCGCGCCTGATCGCAAGGCTCTCCTCGAGCTGCGCTCTCGCCGTTTCGAAGTCACCGCGCGTTGCGGCCACCGTTCCCGCCAGCTGGAGCACCCTGCCGAGGCCTGGCCGGTCGTCCGTGGCCTCGAAGTGCCGACGCGCGGACGCGACCCACTCCGACGCCTCGTCGTACTTCCCGAGCTTTCGTGCAAGGTCGGCCAGCGACGTGTCCGTCCACGCGACCGCGGTGAAGTCTTCTGCGGTCTCGGCGTGCGCGCGTGCGTCCCGGTACGCATGTTCCGCTCCCGAGGAGTCGCCGGTCACCTCGAGCACCTCGCCGAGCCTGCGCGTTATCTGCCAGCGATCGTCCTCGAGCAAAGGCACGACTCGCTCGAAGTAGTCGATCGCTGCCGCGTTTGCGTAGTTCGCCTTCGCCGCATCCCCGGCCTTGACCAGGTATTCGCGCTTCTTCGGCAGGTTCTCGCTCAGCCAGAAGTGGTGCGCGAGGAGATCGACGTTTCGCTCGACGGCCTCCGGCTCGGTCCGTTCGATGAACGAGCCCGTACGCTCGTGAAGGTCCGAGCGGATCGCGAAGGGCATGCTCTCGTAGGTCACCTCCTGCGTGACCACGTGCCTGAAGATCCACGCTTCCTCTTCCTCCCGGTCGAGCCGCACGAGGTCGAGCGCTCCGAGCATGCCGAGGTGGCTGCGCACGTCCTGGATGGATCCGAGCTCGGGGTAGATGTCGGGCAGCGAGGGAGCGAAGAACGAGCGTCCGACGACGCTCGCGACCTTGAGCGTCCGGCGAGGCGCCTCGGAGAGCGTGTCGACGCGACTCAAGATCAGGCTGTGGAGGGTGTCGGGGAGCTCCAGCTTCGAGAGCGCCGGGGCATCCGTCATGTCCACGCCCTGCGCCTGGATGTAGTTGAGCAGCTCTTCGATGTAGAACGGATTCCCCTCCGCCCGTCCGACGACCAGCTCGGTGAGCGCCTCCGGCACGTCCGCGTCGGCGCCGAACAGGTTCTGCAGCCTGGAGCCGATCAGCTGCTCGGCCTCCACGGATTCGAAGTCGGGGAGGGCGAGCTCCGAGAAGTGCGAGAGACGCTCGAGCCCGAGCCCGCCTCCGACGTCTGCCTCCGGTCGATATGCGAGCAGCATCAGGACTCGCAGCGACGGGACGGTGCGCGCGAGAACCTCGAGCAAGTCGCGTGAGAGCGCGTCGATCCAGTGGCAGTCCTCGAGCACGAGCACGAGCGGCTCTTCGGCCGCGCGCGCCCGGAGGCACTCGACGAGGAGCGCCTCGAGGGACGTCTTGCGCAGCTCGGCGTCGAAGGAGCCCGTCAGCTCGTTGTCCGGAATCGAGATACCGAGCAGCGCGTCGAGCAGCGGCATGCGTGCGACGAGTGACGGATCGATCCGCTCCAGCCCCTGCTCGAGCGCACCGACTTGATCCGTCTCCGAAAGCTCGTCGTCGACTCCGAGCAGCCGACGCCAGATCTCGCTCCAGACCCTGTAGCTGGTGGTGCCGTACGCCTGGCATTCGCCGAAGGGGACGAGATAGCCGCGTCGCCGGGCCCGCCGAACGAACTCCGCGACCAGCCTCGACTTCCCCATTCCCGCCTCTGCAGCGACCCCGATGACGCAGCCATGGCCGTCGCGAGCGCGGGCGAAGCTCGATTCCAGGGCGTCGAGCTCGGCAGCGCGTCCGACGATGGGCAGGTCATAGCGTGCACGGCGTCGCGGCGCCCGCGACGAGAGCCCCGTGAGCTCGAAGACGGCGACCGGGGCCTCCTTGCCCTTGACGGTCATCTCCGGCAGGCGATTCCACTGGAACGCAGGCCCGGCCTGGTCGTGAACGGCGCCGGCGGCGTAGATGTGCCCGGCCGGCGCCTTCGACATGAGCCGCGCGGCGAGATTGACCGGATCGCCGAGGCACACGAACGTGCGCCGCATGACGTGTCCGTACGTCCCGCTTCGAACGCGGCCGTGTGCGATCCCGACCTGGATCTCGCGAGCCGCGGTGGCGCCCTCGAGCTGGAGAATCTGGATCGCGGCCGCGGCTGCCCTAGCCGCATCGTCCTCGTGCGCGAGCGGAGAGCCGAAGACCGCGTAGAGATACGCGCCCTTGTCGCCGAGCGTGAGCTGGAGCAGGTTTCCCCCGTGGTCGGCGAAGACGCGCTGGGAGCGGCGCACGAAGTCGTCGAGCTTCTCCGCCGCAGCGTCGTCCGAGTCGTAGTCGATCCCCGCGAAGCGGACGAAGACGGGGATCGCAGACCGGAGCTCCGCGAGGAACTCCCCACGCCCGGTGCTCAAGCGCTCGTAGACGGCCGGCAGGCACCACGGGCGCACGAGCTCTTCGGGCAAAGGCTCGGGCTCTGTCGCCGGAGAGCGAGGCACGTGCTCCGAGAGCGAGCTGACGAGACCGGCGTCTGCTCCGCCCTCGCCCTTTCGAACCTCGACCACTCGGACGCGGTCGCCCAGCGACTCGAGCGCGGATGCTCCGAGAACCACCTCTCCCGTCTCGGCCAGTTGCTCGACGGCAGCGAGCTCGTCGACGAGCTTCCCGGCGAGGACGTCGATGAGCTGGATCTCCGGATCGCCGACGACGAACCGCCGTGCGTGCCCGACTACGACGGCGACCTTCATTCCCAGCTGAACGCTCGTCCCGCCCGGCGTGGAGACGTGGCCTTCGCGCGCGATCGTCTCCTGCATCGCAAGACCGCAGGCGACCGCACGGCTGCCGTCGTCTCCTTCGAGCCAGCACGTGATCGCGTCCCCGCTGAAGTAGATGACATCGCCGCCGAACTCGTCGAGCTCGGCGATGATCGCGTGGAAGACTCGATTCAGGTTCGCTGTCAGCTCCTCGGCGCCGCGCTGCGCGCCGAGCTCCCGCGCAAGGGCCTCGGTCAACGCGGTGAACCCGGAGATGTCCGCGAAGAGCCCCGCGCCGGAGACTCTGTCGGGGAGCTCGCTCCCGGAGGCGAGCGTCCGCCGCCGGTCACGCGGGATGTATGCCTCGGGATTGTCGAAGGTCGTCGCCGCCGAATCGACGGCAACCGCCCCGCCCATCTGGTGGAGCTCGGTCATTCGTGCCTCCCTCGGCCGGTCCGGCCGCTGGGATTGTGCATTGGTTGCGCCTCGGTTGCCAACGAGCCGAAATGCAGGGCTATTGCCACGCGTTGGTGCTACGCTGGGCCAACGGTCGGCAATCCAGCCGGCCGGTGAGATGAGCTTCTCGTTCCTCCTTCGGGTGTTTCGAGGTAGGCAAGTCTCGAACCCGTAAAGGAGTCGAACATAGTGTCCAAGCAGTCTTTCCGTGAGCTCGGCGTGTCCGCGCGCGTTTCCGACGCGCTCGCACGACGCTCGATTCACGAGCCTTTCACCATCCAGTCCTTCGTCCTCCCGGACGCGCTTGCGGGCCTCGACGTGCTCGCGAAGTCGCCGACCGGGTCGGGGAAGACCCTCGCGTTCGCGATTCCGATCGTCGAGCGCACGACCAGCCGCGACAAGCGCCCGAGCGCGCTCGTCCTGGTCCCGACGCGGGAGCTCGCCGTCCAGGTGACTGACGAGCTCGCAGCGATCGCGCCCGCGAACGGCCTCAAGGTCGCAGCCGTCTACGGCGGCATGCCGCTCCGCTCGCAGGCCGACCGTGCGCGTTCCGCCAACATCCTCGTGGCGACGCCCGGCCGCCTGCAAGACCTCGCCGACCGGAACCTTCTCGACCTGAGCGCAGTCCGCATCCTCGTCCTCGACGAGGCCGATCGCATGCTCGACATGGGCTTCAAGCCGCAGGTCGACCGGATCGTGCGTCTCCTGCCGAGGAACCGACAGACGATGTTCTTCTCGGCAACGCTCGACGGCGAGGTCGGAGAGCTCGCCCGCGCGTACACCAGCAGCCCGTCTCGCTTCGAGGCGGATCTGCCCGAAGACCGCGCCGTCGGCGAGATCGACCATCGCTTCGTCGCGGTGAGCGCCGACACGAAGGTCGAGACGCTCGTCGAGCACATTCGCGCGGCCGACGGCCTCACGCTGGTGTTCGTGCGGACGAAGCGCGGCGCCGATCGACTGGCCAAGAAGCTGGCGTTTCATCAGGTCGAGGCGCTCGCGATGCACGGTGACCTCTCGCAAGGACAGCGGCAGCGCGCGCTGCGCCGCTTCGAGAGCGGCAAGGTCCAGGTTCTCGTCGCAACTGACGTCGCCGCGCGCGGCCTCGACATCGACGACATCGCGCACGTGATCAACTACGACCCGCCGAACGAGGACAAGGGGTACGTCCATCGCACGGGGCGAACGGGGCGCGCGGGACGCAGTGGCACCGCAGTTACCTTCGTCCTCCCGGATCAGGAGGACGAGACCAGCCGTGCAGCCAACCGGCTCGGGCATCGCGAGCAGTTCGAGAGTGCCGGCCTGCGCACCGCCCGGCCGAAGCTCGTCTACACGAGCCGCCGCGGCCGCCGCTCGAAGTGGTAGTTCGCACGCGGAATACCGGGGTCTGGCTTCAGCCGGACCCCTCGGTTCACTCCGGCTGACGATGCCCGTTCGCTCCGAGATCCGCAACGTCGCGATCGTCGCGCACGTCGATCACGGCAAGACGACGCTCGTCGACGCTCTTCTGTGGGAGTCCGGCGCCTTCCGCGCCAACCAGGAGGTCGCAGAGCGCGTGCTCGACACGATGGACCTCGAGCGCGAGAAGGGCATCACGATTCTCGCGAAGAACACGGCCGTCCGCTACGGCGCGACGAAGATCAACATCGTCGACACACCGGGCCATGCCGACTTCGGAGGTGAGGTCGAGCGCGGCCTGACGATGGTCGACGGTGTGCTCCTGCTCGTCGACGCGAGCGAGGGCCCGCTTCCGCAGACGCGCTTCGTGCTTCGCAAGGCGCTCGAGGCGCGACTGCCGGTGATCCTCGTCGTCAACAAGGTCGATCGGCCGGACGCGCGCATCAGGGCCGTCGTCGACGAGGTCTACGAGCTCTTCCTCGACCTCGACGCGGACGAGAGCCAGATCGAGTTCCCGATCGTCTACTGCAACGCGAAGGCAGGACGTGCGTCGCTCGATCCCGATCCCGACGCGCTGGAGCCCGATCTGCAGCCCCTCTTCGATCTGATCCTCGAGCGCATTCCCGCTCCGACGTACGAGGAGGGACACCCGCTGCAGGCTCTGGTCACGAATCTCGACGCCTCGCCGTATGTAGGGAGGCTCGCACTCTGCCGAGTTCTCCAGGGGACGATCCGGCGCACACAGCCCATCGCCTGGTGTCGTGCCGACGGCACGATCGAGCGGGCGAAGGTGACCGAGCTCTATGTGACCGAGGCGCTCGACCGCGTCGAGGCCGAGGAGGCGGGACCGGGGGAGATCATTGCAGTGGCGGGTATTCCCGAGGTGACGATCGGCGAGACGCTCGCCGACCCCGACGACCCGCGCCCGCTTCCGGTCATCTCGGTCGACGAGCCGTCTCTCTCGGTGACGATCGGGATCAACACGTCCCCGCTGGCCGGGCTCGATGGCGACAAGGTCACCGCCACCCTTGTCGAAGCACGGCTCCGAACCGAGCTCGTCGGCAACGTCTCGCTACGCGTCCTTCCGACCGAGTCGCCGGATGCGTGGGAGGTGCAAGGTCGCGGTGAGCTCCAGCTCGCGATCCTCGTCGAGCAGATGCGCCGCGAGGGGTTCGAGCTGACCGTCGGAAAGCCGCAAGTGGTGACGCGCTACATCGACGGCGTACTGCACGAGCCGTTCGAGCGGGTCTCGATAGACGTTCCCGAGGACTACCTCGGCGTCGTCACGCAGCTCTTCGCGCTTCGCAAGGGCCGCACCGAAGCGCTCGTCAACCATGGCTCGGGCTGGGTGCGGATGGACGTCGTCGTCCCGGCGCGCGGCTTGATCGGCTTCCGCACCGAGTTTCTGACGGAGACGCGCGGCACCGGGATCCTCCACCACGTCTTCGACCGCTTCGAGCCGTGGGTAGGCGAGCTCCGCACGCGACCGACCGGCGCGCTCGTCGCCGATCGCCGCGGGAAGTCGACGGCTTTCGCCGTGCTCAACCTCCAGGAACGCGGCTCGCTCTTCGTCGGTCCGGGCGTGGACCTCTACGAAGGGATGATCGTCGGTGAGAACGCGCGTGCCGGGGATCTCGACGTGAACGCGTCCAAGGAGAAGAAGCTGTCGAACATGCGGGCACCGAACGCGGACGAGACCGTTCGCCTGATCCCACCGCGGCCGCTTTCGCTCGACCAGGCGCTCGAGTACATCCGCGAGGACGAGTGCGTGGAGGTCACGCCCGGCAACGTGCGTCTACGGAAGGTCGAGCTCTCCGCACAACGTCGCCAGACGGCGGCGAGCCGCAAGGCGCGCGGCCTTGCCCCGGTCTAGGCGCAACGTTCAGCTGAGACGTAGCCGGTCCGGAAGCCGCGCTGCGTACCAGGCCTCCCAGGGTTCGTCTGGCCCTTCGGCAGTGAAGTTCCGGTCGAGCTCGACGAGAGCGTGCACCAGATGGCTTCGAACCGGGCGGGTCTCGAGAAGGTCGGGCAGCTGGGAGAGGTCGAGTAGCCAATCGGCATACCAGGAGGCCCAATCGGGATCGTCGCCGTCGACGATTCGGTAGACGACATGGTGGGTCTCTGCAGCCTCGTGGAGGAGCTCGGCGATTCGCCCGATCCGGTCTTCCGAAGCCACGTAACGCGAACGCTACCCGGGTTAAGAACTCGCTGAGCGGCACGAGGCGGCTCCGCCGAGCCCGTTGGCGGGCGCTACCATCACCGCATGCTTTTCCTTATCGCTTTCGTCGTCCCCCTCGCGATCGGCCTCTGGGCCCAGCATCGCGTCAAGAGCACGTTTGCGCGCAACCTCCAGGTTCCCGTCTCGCACGGAATGACAGGTGCGGAGGTCGCCCGTCGCATCCTCGACGCCAACGGGCTCCAGGAAGTGCCGATCGAGGAGACTCCCGGCACCCTCTCCGACCACTACGACCCGCGCAGCCGCTCGGTTCATCTTTCCCCCGAGGTATACAACGGCCGGTCGATCTCCTCGACCGCGGTCGGCTCGCACGAGGTGGGGCACGCCCTTCAGCACGCGAATGCGTACGCATTCTTCCGTGTCCGCTCCACGATCGCGCCGGTAGTGCAGTTCACGTCGAACATCTGGTTCCTCTTCCTCATCGGCGGCTTCATCCTCGGAGCCCTGGAGCTGGTCTTCGTCGCCGTTCTCCTCTATTCGTTTGCCGTCCTCTTCCAGCTCGTGACGCTTCCGGTCGAGTTCGACGCCTCGCGACGCGCCAAGCGCCAGCTGAGTGACATGGGATTCGTCGCGACGACTGAGGCGGGAGGCGTGAACAGCGTCCTCAAGGCCGCCTCGTGGACCTACGTTGCGGGAGCGCTCGCGGCAGTCGCGATACTCCTCTACTACCTCTCGATCTTCACGAATCGCTAAGGAGCGACGGGAGTCAGACCCACGGGTCTGACTCCCTACCGTCACCGCTCGCGCGGCATCCAGCTGAAACGGCGAAGCGCGATCGCGAGTCCCGCGGCGCCCCACGCGACGACGATGGCGAGGGCCGTCGGATCCGCGAAAAGGGACTCGCCGTCGAGGTAGACGCCGTTCACGATGTCCAGGAAGTAGGTGAGCGGAAGGACATCGGCGATCGCATTGAGGAAAGCCGGATATTCCTCCCTCGGTCCGAACGAGCCCGAAAGGAACGCCATCGGCAGCAGGACGACGTTGACCACCGCCGAGACGCCTTCTGCCGAGCGGATCAGCGACGCTGCTCCGACGCCAAGGCCTGCGAAGCAGGCAACACCGAGGACGACGGCCCCTGCAAAGCCGAGCCAGTTCGCCGGGGCACTTGCATCGAAGACGAGCCTCCCCAGAAGGACGAGCGCGACCGCTTGCAGTGCGAAGACCGCCAGCGTCGACACGAGGACAGCTGCGATGTAGGTCACGGGTGGGAGAGGCGTCGCGCGCAGCCGCTTCAGAATTCCGGCTTCGCGTCTGCCCACGAGGATGATCGCCAGCCCACCGAACGCGGTGTTCGCTGCTCCGTACCCGAACATGCCCGCGAGCAAGATGTCGGCGGATGGCACGCTGACGCCGTTGATGTCGATCTCGTCCGAGTACACCGATCCCAGCAACGTGTAGAGCAGGAGCGGGAAGATGAAGATGAAGACCGCGGCTTCCCGGCTCCGCCAGAAGACTCGTTGCTCGTACCCCAGCTGGTGAACGAGCAGCCTCATTCCGCTCGCCCGTCCTCATCGCCGACGAGCTCGAGATAGACGTCCTCCAATGTGGGCCGGCGCACTTCGAGGTGCTCGAGGCGGCGGCCCGAGGCGAGCGCCTCGGACGTCAACTCGTGCAGACTTCGGGTCGGATCGTCCGTGGTGATCACCACCTGCTCGCCGTCTCGTACGAAGCGGACCTCCACTTTCTGTCCGTCGCCAATCAGCTCCGCCGGAGTTCCGAGACTCACGATCTTGCCCGTCTGGATCACGGCTACACGGTCGGCCAGCTGTTGCGCCTCATCCAGGTAGTGCGTCGTCAGGAGGATCGTCTTCCCCAGTGACCGCAACGCGCGAATCATCTCCCACGCCGAGCGGCGGGCCGCAGGATCGAACCCGGTCGTCGGCTCGTCGAGGAACACGAGGTCGGGATCGCCGATGAGCGCGACACCGAGGTCGAGTCGCCGCTTCTGGCCGCCCGAAAGCGTCTTCACGCGGGCTTCGCGCTTCGCGGCGAGACCCACGAGGTCGATGACGTCGTCCACGCTCCGCGGTTCGGCGTAGTACCCCGCGAACATCCGATGCACCTCACGAACGGTCAGTAGAGGGTGGAGCTCCGAGTGCTGCAGGACCACTCCGATCCGCTCTCTGAGGGCCCGAGGCGCTGCGGCAGGATCGTGGCCGAGGACCGTGACCTCGCCGCCGTCGCGCCGCCGGTAGCCCTCGAGGATCTCTACCGTCGTCGTCTTCCCCGCCCCGTTCGGGCCGAGCAGGCCGAACACTTCGCCCTCCCTGACCTCGAAGCTGACTCCACGAAGAGCCTCGACTCCGTCGTAGGACTTGCGGAGATCGCGTACGACGATCGCGTCAGGCATCAAGCCACCCTGATCTCGGCGACCCCGCCAGGGGGGAAGCCAGGATCGTGGCCGCTGAGCTCGAGCGCGATCTCCGAGCAGTCGGGCTGATGACAGACGGCGGCAACCGGCCCCTCGGCGTCGCGCACCACCTCGCCGAGAGTCTCGCTCGTCAGACCCGGAGCCAGCCGCTCGTCGACGCGGAGCGCAGCCGAGGTCGCCTGCGCGATGGCTTCTGCCGTCTCGCATGCGCGAAGCAGCGGGCTCGAGACCACGACCGTCGGCGGCGTCGTGTGGGCGGCGAGTCGCTCGGCGAGCAACCGCGCTTCTTCGCGACCACGCGGTGAGAGCGCGCGGAGCTCATCCGGCTCTCCGGGATCTGAGTGCGCGTGACGGACGAGGAAGACCAGCACGGTCGCCGAGCATAGTCCGCGTTCCAGGAATCGCCTCCGCATAGGCTGACGTCGTGGAGGGCCTCCGCTACGTCGTCGCCGACGTCTTCACCGACCGCGCGCTCGAGGGGAACCAGCTCGCAGTGTTCACCGATGCGCGCTCACTCGACGAGGGAACCATGCAGGCGCTCGCCCTCGAGATCGGATTCTCGGAGACGACGTTCGTGCTCCCGCCCGAGCAAGGCGGGACCGTGCGGGTGCGCATCTTCACGCCGAGGGCCGAGCTTCCGTTCGCAGGTCATCCGTGTTTGGGGACGGCGTGGGTGCTCGCGTCATCGCTCCAGCGTGGGCTCATCGAGCTGGAGACGCTGAGTGGGATCGTCCCGGTCGAGCTCGAGCGCGACGAGAGCGGGGCGATCGTCTTCGGTCGAATGGATCAACCCCTCCCGAGCGTGGAGTCGTACCCGGACGAGGAGGCGCTCTTGAGCGCCCTCGGCGTCGAGGAATCGCAGCTTCCCGTCGAACGCTACGACAACGGCGTCCGGCACACGTTCGTCAACCTTCGCTCGCCGGAGGACGTCACCGCGCTTCGCCCCGACGTCGGGGCGCTCACCGAGCTCGAGGTCATGGTGAGCTGCTTCGCCGGGTCCGGAAGCGCCTGGAAGACGCGCATGTTCGCTCCCTCGTCCGGAGTCGTCGAGGATCCGGCGACAGGCTCCGCCGCCGGCCCGCTTGCAGTCCATGTCTGCCGGCACGAGCTCGTCGAGTGGGGGGAGTGGATCGAGATCTCGCAGGGCGCCGAGATCGGACGGCCGTCGACGCTCTTCGCGCGCGCCGACGCTCGCGACGGCGAGCTCCTACGAGTAGCGGTCGGCGGACGCGCGGTCGTCGTCGCGCGCGGCGAGTTCAGGCTCTGACGAACCGGTAGTGCGATACGCCCCACTCCGATCCGGAGCGGTAGCCCCAGAGCTCGGCGCACGCCATGAAGAAGATCCGCCACATCTGAAGGCGCCTGGCCGCGTCGGAGCCGTACGTCTCGGAGAGGACACGCAGCACCTCGGTACGCGCGTCGTCGAGGCGGTCGAGCCACGCCTCGGCGCTGCGGGAGTAGTGCAGCCCGCTCACGGCCCAGCGCTTGTCGAGCTCGAGCTCGCCGGCGAACTCGAGCAAGAGATCGTGCGACGGCATCGTGCCGGCGGTGAAGAAGTGCTTCGCCATCCAGCCCGACTCGTACGCGTAGGCGAGCTCGCGGTGCGAGAAGACGTGGACGAACGCCTTCCCTCCTGGCTCGAGCCAGCCGGCGATCTTCCCGAGAAGAAGCTCATAGTTCCGCGCGTGCTCGAGCATCTCGATCGAGAGGACGCGGTCGAAGCGCCGGTCGACGTCGAACACGTTCGCGTCGGCAGTGACGACCTCGATGCCTCCGAAACTGCGTCGCTTGGCCTCGCTCTCGATGAAGGCGCGCTGCGTCCGCGAGTTCGAGACGGCGAGGACACGGGACGCCGGATAACGCTCGGCGAGCCAGAAGGTCAGCGAGCCCCAGCCGCAGCCAAGGTCGAGCAGCTCCATCCCGTCCTCGATCTCCGCACGCTCACAGGTCAGCCCGAGCATCGCCTCTTCGGCTTCGGCGAGCGACTCGACGCCCTCGGGCCAGTAGCAGCAGGAGTACTTCAGCCGTGGGCCGAGCACGAGCTGGAAGAACTCCGCCGAGACCTCGTAGTGCTGCTCGTTCGGCTTCGCCACCTGCGCGGCGATCGGCGACGCCCGCAGCTCGTTCAGGAACTCCGCCTGTCTCGCTTGCCCGCCGCGTCGTTCGCGCGCCAGTCGTCGCGAGCAGTTGAAGCGGATCGCGCGACGTACGACCGGATCGGGGACGTGCTCGATCATCGAGTCAGCACGATCTGTGCGTCGTCGAGCCAGCCGGTCCTGAACGCCGCTTCGCACGACCCGAGATAGAAGTCCCACGTTCTGACGAAGCGCTCGTCATAGCCGAGTGCTCGCACGTCTTCGATGGTGTCCCAGAAGCGCTCGCGCCAGCTTCGGAGAGTCTCGCCGTAGTGCACGCCGATCCGGTCCAGCGACCGGACCGTCAGTCGCGACGCCGTCATCGACTCGGTGAGCGCACTCAGCGACGGGATGAGGCACCCAGGGAAGACGTAGCGCTCGATCCAGTCGGCCGAGCGCCGGTAGCGCCCGTACCGCTCCTCGGGGACGAGAATCGACTGGATGCACGCCCTTCCTCCCGCTTCGAGGAAGCGATCGCACGCAGCGAAGAACGTCGGAAACTGGCGGTCGCCGATCGCCTCCAGCATCTCGATCGACGCGAGCCTGCTGTAGGAGCCTCGATGCTCTCGGTAGTCCTGCTCCAGGATCGTCACCCGGTCCGAGAGCCCCGCTTCCGCCACTCGTCGGCGCGCAAAGGCGGCCTGCTCGCTCGAGAGCGTCAGCCCGGTCACGCGTGCTCCGTACTCGCCTGCGGCCGCGAGTGCGAACGACCCCCAGCCGCAACCGATCTCGAGCACGTGATCCTCCGGGCCGAGCTCGAGCTTGTCGCACACGCTGCGGAGCTTCCGGAGTTGTGCCTGCTCGAGCGGCTCCCCCTCGTGCTCGAAGATCGCGCAGGAGTACGTCATCGAGTCGTCGAGCATCAGTCGGAAGAGATCGTTCCCGAGGTCGTAGTGGTAGCCGATGTGGCGACGAGCGCGAAGTAGACCCTGTCGCCGGTTCGGTCGAGGTCGCGCGGCGAGGAGGCGGGAGAGGCGCGGGTAGCGCTCCCGGGCCGCGCGAGCGTTCCGGAAGAGAAGCGCGACGAATGCGGGCAGGTCGTCCGCGTCCCATTCCCCGGCGGTGTACGACTCGCCCAGACCAAGCGCGCCTCGCGTGGCGACGCGATGGAAGAAGCGTTCGTCTCGAATCTCCATCGTGACGGTCTCACCGGTCCCGAAGCGGCGAGTCGAGCCGTCCGGGAGTCGTACCTCGAGCGCACCGGCCTCGAGCCCTGCAAGCGCTCGTTCGAGTGTCGAGGCAGCGATGCGGCCGAACGGTCGCCCGCGCGGCGCGGGCGCCGGTCGGAGAGTTCGCTCGAGTGTGCTCACCGCCGCGCCGAGCCCTCTCCGGGGACGAACGGAGGCTTGCGATGGAAGGGGACTCGTTTCGCGAAGAGCTTGATCGCCTGCCAGTGGATCAGCGTCGTGACCTGGAGCGGCATCAGCGGGTAGCGCACGAGCATCCGCGCGAGGCCTGCGTTCGTCAGCTCACGCCGCTCGAGATGCAGGACGGCAGTCAACGGCCTCGTGGCTCCCTCGCGGACGTCGATCCGCGCCCACAGGTCGTCTCCGGGCTCGGAGAACGCGTACTCGTAGTTCTGGTCGAGGCCGAAGAACGGCGAGACGTGGAGCCTCTTCGCATGCTCGTAGCGAAGCGACGGCCCCTTCAGCAGCTCGGGGAGCCGCTCCCCGAAGGTGTTCGATAGCTCGGCCACGATGCCGGCCAGCTGCTTGTCCGGCCCGTAGCACCAGTGGAACGTCACCGGGTTGAAGACGTAGCCGAGGACGCGCAGCTGCGTGAGCGTCAGGACACGCTCGACGGCAGCGCCGCGCTCGGCGCAGAAGTCGACGATCGCTTCCTTGAGTGGTGTGCCGTTACCGTTCATGTAGTCACGGTCCCGGAACGAGACGAGGTTGCGGCCGTTCCGTGAGAGGAGCGCGAGCCGGCGCTCGGCTTCGTCGAGCTCGTCAAGGTCGAGCAGGAAGTACGAGACGGGATACCGGAACGTATTTCGACGCGGCTCGCGCCGCGAGTGCATGAGCGTGCCTTCGTAGATGGCCGATCTCACCAGTCGACTCCCAGCGCTGCGGCTGCGCGCACGCCCGAGGCGAACCCGTCCTCGTGGAAGCCGTACCCGTGATACGCGCCTGCGTACTCGGTGTTTCGCTGTCCGGACAGAGTCGGGAGGGCTGCCTGCGACGCGAGGCTCTCGAGCGTGTACAGCGGGTGCGTGTAGACGGCGCGCATGAGTGTGCGCTCTGGATCGATCTCGTCGGACCGGTTGAGCGTGACGCAGTAGTCGGTCTCGGTGTCGAGGCGCTGCAACCGGTTCAAGTAATAGGTGACCGTCGGCTTGGTCTGCCCGTTGAGTTGGTAGTTCCACGAAGCGCGCGCGCTCGAGACGCGAGGAAGGAAGCGCTCGTCCGTGTGCAGGACGGCGTCGTTCGTCGTGTACCGCCACGCGCCGAGGAGCCTGCGCTCGTCCTCGCTCGGATCGGCAAGGAGTGCAAGCGATTGATCGGCGTGCGTTGCCAGAACGACCTTGTCGAAACGGCGCGTCTCGCCGTCCACGGTCACGAGCTCGACTCCGGAGACGTCTCGGCGCACCGACCGGACGCCCAGGCCGAGGTGCACCGGTCCGCGCATGCGCTCGAGCAGGGCGTCGACATAGGTTTGCGCTCCGCCCTCGATCGTGCGCCACCGGTGACGGCGCAGCCCGAGCATGCCGTGGCGCTCGAAGAACCGGATGCCGTATGCCGCCGGGAAGTCCAGAGCTCGCTCGGGTGCGCTCGACCAGAGCGCCGACGCGAGCGGCACGAGAAAGTGACTTCGAAACCGGCGCGAGTACCCGCGCTCCTCGACGTACGAGCCGAGCGTCCGGCCCTCGAGACTGCCGTCGACGAGCGCGTGCTCGGCCGTGCGGAGCCAGCGTACGATTTCGCCCAGCAGCGAGAGGAAGCGTATGTCCGCAAGCCGCCGACCTTGCGCGAAGGGCCTTCGACCCGACCACTCGAGGCCGCAGTCGTCGCAGCTGACGGAGAACGACATCTCGGAGCGCCGTGTGGCGATGCCGAGCTCACGGAGGAGCCGGCCGAACACCGGGTAGTTCGGCTCGTTGTGCACGATGAAGCCCGTGTCGAGCGCGAGCCCGTCGCGACGAACCGTGTTCACGTGCCCGCCGGGCCGATCGTCCTGCTCGAAGAGCTCGACGTCGTGCGCCTTGGACAGGACGTAGGCGGCACCGAGCCCGGCGACGCCTGCACCGATGATCGCGACGCGCATCGAACTGTGATTCGCCGAGCTGCGAAGTTCGGTTGATCGCCTATCGACGCCGAGTCGCTACCGTGGCCTCCATCGAAACCGCAGCCGCACCCACCGGAACCGTCAGGGCTCGCACCAGCTTCGCGAGCCAGCTCGTCACGATCGTCGCGGTCGTCGTGCCGCCGATCGGACTCTTGTCCGCGATGGGCCTGCTCTGGGGCGTGGCCTTCCACTGGCTCGATCTCGTGGTGCTCGTCGGGATGTACGTCGTCTGTGCGTTCGGCACGACGATCGGCTTCCACCGGTACTTCACGCACAAGAGCTTCGACACGGGGAACGTCGTCAAGACGACGCTCGCGGTGCTCGGCTGCATGACGATGCAGGGGCCGCTGACGCAGTGGGTGACGGATCACCGCAAGCACCACGCGCTCTCGGACGAGGACGGCGATCCGCACTCGCCCCATGTCGGCCACGGCGACGGCGTGTGGGGAGCCGTCAAGGGCTTCGCGCACGCGCACGTCGGCTGGCTCTTCACGCTCAAGGGGATGGAGCGTGGTCGCGACTACGGGAAGGACCTGTACGAGGACCGGCTCGTGCGGACGATCGACCGCATGTACCTCCTCTGGGTCGTCCTCACCTTCGCGATCCCGTTTGCGATCGGGTACGTCTTCGGCGGCAGTGTCGCCCGTGGGATCGAGGCTGCCGTCTGGGGCGGCCTGCTCCGGATCTTCCTCTACCAGCACGCGACCTTTGCGGTGAACTCGATCTGCCACATGTTCGGCCAGCGCGAGTACCGCTCACGTGACGAGTCGCGCAACAACTGGCTGATCGCCGTCCTCGTCTTCGGAGAGGGGTGGCACAACAACCACCACGCATTCCCGAGCTCTGCGCGGCACGGGCTCGCGCGCTGGCAGTTCGACGTGTCGTGGTGGGTGATCCGCGCCCTCGAGAAGCTCCGGCTCGTCTGGAACGTCCACAAGCCGTCGCCCGAGCAGATGGCGCGGCGCCGCTTGCCCGCGGCGACCTATAAGAGCCTCTAGATCGCGAGGAACTCGGCGACCTTCGAGGTCGCAGCGCGCGCTGCTTCGACGGGCTCAGCGCCCTCGCCGCGCCGCGTCAGGTAGGTCGCTGAGAACGTGTCGCCCGCACCCGTCGGATCGACGGAACCCGTGACGACCTCGGCTGGGATGTGCTCGACGACAGCGGGCGTGATGACGAACGAGCCCTGCGAGCCGAGCGTGAGGATGACCTCCGGGACGCCGAGCGACGCGAGCGACTCCGGCTCCGCGCTTCCAACGAGGGTCTGGGCCTCCTCGTCGTTCAGCTTCAGGATCTGCACGTGCCGGAGCACGTCACCGACTTCCCCGTCGGTCCTGAGCGGCCCGAGATCAGCCCGCCGCACGAGTCCCTGGGCGTCGACGAGCAACGAGCGCCCGCCTTCCGCAAGCGCCGCGAGCACGTCGCGGGGAAAGTCGGTTCGGACGAGCGCGCCGACGTGGATCCACTCGGCTTCGCGCGCCGCTTCGACCGCCTGATCCGCATTCCAGGGATCACCGACGGCGTCCTGCCGCATGATCCGTGTCTCTCCTTCGTAGTGGAAGCTGTACGCGCTCGTCACCGAGGACGCGTGCCACGTCGTCGGCAGCCTGCACGCTTCGAGCGCGGGGAGTAGTTCTGACCGGTCGGCGACTGCGCACGATGCGCCGACGCCGGCATCCGCACCGATTCGCGCGAGCGCCTGCGCGGAATACAGAACCGCGCCGCCGGGCCTCGGCGCGTCTCCGGCGACCACGTCACGTGTCAGGTGCCCGAGGACTGCGATCGCACTCACGCCGCCGCAGCCCCCGCCGTGAGCTTTCGCGAGAGCACCGCGACGACGCTCGCGAGGACGAACGCGGCGAGGAAGCTCGGAACAGTTGCGCCGATGCCCCATGCGGGCGGGCTCAGCCTGTCGACGAGATTGGTCCACCACGTCGGCCCCGTCGGAAAGAGCCACTGGTAGAGCGCAAATCCGGCGAGCCAGGCAGCGATCAGCCCCGGACGCCACGCAGGCCCCTCGAAGATCTCCTCCCTCGAGTAACTGCGGCCCGACGCGAGCCAGTCGGCGAGCAAGACGGCGAAAAGCGGAACGAAGACCGATCCCAGAAGCAAGAGGAAGCTCTGGTAGCTCACCAGGTCGATCACGAGCGCACCCACCGTCGCAATCGCGGTCACGGCGGAGATGAGCAGAGCCTGTGGTGCGCGCGGTGCGAGGTTCTGGAGCGAGACCGAAGCGGAATAGATGTTCGCGAACGCCTCGTCCGTCTCCGTCACGAGGAGTGCGAAGAGCGCGACGATCGCGGCGAATCCCCCGGCGACCACCGCCGTCGGCAACGCGGCCGGGTCGCTGAGATCGCGAGAAAGGACGAGGACGACGCCGAGCACGAGCAGCCACGTCCCGGGGACGAAGTAGCCGAGTCCCGTCCCCAGGCCGCCGGCGCGCCGACTCGACGAGAAGCGGGTGTAGTCCGCAGCAAGGGGGACCCAGGAGACCGTGATCGCCACGACGATGTCGGCTCCCTGCCAGACCGACAGCCCGCCGGCGCCGGGCGAGTCCCAGAGGACGCCGAGATCGGCCCTGTCGAATGCCCACCACGTGAGGTAGAGAAGGGCAAAGGGGACCGCCCAGACGGCTATCCGGCGCACAAAACGCCGCACGAAGCCGATCGGGCCGAGCAGGGCGAGGACGAGCGCGACTCCGCCGAAGACGAGCGTCCACAGCCACTGGGCGCGGAATCCGAAGAGCTCGTCGGAGAGCGCTGCGGCGGCGGTCGCGATGATGAGCAGCTCGAACACCGACCAGCCGATGCCTTGCAGCACGTTCACTCCGGTAGGGAGGTATGAGCCGCGCCGACCGAGCGGCGCCCGCATGAGCACCATGCCCGGCACGCGCGCATCGGCCCCGATCGCGCCCGCGACGCCGAGCATGACGTTGCCGATGACGCAGCCGACGAGGATTGCGACCACGGCGTCGGGGAGCGACAACGCCGGAACCAGTGCCGCGCCGGCGACGATCACGAGCAGCGAGACCCCGAGATTCCCCCAGAGCAGGCCCGTGTCGAGCGTTCCGAGCACGCGCAACCGGTCGGGAACGGGCTCGATGCCCCAGCTTCCCTCGATCCGCTCGGAGCTCGCCATCGGCGATTGAGGGTATCGGCGGCGTGCGAGAATCGCGCCCGTGATCCCGCGCTACTTCATCGTCGCGGAGCAGGATCACGAGCTCCAGAACCCGACGTCGGCGGAAAAGGTCGAGCTGCTCGGCCGGCGCCTCCGTCTGGGACCGAATTCGCGCGTGCTCGACATCGCATCCGGACGCGGGGGGCCCGCGCTCGTGCTCGCAGAAGCCTTCGGGTGCCGCATCGAGGGGATCGAGATCGCTCCCGAGTTCCACGCGGCCGCCGTTGACCGCGCGTGCGAGCGCGGGCTTTCGAACCTGACCTCGTTCAAGCTCGGCGATGCGTCGCTCGAGCGGTTGCGGGCCGGGGAGTACGACGCAGCGCTCTGCCTCGGAGCGAGCTTCGTCTACGGGAGCCTCGCGGACACGGTCGAGGCACTGGCGCCGGCGGTGAGGTCGGGCGGACACGTCGTCGTCGGCGAGCCCTACTGGCGGCGCCTTCCGCTCCCGAGCGATTACAGCGAACGCGGAGACCCCTGGACGACGCTTGCTGACACCGTCCTGGTCTTCGAGACCTCTGGCCTTCCCGTCGTCTCTGTGATCGCATCCTCGGAGGACGACTGGGATCGGTACGAGACCCTCCATTGGCGTGCCGTCGAGGAGTGGCTCCACGCGAACCCGGATGATCCGGATGCCGACGACATTCGAAGCCGGAACGAGCACTGGAAGCGCACGTACCTCCGCTACGGGCGCGAGTACCTCGGGTGGGCGATCTTCGTCGGCTGGAAGTGTCGATGGCGCACCCTGATCTCGCGGCAGAGCAGGCGTATCTCGACCACGCGTACGAGTGTCTCGAGGAGATGCGCATCGCTCTCACGCGGACCGTCGGAGCCGCAGCCATGGGCGCCGATGGCGCCGATATCGCAGCGGAGCGCATCGCGGCCTGGGTGGACCGCCGGCTCGCCGCATACGAAGCGGCCGAGCAGGTGCTGTGCTTCGGCCGCATCGACGTGGACGCAGTCGAGAGCTCTCTCTACGTCGGCCGCCGCTGGGTGCACGACGACGACGGCGTGCTCGTCGTCAACTGGCAGGCGCCTGCTGCTAGGCCGTTCTACACCGCGACGCCTGCGCAGCCACATGGCGTCACGCTCCGCCGGCGCTTCCGGATCCAGGGTCGAACGCTCACCGGTATCAGCGACGAGGCCCTCGACGGCTCGCTCGCCGATGCGGCTCGGTCACTCGACGACTTCCTGCTCGAAGAGCTCGAACGCGCGCGCGACACGCGCATGCGCGACATCGTCGCAACCATCCAGGCCGACCAGTACGGCCTGATCGCACGGCCGCCAGAGCGACCGCTCGTGATCCAGGGTGGTCCTGGCACCGGAAAGACAGCTGTCGGACTCCACCGCGCGTCATACCTCCTCTTCTCGCACCGTGCTGAGCTCCGCCGTGTCCTCCTCGTCGGCCCGAACCCCGTGTTCATGGACTACGTCTCCCATGTCCTCCCGGCGCTCGGCGAGGAGGCGGTCGACCAGCGGGCGGTCGCGGAGCTCGTCGAGGACGCCGAAGTGTCGCTCGTCGATTCGCCGGAGGTCGAGCGGCTCAAGGGTGACCCGCGGATCGCGGAGGTCGTTCGTCGTGCGGTCGAGCTGCGGTCGCAGGGAAGCTCGCGCGAGCTCGTCGTCCGTATGGAGGGTGTCTTCGTAGGCGTGCGCGAGCGCGAGGTCGCGGATCTGTTGGAGACGGCGCGTTCCGAGGGTCTCTCGGCCGCCGCTCGGGAGCGCTTTCGCATGAGTGTCCTTCGCCACTTCTATGCGGATTACGGCGACGCCCTCGGCGGGCTCGCGGTTCGGGCGTTCGACGAGGTCGAGCGCTCCCTGACCAAAGGCGGCGTGCTGAACGACTTTCTCCGAGCGGTGTGGCCGGCGCCGAAGCCCGAGCAGGTCGTCCGCCAGCTCCTGTCGTCTCGCGAGCGGCTTGCCGAGGCCGCCGAGGGAATCCTGGATGCAGGCGAGCAGCGGCTCCTGCGTCGCACGCGCAGCGGTTGGAGCGCGGCCGACCTGCCGCTGCTCGACGAGGCGAGAGCGCTGCTCCTCGACGATCACGAGCGGTACGGCCACGTGATCGTGGACGAGGCGCAGGACCTGACCCCGATGCAGCTACGGATGATCGCCAGGCGCGCTTCCGGCGCGTTCACGATCCTCGGCGACGTGGCACAGGCGACGGGGCCGGTGCCCTACGGGAGCTGGGACGAGGTCCTGGGTCAGCTTCCGGGCGGCGACCATGCGGAGATCGAGGAGCTGAAGCACGCCTACCGCGTCCCGCGCGAGATCATGGCGCTCGCGCTGCCGCTGCTCGAGCACATCGCGCCGAACGTCGAGCCGCCCGTTGCCTACCGAATCGGCGGTCAACCGCCACGAGTCGTGCGTACCGACTCGCCGCTCGACGCCGCGTACGAGGAGGCCGCCGAGCTGGCGGAAGCCGAGGGACTGCTCGCGGTGATCGCGCCGCCGTCGCTCCGTGGCGACACCGAGGCCGCGCCCGGCTCCCTCTTCGACGACTCCCGCATCTCCGTGCTCACGCCGCGGGAGGCGAAGGGCATGGAGTTCGACCACGTGATCGTCGTCGAGCCGGCGGCGATCGTCGAGGAGGGCGGAGGTGGGCGGGGGCTGCGAGAGCTCTACGTCGCGCTCACGCGTCCGACGACGACGCTCGTCGTCGTCCATTCCCGCGGCCTTGCCGCCCGAGCTCAAGCTCTGAGCGTCGTCGGGGAGAGTGGCGGTCGGGTCGAGCCAAGCCTCGTCCAGGAGCAGGGCCGGGCATGTCCGGGCGCCTACGACCGGAGTAGGCGCCGCAGCACGTAGGGGAGGATCCCGCCGTGCCGCAGGTACTCGCGCTCGCGCGGGGTATCCAGCCGCACGGTCGCGCGGAACTCCTTCTCATCAGCCCGCACCGTCACTTCGCGCGCTTCGCCATTCTGGGCTCCGATGATCGAGAACTCCTCGCGGCCGCTCAGACCGAGCGAGGCGAGGCTCTCACCGGGGAGGAACTGGAGCGGGAGGAGTCCCATCATCAGCAGGTTCGAACGGTGGATGCGTTCGTAGCTCTCTGCGATGACCGCGCGCACCCCGAGGAGCTTCGGTCCCTTCGCCGCCCAGTCGCGCGACGAGCCGGAGCCGTACTCCTTGCCTGCGAGCACGATCAGCGGGACCCCCTCGGCTCGGTAGCGCTCGGCGGTCTCGAAGATCGTCGCTTCGTCGCCCGAGGGGACATGGACGGCCCAGGTTCCCTCCGAGCCCGGGACGAGGAGGTTCCGCAGTCGGACGTTCGCGAACGTGCCGCGCACCATCACCTCGTGGTTCCCGCGCCTGCGAGCCGTAGGAGTTGAACTCGCGCCGCTCGACGCCGTGCTCGATCAGGTACTGCCCGGCCGGTGAGTCGGGCTTGATCGAGCCCGCCGGCGAGATGTGGTCGGTCGTGACCGAGTCGCCGACGGAGACCAGGCAGCGTGCGCCGACGACGTCCTCGACCGTCCCGGGTTCGGTCGGCATCCCGTCGAAGTACGTGGGGAGCCGCACGTAGGTCGAGCCCGGATCCCACGCGAAGAGCTCTCCCTCCGGCACGGGGAGCTCGCGCCACGTCTCGTCGCCGGTGAAGACGTCCGCATAGATCCTGCGGAACATCTCCTCGCCGATCGAGCCGGCCACCGTTTCGCGTACCTCCTCCGGGGTCGGCCAGATGTCCGACAGGAACACGTCCTCGCCGTCCGAGCCGACCCCGAGCGGCTCGGTCAGGAGATCGAGATCCATGCGCCCGGCGAGCGCATAGGCGACGACGAGCGGGGGCGAGGCGAGGTAGTTCGCCTTCACTTCCGAGTGGATCCGCGCCTCGAAGTTGCGATTCCCGGAAAGGACTGCGCACACGACGAGGTCGCCTTCGGCGATGCCACCCGAGATCGGTTCCGGCAGCGGCCCCGAGTTCCCTATGCACGTCGTACAGCCGTAACCGACCGTGTGGAAGCCGAGCGCCTCGAGGTACGGCGTGAGACCGGACTTGTCGTAGTACTCGGTGACGACCTTCGAGCCCGGTGCGAGGCTCGACTTCACCCACGGCTTGCGCTCGAGGCCGCGCTCGACGGCTTTCTTTGCCAGCAAGCCCGCTGCGACCATCACCGCGGGGTTCGAGGTGTTCGTGCAAGAGGTGATCGCGGCGATGACGACAGATCCATGCTCGAGCTCGAACGTCTCCCCGTCCAGGGTCACCATGGCTCCGCCCATCTCCGCCACGGCTACCGGCGCATCCGGGACGGCGATGACCGCGCCTCCGTCGAGGAGCTCCGCACCGGGCTCCATCTGCGCCGGGGGATCGCTCGCGGGGAACGACTCCGCTACCGCCTCGTCGTGTGCTGTCCCGTAGTCGATGCCGAAGGTCGGCAGCGCCTGGATGAACGCGTCTTTCGCCTCACGCAGCGGAACGCGGTCCTGGGGCCGCCGCGGCCCCGCGAGCGAGGGCTCGACCGTCGAGAGATCGAGCTCCACCACCTGGGAGTAGGTCGGAGGCTCGTCCGGGTCGTGCCAGAGGCCGTTCTCCTTGCAGTACGCCTCGACCAGGGCGATGCGCTCCTCGGGCCTGCCGGTCAGGCGCAGGTAGCGGATCGTCTCCGCGTCCACCGGGAAGAAGCCGCAGGTCGCGCCGTACTCCGGAGACATGTTCCCGATCGTCGCCCGGTCGGCGAGCGGAAGCCCCTCGAGCCCGTGCCCGTAGTACTCGACGAACTTCCCGACCACCCCGGTCTGGCGAAGGATCTGCGTCACCGTGAGCACGAGATCGGTCGCGGTGGCGCCCTCGGGCAGCGTGCCCATGAGCTTGAAGCCGACAACCTGCGGGACGAGCATCGAGATCGCCTCCCCGAGCATCGCCGCCTCTGCTTCGATCCCGCCCACGCCCCAGCCGAGGACGCCCAGGCCGTTGATCATGGTCGTGTGCGAGTCGGTCCCGACGAGGGTGTCCGGGAAGGCGACACCAGCACGGTCTTCGACAACGCGGGCGAGAAACTCCAGGTTGACCTGATGGACGATCCCGGTGCTTGGCGGCACGACCTTGAAGTCGGCGAAAGCACCCTGTCCCCAGCGCAGGAACGCGTAGCGTTCGCGGTTCCGCTCGAACTCGAGCTCGGCGTTCCTGACGATCGCAAGCCGCGTCGCGAACTCGTCCACTTGCACCGAGTGGTCGATGACGAGCTCGGCGGGAAGCTGCGGGTTGATCTTCTCCGGATCGCCGCCGAGATCTCGCATCGCGTTGCGCATGGCGGCGAGGTCGACGACCGCAGGAACGCCGGTGAAGTCCTGCAGGAGCACGCGTCCGGGCATGAAAGAGATCTCCTGCGCCGGCTCGGCGGCTGCGACCCAGGCCGCAACCGCTTCGACATCCGTTGCCGTGACGTTCGTGCCGTCCTCGTGACGCAACACGTTCTCGAGGAGGATGCGCAGCGTGTACGGAAGGCGGTACACGTCGAAGCGCTCCTGGAGAGCAGAAATGCGGAAGATCTCGTACTCCGTGCCTCCGACGCCGAGGCTCGATCGCGCCTGGAACGAGTCGGGATGGGCCATAGCTCGATTCAACCAGACGCGCTCCGCCGCGCGTCGACGGCGGCGATGAACGCCTCGAGCATCGGGAGCAATCCTGCGGCGAGCTGGTCGCGTCGAGGGACGTCCGGATCGGGATCGGCGGTGAACAGCCCGTGGTTCCCGCCGGGGAAGACGGCGATGGCACTGAGACCGTTGCCGAGCGCCGGCAGCGCTTCCGCCAGCAGCTCCACGCTGCGCGCGACAGGAACGACGTCGTCGGCTCCGCCGAAGAGAAGCAGCGCCGGAGAGCGCAATGCCCGCACGGACGGCAGTGGATCGAAGTCGAAGATCCGCGCTGCGAACTTGAGGACGCCGGCGTCGTAGTACGCGCCGAACGTGACGGCCTCGTACCAGTCGTGTTCGTTGAGCGCTTCCTGATCCGAGAGGATCGAGCGCACGTCCTCGCCGGCCATGAGCCGCCGCATGCGCTCGTCGACCCATTCCAGCGCCGCCTCACGCGCAGGTGCGGCGATTCCGCGATTCTCGAGATCGCGCGCGATCCGTGCGCGCTCCTGTTCAGCCGGGGTGACTCCGGGGCCGGAGATCGAGACGACGAAATCGATCGCATCGGGATCTCGGGCGGCCGCCAGAAGCGAGACCCATCCGCCCTGGCTGATCCCGCAGAGGCCGACGCTCGAGACGCCTGGCGTCGAGCGGAGGACGCTTGCAGCTGCGAGCGACTCGTCGGCACGGTCCTCGAAGCTCTGGTCGTGCCAGTCGCCGGGCGAGCCGCCACATCCGGGCTTGTCATGCCTGAGGACGACCGCGCCGCAGTCCGCGATCCATTCCGGCCAGCCGCCCCACTCGTCCTTCGATCCGGGACCGGAGCCGTCGACGAGCACGACGCCGGGAAGTGAGCCGTCCCGCGGGCGGCGGATCACGCCCTGGAGCTCGCCGACCTCCGTCGGGACGAGAACGGGCTCCTCGTATGCCGTCGAGCGGGTCATCCGCCGAGCTTCCCGAGCCCTTTCTCGGTCAGGGTCTCGCGACCCGGATCGAAATGGCGTGCGATTGCCTGCGCGTACGGGCGGCCGACGCGGAGCGCGTAGGCGGCGAACCCCTCGTCGCGCACGGGCTTCAGGTCCTCCTTGTACGGGTCGAGCACGTGTTGCCTGCCGACCGCTCGTGCCGCATTGAAGAACGCGTACCCCATGCCGACGGAGACCTCGAGAATGCTCTTCTGCTCGCGATCGGCCTCTCGGACGAGAGCTGAGTACACCGCCGCGAGCTCGGTCGGAGTCGGAAGCTCCTCGGCGTCCTCTCGCAAGTCCGTAAGGGTTCGCTTGAGCCCCGCCAGCTCGAGCGGCGGAATGTCGATGAGGCGCGCGGTCGTCCCGGTTGCTCCCTCGAATGCTGCAAGCAGCTCGTCGACGGATCTGAGCTTGGCGTTGCGGGCGATGACACCTGCGTCCTTCAGCTCGTCCACGAGGACATCCAGGTAGACGCGCGTTCCGCGCGTGACGTCGGCCGCGGCCGCGAGCAGCCAGAGCGGCGAGAAGCCGAAGGCGAGAATCGATCCAAGCTCGACGACGTTCCCGGCTCCCTTGCGGACTGCGAGCCTGCCAGGAGACTTCTCGAACTCGGCGGCGATCGCCTCCTGTGGCCGCTCGACGCCGCCAACGAGCTCGACAGTGATGCGAAGCAGGTTCTTCGCGGTGGCCTCGTACAGACGGGAGCGCCTGATCAGGCGCGGAAGCACGAGCTCCGCAGTCTCGTGCACCGTTCCCCCGACGAGGCTCGCGATCGTGCGCGCGAGGCGCTCCGGCAGGGAGACGAGATAGCGCACAGGGCGTCGCATGCAGCTAGTCGTCGAAGGCGGCGTCGGCGACCCGTGCGCCGACCGCGATCCCACCGAACGCCGCGAAACCTTCGATGGTGAGCGTCGGAGCATCGGGCTCGTCCGGCTCGGGCACGTCCACGGAGACGCCTCCGCTCAGCGCTCGTGCGCTCGACTCGACGCGCCATCCCACGGGCACGCGGATCGCGATCCCGCCGAAGAGGGAATGGAGCGAGAGGTGAGCGCCACCGGGCGCGAGTTGCGTTTCGCGGAGATCGACGGCGACGCCTCCGAACCACGCGAGCATCGAGCCTCCCTGGAATGCCTGCGAGCGGCTCTCGAGCTTCACTCCGTCGAAGATCGCCACGAGCGCGACTTCGTCGCTCTCCGCGGCGCCTCTGGAAGGAAGCACGCTCTTCATGACCTTCGCGGCAGCGGCGAATCCCACGTACGCGCCGACGGCGACGAGCCCGAGTGAACGAAACACGCGCATCGGCAGCGAGCGTAGCGTGGCCAGATGCTTGGTCGGGGATTCACTGCGGGCCGGCGCGCCATCCCCGACCAACCATCTAGCATGGCCGGCGATGGAGGCCGAATCGATCCGTGGCGTACTCGAGCGTGCGTTTCCGGACGCCATCCAGCTCTCGGTCGAGGACCGCACCGGAACGGGAGACCACTTCCAGGTCACCGTCTCGAGTCCCTCGTTCGACGGGCTCTCGCTGCTCGACCAGCACCGCCGCGTCAACGAAGCGCTTGCGGCGCCGCTCGGCGACGGCTCGATCCACGAGCTCCGCATCAAGACGAAAGGAACGACATGAAGACGCTGAACGAGCAGATCGCCGACGTCATCCGGGACGAACCGGTTGCCCTCTTCATGAAGGGCACGCCGCAGATGATCATGTGCGGCAACTCCCAGCGGGCCCTCGCGGCCTTGCACGCCGCCGGCGCGCCGGTCACGACGGTCGACATCCTTCCCGATCCACGGATCCGCCAGGAGCTTTCCGCGATCTCCGGCTGGCCGACCATCCCGCAGGTGTTCGTCAAGGGGGAGCTGATCGGCGGTGCGGACATCACCGAGGAGCTGCTCGCGTCCGGTGAGCTGGTGCAGAAGCTCGACGACACGATCGGCTCCGAGCGGCCGAAAGACGTGAAGTCGCTCGAGCTCGAGCTCGCTTAGACGCGCTTAGAGGCTCTTAGGCGGCGGCAGCGATGCGATCCGCAAGCTCGCGGGAGATCGCGTGATCGCCGCTCTTCGTGCGCACGGTGACGGGGCCTGCGAAGGGGGCGTGGGCGACGAGCTCGACCCCTGACCCGGGCACCAGGCCGAGCTCCGCGAGATAGCGGAGCAACTCGGGGTCTCCGTCGGGCACGCGGGACACCGATGCCTGCTCACCCGGCTCGAGGTCGACCAGCGTCCGGTCGCGACGTGTCGCGACGCGAAGCTCGCGGTCCGGGATCGGGTCGCCGTGCGGGTCGTGGGTAGGGAAGCCGAGCTCCGCGTCGATCTTTGCCTCGAGCTCTTCCGTGAGGGCGTGCTCCAGGAGCTCCGCCTCCGCGTGCACCTCGTCGAGTGACAGCCCGAGTCGATCCACGAGATAGCGCTCCAGCAGCCGGTGATGGCGGAGCACCTCGAGCGCGCCGCGACGTCCCTCTTCCGTCAATGCGACCCCACGGTAGGGAGCTCGCTCGACGAGGCCGAGCTCAGCGAGCCGCTTCGTCATCGCCGTGGCGGACGGGGCGCTTACACCCATCCGCGCCGCGAGCGCGGACGTCGTCGCGCGCTCCCCTGCCGACTCGAGGGCGTAGATGCCCTTGAGGTAGTCCTGGACGGCGACGGTCAGATCGGCGGACTGTGTACTCATGATCGGCCGTCTTAGGTTACACTGCGTTTCGGATTTAGCGTTGACTAAAAAGCCTTTCACCCGTCGCAAGCTGCTCGCCGCCGCGGCGCCGCTCGCGGCGGTGCCGTTCGTGGGAAAGCTCGCGCTCGACGGTGAGGCGGAAGCCGGCGGCCATGGCCACGCGAGCCACGTTCCGCCGCACGACGAGGCAGCTCATGTCCTTGGCGGCCGCGGGGCTACGACGGGGCACGCGGCGATGATCGGCCGCGAGGTCCCGGCGGTCGGCGGCCCCAACGACCTCGACGCTCTCCTGTACCCGCCTCGAGTGCTGCCGTTCGAGGCCGGTCGCGTTCGCGAGTACACGCTCACCGCGGTCGATACCGACCTCGAGATCGCGCCCGGCATCTTCTTCCCCGCCTGGACGTACGACGGCTCCGCGCCGGGACCCGTCATCAGGGCGACAGAGGGCGACACGCTGCGCGTCCTCTTTCGGAACCGCGGCTCGCATCCGCACACGATCCACTTCCACGGGATCCACCCGTCGAACATGGACGGCGTGTTCGAGGTGGTCGATCCGGGCGGCAGCTTCACGTACCAGTTCGAGGCGCGGCCGGCGGGGCTCCATCTCTACCACTGCCACGCGACGCCGCTGAAGAAGCACATCCACAAGGGCCTGTACGGCGCTTTCATCATCGATCCCAAGGAGCCGCGCCCGCCCGCGCAGGAGCTCGTGATGGTGATGAACGGCTTCGACACCGACGCCGACGGCGAGAACAACTTCTACACCGTCAACGGGCGCTCGTTCTACTACGCGCGCTATCCGATCAAGGTCAAGCGCTCCGAGCTCGTGCGCATCTACCTCGCGAACCTGACCGAGTTCGACCTGATCAACTCATTCCACCTGCACGCGGACTTCTTCCGCTACCAGCCAACCGGCACGGGCGACAACTGGGAGTACACCGACACTGTGATGCAGTGCCAGGGGCAGCGAGGCGTCATCGAGATCCAGTTCGCGAACACCGGCCGGTTCATGTTCCACGCGCACCAGTCCGAGTTCGCGGAGCTCGGGTGGATGGGCTTCTTCGAGGTCGAGTGATGGCCGATCTGACCGCCACAGACCCGCGGCCGCGAAGCGGACGCCTTCAGGGTTTTCGCGCGATCGGAATCCGCGCCAGCGGATTCCGATCAGCGCATGAGGCCGACTGATGGAAGCCGGCTCCGCTAGCGCTCGCGGGCGGATGGGGTGGCGGTTGTGGGCCGTCGTCCCGGTGCTCCTGCTGGCGCTCGCGGTCGGCCTGGTCGTCACGAGCGGCTCCTCGCTCGTCGACCTCGTCGGCACGAACCCGCCGCCCGCGGACGAGTTCGACATTCGCCGGGTGGAGTTCTCTCCCGGCGAGATCCGGATCACGGTGCGCAACCCGCAGCCGGACGACCTGACGATCGCGAACGTGAACGTCGACGACGCGATCGTGCCTTTCACGGTCGACGGGCCGACGACGCTCGGACGCCTCCGCTCGAGCACGATCGTGGTCCCGTTCGACTGGGTCGAAGAGGATCCGATCACGGTGGGCGTGACGAGCTCCACCGGAATCCAGACCGTGCACGAGGTTCCGGCCGCGATCGCGACTCCGGAGCCGTCTGTCGAAGGGTTCTTCGGCTACGCGCTGATCGGGGTGCTTGTCGGCGTGCTCCCCGTCGCGCTCGGCCTTCTCTGGCTGCCAGCGCTCAGGCAGGCGAGCCCTGCGTGGCTCTCGGCGTTCATGGCCCTGACCGCGGGACTGCTCACGTTCCTCGGCCTGGAGGCGTTGACGGAAGCGTTCGAGCTGCAGGCGTTCCTTCCATCCGCCCTCGGCGGAAGCGGGCTCGTGCTGCTGGGCGTCGCGCTCAGCTTCCTCGGGATGACCGCGCTCTCCGGCCGGCTGAGCAGGGGAGGAACGGCGACCGGCTGGACGCTCGCGCTCCTCGTCGCGATCGGGATCGGGATCCACAACCTCGGCGAGGGGCTCGCGATCGGCGCCTCGTTCGCTCTCGGGGAGCTTCAGCTCGGCGCGTTCCTGATCATCGGCTTCATGATCCACAACGTCACCGAGGGCCTCGGTATCGCAGCACCCGTCGCAAAAACGCGCGTGACCGTGCTCGCGCTCGCGGCGCTCGCTCTCATCGCCGGAGCTCCGACGATTCTCGGCGCGTGGATCGGCGGCTACACGACGAGCGACGTCCTCGGAGTCCTCTTCTTCGCGATCGCTGCCGGCGCGGCCTTCCAGGTCGTCGTCGAGGTCGGGCGCTATGTCGCGCGCCAGGCACCGGGCGGTCTTCGCTCCGGCTACGTGATCGGCGGCTTTCTCGCGGGCATCGCTGCCATGTATGTCACCGGCATCCTCGTCGCCTAGGCGCTAAACGCGTTAGAGAACGCGTTCTTAACCCGCTCTAACCCGCGATTCACCCCCGCGTGTCTATAACGGATGGGCATGCCCTCCCTCTCCTCCCCAAGTGGGTATGTAGCGCTCGTCGCGGCCGGAGCCCTCGGGGGCGCGGCCGCGGTGGGCGCGGTCGCTCTGCTCGGCGGGCTGGAGAGCTCGACGACCACAGTCATCACCGAGAGCGCGCGAGAGCCGAGCGCACTCGCGGCGCCCCCGGCCGACGCGATGACCGTGAACGAGATCTACGAGCGCGCGGCGCCGGGCGTCGTGCAGATAACGAGGACGACCGACGCAAGCGACGTGCTCTCCGGGGGCACACCGTCGGCACTCGGTTCCGGGTTCGTCCTGGACAAGGCCGGCCACATCGTCACGAACTTCCATGTCATCGAGGGCGCGGACGAGATTCGAGTGAGCTTCTCCAACCGCGACACGGTCGGTGCGGAGCTCGTCGGCACCGACCCGTCGACCGACCTCGCCGTCCTCCAGGTCGACGCGGAGGCTCGCGCGCTGACTCCACTCAAGCTCGGTGACTCCGACGACGTGCGGGTCGGCGACCCCGTGGTTGCCATCGGCAACCCGTTCGGGCTCGACCGGACCGCGACGGCGGGAATCGTCAGCGCGCTGCAGCGGCTCATCACCGCGCCGAACGACTTCGCGATCGACCATGTCATCCAGACCGACGCCCCGATCAACCATGGCAACTCGGGCGGCCCACTCCTGAACGCGCACGGTCAGGTGATCGGGGTCAACACACAGATCCAGACCGGCGGCGTGAACACGGGCAACGTCGGGATCGGGTTCGCCGTGCCGTCGAACACCGTCGAGGACGTCGTCGCGCAGATCCTGCAGACGGGTCGTGTCGAGCACGCGTACCTCGGGATCGCCGGACATCCGCTGACCGAGGAGATCGCCGACACGTACAACCTTCCTGTCAAAGCCGGGGTCCTCGTCGAGGAGGTTCGCCCGGGAACCGGTGCGTCGAAGGCGCGCCTCGAGGCCGGCTCCACGGAGGTCGTGATCGCCGGCGAGACCTACGTGCTCGGCGGAGACATCATCGTCGCGGTCGACGGAAACCAGATCTCTTCCACCGGAGAGCTCCGCGACGCCATCGCCGCGCACAAGCCGGGGGACAAGATCAAGCTCCGGATCTACCGCGACGGCAAGAAGAAGACCGTCACGGTCACGCTCGGGAAGCAACCGGCGTCGGCCGGCTAGTACCCCAGGTCAGCTGAAGTCCGGGCTCGCAGCGAGCGCCTGGTCCGTCATGCGGTAGCCGCGCTCGATCAGTGCACGCTTTTGCTCTTCGGACCACGGCTCGTCTCCCCGGAAGGTCGGATCGAGGCCGTCTTCGCCGGGCGTCGCCCTCAC
This sequence comes from uncultured Actinomycetes bacterium, assembly GCA_963789655.1. Classification (GTDB taxonomy): domain Bacteria; phylum Actinomycetota; class Thermoleophilia; order Gaiellales; family Gaiellaceae; genus GMQP-bins7. Next base: position 143,771 of record CAWBLH010000003.1, read on the forward strand.
GATCAGGCTCGGGATGTGCCGGTCGTGACGGAACGGGAATCGTGCGCCCGCGAAGATCTCTTCGAGCTCACCTCGCAACCGGCCCCTCCGCCACCTCGGCGTCGCTGCCAGCGCTGCCGCGGTCACCTCGTCCCGTAGCCGCTGCAGCTCGAGCACCGACGTATCCCTTTCCGATGCCAGCCGCTCCTCGAGGACGGTGTTCCGCGCGATCGCTACACGCATCAGGCGCACGATCATCTCCGCGTAGTGGGCCGGCTCGCCTCGCCCGGCACGCTCCTCGGCCAGCCGGATCTCTGCGAGGAGCGCGCGCACGGGCGGGACGGCCCTGAAACGCTCGAGGCGCTCGCGCATCCTTCCGAGGAACGCGACGTCGGTTGGGCGATAGGTCGCGACGTAGCGAAACGCGGCGATTGCCTGCACATCGGGGTTCCGGTACGCGTGCTCGAGCGGGAAGTTTCGGATCCAGCCGCCGTCGGTCGCGATGATGCCGTCGACGCTGACCGGCAGAACGAGCCCGCTGACGGCGGCCGACGCGAGGATCGCCCTTCCCATCGCCGCCGGAGGCGTCACGCGTGAGGAGAAGGCGAGCTCGAAGTGCCGCGCTTCGTCCCCGTCGATCGGCTCGCTGACGTCCGTGGCGAAGACGACGAGCTCGATCGGCGATGTGGCGAGCCCCTCGCCCAGGTCCTCCGCCGGTCCGATTCTCTCGGCGATCGTCTCCGGGAGCGTGTAGTCGTGCAACCCACCCGGGAACTGCCACACCCGGCGCGGCCTGAACACCTCTTCGGGTTGGAGGGCGAGCAGGAACTCTTCGAGGTCGTCCAGACGGTCGAGCGCCGCCATGACGCCCGAGAGCGCACCCGCAGACGTTCCGTAGATCCACCCGACGCGTGACCAGAGCGGGCTCTCTCGCAGGCGCGTCAGAAAGCCGAGCTCGAGCAGGATGCCGTTGATCCCGCCGCCGGAGAGGACGATCCCGACGTCGCGTTCGGGCGGCGTAGCCATGTGGCTATTGTGGCCCCTGTGGAGCCGGAGCCTCGGCGCGGTGCCGTTGTGCTGTCCGACCTGGATCTGGAGTCGGACGAGCAACTCTGGGAAGACGACGACAGCGGCGACTACAGCGGCTGGTTCTGCGTCCGTACGGATCCGTTCCCGTGCCCCGCGCCGAGCTGCGTCTTCGTCGCCGACTTCATGACCGCCGCGCACCTGATCCTCGTCTGGGAGGAGCGTGACGACCCGAACCTCCTCTGGCACGCCCAGCGCGCCATGGAGGTGAGCCGAAACCCGCGGATCGTCCCGTACGAGAGCGCATACGGTCCGAGCGCCTCGTACTACGCCTGGGAGGCCGCGGGCCGCCCGGTCCACGGCATCAAGGGCAAGGCGACGCGGTAAGGCGGGTACGATCGGCCGGTGTCGACCGTGACGGAGACCGTGCGGGTCAGCGGAATCCGCTGCGAGCGTTGCGTTGCGCGCCTTGCGGGAGCGCTAGAGGGGCACGACGGCCTCGAGTCCGCGAGAGCCAACCTCGTCGGTGACGTCACCCTGTCCTGGGACGAGAAGCGAACGTCGAGAGACGCGATTCTCGCGCGCCTGTCGAAGGCCGGGTTCCGGGAATCCCCCGAAGAGTGGGAATAGCAGGGCGGAACGCCTCGTTGCAGCCTCCCGTAGAGCAAGGGTACGGTAGCCCGGTGAGCGAGGTCGAGCCCGCCACCGAAGCACAGCGCATCGCAGCGGAAGCTCGCGACCGCGCGCGCTTCGAGGAGGAGGCGCTCGGTCTCGCGGATCAGGTCTACCGGGTTGCGAGACGACTCGTCGGCTCTCGCGAGGAGGCAGAGGACCTGGTGCAAGAGACGTACGCGAGGGCATTTCGGAGTTGGCGCTCCTTCACGCCGGGCACGAACATGCGCGCCTGGATGCTCCGCATCCTCACGAACCTGAACGTCGACCGCGGGAGACGGATTCAGCGCACGCCGCAGCTCCAGCCGCTCGAAGAGAGTGACTACTACCTGGCGAACAAGCTCGCCTCGACCGCGGGTGAGGAGGCGCTCGAGCACGAGCAGGTGGTCGAGCGGTTGTCGCAGGACTCCGTCGTCAGCGCGCTCGCCGAGATCTCGCCGCAGTTCCGCGAGGTCGTCGTCCTCGTCGACATCGGGGACTTCACCTATGCAGACGCTGCGCAGATCCTGGATGTGCCGATTGGTACAGTCATGTCCCGTCTGCACCGTGGAAGGCGTGCTTTGAAGCAGAAGCTCGCCGAGGAGGCGCTCACATGACGCTCGAGCCCTGCGACCGCTGCGAGGAGATCCTCCAGGACTTCCTCGACCGGACGCTCACGAACGAGGAGTGGGCCGAGGCCGAGTCGCACCTGGGCGACTGCGACTACTGCAGGCGCCGCTACCGCTTCGAGGAGACGCTGCGCCGGTACGTGAAGCTGAGCGCGGTCGAGCGGATGCCTCCCGGGCTCATGGTGAAGCTCGAGGAGCTTCGCGGGCTCGACGCGACCGCCTAGGGCGATCCAGGCCTCGCCCCTACAACAACGGAGATCCTCGGGTATCGACGTCACCGGGTGATCCCGAGGTCGTCGCACGGGACGAGCCTGACGGGAACGCTCTCAGGCCTTCGTCGGGGATTGCGCCCCAGTCGGCGCGACCCAGAACGACCGGGTGGCCTCGGTTGCCCTCGTACGACGCCGCGACGATCCCTCCGCTCTTGCGCCAGGCGCCGACCACGCGCTCGACCGCCGTCGGAGACAGGCGTGGGCCGTCTGCGAGGACGATGACTGCAGCAGCGACGTCATCGGGAAGGGCTTCCAGGCCACAGCGAAGCGACGCACCCGGCCCGAGGTTCCAGTCGGGGCACGCAACGAGACGCACGGAGACCCCTTGTGACACTGTGTCACTTGGGAGGTCGAGCGCGTGCGCGCCCTGGACGACGACGATCTCGTCGATCGGGGCCATCGCCAGTCGCTCGAGCACGCGAGGCAGGAGGAGCCGCTGCTTGGGGGAGCCGAAGCGCGACGCCTCGCCCGCGGCGAGGACGACCGCGGCGACCCTCATTTCTCCCTAGCTCTCGGTGACGGTGACGCTCGAGATCACGACCGGCTGCGTGGGCAGCTCGTCAGGACCGCCGAGCGCGCCGATCCGCTCGACCGCATCGATGCCTTCGGTCACCTCGCCGGCGATCGCGTAGTCGGCCGGCAAGCCCGCATCGCCGGTGGTGACGACGAAGAACTGGCTGCCGGAGGTGCCCGCTGCCTCGGCTCCCGTCTTCGCCATGGCCATCGACTCCCTTCTCGTACTTCGAGCCTGCAGGCGGAGCATCGACCGTGCTGTATCCGGGGCCGCCGGAACCCGTCTGCGTGGGGTCGCCGCCCTGGATCACGAAGTCGGGGACGATGCGGTGGAAGATCGTGTCGTCGTAGAAGCCGTCGCGGGCGAGCGCGACCAACGACGCGGCCGTGTTCGGGGCGAGCTCGGTGTCCAGGGCGACCGTGAACGACCCGCAGCTCGTCTCGAACACGAGCGCGTAGCTCGCACCTGCCTCGAGCGGCTCGGTCGGGGCTTCGCGCATTTCCGGCTCGCGCGGAGCGGGGGCCTCGACGCTCTCGCACTCGTCGGTCGCGCCGGACGACTCGTCGTCGCTTCCACCGCAACCGGCGCCGAGCATCAGTACAGCGAAGGCGATTACCACGAGCGCGCCACGCATCGCGTGCGATCCTATCCGGGTGGCCGTGACGAGATGCGAGTGGGCGTCGGGCAGCTCCGAGCCGATGCGCGAGTACCACGATCGGGAATGGGGCGTCCCTGCCCACGACGATCGGCACCTCTTCGAGATGCTCACGCTCGAAGGTGCCCAGGCGGGGCTGTCCTGGAGCACGATCCTGAACAAGCGCGAGGGGTACCGCCGCGCGTTCGCCGGCTTCGACGCGGCGACGGTCGCGCGGTTCACGCCCAAAGACGTCGAGTCCCTGCTCGAGGACACCGGCATCGTCCGCAACCGTCTGAAGGTCGAGTCGACTGTGGCGAACGCCGCACGTGTTCTCGAGATGCAGGAGGAGCACGGCAGCTTCGACGCGTACCTGTGGACGTTCGTCGACGGCGAGCCGATCGTGGGCTCGCGGCGCTCGCTCGCCGACCTCCCGGCCGAAACCGACCTCTCGCGCGCGCTTTCGAAAGACCTGAAGCGGCACGGCTTCCGGTTCGTCGGGCCGACTGTCTGCTACGCGTTCATGCAAACCGTCGGGATGGTCAACGACCACACCGTGGACTGCTTCCGCTTCGCCGAGCTCTCTCGCGCGAGAAAGTCATGACGCAAGGGCGAAGCGGACGAGTCGCTTCCTGACGTCCGCCTCTTCGAGCACGACGTCGACCTGCTCTCCGAGCGGCAGATCACCCTCGCAGCGAGCAGTGACCGCAGGCTCCTTCAGCTGAACGGTGCCTCCGCCCTCGTCCTCGTCGACGTCCACGACGACCGCTCGAAACGTCTGGCCGACGCCGGACTCGAGCACCGCAGCCTCGACGGTCGAGACGATCCCCGCCTCGTACTGGTGTGCAAGCCGGTTCGAGACGTCCATCGTCTCGGGGAGGTCCGGGAGCGCCGACCGTGCCCACTCGGGGACCTCGGTGCCAGCCGAGATGGCCACGCACACCTCGCCGACGTAGCGGTCGACGAGACGCCGCAGCGGTGCGGTCGTGTGCGCGTACGTCGAGGCGACGCCCGCGTGGACTGCCTTGTCGGGCGTCGTACCTTCGAAGGCGACGTACTTCGAGCCGCGAAGGAGCACGGTCGACTCGGAGACGAACGCGGCGTGCATCGCCATTCGGGGATCGAGCTCGCGAACCAGGTCGGCGTACGTCACGTCCTCGGGCCAGGGGATATCGAGAGCCTTTGCCGTCCGGTGGAGGCGGGCGAGAGTGCCGCCGTCTGCCTTCGGCAGCGTGCGCAGGACGCCGATCCCGGCTTCCAGCATGAGCTCGGCGGCGCCCATTCCCGTCATCAGCGAGATCTGAGCGTTCCAGCCCTCGACCGGCAGTGGCGCGCGATAGCGCAGCTCGTACCCGTCGGCGCCCTTGTGCACCTCCTGCTCGGGGATCGGCAGCGTGATCCCGCCGCGGCGCGCCTCCCGCTCCTGGCGCAGGGTGCCGAGCTCGCGTAGGAGCAGCAACGTCTCGTTCGCCGTGCCGTCGTCGAGCTGGCGCTGGGCGCCCGCGTAGTCGAGCCGTTCGTGGCTGCGGACGAGCGCGCGCCGCACGGCGACCTCGATTCCTTCGCCGGTCTCGTCGACCTCCATGTCCCAGACGAGCGCGGGGCGGACCTCGCCCGAAAGGAGGCTCCCGGCGTCCTCCGAGATCTGCGGCGGATGAAGTCTGCTCTTGGCGTCCGGCGCGTACAGGGTCTGGCCCCGCTCGTGTGCCTCCCGGTCCATCGGGCCGCCCGGCGTGACGAACGCCGCGACGTCGGCGATCGCGTAGCGAACGCGGTAGCCGTCACCGCGACGCGCGATGTGCATCGCCTGGTCGAGATCCATCGACTCCGGCGGGTCGATCGTGAGGAACGGGATCGCCGTCTCGTCCGCACCGGGGAGACGCGGGGAGCGAGCCGATGCCTCTGCATCGGCCAGGACGCCCGCGGGGAAGCTCATCGGGATCTTCAGCTGCTGGCGAAGCTCGTTGAAGGAAGCAACGATCGCCGCATCGTCGGGCGCAGCCAGCCGGACTCTGCGCCTCGGCATTCCTTAGATCCTGACCGGGAATTGACGGCGGGCCGGATGACGGCCACGACACGGCGCCGGATCGCCACCCTCCCTCGCCGCACAGGCTTACTAGCCTGCACGACGAGTGAGTGCGTCGCCGGCTTGGTCGTGACCGCCCGGCTGCGCGTCAATTCCCGGTCTACGCCCTGGTAGTGACCGCGATCAGATCCGCGAGGTTCACGAGCTGAATCGCCGCCCGCATCGTTCTCGTGCGCTCGTCGTCGGCGAGCTCGCCGCCTTCGCGCCAGAGGTCACCGGCGGTCGTCAGCAGCTCCTCGATCCGCTCCGACTCCTCCGCGTGCCCGTCGCGTTCGCGTGACGCGTTCATCGCCAGCCCGAGCGCGCCGACGGCGTCGCGCTGGCGGAGCCAGAGCATCGGGACCGCCATCGAGATGTACTGGTGAATGCGCGCGAACGTCAGCGGCTGCGTGAGCGACGGCGCTCCAACGGGCGTCGTGAGCTCCGGCGGTGGCGCTCCCTCCACGATTCCGCGAGCCGTCGCGCCCAGCATTGCGCGCAGGCGTACGTCGTCGAAGCCGGCGAGCCTCGCGGACCGGATCGAGACGAGCAGCGAGTTCGGCTGCCGGCCGTACGGATAGTCGGATGCGTACACGACCTGCTCGGGCGGGACCTGGCGAAAGAGGTCGAGGAGGTCGAGCGCACTCCAGACCGAGGTATCGAAGAACACTCCAGGAATCCCACCGAGCCGTCCCGCGAGCCCCGCCATGTCTGCGATTCCCGCATGCGCGACGATCAGCTGGACGCCGTCGTTCCGCCTCACGAGGGTCTCCAGGTGTGAGGCGATCGGGGGAAGGCCTCGCCCTCCGTGGATGAGGATCGGCACGCGCCGCTCGCAGGCGAGCTCGAAGATCGGCCCGAGGCGCTCGTCGTCGAGCGCGAACGCCTGTGCCCGCGGATGGAGCTTGATCCCCCGTGCTCCGGCGTCGAGCGCACGACGGGCTTCCTCGAGGGGGCTGGCGGTGAGGTCGAGGCGGACGAAGGGGACCAGCGTGCCCCCGGATCGCGTCGCGTGCGCAAGAGTCCGATCGTTGGGAACGCAGAAGCCGGGTTCGCGGTCCGGCTCGTCCAGGCAGAAGACGAAGGCGCCCGAGAACCCGTAATGCTCGAGCTGTCCCGTCAGCTCCTCGTAGCGGCCCTGCATGCCGTCGATGTCCTCGCCGAGGTGGGTGTGGGCGTCGAAGAGATAGGCGCTCTCGGGAAGCTCGGCGCGAAGCTCGGCCTCGTAGGCGCTGACGATCGCCTGAGCCCGCTCGATCGAGGTCACTCGGGCGCTTCTCCCCGCGCGGCGAGCGCCGCCCACACGCGAGGTGCCGTCATCGGGAGCTCGCGCAACCGCAGCCCGGTGGCAGCCGCCACCGCGTTCGCGATCGCCGGTGCTGCCGCGATCACCGGCGCTTCCCCGATCCCCTTCGCGCCGAAGGGACCGTCGGGCGCCGGCACCTCGACGATCAAGCGTGTCGATGTCCGGGACACGCTCGGCGACCGGGATCGCATAGTCCATGAAGGAGCCCGTCAGCAGCTGACCACTCTCGTCGTGCACGAGCTCCTCGAAGAGCGCCCAGCCGATCCCCTGTGTCGCGCCGCCGCGCATCTGGCCCTCGACGAGCGCCGGGTTGAGCGCACGGCCGACGTCCTGGGCGATCGCATGGCCGAGGAGCTCGACCTCGCCGGTCTCCTGATCCACCCGGACGTGCGCGAGGTGGGCTGCGACCGACGGGTGCACTCTTCGTCTGAGCCGAGCCGCCGTGCCCTTCGATCGGCTCGTAGCGGCCGCCGAACCGCAGTGCCTTGCCGGAGATCTCCGCGACGGTGATCGAGCGGTCGGGTGCACCGACTGCGCGTACGACTCCGTCGACGACCTCGAGATCGGCCGGTGCGATCTCGAGCTCCTCGGACGCAGCGGCGAGGAGCTTCTCGCGCGCGGCCTCGGCTGCCCGCAGTACAGCGGTGCCGACGGTGTACGTGACCTTGGAGCCGCCGCTCGCACCGGAATAGGGGCCTGTCGCGGTGTCGGCGGAGACGACCCGAATCTCGTCGGGAGAGAGGCCGAACGCCTCCGCAACGATCGTGGCGAAGCCCGTGTTCACTCCGCTCATGTCCACCGCGGACGTGATCACGGTCATCGTTCCGTCCTGGTTCACGCGGCAGACCGCAGACGCCGGCTCCATGCCGCCGGGCCAGTAGCCCGCTGCGATGCCGATCCCCTCGTCGGCGGGAAGGGAGTCGCGCTTCTGCCAGAGCGGGTGCTCGCGGATGCGCTCGAGCACCTCGACCGCGCCCATCCGTGGAAACGCGTTGCCGCTCACGCCGACGTCTCCTTCGACCACTGCGTTCCGGAGGCGGAGCTCGAGCGGATCGATTCCGAGCGCCTCGGCCAGCTCGTCGAGCAGCGTCTCGACCGCGAACGCCGCGGTCGGAGCACCAGGGCCTCGGTACGCGCCGAAAGTGAAGCGGTTGGTCTGCACGCCGTAGCCGCGCAGGTCGTGTGCCTCCCAGCGGTACGGCCCGGCGACGAGCAGCGACGTGATGCCCTCGACTCCCCAGCCTGCGTTCGAGCCCCGGTCCACGATCATCCGAGCCGTGATCGCAGTCAACGTGCCGTCCTTGCGCGCACCGATCTGGAGATGCGAAACCTGGGCGGAGGCGGGGTTTGTGGCCTGGAAGTCCTCGGCTCGCGTGAGGACGACCCGCACCGGCCGTTTCAGCGTGAGAGCAGCTCCAGCGGCCAGCGGCTCGATGAGGGCGAACTTGCCGCCGAACGCACCCCCGAGTGGTTCGGCCACGACACGGATTCGGTCCAGGGAAAGCCCGAACGCGCGGGCCAGCTCGCGCTGGGTCACGAACGAGCCCTGCGTGCTGGTCGAGACGACGAGGCTCCCGTTCGGCTCGAGCCACGCCGTTGCGACCTGCGGCTCGATGTACGCCTGGTAGACCCACGGCGTCCGGAACGTCCCGGAGACGACCGCGTCGCTCGTCTCGAGCAGGGCGGTCGCGTCACCCGAGTTTCGGCGGACGGTGTCGAGGACGTTTCCGGAGAGCTGCTCCTCGTCGTCGTCCTCCTGACCCTTGTCGACCCCCGCGTGGATGGACTCGAGATCGCCACCGCCATCGTCCTCCTCGACGACGCGAGCGAGCGCCCGCCCCGGCAGCATCGCGTCCTCGACGTCGACGACAGCAGGCAGCTGCTCGTAATCGACCGCGATCAGCTCGACTGCATCCGCCGCTGCGGTTTCGGTCTCGGCCACGACGAGCGCGATCGGCTGCCCGGCGAAGATGACCTCGGTGCGCGCGAGCGGCTCCGCCGTTCGGTCCGAGCCGGTCGCCGTGATCGGGAGGTCTTCGGCGACGAGCACCGCGACGACTCCGGGCAGCGCCAGCGCCTCTTCGCGCTCGATCGTCCGAATCAGCGCGTGCGCCTCCGTCGAGAGGACGAGGCGGCCGTGCAGAAGCCCGTGCACGTGCCCGTCTGCTGCGTACCGGGTCGCTCCGGTGACCTTGTCGGGCGCGTCCTGCCTCGGGCGGGCAACTCCGATGACGCTTTCGGTCAGCGCTCCTCCATACGTGCGCGCGCACGCTCGAGCGCTCGGCCGACGACGACCCCGGCGAGGTGCCGTCGGTACTCCTCAGGCGCATAGCGATCCCCGTAGATCTCTGCAGTCGCTAGAGCCTGGCTCGGCTCTTCGTTGGCGGGGAGTAGGAAGGCCTGCCCGGCAACGCCCGTGACGGCGACGCTCGCCGGTCCTCCCGGCCGGACGAGGGCGGCGGCGCCGGCGAGGGCGAATCCGGACGCGGGGTGCTCGACCTTTACGTACGCGGATCCCGCTTCGGGGACGACGGGGAACAGCACCTCGGTGATCAGCTCTCCCTGCTCGAGGGCGGTCGTGAAGGGCCCCCGGAAGAAGTCCGAGGCTGCGACGGTTCGCTCGCCGCTTGCGGAGCGCACCACGAGGCCGGCTCCGAGGGCGAGCACGACGGCGGGCATGTCGGACGCGGGATCGCCATGGGCGAGGCTCCCACCGAGTGTGCCTCGGTTGCGAACTTGCAGGTCGCCGACCTCAGCCGCGCACTCCGCGATCGCGGCGAGCGAGCTCTGCTGCAGCTCGGTCGCGCGGGTGAGCTCGTCCCACGTCGTGAGGGCGCCGATGCGAGCCTCGTCGCCGTCGACGCGAACGCCGTCGAGCTCGAGGTCGCCGATATCGACGAGCACGCTCGGCCGGACGACTCGGAGCTTCATGACCGGGAGGAGCGACTGCCCGCCCGCGAGCACCTTCGAATCGGGATCGGCGAGCGCCTCGAGCGCGTCCTCGAGTGACGAGGCGCGCAAATGCTCGACGGGCGCCGCGATCATGCCGTCGCCGCCGCTCGAACCGAGTCGACGATCGACTGGTAGCCCGTGCAGCGGCAGAGGTTGCCGCGCAGCGCCCGGCGGATCGTCGCATCGTCGGGATCCGGGTCGCGGGAGAGGAGGTCGTGAGCGGTCAGGATCATCCCGGGGGTGCAGAAGCCGCACTGGAGCCCGTGGTGCTCGACGAACGCACGCTGGAGCGGGTGGAGGTCGCCGTCGGGAGCCAGGCCTTCGATCGTCGTGACGTCCGCGCCTTCCGCTTGCAGCGCCAGCATCGTGCAGCTCTTCACCGCCCGGTCGTCCACGAGAACGGTGCAGGCGCCGCACTGGCTGGTATCGCAGCCCACGTGCGTACCGGTGAGCCCGAGCTCGTCGCGGAGGGCGTGAACGAGCAGCGTCCGCGGCTCGATGTCGAGCGAGTGACGCTCTCCGTTGACGACGAGCTCGAAGCTCCGCGTGCCCGCGCTCATGGATCAAGTCTATGCAGGCATAGACTCGGCCCCTCGAGGATGGAGGCCGTCGACTTCGGCGCCTGAGGACGCTCAGGCGGCGAGCGCGGAGAGCTTCTCGCGGAGGTACGCGAGATACGGCTGCGGGTCGATCGCGGCTCTGCCGGTGACGCGTTCGATCGTCTCCTTCGGAGTGAACTTCCGCCCGAGCGAGTACAGGTTCTCCCGAAGCCACGTCGAGAGCTCCGTGAGCTCGCCTGCCTCCATCTGCGTGTCGAGATCGGGAATCGCCTCGCGCACGACCGACCAGATCTGGAGCGAGATGACGTTCCCGAGGGCGTACGTCGGGAAGTAGCCGATCCCCCCGCCCGACCAGTGGATGTCCTGGAGAGCTCCACGCGCGTCGTCCGGCACGTCGACGCCGAGCAGTTCGCGCATGCCTTCGTTCCAGGCCTCCGGCACGTCCTTCGGGGCGAGCGTCTCCTCGATCAGCCGCCGCTCGAGGTCGAAGCGGAGGATGATGTGGAGGCTGTAGGTCGTCTCGTCCGCCTCCACGCGGAGCAGCCCCGGTTCTGCCCGGTTGATGGCCGCCATGAACGCCTCGAAGTCGACGGCCCCGAGCTGCTCGGGGAACGTGTCCTGCAGAGGCTGGTACCAGTGAGACCAGAAGGGGCGGCTTCGGGCGACGAGGTTCTCCCACGTGCGGCTCTGCGACTCGTTCACCCCGAACGACGTGGCGCTCGCGAGCGGCGTGCGCTCCAGCGTGGACGCGATTCCGTGCGCATACAGGCCGTGGCCCGCTTCGTGCAGGGTCGACCAGAACGACTCGATCCCTGTCGGGCGGTACCGCGTCGTGAGGCGGACGTCGCTCGGCGAGAACGACGTGCAGAAGGGGTGCACGGTCGTGTCGAGCCTCCAAGTACCTTCCCGGAACCCCACCGTCTGAAGGACGCGCTCTGCGAACTCGCGCTGGAGCTCCGGCGGATAGGGGACGTCGAAGAACGATGCCTCGATCGAGGGCGCGTCGCGCACGAGCTCGGCCAGCACCGGTCGAATCGTGTCGAACACTTCGGCCACCTCGGTCGTCTTCATGAACGGCTCGAAGTCGTCGAGCAGCGGCGTATACGGAGAGTCGTCCCACTCGAAGCAGTCGACGTAGCGCTTCTTGAGGTCGAGGTTGCGCTCGAGCGTCGGCAGGAACGCGGAGAAGTCGTTGTTTGCGCGTGCGTCGACCCAGATCTGGTGACCCTGTGCCCCCGCCCGGAGCATCTCTGCTCGGAGATCCGACGGGACCCGCTTCGCCTTCTCCCAGTCGCGCCGCGTCACGCGAATCAGGCTCGCGTCGTCGGAGTCGTACTCGAGCGACTCCTCGTGTGGCCGGAGCTTCTCGAGCAGCCTGCCGATGTCGTCGTCGACGAACTTCTCGTGGGCGAGCCGGCCGAGCGTCGCGATCGCCTCCGCGCGCGCCGAGCCGCCCAGCGTCGGCATCATCACGCGCTGATCCCAGGCGGCCAGGAAGAACATGCGGCCGAGATCGGAGATCTCCGCGAGTCGCTCGCGGAGCGTGCGGAGGTCGCTTTCCACCGCCTCTGACTCTACTCGCGCGGGATAGGATCGGCGCCCGTGAACCTTCTGATCGTCGGCGATACCGTGAGGTTTCCCGAGCTACGCCACGAGGTGCCGCTCGGGATCCCGGATCCCTTCGTCTATGCGGAGATCGGCGATCGGCGGATCGTCGCGATCAGCTCGATGGAGGCGACGCGCGTCGAAGGGCTGGGGCTCGGGCTCGAGGTGCGGCCGACCGAGGAGTTCGGCGCCGACGAGATCCGTCGCAGTGGTGTGGACGTCCATCGAGCGGCTGTCGAGCAGGTGCTCCGCATCGCTCAGGGCCTGGAGATCAAGGCGGCGACCGTGCCTCGAGGCTTCCCGCTGGGGATCGGCGATGCGCTGCGCGGAGCGGGTATCGAGCTGGCCGTCGACCAGAAGCTCTTCGACGACCGGCGCCGGAAGAAGACAGAGCTCGAGCTCGCCGGTATCCGGCGGGCGCAGAAAGCTGCAGAGGCCGGCATCGCCGTCGCTCGCGATCTCCTCGGCCGCGCAGACCGCGTGAACGGTGGTCTCGCCGTCGACGGTGAGACGGTGACCTGCGAGCTCCTGAAGGCGCGCATCCAGGCTGCGTTCCTCGCTCACGGTGCGCTCGCGGAGGAGATGGTCGTCGCGCACGGGCCGCAGACGGGGGTGGGTCACGACATGGGCTCAGGAGCGATCGCCGCGGATGACTTCGTCATCCTCGACCTCTTCCCGATCGACCTCGAGTCGGCCTGCTACGCGGACATCACCCGCACGCTCACGGTCGGCGACGCGCCGGACGAGATTCGCGAGTGGCACGAGCTCTGCCGGGAGGCGCTCGAGCTCGGGGTCGCCGAGATTCGACCGGGAGTGAACGGCGGCGCCGTGCACCGGCTCGTCTCCGAGTTCTTCGCGGAGCGAGGCTTCCCGACCCAACTGACGAAGGCCGAGGGCGAGGTGCTCCGCGACGGCTTCTACCACGGTCTCGGACATGGCGTCGGCCTCGAGGTGCACGAGTCGCCGAGCCTCGGCATGGTCGGCGAGGAGCTCGTCGCGGGCGACGTGATCACGATCGAGCCCGGGCTCTACCGGCACGGCTTCGGGGGAGTGCGAGTCGAAGATTTGCTGCTCGTCACCGACGACGGCTACGAGCGCCTGACCGACTGTCCGTACGACCTCGCGGTGACGGCGTGACCGATCAGGCCATCGAGACGCTTTTCGCCGAAGAGCGTCGCTATCCGCCTACCGACGAGTTCGCGGAGCAGGCGAACGCGAGCGCGGACATCTACGACATCCCGTTCGAGGAGTTCTGGGAGCGGGAGGGTCGCGAGCGCGTCACGTGGTTCGAGCCGTTCTCCACGCTGCTCGAGTGGGAGCTTCCCTACGCGAAGTGGTATCTGGGCGGGAAGATCAACATCGCCTACAACTGCCTCGACCGGCACGTGGAAGCGGGGCGTGGGGACAAGGTCGCGTTCTACTTCGAGGGGGAGCCGGTCGACGAACGGGCGCCGATCACGTACTCGCAGCTGCTGGACGAGGTGGTCAAGGCGGCAAACGGGCTCAAGGCCCTCGGCGTCGGCAAGGGCACTCCCGTCGGCATCTACATGGGCATGGGCCCGGGGTTGCCGGTTGCGATGCTCGCCTGCGCGCGCCTGGGCGCGCCACACACGGTGGTGTTCGGCGGCTTCTCCGCCGAGGCTCTCGCGGATCGGCTCAACGACATGCGCTGCGAGGTCCTCCTCACGCAGGACGAGAGCTGGCGACGCGGACAGACGGTCCCGCTGAAGAGGAACGCGGACGAGGCTCTCGAGTCATGTCCGGGCGTTCGCAAGGTCGTCGTCGGCCAACGCACGCGGGCCGAGGTTCCCATGACCGAGGGACGGGACCTCACGTGGTCGGAGCTCGTGGAAGGGCAGTCGGCGGACCCGTCCTCGTGCCCGTGCGAGCCGATGGACTCCGAAGACCTGCTCTACCTCCTCTACACGAGCGGCACGACCGCGAAGCCGAAGGGCATCGCGCACACGACCGCCGGCTACCTCGTCGGAGCCGCGACCACTCACCACTACGTGTTCGACCTGAAACCGGAGACCGACGTCTACTGGTGCGCGGCAGACATCGGCTGGGTTACCGGGCACAGCTACATCGTCTACGGGCCCTTGTGTAACGGGGCCACGAGCGTTCTCTACGAGGGGACTCCCGACTTCCCCGACAAAGACCGCTGGTGGGAGATCGTCGAGCGGTACGGCGTCACCATCCTGTACACGGCGCCGACTGCGATTCGAGCCCACATGAAGTGGGGGCCCGAGTTTGCGGGCAGACACGACCTCTCGTCGCTGCGGCTGCTCGGAAGCGTCGGCGAGCCGATCAACCCGGAAGCCTGGATGTGGTACCGCGAGCACATCGGCGCCAATGGCCTTCCCGTGGTCGACACGTGGTGGCAGACGGAGACGGGGATGATCATGATCACGCCGCTTCCGGGGATAACGACGGCCAAGCCGGGCGCCGCGACGAAGCCGTTTCCCGGAGTCGAAGCGGCTGTTGTCGACGACCACGGTCAAGAGGTCGGGCCGGGCGGAGGCGGCTATCTCGTGCTCAAGAAGCCATGGCCTGCGATGACGCGCGGGATCTTCGGCGACGACGCGCGCTTTCGGGCGACGTACTGGGAGCGCTTCCCGGGGATGTACTTCGCCGGTGACGGAGCCCGCATCGACGAGGACGGCGACTTCTGGCTCCTCGGACGCGTCGATGACGTCATGAACGTCTCAGGGCATCGCATCTCGACGATCGAGGTCGAGTCCGCGCTCGTCGACCACCCGAGCGTCGCCGAGGCGGCGGTGTGCGGCCGCGCGGATCAGCTGACCGGCCAGGCGATCGTCGCGTTCGTGACGCTGAAGGGCTCGGAGGAGGCGTCGGTGGAGATGCTCGACGTCCTCCGGAACCACGTCGCGCGGAAGATCGGGCCGATCGCGAAGCCGGCCAACATCGTCTTCACGCCGGAGCTTCCGAAGACGCGCTCGGGGAAGATCATGCGCAGGCTGTTGCGCGACGTCGCCGAGGACAGACCGCTCGGAGACACGACGACGCTCGCGGATCCCGCAGTCGTCGCGGAGATCGCGGATCGCGCGGTCGCTCAACCGAGCGAGGAGTAGCGTCTCTTCGTCTAGGCGGCGTCGGCCCCATAGCGGCTGTACGCCCAGGGCCAGTCGTGGACGCCGCTGGTCAGCCCCGCCCGGACCGGGTTCAGCAGAACGTAGGCGCACGCTTCGACCAGGTACTCCTCGCTCTCGATCACCCGTGTCGAGAAGCGCTCGGAGAACACGTGACCGAATCGGCCGTGTCGCTCGTTGAAGCCGGTCGCGTAGAGCCCGTTCAGGCGATGGACGCCGGACGAGAGGCGTTCGCGGGTGGTTTCGATCACGAGGTGGTAGTGCGTTCCCATCAGGCAGAACGCGTGAAACGTCCAGGCGTGATGGCGCACCGCGTGCTCCAGCAAGCGCAGGAAGTTCCGCCGGTCATCGTCGTCGAGAAAGAGGAGCCCGGCCGCTGCGACGGCGCGGGCGTAGACGTGGAAGTAGCCGTAGGACGGAAGACTCGACCGCGGAACGCGTGCCATGAGGCGACGGTAACCGGCCGCCGCACGAAAACCGCCCCTGTGGACAAATCGGCGCACTCTTTCGACGCTTACAGGGCCAGGCTCTGTAAAGAGAACGCCGGCGGCTGATCGCTGCGCGCTCGGCGTTAGCTCGCGGCGACCGCGCGCTCGAACGCGGCGACGGTGCGCGCCGACGTCGGATTCGTTCGTGCGCCAGTTCGAAACCGAGATCCGGATCGCGAAGCGGCCGTCCCACGTCGTCCCGCTCATCCACGCCTCGCCGCTTCTCTGCACCGACTCGAGGACGGCGCGGGTCGTCGCGTCGTCGGCGAAGCGCAGGAGCACTTGATTCAGGACAACCTCGTTCAGAATCTCGCATCCGGGGAGTCGTCCGAGGTCCTCGGCGAAGCGACGCGCATGTCGGCAGCAACGTTCGACAAGGTCGGCGACCCCGTCGCGGCCTAGCGAGCGAAGCGCCGCGTACACCGCAATCCCTCGTGCGCGCCGCGAGAACTCGGGCGTCCAGTCCATCGCCTCTCGCGCGGCGTCGGGATCAGCGACGAGGTACTCGGCGGTCATCGCCATCGCAGCACGGTGTGCATCCGCATCCGCCACGAACGCGAGCCCGCAGTCGTACGGGACGTTCAGCCACTTGTGGGCGTCTGTTGCCCAGGAGTCGGCCAGCTCCACACCGGCGACGTGATGGCGCAACTCAGGCGACGCGGCCGCCCAGAGCCCGAACGCGCCGTCGACGTGCAGCCAGTGTCCGTTCGCTCGAGTGCTCGCAGCGAGATCCCGGACCGCATCGATTGCTCCCGTGTTCACCTCTCCCACCTGGGCGCAGACGATCACCGGCTCGTCGATACCGTCGAGAGCCGCTTCGAGAGCCTCGGGCGGCATCCGGCCCTGGTCGTCGGCCGAGACCGCGACGAGCGCGTCGCTGCCGAAGCCGAGGAGGCGCAGGGCTCGGTTGACCGTAACGTGACGTTTCCCGCTGGCCAGGACTCGCACTAGCGGCGCTCCCATCAGGCCCTTGCGCTCGACATCCCAGCCGACGCGCTCGAGCACGGCGTGACGCGCTGCGGCGAGGCATGTGACGTGCGCCATCTGGCACCCGGTGACGAACGCATACGACGTGTCAGCCGGAAGGCCGAAGAGCTCGATGAGCCACTCGCCCGCGACCTCCTCCGCTACCGCCGCCGCGGGCCCTCCGACGACGAGACCGGCGTTCTGATCCCACGTGCTCGTCAGCCAGTCGGCCGCCAGGGCCGCGGGAAGCGCGCCGCCGATGACGAACCCGAAGTAGCGGCCGCCTGGCATGGCGACCACGCCGCGGTCGGCGGCGGCCACCAGCTCTTCGACAACCACGAGCGGGTCGACCCCCTCGCTCGGCAACGCACCGCCGAGTGACCCGCGCAACTCCTCCACCGACGCAGGAGGCCAGACCGGCCGCTCGTCGAGGGACTCGAGAAAGTCGCCCGCGATCTCCGCGGTGCGCAACAGCAGCTCCCGCTCGCTCACGCCGCCGAGTCTATGTACGGGCGCTAGCTGCGAATCAGCTCTTCGAAGCGCGCCGGGTCGTCGAACGGCCCGACTGCCGCCAGGTAGAGCCGCTGGTCTTCGAGGAGGTCGCGCGCCACACGCTGCACGTCCTCCACCGTCACCTCGTCGAGCCGGCGCAGAAGCTCGTCAGGCTCTTCGATCTCGCCCTCCAGAACCTCACGCCGGAGGCCGTACTGGATCGTGCCCTGGGGGCTTTCCAGCCTGAGCACGAAGCGTCCTTTCGAGTACCCTCGCGCCTTCTCGAGCTCGTCGGCGGGTACGGGCTCCGCGGCGATCTGCTGGAGCTCACCGAGGATCGTGGAGATCGCCTCGTCGACTCGGTCGACATCGACTCCGGCCCCGGTGTAGAGCGTGCCGGTGTCCGTGTACGAGCCGCTGCCGGCGTGGACGTAGTACGCGAGCCCGCGCTTCTCCCGTACCTCGGTGAAGAGTCGCGAGGACATGCCTCCACCGAGCACGACGGTCAGCAGCTGGAGCGCGTACCGATCGGGGTGCCCGAGCGGGTAGCCACGGACGCCGAGGATGACGTGCGCTTGCTCCGACTGCTTCGTGTGCAGGAGCACGGGCGAGCGCTCGGGCGGCAGCTCGACAGGTACGGGGGCTCCGGTCTCGCGCGCCTCGAGGCCGCCGAGGAGGCTCTCGAGCTGGTCGAGGACGCCGTCGTCGATCCTGCCGCCGACGCCGACCACGATTCGCTCCGGCTTGTACCAGGCCTCGAGGTAGGAGGTGAATGTGTCCGGCGTCGCCGCTTCGATGGTCTCCTTCGTGCCGAGGATGTCCCACCCGAGCGGTTGATCGTCGTACAGGAGCCGGTCGTAGACGCTTCCGACGTAGCGCTGCGGGTTGTCGAGGTAGACGTTCATCTCCTCGAGGATCACACCCTTCTCCTTCTCGATCTCGGATTCGTCGAACCGCGAGTGCAGGAGCATGTCGGCGAGCACGTCGAAGGCCACGTCGCGAGTCTCCGAACCGCACTTGACGTAGTAGCCGGTGATCTCCTTGCCGGTGAAGGCGTTGAACTCGCCACCGATCGCGTCGATCTCGGTCGCGATCGTGCGCGCCGTGGGTCGCCTCTCCGTGCCCTTGAAGAACATGTGCTCGGAGAAGTGCGCGATGCCCTTCGACTCCGCGCCTTCGTAGCGCGAGCCTGCCGCGAGCATGATGAAACAGGAGACGGAGCCGACCTGAGGCATGGACGCGGAGACGACCCGAATGCCGTTGCCGAGCGTCGTCTTCTCGAAGACCGGCACGCAGCGATGGTATAGAGACGACCCGTGCCGTCACAGATGACCCGTTCGGCCATCTCAGCGCAGCCGGCGTGGCTCCGGCAGGTTCCGGACCGTGTCGGCTCGCAGCGGCTGCCGACGGGAGCTCGTGTCCTCTTCACCGGGTGCGGCACGTCCTTTCACGCGGCGCTCGCGTGCGGTCCCGCGGCGCAGGCGCTCGAAGTCGTCCTCGGTCGCGCGCCTGAAGCGGACGTGCTCGTGGCGATCAGTCACGAGGGCGGGACGCTGCTCACGCGGGAAGCGGTCGAGACGTTCGAGGGCGAGACCTGGCTGCTGACGGGGGCGCCCGAGAGCGCGCTGGCGAGCGCGGTCGACCACGTCGTCGTCACCACTCCCGAGCTCGAGAAGAGCTACTGCCATACCGCGAGCTACACCTGCGCGATCGCGGCTGGGAGGGCGCTCCTGGGCGAGGACGTGAGCGGTCTTCCGGCAGCGATCGAGCGTGAGCTCGACGCTGAGCCGCTCGGCGCCTCGGAGCACGATCGCTTCGTCGTCGCGGGAGCAGGTGCTGATACCGCGACCGTGCTGGAAGCGGTGCTCAAGCTGCGCGAGGGCGCGCACGTCGCCGCGGAGGCGCATCACACGGAACAGATCCTCCACGGGCACCTCGCCGCGATCGATTCGGGCGTTCGCTGCTTCGTGCTCGAAGGAGCCGGCCGCGCAGCCGAACGCGCTCGCGCTGCGGAGCGGGCGCTCGGCGAGCTCGGGTGCGAGGTAACCGTGCTCGCGACCTCGCATCCCGTGGTGGACATCGTCCGGTTCCAGAGACTCACCGTCGAGCTAGCCGACGCTCGCGGCGTCGATGCGGACCTGATCCGCTGGGACGAGGAGCCCTGGGACCGGGCTCGCCAGTCCTACGCCTGAGGTCGATCCTCGAGCCGGTACACGAAGCGGAGCGCCTGCCAGTGCTCGTCGATCGAGCACGATTTGTTGTCGACGAGGCCGTGGGCGAGCCCGATCTCCTGAACCGTCTCGAAGGACAGGTCGCCCTCGATCTTCGCCGCCTTCTTCGGCCAGGCGATCCAGAGCCCGTCGGCCGGATCGAGCGTCTTCTTCAATGCGGAGAAACGCCGGTCGAGATCCGCGCGGCTGGTGGAGAAGAACACGACGACACCTGCGCCCGGCTTCGCGCCGAGCTTCTTGGAGAGCGGCGTGCCCGAGTAGTCCTTATCGGCCATGCCACGCAGCGAGGAGCTCGGACTCGCGGGCAGCGGCCAGGCCGGCGACCTCCGTCGTCTCGGCCTGCTCGAGCGTGTCGTGAACCGTGTTCGCCAACGGCCTGAACCGCAGGCCAGCTGCGAGGGCGCGGCTGACGTCCACTTCGTCGGCCGCGGCCATCGACGGATCGGCGATCCAGAGCGGAAGCTCCATCCACTCGCCGACTTCGTGCTCGAGCAGGAACGCGTTCGGTACCCATGTGATCTCCGAGCCGGTCGCGGCGACCGATTTGCACGTCTCCAAGAGCTCACGCCACGAGACGCCCGGGTGCGTCGCGTTGAAGACTCCTCCGAGGCCGCGCTCGCAGAGCTCGACGACCCACTCGGCCAGATCTCGTACGTCGACGAACTGCGTTTGCCGGTCGGGAGGCGCGGGCGCGAGCACCTCGCCTCCGCGAGCGAAGCGGTGAGGCCAGTACGTGAAGCGGCCGGTCGGGTCGTGCGGGCCGACGATCAGGCCCGGCCGGACGACGAGGGCGCGATCTCCCGTCGTCTCGCGCACCGCCTGCTCGCACAGCGCCTTCAGCGGTCCGTAGGTCTCGTTGGTGACCGTGTCGTCCGGATGATCGCCGAGCTCGGCTAACGGGCTCTCCTCGTCGACCGGCATGCTGAAGTCCGCGTACACGGAGATCGACGACACGAAGCAGTACAGGCTCGACTCTGACAAGGCTTCGACGGACGCTCGAACGGCGCCGGGGAGGTAGCCCGAGGTGTCGACGACGGCGTCCCATGTCCGACCCGCCAATGCGTGCAGGTCGCCATCTCGATCCCCACGAAGCCACTCGGCCTCGGGGCAGAGCTCCCGGTTCGTCCGACCTCGGTTGAAGAACGTCAGCTGGTGGCCACGGTCGAGCGCCGTATCAGCGATCGCTCGTCCCAGAAACCTCGGTCCACCGAGGACGAGAAGCTTCACGCGAGGTCGGTGAGGCCTGCGAGCAGGCGGTCGACCTCGTCCTCGGTGTTGTAGTGCACGATCCCCGCGCGTACCGCTCCCTCCTCGAGACCCAGGTGCTGCATCGTCTCGAGCGAGTAGTAGTTGCCGTGCCAGACGGCGAGATCGCGATCCGCGAGGAGCGTCGCCACGCTCTCGGGAGCTCGCCCCGGCAGGTTGAAGCAGAAGGTGGGAACGCGCCCGCTCATCGTCCGCAGGCCATAGAGCTCGACTCCGTCGGGAATCCCGCTCAGAAACCGTTCGCCGAGCGCGGCTTCGTGGGCCTGGATCGCGTCCCAGCCGAGCGCGTCGATGTAGTCGACAGCTGCGACGAAGCCCGCGAGCAGCTCGTGCGGGAGCGTTCCGAGCTCGAAGCGGTGACCGACGGGCTCGTTCGCCGCAGGTCGAACCTTGTACGGCCGCCACGACTCGAGCAGGTCCCGCTTGCCGTACGCGAGCCCGAGGTGTGGCCCGAAGAACTTGTACGGCGAGCAGATCAGCACGTCGACGTCCCAGGCGGCGACGTCGATCGGGCCGTGCGGCCCGTAGTGGACGGCGTCCGCCCAGGCGAGCGCGCCGGCCTCGTGCGCGAGGTCGACGATCCGCCGAACGTCGGGAGCGGTCCCGACCGAGTTCGCCGCGACGGGAAAGCCGACGACGCGCGTCCGGTCGGAGAGGAGCCCGGCAAGATCGTCGTAGTCGATCTCGAGCTCCTCGGTAAGACCCGCGACGCGCACGACGATTCCGAGGTCTTCGGCGAGCTCCAGCCATGGAGCGACGTTCGCGTCGTGGTCGAGCTTCGTGACGACGATCTCGTCTCCCGCTCGCAGCGTTCGGGCGAATGCACGAGTGAGCAGGAAGTTGAGCGCCGTCATGCTCGGCCCGAACGCGACCTCGTCGGGCGACGATCCGAGAAAGGACGCGGCGCGCTCACGCGACGACGCGACGAGCTCGTCCGTCCGGCGGCTCGTCTCGTACGGCGCGCCGATGTTCGCGTTCGACTCGCGCAGGTAGCCCGCGATCGCGTCGATGACGGCGTCCGGGCACTGTGTGCCACCAGGCCCGTCGAAGAAGGCGAGCGGCCGGTCGAGGGCGCGAAACTGCGCCCTCACAGCACTCACGTCCAGCGTCGCGGTGCTCACGCCAGCTCCTCACCGTTGACCGTCCACCGGTACCGCGGCCTCACCATCAGCGAGTTGCCGACGAAGCAGCCTTTCTCCGCCATCGCGACGAGATCGCGCACCGCCTGAGGGTCGGTACTCGGGTCGAGCTCGACGTCGAAGTCGGAGTCGATGGTTACGAACGCGTACCGTCCGTCCTCGTCCCGGCGAGTGACGACTCCGTGCGCGGTTCCCGAGGCTTCGACCTCGAGCCCGGCCCTCTTCGCGCTGTAGATCGAGGCTCGCCAGCGTGCAGCGGACAAGCCCTGCGAGGACGAGATGCTCGGAAGACCAACTCTCGTTCGGCAGAGATGGCGCTGCCTCCCCGCTCGCTCCTCGCAGTCCGTTCACGATCGACGCTGACGTCGAACTCGAGAACGCGCGCTGCCGTGGCCACGCGTGCAGCGTAACCGCGCCGTCCGGCTCGTGGCCTACCGTCAGGAGCCGATGGAAGAGCGGCTCAGGACGCTCAGCGAGGCCGAGTGCTACGAGCGCTGCTACGGGTGGCGGTGGACAGAGGACTCCGTGAAGGTCCTTCGGCGTGAGCCCGACCCACGCCTCGAGCCATCCGAGATGGGCGAGCGGCTTCGCCGCCTACTCGAGCTCCGCCTGGACGCGCGAGAGCCCGAAGCCGCATAGCAGCCTCCGCAGGCAGGATCCGGCGAGCATGCGCTCTGCCGTTCCCGACTTTCTCGCGCCCGGCGTCCGCGTCGTCTTCTGCGGCATCAATCCGGGACGCGTGAGCGCAGCCGCAGGAGCTCCCTTCGCCAACCCGAGGAACGACTTCTGGCGCCTCTTGCACGCGGCCGGGTTCACGCCGCGCGTCCTCGATCCGCAGGAGGCCGTCGAGCTCTTGCGGTACCGAGTCGGTCTCACGAACGCTGCGCGCCGGACGACATCTGGTTCGGGCGACCTGCGGAAGGCCGACTTCGCCGGCGCCGCCGAGCGGCTCGAGGAGATCGCATTCACGCTCGCCCCGGTGGCGCTGGGCTTCGTGGGCAAGATCGCGTACACGGGCCCGTTCGGCGGACGCGTCGAGCACGGGCTCCAGGAAACGCGCCTCGGCGAGACCGCGCTCTTCGTGCTGCCGTCGACGTCGCCGGCCAACGCGGCTGTCTCGTGGGACGAGCGCCTCCGCTGGTTCCGAGCGCTTCGAGAGCTCGTCTCGTGAGCCGAGCTCCGCCTGCGCATCGCCGCCCGGGCCCTCGTGCTCGACGAGGGCGATCGGATTCTCCTCGTATGCTTCGACTTCGGCGACCGGCTGGTCTGGGCCGCGCCGGGTGGTGGGATCGACGAAGGGGAGACGGACGAGGAGGCGCTACGCCGCGAACTTGCGGAGGAGACGGGCCTCGACGACTTCGACCTCGGTCCGTTGGTGTGGACGAGGACGCATCACGTCCCGCTCGGAGACGGTCGCTGGGACGGACAGACCGAGCGGTACTACCTCGTGCGCACGAAGGCCTTCGAGCCGGCCCCGCAGCTGACCTGGGCGGTGCTGCGGGAGGAGAACATGTGCGCCGTCCGCTGGTGGCGCCTCGACGAGCTGGAGGCGGCGGAGCCGCTGTTCGCTCCGAGCCGCCTCCCGTCCCTGATCCGTTCGCTGCTCGAGAAGGGACCGCCCGCTACGCCGGTCGACGTCGGTGTCTAACCGCCGGGGTCAGGCTTCAGCCTGATCCCGTCTGGGTTTCTCAGCGGCCGAGCGAACGTCCGAGACCGGGGCCAGGCTGAAGCCTGGCCCCACCCTCTGTCAGCCGCCTATCCCGCTTCGGTAGGCGCCAAGCACGCGATCCCAGCCGTTGTCGTAGTTCTCCCGCTTCGCGGCCGCCTCGTTCTCGACCGCCTCCCACCCGCGATGCTCGAGGTCGACGCGAGTCCCGGCGTCCTCGGCCGTGAAGCGAACCTCCACCTCGGTGGGCACGGCCTCGCGCTCCAGGATGTTCCAGGCAAGGACGAGGCGTCCCGGCGGCTCCCAGGCGATCACCGACGCCCAGTGCCCCTTCTGCCCGTCCGCCGTGATTTCGTAGACCTCGCCTCCCTCGCGTTCCTCGAACACGATCTCCTTCACCTCGTCCCCGTGGATCGAGTGCGAGTCGATCGGCCACCAGCTGCGTGCGTCGGCCGTGAACACGCGGAAGGCCTCCTCGACGACGCAGTCCACGGTGATCGTCTTTCGCACCGCTTCCAACACGAGCGAGTCGCTCATGACTCCTCTCCTCTCTTCTCGGCCGCCGCCTTGAAGCGGGCGAGGGCCTCGTCCCAGAATCCGTCGACCCAAACACGGAGCTCGGCGACCCCGTTTCCGTTGACCTCGTACAGGTTTCTCGTGCCCCGGCGCTGATGGGTCACGAGACCGGCCGTCTCGAGGATGCGGAGGTGCTGCGAGACGGCAGGCCGGCTCACGGGAAGCTCGGCGGCGAGCTCGCCAACCGATCGCGATCCGTCCTTCAACAGCTCGAATACCTGCCGCCGAGTCGGGTCGCCGAGTGCGTCGAGTGGGTGACCGTTAGTATTCACTTACCGTAAGTTACCACTTACGGTGAGGACGTGTCAACCCCGCCAGCGGTTCGTGATCGGCGTACGCCGGTCGCGACCGAACGCCTTCGGGCGGAGCTTCACCCCCGGCGGAGCCTGCCTGCGCTTGTACTCCGCGCGATCGACCAGCGTCACAACCTGCTCGACGACGCCGGCGTCGAACTCCTCGAGCAGCTCCTCGCGCGAGCGGTCGAGCTCGACGTACGCCTCGAGCACGGGATCGAGAATCTCGTATGGCGGGATCGAGTCCTCGTCCCGCTGGTCGGCTCTGAGCTCGGCGCTCGGTGCCCGCTCGATCGTGCTCGCGGGGATCAGCTCGCCTGCGCCGCGTTCGTTCAGGTGGCGCGCAAGCCGGAAGACGTCGGTCTTGAAGACGTCCTTGAGGAGCGCGTACCCGCCGACCATGTCCCCGTAGAGCGTCGAGTAGCCGACCGCGAGCTCCGACTTGTTCCCCGTCGAGACGACCAGCCAGCCGAACGTGTTGGACAGCGCCATGAGCAGAACTCCCCGGACTCGAGCCTGCAGGTTCTCCGCGGCGAGGCCTTCGAGCCCGCCGGTCGGCTCTGCGAGGCGTGTTCCGTAGCGCCTCCACGACGTCTTCGATCGGAATCTCACGGAAGTCGCACCCCAGGCTCTCCGCGAGAGCCCGAGCATCCGTACGTGTGCCTTCCGAGGAGAACTGCGACGGCATCGAGACGCAGTGGACGCGGCCTGCGCCGAAGGCGTCGACACAGAGAGCTGCGGTGACGGCGGAATCGATCCCGCCGGAGACTCCGACGACGACGTGCTCGAACCCGCTCTTTTCGACGTAGTCGCGCAGCCCGAGGACCAGCGCACGACGCATCTGCTCGAGCTCGGGCTCGAATGGTGTCACCATCCGATCGATCGGCTCCGCGTGCTCCAGCGCGGCGCCGAGCTCGACGATGTCGACCGCGGGAACGTTCTCCCGTGAGCGGTCGAGCTCGCGTCGCCGTACGTCGCGGAGCCGGCGGCCGATCGCGAGGTCGGGCTCGACGTCGACGACGAGCAGGTGCTCTTCGAAGCCGGGTGCGCGAGCGACCACCTCGCCTGCATCGTCCAGCACTACCGAATGCCCGTCGAAGACGAGCTCGTCCTGGCCACCGACGAGATTGCAGAACGCCAGGTACGAGCTCGTGTCGCGGGCCCGCGTGACGAGCATCTCCTCGCGCTCTTCCGCCTTGCCCACGTGGTACGGCGACGCGGAAAGATTGACGACGAGCTGTGCACCGGCGAGGGCGAGATCTGTGGCGGGCGGCCCCGGCTGCCACAGGTCCTCGCAGATCGTCGGCCCGGCGTAGACCTCCGCCATGCGCAGAAGCAAGAGGTCGCTGCCTTCGGCGAAGTAGCGGTGCTCGTCGAAGACGCCGTAGTTCGGGAGAAAGTGCTTTCGATAGATCCCTTGCACGCGACCGTCCGCGCACACCGCGCAGGCATTCGCGAGGTCACGGTCGAACCACGGTGTTCCGACGAGCGCGATGATTCCCTTGGTGGCCCGAGCGATCTCCTCGAGCGAGTCGTGTAGCGCACGGATGAATCCGGGGCGGAGCAGGAGGTCCTCGGGCGGGTACCCGGTGGTCGCGAGCTCGGGATAGACCACGAGGTCGGCACTCGCTTCGCGAGCGTCGGCGAGGGCGGCGAGGATCTTGGCCCGGTTCCCGTCGAGGTCGCCGACGACGAGATTGAGCTGTGCCAGTGCGAGTCTCAAGGTTTTCGCCTCACAGTCACAAACTCAGTCTAGTCGTTAGAGTCCCACGGGATGGAGCTCACCTTTCCGCGCCGTTTCCGCGGACCGTTGACGTCCGCGAATGGCGGGTATGCCTCGGGGGCCCTCGCGGCATTCCTTGAAGGCGACACGGTCGAGGTGACGCTTCGCCTCCCACCTCCTCTCGAACGACCGCTTACTGTCGAGCGGAATGGCGACAGCGCCATGCTCCTCGACGGCGACGCCGTGGTCGCGGAAGCGCGCATCGCCGAGCTCGACCTGGACGCGCCGGCCCCGGTCACGCTCCGCGACGCCGTGCAGGCCTCCGGACGATTCGTTGACATCGGGAGCAGCGAGTTCCGCGAGTGCTTCGTGTGCGGCGTCCGAGACGAGCACGATGGCCTGGGAATCTACGCCGGTTCGGTTGAAGGTCGTGAGCCGCTGCACGCGGCGCCGTGGACGGTCTCCGAGGCGTCACCCGAGCTCGTTTGGGCCGCGATCGACTGTCCAGGCGCGTACGCGGTGGGCGCAGCCGGGAGGGGCGGCGTGGTTCTCGGCCGTATGACCGCACGCATCGATCGCGTCCCGGAGACCGGCGACCGCTGCGTGGTCGTGTCCTGGCCGGTCGGAGAGGAGGGACGAAAGCTCTTCGCGGGCACCGCGCTCTTCGCCGAGGGTGGCGAACTGCTCGCGCTCGCGAAGCAGGTCTGGATCGCTCCGCGGATGTAGGGGCGAGACTCGCCTCGCCCTGGCCAACTGCGATCTATCGCGGCGTCAATGCGACGAGGATCCCGCCGTCGTCGTCGTACGCGGGGAAGAAGTCGACGGTGACCTCCTTCGGGAGCCCGGCGCTGGTGCGGATCGCTTGCTGCTGGCCCAGCTTGCGCACGCCCCATTCGTGCACGACCTCGATCGGCGAAGGATCCGACAGCGAAAGCGCTTCTGCGACCTTGCGTCCCATCAGGTCGCCATCCCGGTAGCCGGTCAGCTCGAACACGCCGCGCCCGACGGCAAGCACCCGCGACTCCCCGTCGCAGACGACGAATCCCGTCTCCGGTGCGGGGTAGTAGTCCTCGAGTAGCTCGTAGAGGAAGCCGAACCCGCAGCTGCGGCATTGCACTGCCTGCATCGAGAAGCCGTCGTAGCCGTCGCTGTCGACCGACCGCTGCTTGCAGTTGGGGCAGATGAAGAACGGCACCGTCCCAGGGTAAGCAGCGCCGCGTTTGCGAGGAGTTAAGAGCCTCTAACACAATGAGGCCTCGACTCAGAGCTTCTCGTGTTAGAGGCTCTTTAGGCCCGGCTCAGCGCTGGAGGCGGATCGCATTCAGATCGTTCTCGACGATCTCGTCCGCGCGTCGGATCAGCTCTTCGATGTCGTCGTGCTCGGCATGGAGATATCGTCCGGCGAGCGCATCCGCACGACCCGATGCGAGCACGCGAACGAGCTGCGGAGCGAGCTCGGGCGGCGTCCACGGCATGTCGTCGCCCCAGCGCTCGGTCATCTCGGTACGGACGAGGCCGGGGCTGATGACGAAGACGGCCACGCGATCTCGAAGCTCGTTGGCAAGGACCTCTCCGTAGCGACACGCTGCGGCCTTGCTCGTCGGGTAGGCCGTCTGCCCGCCACCGCCGGGCAGATAGGCGGAGCCGCTGCCGGTTATGACGATGCGCCCACTTCCACGCTCGAGCATGCCCGGGATCACTGCGCGGCACGAGAGGTGGAGGCCGAGCACGTTGACCTCGAGCACCTGCCACCAGTCTTCGGGCGAGACCTCCCACGTGGCTCCCTCCGGGCTACTGATGCCCGCGTTGGCGGCAAGGAGCTCAATCGGACCGAGCTCTTTCTCGGTGCGCTCGACCCAGGTTTCCACATCCTTCCGTCGGGAGACGTCACCGACCAGGCCGAGCCCGTCGATCTCGCCGGCGACCTGCTCCACCTGCTCCCGGGTGCGCCCCGTCACCGCGACCTGCATCCCGGCCTCGGTCAGCTCTCGCGCGATCGAGGCGCCGATCCCGCGACCGCCTCCGGTGACGAGCGCGACTCCCTGAAGTCGGTCAGACGGCACGGGCGATCTCCTCGAGCACGTCCGGATTCTCCAGGGTGGAGAGGTCGCCAGGATCTTCGTGGAGCGCGCTCGCCCGCACCGCGCGCCGCACGATCTTCGCGCTGCGCGTCTTCGGAAGCGCCGAGACGAAGAGGACGCGCTCCGGCCTGAAGGCTTTCCCGAGCTCGTCCGTCACCGCTCGGGTGACGTCATCGGCCTCTGCCTGCTCGCCCGGTCGGAGCACACAGAACAGCCAGGCCACCTCGCCCTTCACCTCGTGGGGCACGCCGATCGCCGCCGCCTCGACCACTGCGGGGTGGTTGACCGCGGCGGACTCGAGCTCCGCGGGCCCGATGCGCTTCCCCGCGATGTTCAGCGTGTCGTCGGAGCGCCCGTGGAGGAACCAGTAGCCCTCCTCGTCCACCGACGCCCAGTCCCCGTGTGTCCAGACCCCCGGGAACCGACGCCAGTACGTGTCCAGGTAGCGCTCCGGATCGCCCCAGATGCCACGCGTCATGCCCGGCCACGGCCGCTTGCAGACGAGCTCGCCGACCGCGCCCCGGAGCGGCCGGCCGGCGTCGTCGAAGACGTCCATGTCCTGGCCGAGAGCAGGAAATCCCAGCGAGCAGGGTTTCGTCGGGGCAAGCACACTCACCGCCAGGAAGCATGCCCCGACCTCGGTGCCGCCGGAGATGTTCACGATCGGGATCCGGCCGCCGCCGCAGACGTGCTCGTTCAGCCAGTCGTAGGGGCCACGGTTCCAGGGCTCGCCGGTCGTCGTCACCGCCCGCAGAGAGGAGAGATCCGCAGTGGGCTCCCCCTTGGGAATCAGCGCCCGGACCAGCGTCGGTGAGACGCCCAGCATCGTGATCCGCTCCGACTCGACAAGTCCCCAGAGGCGGTCTTCGGGCCAGTCCGGGGCGCCTTCCATGAAGACGACCGTCGCCCCGACCGCTCCCGCGCCGACGACGGTCCAGGGCCCCATGATCCAGCCCATGTCCGTCGCGAAGAGGACGCGGTCGCCGGCCTTCAGCTCGGCCTGGTACGCGGCCTCTCGCGCGATCGAGAGCAGGAACCCACCGTGCACGTGGAGCGCGCCCTTGGGCTTGCCCGTGGTGCCCGATGTGTACGCGAGCAGATACGGGTGCTCTGCCTCGACCTGGAGAGCCGAGAGCTCACCCGGACCGAGCTCGACGCTCCATTCCCGATTCTCGCGCGACCACTCGACGACGTGCTCGACCGATGGTGCCTCGCGCCGCGCCTCCTCGACGGTCTCCCGCATCGGAATGCGAGCGCCCCGCCTGAACGAGTAGTCAGCCGTGACCACGACCTTCGCCTGCGAGTCGCGCAGCCGCTGCACGATCGCCGGCGCCGCGAACCCGGAGAAGATCGGAACCTGCACGGCGCCGATGTGAGCGCAGGCGTGCGACGCGACTGCGACCCCGGCGGACATCGGCATGTAGATCGCGACGCGGTCCCCGGCCGTGACCCCGAGGGCTGAGAGCGCTTCCGCCAGCCGGACTACCTGGTGGGACAGCTCCGCGAAGGTCAGCTCGTCGCGCGCTCCGTCCTCGCCCTGGAAGACGGCAGCGGGCGCGTCAGGCGTTCGCTCGGCCCAGACATGCACGCATGCGTCGGCGATGTTCAGCCGCGCGCCCTCGAACCAGGTCGTCCATTCGAGCCCGCGAGAGTCGTCGGAGTACGGCGTTCCAGTCTTGCGCGAGCGGGATCCGCAGATCGTCGCGCACGGCGCGCCAGAAGCGGTCCGGCTCGTCGATCGACACGCGGTGAAGAGCCCCGTAGCCGTCGCAGCCGAGTAGCTGCGCCAAGCGGGCGACGTTCGCCTGCTCGAGCTGGGCGGCCGAAGGCACCCATGCGAACTCATCCTCCGGCTGCGTGTTAGCGTGTGCTAGCTTAGTATTCACTAACTTGGATTGTGGTGTCGTGCTCGATCGTGACACCCTCCTGCAAGGACGGAACGATGAGAGCTCGGATCTTCGCAGAGGACACGCGGAAGTGGTTCACGCTTGCGGCTGTCTCGTTCGGCCTCTTCATGATCATGCTCGACAACACGGTCGTGAACGTCGCGCTGCCGGCGATCCAGGAGGACCTCGACACCGACCTCTCGCAGCTCCAGTGGATCGTCACCGGGTACGCGCTGACGTTCGCGGCGCTGATGCTCATCGGCGGGAAGGTCGCAGACGCGTACGGCCGGCGGCTGATCTTCGTCGTCGGCATCGCAGTGTTCACGTCGGCATCGCTCTGGTGCGGGCTCGCGGGTTCGGGCGACGAGCTGATCGCCGCTCGCGTCCTGCAGGGCGTGGGAGCGGCGCTGATGAACCCGGCGACGCTCTCGATCATCGCGGCCACGTTCCCGCCGCACCAGCGCGGCACTGCGATCGGCATCTGGGCAGGCACCTCCGCGCTGGCCCTTGCCATCGGCCCGCTCGTCGGCGGGGTGATCACCGAGCACCTCGACTGGAGCTGGATCTTCTTCGTCAACGTCCCGGTCGGGATTCTCGCCGTCGTCGCGAGCT
This sequence comes from uncultured Actinomycetes bacterium, assembly GCA_963789655.1. GTDB lineage: Bacteria > Actinomycetota > Thermoleophilia > Gaiellales > Gaiellaceae > GMQP-bins7. The sequence continues at coordinate 174,493 of CAWBLH010000003.1, forward strand.
TTCTCTTCATCGACGAGTCGCGTGACTCGACGCACGTTCGGCTCGACCTACCGGGCCTGGCGACCTCCGCGCTCGGCCTCTTCGCCCTCACCTATGCACTGATCGAGGCGAATACGTACGGGTGGGACTCTGCGCGCATCCTCGGTGCCTTCGTCGTGGCGGGAGTCTCGCTGCTCGCTTTCGTGCTCCTCGAGCGCTATCAGCGCGCCCCGATGCTGCCGCTCGAATTGTTCCGGAGCGGCACGTACACGGGAGCAAACCTCGTCGTGCTCCTGGTCGCGCTCGCGATGTTCGGCGTGTTCTTCTTCCTCTCCCTGTACATGCAGAACGTTCTCGGGTACTCGGCAATCCAGACGGGAGCGGCATTCCTGCCGATGACCATCCTCATCATCCTCGTGGCGCCGATCGCCGGAAAGGCCAGCGACCGGATCGGGTCGCGCGGGCTCATGACCGCAGGAATGATTCTGATCGCGGCCCAGCTTCTCTACTTCTCGAGGCTCGGCCTCGACGCCACGTTCTGGGATCTCCTGCCCGCGTTCCTCGTCGGGGGAATCGGGATGTCGCTCACGATGACGCCCAGCGCCGCTGCCGCCACACGCAGCGTCCCGGTCGACAAGGCGGGTGTGGGATCCGCCGTCCTGAATGCGTCCCGACAGATCGGGGGCTCGCTCGGCATCGCCCTCATCGGAGCCATCATGGTGCTCGAGGCCGGAGGCGAGCGGACCCCCGCGGCCTTCGTCGACGGGCTCCAGACCGGGCTCGTGGTTGCTTCCGGAATCGCGGCCGTCGGCGCGATCGTGGCGTTCACCCTGGTGCGGCCCCATGACGGCGCGGGGCATGCCGTGCCGGAGGCGGCTCCGGAGCCGGCCGCGTGACCTCCGCCGCCGGCACCCGGCTCCCTGCGGCCGAGCGTCGTCTCGCGATCGTGGAAGCGGCCCTCCGCGTGTTTTCGGAGGGGAGCTACGCGGGGGCGACAACTGCCGAGATCGCCCGCGAAGCCGGTGTCTCCGAGCCGATCCTCTATCGCCACTTCGCGTCGAAGCGGGATCTCTACTTCGCCTGTCTCGACGAAGCCTGGTCGCGAATCCGGGCCAGAATCGAGGAGAGGATCGAGGCGCTTGGGCCCGAGGAAGGCTGGCGCGCGATCGGCCCGGCGACGATGCGCGAGATGAAGGTCACGCTCCCGAGCCTGTGGATGCAGGCGATCACCGAGGCCGGGGAGGACCCGGAGATCCGCCGTCACGTTCGAGGTCACATGCGCGAGGTGCACGACTTCTTCGCGGACGTGCTGCGAAGCGTGCAGGGGGAGGGCGGAATCCACGCCGATCGCGATGCCGACACCGAGGCGTGGATCTTCGTGGCAGGCAGCCTCCTCGTCTCGGTCGCCGACCGCCTGGGCGGCCCTTTGCGCCAGGAGGACTTCGAGGCGATCAAGCGCGAGCGCCTGCGCTGGCTGACCGGCGAAAGCTGACCCGAGACGAGGGCGAGGCAAGCCTCGCCCCTACGACCGATGGCACAGAACCGGGTTCGCGTCGCGTGCGAGGGCCGAAGGGCGATTCATTCGCCCGTAGGCCTCGAGCAACGCTGCCTTGACCCAGCGCAAAGGGAAGGAGGGCCCGTGGGAGGAAACCGTAGGTTTCCTCCCACGAATGAAAACGCCCCCGGCTGCGGCTCCGGGGGCGTTCTCCGTTCGAGGCGACCCCTTTCCGGGTCGACAGGCCGGAGAATCGTGGCTCTGCGGCCCAGCCACGCTCTTCCTGCGCCCGTCGGCGGATCCGGCGGTGGCGCCCGCGCATCCGATCTGGCGTCCGATCGGTGCGGTGTGGGGCTGACTATAGGAGGCGTGTCCAAAAAAGTCAAGTAGCCCGGTCAAGTGATTTCGGTTACTGTTACTTGACCAAGTTTGGGAGAGCACATCCCCCTGCAGGGGGAGCGTATCTCGCCCGCAACTGGCTTCACTCCGATCTCCATGGACGAAATCACGACGATGCCGATGTCCGCCTCCGAGCCCCGCCTCGGCCAGCGTGTGCGAGCTCTCCGGGTCGCGGCGGGGTTGACACAGGTCGACCTCGCCGGCGGACGTTTTTCGAAGGAGTACATCAGCCAGATCGAGCGCGGCAAGACCCGGCCGACCGAAGCAACGATCGCCTGGCTTGCGGAACGCCTGGGTGTCGACCAGGGGTTTCTGTCCGTCGGCGTCTCGACCGAAGAGCGCACCAAAGTCGAGGCCCTGCTGGCTCGCGCGGAAGCGCTCTCCGAGGCACACGAGTACTCCGAAGCGATCGAGGCGTTCCGAGCGACGCGACCCGCCGGCGATGGAATGTGGGCACCGGCGTTCGAGCTCCGCGCCCTGTCCGGTGAGGCCTGGGCACTCCAACAGAGCGGCGAGATCAACCCCGCGCTCGAGCTCATGCAACAAGCGCGGGACGTCGCCGAAGGACCGCAGTTCTCGGACGTCGACCGCGCAGACGTCCTCTTTCGGATCGGGGTCTGCCGGTACAAGCTGTCGAGCGTCGGAACTGCCGTCGCGCTGTTCGACGAAGCGCTCGCGCTGGCCGAGCGGTCCGGTCTACCGTGCGACCTCCTTCGAGCCGACATTCTCGGCTGGCGCTCACGATGTCACCGGCTACAACGGGACTACGTGGCCGCGCACGAGGACGTCGAGCGCGCGCTCGAGCTTGCGCAGGACCTGGGCGACCGACGCGCGATCGCGAACACGTATTTCCAGGCCTCGCTCATCGCCCAACGCCAGGGCCACTGGGTCCTGTCGCGGAGCTACGCACAACGTGCCAAAGACCTTTACCAGGAGCTCAATGACGAGCGTAACGTCGGTCGGCTCCTACTCGCACTCGGTGGTCTGACGCTTCTTCTGGGAGACGAGGATCAGGCCGTCGAGCACTTGAAGGCGTCGTTTTCCCAGGCGCTGGAGAGCGATTCACCCCCGGACGCCGCGCAGGCGCTCCAGGGTCTCGCCCGGGTTCATCTGAACCGGGGCGAGTACGACCAGGCGGACGAGCTCGCTCGCAAGGGGCTCGCCCTCCTGGAAGGTCGGGAGGACTACCTCCACGAGGTCTGCCCGTCACAGCTCGTCCTTGGGCGAGCGTTGATGGAGCGCGGGCGGCTCGACGAGGCGGGAGACTGCTTCCGGAAGGCTGATGCGGCTGCTGAGCAGCTGGCGTCGATCAGCCACCGGGCAGAGGCGTGGGTTGCACTGGGAGATCTCGCGGCCCGTCGTGGTGACGACCGCGAGTCGGCACGCCTGTACCGGAACGCCGCTGAGGCGCTCCAGGAAATCCGCTTCTAGGAGAGGAGGTCGCCATGAAGCCGAAGCTGATCCTTCTTCTCGTCAATATGGCTCTGCTCGCGGCATGGTTGGGCAAGTTCGCCGCCATGTCGTGGCCTGACGGCCACTGAGTCACTTCTGAACTGCGGCCGGGCCGGCGCTCACCGGCCCGGCACTCAGCTTTCCCCGTCTGATCAAAGCGCTCCGGGTCTGATCAACGCGCCCCGGTCGCGAAGCGGCCGGCTTTAGGGATTGCGCGACTGGAATCCGCGCTAGCGGAATCCAGTCTTGCGAGGGAGACATCTAGACTGGTCACGTATGCGCCCTGCGCTCGCATTGCTCGCGGCGGCGTGTCTTCTTCCCGATGGGATGTGGTGGGTCCGGGGACGACCCCGAGACGGCGGGAACTCCCGGCGACGGTATGACGCTCGAGCAGCTCTGGCGTGCGCCCGGCGACGATGTCGCAGTGATCGCCGGGACGCAGAGCCACGAACCCGGTGACGTTCGCGTCTCCTTCCTCGTCGTCGACGGCCAGGGACGCGTCTCGCTGCTCCCCACTGCGCGTGTCTGGGTGTCGCGCGCGCTCGAGGCTCCACCTTTCCTCGAGACGAAAGCCAAGCTCGAGCGCATAGGAGTCCCCGGAGGAGCCGAGGCCGACGCCACGCACATCTACGTCGCGCACCTCAGGCTTCCCGAGACCGGCACGTACTGGCTGCTCGCCGAGCCGGAGAGCGGGAAGCCGGTGCAGGCGCTCGGGAACGTCGTGGTGTCGCCAGACGACGGCACGCCGAGCCGCGGAGATCCTGCGCCTCGATCCGAGACGCCGACGCTGGCTTCGGTCGGGGGAGACGCTTCGAAGCTGACGACGCGGACGCCGCCCGACACGAGTCTCCTTCGCCACTCGATCGCCGACTCGCTGCGCGCGAAGATCCCGTTCGTCGTCACGTTCTCGACGCCGAAGTTCTGCACGAGCCGGACTTGTGGGCCTGTCGTGGACGTCCTCGAGGAGACTGCGAGCCGCTTCGAGGGGAAGCCCGTCCGCTTCATCCACGTCGAGGTCTACGAGGACAACGATCCTGCGAAGGGGTTCAACAAGTGGGTGCGGGAGTGGGGGCTCGAGACGGAGCCGTGGACCTTTCTCGTGGGGCGGGACGGGAAGATTCTCGAGCGGTACGAGGGCGCGGTGTCGGTGCGCGAGTTGGAAGAGGCATTGGGCCTGGTAGTCGAACCGGGGTCTGGCTAAGCCAGCCCCTTCCCTCAGACGACGTCCCCGACCCGTTCGATCACGATCTGCGGCACGCGGGCACGCGGGCTGAGCTTGATCACCGTGCGGACGAGCTCCGCGACGTCTTCGACCTGGATCATCTCCTCGGCGGGGAGCCCGGTCCAGTCCGTCATCTTCGTCGCGACGAACGCCGGGCAGATCGCCGTCGCTCGCACCCCGTTGTCCGCTTCCTCCCGGTTCAGGGAGTTCGTGAGCGCGATGAGCGCGGCCTTCGTCGCCCCGTAGACGGCGAGGCCGGGCGTGGGGATCGTCCCGGCGATCGAGGCGAGAGTGACGATTTGGCCCTTCGAGGCCCTGAGGAGTGGCAGCGCCTCGCGGGTCACCACCAAGGTCGCGCGCAGGTTCACGTCGAGCTGGAGGGAGAACGCCTTCGTCTGCTGATCCCCGAACGATCCGCCGATGCCGATGCCGGCGGAGTTCACGAGCACGTCCATGCCGCCGTAGCGCTCCGCGTGCTCGGCTACGACGCGAGCGCACTCGTCCGCGTCCGCGAGATTCGCCGGAACGGCGAGTGCGCCGAGCTCGGTAGCCGCTTCCTCGAGCGGCTCTGGACGACGGGCGACGAGCGTGAGCTCGTGTCCCTCCTCGCGCAACATGCGGGCGATTTCGAGCCCGATGCCCGTGGAGCCGCCCGTGACGAGCGCCGACTTCATCGCGGCCGAGTCTCCCACACAAGCGGCCGCCGAGGGGGCGGCGGCCGCTTGTTCTCAGGGGGAGAGGAGAAAGGGGTCTTTTCTCCGCTGCGAGCTTCTGCGCGCCGGAACGGTCTCCTTCCCGTCCTACACTCTTCGTGTGGACGCTGTTCCGCTGACGTCCCTGGCCCGGGCAGGCGGCTGCGCCGCGAAGTACTCCGCCGCGCGCCTCGAGACGCTGCTCGCGGGGCTCGTCCCTGCGGAAGCCGAGGATCTGCTCGTCGGGCTCGATCCGGCGGACGACGCAGCCGTGTACCGCCTCGACGACGAGCGCGCGCTGGTTTTCACCGTCGACTTCTTCCCGCCGCTTGTCGACGACCCGCGCATCTTCGGCGGGATTGCCGCGACCAACGCGCTCAACGACGTGTTCGCGATGGGTGGAGTGCCGTTGCTCGCGCTCTCGATCGCCGCGTTTCCCGAAGAGTTGCCGGTCGAGGTGCTCGGTGACGTTCTGGCCGGCGCGGACGAGCGCGTGCGAGCCGCAGGTGCGATCCTGGCCGGCGGCCACACGATCCGCGACGCCGAGCCGAAGTACGGTCTCGCGGTCGTCGGCACCGTCCATCCGGACGCCATCTGGCCGAAGGCCGGCGCTGCTCCCGGAGACGCACTCTTCCTCACGAAACCCCTCGGCACCGGGATCGTCCTTCAGGCCGAGCGAGACGGGATTGCGCCCGCGGGCGCCCTCGATGCGGCGATTACGTCGATGCTCGAGCTGAATCGCGCCGCAGCCGAGGCGCTTCGGCCCTTCACGCCGAACGCCGTGACGGATGTGACCGGCTTCGGGCTGCTCGGGCACGCGCACGAGCTTTCCGAGCGGAGTGGGGTTCGCGCGGTGATCGAGGCGGACACGCTTCCGTTGCTTCCTGCGGCGTTCGAGCTTGCGGCGAAAGGCGTGCGCACCGGCGGAGATCGCCGCAACCGGGACTACGCCGAAGCGCACGTGGAAAGTCACACCGACGCGACGCTCGAGGCGCTCGCCTACGACCCGCAGACCGCGGGTGGCCTGCTCGTCTCCCTGCCCGCCGAGCGAGGCGCGGTCCTCGAAGCCACGTTCCAGACAGCAGGGCTCAGCCTGACGCGCATCGGATCGGTCGAGGCAGGCGCCGGAGTCGTGCTCGAGTAGTGATCACTGCGGTCGCACGCGTCCGCACGCTCTCGCCGGGCACGTTCTTGCGGCTGTCGCTCGCGTCATGCGTAGCGCTCTTCCTCGTGATCACCTCGGGCGCCTTCGTGCGGCTGACCGGATCCGGGCTCGGGTGCGACAACTGGCCGCAGTGCGGCGACAGGCCGTACCCGGAGCAGGGGTTCCATGCATTCGTCGAGTTCGGGAACCGGATCGTCGCCCTCGTCGGGCTCGCGCTGACGCTCGTCACCTGGCTCGGCGCGCGCCGCGTGGTCGGTCTCCCGCGAGGAGTGCGGCTGGCGGCGCTCGCGGCGTTCCTCCTGACGGTCGCGCAGATCCCGATGGGGGCGATCACGATTGCGCTCGACCTGCACCCACTCGCGGTGATGACGCACTTCCTGCTCGCGCTCGCCGTTTTGGCGCTGACGGTCGTGGTCGCGCTCGAGGCGTGGAGCCACGACAGCGGTGTCGCTGCTGCTGCCGGGCCGCGGTGGTTTCGTCGCTTCGTGACGTGGGTCGGCATTCCGGCCTGCGCGGCGCTCGTCGTCACAGGCGCGGTGGCGACGGCATCAGGCCCGCATCCGGGGGCAGACGAGGACGTGAAGCGACTCGGGCTCGAGATCGTCGACACCGTGTACGTGCACGTCAGGGTGGCGGCGGCGTTCGGGTTGGGCGTGCTCTTCATCGGGTGGTTCCTCGTGCGCATGCGAGATCGCTACCCCGGGTTACTGCGGCTCTGGGGCGTGCTCCTGGGAGTCCTCGTCGCGCAGGCGATCCTCGGCGAGGTGCAGTACCGGAGCGCGCTTCCGTGGGGCCTCGTCCTCGTGCACGTCTTCCTCGCAGCCGCGATCTGGGCTCTTAGCGTGGCCGTTGCGTACGCCCTCTGGCGTCCGCCTGCGGCATTGACCCGCCAGTAAGCTCCACCGATGCCGGAGGAGCTTCGGATCTTCGAGCGTCCGACCCTGGAACGCCCGGTGCTGATCGCGGCGTTTCGAGGCTGGAACGACGGCGGCCAGGCGGCGACGCTCGCCGCCGGCTACCTCGCACGCTCCTGGGAATCCGAGAAGTTCGCCGAGATCGACCCCGAGCTCTTCGTCGACTTCCAGGCGACCCGGCCGCTCGTCTCGTTGGACGAAGGTCAGACGAGGCACATCGAGTGGCCGGAGAACACGTTCTTCCGCACGCGGATTCCCGGGACGAATCGCGATGCCGTCGTCCTCGTCGGCGTCGAGCCGAACTACCGCTGGCGGACGTTCTCCGATCTGATCGCGGATCTGGCGCGCGATCTCGGCGTCGAGCTCGTGGTCACGCTCGGGGCGCTCCTCGCGGACGTCCCCCATACGCGTCCGGCGCCGGTCACCGGAGCCGCCACCGACCCGAAGCTGGTCGACGAGCTCGGCCTCCAGCTCTCACGCTACGAGGGCCCGACGGGGATCGTCGGTGTTCTGCTCGACGCCTGCCGGCGCGGCGGCATCCCTTCGGTCAGCCTGTGGGCGGCTGTGCCTCACTACGTGTCGCTCGCGCCGAGCCCGCGGGCGGCGAAGGCGCTCTGCGAGCGGCTCTCCGGCTTGCTCGGAATCGAGATCGACGTCGGCGAGCTCGCGGAAGCGGAGGCGACGTACGTCGAACAGGTCTCGGAGGCGGTTGCGAGCGACGCAGAGACGGCTGCGTACGTCGAGGAGCTCGAGCAGCGTGCCGATTCGCTCGACTGGCTCGAGGAGTCGGGCTCGCTTCCGTCCGGCGAAGCGCTGGCTGCCGAGATCGCGCGCTTCCTCCGCGAGCGCGACAAGAACGGCGGGCAGGGTTAGGCGGCGTCTTCCGCGGGCTCTGCCACGGTAGGGCTCGAGTCCGCCGAGTTTCCGTCCGCAGGCGCGTCGACCACGGCGGGAGCCTGCTCCTGCGGCTGCCCTTTGCGCTTCCGCCGCCGCCGCCGGGACTTGCGGGCGGTGAGCTTCGGCGCAGGGAGGTTGTCGGCGAGGGCGTTCGCGATATCGGCGATCGAGCCGAGCTCCTCACGGGCTTTGTCCAGAGCTGCGTTCGCGCGCGGCGTGTAGCCGTCTGCCGACGCAAGGAGTGCCGCGCCGACCGCCATCGGCATGGTCATCGCGACCTGAACGAGGCGGTTGACGTTCTCCTCGTGCCGGTAGCCGCGTGAGTTCGCTGCCGCGCCGAGCAGCCGCTTCGCCTCCGGGAACTCCGTCGACACGCGCCGGTCCTGCACCTTGCGGGTCGCGCGAGCGAGCTTCCACGTCCAGCGCGCGAGGATCTGCTCCGGCGCTGCTGCCTTTCCTTCGCCGATCGCCCGCAACAGCACCCGGACGCCGGCGGCGCGGTCCTTCTCCCACGGCGGTGCCTGGGTGACGAGCGTGACGAGATCGTCGAAGTCCGCGCGCTCGACCGGAGTCGCGACGCGGTCGAGGAGCGCGGTGATCCGCAGTCGGCGATTCGGGTTCTCGGCTGCGCAGGTGGAGAGGAACTGCTCGAGTGCGACCTTGCTCGCACGCCCTTCGACGAACTTGCGCGCGAACTCGGCGCGCTGGTCGAAGCGGATCTGCCTCCCCGCGATCGTCGCCCAGAAGCGCTGCTCGTCCTCGTCGAGGTACTTCGGGTCGATCCGCTGCCACTCGCGCTGGATCACGGCAAGGCGTCGAGCGACGTCCGGCGTCACGGGGACGAGCCACGGGACCGGCGAAAGCTTGCGTCGCGCGCGGCGTTGCTGGCGGCGTCGGGGTGCGGGCGTGACGCGGGCGCCCTCGCGGTAGAAGTCCGCGTCGAGCAGGGCGTGGAGGGAGATCACGCGGTCGTTGTGCGTCGAGCCCTTGGGCACGAAGTCGACGACGACGCCGGCTTCCTTGCGCGGGTGGATCCGCATGATGCGCCCGATCCGCTGCTGGTAGACGCGGCGGGACGCAGTCGGTGCGAGGTGCATGCAGACGGTGGCTCGTGGCGAGTTCCAGCCTTCGGCGAGGAGCTGGGCGTTGATCAGGACGTTGATCTCGCCGCGCTCGTACGCGGCCAGGGTCTCGGCGAGTCGCGCGGGCGGCGTCCGTCCCGAGACAGCCTCAGTCTTCAGTCCAGCCGCCCGGAACTCCTGCGCGAGGTTGTACGCGTGGTCGACACCGGCCGCGTAGACGATCCCCGGCGTCGATCCGAAGCGCTCGCGATAGAGGCTGGCGGCGGCCTGGTTCAGAGCCTCGTGGTCGAGAGCGGCTGCCAACGCCCGTTCCTCGAAGTCCCCGCCGACGATCGGAACCGAGTTGATCGCTGCTGCGGGCGGCACGCGCAGAGAGCGGAGGGGCGCGATGAGCCCACGCCGCGCAGCGTCGCCCAGCGGCAGGTCGTCCACAGAGGCGGGGAAGACATCGGAGACCTGCTTCGCGATCAGCTGCTCCGTCGCCGTCATCCCGATGTACAGCGGCTCGTGGAACGCGCGGATCGCCGCGCTGGTCTTCTCCCCGAGCGCCGTGTGCGCCTCGTCGCAGAGCACGAAGTGGTACACGTCCGGGGCGAGCTCGCCCCCGTGCCGTGCGAACCAGGCGTAGGTCTGGATCGTGATCGGGTTGTCGCGCGGTGCTCGCGTCCCTTTGAGAACCGCGTCCGTGAAGCGGTCGCCGTAGCCCTCGGTGGTGAGATCCCCCTTGAACTGCGAGACGAGCAGGCGGCGGTGCGTCAGGATCAGGATCCCGAGCTTCCGCGCGGCCTCGACGAAGCCCGCCGCAGCGATCGTCTTGCCCGACGCGGTCGGATGGCGGAACCGGTAGCGCCGGACCGCTCCCGGGTCGGAGCCGTGGAAGCCCTGCTCGAGCTCCTTCTCGTCGATGAAGCCGGCGTCGAAGTCGTCGTCCGCCTCCTCGTCGAGCTCGGCCTCGGCAACGGCGCCGTTCCCGCCCCCGTTGCCACCGTTCCCGTTCTCGTCGGCCGCGCGCTGCGTCGAGGCGATGAGCTCGGCGAGCATCCCTGCCAGCGCGTCCACCTGGTGTCGGCGAAGCTCGGTGCCTGCGGCGGTTCGAGGCTGGTCCTCGGTGAGAACGCGCTCGAGCCCCAGCATGAGGCCGTAGCGGACCTTCCAGCGCGAGGACGGCTCGGTGAGCCCGGCATCCATCTCCTCGAGCGCGTGGTCGAGAGCTGCACGTCGCGCTGTTCCCGGTGCGAGCGCGGAGGAGGGATCCTCGTCGGCGTCGAGAAACGGCTCGCCGCACCAGGCCGCGGCGCGGCTCGCTGCCGCAGTCAAATCTTCGTTGTCCGACGACAGGGTCGGGGTAGTCGTGGCTTCGTGCATGTGCGCAGCACGTACTGCGGTGCCGCTCCTTCCGAGAGTTGACGCTCGCCTGTTATCCGGCGAGCGGTACCGTCAGAGCATACCTGAGTGTTTCCCGCCGTAGCTACGGCTGTGATTCGCCGGCGAGAACCGAGCAGGCCTAGGACGCAGGGAGGGCCAATGTTCGAGAACATTGGCCCGACTGAGGACGACGGCATGCGAAGCGTTCGCAGCCGCGCGAAGCATGGGCGTAGCTACGGCGGGGAGCACTTAGGGTGCCGGAGAGGAAGCGGGTACCGCGGCAACTTCGGCGAGCGGTCTACCGACGACACGCTCGGAGACTCCGGTCTGATCGAGGTGCTTGGTGATGCCTCCGAGCCAGAACGGGAACCCGGCCCCGAGGATCAGGCAGGTGTCGATGTCGGCCGCTTCGGAGACGACGCCTTCTTCGAGGATGTGTCGCGCTTCGTCCGCCAGTGCCTCGAGCACGGCCTCGTGGATCTCGTCGATCGACCGCGGGTCGTGCTCGACGACGACCGGTTCGCCTCCTTCCGCCAGGCTCTCCAGCGTGGCGGACAGCGCGAAGCGCTCCGGCCAGGCGTCGTGCAGCGTGCGGCGCACGTGCATCGCGACCTTGGGGCCGACGAGCTGAAGCAGAACAGACGGGGCCATCGGGAGGCCGAGCCGGAGCACCGCCTCGTCCGTCTCGTCGACCGAGTTTCCGCGGTCGAGCGCGCTCATCACGACCGATCCCTGACGGCCGAGGAGCCGGTTGACCACGAACCCCGGCGCGTCGCGGACGAGGACACCGCGCTTGCGCAGCTTTCCGGTGACGTCCCAGGCGGTGGCGAGCGTGACGTCGTCGGTGAGCGGCGTGCGAACGAGCTCGACGAGCGGGAGCACGGCGACCGGGTTGAAGAAGTGCATTCCGACGACCCGCTCCGGATGCTCGAGGTCAGCGCCCATCTCCGTCACCGAGAGGGAGGAGGTGTTCGTCGCCAGCAGGCACTCCGGCGAGACCACGCGCTCGAGCTCCGCGAAGACCTCCTTCTTCACGGCCATCTCCTCGAACACCGCCTCGAGGACGAGGTCGCAGCCGGCGAAAATGCCCCAGCCCGGCCCGCCGCTGACGAGCGAGCCGAGGAAGCGCGCCTTGCCCTCGCCGAGCCGGCCTCTCGCGGACGAGCTCGTCGAGCTCGGCATGTATCCAGCCGACTGCCTCGTCCACCTGCTCCTGCGTGAGGTCTCGGAGGACGACCGGCACCTCCAGGCGGCGGAGGGCCAGCAGCGCGAGCTGACGTGCCATGAGGCCGGCGCCGACGAGGCCGACCTTGCGGATTCGCCTCGGCTCCGCGTCGGGGATACCGACTCCCCGCTTTGCCCGTCGTTCCACGAGATCGAACGCGTACACGGAGGCCTGGGCCTGCGGGCCGGGGAGGAGGTCGGCGAGCGCTTCTTCCTCCGCGCGATAGCCCTCCTCGAGCGACCAGGTCGCGGCACCCTCGATCAGGTCGAGTGCGCGGTACGGCGCCGGGGCAGCTCCGTGGACTTGGCCATCGAGACGGGCGCGGGCCTTGCGGGTCACCTCGGCGACGTCCGAGAGATCGGCTTCTGGGCGCACCTTCCCGCCCCCCTCCTCGATCTTGTCGAGCAGCAGCTCGAGCGACTCGTCGAGGAACTCGACCGGCTCGAAGAGTGCGTCCGCGAATCCCCGCTCGTGTGCCTGCTGCCCGGTGAGCATCCGGTTCTGACGCAGGGGGTTCTCGACGATGAAGGTCACGGCTTGCTCGGCTCCGACGAGCTTCGGGATCAGCTGCGTTCCGCCCCAGCCAGGGATGAGCCCGAGAAAGACTTCGGGGCAGGCGAAGTGGCGGACCGACGACGAGATCGTCCGGTAGTCGCAGTGCAGGGCGATCTCGACACCTCCTCCGACCGCAGCGCCGTTGATCGCCGCGAGCGTGACGAAGGGAAGGTCGCGGAGGCGTCCGAAGAGCTCGTGCCCCGCCTCGCCACCCTGCCGCGCGCGCTCGGGCGTGATCGCCCCGAACTCGCCGATGTCAGCTCCCACGGCGAAGACAAAGGGTTTTCCCGTGAGCAGGAGCCCACGCCAGTCGCGGGTTCGTAGCCGGCCGAGAACTTCGTCGAGCGAGCGGAGAGCCTGCTCGCCGAACGTGTTCGGCTTCTGCCAGTCCTCGCCGTTGTCCATGGTCACGAGGCGCGACCGGGCCGACCCGCGTGTCGAGCCGCTGGAGCTTGAACTCGGTTGGTCGGCTAGCCACCGCCACCGTGGCCGTTCTGCGTGTTCTCCCAGAGGACGGCTGCGCCCATGCCGAGGCCGATGCACAGGGCCGTCAGGCCGTAGCGAGCTTCAGGGCGGTCGCGGAACCCGCGTGCGAGCTGCGCCATCAGCCGGACCCCCGTCGCGGCAAGCGGATGGCCGCACGCGATGGCGCCTCCGTACGGGTTGAGGCGCGGGTCGTCGGGCTCGATCCCGACGCCGTCGCACCAGGTCAGCACCTGCACCGCGAACGGCTCGTTGAGCTCGAAGAGACCGACTTCGTCGAGGGAGATGCCGGTCTGCTCCAGGACCTTGTTCGTCGCCGGGACCGGCCCCAGGCCCATGAGCTCCGGCGCGACTCCCGCGTAGGCGAAGCCGACGAGCCGCATCCTCGGCTCGAGGCCGAGCTTCCTCGCGCCCTCCTCGGACGCGATCAACGCGGCCGTGGCGCCGTCCGTGAGGCCGGCCGAGTTGCCTGCGGTGACCCGCCCCGCCGTCCGAAATGGCGTTCGGAGGTCGGCGAGAGCCTCCATCGTCGTGTCCGGCCGCAGGAACTCGTCGCGTGCGGCGACGGTCCAACCTTCGTCCGTGAAGACCGACATGGGCACGACGATCTCGTCCATGACGCCCTCGTCCCAGGCCTGTGCCGCCTTGCGCTGGCTTTCGACCGCAAACGCGTCTGCGTTCTCCTTTGTCAAGTGCGGAAAGGCATCGTGGAGGTTCTCCGCCGTCTGCCCCATCACCGCCGCCGACTCGTCGACGATCCGCTCGGAGATGAAGCGCGGGTTGAAGTCGACGTCCTCTCCCATGGGGTGATGGCCCATGTGCTCCACCCCGCCGACGAGGACGACATCGGCGGCGCCCATTGCGATCTCGCCCGCGCCGCTGGTCGTCGCGGTGAGCGCGCCCGCGCACATGCGGTCGACGGCAAATCCCGGAACGGACTGCGGAAGCCCCGCCAGCAGCGCGACGTCCCTGCCGAGCGTGAGCCCCTGGTCTCCGACCTGCGCGGTCGCGGCGAAGACGACGTCGTCGATCTCGTCTTCCGGAAGGCTCGGATTGCGACGCAGGAGCTCGCGCACGACCTTCACCGCCATGTCGTCGGCGCGCGTCTTCCAGAAGTAACCGTCCTTCCCCGCACGGCCGAACGCCGTGCGGACGCCGTCGACGTAGACGACCTCTCGGAGCGTGCGAGTCATCGCCGGAGACGATACTTCGTGCCTCATGGCCGACTGGGAGGAACGCGCGGCGCGCGCGATCGAGCGTCACGACGACGGGGCGGCGCGCTTGCCGGAGGACGGCGACGAGCGGCAGCGACAGCTGACGCGGATGGGCAACGCGGCCTGGGCTGCGGGGCTCTCGCTGCTCATGGCCGGTCGCGAGGAAGAGGGGCGACGCTGGCTCGTGCGAGCCGCGGAGCGCTACCGCGAGAGCTGGCCGCTAGCGCCTCCCGGCAGCTGGGGCAGGCCGATCGGCGCGATGAAGTCGAGGCTGATCGCGGGTGATCGGGACGGAGCGCAGGATGACGCCGCCTGGGCGCTCGAGGCGGGCGCGGCGGAATCGGAGAGCCCCATCGGTCGCTACGCCGCGGTGCTCGCATATCTGGTGCGCGGCGAGGACGCGAGCGCCGACCTGCTCGCGCCCGGCCTGGAAGATCGTGCCGAGATCCCGGTGGCGGTCGTCGACTCGGTCGCGGGTCTGGCTGCGGGGGACGAATCCGGCTACGACCGTGCCATCCGCGCGCTCGTCGCCGACTTCGAGGCGCGCGACGAGTTCCTCGAGGACACTCCGGTTGCCGACACCGTGCTCGCCCTACAAGTACTCGCGGCGGATCGAGGGCTCCGGGTCACGCTCGAATCGCTGCTTCTGCCGACAAGCTGGGGTCAAGCTTGACCCCACCAACCCCTTAGTCCTGGCCAGCGGCGAGCTCCCGCGCACGCACCATCGCCGCCTGGATCGCGTTGAAGAACGCCGCCCTCACTCCGGCCATCTCGAGCTCGCGAATTGCCGCGATCGTGGTTCCGCCAGGCGACGTGACCATCTCGCGGAGCTCGACCGGGTGCATCTTCTCGTCGCGGAGCTGCTTCGCCGTGCCGAGCATCGTCTGCACGACGAGCTGCGTCGAGATCTCACGAGAGAGCCCGAGCAGGATTCCGGCTTCGATCATTGCCTCGGCCAGTAACGCGAAGTAGGCGGGACCTGAGCCGGAGACGGCGGTGATCGCGTCCATCGCGCTCTCGGGAACGCGTACGACACCGCCCAGGTGGGAGAGCGCCTCTTCCGCGAGGTCGAGGTGCTCGTCGCCTGCATGCGCACCGGCGCAGAGACCCGCGATGCCCTCGTGCACCGTCGAGGGGGTGTTCGGCATCGCCCGGACTACGGGCACGCCGGGGCTCAGGCGGCTTTCGATCCGAGACGTCTGGATCGCGGCCGCGACGGTGAGAACCGTTTGATCCGGCGAGATGAGCCCGCCGATCTCGCCGAGCAGCCCTTCGATGTCCTGGGGCTTCACGGCGATGACGACGAGCGATGCTCCCGCGGCAGCATCGTGGTTCGAGAGCGTCGCGGCGATCTCGTAGCGCTCCTCGAGCTCGGTGACACGCTCCGCGCGGCGCGAGGTCGCAGCGATTTCCGCGGGCTTCCGCCACCCAGAGGACAGGAGTCCTGAGATGAGCGCCTCGCCGATCCGCCCTGCGCCGAGGATCGCGATCTTGCGGGAGTCGGTCATGCGAGGAGTCTACGAGCGGCCTGCGGGAATCGCTTCCGTCCACGAACCCCTCTCGTCGAGCACGCTTTTGCGGCGGAGCCCGACCGCGCGCAGGTCTCGTTCGAGCTCTTCCTCGCTCAGCAGCTTCGACTCGAAGGCATGGTGGAGCTCGACTCCGTCGACCACGTACTCCATCTCGCCCGACACCAGGTCGCCTGTCAGCTCGAAGCGCTGGAGGCGAATCCGAACGTCTCCATGCTCCGACCAGTCGGTGTTCGGGCTCCAGTCGCGTGGAAAGCCCTGCAGCAGCACCTGGCCGTCCGGAAGCACGTGTCGAGCGCAGGTCGCGAGGTACCTGCGGCGAGTATCGGCGTCGGGGTCGTTGATGAAGTTGCTCGCGAGTACGACGACGGGGAACCGCCGGCCCAGGTCCAGGCTCTCGAGATCGGCGAGGACCGTCTCTGCGCCGCGGATGCACGCCAGCATGGCGCTCGAGTTGTCGACCGCCACCACGGTGTGCCCGAGCGCGAGGAGCTCGTGCGTGATGCGCCCTGCTCCCGCCCCGAGCTCGAGGATCTCCGCGCCCGCCGGCACGGCCTCGTGGATCAGCTTCGGCTCGCCGAGCGCCGGCAGCCTGGAGTAGAGGAGGACGGGGCTGCCGTCCGGCGCGATCTCGGTCACGCGGCGAAACGAGCGGTCCGGACGAGCCGAGCGCGGTCTGCGCTCGCGCCCGGAACCAGGCCTCGCGAGAAACCGGCGAGCAGGAAGATGCTCGCGAGCCCCTGCCATTCGCCGTACGGGGCGATGAGCTCCGCCGTCTCGTCAGGCCGCTCGGGCCAGCGCCCGCGGAGCGAGGCGAAGAGCTTCACGAGGCTCAGGTCCGCGACGAGCCCGGCGTCATAGCGGCCGAGACCCTGGAGGGCGATGACGCCGACGCTCCACGGGCCGATCCCGCGCTCGCGGCCGAGTCTGGGGAGCGCGGTCGGCGCCAGCGTCGTCTTCAAGGACTCGAGGTCGACTCCACGCATGAGCCGCGTGAGCGTCAGCGCGCGGCTCCCGGCGAGCCCGCAGGCGCTCAGCTTTGCGGGAGACAGACGTGCCAGCGCCTCGCGCGACGGCGGGCTCTCTCTACACGCGCGGATCACCGTTCGCTCGATCTCGCGAGCCCGGCGCGACTGGATGAGCTGGCCGCACACGGCGCGAAGCGCGGCGTGCGCCACGGTCGCAGTCCGGGTCGGGCGGAGCCCCCGGAGATTTTTGACCGAGGGTCCGAGCAGCGAGTCGCGCGCATAGCGGCGATGGAACTCGCTCGTGTCGTCGTCGAGCGCGAGCAGGAACCGTGCCTGCTCGACCGACTCCTCGCACGACGCGCGGACGAGAAGCCTGCCGTCGTGGAGCTGACGGGCCGCGACCCAGCGTCCTCCAGGAAGCTCTGCCTTCCAGCTCGGCGTCCGAGCGGTCAGCTTCAGCGAGTAGAGGCCCTTTGCTCGGAGCACGGCCTCGACCACGTCGCCACCCTACTCGCCAGAGCGGAACGGATACTTCAGCCGATGGGCCTCGCCGACGCAGTCTCGCTCCGCTCTCGCAAGCGCAAGCTTCGGCTCCTCCTCGACGAGCTCCAGCCCACCGCTGAGACGAGCGTGCTCGACGTCGGAGCAGACGAGCTCGGGTTCGGCGAGGGCGACGGGTGCGGGACGCTCAACTTCCTCGAGGAGATGTACCCGTGGCCGGCGCGGATCACGGCGCTGGGGCTCCAGGACGGCGTCGGGTTCCGGTCGCGATATCCACACATCTCGTATGTACAGGGAGATGCGTGTGCCCTCCCATTCGAGGACGGTGCGTTCGACATCGTCTTCTCCAATGCGGTGATCGAGCACGTGGGCGATCGTGCGCGACAGCGGCTCTTCGTGTCGGAGGCGCTGCGCGTGGGAAGGCGTGTGTTCCTGACGACGCCGAACCGTCGGTTCCCGATCGAGGTGCATACGCGACTTCCGCTCGTGCACTGGCTCCCGGACCCGATCGCGCACTCTGCGTACCGGCTCGCGGGGAAGAGCTTCGCGACCGAGGTTCACCTGTTGTCGAAGCAGAGTCTCGAGTCGCTCTTCCCCGGACGTGTACGGATCGTCAACCTCGGCCTGACGTTGGTGGCGATCGTTGACTAGAGGCTTGCTGCGGAATTGGCGCGCCGTCGGGGGCGGTCACGACCAAGCCGGGCGCCCCACACACGCGCGAGGGTGGCGATCCGGAGCAGTGTCGTGACCGGCAGCCGGCACGCGGGAATTTCGCAGCAAGCCTCCAGAGCGACGGTGCGGCGACTCGCCGCGTTCGCGCTCGTCGCGCTCGTTGCGGGGCTTGCCGTCCACAACGCGGCGATGGCGCAGCTCTGGGAGCTCGGCGTCCGCGGACGAACGCTCGACGTCGTCGCGGCGTGGAAGGAACTGCTGTTGCTCGTCGGGCTCGGCCTGGCCGCGTGGGGCGTGCGGGGACGACCCGTCTTGCAGAGGGTCGACATGCTCGCGGCCGCGTACGCGATCGTCATCGTTGTCTACGCAGTGATCCCGCAGGACGTGCTGGGCGGAGAGGCAACCACCCGAGGCGAGCTGCTCGCACTGCGTCACCATCTCCTGCCGGTTGCGGCCTACGCGTTGGGACGACTCCTGTCGGCGTGGTGGAAGGAGCGCGACTGGCTGGCAGGAACGATCGCGCTCACCGCGGCGGGCGTCGCGGTCATCGGCCTGTTCGACCTCGCGTTCATCAACCTCCAGGCCTGGCGTGACTCCGGGGTGCCGGGCTGGTATCGGGAGCAGCTCGACCTCGACTACGAGGGCCTGTCGGGCCTGCCCGAGAACTGGGTCTACAACACGGGTGACGAGCAGAACCCGATCCGGCGTCTCGTCTCGACGTTCCTCTCTCCCCTGGCGAGCGCCTATGCACTGGTGGTTGCGCTGATCTTCGTCGCGAGCCGCGAGTTCCGCGTGTGGTGGGGGCTGTTGGCGGTCGTCCTCTACGCCGGCCTCCTCTACACGCACACACGGGCCGCTTTCGGAGCGCTCGTGGTCGGGCTGCTCGTGCTCGCGCTCGCGCAGCGGCGGTTCGCGCCGGTCGTGCTCGCCGCCGTTTCGATCGCGGTCGGAGCGCTCTTCCTCGTGGCGTATCCGACTCTCGGCCCATCTACGAGCTACACCGAGGCGGAGCTTGCGTTCCTGCGCGCGAACGCCGAGCGTGAGCCGGGAGATAGCTCAGACCCTTTCGCCACCGACGAGTCGTCGACGCGGAGCCACCTGCGCAACCTTCGGGACGGCATCGAAACCGTCCTTCGGCATCCGCAGGGCTACGGCCTCGGAAACGCGGGGGTCGTCGCCAAGCGGACGGGCGTCGAGATCAAGGCCGGGGAGTCGACCTACACCGAGCTCGGCGTCGACGCCGGTGTGGCCGGCATGACGGCGTTCGTGCTCTGGAGCATCGCGCTCTTCCTTGCCTTGTGGCGGCGGGAGGCCTGGCTCGCGGCCGCGTTCGCGGCGGTTCTGCTCCTCGGCTTGCAGACCGACGTCATCGGCGTGCACTGGCTCGCCGTGACGGTCTGGGCGGCGGCGGGCGCCTCGCTCGGGTCGCAACGTGCTGGAGCCGGAGAGGACGCACCGGAAGAACAGGCCGAGACGGCCTCTCCCGTCATCCCCTGAGCGGTGCGAACGAGGCGATGCCCCACGCTGCAGCGCGAGCGAGGGTCTCGAGGGCTGCGAAGTCGATTGCCGAGACCCGATCGCATGAGCGGTGGTAGCACGCGTAGTCCCCTGCGAAGAGCCCGCCGACGGGAACCCCCGCCTGCGCGAAGGGTGCGTGATCCGAGCGGCCTTCGATGTCGATCACCCGAGCGGCGAGACCGCGGCGCTCGAAGTACTCGACCCAGCGCGCTGCGAACTGACCCTCGTAGATCCCGTACTCGCCGGAGCGCGAACCGAGGACGTCGAAGTTGAGGTAGCCGACGATCTCGCTTCTCGCGGCCGTTTCCACGTACGCACGTGATCCGAAGAGCCCGGCTTCCTCCGCCCCCCAGAAGGCGAAGCGGACAGCGAGGCCGGGGAAACGGTCGCGAACGACGCGCGCCATCTCGAGGAGCGCCACCGCGCCGGTCGCGTTGTCGTTGATGCCGGGCCCCGCGAGGACCGAGTCGAGATGGGCGCCGACGACCAGGTATCGACGCGCTCGAGGTCGCACATCTGTCACGACGTTCTGCGACGACGACCGGACGCGCTGGGCGACGAGCTCGAGCTCGACGGTCGTGTCCTGCGCTCCGGCCAGCTCGGTTCCGACCGCGCCGGAGAGCGCCGCGGCGGGAATGGTGGCGGCCTGCGGATCTCCCAGCGTGCCGTCGAACAACCCTCGCTCCGTGTTGAAGATGAGAACGGCGCTCGCCCCCGCACCGGCCGCGTTCCGCGCTTTCACCGCGAAGAAGCAGGTGCCTCGACGAACGAGCGCGATCGCGCCGCCGACTCCGTCGAAGTCGCTCGCCTCGCAGCCGTCGCCGCTAGGCACGAGTCGTGCCCGAAGACCGCCGCGTGGAGTCGACGGCGAGTACTCGAGCGCCTCGACTTCGAGGGCTCGTCTGGTCGGCGCGATTTGCGTCCCGCGTTCGACCGTCTCGCGATACTCGACGAACGGGAAGCTCGGAGCGCGCGGGCTGTAGCCCGCCCGTCGCAACTGCCCACGGACGTACGCGACCGAGTCGCGGTAGCCGGCGGTCGCAGCAGCGCGCGTGCCTCCATGCCGGTCGGCAATTCGCTGGAGCGCGACCAGGTCAGCGCGCATGCGCGCAACCGACAGTGCACGCGGCAGCTGAGCAACGATTTGCGGCCGGGTCAGCTGCGATGCCGCGACGTTCTCGTCCGCGGCAGAGCCGCCGCTCGCCGCTGCCAAGAGGAGAACGAGTGCAAAGGCGATCGGCGCGAGTCGAGCCACGAACGCAGAATGCCTATGAACTCGATTCAGAACGAAGCCTTGTGTCAGTCTGAACCGAGTTCTTGGCGCTACGCTGACCACCGATGAGCGAGGTCCTGGATCCCCGCGTCGACATCGGCCACGTCCATCTGAAGGTGTCCGATCTCGACCGCGCGCTCGCCTTCTGGCGCGACACCCTCGGGTTCGAGGAGCAGGCCCGCTTCGGTGACCAGGCGGCCTTCATCTCCGCCGGTGGATACCACCACCACATCGGCCTCAACACGTGGGAGTCCCAGGGCGGCTCTCCGCCTCCTCGAGGTACGACCGGGCTCTACCACGTCGCAGTGCGCTTTCCCGACCGGAAGTCGCTTGCGACGACTCTGAAGCGGCTGCAAGACGCGGGGATCCAGTTCGAGGGTGCGTCGGACCACGGCGTGAGCGAGGCGATTTACCTGCGCGACCCCGACGGAAACGGGATCGAGCTCTACACCGACCGTCCGCGTGAGGAATGGCCGCGCGAGGCGGACGGCACGACCGTCGCGATGTTCACTCGCCCGCTCGACCTGGGCGCGCTCATCGCCGAAGCCGACTAGCGTTCGACGTACGCCTTCAGCCGCTCGAGCTCGTCACGGGTCGCCCCGCCCAGCGTTCGTCCCAGGAACGGTGTCAGCACGCGCAGGAGCACGGTCTTCGGCTCGAACGACCAGTCGAACGTCACGCGAGTGCCCACATCGCTGGGGTCGAGAGCGAAGTCGACGTCGAAGTCGGCGGCCTTCCAGCCACCGTGGATCCCGAGCCGTCTGGGCGGGTCGAACGCGGTGACCACGTCCTCGACCTCGATCGTCCGCCCCTTCCAGCGGAGGACTTCGCGGATGCGTGTGCCGACGCCGAGCGGCCCGTCCGAGAGCTGGCGGAACTCGACGAGCGACGGCCGCCAGACGGTGTGCGTGGAGAGGTCGGAGACGACCGCCCAGACGTCCTCCGGCGGCCGCCCGATCTCTATGTGCTCGGAGATCCTCATCTCGGCGCTGCCAGAAAGCGCCGCGTCAGCTATACCTGAGGCATAGCGAAGACCAAACCTGTCGAGCAGCTGGAACGGGTCGTCATCCGCTTCGCGGGCGACTCCGGAGACGGCATGCAGTTGACCGGTGACCGCTTCACGAGCGAGACCGCGATCTTCGGCAACGATCTCGCGACACTGCCCGACTTCCCGGCCGAGATCCGCGCGCCGGCGGGGTCGCTCCCCGGCGTTTCGGGCTTCCAGGTGCACTTCGCCGATCACGACATCCTGACGCCAGGGGATCAGCCGAACGTGCTGGTGGCGATGAACCCCGCGGCACTGAAGGTCAACCTCGCCGACCTTGCGAAGGGCGGGACGGTCATCGTCAACACCGACGCCTTCTCGGATCGGAACCTGCAGAAGGCCGGTTATGCGACGAGCCCCCTCGAGGACGGGTCGCTCTCCGACTTCCACGTCCACGACGTCCCGCTCTCGTCGATGACGATCGAGTCGCTGAAGGAGGTGGAGGGGATCACCTCACGCGAGGCCGAGCGCTCGAAGAACTTCTTCGCGCTCGGGCTCATGTCGTGGCTCTACAACCGGCCGATCGATGGAACCCTCGGGTTCATCGAGACGAAGTTCGCCAAGCGGCCCGAGATCGCCGAGGCGAACACGCGCGCTTTCAAGGCGGGCTGGAACTACGGCGAGACCTCGGAGGACTTCGCGGTCTCGTACGAGGTCGCGCCCGCGAAGCTCGAGCCCGGCACCTACCGGCAGATCTCCGGGAACACGGCGCTGACCTACGGGCTGATCGCGGCGAGCAAGCTCTCCGGGCTTCCGCTCTTCCTGGGCGCGTACCCGATCACGCCGGCCTCGGACGTCCTCGAGCAGCTCGCGCACCTGAAGCATTTCGGCGTGCGCACGTTCCAGGCCGAGGACGAGATCGCCGCCTCCGGGGCAGCGCTCGGCGCGGCATTTGGCGGCTCGCTCGGCGTGACGACCTCTGCCGGTCCTGGGATCGTGCTCAAGTCGGAGACGGTCGGGCTCGCAGTGACCCTCGAGCTGCCGCTGGTCGTCGTCGACATCCAGCGTGCAGGGCCGTCGACCGGCATGCCGACCAAGCCGGAGCAGGCCGACCTTCTCATGGTCCTGTTCGGGCGGAACTCCGAGTCGCCGGTGCCGGTCGTGGCAGCCTCGACTCCGGCCGGGTGCTTCGAGGCTGCGATCGAGGCCGCGCGGATCGCGATCAAGTACCGGACGCCCGTGTTCCTCCTCTCGGACGCGTACCTCGCGAACGGCTCGGAACCGTGGCTCATCCCCGACGTCGGCTCGCTCGCCGACATCTCGACCGAGTTCGCGACGACGCCGAACGACGGCGACACCTTTCTCCCGTACAGGCGCGACGCGGAGACACTGGCGCGGCCGTGGGCGATCCCGGGCACCCCGGGCCTCGAGCACCGGATCGGCGGGCTGGAGAAGGAGGACGAGACCGGGAACGTCTCCTACGACCCCGAGAACCACGACCTGATGGTGCGGCTGCGTGCCGCGAAGGTCGCGGGCATCGCCGCGGACATTCCGGAGCTCGAGGTCGACGACCCGGATGGCGCCGACACCCTCGTGCTCGGGTGGGGCTCGACCTACGGAGCGATCGGCGCTGCCGCGCGGCGCGTGCGAGCGAGCGGCCGCAAGGTCGCGACGGCACATCTCCACTACCTGAATCCGTTCCCCCGGAACACCGGGGAGGTAGTGCGGAGCTACGAGAAGGTGCTCGTCCCGGAGATCAACCTCGGACAGTTGCGGATGCTTCTCCGCGCACAGTTCCTGGTCGACGTCGCCGGCTACAACAAGGTGCGCGGGCGGCCGTTCCGGGCGGCGGAGCTCGAGGACGCGATCACGGCGCTGGTGGACTCATGACCGAGGGCAACGGCAACGTCGTCCAGCTCACCGCGAAGGACTTCAAGTCCGACCAGGAAGTGCGCTGGTGCCCGGGCTGCGGCGACTACGCGATCCTGAACGTGATCCAGGGCTTCATGCCGGAGCTCGGGCTCTCTCGGGAGCGAATCGTCTTCGTCTCCGGGATCGGCTGTGCCGCGCGTTTCCCGTACTACATGCAGACCTACGGGATGCACTCGATCCACGGGCGTGCGCCGGCGATCGCGACGGGGCTCGCCGTGAGCCGTCCGGATCTGTCCGTGTGGGTCGTGACCGGGGACGGAGACGCGCTCTCGATCGGCGGGAACCACCTGATCCACTCGCTGCGGCGCAACGTCAACCTCAAGATCCTCATGTTCAACAACAAGATCTACGGGCTGACGAAGGGCCAGTACTCGCCGACGTCGGAGCTCGGGAAGGTGACGAAGTCGACCCCGATGGGGTCGCTCGACTATCCCTTCAACCCCCTGTCCATCGCAATCGGAGCGGAGGCGTCGTTCGTCGCGCGTGCGATCGACACGGACAAGAAGGGGCTGACCGAGGTGCTCGGGGCAGCCGCGCGACATCGGGGCTCTGCGTTCGTCGAGATCCTCCAGAACTGCAACATCTACAACGACAACGCGTTCGACTTCGTGCGCGAGGAGAAGGGGAACCGGATCTACCTCGAGGATGGCTCCCCGATTCGCTTCGGGCTCGAGAGTGAAAAGGGCGTCGTGCAGGACGGCGATGGGTCGGCTCGCGTGGTCGACGTGGGCGAGGCGCCGGGGACGGGCTGCTGGTTCACGACGCGTCGCAGCGAGAGCCGAGCCTTGCGTTCGCGCTCTCGCGCATCACCTACGAGACCGACGGTGCGGTGCCGCTCGGCGTCTTTCGCAGCATCGAGCGGCCCGTGTACGACGACCTGATGGCCGAGCAGCTGGAGAGCGCACGGGACGTCCGGGCGCGGGCGATCTCGAGGCGCTGCTCCACTCCGGCGACACCTGGGTCGTGCCGGGGTAGCGCTGACGGGGTCTGGTTTCAGCCAGACCCGGGTGTAAGGCCTTCGCCGAGGAAGCGGACGATGCGCTCCGCGATCTCCTCGCCCTTCTCCTCTTGCAGGAAGTGGCCTGCTCCGGCGACGATCTCCGCAGGGCCTGCGCCGGGAATGTGCTCGGCGAGGCGCTCCGCGGCCTCCGGGGTGAAGATCGGGTCCGAGTCCGAGAAGAGGACGAGCGTCGGCTTCTCCCACTGCTCGAGCGCGGCGCGGACCTCGAGCATCTTCGCCGCGGAGGGATGATCCAGCTCGGTCGGGACCAGCTCGGGGAACGCGAGGATCCCCGCCTTCGACTCGGGCGTCGGGAAGGGCGCGTTGTACGCCTCGACGACGTCCTCGGCGAGCTCGGTCACAGCCGAGATCCTCACCAGCTGTCCGGGGATGAGCTCGGTTCCGACGCGTCGGAGGAAGTCGCGAAATCTCAGCCATTCGGGCGAAGGTGCGCGGCCGGCGCCGATGCCGGTGTTGAGGATCACGAGTCGCGCCACTCGTTCCGGGTGCTCGACCGCGAGTCGCAGGCCGATCGGGCCGCCCCAGTCCTGCACGACCACGGTCGTCCGGCGGAGCTCCAGCTCCGCCGCAAGTCGCTCGATCGACGAGTAGTGGAAGTCGTACGAGTAGTCCTCCATGCGCGTCGGCTTGTCGGAGCGGCCGAAGCCGAAGTAGTCGGGAGCGACGACGCGCGCAACACGCGCGAGCGGCGGGATCAGCTTTCGGTACAGGAACGCCCACGTCGGCTCGCCGTGCATGAGGAGCACCGGGTCGCCTTTCCCCTCGTCGAGGTAGTGCATCCGCAGCCCTTCCTGGTCCAGGTAGCGCGGCGTGAAGTCGTAGTCCGGGAGGCCGTCGAAGCGCTCGTCGGGGGTTCGGTATGACTCCACCGACCGATCATGACGCGACTGAGGAGGGCAGGAGTGGGTGGCACACCGAACATCTGGAGCGACGAATGGGAGTTCGAGAGCGACGAGGAGTGGGCCGCTGGGAAGTCGACGCGACTGCCGCGCGGCGAGAAGATCGGCGCCACCGTCGCCGAAATTCCGCCTGGAAGGACCAGCGGCTTCTACCACTTCCATCACGGCGCCGAGGAGCTGCTCGTCGTTCTTCGCGGCCGTCCCACCCTGCGTGAGCCTGGGGGCGAGCGCTCGCTCGAAGAAGGGGAGGTTGTCCACTTCGCGGTCGGGCCCGAAGGCGCGCACCAGCTCTTGAACCGCACCGCGGAGCCCGTGCGCTACCTGATGGTCTCGAACCGCCCGTCGCCCGAGGCCGTCGAGTATCCGGACACGCGCCAGATCTCCGTCATGGCGTTCACCGAGTCTCAGCTCGGTCGTCCACTTTGGGACATGAGAACGCTCGACGAGACTACGCCGTAACGGGCTCGCGCGTTCTCGCCCGTAGCAGGGTCGCCGTGCCGATCGTCAACAGCGACGTGATGCCTGCGACTGCGAAGGCGAGCTGCGTTCCTCCGATGTCGGCGAGCCAACCGGTGAGCAACCCGCCTATCGGCGCGAGGCCGACGAACGCGAAGAGGTAGAGCCCGATCATCCTCCCGCGCAGGTGATCGGGTGCTCCAAGCTGTACGAGCGCGTTCGCGTTGGCCGTGAAGAGCGTGAACGAGATTCCGACTGCGAAGAGCAGTAGCCCGGCCGGGACGGCGTCCTTCACGGGCGCCAGCGCGAGCGCGAGGACACCGAAGCCGGTCGCGCCGGTCGCGAACAGATGCCAGCTCGCTCTCCGGAAGGTTGCGGTGACGAGCGCGCCGACGAGCGCGCCTAGGCCGAACGAAGCGGACAGGAGTCCGAATCCCTCGGGGCCGACATGGAGCGTGTCCGCCGCGAGGAGCGGGACGAGAACATGGAAGTTGAAGCCGACCGTGCTGATCACCGTGACGACACCGAGCACCGAGCGGAGCTGCCGGTCGTGGCGGACGTAGCGGAGCGCTCTGCGCATCCCGTCGATGATCCGCGCGGAGGGATCGCGTTCAACGGGGTGGAGCTCCTCCTGCCGCAAGCTGGCGAGCGCGGCGAGGACGGCGAGGAAGCTGAAGGCGTTGATCACGAAGCAGATACCGGTGCCCGCGACGGCGATCACGACTCCTGCGATCGCCGGTCCGATCACACGTGAGCCGTTGAAGAGCCCTGCGTTCAGAGCGACTGCGTTCGGCAGCGAACGTGGGCCGACCATCTGGTAGGTGAGCGACTGGCGACCCGGCGCATCGAAGGCGAGCGTGATGCCGCCGAGCGCCGCGAGCACGTAGACGATGGAAAGAGTCGCGGTCCCGGTCAGTGTGATCACGGCAAGCGCGACCGAAACGATCAGCGCCACGCCTTGTGTCGCCATGACGAGCTTGCGCGAGTCCACGCGGTCGGCGACGACCCCTGCAGCGAGGCCGAAGACGGTGAACGGGACGAATCGCCAGAAAACGAGCGCTCCCACCGCGAGCGGAGATCCGGAGAGCTCGAGCACGAGCCACGCGAGCGCGACGTTCTGCATCCACGAGCCCGCGAGAGAGACCAGCTGCCCGGCGAAGAAGATCCTGTAGTTGCGGTGCCTGGAGAGGCTCCGAAACGTGCGCGTCCGGAGGGCGATTGCGAGTGATGTCACGCGTCTTCGCCCAGCAGGCGCCGTAGCGCCGGGATCGCCGCCTCGACGGTCTCGAGCTCGGCGGGCTCGAGCGCGTGTAGGTGGTCGGCGAGCCATGTGGTGCGCCGGGCGCGAATGCGCCGCATGAGGCGCTCGCCGTCCTCCGTGAGCCGGAGCCCCACGCGACGCCGATCCTCGGTCGAGCGAACGCGCTCGAGGAGCCCAGCGGTCTCGAGCCTGTCGACGTGGCCGGACATGGCCGGAGGTGAGATGCCTTCCTCCGCTGCGAGCTCCGCGAGCGAAAGCCCGGGACTGCGCTTGACGAGCCAGAGAAGGGTCGCCTGGCGCGCGGTCACTCCGAGCTGTTCCGTCTCCCGCCGCAGCTCGCGTGCAAGTCGTAGCAGCACGGGTCGAAGGTCGGATGCGACCTGTCGTGGGTCAACCGTAACCTCGCTAATCATTAACGAAGTGAAGCTTACCTGACGCGGAAGGAGGTCAGGCTTCAAGCCTGACCCCGCCTCTAGGGTTTGCGGTCTGGCCGCCGCGAACGTCCAAGCCCGGGGTCAGGCTGAAGCCTGACCCCTACGAGACGGCGGAGGTCTCTCGCTAGGCCTTTGGCAGGGCCTCGAGCTTGTAGCCGACGCCGTAGCGTGTGTGGATGAACGTGTGGCGGGAAGCCCGGCGGTCGATCTTCTCGCGGAGCTTGCGGACGAAGACGTCCACCGTCCGGTCGCGGTGCGTCGCTCGCCGGCCCCACACCCTCTGCAGGAGCTCGTCGCGCGTCAGCACACGCCCCTGCTCACGGGCGAGCGTGTACGCCAGCCGGAACTCGGTGGGCGTGAGCTCTGCGCTCTCGCCGTCGACGAACGCCTGCACGTTGTTCGGGTCGAGGCGGAGCTCCTCGATCTCGATCGCGTCGCCGCGGCGCGGCTCCGCTTCACTGACGCCGCGGCGGGCCGCCGCGCGCACACGCGCGGTCAGCTCTTTGAGGGAGAACGGCTTGACCAGGTAGTCGTCCGCGCCGATCTCGAGCGCGTGGACACGATCGTGCTCGGTCCCACGCGCGGAGACCACGACGATCGGTGTGCCGATACCCTCCGACCGCGCCTGCTCGATCACCCGCCAGCCGTCGATTCCGGGAAGCATGAGATCGAGCACGCAGACGTCCGGCCGCTCGTAGCGCAGGCGCGCGAGACCCGTCTCGCCGTTCGCGACACCGACGGCGTCGAACCCTGCGGACTCGAGGTGCCTTGCCATCCCGCGGGCGATGACGTCGTCGTCCTCGATGATCAAGACCTTCGCCACCTGGCCACATAGTGACGGCCCCCGGAAGGGACAGGGGCCGTCGACTGGTTATCGACCTGTATCCGGGTGGTGAACGAAAGCCTGGGGGTCTGGCTGAAGCCAGACCCCCAATCCAGCATCCGTCTACCCGTCGGCTTCCGTGTCCGCGTCCGCGTTCTCGCCCTCCTGCTGATCAGCCGAGAGCTCGACCACGATGAGGAGGGTTTCGCACCCGACGACCCTGGTCGACGAGCGCTCCTCGCGAAGCACGAACGCCTTGTCCTCGCCAGGCCCGCAGTTCAGGAGATCCGGGTCGCCGTCGGCCGCCAGGGCGTGGAGCTCGTCGTCGCCACTGCCACCGAATGCGCGGTCGGCGCCCCAGCCGCCGTACACCGAGTCGGACCGTCGTTCCCGTTCACGACGTCCGGCCCCCTGTTCCCGGAGACGCGATCGGCACCGTCGCCTCCGTGAACGGTGTCGGCGTCGGACCCGCCCTTGAGCCGGTCCTCTCCGTTGCCGCCGGCCAGGAAGTCGTTGCCATGTCCGCCGTATGCCAGGTCACCGCCGTCCGCCGCGCGGACGCCGTCGTCGCCCGTGCCTGCCCGAACGAGATCAGCGCCGTCTCGCGCATATACGCGGTCGTTTCCGGCGAACGCTCGAATCTCGTCGGCCTGGTCGGTCCCGCGCAGCACGTCATCGCCCGGTGTGCCGTTGATGACGGCGGCTACTGCCACGGACGCGATCACGAGAGCGCCGAGCACCGCGCCGGTGACTGCGAATGACTTGAATCCCATCTCGCCTCTCCTTCGTAGGTGACGAGTTGGATTCACCGACATGTGAGTTTGGGCTTCGTAAGCGCCTGGCAAGCGTTGCGCAAACCTTCTGTTAGAACCTCGCGGTGGACGCCGACGCGATACGGGCACGAGCACTCGTCGAGGAGAGCCGCGAAGCCGTCGTCGTCCTCGACGACGACAACCGGGTCCTCCTGGCGAGCCGCCGCGCGCGGCAGAGCGTCGACGGGATCCGCGAGGGAGACCCGCTGCCGCCCGACCTTCTGGCGGGAAGTTCGGGGGTCATTCCGCTCGTCGTTCCGTATGACGCAGACGGCCAGCGCGAGCGGCTCGTCTACTTCTCCCGCGAAGGAGATCTCGCCGCATACGAGGAGCTGCGGTCGGGATTCACTGCGGCGGTCTCCCACGAGCTGCGAACCCCGCTCGCGCGACTCCTGACCCTGCTCGAGACCGCGACCCTTCCCGGCGAGGACGTGACCGAGCTCGTCGAGCAGGCGACGAGAGAGGTCGAGCAGATCACCGAGCTGATCGACGAGGTGCTGTTCCTGAGCGAGCTCGAGTCGGGAGCGCGAGTGGTCTCGCTCGGAGCCACTCCGATCCGGCCCGTGCTCGAGGAGGCGCTCGCCGAGCTGGGAGAGCGTGCGGCCCGCGCAGGAGTCGCGCTCGCCCTGGACTGCGACCCGGAGCTACAGCTCGCTGTGCGGCCGCGCATGCTGCTCGTGGTCGCGCGCAACCTGGCCGAGAACGCCGTTCGCTACGCGGGGCCCGGGACGACCTTCACGCTTCGGGCTGCGCGAGAACAGGATGGATCGATCGTGCTCTCGGGCCGGGATGACGGCATGGGAGTGGATGTTGCCGCGCTGCCGCGTCTCTTCGAGCGCTTCTACCGCGCCGACCGCGCGCGGGCCTCGCGTGGCACTGGCCTCGGGCTTGCGATCGTGAAGCACATCGTGACGCAGGCCGGTGGGACGGTAGAGGCGCGGGGTGGGCGCGGTCGCGGCCTCGAGGTGCGGTGCGTGTTCGCTCCGGCCGCGTAGCGCTTCACCGGATCGTCACCGCATGTTCACCAGGATGCAGCCCGCCGGCCCCAATTGGCTCGGGACACTGACGGCATGCACACGCACCGGGTTGCACTGGTCGTGCTCGCGGCGGCGGCTGGCTCTCGTTGCAACCGCCTGCGGGGGCAGCGGGGGAGGCGCAGACGCAATTACGGCCGATGGATCGAGCACGGTCGGCCCGTTCGTCACGAAGGCCGCCGAGGACTTCAAAGCTGCGGAAGACGTCGACGTCACGGTCGGCATCTCCGGGACGGGCGGTGGGTTCGAGCGATTCTGCGCAGGCGAGACTGACCTCTCCAATGCTTCTCGGCCGATCGACGAGGAGGAGCAGGCTCTGTGCCAGGGCGCCGGCGTGGAATACACCGAGTTTCGGGTCGCAACCGATGCTCTGACGAATGTCGTCAGCGCCGAGAACGGCTTTGCGACCTGCCTCACGGTCGATCAGCTGAAGACGATCTGGGGGCCGGACTCCAAGGTGTCGAGCTGGAGCCAGGTCGATCCCTCGTTCCCGGACGTCGAGCTCAGCCTCTTCGGACCGGGCACCGACTCGGGCACCTTCGACTACTTCACCGACGTCGTCAACGGGGAGGAGGGGGCTAGCCGGACCGACTACTCCCCGAGCGAGGACGACAACGTCATCGTGCAGGGCGTCTCCGGGAGCCCCGGTGGCCTCGGATACCTCGGTTTCTCGTACTTCGAGCAGAACCAGGGGACCCTCAAGGCGCTCGAGGTGGACGGTGGAGGTGGCTGCGTCGCACCGAGCGCGGAAGCCGCGCAGGACGGCAGCTACACGCCGCTCTCTCGTCCCCTCTTCGTCTATGTGAAGCAGTCGTCCTTCGACGAGAACGAGGACGTTCGCAACTTCGTCAGGTTCATGCTCGACGAGAACGAGTCGATCGCCGAGGCGGCACAGTTCGTTCCCCTGAGCGTCGAGCAACTCGCCGAGGAGCAAGCGAAGCTCGGGGACGCGGGTTAGGCACGCGTGACGACGCACGACACCGCCGTCGGGCAACCGTCACTGGCCCTGCCTCGCAAGCGGATTCGCTGGGGTGAGCAGCTGGTTCATGCGATTCTCTTCATCGCGGCTGCGATCTCCGTCTTGACGACGCTCGGCATCGTCGTCTCGCTGCTCCTCCCGGCGATCGAGTTCTTCGGCGAGGTCAGCCCCTGGGCGTTCTTCACCGGAACGACGTGGACGCCGCTGTTCCTCGACGGGGAGTTCGGCGTGGTGCCGCTCGTCGTCGGCACGATCCTGATCTCGTTCTTTTCGGCGGTGATCGCGTTCCCGCTCGGTTTGGGAGTCGCGATCTACCTCAGCGAGTACGCGAACCAACGCGTCGCGAGCTTCCTGAAGCCCGTTCTCGAGATCCTGGCCGCGATCCCCACCGTCGTCCTCGGGTACTTCGCGCTCACCTTCGTCACGCCACTCCTGCGCGATATCGGGATCCAGGTCGAGATCTTCAATGCTCTGGCGGCGAGCCTCGTCCTCGGCGTGATGCTCATTCCGACGATTGCGTCGCTCTCGGAGGATGCGATGGCGGCGGTGCCTCGCGATCTCCGTGATGGCGGGTACGCGCTCGGCGCCGACAAGCTCCAGGTGTCGACCCAGATCGTCGTGCCGGCAGCCATCTCGGGGATCATCGCCGCGTTCGTGCTCGGATTCTCGCGCGCGGTCGGCGAGACGATGATCGTTCTCATTGCGGCCGGCCAGCTGGCCCAGATCACCGTCGACCCACGCGAGCCCATCGAGACGATGACGACCTTCATCGGCGCGACCGGCTTCGGGGACATACCGACCGGCTCGATCGAGTACAAGACGATCTTCGCCGTGGGTCTCACGCTCTTCGTGATGACCCTCGTCATGAACCTGGTCTCGATCCGGCTCGTGCGCAAGTACCGCGAGGTCTACGAATGACTGTCATCGAGCCGCACGTCGAGCACGACTACGACCCCATCCCGGAGGAGGAGACGCACCGGCGCGGTCGTGCCTTGAAGAACGGGCTGTTCAAGACCGCGATGTTGCTCTCGATGTTCGTCGCCTTCGGGACGCTCGCGGTGCTGCTGATCGACACGCTCGTCACCGGCTGGCCCGCGCTCGGCTGGAACCTCTTCAGCAACGCGCCCTCGACCGTCCCGGCCGAGGCCGGCGCGCGTCCGGCGATCCTCGCGACGCTCTACCTCGGCGCCCTGGTGCTGCTATTCGCAGTCCCGATCGGCGTTCTGACCGCGATCTACCTCGAGGAGTACGCCGACCGCACGCGGTGGTGGAACCGGCTGATCGAGGTCAACATCCAGAACCTGGCCGCGGTGCCCTCGATCGTCTACGGGATCCTGGGTCTCGCCTTCATCGTTCGCGGAATCGGAATCGGCCGTGTCGTCTTCGCCGGTGCGCTCATCCTCACTCTCGTCGTCCTGCCGACGGTCGTAGTCGCCTCGCGCGAAGCGATTCGCGCGGTTCCCGACTCGATCCGGCAGGGAGCCTTCGCACTCGGTGCGACCAAGTGGCAAGTCGTGTGGCGCCAGGTCCTGCCCGCCTCGATCCCGGGCATGGCGACCGGCTCCATCCTCGCTCTCTCGCGAGCCGTTGGCGAGACTGCCCCTCTGCTGATGGTGGGTGCGACGGTGTACGTCGCGTTCAACCCGGAGATCTTCGGTGCGTACACGGCGCTGCCGGTGCAGATCTACAACTGGGTGAGGCAACCCGACCCTGAGTTCCAGACGTTTGCCGCCGCGGGAGCGATCGTCCTGCTCGTGATCGTCCTCAGCATGAACGCCGTGGCCATCTTCCTTCGCAATCGCTACCGACGCCAGTGGTGAGGCAATGACCCAGATGGAAGCTCCGCACATCGACAGCACCCGCATCGCCCAGGCTTCGAAGAGCGCGCTCGACCGCGCCGACATCGAGCGCCGCGAGAAGGTCTTCTCCGTCTCCGACCTCGCGGTCCACTACAACGGGAAGCCGGCGATCGAGGACGTGGGCATCGACGTCTTCCGGAACACCGTGACCGCGTTCATCGGTCCTTCGGGTTGCGGCAAGAGCACGTTCATCCGCTGCTTCAACCGCATGAACGACCTGATCCCGGTCGCGAAGGTGTCGGGCACCGTGCTCTACCACGGCGCAGACCTCTACGGCAAGGACGTCGACCCGGTCGAGCTGCGCCGGCGCATCGGGATGGTCTTCCAGAAGCCGAACCCGTTTCCGAAGTCGATCTACGACAACATCGCGTTCGGGCCGCGGGTGCTCGGGCTCAAGGGCAATCTCGACGAGCGCGTCGAGAAGGCGCTGCGGGACGCGGCACTCTGGGACGAGGTGAAGAACCGACTCAAGGAAGGCGCTCTCGGGCTGTCGGGCGGCCAGCAGCAGCGGCTCTGCATCGCGCGTGCGCTCGCGGTCGAGCCGGACGTGATCCTCATGGACGAGCCGGCGTCCGCGCTCGATCCCATCTCGACCACGCGGATCGAGGACTTGATGCACGAGCTCAAGCGCGAGTACACGATCGTGATCGTCACCCACAACATGCAGCAGGCAGCGCGCGTGGCCGACATGACGGCCTTCTTCAGCGTCGTCGTCAACGACGACGGCAGCGCACGGCGGGGGATTCTCGTCGAGTACGACATGACGTCGAAGATCTTCACGACGCCTGCAGACAAGCGAACCGAGGACTACGTGACAGGGAGATTCGGATGAGGATCGAGCTGCAGGCCGAGCTCGACGCACTGGAAGCCGGCTTCCAGGAGGCGGGAGAGATCGTCTCGCGTGCGATTCGCGGCACGATCGACGCACTGCGAACGCAGGATGTCGAGCTCTGCGACGAGGTGATCGCGTTCGACGACGAGGTGGACGACCGGTACCTCGCGCTCGAGAGGCAGGTCGAGATGGTTCTCGCCCGGCAGACGCCCGTGGCGAGCGATCTTCGGCTCGTCCTCGCGATCCTCCACTCGGGGCTCCACATCGAGCGCATCGGCGATCAGTGCGTGACGATCGCCAAGCTCACGAAGCTCTCGAGCCACCTCGACACGAGACAGGCGGTGGTCGAAGGTCTCGTCGACATGGGGGAACGCAGCGCCGAGATGGTCAGGGTTTCGCTGGCTGCCTTTGCCGCGAGGGACGTCTCGCAGGCGCGCGGGTTGCACCAGCTCGACGACCTCATCGACAACGCGAACCGGCAGGTGTTTCACGAGGTCCTCGGCTACGTGAACGAGCCCGAGGCGCTCGAGTGGGGAATGCGCCAGATCACGGTCGCGCGCTGCTTCGAGCGGATCGGGGACAACGCCGTCGACATCGGCGAGCAGACGGCCTTCGTCGTCACGGGCCAGTTCGCCGAGTTCACCGATGCGTCTCATGAAGACGGCCGGCACTCGTAAAGTCGGGTTCACCACTTCACCACCACGCTTTCACTCCTTCAAAGCCCATCGCGGACGCCCCTGTCGCGACCATCGCGGCTATCAGGGACATTCGAACAGAGGAGTTGGGACAGACGATGAAGCACTCTCTCGGGCGCCGCGGAGTCGCGGTAGCCGGCGGGTTGGTGGCCGCGCTTGCGATCGCGTCCGTTGCGGTCGGTGCGTCTGCACAGAACCCGACGTACAACCTCAGGTCGCTCGGAGGCTCGATCACCGCCGACGGATCCTCGACGGTCGGCCCGTATACGACTGCTGGGGCGGAGCTCTTCTCGCAGGCCGGCGCTTCGAAGGTGAAGGTCACGGTGGGCATCTCGGGGACCGGCGGCGGCTTCCAGCGCTTCTGTAAGAACGAGATCGATCTCTCGAACGCGTCGCGGCCGATGAGGATCTCCGAGGCCCAGGCGTGCAAGACGAACGACGTGGGCTCGTGGCGCGCGTTCACGGTGGCCAACGATGCGCTCACGGTCGTCGTGAACCAGCAGAACAGCTGGGCGAGCTGTCTCTCGGTCGCCGAGCTGAAGAAGATCTGGGAGCCCGGCTCCAAGGTGAACAACTGGAAGGACGTCCGCGCAGGCTTCCCGGATGTTCCGATCAAGCTCTTCGGACCCGGAACCGACTCGGGGACGTTCGAGTACTTCACGGAGGCGGTCAACGGTCGGGCACGTGCGAGCCGCACCGACTACCAGGCCTCGGAGGACGACAACGTGCTCGTGCAGGGCGTCTCCGGCGAGCGTGGCGGAATGGGCTACTTCGGGTACTCGTACTACACGGAGAACCGAGACCGGCTGAACGCGCTCCAGGTCCGCAACCCCAAGACCGACCAGTGCGTCGCGCCGGGCGTCGCCTCCGTCCACAACAACTCGTACAAGCCGCTCTCGCGCCCGCTCTTCATCTATGCGAAGGGCTCCTCCTTCAAGCGGAAGGAAGTGCAGGCGTTCCTCGACTACATCTTCGACAACGAGGTCAAGATCGCGCAGCGTGCCCGCTTCGTCCCGTTGACCAAGGTGCAGCTCAAGCGAGCTCGGACCAACTTCGGTCTCGCCGTGAAGGCTGCCGGCAAGACCTGAGCTTCCCCTCGACCCTGCCTGTCACGAGGAGCGGTCGCCAGGCCGCTCCTCACGCGTTTCAGGCGTGCGCAGGCGCAAGTCGGCGCGTCTCGTACCGGCGGCCGACGAAGGCGGTGGCGGCGATCATGCCCGCGAGGACGACGACGATCGCGTCACCGGCAGGGACGCGCGTGACGAGCTGCATCCCGGCTCCGACCAGAGCGGCCATGGGGATGGTCAGGACCCACGCGAGCAGGATGTTGCCGGCGACCCCCCAGCGGACTGCCGAAAAGCCCTTGATCGCGCCTGCTCCGAGCACGCTTCCGGAGATCGTATGAGTCGTCGAGACCGGGAAGCCGTTGTGTGCGGTCGCCCACAGTATTCCCGCACACGCGGTCTGCGCGGCGAACCCCTGGGGTGGGTCGATCTTGGCGATCCGTGTTCCCAGTGTCCTGATGATGCGCCAACCGCCAGCATAGGTCCCGGCGCCCATCGCGAGCGCGGCCGACACGATGACCCATGTCGGCGGGCGGTCGAAATCGGCGGCGAGGTGCCCGGACGCGACCAGAGCCAGCGCGATGATGCCCATTGTCTTCTGGGCGTCGTTGGTCCCGTGCGTGAACGCCACGAAACCGCCCGAGACGAGCTGCGCGCGACGGAACAGCCAGTTCACGCGAGTCGGTCGTCGGCGGGCCACGATCCACGTGATCGCCAGAATCAGCGCAAATGCGATTGCGACGCCGAGGAATGGTGCTACCAACGACGGGACGAGCACCTTCTCCTTCAGGCCTCCCCATTGGACGACGTCCCAGCCGGCCGCTGCCACGGCCGACCCGAGCATCCCACCGATCAATGCGTGGCTGGAGCTCGAGGGCAGGCCGTAGAACCACGTGATGAGGTTCCACGTGATCGCTCCGACGAGTCCGGCGAGGACCACGCTGAGCGTGATCGACTGCTGGTCGACGATGTCGTTCGCAATCGTCGCCGCGACCTCGAACGATACGAACGCCCCGGCGACGTTGAGGATCGCCGCCATCGCCACCGCGGCGCGCGGGCTCATCGCTCGCGTGGACACCGTCGTTGCGATCGAGTTCGCAGTGTCGTGGAACCCGTTCGTGAAGTCGAAGAAGAGTGCAACGACGACGACGGCGACGAGCGTTGCTTCCATGAACGGCAGTCAGGCGTTCTTGACGACGATGTTCGCGATCACGTTGGCGGCGGTCTCGCAGGCGTCGAGGCCGCGTTCGAGCGCCTCGTAGATGTCCTTCCAGCGGATCACGATCAACGGGTCGATGCCTTCGTCCCGGAACAGCGCTCCGAGGGCGTCGCGGAGGATGCGGTCGCCTTCGTCCTCGAACTGCTTCACGAGAACGAGCGCCTCCTGCACGCCGCGCATGCCCTTGAGGTTCTCGCACGCGACGGCGAGCTGCTCGCATGCCTTCACGATCACGGCGCACTGCTCGACGGCGTGCCGCGTCGGCATCTCCACGCCGTAGAGGCCGAGGAGGTCGGATGCTTCCTCGAGGTAGTCCACGACGTCGTCGATCTCGGTCGCGAGCTGGTAGATGTCCTCGCGGTCGAACGGCGTGACGTACTGGGTGTTCAAGAGCGTGATCAGCTCACGCGTGATGCGATCCCCTGCGGTCTCGACCGCTTTCACCTGCTCCTGAGTCACGCCGGAGCTCGGGTGCTCGCGGAAGCGGCGCTCGACGAGCCCGGCAGTCTCCAGTGCGTTCTGCCCCGCGCGGGCGAAGAGCGTGAAGAACTCGGTCGTCCGCGGCGTCAGGCTGATCCGCATGCGCGCGGGACGTTAGCCCATCGGGTCGTCATTAGGCTGAGCAGCGATGCGAAGGACTGTTGAGCGGGAGTTGAAGCTCGCTGCGCCTGATGGCTTCCGCCTCGCCGACCTCGACGGGGTGCAGCTCCCGAGCCGAGACTTCGTCTCGACGTACTTCGACACGCCCGAGCTCTCGCTCGCCCGAGCCGGGATCACGCTGCGCCATCGAAGCGAAGGGGGCTCGAGGCTCTGGCAGCTCAAGATCCCGCGCGGCGCGGCGCGCATCGAGCTCGAAGTCGCAGGCCCGCCTGCGCGCCCGCCCGAAGAGCTGGTCGCGCTCCTCGCCGTTCATCTTCGCGGAGCGCAACCTGCTCGAGTGGCGAAGCTGCGCACGCGGCGGAAGACGCTCCGCGCCGACGGCGCGGAGATCGCCGAGGACGTGGTCTCGGTCCTCGATGGACAGCAGGTCAGGGCGCGCTTCCGCGAGCTGGAGGTCGAGCTCGTGGGCGACGGGGACGAAAGCACACTTCGCCGTCTCGAGAAGACGCTTCGAGACGCTGGCGCCGAACCGGCGGAGCTCCGGCCGAAGCTCTTGCGTGCACTCGACATCGACCTCCCCGCCGGCCGCGCTCCGCTTCCGACCAGGGCGTCGACATGGCAGACCCTCGCAGCTGCTCTCGCCGAGCAGCACGACAGGCTCGTCGCGCACGATCCGGGCACGCGGCTCGGCTCGGATCCGGAGGATCTCCACCAGATGCGCGTCGCGACCCGCCGCGCGCGGGCGTACCTGCGAGTTGCAGGGCCGCTGCTCGATCCCGACTGGGCCGACGAGCTTCGTGTCGAGCTCGGCTGGCTCGGCTCGGCTCTTGGGCCGTTACGTGACCTCGATGTGCTCGTCGAACGGATGCAGACCGAGATCTCTCGATTGGGCGAGGACGTGGCAGCTGCGCAGGGTCTTGTCAGGTCGCTCGAGCGCAAGCGCCGTAAAGCACGGGCCGCTGCGCTGTCCGCGTTGTCGGAGGAGCGATACCTGGAATTGCTCGACCGACTCGAGGACCCGCATCCGCCTCGCTCGTCCGACGGAGCAGACTCGTCGCTCCCCACGCTTTGGTGGACGGAGTTCCGTCGTACCAAGCGGAAGTTCGAAAAGCTCGACGAGGACTCGCTCGACGACGAGCTGCATGCGGCTCGTATCAGCGTGAAACGCGCCCGCTATGCCGCCGAGCTCGCCGAGCACGAGCTCGGGGTCGCCGGCGAGCGTTTCGTCGAGGCAGCGAAGCGTCTTCAGGACGTCCTCGGAGAGCACCAGGATGCGGTCGTCGCCGAGGAGCATGTCCGAGCGTGGTCAGCCGGGAAACCGGAGGCCGAAGCAGCGGCTCGCAAGCTCGTGAAACGAGCGCGAGGATCCCGGAGGAAAGCACGCTCAGAGTGGCCCGCGGCCTGGAAGCTCCTCGAGCGCCGCGCGCGCAAGGCGAGACCGTGATCCGTGCGGCAGGTGGAGTCCCCTTCCGAACCGGCGAGCGCGGGCTCGAGGTGCTCGTCGTCCATCGCCCTCGCTACGACGACTGGACCTTTCCCAAGGGAAAGGCCGAGGGCGACGAGACGGACGAAGCGTGTGCCGTGCGTGAAGTCGAGGAGGAGACCGGGCTTCGCTGCGAGCTCCTCGAGGAGCTTCCGAGCACTCGTTACCGAAACTCGCTCGGTCGTTCCAAGCACGTGCGGTACTGGCTGATGCAGCCGCTCGTCGGAGAGCTCTCCTTCGACAACGAGGTGGACACGGGCCGCTGGGTCGCTCCGGACGAGGCACGGGAGCTCCTCTCATACTCGCGCGACCTCGCCGTGCTCGAAGGCCTGGATGCCGCGCTCATCCCGCGTCCCGACTCCTAACGTGGACCTCTACCTCGTGCGGCATGCGATCGCGGAACCGCGCGACTCGGTCCGTTGGCCGGACGATGCGGTTCGGCCGCTCACCCCCGAGGGAGTCGCGCGTTTTCGCTCGGCCGCTCGCGGCCTGCGTGTGCTCGGCGTCGAGGTCGACGCCGTGCTGTCCAGCTCGTGGGCTCGGGCGTGGGCAACTGCCGAGTTGTTGACGGAGGAGACGGGCTGGCCGTTGGCAGCGGCATGCCCCGAGCTCCAGCCGCCAAGCTCACCGGTCGCAGCTCTCGAGGTGCTTCGCGAGCGTTCCGAGTCGTCGCTCGCCGTCGTCGGCCACGACCCGCACCTCTCGGAGCTCGGCTCGCTCCTGCTCACCGGGAGCGAGCACTCTGTCCGAATCGACCTCAAGAAGGGCGGAGTGCTGTGCCTCCGGCTCGGGAGCGCACGCGAGGCCGGCGCCGTCCTCTGCTGGAGCGCCACCCCCAGGCTGCTTCGGGCGCTGGATCCCAGCTCTTCCTGAGACTAAGAGCTCGATTCAGAATGAGGACGATCGCCGCTCTGGCACGCCCGGCGGCGCGATGCAGCGTCCTCAGTCACCCCGAAATGCCTGCATATCGGGCTCCGTGCGTCCTTGCCTCGCACCCGCGATCGCACCAGATCGTCGGGGCCATCATCCTGAACCGAGCTCTAGGCGGCAGCGGCGTCTGCGCGAGCGAGCGCGAGCGCCGCCCCCTCGCGTAGACCGCCTTTCCCGACCTCGAGAGCACAGTCCAGGCGTCGTGTGATCTCGGTGAGGACGAGCGTTCCCCCGAGCAACGTCTCGGCGCGCTCGGGAGTGACTCCGTGCACAGCGGTCACACGCTCCGCCGGCGCATTCGAGAGTGACTTCGCAAGCGCGTCGAGCTCGGCGACGCCGAACGGGCGACCGACGATGCGACCGACTGCACGTGCTGTCCCTCCGACCGCGAGCGCGGCGTCCGGCCGAGGAGGATCGACGTCTCCCGCCAGCTCTGCAATCTGACGGCGAGCATGTGCGATTCGTTTCGCACTCGGAGGATCCCCGCGGAGAAAGGCGCGCGTCATGCGCAGGGCGCCGGCTTCGATGGAGCGCACCCAGCTCGGTCCGACGACCGGGGACCCGACCGCGACCTCGCAGGATCCACCGCCGAGGTCGACGACCGCCACCGATTCCGGTGGCTCCTCCATTCGCGCCACGGCGCCTTCCCAGGCCAGTCGGCCTTCCTCGTCCGCGCTCAGCACCACCACGGGGGCACGGGTTCCTTCGGCGAGCACGCGGACGAGATCGTCGGGGTTCTTGGCCTGCCGGCCCGGTGCCGTCACGATCGTCTCCAGTCGCACGGCGCCTGCTTTGCGCGCGACCCGCCGGTACCGCGCCGCGACCTCCTGCGTCTCCGCGAGCTTGCGCGAGCCGATCCGTCCACGCCGATACGCATCGTCGCCGAGACGCAGGTACTCCCGCTCGCGGTGCAGTTGCTCGACGCTGCCGTCTGTGACCGCGGCGACGAGCAGCCGCACGGAGTTGGATCCGACATCGATGATCGCAACCTTCATCTCGGCGATTCTTCTGGGCGATGCGGACGGCCTCTCGGTCTCGAGGGCCTGTGCGGCATCAGGCGAGCGCTTCGAGCACGAGCGACTGGAAGTGCGCGACGAGCTGCTCCGACTCCGGCATCAGTCGGCCGTGCTCGATCAGCCCGGAGCGGACGCCGACCTGGACGCTCTCGACGAGCGCGACATCCTCGACGCCGACCTGCGTGTCGAACGCCATGAACTCGTCGATCCACGCAGCGTCTTCCTCGGGGTCGAAGAAGTAGTCGAGGAAGCGGTGTGCGCGCTCGGTCCCGAGCGGGGCGATCGGCCCGATCGAGAGGTTCGGACGGCCGGGGGTCACGTTGAGCACCGTGTTCGGGAAGAGGAAGTGGAACTGCCCGCGCTCGACCTCCCCGGTGGGGTCATACGGTCCGCGAGGCTCAGGGCGGGGAGGGCCGACTTGCGACGACCGCCAGCGGTGGGTCTCGAGCAGGTAGTTGTCCGGCGAGACGTCGATGACGGCAGAGAATCCCGGATGCGCGACCGGGCAGTGGTAGCACTCGAGGTAGTTCTCGATACCGATCTTCCAGTTCGCCTCGAACTCCCGCTCGGCGCGCGAGTGGAACCGAAGCGCATCGACGTCGACCCCTCCTTCGGCGACGCGGTCGGGCATATCCTCGAGGAACTCCCCGAGCGGCGGAGCCTCTGGGTCGGGGTTGACGAAGACGAACGGTCCCCAGGTCTCGAGCCGGAGCGGCAACAGACCGAGCTCGTCCAGCTCGATCCCGCCTTCGCGCGTCGAGCGCGGCGCCGAGATGAGCGAGCCGTCGAGGCCGTAGGTCCATGCGTGGTAGGGGCACTGCAGCGTTTCCCGCTTCCCGGAGCCAGAGCACACGATCGAGCCCCGGTGGCGGCAGACGTTGAGGAATGCCCGCAGGACGCCGTCCTGGTCGCGGACGAGCACGACAGGAACCTCTCCGGCCTGCTGTCGCCGAGAACGAGCCTGCCTCGCCGACCTCACCCGTGTGACCGACGTATTGCCAGAAGCGCCGAAAGATGCGCTCGTGCTCGATTCGGAGCACCTCCGGGTCCGTGTACCAGCTCCATGGCAGCGTCCGCGCCGCGCCGATCGCACTCATGCGACTGAGTATGCTCAGAGACATGCGGCTGCGGCGGCGGGAGCTGGCGTCTTGAGCGACGCGGAGTCGCTGGTCCGCGCCGCGGAGGAGACGCTGAAGCCGCTCACCCTCGCCAGGAATGTCTCCTGGTGGGACTCGAACGTCGATGCCACGGACGAGAATGCCCGTCGCCGGGCGGAGGCGGAGCTCGCGTTCTCGGATGCCCTCGCCGACCAGGAGCTCTTCGCCGCAATCGAGTCGGCTCGCTCGAACGGCACGGGCGCTGACGACGCGCGCTCGCTCGAGCTCTTGCGGAACGCGATGCTGCGCCACCAGATCCCGAGCTCGCTCCGCGAGCGCATCGTCGAGCTGGAGTCCTCCGTCGAGACTCGGTACTCGCGCCATCGAGGGGTCATCGACGGCAAGCAGGTCGACGACAACGAGATCAAGACCATCCTGCGCGAGAGCGACGACACGGATCGGCGGCGCGAGGCCTGGGAGGCGTCGAAGACCGTCGGACGTGAGGTTGCCGACGACGTGCGCGAGCTCGCTCGGCTGCGGAACGAGGCCGCGAAGGCGGTCGGGTACCGGGACTGGTTCGCGCTCTCGCTCGCGACGGACGAGATGGACGAGGAGAAGCTCGTGGAAACGCTGGCAGCGGCCGATCGCGCGACCGCCGAGCCGTTCTCACGCTGGAAGGGCGCCCTCGACGACCGGCTAGCGGAGCGGTTTCGCTGCGACGTCTCCGAGCTCGGTCCGTGGCACTACGCCGATCCGTTCTTCCAGGAGCCGCCCCCCGAGGGCTCGGTCGACCTCGACCCCTTCTTCAAGGGCAAGGACGTGGTCGGGCTCGCGCGCCGGACCTTCGAGGGCGTCGGCTTCGAGGTCTCGGAGATCCTCGACCGCAGCGACCTCTACCCGCGGCCCGGGAAGAACCAGCACGCGTTCTGCATCGACATCGACCGCAGCGGAGACGTGCGAGTTCTGGCCAACGTGATCGACAACCACAGTTGGACGGACACGATGCTGCATGAGCTCGGCCACGGCGCGTACGACCTCGGATTCGACGACGGCCTGTCGTGGCTGCTGCGCGACACGCACCTCGTGACGACGGAGGCATCCGCTCTCCTGTTCGGTGCGCTTGCGAGCGACCGCGAATGGCTGGAGCAGGTTCTCGAGCTCGCTCCCGACGAGGCGAACGAGATGCAGGGCCGGCTGCGTGCGGCCCGGGCGGCGGAGCTCCTCGTCTTCACGCGTTGGGTTCTCGTCATGAACGGCTTCGAGCGAGCCCTCTACGCCGACCCGGAGCGCGACCTCGACGCCGTCTGGTGGGAGCTCGTCGCCCGGCATCAGCTGGTCACGCCTCCGCAAGGACGAAAGGCGCCGGACTGGGCCGCGAAGATCCACATCGCGGTCGCGCCCGTCTACTACCACACGTATCTCTACGGCTCGATCGTGGCGTTGCAGATCATGGAGGCTCTACGAAGCTCCGCCGGTGGTCTCGTCGATCGTCCGGAAGCGGGGAAGATCCTGCTCGAGAAGCTCTATGCGCCAGGTGCCTCGGTGCGCTGGGACGAGCTCGTCGAGCGCGCGTCCGGCAGGAAGCTGACGGTCGACTCGCTCGCTCGCGAAGTCGCCTCGGCCTAGGAGGGCTGGCAAACGGCCGATGTCGCGGGGAGCGCTGGATCGTCGCGATGCGCGTCCTCAGTCGCATCCAATATGATGCTCCCTGCGTCCTTGCCTCGCGACGACCAGCGGCATCGACGCGGCCCGTTCCGCCAAGCCCTCCTAGCTGCTGGCCCTGGCGCGAGGTATGCGGCCGACGGGCTGCCCGCCGGCGTGAAGATGCCGAGCAAGGTCAGCTCACGGTCGGAGCTCGAGTTCTCGACGATGTGCACCTCGCGGGGGCGCAGCCGGACGGCGGAGCCCGCTCGCAGCTCCTCGTTCGCCTCGCGTCGGTGTACGCGCGCGGGCCCCTCCGGTATCCAGACGATCTCGTCGTACAGGTGGTAGTGCCACGGCGCTCGGCCGGGAGGGACGACGCCGACGAAGAGCGTCGCTCGGGTCGAGCCGTTGTGGGGACCTAACAGCACCCGGAAGGACGCGCGCTCCCGTCGCCTGCGAGTCGTCGCCTGCGTCGGGCGCGACGACGACCTGGCGTGGGCCGAGCGATGCGTGGCGGTCGGCCCCTGGCCCGACAGTCGCATGCAGGAAGTCCAGACCGTCGGGACCGGCTGCGACCGTCGCAGCCTCACCGGCCAGAAGCAGCGCCGCGGACGATTCGACGAGGGCCGCTTCGTCGTTGCCGAGCGTCACCGAGCCGGAGCCGGCTACGACATAGAGGAGCGAGTCGCGCTCGGGATCCAGGATCTCGAGTGAGCCCGTGGCGAGACGTGTGCTCGAGAGGGCAAGCGCCGAGTCGGCGGCCGCGGGTACGAGCTCCCGGATCTCCGCCGACCGTTCCACCGGAGGAGCGTAGTTAGCGGAGGCGCACGTCGGGGTACGTTCATCGCGATGCGGTTCCGAAAGGGTGCAAAGCTCGATCGCTCGCAGGTCGAAGACCTGCGCGGGCGCCGCGTCGGCGGCTCGCCGATGGCGCTCGGCGGCGGAGGCATCGTCACGCTCATCATCAT
The DNA here is from genome assembly GCA_963789655.1 of uncultured Actinomycetes bacterium. GTDB lineage: Bacteria > Actinomycetota > Thermoleophilia > Gaiellales > Gaiellaceae > GMQP-bins7. Next base: position 219,136 of record CAWBLH010000003.1, read on the forward strand.
CGTCGCGATCGTGCTCCTCGGCGGGAACCCGCTCGACACGGGCGGCGGCGGGAGCCCCTTCGACGACCTCGCCGGACAGACTGCCGGTACGGGTCAGCCGTCGTCGACGCTGGAGCACTGCCAGACCGCTGAGGACGCGAACGAGAACCAGGATTGCCGTGTTCTCCTCGTGGTGAACAGCGTCCAGAAGTACTGGTCGGGGGCGTTTCGCGGGTACGAGCCCGCACGGACGCGCTTCTTCACAGGAGGTGTCAACACCGCCTGCGGCCAGGCGAGCTCAGCCGTCGGCCCGTTCTACTGCCCCGCCGACCGGTTCGTCTACATCGATCTCGGCTTCTTCGAGCAGCTCCAGTCGCGATTCGGAGCATCGGGCGGGCCGCTCGCGGAGGCGTACGTGCTCGCACACGAGTACGGGCATCACATCCAGAACTTGACCGGCGTCCTGCGCAAGGCGCAGGATCGCGACACGGGGCCGCAGTCGAACGCGGTTCGCGTCGAGCTCCAGGCCGACTGCTACGCAGGCGTCTGGGTTGCGAACGCGGTGCGCACCGGGCTGATCACCGACATCTCTCGAGCGGACATCCAGGACGCGCTGTCCGCTGCTGCGGCAGTCGGTGACGATCGCATCCAGGAGAAGGCCCAGGGCAGCGTCAACCCAGAGGCGTGGACGCATGGCTCGGCGGAGCAACGGCAGAGCTGGTTCGCTCGCGGGAGAGAAGGCGGCAGCGCCAACTCCTGCGACACGTTCAACGGTCGCGTCTAGCCCGCGGGACGGGCGGGGGGCTTCGAAGCCTCTCGCCGCGACATCATCAGGAACGTGACGAAGCCGATCATCCCGAGCGCGATGAGCGCGCCCGCGAGCGACGCTCCGCGAAAGGCAGGCGCCTCGACGTCGAGGATGCGCTCACCGGCGTGCGCGGCGTTCCCGGTCCCGAGGACGATTCCGAGCGTCATCACGTTCGGGATCGCGAGGATCAGAGCGAGGACGACGGCGACTGCGATCGCGCGCGGCGTACGCCGCCACCTCGCGACCGCCGCCAGCACGAGAAACGGGAGGGCCGTGAAGACGAACCCGTAGAAGAGCCCGACGAACGTGCCCGTGACGATGCTCCCGTCCACCTGCTCACCGATCCGCTGGGCCCACCAGCGCGGGATCGTCGCCGAGGCGATGAGCCCTCCGAGGAGGACCGCGGCGATGACGCCCCCCGTGACGAGCAGTCGGCGCGACCAGTTCGCATCGGTCGGCTCGTCCATCGTCCGAGTATTCCAGGCGCCACAGGAGCGGAGCCCAGGAGAGGCGGAGCCCGGGAGGAGCGGAGCACAACAAGGCACTCCGCTCCTCCGGAGCGGGTCGACGTCAGCGGACGGAGATAGCGCCGCGCATGTCGTCCGAGTGCGGCGTGCAGACGAACGCGTACCTGCCCGAGGACAGGCGGATCGTGACCGTCTTCGTCCCGACGAAGTCCACGCCGGTGACGCTCTTCTTGAGCCCCGGGCCGCTGACGAAGAAGTTGTGCTCGTCCGAGCGGTCCTTGACGGTCACCGTGTAGGTGCCACGCGTGAGCCCCGTCACGCGCTTGCCGGCCGCCGTCTTCAGGCTGATGGTGTAGCCCGGCCCGACGGTTCCGACGAGCTTCTGCGGAGCCGCCTGGGCCGTGACCGAGAAGACCAGGGCGACGGCGACGAGGGCGCCGAGGAGGCTCGCAGCCAGTCCGACGCCGAGCTTCTGGTGAGTCGTTGTCATGACGCTCCTTCGATTCGAGAACACGAACGCCTCGAAGGTACGCATACGCGTGTAAGAGCCGAGCGGTTCCTGCCCCGGGTATCTCCAGCAAGCGGTAAAGGATCGGCAGGAGGCGCGGATTCAGCGTTGTGACAGGCGGTGAGCTGCATGCTCCTCAATATCCTGGTCGCATGCTTCGGCGCCGGATCCTTCTGATCGAGGACGAGGAGTCGATCTCCGAGCCGCTCGCGGCCGCGCTCGGACGAGAAGGCTTCGATGTGGTGACCGCGTCGACAGCGGCGGAGGGCCGAGAGCTCTTCCATGCGAAGACGCCCGACCTCGTCCTTCTCGACCTCATGCTCCCCGACGGCGACGGTAAGGACGTCCTCCGCGAAATACGCAGCACCTCGCGGACGCCGGTCATCATGGTCACCGCCCGCGGCGAGGAGATCGAGCGCGTGCTGGGCCTCGAGCTCGGAGCAGACGACTACGTGACGAAGCCGTTCAGTGCCGCGGAGCTCGCAGCGCGCGTGCGAGCGGTTCTCCGAAGAGTGGACGCGCCGAGCGCAGCGCTCGCGCCTGAGGTCGAGGCGGTCCTGGAGGTCGGTGACGTACGCATGCACCTCGAGCAGGCACGAGGTCACGTCCGACGGTGAGACCGTCGACCTGACCGTCAAGGAGTTCGAGGTTCTGCGCATGCTGCTCGAGCACGCAGGCAAGGTCGTTCGGAGAGAGCAGCTGATCCGCGAAGTCTGGGACACGAGCTGGTTCGGATCTACCAAGACGCTGGACGTGCACGTGAGCGCGCTCCGCAAGAAGCTCGGCGACGACCCTGCGAAGCCGCGCTTCATCCACACGGTGCGGGGTGTCGGCTTCCGGTTCGCCTCGCCGGACGAGCTGGCCGCCGGTTCGTGAGCTTCCGAGCCAGGCTTCTCCTCGCCGCGTTCTACCTCCTGACGGCGGTCGTTCTTGCCCTCGCGATCCCGCTTGCGCTCACCGTGGAACGCCGCGCCGACTCCGACTTCGAGTCCGCGGTGCTCGGAGACGCAGCGATCCTTGCGGCCCGCGTTTCAGATCTCGTGGTCACGGCAGGGGGTCGGGCCGGCTCGACCCCTCGGCTCGACTCGATCGTCGCGGAAAGCGCGCGCGGGCGTGGGCAGCGCGTCGTCGTCACCGATGGGAGCGGACGGGTGGTCGCCGACAGCGACGGCGCCGCGAGCCGCGGGGTCTTCTATGCGACTCCGGAACGCCCTGAGTTTCGCGCCGCCCTGTTCCAGGGGCGAATCGACACCCGCACACGCTTCAGCGAGACGCTCGGCGAGGATCTCCTCCTCGTCACGGTGCCGGTCGTCGACCGCGAGCGGGTGGTCGGAGCGGTTCGGATCTCGGCCAGGACAGGAGAGATCGAGGCCGGAGTTCGTGAGAGCTGGCTTCGGCTCGCGGTGCTCGGTGTCGCCGTGATCCTCGCCGGAGTCGCGGTCGCGTGGCTTCTCGTACGGCCCCTCGGTCGACAGGTGCGCAACCTCTCGGAGGCGTCGGGCAAGCTCGGGCAGGGAGAGCTCGATGCTCGCGCTTCCGAGGAGGGTCCCGCCGAGCTTCAGCAGCTCGCTCGCTCCTTCAACCGGATGGCCACCGATCTGACGGGGAGCATCGAGGCGCAGCGGGAGTTCGTCGCAAATGCGTCTCACCAGCTCCGGACGCCGCTGACCGGCATCCGACTGCGACTCGAGGCGATCGCCGCCGAAGGCGGGCCGGCCCGTGAGCAGGCAGAGAAAGCCGAGGCGGAGCTCGATCGGCTGACCGCGCTCGTAGACGACCTGCTCGCGCTCGCGCGTGCAACCTCTGTCGATGCTCCCGCGGGCCCGGTCGATCTCGCCGTCCTCGCGACCGAGGCAGCACAACGGTGGCGTGAGAGCGCAGCGACTTCCGGCAAGCAGCTCGAGGTCTCGGCGCACGGGCGTCCGGTCGTGTGGGCGAACGAGGAGGACCTCGCCCATGTGCTCGACAACCTGATCGACAACGCGCTCCGCTATGCGCCCTCCGGAGCCGAGGTCCGCGTCGGGGCCGAGCTGCGCGACGGGAACGCGGCGCTCTCCGTCGCCGATACAGGCCCTGGCATTCCCCGCGAGGATCGGGTCAAGGTCTTCGATCGCTTCTATCGCGGGGCAAGTGGCCGGAGGGCTGGCCCTGGCACGGGGCTCGGTCTCGCGATCGTCGCGGAGCTCGTGCGCCGTTGGGGCGGCGAAGTAGCGCTCGTCGACGGGCCGGGGGCTCGTGTCGAGGCAGTCTTCCCAACGCTGCCTACCGAAACCTGACCGAGGGCTCGACGAATCCTGGAAAGCGCGTTGGTACCGTGGTTTTCATGCGGCGCGCCGGTCTTCTCGCTCTCGTCCTCGTCGGTCTCGCGTTCCCCGCCGGGCTCGGGCTGGCCGTCTACGTCGCCTCCGGAAGCTCGCTCGTGCCGCCCGCCGTGACCGCTCGCGTGCCGTCGGGGGAGATCGCTCGGCCGAGCGTTCCACCCGTCACCGACACCACGACCAGCGAGACGACCACCTCCGAGACGACCACCGACGGAACGACCACCGACGGAACGACCACGGACGAGAGACGACCGACGAGACGACGACCGACGACGACCGACGAGCTCACGACGACCGACGAGACGACCGACGAGCTCACGACGACCACGGACGACGACTCGGACTCCGGGCGGGGCCGAGGGCGCGGTCGGGGACGCGGTCGCTCGGGCGACGACTGAGGTGCCCGAGGGCGACAGCATCCACCGCGTCGCCCGCAGCCTGCAGCCGCTCGTCGGTGAGCGCCTACAGGTGGAGACCCCGCATCCGCGCGGCGCTGCGCTGAACCTTGCTGCGCGACTCGACGGGCGGCGGCTCGAGGGCGTGGAGGCCGTCGGCAAGAACCTCCTCCTCCACTTCGAAGGCCGAGTCACGTTGCGGAGCCATCTCCGGATGAACGGACGCTGGCGTGTGAGGCGTCGCGGCGAGCCCCTGCGTGGAACACCCTGGCTCGTCCTGCGAACGCCCGACCTCGAGGCCTCGCAGTGGAACGGCCCGATTCTCACGCTGCGCGACGACGTCGTGCGGTCGCTCGGGCCGGACATCCTCGACAGGCCTCCCGACATCGCGGCAATGGTCGCTCGACTACGAGGCGCGCCGGACCTCGAGCTCGGGGAGGCTCTCCAGCGCCAGCAGCTCGTCTCGGGCATCGGGAACATGTGGGCCTCCGAAGTCCTCTGGGCGAGCCGGCTCTCTCCGTGGCTCCGCGTGCGAGACGTGTCCGACGGCGAGCTGACGTCCGTGTTGGAGGAGGCTCACGGGCAGATGTCGGCTGCGGTCGCCGGTAGGCGCCCGAGCCGGAGCGTGTACCGGCGCGCGGGGCGCGGCTGTAGGCGGTGCGGGATGCCGATCCGCTCCCGGGGTCAGGGCGACGCCAACCGCGTTGCTTACTGGTGCGCCGGTTGCCAGCCGAGCTCGTCCACGTAACACCAGTACCAGTCCTCGTGGGCCTCGGCGGAACGGATGAGCGGATGTGCGCTCTCCTCGAAGTGCGCAGTCGCATGCCGGTGCGGGGAGTTGTCGCAGCAGCCGATCTTCCCGCAGCTCAGGCACATCCGCAGATGCATCCACGAGCCTCCGATCTTCAAGCACTCCTCGCAGCCGCGCCACCGGTGTCGGGAGCTCAGTGTGCTCGATCGTGTCGAGATGGGAGCAAGAGCGGCTCATGTGACCATGGAGGCTACTGCTCCGGCAGATGCCTTTCGGAGTCACGCGAAGCACGTACGCTGAGCCGATGGAGACGGCGACCAGCGAGCGTCGGCCACCGGCGCGCGCCCTCGCGCCGGAACGGGCCGATGCGCCGTCCACGGCTGATCGGATCGTCGCTGCCCTGCCTGGCGTCGCTGCCGCGCTCGTGATCATCGTTCTCGGAGTCGCCGACGGCGGGTACTACGCGACTTCGTGGGGGCCGCTGACAATTTTCTTCCTCGCCGCCGCGCTGGCTCGGGCTCGTCCTACGAGCCCAGCCCAGCCTCGGTCTCTTGTCGCTGGCAATGCCTGCACTGCTCGTGCTCCTCGCGCTCTGGACGCTTGCTTCGTCCTGGTGGGGATCGCCGAGCGAAGCGGTCCCGGAGGGGCAACGTACTCTTCGCGTACGCGTCGGGTGCGCTTGCGCTGGCCGTCGTCATGCGGCCTGGGAGAATCGTTGGGATTCTTGTCGGGCTCTGGGCGGGCATCGTCGTGGTTTGCTCGTACGGTCTCGCGACTCGACTGTTTCCCGAGCATCTGGCGGTCTTCGACCCCATCGCGGCGTACCGCCTGTCAGCGCCGATCGGATACTGGAATGCCCTCGGGCTCCTGGCCTCGTTCGGGATGCTCTTCGCGGTCGGACTGGCCACGAAGGTCGAGACGCTTGTTGTCCGCCTTGCGGCCGCTGCTTCCACTCGTGCCCTTGGCGCTCACGTGCTACTTCACGTTCAGCCGGGGCGCGTGGCTCGCCCTCGTGGCAGGCTTCGTCGTCGCGCTCGTGCTCGACCCCGGTCGCCTCCGGCTCGAGCCTCGATGGCGTGCCTGCTCGCTCCCTGGCCCATCCTCGCCGTGGTGATCGCGTCGACCTCCGGGCCCCTGACGGAGCGGGGTGGCTACACGCTCGCGGCCGCTGCGGAGGACGGTCGTGCGCTCGCGGCCGTCGGCGTCGGGCTGGCCCTCTTCGCGGCAGGCGCGGTGGCGGTTGCGTCGGCTCTCGAGCCTCGCATACGCGTTTCACAGCAGGCGCGGCGTGTGGCAACCAGAGCGCTGCTCGGCGGCATCGCCGTCCTGTTCGTGGCAGGTCTCCTGGCGCTGGGCGGTCCATCGGCGATCTCGGATTCGTTCAAGGATGATCCGCCTGCTCAGGCAGAAGATCTCGACGAGCGCCTCTTCAGCCTCTCGGGCACAGGGCGCGCTCTCCAGTGGCGCATGGCGCTCGACGATGCTCGAGAGAATCCAATCCTCGGGTCTGGCGCCGGAAGCTACCTGCGGTATTGGCTCGAGCATCGTCCGCTCGAGGGCCGAATCCGCGACGCACATAGCCTCTACCTCGAGACCCTTGCCGAGCTCGGACCGTTGGGGGTGACGTTCGTCATCGCGCTCTTCGGGATTCCGCTCCTGCTTGCCGTCCGCCTGCGGGAGCGACCGCTCGTCCCGATTGCAGCGGGAGCGCTGGTCGCCTACCTGGTGCACGCAGGCGTCGACTGGGACTGGGAGCTCCCGATCCTCGCCCTCGTCGCGATCGCCTGCGGGGTGGCGATCGTCGGAGAGAGAGGCGAGCCCGCTCCGTCCTCGCGAGCGCGTCGCCTCGCTTTGATCGCAACGATCGTGCTGCTCGTCCCGCTCGTCGCGGTCACGACTGTCGGAAATCGCGCGCAGGCGGAATCGACCAAGGCGTTCGATGCGCGCGACTACGATCGCGCGGCGAGTGAGGCGAGGACGGCAGAGCGCTTCGCTCCCTGGTCGGTCGAGCCACTCGTGCTGCTCGGTCGAGCGCAGGCGGCTGCGGGCGAGCGCCGCTCGGCGCGGGTCACGTTGAGGCGTGCGGTCGCCCGCGAACCTCAGCATTGGCGCGCCTGGCTCGAGCTCGCCGCTGCGAGCAGCGGCAGTCGCCGGGAGGCTGCACTGGACAGGGCACGGGCGCTGAATCCGCTCGAACACCTGATTCGGGTCCTAGAGCAAAGTTCGTGACGGGACCGGTCGAAGGTTTCGGAAAGAGCGGTGCCCGAGAATGTACGCTTGCTTTTGCGAAGTGAGGCAGTACCGTGAGTAGGCGAAGAACGTCAATCTGGGACGAAAACTTCTGGGAGATGAGAATGATGAGGATGCGGGGAAGTCGGGCATTCCGGCGACATGGTTTGGCCTTGATGCTCGCGCTGGTGGTGGGGCTCATGACCGTCGGCCACGGCGGCGGGTCAGGACTCGCCGGCCGAGACGCAGTACGGCGGAGAAAAGCCTCCCGCGGCGAGCACACCCCAGCCCGAGCCTGAGGTGTCGCCCGAGGTCGAGTCCGAGGTGTTCCTGCCTCCGACGGTTGTTTCGTCCGGGCAGGAGGATTCCGGCGGGCTTCTGCCGTTCACGGGCGCTGCGCTGATCGTGCCGTCGGTGCTGGGAGGACTGCTGCTCGCGGGCGGACTGTTCCTCGTGTACCGGACGCGCCGGCGCGAAAACTGAGCACGGCTCGACGGCCGGAACCAGGTAACGAGCGATGAGGTGGGTGTTCCGCCTAACGGGCATCCTCCTCGCGCTCGTCGGTTCTCTGACGCTGCTCTGGGCGCTGGCGGTTTGGCAATGGCAGGACCCGATCACGCTCGTCCTCAACAAGCGCGCCCAGTCGGAGCTCTCGAACGACTATGCCGCGCGCGTCGAGCGCGAGCAGACGGTCATCCGACCGAAACCGCTCGAGAAGGCAGCTCCTGCTCCTTCACAGGCGAAGCTCGCGGCTGCCTACCGGAAGCGCACGGCACAAGGCGAGCCGATCGGTCGGCTGACGGTGCCGCGCATGGACTTGTCGATCATGGTCGTGTACGGAACAGAGACGGAGACCCTCAAGAAGGGCCCTGGGCTCCATGAGCACACCGGCTTCCCCGGGCAGAAGTTCCTGACCTACGTCGCGGGCCATCGCACCACCTACGGCGCCCCGTTCTCGGACATCGACAAGCTCCAGCCCGGAGACAAGATCACGTTCGAGGTTCCGTACGGCACGTATCGGTACGAAGTGATCGGCCACCGGATCGTCCGCGACGATCAGATCGAGGTGCTGAAAGGGCGAGGCCGCGAGGAGCTCGCGCTCCAGGCGTGCTGGCCGCGTTTCTTCGCGAGCCACCGCTACATCGCCTACGCCAAGCTCGTAGCCGTTGATCCGACGACGACGACGGCGGCGTCCTGACTGGCGCCGCGACGCGCGCTGGCTAAGGTCTGACAATGGCCGTCACCGTGGTCGGCTCGGTCGCGTTCGACGCGCTCGAGACACCGTTTGGCAAGCGCGACCGCATCCTCGGCGGGGCTGCGACGCACTTCGCCCTCGGCGCGAGCTTCTTCACCGACGTGCGGGTCGTAGGCGTCGTCGGCGACGATTTCGGAGCTGACGAGTTCGCCGTATTCCAATCGCGCGGAATCAACATCGACGACGTGGAGCGGGTCGCCGGCGAGCAGTCGTTCTTCTGGGCTGGCCGCTACGACGCGGACATGCAGGTCGCGCACACCCTCGACACCCAGCTGAACGTCTTCGCCGAGTTCGATCCGAAGCTTTCGGCCGGCGCGCGGGAGTCACGGGTCACGTTCCTCGCGAACATCCAGCCAGATCTGCAGCGGCGCGTCCGCGAGCAGTGCACCGGCGCCGTCGTCACCGGCCTCGACTCGATGAACTACTGGATCGAGTCCGCGCGCGACTCGCTCGTCAAGACGATCGGCTGCGTCGACGTCGTGTCTCTGAACGACACCGAGGTACGGATGCTCACGGGGCAGCCGAATCTCGCAAGGGCTGCGCGGGAGATCTGCGAGCTCGGACCTCGTGTGCTCGTCGTCAAGCAGGGCAGCTACGGCGCGTGCATGTTCACCGAGAGCGGGTTCTTCTTCGTGCCGGGGTTCCCGCTCGAGACCGTCGTCGACCCGACCGGCGCCGGCGACTCGTTCGCCGGCGGCTTCTTCGGCTATCTCGACGCCCATCTCGAGGCCGGAGAGCTCACCGAAGAGGTACTCCGCCGTGCGGCGGTCTACGGGTCGGTGGTGGCGTCGTTCGCCATCGAGGCATTCGGCTCAGAACGGTTGCAGCAGCTCACCCTTCCCGAGATCGAGACCCGCTTCTCCGAGTTCAAGCGGATGACTCACTTCGAAGCGCAGCCGCTGCTCGCGCGCGCCACGGAGCCGTAAACGCGTGACGGCCTCCGCGCAGCGAGCTCGCGCGACGTCTTCTCGGTCTCCTGCGTATCGCCGGCTCGAGGAGATGCTCGCAGCGGAACAGTGCGTGGTGCTGGACGGCGGCGTCGGAACGGAGTTACAGCGCCGCCAGGGCTCCGGTGCGAGCCCGACTGCGGAGCTCTGGGGCACGTGGGCCCTCTACCGGGCGCCGCAGACCGTTCTCGACGTGCACCGGAGCTACGTCGACGCGGGCTGCAACGTGCTGTCGACCGACACCTGGTCGATCCTGTCCGCACCGGAGCTCGAGGTCCGGCTGGGGCCGGGCGCAGGGGAGGCGGCGCACTGGATGGACATCGCGCGTCTCGGCATCCGGCTCGCGCGGCGCGCGGTTGAGGAAGGCGGCCGCCAGGAAGAGTGCGCGGTCGCGTTCGCGATCTCCGAGGAAGTGAACTCGCCGGGTCGTCGCGGAACGCTCGAGCTTCTCTCCGGCGTATTCGCGGACGAGTCTCCCGATCTGATCCTGCTCGAGACGCTGACGCTCGTGCGCGATCCGGAGCTGTTCGAGACGGTCGAGGCGCTGCTCGAGATGGGATTGCCCGTCTGGCTCTCGTTCCGGCGTTGCCGGCACGGGGTTTGTGGCGTATTCGGTCAACACTGGGGGCCGCCCGAAGGCGATCTCTTCGGTCGAGCCGCTCGCCGTTTCGAGGACATGGGCGTCGGCGCGCTGATGATCAACTGCCTGCCCGTCGACCACGTGCCCGGGATGATCTCGTGGCTCAGGGACTTCACGCAGCTGCCGCTAGGTGTGTATCCGAACCTCGGCCACATGCTCGGCCAGCGCTGGCGGTTCGACGACGAGATCGACCCGGCCGCGTACGCCGAGCTCGCGCTCTCCTGGCGCGAAGAGGGCGCGCAGATCATCGGCGGATGCTGTGGCGTGACGCCGGAGCACATCGCGACTCTGGCGAAAGCGGTCGCGGGCACGAAACCGGGTCGCACGCGGCCGCCGCTCGACGAGCGGGTGCTCGGTCGCGAGCCGGTTGCGCTGCCTGCCGAGCCATGGTGCGACGAGCATGGCCGGGTCGTGTTCCCGCTGCCCTTCCCGGCGCTCACCGTCGACGAGGGCGTGTTCGTGCCGACGACCGGCAGCTATCTCGTCTGGAAGACGCTGTTCGACGGCGAGCTCGGCCGCGACCAGGCCTGCCTCGACGTCGGGTGTGGGTGCGGGATCCTCGCCGTTCAGCTGGCGCTGAACGGGGCAGCACGAGTGCACGCGATCGACATCGACGAGAGCGCCGTGGCGAACACTCTCGCCAACGGATTTCGAAACGGGGTCGCCGACAGGCTCACGGGAGAGAGCGTCGATCTCTATCAGTGGGAGCCGACCGAGCGCTTCGACCTCATCGTCGCGAGCCTCTATCAGATGCCCGTCGACCCGTACGAGGAGCCGAGCGGGCACCGGCCGCTCGACTACTGGGGTCGAACCCTGTTCGACCACTTCCTCCGGCTGCTGCCGCAGCTCCTGGCCGAGGGCGGGACCGCGTACGTGATGCAGCTCTCGATCCTCGGTCAGAACCAAACGGCGCAACTGCTCGCCGAGGGCGGGCTCGAGGCGAAGGTCGTCGACTTCAGTTTCTTCCCCTTCGGGCAGGTCTTCCTGCAGAACAAGAGTCAGATCGACCGCGTCGAGCAGCTGTCCGACGCCTATCATCTGCGCTTCGCCGACGAGGACGTGATGGTCGCCTATCTACTCCAGGTGACCAGGGCTTCTGTCGGCGGGACGCTCGACACCCACGACAAGGAGCTCTCGAGATGACCCAGACCGCAGTGCGCGAGGCGCCGGCCATGGACTTCAAGGTCGCCGACCTCGGATTGGCCGAATGGGGCCGCAAGGAGATCGAGCTGGCCGAGCACGAGATGCCCGGCCTCATGTCGGCGCGGCGCGAGTACGCGGACGCGCAGCCGTTGCGCGGCGCCAGGATCACGGGCTCGCTGCACATGACGATCCAGACGGCGGTCCTGATCGAGACGCTCGTCGCGCTCGGCGCGGAGGTCCGCTGGGCCTCGTGCAACATCTTCTCCACCCAGGATCATGCGGCGGCGGCCGTCGCCGTCGGGCCGGACGGGACGCCTGACGATCCTCGCGGTATCCCCGTCTTCGCCTGGAAGGGCGAGACGCTCGAGGAGTACTGGTGGTGCACCGAGCAGGCGCTCACCTGGCCCGAGGGCGGCCCGAACATGCTGCTCGACGACGGCGGTGACGCGACGCTGCTCGTGCACAAGGGAGTCGAGTTCGAGCGCGCAGGTGCCGTGCCGGATCCGGCCGGCGCCGACTCGGAGGAGTTCCGCATCGTGCTCGAGACGCTCCAGCGCTCCCTCGCGTCCGACTCGCAGAAGTGGACGCGCATGGCGAGTGAGATCAAGGGCGTGACCGAGGAGACGACGACCGGCGTCCACCGGCTGTACCAGATGGCGGAGGCGGGGACGCTTCTCTTCCCCGCGATCAACGTCAACGACTCGGTGACGAAGAGCAAGTTCGACAACCTCTACGGCTGCCGCCACTCGCTCGTCGACGGCATCAACCGCGCGGTCGACCTCATGCTGGCCGGAAAGCTGTGCGTCGTCTGCGGCTACGGCGACGTCGGCAAGGGCTCTGCGGAGTCGCTTCGCGTGCAGGGCGCCCGTGTCGTCGTGACCGAGATCGACCCGATCTGTGCGCTGCAGGCGCTGATGGAGGGCTACGACGTGCAGCGGCTCGAAGACGTCGTCGAGGTCGCCGACGTCTTCATTACCGCGACCGGCAACAAGGACGTCATCACGGTTCAGGACATGCGCCGGATGAAGCACCAGGCCGTCGTCGGCAACATCGGGCACTTCGACAACGAGATCGACATGGCCGGGCTCGCCGACAGCGAAGGCGTCGAGCGGATCACGATCAAGCCGCAGGTCGACCAGTGGGTCTTCCCGGGAGGCAAGGCGATCATCGTCCTGTCGGAGGGGCGGCTGCTCAATCTCGGCAACGCCACCGGGCACCCGAGCTTCGTCATGTCGAACTCCTTCACGAACCAGGTGATCGCGCAGATCGAGCTCTTCACGCGCACCGACGACTACGAGGTCGGCGTCCACGTCCTCCCCAAGCACCTGGACGAGAAGGTCGCGCGCCTGCATGTCGACGCGCTCGGAGCCAAGCTCACCGAGCTCCGGCCGGACCAGGCCGCCTACATCGACGTCCCGGTGGAGGGACCGTACAAGCCGGATCACTACCGGTACTAGCTCGAGCGTGAACCTGGGGCACCACCTGCTCGGAATCGAGGGGCTCGCGCTCCTGCGTGCCGGCAGCTCGCTCGGCGAGGAGGAGCTGGAGCGGCGCCTCGCAGAGATCCGAACGGTGCTGGAGCGGATCGACGAGGCTCCGTACTCGATGGCGCGCGACGCAGCTGCCGGTAGCGACGGAAGTCGGCTATGCCGCGTGGGCGGAGAGCTACGACGCTCCCGGCAATGTCACGGTCGCGCTCGAGGAGGAGATCGTGCACGCACTGCTCGCCGAGCTGCCGGCCGGCTGCACGGTCCTCGACGCCGGGTGCGGCACTGGCCGCCACACGGCGTTTCTCGTCGAAAAGGGCTACGACGTCGTCGGGATCGACTCGAGCCCCGAGATGCTCGCGCTCGCAGCGGCGAAGGTGCCGGCAGCGCGGTTCGAGCTCGCTGAGCTCGAGCGCATCCCGCTCGCGAACGACTCCGTGGAGGCGGCGGTGTGCGGGCTCGTTCTCAGCCACGCTCGCGACATTCGTCCCCCGGTGGCGGAGCTCGCCCGCGTCCTGCCGGCCCGGCGGCAGGCTCGTCATCTCCAACCCGCATCCCTTCGCCACCGGGCTCCTCGATTGGCGGGCGACCGTGACCGACGACGCCGGCCGGCTCGCCGTCATCCCGGAGTACCCACACGCGCACAGCGAGTACGTCGATGCGTTCACCGCGGCCGGGCTCCGCATCGCCGGCTGCTTCGAGCCCACGCTAACGGCCGAGCGCGCACGGGAAGAGGCGAAGGCGGGGCTGGAAGAAGCGTTCGAGAACGCCTTGACCGGGTTCCCGGTCGTGATCGTGTGGGATCTCGTCGCGGAGCCCTGATGCTCGGCATGAATGTCGAGAGCAAGACGCGCTGCCACGATCTCGAGGCGGTCGCTCGCCTGGCGTCCTCGCTCGGGGCGCGCTACGAGGGCCGGCTCGAGCAACAGGACACGTACTTCCGTGTCGGGGAGGCGCGGCTCAAGCTCCGCGAGCTCTCACATCACTCGCCGGACGGCAGTGTGTCGGCGAGCGCGGAGCTGATCCGTTATGAGCGGCCGGACGAGAGCGGCCCGCGGGTGAGCGTCTACGAGCGGACGCCCGTCGAGGACGCGCAGGCGGCCAGTGCGCAGCTTCAGGCGATGCACGGCGTGCGCGGGTGCGTGCGCAAGCAGCGCAGCCTCTGGATCCTCGACTCGACCCGCATCCACCTCGACGAGGTCGACGGCCTCGGCGCATTCGTCGAGCTCGAGACCGTGAGCGAGGGAGAACCGGGCACGACCGAGCAGCACGAGCACGACCGGGTGTGGAGCGCTCTCGGCCTCGACCCGAAGAGACCGTCGCCGGCTCGTACATCGACTTGCTCGAGCCCGGCTCGGCGTAAGGGCGGGATGCCGCTCCGGAACCGAGTGTCGCCTCTGAGCGAGCTCGTCGCGGACCCCGCACGCGGCCTGGTCTACGGCAACCGGGGCTGCCTCCACGACGACACCGGTCGCATCCGCCGGCGCTACAACGGCAAGCGCTGGATCGCCTGCCGGCTCGAATTCAAGGGTTGGCAGCGGGCCCGCCTGCTCCAGCCGGGTCGTTTCACCGAGCTCTTCTTCCTCGACGAGGCGACCGCCTTCGCCGCCGGACATCGACCGTGCGCTCTCTGCCGCTGGGAGGACTACGTCCGCTTCCGCAGGCTGTGGGAGGAGCTGCATCCCAGCCAGGTCGGCGCGGATGCGATCGACCAGCAGCTCCACTCCGAACGCGTCGAGCCCGGCTCGCGAGGGCAACTCCACCACCGAGCGCAGCTCGACAACCTCCCGGACGGAGCCTTCGTGCTTCGCGACGATGCGCCCTGGCTCGTCGTCGGACCGCAGCTCATGCGCTGGACGCCGGCGGGCTACGTCGACGCGAGGCCGCGCAAGAGCGGCGAGGCGGCCCTGATCACGCCGCCGTCACTCGTCGCGATTCTTGCCACCGGTTGGACTGGCGTCGTGCCGTTGCTCGACTCATCCGCACGGAGTCAGACTCCAACGATCTGACCCTCCGACCGCCATTCCACCCCGGCTAGTGGTGGTACGCGTGCACGACTGCGTGGCCCTTGCCGCGGGCGATCATGTACCGGTTCGCGAGGAAAGCAAAGGGATAGGCGACGACGAACCCGCCGGCGATCGCCGCCCAGAGGAGGATGTCGCCGAGGCCGGCCTCCATCGCGCCCGGAACGAGCAGGACGAAGGCGTTGTCGATCAGCTCCATGATCGTGATCGAGACCGTGTCGGCGGCCAGGGCGATCGGCGCGATCTCGCGGAGACCGAGGCCTGCCCGGTAGAGCGGGAGTGACGTCAGCCCGAAGCCGAACACGTACGCGAGCGTGACCGCCGCGACGATCGTCGCGAGGTTGCCCCAGCCGAGCGCCGTCCCGATCGCCATCCCGGCCACCTCACCGATGACACAACCGGTCAGGCAGTGGTTGGTGGCCGAGACGGCGAGCGCGTTCAAGCTCGGACCGCCGTGGCTCGCGGCGTGCATGGCGGCTATGCAGATTCGGCGAGATCGTCGAGCGTCGTCCCGACGACGACCCTCGAGCTCTTCGGCGAGTCGAGCGAGCCCTTCGCCCTCGAGCTGGCGGATGCGCTCGCGCGTGAGCCCGAGCTCGCGTCCGATCGTCTCCAGCGGCTGCTGCTCGCCGCCGAACCCGAACCGGAGCTCGAGGACGCGCCGCTGCCCGTCGGGAAGCTTCCGCAGGGCGTCCCGTACCGCCTCTCGGCGATGTGCCTCGTCCGCTTCCTCCACGGGATCGACCGAGCCGGGGTCGGCGAACAGGTCGCCGAGCTCTCCGTCTCCCTCACTGCCGATCGCCTGGTTGAGCGAGACCGAGGCCTCGACCGCACCAAGCGCCTCCTCGACGTGCTGAAGCTCGAGCCCGGACGCCTCGGCGAGCTCCTCGCTGGTGGGCTCGCGCCCGTGCTCGGCTTCGAGGCGACGAGTGATCCGCGCAAGCTTGACCCGACGCTCGTGGACGTGCGCGGGCACCCGAATCGTCCGGGACTGGTTCGAGATCGCGCGCTGGCACGCCTGGCGAATCCACCAGGTTGCGTACGTCGAGAACTTGAACCCGCGGCGCCAGTCGAACTTCTCGACGGCGCGATTCAGGCCGATGATCCCTTCCTGGATCAGGTCGCCGAGCGGCAGGCCATGACCCTGGTAGCGCTTCGCGATCGAGACGACGAGGCGCAGGTTCGAGTTGATCATCCGCTCCTTGGCCCGTACGTCGCCGCGCTCGACCCGCTTCGCGAGCTCGACCTCCTCGGCGGCCGTGAGCAGGTCGTGGCGCCCGATCTCGTTCATGAACAGCGTGAGCGAGTCGGTCGCGATCGGCGTCGCAGACACGTGCAGAGCGGCGCGTCGTGACGGGCGCATCCTCGTCGGCCAGATCCTCGACCGGGGCGATCTCGATCTCGCGCAGCGTGAGCTCGGCCCGCAGAGCCGCCAGATCCTCCTCGTCGAGGTCGTGCTCGAACGCGAGCGTCTCCAGCTCGGACTCGCCGACGACGCCACGCTCGTCGACCTGGTCCAGAAAGACTTCGATGTGAGTTTCGAACAAGCGGTTCACCGTTCCTTTTTGTCGCAGGATTCTTCGCGCAACGAACGCGGGGACGGTTACCGTCCCATACGCTCACACGCGTACGAGCGTCAGGGTGCCTTCCCTTTCGTTGTCGCAGGATTACTTCTCGGTGAAGGCTGCGACCGCACAGCGCGAAACGCCTCCACCGCGCGCTTGCATCGTACAACGAGCTGACGCGGCCAGATCATTCCCGAGCTCCGTGGCATCCTCTAGCCTGCGCCGCATGAGCCGATTCCAGCGTTCGAGGGACGCCGGGGAGAGGCAGCGGGCAACTGCTCTGGAGCTGTTCTTCGACCTCGTGTTCGTGTTCGCGATCACCCAGGTCTCACATCTGCTCCTCGACGATCTGAGCTGGAACGGCGCCGGACAGGCGCTGCTTGCGCTGCTCGTCGTCTGGTGGGCGTGGAACTACACGACCTGGGTCACGAACGAGCTCGATCCCGACTCGATCGCCGTACGGCTGCTGCTGATCGGGCTGATGCTCGGCAGCCTGCTGATGGCGGTGGCGATTCCGCAGGCGTTCGGCGCGCATGGGCTCCTGTTCGCGGGCTCGTACGTTGCAATCCAGGTCGGGCGCCACATGTTCCTGACCTTCGTCGCGGCCGAGCCGGGAACCATCGAACGAGAGCGCGCAGCGCGAATTCTCACCTGGTTCGTCGCGGCCGGAGTGCTCTGGATCGCCGGCGGCTTGGCCGACGACGACCTGCGCTGGGCGTTGTGGCTTGCGGCGCTCGCGGTCGACTACGCGGCGCCGCTCGTTCTCTACTGGGTGCCGGGTCGGCCGCGCTTGGCGTCGAGCACGTGGGAAGTCGAGACCGCCCACTTCGCCGAGCGTTTCCAGCTCTTCGTGATCATCGCTCTCGGGGAGACGATCGTCCTCACGGGCTCGACGACCGCCGGCCTCGACCTCGACACGGCGAGGATCGTCGCGTTCGGGCTCGCGTTCCTCGGCACTGCGGCGCTCTGGTGGCTCTATTTCGACTACGTCGCGAGAATCGCCGAGCGCCGGCTCGAGCTCGCCGAAGACCGTACGAAGCTCGCGCGGGACGCGTTCACGTACCTGCATGCCGCGATCGTGGGCGGAGTGGTCCTCTCCGCGGTCGGTGACGAGCTCGTGATCGCGCATCCGACCGACGTTCTGCCCGGGGAGGAGGTCGCAGTCGTCGTCGCCGGACCGGCGCTGTACCTGCTCGCGCACGTCGCACTTCGCCTGCGAATGACCGGGACGATCAGTGTCAAGCGGCTCACCGGAGCGCTCGCCTGCATGGCCGTCGGCGGGATCGGAGTCTTCGCTCCGGCGCTCGTCGTCGGCGCCCTGCTCGTCGCCGTCCTCGTAGCCGTGATCGCGTCCGAGCAGCTTGCGGCTGCCCGTCGCCGTGCCCGCGGCGAGCTGTCACCCCTCGAGCGGCTCGAGCCGGCGACCGCAGGAAACCGATTCGAACGCAAACGGGGAATAGTCGAGGAGAGATGGCGACCTGAAAGCCGAGGTGAAGCACATGCGACCGTTCGGACTGAGTGTTCTGGCAGTGGTGGTTCTCGCCGCCGGTCTCTGGGCCGGCATGGGGAGCGCCGGCGGCACGCAGAGCGGAGTCGGCCTGAAGGCGGGCCTCAACGTCGCTCAGGAAGTGCCACGTCCGAAAGGGGTCGGCTCGAGTGCCCGTGGCACCTTCGTCGGGACGTTGGTGCGCAAGGGCGCGGGCGGAACCGTTGCCTGGCGCCTCACATTCGGAGGCCTGTCGGGCAAGGCGACGGCAGCACATGTCCACCTCGCTGCGAAGGGTCGCCCGGGGCCGGTTTCGCTTCCCCTGTGCGGGCCCTGCCGCAGCGGAGCGCGTGGCTCGGCGCAGGCGAATGCCAAGGCGGTTCGCGCACTGCTCGCGGGAGGCGCGTACGTGAACGTGCACACAGCCGCGAACCCGGCTGGCGAGATCCGCGGGCAGATCCAGAAGGGTGCAACGGTCCTGCCGCCGCCTACGACGACTGACACGACGACGACGACGACCGACCCGGGCGAACCGCCGCCCTATCCACCGCTCCAACCCTGACTCGGCCGTCGAGGTGCGCGAGGGAAGGGGTCAGACCCTACGGGTCTGACCCCAAACGCCCGCCCCACCCAGCGCGTCAGGGATCGACGTACCGCTCGCCCCACGTCCTCCCGTCGGTGCCGTTGCGCAGATCGACGCCGAAGTCTGCCGCCGCCTTCAGGGTGAGGAGCCAACTCACCCAGCCGGGATAGAACTCGAGCCACTCGTCGGGGTCGGCGCAGCGGCAGGTGACCTCGAGCGCGCAGCCACCGCCGCCTTGCGCGGCGAGCTCGAGATCGGCCTCCGACCCGAAGTAGCGAATCGACATCCGCGTGGGCCGGTCGCGGTCGAGCACCTCCACTCGCGTCTCGATGCCGCCGGGGAACTCGAGCTCGAATCCGTCCGACACTGCGCGCGAACGCAGCGCCCAAAATCGCTCGCGACCCGCGTCGGTGTCGAGCAGCTCGAAGACGCGCTCCGGACTGCTGGCCAGCGAGACGCGCCAGACGATCGGGGTTCCCACTGTGACCTTGGGCTCTTCCTTCATGGTTCGCGTCGGTCGTACCCTCGCACGGCCTCCCGAGTCGCGCACACGGTAGGCACTCTTTCCGGAGCCCGCCGCGGAGTACAGTTCGGACCCATCGCTCGTCCGCGAGGAGGAAGACATGAGCGTCCTACGCGAGGGTGGCTGCGCCTGCGGAGCGGTTCGCTACCGCCTCGGGGCCGATCCGTTGTTCATCCACTGCTGTCATTGCCTGAACTGTCAGCGGCAGACCGGGAGCGCTTTCGTCATCAACCTGCTGATCGAGACCGATCGAGTGGAGCTCTTCGCCGGCGACCCGCAGCCGGTCGACGTTCCTCGCGACGACGGCAGCGAGCAGACGATCTGGCGTTGTCCGACGTGCCAGGTCGCGGTTTTCAGCCAATACACGCGCCCTCAGGTGCGATTCGTTCGCGGCGGCACGCTGGACGATCCTGCGGCAGTGGCGCCCGACGTGCACATCTTCACCCGGTCGAAGCTGCCTTGGGTCACCCTGCCCGAATCGGTTCCGGCGTTCGAGGTCTACTACGACGCGAGGGAGTTGTGGCCTGCCGCCAGCCTCGAGCGGCTCGACTCGCTGATGGCGGCCTCCGGTGCCAATGCCTGAGCGCGTGTTCGATTCTGCTCACGGTCCCAGCGCTCTGACGTAGCCTCCGGTCCGTGCACCGGCTCACGAAGGCGCAGGCCCGGCGCATCGCAGTGCGCGCACAACTCCTCGACGCACCTCGGCCGACCGACCTGCTCGCCGTCGTTCAGCGGCTGACCCTGCTGCAGATCGACCCGACTGCGGCCATCGCGCCGAGCGCGGACCTCGTCGCCTGGAGCCGTCTCGGCTCGGCATATCAGCCGACGGATCTCAAGCAGGCGCTGGAGGAGGATCGCACGCTGTTCGAGCACAACGCGCTGATTCGGCCCATGAGCGACCTCGGTCTCTACCTCGCGGGCGCGGCCGACTGGCCCAGCTACGAGAGCACGCGTGCGTGGATGCGCGCGAACGACTCGTTCCAGCGTGACATTCTGAAGCTCCTTCGCAAGTCGGGGCCGACGACCTCACGGGACATCCCGGACACGTGCGTGGTGCCGTGGGCGTCGACCGGATGGACGAACAACCGCAATGTCACCCAGATGCTGGAGTGCCTGATGATGCGGGGCGAGATCGCTATCGCAGGGCGTGTCGGGCGGGAACGGCTGTGGGACGTCGCCGATCGTGTCTACCCGGCCGATGTCGGGATCCCCTCGGTCGACGAGGCCGACCGGCTCAAGAACGAGCGGCGGCTCGCCTCGCTCGGCATCGCCCGGCAGAAGGCACGAGCGATGCCGATGGAGCCCGTTCACGTGGGCGAGGCAGGAGAGCCGGCCGTGGTCGACGGCACCAAGGGCGAGTGGCGCGTCGACCCCGCCGCGCTCGTCGACGACTTCGAGGGGCGGACCGCGCTGCTCTCGCCGTTCGACCGGCTCGTGCACGACCGGACACGCGCAGAGGAGCTCTTCGACTACGAGTACACGCTCGAGATGTACAAGCCCGCCGCCCAGCGCCGCTGGGGGTACTTCGCCCTTCCGGTCCTCCACCACGACCGGCTGGTCGGCAAGGTCGACGCCACCGCCGATCGCAAGGCCTCGGTATTGCGGGTGAATGCGATCCATGAGGATGTGAGGTTCACACGCGCGATGACGCAAGGGAGTGCAGACCGAGCTTCGAGATCTCGCATCGTGGCTCGGGCTGGAAGCTGTCGAGCCGGCCTGAGGCCGCAGGCAGTTCGAGACGGGAGCGACGGGACTCGAACCGGCGACCGGGCCGGGTGGGAACTATGATTGAGCGCTCACGTCGCGCCACCGGGACGCATGTCACTCGAGACTCGAGGAGGATGCCATGCCCAACACACAGAAAGGCGCTTGCCTGTGTGGTCGTGTGGAGTACGAGCTTCAGGACCCGGAAAGCATGGGTGTCTGCCACTGCACTCGCTGTCAGCGGTGGACGGGATCGAGCCTGGCCGCAGTGGTCGTGGACAAGAACAAATTCAGATTTACGAGTGGTGACGACCTCGTCAGGCGCTATGAGAGCGAGTTCGCGCCCCGCCATTTCTGTGGCAACTGCGGCTCCAGCCTGTACGACGATCTTGGCGAGAAGTACTTCGTGGCGGCTGGGCTGATGCGCGAACTGGACCTTCAACCCAGCTTCCATCTGCAGGTCGCATACAAGGCGCCCTGGGAGACGATCGGCGACGACGCGCCCCAGTATCCCGAGAACCCACCCGCATAGGGCAGGCCGGACGACCGCCGCAGCGAAGACGCCTCGAAACGTTTGGGACGCCAGTGGGGCACGACGAGATGGCCGCGGACAGCGGCCGTCTCGCTGGAAGTGGCCGCTTGGCAGGAACTCGAGAGACGGGAGCGACGGGACTCGAACCCGCGACCTCCGGCGTGACAGGCCGGTCTTGGCGCCTCCGGGTTGAGCGGGGATAGGCGGGGATTCCTGTCGTGAGCAGGGTCTTTGGGCGCCGAGCTGCGGGGATTCGCGGGTGCAGGCGGGGGTTTCCGGGAGCCTCGTGCTGGATCAGCGCGGGATGAGTAGTTGCCCATTGAGCAACAGAGCGGGATGTGCGCGGGATCCCGTGGGCCTTGCCCGCGAATGGATCGCAGAGGGCGGAGCACGCGCGACGTCGACCCCCTCCTTACCATGCGCTGCGCGCGGCAACTGGTCGCAACCCACGGCAACGGTTTTTGCTTTGTTTTCGCGCCTCTTGCGGCCACGCGATTTGCGCTAATTGCCACTGGTTGCGACCACGGGGCTCCATAAAGGCTCGATACACGTCCCGCCGGTCGCGCCCATCAGAAGGCCGCTGGGTCGCTCCGCCGCGGAAGTCGACGGCGTTGGTGCCGTCGGCGGCTGGGTATCGTCGCGCCGTGGACCCGGCTCAAGCAGAGAGAGCGGCGCTGCTGGAACGCGCGAAGGAACTGACGGCGGTCGATGCTGCGATCGCGGATAGCCGGTTGGGTTCTGGTCGTCTCGTCGTCATCGAGGGGCCGGCCGGGATTGGCAAGTCCTCGCTCTTGGCCGAAGGCCAATCGCGGGCCGCCGATGCGGAGATGAGCGTTGCCACCGCCCGCGGGAGCGAACTCGAGAGCGCGTTTTCCTACGGTCTTGTGCGTCAGCTCTTCGAGCCGATGCTCGGGCGGACCGACGCGAGCGATTCCGCTCGGCTTTTCGAGGGAGCGGCTGTGCACGCCCGCCGTCTTTTCGACCCGGAGCAACTGGTCGACCAGGCGGCGGCTAGCGACGATGCGGCATTCGCGATGCTGCACGGCCTCTACTGGCTGACCATAAACATCGCGGAGTCACGGCCGCTTCTGATTGCAATCGACGATCTGCAGTGGGCGGACGCCGCATCTCTTAGGTGGATCGGGTACCTGGCCGGCCGCCTGGACGGCGTCACCGTCGGCGTGGTTGCGACGGTCAGGCCGCTCGAGTTTGATGATCCCCTCATTGCCAGCTTGCTGGCGGACCCGGCCACGACCGTGGTTCGGCCGGGCGCGCTTTCGGCTTCCGCGGTGGCAGAGGTCGTGCGGGATGGGTTGTCACCGAATGCCGAGGTCGCGTTCTGCCTGGCCTGTCACCGTGCCACCAGCGGCAATCCGCTTCTTCTTCGCGAACTCGTTCGGACGCTCGCGGCGGAAGGCGTTTCCCCCACGGCCGAATCAGTCGGACTCGTCGAGCGGCTAGCGCCAGACGCCGTCTCGCGTTCGGTGAGGTTGAGACTTTCGCGGCTGCCGGGCGATGCAGCCACCCTCGCGCGGGCCGTCGCGGTGCTCGGGGACGGGGCGGACGGGGCACATGTCGCCGCATTCGCGGGCCTCGGGCCAGGGGCGGTAGGGGCCGCAGCGGCCGCGCTCGCGCGGGTGAACCTGCTTGCGCCCGACCCACCGCTTCGGTTTGTTCACCCGGTTGTGCGGAACGCCGTCTATGAGGGCATCGCTGCGCATGAGAGAGCGCACGAACACGCCCGCGCCGCGACCACGCTCTCTTCGGCGTCCGCGCCGCTTGAGCAGATCGCCGCGCAGCTTCTCTTGGCTCCGCCCGCAAGCCTCGAGGAAGCAGCCGCGAAGCTTCGCGAGGCGGCGCGGCGGGCAGCAGGCGAGGCGGCTCCCGAAAGCGCTGCGCGCTACTTGCGGCGGGCGCTTGAGGAGCCGCTCGAGGACGGCGAGCGCGGTGAACTCCTGCTCGATCTGGCAGGGGCGGAGTTCCAGCTCGGCACTCCGTCCCTCGTCGATCATCTGCGCGAGGCGGCAGAGATCACTCGCGAGCCGGCACGGCGAGTCCAGACACGCTTGGAGCTTGCCCGGGCGCTCTTCTTGTCGGCGCGTGAGCACGACGCCCTGACGCTGCTCGAGCAGATGATTTCCGAGGCTGACCCAGCCGACGACGAGTTGCGCCGGCGGCTCGAGGCAGAGTTGATCACGAACGCGCTCAGGCTGCCGGACCGCCACGCGGAGGCGGCGGCGCGGCTCAAGTCGGCAATCGTCGAGCCTGCAGACACGCCCGGCAAGCGGGTCCTACTCTCCCTTCGCCTCTATGTCGACAGCCTCCAGGGCCACGACCGAGACAGCGTGCTCGCGCGTGGGGAGCGCCTCATCTCCGCCCAGCGAGAGGAGGAAGGGCCGTGGATCTATTGGGCGCTCGTCTCGCTCAATTGGGCCTATTTCCTCGTCTGGGCTGACGCGTACGAGGCGGCAGTGCGCTTCGTCGACGCGATGATCGCCGATGCGCGACGGACCGGCGCGGTCTTCCTCTTCTCGGGCGCGTCCGTCGTGCGCGCGATGGCCGGCCATCACAGCGGAGCGCTGGCTGAGGCGGAGGCGGATGCGCGTGCGGCGTTCGATGCGCTTCCGCATCGCCGCGTGGTGTTCATGCCGCAGGTCTACGGCTGGCTGGCGCAGACGCTGATCGAACGAGGCGCGCTCGACGAGGCTGCCGACCTGTTGCGGCAGTCGGAGATCGCGGAGACGCCGACGCCGGAGACCTTCTTCGCGGCCCCGGTCGTACGCGCCCGAGCGGCCTTGCACGCGGCCCGCGGAGACGCGCGAAAGGCGCTCGCCCACTCGCTCGCCTACGGCCGCGCCTTCGTCTCCACCGGGCTCGTCAACCCGGCGGCCGGGCCTTGGCGCTCCGACGCCGCACTCGCACACGTTGCGCTCGGAGAGCGCGACCAAGCGCTCCCGCTTGTGCAGGAGGAACTGGAACTTGCACGCGAGTGGGGGGCGCCACGCGCAATCGGGCGGGCACTTCGGGTGCTCGGCCTCGTCGAGGGTGGCGAGCGCGGAATCGAACTCCTCCGCGAGGCCGCGGCAGTCCTCGAGTGCTCGGCATCTCGTCTCGAGTACGCACGCGCGGCCGCCGACCTCGGCGGCGCACTCCGCCGGGCCAACCGCCGCGCCGAGGCGCGCGAACTGCTCCGGACGTCGCTCGAGGCCGCCCAACGCTGCGGCGCGCAGCTCCTTGCCGAGCGCGCGCATGAAGAACTCATCGCCACCGGCGCGCGACCGCGCCGCCTCGCAATGAGCGGTATCGAGGCACTTACGCCGAGCGAACGTCGCGTCGCGGCGATGGCCGCGGAAGGCATGACCAATCGCGAGATCGCCCAAGCACTCTTCGTCACGCTCCGCACCGTCGAGATGCACCTGAGCAACGGCTTCCGCAAGCTCTCCATCTCCACGCGGACACAGCTGCCGGCTGCGCTCACCGCCGCACCGACGCCAGCGGCCGCAGCGCGATCAACGCCAGCCGACTAAACCTTTCGGGTTTTCCTACGGGGCGTCCCCGTCGCGCATTTTCCGCCGCCGCGCGACTCTCTGCCGTGACACCCGAATGAAAGGCATAGACATGGCTGCAATCGAGATTCACGGCTTGTGCAAGCGCTACGGCGAGATCGCGGCGGTCGATGGCCTTACCTTCAGCGTTCAGCGAGGAACCGTGACCGGCTTCCTCGGACCGAACGGCGCGGGTAAGACGACCACGCTGCGAATGCTGCTCGGCCTCGCGAAGCCGACCGAGGGCACCGCCACCATCGGCGGCCGCCCCTATGCGGAGCTCGTCGAGCCGTTCCGGCACGTCGGCGCGGTGCTTGAGACGACCGGCTTCCACCCCGGACGCAGGGCGCGCGATCATCTAGGGGTACTCGCGGTCGCTGCGGGCTTGCCCGTCGCGCGCGTCGAGGCGGTCCTCGACCAGGTCGGGCTCGCCGACGTCGGCGGGAGGCGGGTGAAGGGCTTTTCGCTCGGGATGCGCCAGCGGCTCGGGCTCGCCGCCGCGCTGCTCGGCGACCCGGAGGTGCTGATTCTCGACGAGCCGGCGAACGGGCTCGACCCCGAGGGCGTCCACTGGCTGCGTCGGTTCCTGCGCGGCTTCGCTTACGCCGGCGGCACGGTGCTCGTGTCGAGTCACCTTCTCGCCGAAGTGGCGCAGACGGTCGACGACGTCGTGATCATCGCCAAGGGGCGACTCGTCACGCAGTCGTCTCTTGCCGAGCTGGCCAAGCAGACGCGCGCAGCCGTGCGCGTACGGACATCGCAGGCGGAGACGCTCCGCGCCGCCCTCACCGCGGACGGCATCGCGGCGGAGCTCGCTGCCGCCGACACGGTCCTGGCATGGGAGACGACGCCCGAGGCCGTCGGTAACGCCGCCGCCGGAGCGAAGGTCGTGATCTACGAGATGACGCCCGAGCCCCTCGACCTTGAGGAGATGTTCCTCGAGCTCACCACCCCCAAGGAGGCAATCCGATGAGAAACCTGATTCACGCAGAGCTGCTGAAGCTGCGCACGACGCGGTCGTTCTGGCTCTACCTTGCGGCAGCACTGGCGTTCGTTCCCGTCACGGTCGCACTCGCCGTTACCGGCGCAAGCGCAGGCCTGCAGGGCGGCACGCCCCTGGGAAGCAGCGACGGCGTCCGGAACGTGTTCGGCTCGGCCGCCGGCGGCACGTTGATTCTGCTCCTGGTCGGCATCTACATGATGGCCGGCGAGTTCCGTCACAACACCGCAACGTCGACCTTCCTGATAACCCCGGACCGGCGGCGCGTCGTGGGCGCGAAGCTCGCCGCATCCGGCTTTGTCGGCTTCATCGTCGGCGTGGCAGGGTCCCTCGTCACGCTGGCCATCGCACTTCCGTGGCTGTCGGCGAAGGACGTCGACCTGGCCGGACACACGAGCGACATCGCTGTGGTGCTCCTCGGTGCGCTGCTCGCGACGACGCTGAGCCCGATCGTGGGCGTCGGCTTCGGCGCGCTCGTGACCAACCAGAACTTGGCGGTGACCGCCGCCCTCGTCTGGATCACGACGGTCGAGGCTCTGCTCGTCTCCTACAAGCCGGAGATCGGCCGCTGGCTCCCCGGCGGAGCCTCCAGCGCGCTCACGGGGACCGCGACCCTCGACGGTGGTCTCCTGCCGATCTGGGGCGGGGCGATCCTGTTCGCCGCCTACGGGCTCGCATTCAGCGTCGCCGGTAGCCGCTTCGTACTCAGGCGGGACATCGCATGAGCACCCGCGACGCAGCGATCGACCGGCTCGTAGCGGCAGCCGGCCGCAAGCACGACACCCTCGCCGTCGGCACCTTCGCCGACGGCGAGTCGACCTTCCGCGGGTCGAAGATGACCGAGCCGCTGTTCGAGATCGGCTCGATCACGAAGCCGTTCACCGGCGTCCTGCTCGCCGACATGACCGTCGCCGGCGAGGTCAACCTCGACCACCCCGTGACCAACTACCTCCCCGACAACGCCCTCCCACGCTGGAAAGAGCGCCCGCCGACGCTGGGAGAGCTCGCCACGCACCGCGCCGCGCTCCCGAACGCGCCGCACGAGCTCGGCCGCAAGGAGCTCGCGTACGGCTTCGGCCTCCGCCGGGCAGACCCCTGGGCCGGCGTCGACGAGGCGAGATACCAGGAGCTCGTACGCCGGACCGAAGCCAAGGCGCCTCCTGGACGCCGCTTCGCCTACTCGAGCCTCGGCTACGGCCTTCTCGGCGACGCCCTTGCCGCACTCGCGGGCAAGCCCTACGAGGCGCTGCTCCGAGAGCGGATCGGCACGCCACTCGGGTTGGAGAGACCTCACCACCGCAGCGGACGACCCGAGGCAGCTGCAGGGGCACTCCAAGCGCGGACGACGGCGGCCGCCCCTGCGAGACCACATGGCCGCCGCCGGCGCGATCCGAGCAACGGCTCCCGACGTCCTGAGCTTCCTCACCGCCACGGCTGGCGCCTCCGCCAACGCCGCCGGGGCGCGCGCTCGCGCCTCGCGATCGAACCGCGATCCGAGGCGAGCAAGCGAATCGCCTTGGGGCTCGGCTGGATGATCCTGCAGCGAAAGGGCAAGCCCGATCTCGTCTGGCACAGCGGCGGCACCTGGGGCTTCCGCAGCTTCGCGGCCGCGTCCGTCGAGACCGGAATCGCCGTTGTCGCACTCACCAACACCACCCGCTCGGTCGACCGACTCGGGCTGAAGATCACCGACATCCTCTCCTCACTGGAGGCCGTATGACAGAACTCGCAGCTCACCCGCACCCCGTACGATCGCCGCCTCTACTTGCTGCGGGATATGTGCGGGACGCGAAGGAACCGGCGGTCGTTTGCGCCCAGCCAGGCAGCAAAAGATCTCAATTTGCAGGATGTTTTCAACGGGAGCGACGGGACTCGAACCCGCGACCTCCGGCGTGACAGGCCGGCGTTCTAACCAACTGAACTACGCCCCCGAACTGCGTTAGTGTAGCCGGGCACCTTCGAGGGGAGGGGCTTTGGAAACTAGTCTGCGGCCGTGTCCACGACGGACTGGATCGTGCTCGGCGTCGTCGTGCTCTTCGGGCTGTACGGATTGTCCAAGGGCCTCGTTCGCGGTGCCCTTTCGCTCGCCGGGTTCGCTCTGGGCGCATACGTCGGAGCGCGACTCGCGCCGACCGTGCTCGCGGACGGCTCTCCGTACGCGCCCTTGCTTGCGCTGGGCGGTGCGATCGTGGGAGGGACGCTGCTCTCCAGTCTCGCGGAGATCCTCGGGGTGACGCTGCGTTCGACCCTGGGGGTCATTCCCGGTCTGCGAGCTCTCGACTCCGTGGCGGGCATGCTCCTCGGAGCCGCCGCCGGGCTCGTGCTCTCGTGGGCCGTCGGCGCCGTGCTCCTCTATCTGCCGGGTCAGTCCGAGCTCCGCCGATCCGTCCAGGACTCGGCGATCTTGTCGCGGATCAACGAGTCGTTTCCTCCCGAGCGGCTGCTGGAGACGCTCGAGCGGGTCGATCCACTCGGGGTGCTCGTCGGCCCGCCGGCGACGGTTCCGCCGCCGCAGGCGGCGATCGCGCGCGATCCCGACGTGGCGGCGGCCGCGGGAAGCGTCGTCCGCATCTCCGGAATAGCCTGCGGCCTCGGGATCGAGGGCTCGGGGTGGATCGCGCGGCGTGGCGTCGTGGTGACGAACGCGCATGTGGTCGCGGGAATCGACCGTCCGCAGGTGGATCGGCAGGACGGGCGGGCCCTCACGGCTACCGTCGTCGCGTTCGACCCGAGGAACGATCTCGCCGTGCTCATAGTGAAGGGGCTCGACGGGCGACCGCTGTCGGTTGCGGAGCCTGAGAGCGGTGTGCCGGTGGCGATCCTCGGCTATCCGGAGAACGGGCCGCTGACGCGAACACCGGCTCGCCTCGGCGCGACGGGAGAGTTTCTCAGCCGAGACGCATACGGACGAGGGCCGGTCCGGAGGTCGGTGACCGCAGTTCGTGGAACCGTTCGGCCGGGGAACTCTGGCGGCCCGGCAGTCGACGCGCTCGGTCGCGTGCGCACCACGATCTTCGCGCGCAGGCCGGGCGAGCGCGGCGGTTTCGGCGTTCCGCCGGAGCTCGTGCGGAATGCGCTCAGTCGGGCGGCTGAGAGCGGCGCAGCACTCGCGACCGACTGCGCGGGGTAGACAGGAGGGCGAGGCAAGCCTCGCCCCTACGAGAACAGCTCCAACGCGGCGAGTGGTTGCCGGAACGGCGGGATGAGATAGACGCCTGCGGCACGCTCGCGTGACTCCTCCAGCAGCTCGCGCGCGATCGCCAGGCCTTCGGCAGCCGCATCGGATCCGGCGTCGCGCAACCGCGCTTGCACCGGGTCCGGGACGACGATCCCCGGCACCTCGTTGTGCAGGCGAAGAGCTAGCTGGTAGCTCTTGACGTAGAAGATCCCGATGAGAAGCGGAATCGGGCAGGGGCGGCCGAGCCGGGTCAAGAACTCGTCGAGATAGGCGAAGTCGAAGAGGACCTGTGTCATCGCGAACTTCGCGCCGGCCTCCAGCTTCTGTTCGAAGCGTTCCACTTCGTAGGGGAGATCGTCTGCTGCAGGGTTCACCGCGACGCCCAGGAAGAACGAGGTCGGCGCGTCGATCTCGCGGCCGTTGAAGTCCTCGCCTGCGTTCATGTGCGTGATGACCCGCGATAGGCCGATCGAGTCCACCTCGTACACGCCGCTTGCTCCCGGATAGTCGCCTGCCTCGGGAGGATCACCGGTGACCGCGAGGACGTTGCGGATCCCCTCGGCGTGAGCGCCCAGGAGCATCGACTCGAGCCCGGCTATCGATGAGTCCCGCGGCGTCAGGTGCGGGATCGTCTCGATCCCGGCGATGCGCTCGATCGTCGCCGACGCGATCAAGCCGCTCATGCGCGCTCGCGCCCTCGGGTTGTCGTTCACGTCGACGACGTCGACATGGCCGGACTCCTTGAGCGTGCGCGCGAGATCGAGCATCGCTTGCGCCTGACCGCCGCGGGGAGGGTCGATCTCGACGGAGACGACGAACTCGCCCGTGCGTAGCTTTCGCTGGAGGAGCGTCTCCCGCTCGGGCTCTGTCGCGGAGACGACGAGCTCCCGCTCGCGGACGACGAGCGGCGCGCCCGGTCGTCGACCCTCGTCGACGGCGTCTCGGATCGCGGCTATCTGCGTCGGTGTCGTTCCGCAGCAGCCACCGATGATGCGAGCCCCGAGCTCCTGCGCGTGCGCGGCGAAGTTCGCGAAGTACTCGGGCGTGGCGTGAGGGAAGACGACGCGCTCGACCAGCGAGGCTGGCGAGCCCCACGTTCGGCAGCGCTGCGAGCGGCTTCTCGCTCCCGGCCATCTGCTCGAGGGCTCTCAATGCCGCCTGTAAGCCGGCACCGTGGTTCGCGCCGATTGCGACGACGTCCTGGTTCGCCAACGCGCAGCGGCCTGGCCGGCGCTGACGCCGCTCAGGGTATGTGCGTCCTCGTCGAAGGTGAGCAGTGCGACGATAGGAAGGGACGACACGTCCCGCACCGCGGCGATCGCGGTCTCGAGCTCGTCGAGCTCGTAGAACGACTCGACGAGGAAGAGATCGACGCCGCGTCCTTCGAGGAGCTCGGCTTGCTCCGTGAAGACCGAGGTACGCAGGTCGCGCCGCCCGCCGATCTCCCCGAGCGGGCCGATCGACCCCGCGATGAAGACGTCGCGCCCCGAGACCTCCCGCGCCTCTCGCGCGATCTTCACGGCTCCTTCGTTGATCTTCTTGACGTCGTCCTCGAGGTAGTGCGTGCGGAGCTTGTGCCGGTTCGCGCCGAAGGTGTTGGTCTCGATCAGCTCCGCGCCGGCGCGGATGAAGCCCAGATGCAGGGAGAGAACGCTCTCGGGCGCGCGGAGATTGGCTTCTTCGGGGCAGCGGAGGCGTGCAACAGCGCTCGTAACCAGGGTCCCCATGCCGCCGTCGCCGACAATGGGATGACCGGACGCCAGCCGCTCGGAGAATCGGCTCATTGCTTGCACTCTAGAGACGCATCGGGCCGGTGAAGCAGCCTCGTCAACCCCGTCCGGGTGATCGGTCAACCGCGTCGGGGTGACGCCCACGGTGGGGGAATGTCTCACGGTGCGAATCACTCACCGCGCGCGACGATGCGGCGGCCGCGCGAGTGAGTTCGAAGGTGAGGGGAAAGTGCGGTTCCTCCCTCGAGGGACCTGCCGGGACCAGGAGCGGGGGCTTGGCGGCTACCCCGCTTCGGTCCCCGTGCGCCGAGCAGGTTCGGCTCAAGTTCGCCGGGGAGACTGCCGATAGCGACGACGACTCCCGGCTGGGGACTGACGGCAATCACAACCGGCTGCGGAGCTTCGAGAATGGGCGGCGGACGACGCCGCCCTTCTCATGCGCAAGATCGGAATCCGCTAGCGCGGATTCCGATCGCGCGGACAGCAGACCCCTTTATGGGGAGCCCGGAACCGGAAGCCTCGGGGTGTGAAGTAGGTCGCTGGTAGGTCCAATTGGTCGCCATACGTGCGGATGAGCGACACTGGATTGTCGGTCGTCCAGTGCCAGGCACTGTTAACGACACGGCCTCGGACGCCTGGGTCGTAGGCTGTTTCCGTGCGCGTGCACGTCATCAGCGACATGGAAGGCGTCGCCGGGATCGTGAAGTGGCAGCAGGTGGGCGGCGGCGAGGCGATGTACGAGGAGGGCCGCCGGCTCTACACGGGGGAGATCAATGCGGCCGTCAGGGGCGCGAAGGCCGCAGGAGCGACCGAGATCGTCGTCATGGACTGCCACGGCGCCGGCGAGGGGTGGACGTTCAACTCACTCATCCCGGACGAGCTCGATCCGGACTGCGAATACGTCGTCCAGGACGAGTGGACCGAGTACACCGAGTTTCTCGAGGACGGGTGCGATGCCGCGCTCTTCGTCGGGATGCACGCTCGCGCGGGCACGTCGAAAGGCGTCATGAACCACACGATCTCCGGTCGCGACTACCAGAACCTCTGGTTCAACGGCACGCTCGTCGGCGAAACGGGGATCAACGCGGCGCTCTGCGGGAACTGGGGCTGCCCGGTGCTGCTCGTGACCGGTGACGAGGCGACGTGTGCGGAGGCGCAGGACCTCCTGGGCGATGGAATAACGACTGTCTCGGTGAAGCGCGGGCTCGGGGCCGCCTCCGCCCGCATGATCCCGCCGCGCAAGGCGCGGGAGCTGATCGAGGCGGGCGCCAAGCAGGCACTGAGCGACCTGAAGGCAGTCGCGCCCTACGATCCGGGCAGTCCGTCCGAGATCAAAGTCGAGTTCAAGAACACCGTCGCTCCCGACAAGCTGCGTGCTCGCCCGGGCGTCGAGCGGGTCGACGATCGGACGGTCGTGTCTCGCGCGGACACCTGGTGGGACGCCTGGCAGCAGTACTTCTTCTAGAGTTCCCCGTTTGACACGGCGCGCGCGAGCCGCTGTGATGCACGGTTACGACTTGTTTGGGCGCTGTGAGCAGCGCAACAACGTTGCCCTTCCCCACGTCCAAACGGAGACAGGCACAACGCAAGAGGAGGGTAAATGAGGAAAGGTCTCATCGCAGCCTCGCTGGGGCTGCTTGCTGCGGCGGTGATCGTGACGTCGGCTCTGGCGAAGTCCGAGTCGGCAGCGACACCAGCACAGATCGCCGCGTGCACGAACGTCTCGCTCGGCTTCCTGGGCCCGCTGACCGGCCCGGCGGCGTTCCTCGGTCAGGAGCAGATCTCCTGGCTCAGGTTCGGAGCGCAGAAGTACAACAAGGCGAACTCGACCCGGTTCAAGGTCGCTGCGGGCGACACACAGCTCAAGGCGCCCGTCGCGCGGACGGTCGCTCGGCGGTTCGTGTCGGACCGGAACATCATGGCCGTCATCGGCGGGTCGGAGAGTCAGGCCGTGCGCGTGAGCGGCAACCTGTTCGAGAAGGTCCAGCTCGTCAACGTCTCGGGCTCGGCGACTGCGGTCGACTTGACCAAGGGCCGCCCGTTCACGACGTTCTACCGCGTCGTCCCGCACGACGGAATCCAGGGCCCGCAGATCGTCACGTTCGTCGCGGGCAACCTGAAGGCGAAGAACGTCGTCGTGATCGACTCGCAGGACGACTACTCGGTGCCCCTCGCCAGCGGCGTGTCGCGTGGTCTCAGGGCGCGGAACGTCACCGTCGGACGCGAGTCCGTCTCGGCCGACGACACGGACTTCTCGTCCGTCGTGGCAAACGTCGGGAACGACGTCGACGTCGTCGTCTTCGCGACGCAGGTGGCCCCGGCCGCGAACACGCTCTCGCAGCAGCTTCGCGAGCAGGGGAAGAAGGCGATCGTGTTCGGAACGGACGGGGCGTACTCGCCGTCGCAGTTCAAGCCGAGGACCGGATACGTGTCGGTCTTCGCGCCGGACATCCACTTCGATCCGAAGGCTCGCGCGCTCGTTCGCGAGTACAACCGGTACTCGAAGAACAAGTCGTTCGGCGCCTTCGGTCCGGCCACGTACATGGCCGGCCTCGTGTCGATGAGTGCGATCACGAGGGCGTGCGCCGACGGTACGACAACGCGAGCCGAGGTCACCCAGCAGGTGCGTCGGACGAACATCCCGTCGATCTTCGGCGGGACGGTCCGGTTCTCCCGGCTTGGAGATCCTCTGCCGACGCGGTTCGTGATCTACAAGATCGCGAACGGGACGTACAGCCCGACCGGCTAGAAACGGCGTGAAGGCGAACGGCCCGCCCGACCGGGCGGGCCGTTCGTCTTTGGCGGCCGTTGTGTGAGATAACCCGCCCGTGGACTGGGACAAGCTCGTGCAGTTGCTCGTGAGCGGCCTGACGCTCGGCAGCGTCTACGCCCTCGTTGCGCTCGGCTTCTCCATGGTCTACGGGATTCTCAAGCTCCTGAATCTCGCGCACGGCGATGTGCTGATGGTGGGCGCGTTCATCGGGTGGGGCGTTCTCGGGTGGCTCGGAGGAGCGCAGGACCCGAACGTCGCCGTTTGGATTCTCATCGTGCTGATGCTCTTCGTGGCGATGGTCGGATGCGGCTTCCTCGGCGTGGCGATCGAGCGCTTCGCCTACCGTCCGCTGCGCCGGGCGCCCCGTATCGCGCCGCTGATCAGCGCGCTTGGAGTGTCGTTCTTCCTGCAGAACTCGGTGCTTCTGCTCTACGGTTCCGACTTCCGGAGCTACGAGACCTTCGACCTCGTGGAGCCGGAGGTCGGGATCTCGTGGGGCCCGCTGACCGTCTGGATCATCCGGCTCGTCGTCATCGGGTCTGCGCTGGCCATGATGGCCGGACTCTGGCTGCTCGTCACCCGGTCGAAGCTCGGGAAGGCGATGCGGGCGACCGCTTTCGATCGCGAAGCGGCAGCAATGATGGGCATCGACGTCGACCGCGTCATCGTGAAGACGTTCTTCATCGGCTCCGCGCTCGCGGGCGCCGCCGGCGTGCTGGTCGGGCTCGTCTTCGGCCAGATCAATCACTTCATGGGCTTCAATTACGGGCTCAAGGGCTTCACCGCAGCGGTCGTCGGCGGAATCGGGTCGATTCCCGGCGCGATGTTCGGCGGCCTCTTCATCGGCATCTCCGAAGCGCTGTCCGTGGGCTACATCGAAGACTTCACGCGAGGCCGGCTCGGGAGCGCTTTCAGCGACCTCGTCGTGTTCGTGATCCTGATCGTGTTCATGATCGTTCGCCCGCAGGGGATCTTCGGCAAGCCGGAGGTGAAGAAGGTTTGAGCATGGGCGAGGGTCCCGAGCAGCCGCGGATCGGAGTCGACGAGTGGGTCGCGAGCGCCGAGGAGCGACGCGTCGGCTCGCCACTCGGACGCGCGCGGGACGCGGTCGACCGAGCGCCCGCCGCGCTCAAGCTGGTCGCGCTCGCAGTGCCGTTCGCGATCTTCCCGCTCTTCATCGACTCCGACTACCTGATGCAGGTCGGGATCGACACGCTGATTTTCGTCCTCCTGGCCTTGGGGCTGAACGTGGCCGTCGGCTGGGTCGGGCTCCTCGATCTCGGGTACGTCGCCTTCTTCGGGATCGGCGCGTACCTGTATGCAGCGATGGCGTCTCCGTATGCGGGCCGCTACTGGGATGCGGTGCTCGTGATCCCGCTGATCGCGGTCGCGGTCGCGGTGGCGGGATTCCTCGTCGGGCTGCCGTCGCGGCGCCTGACCGGCGACTACCTCGCCATTGTGACGCTCTTCTTCCTCCAGCTCTGGCTGGTCGTCCTCATCAACGCGTCGTGGTCGCGCGGACCGAACGGGATCGCGGACATCTACCCGCTCAAGTTCTTCGGACGGCAGGTCACCTCACTCGATGGCAACTACTTCGTGGCACTCATCGCGTTCGTTGTGATCATCTCGTTCTTGTATCTCCTGAACCAGTCGCGTACTGGCCGCGCCTGGAGAGCGCTCCGCGAGGACGAGCTCGCCGCCGAGCTGATGACGATGCCGGTCAACCGGCTGAAGCTGATGGGGTTCGCGGTGGGGGCCGGCGTGGCGGGCATTGCGGGCGCGATCTTCGCGCCGGCGCAAGGTGCAGTCTTTCCCGCGAACTTCGACCTGGTGCTCCTGATCACCGTCTACGCGATGGTCGTGCTCGGAGGCGCAGGCAGCCTGGTCGGCGTCACCGTGGGAGCGGTCGTCATCAACGCGTCCCTGGAGGCGCTCCGCGACGCCGGCAACGCGAGCTGGCTCTTCTACGGAGTCATCGTGCTGGCGCTGCTCTTTCTCCTCAAGCCATGGTGGCAACCGCTCGCCGTGCTCGGAGCAACCGTTGCGTTTGGCTTCGTCGTGCACGAGATCGCGGAACAGGTGCGCCCGTCGCTCGTCGGCGGAACGCCCATCGGTTCTACGCGGATCGATGAGCTTCTCGATTCCTGGCTGCTCCTGCCAGTGGACATCGTGACCGCAGACGGCCTACCCACCGGGTGGCTGGGGCGGGTCGCTTATATCGGCCTGGTCGCCGCTGCGCTGGGACTCACTCTCATTCGCAGCCGCGTGTGGCAGCTGGTCGGGCTCGTGCCGGTTCTCTACCTCGCGGCGTGCGTATGGGCGAACCTGCTCCTCGCGAACGCGGCAGTCGCCCGTTTCGTTCTGCTCGGGGCCATGCTCGTCGCGCTGATGGCGTATCGGCCGGAAGGCCTGTTCGGCAAGCAGCGGGTGGAAATCGTGTGACGGCCGTGGAGCGCAAGGCGCTGCTCGAGGTGCAGAACCTCTCGCTCGCGTTCGGGGGGCTCCGCTGCCTCGACAGTCTCGACCTGACCGTGGGCACCGGCGAGATCGTGAGCGTCATCGGGCCGAACGGAGCAGGCAAGACGACCCTCTTCAACGTCATCACGGGCGTCTATCCGCCGGAGGAGGGCGAGATTCTCTTCGAAGGCGAGTCGATTCTCGGCCTCGATCCACACCGGATTGCCCGTCGCGGTATCGCCCGGACCTTCCAGACCTTGCGCCTGTTCCTGAACATGACGGTGAAGGAGAACGTGATGTCCGCTGCCTACGGCCACACGAAAGCGGGGGTCCTGCGCTCGGTCCTGCGCACGCCCGGCATGCGGCGCGAGGAGCGCGAGATCGAGCAGCTGGCCGAGGAGCGGCTCGCGTTCTTCGGCGATCGTCTCGTCGGCTATCGGTGGCGGCAGCCGGCGTTCAGCCTCTCGTACGCGAATCGCCGTCGGCTCGAGATTGCGCGCGCGACCGCGGCCAAGCCGAGGCTCCTCCTCCTCGACGAGCCGGCCGCAGGCATGAATCCTGTCGAGACGCACGAGATGACGGAGCTCATCGCGCGGCTGCGCGAGGAGGGCGGCTACACGATCCTCGTCATCGAGCACGACATGCACGTCGTCGAGGGCATCTCGGACCGCGTCGTCGCCCTCGATCACGGCGTCAAGATCGCGGAAGGCTCGTTCGCCGAGGTCGCAACGGATCCGCGCGTGATCGAGGCGTACCTGGGGACCTCAGCCACGGAGCGCAAGTGACGAGCTCGAATGGAACGCCCGAGCCGTTGCTCCGGCTCGAAGGCGTCAACACCTACTACGGGCAGATGCACATCCTGCAGGACGTCAATCTCCACGTCGGTGAGGGCGAGCTCGTCTGCCTGCTCGGCGGGAACGCGTCGGGCAAGTCCACAACGCTGAAGACGATCCTCGGCATCGTGGCGCCGCGCTCAGGCTCGGTCGTGCTCGGTGGCGAGGACGTGACGCGGTTTACGACAGCACGCCGCATCGAGCGCGGGATGGCGATCGTTCCCGAGAACCGCAGGCTGTTCGGACCCGATGACCGTGCTCGAGAACCTGGAGATGGGGGCGTACCTGCGGCCGCGCGCCGATCTCTCCGAGGATCTCGACCGGGTCTACGAGACGTTCCCGTTGCTCGCGGAGCGTCGAAAGCAGCTCGCTGGAACGCTCTCGGGCGGAGAGCAGCAGATGGTGGCGATGGGACGTGCACTGATGGCACGGCCAAAGCTGCTGCTCATGGACGAGCCTTCGATGGGTCTGGCGCCGATCCTCGTCGAGCGCAGCTTCGAGATCATCGCGCAGGTGCACGACGCGGGAGTTGCGCTCCTCGTCGTGGAGCAGAACGCCAATGTGTCCC
Source organism: uncultured Actinomycetes bacterium (assembly GCA_963789655.1). Taxonomy (GTDB): domain Bacteria; phylum Actinomycetota; class Thermoleophilia; order Gaiellales; family Gaiellaceae; genus GMQP-bins7. The sequence continues at coordinate 256,567 of CAWBLH010000003.1, forward strand.
TCTCGATCGCCGACCGCGGCTATGTGCTCTCGACCGGCCGCATCGTCCTCGAGGGAAAGGCGTCCGAGCTGCTCCAGCACGAGGAGCTCCGGAAGGCCTACCTCGGCCGATGACCGCAAGCAACAGACTGTTGCAATGTCGGATCAACCCCATCCCCCAGAGCGGAAGCCGGAGAGATGACCGCAAGCAACAGACTGTTGCAAGGTGTCGGAGCGGCCGTACGTGCGCGCTTCCCCATTTTCGAGCACACGATCTACGCGAACTCGTGCTCGCAGGGCGCGCTCTCGGTCGACGTCCGGCGCGCGTACGAGGAGTACCTGGCCGGGTGGGATCAGCACGGCGCCGAGTGGGAGCACTGGGTCGAGCGTGCGGACACGGCTCGCGCCTCGTTCGCCCGGCTTGTCGGCGCCTCGCCGGACGAGGTGGCGGTCACGACCTCGGTCTCGCAGGCTGTGAGTGCTCTCGTCAGCGCGCTCCCCCTCGAAGAGGGACGGACTCGGATCGTCATCTCCGAGTTCGAGTTCCCAACCGTGGGTCAGATCGCGCACGCGCAGGAGCTCCGGGGTGCCGAGGTCGTGCACGTGCGCCCGGACGACGAGGGTCGGATCCCGCTCGAGCGCTTTGCAGAAGCCATCGACGAGCGCACGGCTCTCGTCTGCTGCACGGCGATCTCGTACCGGACCGGGTACCGGCTCGACGTCGCCGAGGTTGCGCGCATCGCGCACGAGCGTGGGGCGCTGTGCCTGGCCGACAGCTACCAGGCCGCGGGTGCGATCCCGCTCGATGTCGCCGCGCTCGGGGTCGACCTGCTCACGGCCGGCACGGTCAAGTACCTGCTCGCGTCGGCCGGCCTCGCGTTCATGTTCGCGCGTCGCGACCTGCACGAGCGCTTGCTCCCGACCCAGACGGGCTGGTTCGCGGACGAGGACATCTTCCAGATGGACATCTCGGACTACTCCCCGGCGAGCGACGCCCGGCGCTTCGACGCAGGCACGCCTCCCGTGCCGAACATCTACGCGGGGATCGCCGGTATGGGGATCGTCGAGGAGGCCGGGGTCGAGGCGATCGAGGCGCACGTGCGGGGCCTGGCCGACCGGCTGCTCGCAGGCCTGGACGAGCTCGGCGCGACCGTCGCAACTCCGCGTCGCTCGGGCGAGTACGGCCCGCTCGTCTGCGTCGCCTCGACCGACGCTCCGGCACTTGTCCAGGAACTGCATCGCGAGAGGATCGTCACCTCTGAGCGCGACTCGAACCTGCGAATCTCGCTCCACCTGTACAACGTGGACGAGGACGTCGATCGCATCCTCGAGGCGCTCTCGACGCGTCGACGGCTACTCGGCTGAGTCGAGAAGTTCGGCGACGCGAGCAGCGATGTCGTCGCGAATCGCGCGCACCTCGTCGAGTGGGCGCCCTTCGGGATCCTGCAGCTCCCAGTCCAGGTAGCGCTTGCCCGCCAGAACGGGGCACGCATCTCCGCAGCCCATCGTGACCACGACGTCTGCCCACTCGACGTCGGTCTGGCTCAGCGCACGAGGCGTCCGCTCCGAGACGTCGATACCGACCTCTGCGAGTGCGGTCGCCACCTGCCGGTGAACCCGCTGCGCCGGCTTCGTCCCGGCCGATCGGGACGAGTGCCCTGCGCTCGCGTCCCGCGCGAACAGAGCGTCGGCCATTTGCGAGCGCCCTGCATTCTTCACGCAGACGAAGAGGACGTTCACACGGGCTTGGACGCGCGGACGATCGCTCCGTGCATTCCGTCGGCGACGCGGTGCGTGTACTCCACCTCGACGTCGACGAGCCCGGCGCCCGTCAGCCCTTCGCGGTACTCCTCCTCGGAGAGCGCACCCGCGATGCACCCGACGTGACTTCCTCGCTGGGCGCGCTCGTCGGGAGAGAGGTGGTTCTCGGCGACGATGTCGGTGATCCCGACCCTGCCTCCCGGGCGCAGCACGCGCGCGATCTCGCCGTAGACGGCGCGCTTGTCGGTCGAGAGGTTGACGACGCAGTTCGAGATGACCACGTCGACGCTCTCGGCGGGAAGGGGGATCGCCTCGATGAGGCCCTTGAGGAAGTGGACGTTCGTCGCGCGGGCCTTCGCGGCGTTTCGCTGCGCCAGCGCGAGCATCTCGTCGGTCATGTCGAGGCCGTAGACGGTTCCGGTGGGGCCGACCCGGCGTGCGGACAGCAGGACGTCGATCCCGCCTCCCGAGCCCAGGTCGAGGACGGTCTCGCCCTCGTGTAGGGCCGTGACCGCGAGCGGGTTGCCGCACCCGAGACTGGCGCTGACCGCGTCCTCCGGCAGATCGGCGCGCTGCTCGGCCGCGTAGAGGCCCTTGCCGAAGAGGGTCGTCGCCTCGTCGCCGCAGCACCCGATGCTCTCGCAGTCGCACCCGCAACCTTGGCCCTCGGCGAGCCCGAGCGCCGCTTCGGCGTAGCGCTCTCGTACCTCTTCACGCAGATCGGTGCTCATACGGCTATCTCCTTCAGGTCGAGGATGCTCGCCGCGCGCTCGAGACCGTCGCGGTCGAGGGTGTAGAAGGCCCAGACGCCGCGCTGCTCACGCTGGAGCAGGCCGGCCTGAACGAGCTTCTTCAGGTGGTGGCTCACGGTCGGCTGCGAGAGGCCGAGGGCCGGCGTGAGCTCGCAGACGCAGACCGACTCCGGGTTGCGCGCCAGGAGGTTCACGATGCGAACGCGGGCCGGATCGCCGAGCGCCTTGAAGAGCGCGGCCGTCGCCTCCGCGTCCTCCGTCGTGAGCCCGTCCTCGTCGAGTGGGCGACAGCAGTCGGCCGGGACGAGCAGCGGGAACGGATCGACGTTCATCGATGTCTAGGCTAGGGCATACATCGACGTTTGTCAATTTCTCCACGGATCGAGATACTCGCCGGGTGGACGAGCGCGACGCAGCGAACCGAGCTCGAGCAGGCGATCGAGCGCTACAACGAGGCATGGAACGCGCACGACGTGCCGGCGATCGTTGCTCTGCACGCGCCCGGAATGGTCTTCGAGAACCACACCGCGGGTGAGCGTGTCGAGGGCGACGAGGTCGCGGCGCACCTCTCCCGGATCTTCGAGAACTGGCCCGACCTGACGTTTCGCGGCCGCCGCTCGTACGTGCGCGACGGTCTCGTGGTGAGCGAGTGGACGGCCTCTGCGACCGACGGCGAGGGTCGGCGCCTCGAATGGGACGGAGTCGACATCTTTCCGTTCGAGAACGGGCTCATCCTGCGAAAGGACGTCTACTCCTCGTCGCATCGAGCGCGCGTGCTCGAGAGCTGAGCGCGGGCTTGACTGCGTTCGGCAGCGCGTCGATGACGAAGGCGCTCCGGCGCGTGCTCGTCCGGCCGCTCCTTCCCGAGGACGTGCCTCGCTGGCAGGACTACGGCTGGCGAGCCGTCCCTGATATCGCCCGGGCAGACGCGGAGCACGAGGCTCTGTGCGGGCTCCTCGAGAACGCCGGGGCCGAGGTCGTCGTCTCGCGCCACGATCCGGGGAATCCGGACGCGATCTACACGTATGACCCGGTCCTGGTCGGCGGCGAAGGTGCCGTCCTGCTTCGCCCGGGCAAGGAGGGGCGACGTGGAGAGCCCGAGGCGCTCGCCTCGACGCTGGAGGAAGCCGGCGTCCCCGTCGTCGCAGAGCTTGCCGAGCCGGCGTTCGCGGAAGGCGGCGACACGCTCTGGCTCGACGAGCAGACGCTCCTCGTGGGGATCGGCTACCGCACGAATCCGGCGGCGATCACCCCTCTCCAGGCGGCATTCCCTGAAGTCGAGCTCCTCACCTTCGATCTTCCGCACTGGAACGGCACCGGCGAGGTGCTGCACCTCATGTCTCTCATCTCGCCGCTCGACGACGATCTCGCTGTCGTGTATCCGCGGCTCGCTCCGGTCCGCCTGCTCCGCCTCCTGGCCGACCGGGGGATCGGCGTCGTCGAGGTGCCCGACGAAGAGTTCGAGTCGCAGGGCTCGAACGTCCTCGCGCTCGGCCCGCGTCGTGCTCTCGCACTCGACGGCAATCCGGAGACCAGGCGACGCATGGAGCGCGCGGGGGTCGACGTCACGGTGTATCGCGGTGACGAGATCTCGAAGAAGGGCGACGGCGGGCCGACCTGCCTGACCCGTCCCCTCCTACGAGAGTGAGAAGCCGAGCGCGAATCCCAGAGCGGTGAGCAGCCCTGCTTCCCGCCCGCCGAGTTCGAACGCCTCCGGGATCATCGTGTCCGCGAGCATGACTAGTAGCGCGCCGGCGGCGAAACCGAGCGCGAATGCGCCTTCGGCGGCGGGCATGGAGTCGAGCGCCCACCAGCCCAGAGCCGCGGCGACAACGGATGCGGCAACCACTGCGCTCCACATCGCGAGCAGGCGCCCGCTCGGCCAGCCGCCCTCGCGGAGCCCCGTCGTGGCCGACAGCGCCTCCGGCACGTTCGAGACGAACACGCCGACGACGACCGCGACCGGGACGACTCCGTCCACCTGTAGCGATGCGCCCAGAACGAACGACTCGGGGATTCCGTCGAGCACGGTTCCGAGAACGATCGCGCTGGCGCTTGCGGACAGGCTCGTCGAATCGCCCTTCATCGACTTCCGTGTTTCGCCGCCGCGACGGTCGATCAACCAGTCACCGACGTAGAACGCACCGGCCCCGGCGACGAATCCCAGCGACGCTCCCCCGGCATTCGTCTCGAACCCCTCGAGCACGAGCTCGTACGCGACCGCCGCGATCAACGCCCCTGCTCCGAACGCGATCGTCAGGCCGACGACCCGATGACCCGGGCGCGCGAGAAGGGCAATTGCGGCTCCCAGGAGGAGCGATCCGGCGGTGATCAGCCCCCAGAGCGCGGCCTCGAGCATCGCGCGATCCTAGATCGTCAACTGGCGATACGCCGAGAGACCTGAAACCCCGACCCCGACCAGCCGCAGCGCGCCGGGACGGTCGCGGAGGCCGCGATCGAGAAGGCCGCACGCGACGTCGGCGATGATGTCGGCCTCGTCCACGCCTGCGGGCAACGTCGTCGAGCGGGTACGGATCGAGAAGTCGCCGTACCTGAGCTTCGCGGTGACGGTGCGTCCGGAGAGCCCGGAGTCGCGCAGCCGCTGCGCGACGAGTTCCGCGAGTCGCCGCACCTCCGCGTGCAGCTGCGCCTGCTCGGAGACGTCGCGGGCGAAAGTGTCCTCGGCCGACACGGATACGGGATCGCCGCCCAGCTCGAGGTCGCGAGGATCGATGCCGTGAGCGCGATCTCGGAGCAGCCGGCCGACTGATCCGGGGAGGACAGACCTGAGCTGGTCGTCTTCGAGCGCGCCGAGGCCGCCGATCGTCTCGATCCCCGCTCGCCGTAGTCGCTCCTCCGCGCGCGGGCCGACACCCGGAAGCAGCCGCACCGCGAGCGGAGCCAGAAAGGCGGCTTCACGTCCTGGCGGGACAACGGTGATGCCGCCGGGCTTCCTGCGGTCGGACGCGATCTTGCAGACGACCTTCGAGGTCGAGACGCCGAGCGAGCAGGTGAGGCTCGTCGTCGCGCGCACCGAGGTTTGCACGGCTGACGCGACAGCGCGCGCTTGCACGAACCCCTTCGCGACGGGCGCAAGGTCCAGGTAGCCCTCGTCGATCCCGGTGCGTTCGACCCGCGGGACGACCTCGGCGATCGTGTCCCATACCGCCCGCGAGTACTGCTTGTACAGCGCGTGCCGCGGCCGCAGGAACACGGCATGCGGGCAGCGGCGCAACGCTTCGGCGGAGCTCATCGCAGAGTGGATGCCGAAGAGGCGCGCGGCGTAGTTCGCAGTCGAGACGACGCCCCGGCCGTGCGGATCGCCCCCGACGACGAGCGGCTTCTCGCGGAGCTCCGGATTCTCCAGCTCCTCGACCGCGGCGAAGAACGCATCGAGGTCGACGTGAGCGAGAATCGGCATGCGAGAAGGCTAGACGTGTGGGGTCAGGCTTCAGCTCGACCCCGTACTGAGGTTCTCCTCCGCGGAAAACCTCACGCCGGGGTCAAGCTGAAGCTTGACCCCTCTATCGTGTGCCTGTGGCCGACGCCCCTCCGCTGCCGCCTCCTGCGATCGAGCAACCCGCTCCGCACCAGGTCTCGTACGGGCTCGTCACCGGCCGTGCCGCGAAGGGGACCCGCACTGTCGTCGTCTCGGCGAACGGGCGCGCGCTCGTCTCCCGGCCGCTCCGGGGGCGCCGATACTCGCTGCGGGTCGCGCTCCCGCGCGGCGCGCTCAACCTGCGCGTGACGACCATTGCGGGTGACGGCCGCCGCTCGTTTCGTGTCGTTCCCAGGATCTACGGCCTCTCCGCCGCAGCCCGCCCGCGCGTGATTCGCGCGAAGCAAGACGTATTGCTCGCACGCAGGCTTCGAGGGCTGGTGAAGGAGTACCGGGGAACTGCGGGCTTCTACGTCCAGAGCTTGACGAGCGGGCGTGGCGCGGCGTGGAACGCGAAAGCACGCTTCCCCGCCGCCTCCACACTGAAGCTCGCCATCGCGACAGCGGTGCTGGCTCGCCACCCCGGGATCCCGCAGGCCGACTCGTACGTCGGCGGCCTCCTTCGCGAGATGATCACCGTCTCGGACGATGCGGCCGCGAACGCGCTCGAGGTCTGGCTCGCCGGCTCGACGAGCGCGGGCTCGCACCAGGTGAACACGCTCATGCGCTCGATCGGGCTCGTCGACTCGATCATGTACGGCGGCTACGAGGTCAGGAGCCTCTCGGCGTCGATCCCGGTTCGCGTCGACGACGCGCCCGTCGTAGCCGGCAAGTACACGACTGCGTGGGATATGGCTTCGCTGTGGCGTGCGATCTGGCTCGCCTCCGGCGGGCGGGGGCGGCTGCGAGACGCGCAGCCCGGGTTCACGCCGGCGGACGCACGCCATCTGCTTTGGCTCGCCGCGAACGTGCGCGACACGCCGAAGCTCGATCGCGTCGTCGGCGAGCGCCGCGGCGTGCACGTCCTGCACAAGGCGGGCTGGATCTCGACCTCGCGCCACGACACGGGGCTCGTCTTCTGGCGCGGCGGGGTCTTCGTCGCAGCAGTGATGACGTGGCGAGCCTCAGGAATCGGCGTGTCCTCGGATGTTCTCGCCGGTAGCGTCGCCGCCCGGTCGCTCGCGCGATTCCGCCACTTAACGGGATAGAAACGCGGGCTCTCCGGCACTCTGAATAGCACTCGCTACACTTTTCGTACTACCTACACGAGACGTACGAAGGAGAGACGTTGAGCGAGATCGTGAACGAGCCTGAGAGCCGCCTGTTGCTCGTACCCCTGGAAGACATCGTCGTCTTCCCGAATATGAACGTCACCCTCACCGTCGACGTCGGCGACGAGGAGCGCGTGTTGCTCGTCCCCAAGCACGACGACGAGTACGCCAAGATCGGCACCGTCGCCGAGGTGACCGACCGCATCCGCCTGCCCGGCGGAGGCCGCGCGGTCGCGCTCTCGGGCCTGCATCGCGCAATCGCAGGAGCTGCGGGATCCGACAGCCAAGGCCGTCTGTTCGTGGAGGTCGAGGAACGACCCGACGAGGAGAGCGCGGACGGCAAGATCCGCGAGCTCGAGCGCGAGTACCGCGCAGTCGTGGAGGAGATCCTCGAGCTGCGTGGCGACGACGGCCGGATCGCGGCCTTCGTCCGCTCGATCACCGAGCCGGGCGCGCTCGCGGACACGACCGGCTACTCCCCGGACATCACCTTCGAGCAGAAGGTCCGCTTGCTCGAGACCGTCGACGTGCGCGCGCGGCTCGAGCTCGCCCTCGAGCTCCAGCGCGAGCGGCTGGCGCTGATGCAGATCCGCCAGCGCATCCAGGACGACGTCGAGTCGGGCGTGGAGAAGCAGCAGCGCGAGTACATCCTGCGCCGCCAGCTCGACTCGATCCGCAAGGAGCTCGGCGAGGACGAGGGCTCGGTCGTCGAGGAGTACCGGCAGAAGATCGCCGAGGCCGAGATGCCCGAGAACGTCCAGGTCGAAGCCGACCGCGAGCTCTCGCGGCTCGAGCGCATGGGCGACCAGTCGCCCGAAGCGTCGATGATCCGCAACTACCTCGACTGGCTGCTCGCGGTTCCGTGGAACAAGCGCTCCGAGGAGCGGCTCGACCCGAAGCACACGCGCGAGGTCCTGGACAAGGACCACGCGGGCCTCGAGGACGTCAAGGACCGGATCGTCGAGTACATCGCGGTTGCCAAGCTCCGGAAGGAGCGCGGGATCGAGGAGGACAAGCGCTCCGGCGCGATCCTCACCCTGATCGGGCCGCCCGGCACCGGCAAGACGTCGATCGGCGAGTCGATCGCCCGGGCGACCGGACGCGAGTTCGTCCGCATGTCGCTCGGCGGCATTCGCGACGAGGCGGAGATCCGAGGCCACCGGCGCACCTACATCGGCGCACTCCCGGGCAGGCTCGTTCGTGCCCTTCGTGACGCCGGGACGATGAACCCGGTGATCATGCTCGACGAGGTCGACAAGGTCGGCGCCGACTGGCGCGGCGACCCGTCCTCGGCGCTGCTCGAGGTTCTCGACCCGGCGCAGAACCACTCGTTCCGCGACCACTACCTCGACGTGGAGCTCGACCTCTCCCAGGTCGTGTTCATCGCGACGGGCAACATGACGGAGACGATTCCCGGTCCGCTTCTCGACCGGATGGAGGTCATCCGCTTCGACGGGTACACGACCGACGAGAAGGTCGCGATCGCGCGCGACTACCTGTGGCCGCGGCAGCGCGAGCGGAACGGCCTGCGTGAGGACGAGGTCTCGATCCCGGACGAGTCGTTCGCGCTGGTCATCTCGGAGTACACCCGGGAAGCCGGCGTGCGGCAGCTCGAGCGCGAGCTCGGGACCGTCCTTCGCAAGACCGCGACGAGGATCGCATCGGAGGAGGCGAAGGCGCCGGTCGAGATCGACGCCGAGGCGGTGCGCGAGGCGCTCGGCCGGCAGAAGTTCTACCGCGAGGTCGCCGAGCGGACCGCCGTGCCGGGCGTTGCCACGGGTCTCGCAGCGACTGCGACCGGAGGCGACGTCCTCTTCATCGAGGCCACGTCTCACAAGGACGGCGACAAGCTCGTCCTGACGGGGCAGCTCGGCGACGTCATGAAGGAATCCGCGCAGATCGCGATCTCGACCGTTCGTGCCCTGGCAACGCGGCTCGGCATCGACGAGGACGCATTCGAGAATCGCGCCTTCCACGTGCATGTCCCCGCCGGTGCGATCCCGAAGGACGGGCCGAGCGCGGGCATCACGATGGCGACGGCGATCGCATCGCTCCTCACGGGCCGTCCGGTGAAGCACACCGTCGGCATGACGGGCGAGATCACGCTCCAGGGCCGCGTCCTGCCGATCGGCGGGCTGAAGCAGAAGGTGCTTGCGGCGCACGCCGCCGGCATCACCGACATCGTCATCCCCGAGCGGAACCGAGCTGATCTCGAAGAGCTCCCGGACAACGTCAAGGAGGACGTCACCTTCCATCCGGTGATGTCGATCGGCGAGGTGCTCGGCCTCGCGCTCGAGGAGAAGCCCGTCGAGTCGAGTGTGGCGCTGTAGGACACAGGTTGCAGTCCCCGAGGAGGTCCGCCGCGTGGCGGATCTCCTCGAGCGGCGCTATGCCGTGTCGATCATCTACGCGTCCCACCAGGGCTGCACCCGCTTCGGGGAGTTCAGGCAGGCGCTCGGAGAGATCCCGCCGGGAACTCTCACGCAGCGGCTCGTCGAGCTCGAGCGGGCCGGAGTTCTCCGCCGCGAGGTGCGCGACGAGCGCCCGCCGCGGGTCGAGTACGTGCTGACGCCCGAGGGCGCGAGGCTCCGGGCGCTGATCGACGCGCTCACGGCGTGGGCCAGTCCTCGGTAGCGAACCGTCCATCCTTTTCAGCGTGAGCGGAGGGGTCAGGCTTCAGCCTGACCCCGGTCTTGGGTTGGGACGTCTCGACCTCACACCGGGGTCAGGCTGAAGCCTGACCCCATGCGCGTCATTCAGGCCAGAAGTTCTCGAGGTACTCCGCGTCGTCGGCCGAGCCACCGGGAACGACCTTCGAGACGATCACGAGCTCCGCGTCCTCCGGCTCGTCGTTCCAGACCGAGCGCCAGGTTTCCGGCGGTACGCGGACCACCGAGCCGCTCTCGAGGTCGAGCACGTCGTCGCCGAGCTTGAACTGGAGCTTCCCGGACATGACGAAGTACACCTCTTCCTGCTGTTTGTGCCGGTGACCGTACGAGCCCTTGCCGCCCGTGTGCTGCGGCATGCGCCGGTACGTGAACGCGACCTGGTCGGCTCCGAGCGCCGTTGTCATCATCCGCATCTCGCCTGGGTAGTCGCCGAGCACGTCGCCGACCTCGTCCAGGCGCTTGATCGTGTAGTCGGCCACGGGCGCCTCCTCAGAACATCGTGTTGTCGTTTGCCGCTGTCCCCGGAACTACCTGCAGGACGTCCCAGTGCTCGACGATCTTGCCGCTCTCGTCGAACCGGAATATGTCGATCCCGGCGTACTCCTGGTCGCCGGGCCATGTCTGGTGGCAGTGCAGCGCGACGAGGTCGCCATCCGCGAGGCCCCGCTTGAACTCGACACGCTTACCGGGGTACTCGGCGGCCATGCGCTCGAAATACGCGACGAATGCCTCCTTGCCGTCCTCGACGTCGGGGTTGTGCTGAATGTACTCGTCCCCCACATAGCGCTCGATCGCCTCGGCCGGGCGCGACTGGTTGAACATGAGGTCGTAGAACGCCCTGGCGTTCTCGAGGTTCTGCTCTGCTCGATCGGGCACTACTGGAGCGGTGGTGAGGCGGCGTTCGCGGGCATCCGCGCAGGGTCGGCGCTCTCGCCCTCGCGGAAGTGACCCTCGCCTGGCCAGGGCGCGAGGAGGAGCACGATCCGGGCCGGCTCGAGGGCGCGCACGCTCCGTGTTTCGCCGGGCTCGAACGTGAGAAGCGTCCCCGCGTCGCACTCCACCGAGCGCTCGCCGACGACCACGTCGAGCTTGCCGGAGACGACCTCGACGATCGCGCGCTCGTGCACGCGGTGGTCTCCCATCTCCTCACCTTCCTGCAAGTCGACGAGCACGGCTCGGCACTCGGGACCGGAGAAGAGCACACGCGGCTCGCGCTTTCCGTTCGCCTCGATCGACGGAAGATGCCAGCGCTCCACGGCGCCGAACGCTAGCACTCTCCTAGACGATCTACCGAGACCTGCCCGACGTTGACGCCGACCTCGCGGACCTCCTCGACGTTGGGTCCGAGTGGGACCCCATCGATGGTCGTGCTCCTGCGGCTCGTCAGCGGGTAGTCCACGATCGAGCCTGCGCGGAGGCAGAGGGCGACCGCGTGCCTCTGCTCCTCGCCGGGCGCGAGGCTCGAGCCTTCTCCCTGCCCTAGTCGGTACGTCGCAGGCGCATCGGTCGGCGCACGAACGGTGACGCGAACGACGACACGCTCGGTGCGGTCCTGCCCGTAGACGCGGATCGTCGCGGGCCGCCCAGGGGTCGTCCAGCCGTCCGCTTGGAGCCCACGGCTTGCCCACAGCGCTCGGTACGGACGAGTCGCGGACCTGACGACGAAACCGAGGTTTTCCGCTTGCTCGCGCCCCGCCAGCGAGAAACGCGAGTCGCCCGGCGCCTCGACGACGTAGCCCGGAGCATCCTCCGTTCCCTCGACGACTCCGCTGGCCCAGTCGGGCTCGAGCTCGCGATGGGGAAAGGGCGTGTAGCGGAAGTTCCCGTCTCCGGCGACGTACGCGTGCATGACCCTGCGGTTCCAGAACTCCACGTCCCACCAGCGGATCGCCGTCGTGTCCCACGCGGTCGAGACCGGGAACGAGACGAGCGCAGCGCTCTCGCCTTCCGGCACGACGGAGTCCACCCAGTCGAGGACGAGTCCCGGCGGGCCCGCGAGCGGGCGTCCGCTGAGGCCCGTGCCCGCGACCACCCGGTCGACCTCGCTCCTCAGCGTGAGCACCGAGAACGCAACGAGCACGACGAGCGCGACGACAGCGACCGCCGTCCTCGGCGCCAGCACCAGCGCGAGCACCAGCACGAGCCCCGTGAAGAGCCCGAGAAATGCGACGAACGTGCCCGTGCCGAGCGCTCCCGACTGCTCGATGAGGAGCTCGTTGAGCACGCTCGCCGGCGAGTCGACCCAGACGCCCGGATAGACGGTGAACGGAAGCTGGGCGGCGGTCGCCGCGAAGAGGATCGCGACGACAGCCGCTCCTACCGCAACGCCACGACGATCGACGCTGCGCAGCGCCGCCGCGGCGCCGATCAGGAGCAGCGGGACGACGTAGAAGAGGTAGCGGTCGCGGACGACTCCCTCGCCGAAGCGCTCACTGAACGATGCGGCCACGAACGTGAGCAGCACGACTGTGACGAGCGACAGCGTTGCCAGCGCGTGAGCGCGTTTGCTCTCGGGACGGACGAGCGTCGCGAGCATCCAGCCGCCGCCGAGAAGGAGCGGGAGAAGCCCCGACCCGATCGCGACGGCATCCAGGTGCCTCGCGGCCGAGGACCAGACGCCTGACGGCAGCAGGGAGCCCTCCTCGACGGTCACTCCGTACACGCCCAGGAGACTCCCGAGCGATCCCGTCAGCGCCAGCGACCACCACCAGTGCCAGGCCCCCGGCGTAGAGGACGGCCAGCACGAGATGCTCGCGAACCGCGGAACGAGCCCCTCGAGCGCCTCTCTCCACGGTCGTCGCAAGAGCTCGTGCCCCAGAATCGCCAACGGGAGCACCGCAACCAGCACCGCGAACTGCGTCCTCGCGAGCACGGCGAGCCCGAGTGCAGCGACGGCGACGAGGTCCCGGCGCGGGCTCGGCGCGGCAATCGTCGAGTGCAGGCCGAGGAGCGCCCACGCGAACGCCGGGTACGCCGCCGACTCGGTCATCACGAAGCCGGTGAGCACCATCCACGGAACGAGGACCGCCAGCCCGGCGACCGCGACGGCCCAGACCCGCGGAAGAACCTGTCGTCCGAGCAGGTACACGGGAAAGACCGCGCTCGCCATCACGATCGCGTTCAGCACGTGCGCGGCTCGGAACGCCTCCGGCGGCGAGAGCGCGCCGTAGAGCGGAGCGATCAGCAGCGGGTAGAGCTGGTTGTAGACCTCGATCGACGTCCCGTGCACACGGGGCAGCGGCGAGCCCGTGTCGGCGATCGACGTCGCGAGCTTCGCGTACAGGAGCTCGTCGGTCATCACCGACCAGTCGCGAATCCGGCCCGAGAACCAGATCGCGAGCCAGGCGCTGACCCCTACCCACAGGAGGACCAGCGCAGCCGTGGCGACGACCCTCGGCTTCAGCACCGCGGGGACGCTAGCCGGTCGCCGAGACTGCCTCTGCCGGTTCCTGCCCGTCGTAGATGCCGAGACCCGTTTCGGGATCGAAGAAGTGCAGCCGCGCCACGTCGACGTCGAGCTCGAGCGGTTGCCGCTCACGGGCTCGAGTCTCACGATCGAGGCGGGCGACGAACGTCACGCCCTCACCGCGTGGCTCGCTCGGCCGCCAGCCGGGTCTCGGCGTCCTCGGGAGCGTCGGTCACCAGCGCTTCGACCACCTCCTTCGACGTGACGGCCTCCGCGGCGATGTTGAAGTGGACGTAGACCTCGGAGCCCATGTCCTCGCGGATGTCGCACACGATCGACAGGCGGCGGTCGTCGCGCGTCTCTCCAACGAGCGCGGCGTCCTCCATGTCCTCGGGCCGGATGCCGACGATGACACTGCGACCCTCGAAGCCGGCAAGCGCAGGGCGGCGCTCGGCCGTCGACGGGTCCAGCCGCAGCCGATGATCGCCGAAGCCCACCCACATGTCCCCGTCTGACCGAGCGATGTCCGCCACCACGACGTTCATCGCGGGCGACCCGATGAACTCGGCCACGAACAGGTTCCGCGGGCGCTCGTAGAGCACCTGTGGGCCGTCGACCTGCTGCAGGAGCCCGTTCCTCATCACCGCGACGCGATCGCCCATCGTCATCGCCTCGGTCTGGTCGTGCGTGACGTAGACGGTCGTCACGTTCAGGTCGCGCTGGATGCGGGCGATCTCGGCGCGCATCTCCACGCGGAGCTTCGCGTCGAGGTTGGAGAGCGGCTCGTCCATGAGGAAGGCCTGCGGTTGGCGGACGATCGCCCGTCCCATGGCGACGCGCTGCCGCTGGCCGCCCGACAGCGTGCGCGGCTTCTTCTTCAGCGCGTCGGTGAGGCCGAGAATGACCGCCGCCTCCCGCACGCGTCCCTCGATCTCCTGTTTCGGGACGCCGCGCATCTTCAGCGCGAAGCCCATGTTGTCGGCCGCGTTCATGTGCGGGTAGAGCGCGTAGTTCTGGAAGACCATCGCGATGTCGCGATCCTTCGGAGGGAGGTCGTTCACGACCTCGCCTTCGATCCTCACCTCTCCCGAGGTGATCGTCTCCAGGCCGGCGATCATCCGCAGGGCGGTCGTCTTGCCGCAGCCCGAAGGTCCGACGAAGACGACGAACTCGCCGTCGCCGACCTCGAGATCGAGACCGGTCACGGCCTCCGTGCCGTCCGGATAGACCTTCGTCAGGTTCTCGAGCGTGATCTCCGCCACCCACGGCCTCCCGGGACGAGTTGCGCGCCGGAATCTACTAGCATCGAACCGGTCGGATGGAGGCCCACGCCGCCCCGCGGAGGCAGACCGGCACGCGTCGCTGGCGGCGCGCGCTCGAGGACCGCCGTGTGCTCGCGCCGCTGCTCATCGCGCCCGTCGGTCATCTTCATGGTGCTCGTCGTCGGCGTGCCCTTCGTCTGGGCGATCTACCTCAGTTTCACCGACGCGATCGGCGGCTCGCTCAGCGGGAACTGGGTCGGCTTCGACAACTTCACGAATGCCTGGCAGGACGAAAACTTTCGCCGCGCGCTCCGCAACACGCTGATCTTCACGATCGCCTCGCAGATCATCGTCGTGATCGGGGCGGCGGTCCTCTCGAACTTCCTCGTCCGCGACTTCCGCGGCAAGTGGTTCATCCGCTTCCTCGTCGTCCTGCCGTGGGCCGCACCGGTCGTGCTCTCGACGATCACGTGGCTGTGGATCTTCGACTCCCTCTTCAGCGTCGTCAACTGGACGCTCGCGACAGGCTGCACCTCGACAACGCACTCGTCTGGCTCCTCGACGTCGCGCACGTTTCGAGGAGGGCGCCCAGGCGCCGCTGCAGTGGCTCGGCCGACCGAACCTCGCGCTGCTCGCCATCACGCTCGTCCACGCGTGGCGGATCCTTCCGTTCGCGGTCGTCATCTTCATCGCCGGCCGTGCCTCGATCCCGAACGAGGTCGAGGACGCCTCGAAGATCGACGGCGCGACGGGGATCAAGAAGCTCTGGTACGTCGACCTCCCGCTGCAGCTCCCGATCGCGCTCGTGGCGGTGCTCTTCGGCATCGTGTTCACCGCCGGCGACTTCGCGGTCGTCTACATCCTCACCGCGGGCGGGCCGTTCAACTCGACGCAGGTGCTGCCGACCTGGGCGTTCGCGGTCGGGATCAACTCCGGCTCGCTCGGAGAAGGAGCCGCGATCTCCCTCTACCTCTTCCCGCTCCTCATCGCCGTGACCGTCGCGATGCTCTTCTTCGCGCGCAGGGCCCAGGTGGCATGACAGGGCTCGCATGACCCGGCGCCAGAAAGGGCTCACGTACCTGGTCGTCGGGCCGTTCGCGATCGTGCTCGCGTTCCCGTTCTACTTCGCGCTCGTGACGATGTTCAAGAGCAACCTCGACCTCTCGAACGTCGAGCACTCGCCCTACCTCTACCACGACCCCGAGGGCAATCTCGGTCTGGGACTTCTGGAACGACGCGACGACCGACCACGTCCAGGTTCCTCTTCGAGGACACGAACTACCCGACGTGGCTCCTCAACACGTTCCTCGTCGGCATGGCCGTCGTCGGAATCACGCTGCTCCTGGCGCTGCCGGCCGGCTACGCACTCGCCCGGCTCGCCGGCGGGCTGGGGCCAGACCGCCGGCGTCGGGCATCTTCCTCGTCTACCTGATTCCGCCGACGCTCCTCTTCCTGCCGCTCTCGCGGATCGTCACCAACCTCGACCTGAAGGACTCGCTGTGGGCGCTGATCCTCGTGTACCCGTCGTTCACGATCCCGTTCGCGACGTGGCTCCTGATGGGGTTCTTCAAGACGATTCCGCAGGAGCTCGAGGACGCCGCGCTCGTCGACGGCTGCTCGCGGCTCAAGGCGCTCTACCGGATCGTCCTCCCGATCTCGCTGCCGGGGATCCTCACCGTCGTCATCTTCGCCTTCTCGCTCTGCGTCAACGAGTTCATCTACGCGTTCACGTTCATCTCGACCTCCGAGCAGCGGACCGTGTCGGCCGGAATCCCGAACGACCTCATCCGCGGAGACGTCTTCTTCTGGCAGTCGCTGCTTGGCAGCGACGCTGATCCCCGCGATCCCGCTCGCGCTCCTCTACAACGCGTTCCTCGACCGATTCATCAAGGGGTTTACAGGCGGGGCCTTCAGGTAGAGAATCGACGTCAGAAAGGAGGTACCCGTTGGCGGACGTATCAGACGAGCTCGCGAAGAGCTCGGCGCTGACCCGGGAAGACCTGCTGAAGCGAGGCGCGGCGGCCGCCTTCGCGGTGGGCATGTTCGGCGCACTGCCGGACAAGGCCCTGGGCTTCTACGGTCCGCTCAGGTACAAGCACAAGCAGCAAGCCGGCGAGCTCCGCATCATGACGTGGGCTCACTTCGTCCCCGCCTACGACACCTGGCTCGACGGCACCTACGCCAAGCAGTGGGGCGAGGCGAACGACGTCGAGGTCAAGATCGACCACATCAACAACGCGCTGCTCTTCAGCTACGGGATCGGCCGAGGTCGCAGCCCAGAGCGGTCACGACCTGTTCTGGTTCATCTCGCCGCCGTCGTCGTTCCAGAAGCAGGTCGTCCCCGTCAACGACCTCGTCCAGGAGGTCACGAAGAAGGTCGGGCCCGATGTCGAAGGTGGCCAAGAAGAGCATCTACAACCCGAGGACGAAGCAGTTCTTCGGCTTCCCGGAGACGTACGCGCCCGACCCGGTGCAGTACCGCCGGAGCCACCTGCAGGAGGCCGGGGTCAGCCTCAACACCTGGGACGACCTGCGCAAGGGAGCGGCGAGGCTGAAGGAGCAGCGGGCACCCGGTCGGCCTCGGCATGTCGAACGAGATCGACTCGAACATGCTGCTCACCTCACTCCTCTACTGCTACGGCGGCTTCATCCAGAACGAGGCGAACCGGATCGTCTTCAACCAGGGCTCGAACCGGAGAGGTGCGATCGAGGCGCTGCAGGTCATGCGGGAGATCTATCAGCACCGGCATGACCGACGAGGTGTTCGCCTGGACAGCGGCGTCGAACAACAAGGCGTTCCTCGCCGGCAGGCTCTCGGTGGCGCTGAACGCGATCTCGATCGTGCGTTCGGCGGAGAAGTCCGGCAATCAGGCGCTCGCGGACGACACCTGGCTCGCGTCCATCCCTCGCGGCCCGGTGATGCGCCTGGGGAACGAGCACGTCATGGGCGTCTACGTCATCTGGAAGTTCTCGAGGAACAAGGAGGCGGCGCGGAAGTACCTCGTCGACCAGCAGCTGAACTACCGGCAGCACTTCGTTCGCAGCGAGTACTACAACTTCCCGCCGTGGACGGGATCGATCAAGGGCGGGTTCAAGACCATCCGCCAGATGGCGGCCCAGGACACGCACAAGCCGAAGGGGAAGTACACGATCCTGACGACGATCGCCGAGAAGTTCACGACGAACCCGGGCCATCCGGGCCACTCGAACGCGGTGATCGACGAGATCTTCAACACGTTCATGATCCCGCAGATGTTCGCCCAGGTCGCGCAGGGGAAGTCGAGCCCCGGCGACGCGGTCAAGGCGTTCGACACCAAGGCGAGGCAGATCTACCGCAAGTGGAGGGCCCAGGGGCTCGTTTAGCTCTGCCTCCTGGTGTATGGGTGAGGGCCTCGGCGACGGGGCCCTCGCTCGTTAGAACCTGACGACCGCCTTGCTACGCGCCGTCTGCGCCTTCCAGGCGGCGCCCACCTCGTCGATGGAGAACGTCTCGACGTCGATTCGGATCCGGCCGGCGGCGATGTGCTCGATGACATCGAGATAGGCCTGGCGGCGCTCGTCGTCCGACATTCCGAAGTTCGAGTGACCGAGGATGGAGAGACGTTTTCCGCGGACGGCTGCCGACTGCAAGGTCGCGTCGGGGCCGGCCGACTGACCGACGTGGACGATTCGCGCCCGGGGCGCGGCCGCCTCGGTGGCGGCCCGAACCGGCTCGCCCCACAGCGCATCCAGTACGAGTGTCGGTCCGTCGCCGCCGGCTGCTTCGCGCAGCCTCTCTGCCAGCCCGTCCTCGTCCAGCTGCACCGTTTCGTCCGCACCGAGCTCTCGTGTGCGCTCGAGCCGGTCGGGGTCGCGACCCGCTGCGACGATTCGCTCGGCGCCGAGCACTCGGGCGGCCTGAACTGCGACCGCGCCAACGGTGCCCGTGGCACCGAGGACAAGCACTCGGTCTTCCGGGCGAACCGGAGCCGCCTCGGCGAACGGCAGCCAACCGGCGATCCCAGCGACCCCCGCGGCGGCTGCGACGGCTTCGTCTACACCTTCCGGCACGGGAACGGCAAGGTCCGCGGGGAACTCGACCCGCTCGGCGAGGAAGCCGTCCTGCACGGTGCCGCGGCCGTCTCCGAAGAGGTACACGCGCTCGCCGTCGAGCCGCCCGACGGCCTCGCAGCCGGGGATGTACGGAAGCGGCGGATGGCCGCCGTAGAAGCGGCCGGCGGCGACGGCGAGGTCGAGCGGGTTGAGCGCGACGGCCAGGATCTCGATGGAGCCCTCGCCCTCGATGGTCACCGGCTCGGGCGGCGTCCCCAGCTCCGAGATCTGCGCGGCGCGCACCGGGGCATCCTACGGCGTTCCCGACGAGCGCCTAGACAACGTGGTCGCAACCAAGCCTTACGTCCTGCCAACAACTCCGGGCCGGCGCTTTCGTTGAAGCAAGTACGTCCGTCAGTCTCGTCTTCCGAAAGGCATCGCCATGACTACGTCCGAGCAGAATCCACCTCGCGAAGACATCGACTCAGAGGAGAGCCGCGTGAACAGCTGGCGCTTCGATCAGTTCCGCTCTCTCGGGTTCGGTCTCGAGCAGGCGTGCCTGCTGGTCTCCTCCGACGCAGATCTCCACCTCACGCGCTCGCTCGTCGCAGCAGGTTGTCCGCTCGACCTCGCGGTCGAGATCGCCACCTAGCCGTCTCGGACGCGTGTCCGCTCGCGAAAGAGCGAGAATGGGCCGATGCCCGCACTTCCCGCGCTCGCTGTGGCCACCTACCGTCCCTTCCGGGGGGAGGCCGACTACCCGCACTTCGCGCGCATCATCACCGCTTTCGCAGCAGGCGAAGGGTCTGACCGCGTCGAGACGGTCGAGGGGGTCGCAGCGCACTACGGCCACCTCGAGCGCAGCGATCCCGAGCGCGACCTGCTCGTCGCCGAGATCGACGGGACGCCGGTCGCCTACAGCCGCGTGTGGTGGGACCAGGAAGTCGACGGCCCGCGCACGTACACGCAGGGATGTTTCGTCGATCCTGCCTTCGGGGGCCGTGGCATCGGCACGGCGCTCTTCGAGTGGAACGAGGAGCGCTTGCGCGAAATCGCAGCGGAGCACGACGAGCAGGAGAAGGTGCTCCAGCTCTTCATCAACGACAAGAACGCCGGCGGGACCGCGCTGGCGCGCGGTTATGGCTACGAGCCGGTCACGTACGCGGCCGAGATGGTGCGGCCGTCGGTCGAGGACCTCCCGGACCACCCGCTGCCTGAGGGAGTCGAGATCCGCCCCGCGACCGAGGATCAGCTACGCACGATCTGGGAGGCCGATGCCGAGGCATTCCGCGACCACTGGGGCTACATCGAGCCGACGGAGGAGTCGTACGCCGACTTCCTCGACCGCCCGTACCGCGACCTGACGCTCTGGAAGATCGCCTGGGACGACGAGGGGATTGCCGGCCAGGTGCGGTCGTTCATCGACACCGCACAGAACGAGGGGCGAGGCTTCCTCCGCGGCTGGACCGAGAACATCTCGACGGCGCGCCGCTGGCGGCGCCGAGGCCTCGCGAAGGCGCTCATCGTCGAGAGCATCCGTGAGCTCGCGGGACGCGGGATGACCGAGGTCGCGCTCGGCGTGCACACGGAGAACCCGAACGGCGCGTTCGACCTGTACGCGGGGCTCGGCTACGAGGTCGTCGGCTCGTGGACGGCGTACCGCAAGCCGGTCTGACTCAGAAGCGGGAGCTCATGCGAGGCATCGAGATGCCTGGTGCAGGCAGCTCGGCATGGCGTCAGCGCCTAGAACTGAACAGCGTTGGCAGTCGCCTTCGAAGCGATGCTCCCATTCCCAGCCACGTCGGTGATCGTCGCGCTTGGGTTGTAGGTGGCAATCGTGTTACCCGAAACCGTGCCGATCGTGCCGCCGACGCCGTTGTTCCCGAACATGATCGTCAGCGTGCGGCTACCTGCGTTCCAGGAGATCTCCGACCTGGTGGATCCCATGGTGCCGTTGTAGGTTCGGCTGCCGCTGGTGATGTATGCGCCGCTTGCGAGGCTGATCGAGCCGAAGTTGAAGGAACATGTGCCGCTCGCGACGGTGATCGAGTCGTTGCCGGCGCCGCCGTCGGCCAGGGTGAGCGTGACGTCGCCGTTGGCTTGCAGATTCTGGTTGCTTCCGTTACCCGACCAAGTCGAGCAGAACGAGTTGACGGCCATCTGTTCGGAGAACTGGATGACGATGGTGTCACCGTCGTCGACTCTTCCGGCGGTGCCGCTGCCATTGTTGAGCGCGACCGAGCTCACGGTCGGCGCGGCCGTGTCGATGACGATCGCCTTGTTCCCGGCGAGTGAATTGGCGCTTCCAGTGGCAGGCAGCGTCAAGGTCGCATTGTTCGTGGCCGTGTCCTGGATCGTGCCGCCGTTCAATGCCAGCGAGTTGATGGCTGCGTAGTCGAGATCGGCACTCGTGTTGCCCGCGGCGACCGTGTAATTGAAGGTCAACGTGTTCGTGCCGGTACCGCTGACGTAGTTGACGGTGGTCGTCGCGGGCGATCCGGTGGACAACGTCAGCTGCGGCGTGCCGGTGACGTGGACGACCTCGCTGAAGATCACGGTCACCGGAATCAACGTGCCAGTGCTGTACGAGCCATTGGCCGTCGGGGAGGTCACACTAATCACCGTCGACGCCGTCGTGTCGATGACGATCGCCTTGGTCCCGGCGAGTGAGTTGCCGCTTCCAGTAGCGGGCAAGGTCAAGGTCGCGTTGTTCGTAGCCGTGTCCTGGATCGTGCCGCCATTCAACGCCAGCGAGCCGGTGGATGCGTAGTTGAGATCGGCGCTCGTGTTGCCCGCAGCCACCGTGTAGTTGAACGTCAGCGTGTCGGTGCCGGTACCGCCGACGTAGTTGACGGCGGTCGTCGCGGGCGATCCGGTGGACAACGTCAGCTGCGGCGTCCCGGTGACGTGGACGACCTCGCTGAAGGTAACCGTGACCGGAATCAACGTGCCGGCCTTGTAAGAGCCGTCGGCCGTGGGGGACGTGACATTCGTGACGGTCGGAGGCGTCGTGTCGATGACGAGGTTCTTGTTCGCGCCCAGCGAGCCCGCCGCGCCGGGAGCGGCAAGCGTCCGGTCGGCGTCGTTGAGTGCTGCGTCGCGAATCGACGTTCCCGCCGAGAGCGCCGTCGTGTTGACATAGTCGAGATCCGCGCTCGTGTCGCCGGCCTGGACCGTGTAGTTGAAGGTCAGGGTCGCCGAGCCGGTACCACTCGTGTAGTTCGACGGTCCGGTCAGTCGCACCGGTCTCCAGCGTGAGCTGCGGCGTCCCGGTGACATCGACGATCTCGCTGAAGGTCACCGTGATCGGGATCACGACGCCTGTCTTGTAGGAGCCGTTCGGGTGCCCCGAGGTGACGTTCGTCACCGTCGGAGGCGTCGTGTCGATGACGAGGTTCTTGTTCGCGCCCAGCGAGCCCGCCGCGCCGGGAGCTGCAAGCGTCCGGTCGGCGTCGTTGAGTGCTGCGTCGCGAATCGACGTTCCCGCCGAGAGCGCCGTCGTGTTGACATAGTCGAGATCCGCGCTCGTGTCGCCGGCCTGGACCGTGTAGTTGAAGGTCAGGGTCGCCGAGCCGGTACCACTCGTGTAGTTCGCGGTCCGGTCAGTCGCACCGGTCTCCAGCGTGAGCTGCGGCGTCCCGAGGACGTTCACGACTTCGCTGAAGGTCACGGTGATCGGGATCACGACGCCTGTCTTGTAGGAGCCGTTCGGGTGCCCCGAGGTGACGTTCGTCACCGTCGGAGGCGTCGTGTCGATGACGAGGTTCTTGTTCGCGCCCAGCGAGCCCGCCGCGCCCGGAGCTGCAAGCGTCCGGTTGGCATCGTTGGTCGCCTGATCCCGAATCGCCCCGCCGTTCAGAGTGAGCGAGCCCGTCCCCACGTAGTCGAGATCCGTGCTCGTGTCACCGGCCTGGACGGTGTAGCTGAAGGTGAGTGTGTTGCTGCCGCTGCCGCTTGCGTAGTTGACAGCCCGGTCAGTCGCACCGGTCTCCAAGGTCAGCTGTGGCGTCCCGGTGACATCGACGATCTCGCTGAAGGTCACCGTGATCGGGATCACGACGCCTGCCTTGTAGGAGCCGTTCGGGTGACCCGAGGTGACATTCGTCACCGTCGGCGGCGTCGTGTCGATGACGAGGTTCTTGTTCGCGCCGAGCGAGCCCGCAGCGCCGGGAGCCGCGAGCGTTAGCGTCGCGGCGTTGGTCGCCGCGTCCTGGATCGTGCCCCCGTTGAGGGTCAGCGAGCTCGCGGCGACGTAGTCGAGGTCGCCGCTCGTGTCGCCAGCCTGGACTGTGTAGTTGAAGACGAGCGTTGCGGAGCCGCTACCACTCGAGTAGTTGATCGTGCGATCGACCGCGCCCGTCTCCAGGGTCAGCTGCGGCGTCCCCGTGACGACGACAGTCTCGTTGAAGACGACCTGTACCGGGATGACTTCGCCGACGGTGTACGCCCCGTTCGCCTTGCTGGAAGTGACATTGCCGGCCGCGGGACCGCTCGAGTCCTCCACGTAGGCGGTCGACGTCGATGAGCAGGAGGACGTACCGAACGAGTTCGTGGCTTTGGCGTAGAAGGTCGTCGTCGTGTCGTCGCCGACCGAGACGGTGATGTCGAAGTCGCCCGAGCCGCTTGCCGTCCCCGTTCCTGCAATCGGGCTTGTGCAGGTCGTGTCCGTGTAGAGGTTGACCGTGGAGTTTGCCTCCGCGGTACCGAGTACGTGCGGTGAGTTCTCGTTCGCCGGCGAGGTGGGCGTCGTTGAGACGACGACCGGTGCATCGGGTGCCGTTCCCACCTCGACGGTGACCTCGTTCGAATTCGCCGTCCACGCAGTCGAGAAGTGCGCGACAACGCGGTAGCGACGCGAGGGTGAATATGATCACGCTGGCTGGGAAGACGCGCTTGCGGCCCAGGAGGTCGGCCAGCCGCCCCGCGCCGACCAGGAGGGCGGCGAAGACGATGTTGTAGGCGTTCAGCACCCAGCTCAGGGCGCTCAGGCTCGTGCCGTCGAAGTCGCGCTGGATGTCGGGGAAGGCGACGTTGACGATCGTGGCATCGACGAACGCGAGGCCCGCGCCGCTCGCCGCGATGGCGAGGACGGTGGCGGGGGCGACATGCCGGCGCTCGCGCGCCGGCACGTCGTGCCCTCCGCCCGGCGTGGCGCCGCGGCCGGGCCTGCCGGGCCGGCTCGCGTCGCGTCCGCCGGAGCCGCGCGGGAGCGCGTTGCGCGGCGCCGCGCCGGTCACGGCCCGGGGTGACTCGTCCCATCCCCCCGGGTCCGCGCCGGCACGCTCCTCCGGGCGCCCCGCGGGGCGCCCGGTCAAATCTGCGTCGCGGCGCCGCCGCCCTCGGCCCATCACGGCGCGGATCCTCGTGACGGTGTCGTCGCCGTGCGATGCGACCCACACGGCCTAGTCGGCGCGACGCGATGCCCAGCGGCCGGTCGCCGACCGCGATCGCCGCGCCGACGACCTTCCCCGTCGTCGCGTCGATGCGCGTCACGGTGTTGTCGTCGTTGTTGTCACCCAGATCGGAGCCGGCGCCCGCGGCGATCTCGGCGGGTCGCGCCGACGCGGATGGCGTCGCCGATCGGCGGCCCGACTTCGCGTCGATCCGCGTGACGGTGTTGTCGCCGGAGTTCGCGATCCAGACGCTCCCGCCCTTGCGCCTCGACGACGCCGCGCGGGGCCTTGCCGGACGGGATCGGCCGGCCGACGACCTCGGCGGTCGCGACGTCGATCTGGCGTCGGCGTCCCGTCGACGTCGTTGGTGATCCAGACGCGTGCCTCGCCGACGAGCACGCCGATCGGGCGGTCGCCGACGCCGATCGGCGCACCGACGCGTCGGCGGCTCGCGCGGTCGATGCGGCTGACGGTGTCGTCCTGCTGTTGGCGGCCCAGACCAGCTGCTTGCCGAGCGTGATCCCCTCGGGCTGGGGCCGACCGTGGTCTTCCGGCGGGGACGGGCGTTGTCGTTGTCGTCTGATCCGCTCGGCGGTCGGTCGCGGAAGGCGGTGATCCAGACGATCCCCTTGTCGGCCGCGACGCCGTCGGGGCTGTCGCCCGTCGTGTCGGGCTCGCGACGACGCGTGTCGTCGAGGGGTCGATCTGGATGAGGGTGTCGTCGGCGCGTTGACGACCCAGACACGTGTCCCGTCGACGGCGACGCCCTCGGGGCCCTTCCCGACGGGGATCGACGCGACCGCGGTCGCGGCGCGCGGCGGTCGGCCCGGCCGGGGCCGTCGGCGACGGGCGATCATGCCGGCCGGGCCCGTGGCCGCGGCGTCATCCGCCGCCGGCCCGCCCGCGCCGTCATCGGCCGCCGCCCCACTCGCGCCCGCCCCGCGGGGATCGGCGTCGCCCGCCACCTGCGCGGGCGCCTCGTCGCCGCCGCCCACGACGCCGCTCGCCACCGCGCCGCCGCCCGCCGCCAGCGCGCCGACGACGCCCGCGACGACCAGCCAGCGCCGGCCGCCGCGCGCACCCGCGCGCTTCGGAGCGGCCCTGCGCGGCGGCGCGGACGCCGCGGCCGGCATCGCGCCGCCGAGCGCCGCGCGGGCCGCCTCGCCCAGCTCGCCCGCGGTCGCGAACCGGTCCTCGGGCGCCTTGGCCAGCGCCGGGCGACGACGGCGTCCAGCGCCGTCGGCAGCCCGGGCAGCAGCGCGCTCGGCGCGGGCGGCGGCTCCTCGAGGTGCGCGGTCATCCGCGCGCAGTCGCTCTCGTGCGGGAACGGGCGGCGGCCCGTGAGGGCGAAGAAGAGGACGCAGCCGAGGGCGTAGACGTCGCTCGCCCGGGTCGACCGCGTCGCCGCGCACCTGCTCGGGGGCGACGTAGTCCAGCGACCCGACGAACTGGCCCGTGCGGGTCATGCCGTCCGAGCCGAGGGCGCTGCGAGAGGCCGAAGTCGGTGAGGTACACGTGCCCGCCGTCGGCGTCGCTCGACGAGGATGTTGGCGGGCTTGACGTCGCGATGGACGAGCGTCGCGTCGGTGCGCGGCGTCGAGCGCCGAGCCACGGCGCGACCACGTGCACGGCGCGGAACGCGTCGAGGGGCCGTCGCGGTCGACCAGCGCGCCGAGGTCGAGCCCGTCGACGCACCGCATGGCGATGAACAGCCGGCCGTCGGCCTCGCCGGCCTCGTAGACGGGGACGACGTTCGGGTGGTCGATGCCTCCGGTGACGGCGACTCGCGCCGGAACCGCTCGCGGAACCCGACGTCGCCGGCGAGCCCGCGGCGCGATCAGCTTCAGCGCGACCGGCCGGCCGAGCTCGAGCTGCGTCCGCCCGGTAGACCACTCCCATGCCACCGCGGCCGGCGAGGCCGTCGATCCGGTAGCCGGCGAGCAGGGTCCCGGGCGCGAGGTCCTGCGCATCGTGGAGGAGGTCGGCGGCGCTCATGGCATGTCCAACGACATGGGCTGCCGCCCTATTCCTCGCCGTGCCCGGGTCCCGCGCCAGACACCGGGTAGCCGTACCTCCCGGGCCGATGCCGGCGTGTCGCGTCGCACCCGCGGCCCGCCGGACCTCCACCGGCACGGCGGGTGCGCGCGATCGCGGCACGAAGTCGGCACAGAGTTGTGACGAACGCAGGGTCTTCCGTGAGGCCGCGCCCCATACGGTGCACCCGTGCCCACCCGCGTCCTCATCTGCGTCCTCGGGGCGGCGGTCGTCCTCGTGCTCGGCTTCCGCCAGCTCGGGAGCGACCCGTCGGTGGACGACGCGACCGCCGCGGCGCCGTCGGCCACCCCGGCGGCGATCGAGGTGCGCTCGGAGAGCGAGGAGAAGGTCCTCGTGCACGTCGCGGGGGCGGTGCGGCGGCCCGGCGTCTACCGGCTGCTCGCGTCCGCGCGCGTCGACGACGCGGTCAAGCTGGCGGGCGGTCCGACGAAGCGCGCGGAGCTGAGCGGGCTCAACCTCGCGGCGAAGGTCTCCACAACTGCGTCGAGTACGTCGACGTGCCGGAGGACGTCGACGTCGTCTTCCACCTGGCCAGCCCGGCCAGCCCGGTCGACTACCTGCGCCTGCCGCTGCACACGCTGAAGGTCGGCTCCTACGGGACCCACAACGCGCTCGGCCTGGCCAAGTTCAAGCGCGCGCGGTTCCTGCTCGCGTCGACGTCGGAGGTCTACGGCGACCCGGAGGAGCACCCGCAGCGCGAGGAGTACTGGGGCAACGTGAACCCGGTCGGGCCGCGCGGCGTCTACGACGAGGCCAAGCGCTACGCCGAGGCCTACACGATGGCGTACCACCGCCAGCAGGGCGTCGACACCGTGATCGCGCGGATCTTCAACACCTACGGCCCGCGCATGCGCCGCTACGACGGCCGCGCCATCCCGACCTTCCTGCGGCAGGCGATGGAGGGCACGCCGATCACCGTCTTCGGCGACGGCTCGCAGACCCGGTCGTTCTGCTACGTCGAGGACCTCGTCGAGGGCCTGTTCCGGCTGGCCATGAGCGACTACCACATGCCGGTGAACATCGGGAACCCGGCCGAGATGCCGCTGCTCGAGCTGGCCGAGAAGATCGTCGCGCTCACCGGGAACCGGTCGAAGATCGTGTTCGAGGGCCTCCCCACGGACGACCCCAAGGTGCGCCGGCCCGACATCTCGCGGGCGCGCGAGATCCTGAACTGGGAGCCGACCGTGTCGCTCGACGAGGGCCTCAGCCGCACGATCGCGAGCCTCGGCCCGAGCCGCATCCCCGTCCGGTAGCGCGGGCCGGTGCGCGCGCGGCGCACGATCACGGTGGTCGGCTGCCACGCCGGCGGCGAGGTCGGGAACGTGGTGGTCGGCGGCGTGCTGCCGCCCCGCGGCGCGACCGTGTTCGAGCAGATGGAGACGCTCCGTCGCGAGGGCGACGAGCTCGGCGGCTCCTGCTGCGGGAGCCGCGCGGCAGCGTGGCGGTGCATGCCAACCTGGTCGTCCCGCCGACGCGCTCCGACTGCGACGCCGGCTTCATCATCATGGAGCCGACCGAGTATCCGCCCATGTCGGGCTCGAACACGATCTGCACCGCCACCGTCCTGCTCGAGACCGGCATGGTGCCGATGCGCGAGCCGGAGACGCTCCTCCGGCTGGAGGCGCCCGGCGGCGTGGTCGAGGCGCGCGCCGAGTGCCGCGACGGCCGCTGCCTGAGCGTCGAGCTCGTGAACGTCCCCTGCTTCGCCGACCGCCTGGACGCGCCGCTCGAGATCGAGGGGGGCACGATCGCGGTCGACGTCGCGTACGGCGGCATGTGGTACGCGATCGCCGACGCCGCCCGCGCTCGGGTTCGCGATCGAGCCGCACGAGGCCCGCGACCTGTCGGTCGCCGGCGAGCGGATCCGCTCCGCCGCGCGCGAGCAGCTGCCCTGCGTCCACCCGGAGAACCCGGGCATCGCCGGCGTGAGCATCGTCCAGATCGCCGCGCCGTGGCAGGGCATCGGCGCCGTCACGCGAAACGCGGTGATCGTCGCCCCGGGGCGGCTCGACCGCTCGGCGACCGGCACCGGCCTCTCGGCCCGGATGGCCGTCCTGCACGCGCGCGGCCTCATGCGCCCGGGCGACGCGATGACGCACGCGTCGCCGATCGGGTCGACGTTCGCCGGGCGGATCGTGTCGGAGACGGAGGTCGGCGGGCGCCCGGCCATCGTGCCCGCGATCCGCGGGAGCGCTTGGATCACCGGCGTCTCGCAGCTCCTCGTCGACCCGGACGACCCCTTCCCGGAGGGCTATGTGCTCGCCGACACGTGGGGCGTGAGCGGGCTCGACACGCAGCCGTAGGGCCCGCGAAGCGAGCTTACGACGCTCCACGGATTGACAGAAAAGGTTTCTTTCGCAATACTCCTTTTCTATGTCTGCCGAGCACCCCGACGCCGCCGCCCCCGTCGAGCCGCGCACGCTCGAGCTCGACGACCCGCGCGCCATGCGCGCGCTCGCGCACCCGATCCGGATGAAGCTGCTCGGCCACCTCCGCGTCGACGGCCCCGCGACCGCGACGACGCTGTCCGACGCGCTCGACGAGCCGGTCCCGCTCCTCAGCTACCACCTGCGCCAGCTCGCCCGCCACGGCTTCATCGAGGAGGCGCCCGAGCTCGCCCGCGACGGCCGCGAGCGGTGGTGGCGGTCGAGCCACGAGCGGACGAAGTGGTCGACCGCCGACTTCCTCGACTCGCCCGAGCGGATGGCGGCCGAGGGCGCGCTCATGCGCTCGGTGCTCGAGCGCTACGTCGCCGGGATCCAGCGCTGGCGCGAAGAGGCGTCGGCGTGGGACCCGGAATGGGTCCGGGCGGCGACGTCGGGCGACCTCGTCCTGCGCCTCTCCCCCGCCCAGCTCTCGGCGCTCAAGACCGAGCTCTGGGCGCTGCTCGAGCGCTGGTCCGAGGAGGAGCCGGAGGAGGGCGCCGAGCGTGTGCACGTCATCCTCCACGCCTTCCCGTTCCGGAGCCCCCCGTGACGCGACGCCGCGAGGCCCTGCCGCTGTACGCGCTGCTGACGGCGAACGCGATCTCGATGACCGGGAACGTGATGACGCTGATCGCCATCCCGTGGTTCGTGCTCGTGACCACCGGGAGCCCGGCCAAGACCGGCGTGGCCGCGGCGGCGAACCTCGTCCCGATCGTGATCGCCTACGTGTTCGGCGGCGCCCTGGTCGACCGGCTCGGCTTCCGGCGGACGAGCGTGCTGGCCGACGTGGCGAGCGGCGTCACGGTCGCGCTCGTCCCGCTGCTGCACGTGACGGGCGCGCTGGAGTTCTGGCACCTGCTCGTCCTCGTCTTCCTCGGCGGCCTGCTCGACGCGCCCGGGACGACGGCGCGCGCACGCGCTGCTCCCCGACGTGGCGCGCAGGGCCGGCTGGACGCTCGAGCGCGCGAGCGGGGTGTCGGCCGCGGTGGAGCGCGGCTCGCGGCTGGCCGGCGCGCCGCTCGCTGGCGTCATCATCGCCGCGGCCGGCGCGACGAACGTCCTGTGGTTCGACGCCGCCACGTTCGCCGTCTCCGCCCTGCTCGTGGCCCTGGCCGTCCCCGCCGCCGCGGCCGCGCCGCGCGCGACGTCCTACCTGGCGGACCTCCGCGAGGGGTTCGCGTTCATCCGCCGCGAGCGCGTCTTCCTCGTGATCGCGCTCGTGGTCACGATCACGAACTTCCTCGACGCGGCCACCATGGTGCTGATGCCGGTCCTGGCCGAGCGGGTGTACGACAGCCCGGTCGTGTTCGGCCTCATGACCGGCGCCCTGGGGGCCGGCTCCGTGGTCGGCGCGCTCGCGTTCGCCGCGATCGGGCACCGGCTCTCGCGGCGGCTCGTCTTCACGGTCGGGTTCATCGGCGTCACCGTCCGCTACCCCATCCTGGCAGCGTTCCCGCCCGCGTGGGGCGCGATCGCGGGCTCGGCGGCCGCGGGCGTCGCCTCGGGGCCGATCAACCCGGTGCTGGACACGGTGAGCTACGAGCGGATCCCGGAGGCGCTCCGCGGCCGGGTGTTCGGCGTCATCGGCGGCCTGGCCTGGATGGCGATGCCCGCCGGGGTCCTGCTCGGCGGCGTCGCGGCGGAGTCGATCGGGCTGCGCCCGCTGCTGCTCGGCCTCGGCGCCGTCTACCTGGTGACGACGGTGTCGCTGCTCTTCATCCCGACCATCCGCGAGCTCGACGCGCCGCCGCAGCGGCGCGGCGAGCCGCTGGCCGCCTGACCGGCCTCAGGCGGCCGCCGCGATCTCACGCGTGCGCCGCACGTCGTCGGCCATCTGGGCCACCAGCTCGCCGACCGACTCGAACCAGAGCTCGTCGCGCAGCCGGCGGAGCAGCTCCAGCCGGATCGGGCGAGCCGTAGATGTCGCCGTCGTAGTCGAGCAGGTACGCCTCGATGCGAAGCGGTGCCCCGGTCTCCTCGAACGTCGGGTTGTGGCCGACGCTGACGGCGGCCACGCTGGTCTCGCCGGGGAGCGCCGCCCGGCCGGCGTAGATGCCGGTCGCCGGGAGCGCGCTGCGCGGCGCGGGCGCGACGTTGGCGGTCGGGTAGCCGATCGTGCGCGCCGCGCCGGGCGCCCACCACCACCGCGCCCTCGACCCACGGCGCGCGGCCGCAAGCCCGCAGGCATAGCCGAACACGCAGTCAGGGCCCGGTCCGCCGGGACGCGAAACGCCGCGGCGCCAATCACCACGACCAGCTCCAGCTCGTAGTGATAGTTGCTCGTGCCGGGTGGATACGGCACGGTCGATCCCGACGGCACGTAGTGCTCGGCCGCCTTGGTGAAGTAGAACGGCGCTTCACGATCGACGGCCACGCCCATCTCCCTGGCGTGCGCTTCGTAGTTGCGGCCGACGCAGAAGATTCGTCGAATCGGGACCCGCTCGGATCGTCCGCGCACTGGCGCGGCGACGACGGGCGGCGCAGGAAACAGCAGTTCACTCATTCAGGACCTCTCAGCAGCAGGATGGAGTCGCTCGTACGCCGCCGCCAGCGCCGGGTCGCGCTTCTGGATCTCGGCGTGACTGACGCGGCCGCTGCGTCGCAGGTAGTCGTAGGCGAACGAGATCGGATCGAGATGCAGCTTCTGGTCCGAGGTTCTCGTACCACTCCGTGCTCTTGATCGCGGCCTGCTGCAGCGAGTCGGAACCCGGGCGGCGGATTCGACGGAACTCCTCGAGCATGGCCGCGACATCGTCGCCGGCCGTGCTCGCCACGCCTCGAACAGCGCGATCGCGTCCTGCATCGCCAGTCGCGTGCCCGAGCCGATCGACGGATGGCCCGTACGCAGCGCGTCGCCCAGCAGCACGACGTTGTCGAAGTACCAGTTCGCGTTCTTGACGATGGTGTAGCGGAACCAGGTGCTGCGATTGGACAGCAGCGGATGCCCCTGCAGGTCTTCGGCGAATGCCGCTTCGCAGTACGCCAGGCTCTCTGCCTCCGACATGCGGTCGAGGCCCGCGCGGTGAAAGGTGCTCGGGGGCACCTCGACCAGGAACGTGCTGTGCGTCGGGCTGTACTGGTAGCAGTGCGCGATGATCAGCCCGTGCTGGTTCTGCCGGAAGATCAGCGACAGCGGCTCGAACAGCCGCGTCGTCCCGTACCACGCCAGCAGATTCGGCCGTTCGTCGAGCGTCGGCTCGAACCGCTCGCGGTATCGCGTCCTGATGGCGCTGTTGGCGCCGTCGGCGGCAACGATCAAGTCGCGCGTCGGCAAGCTCGCGTCGATGTCGTCGCACCGCCGGTCGAACTCGAGGCCGACACCGACCTCGCGGCAATGACGGTGCAGCGCCGCTCAGCAGATCGATTCGCGCCATGCGATGGAAGGTGTTGCCGGCGAGGCGTCACGTGCTGCCCTTGGTGCACGATCTCCATGTCGTCGAAGACGACCTGCCCGCGACGTGACCGAGTCGTAGACCTCCGGGGCGATGTCGCGGACGAACGACAAGCGCGACGTCGGAGAAGACCAGTCCCCAGCCGTAGGTGGCGCCTTCGGGGTCCCGCTCGTAGACGCGGATGTCGTGGCCGGCGTCCGCGCGGCCCATCAGGTAGGCGAAGAAGAGCCCCGCCGGCCCGCCACCGATGATGCGAATCTTCATCGCGCGTCGTGCGCCGCTAGCGTCGTCGAACCTGGCGAACTGGCTCACGTTGCGCCGAATCTGCCCGAGGTGCTTCGCGACGTGGTGCACCAGCAGCTCGTCGATCACGAACGAGGCCGGCTTCACGCCCCAGCGCGGGTTCCTGCTCGTCGCTTCGACGCGCGAGATCCTCGTCGCTCAGCGTCTTCAGCGTCTCGGCGGATCGGCGCACCGCTTCGCGGATGTCGGCGACGACGTCGTCGAGCGTGTACGCGGCGGTGTTCGTGACGGCCGCCAGGCGCGCGGTGTCGGTGTGGTCGCGGCCCCACGGCTCGGTCGGCCGGTGCACGATGCGCAGCGTCTCGCCGGTCCAGAACGGCACGAACTCCCGGATGTGACAGAGGTTGTCCATGACCGTCCAGACGCCTTCGGCGGGGACCCAGTGAATGAGCTCCGCCGGCAGCTGCTGCACCTCCGCCAGGATCTCGTCGGTGGTCGTCGGTCAAGCTGATCGGCGGCGGCCGTGCGCGCGCGTCTGCGGTTCAGGCATCGCTGCGCTCCTCGCGGAACAGCTGCAGCGCTTCCTGCACGGGCCGATCGGAGAACGAGAACAGGACGGCCTCGTCGTCGGCTTCGTGCGACGACCGGCTTCCAGCTCGGCACGACGAAGATGTCGCGCGGCTGCCACTCGACCACGAAGTCCGCGCCGATCCGGCGTCCGGCCGCGGCCTTCGACGGCCACGAAGATCGTCGCGTCGGTCGATCGATACCGGCGCGGTCTGGAATCCCTTCGGCAGCAGCTGGATGAACGCCGCGATCGTCGTCATCGGATAGCCGCCGGTCACGGGATTGCTGTAGCGCATCTTGAGGCCGTGACACGGATCCCAGGCACTGGCTGCGCGCCAGCTGCGCCAGCGCCTCGCGCGTGCGCGCGTACGGATAGTTGAACACCGGCGACGCGCCGGCCGCCGGCCGCTGGTCGACCGGCAGCAGGTTCGAGCCGTAGCGCGCCTGCGCATCGCCGACCGGCCGCGCGATCGGCTGCTCGTCCTCGTCGTGGTGCTCGGCGAACGACGCGTCGAGGAACTGGACGATCGGGATGTCG
Organism: uncultured Actinomycetes bacterium; assembly: GCA_963789655.1. GTDB lineage: Bacteria > Actinomycetota > Thermoleophilia > Gaiellales > Gaiellaceae > GMQP-bins7. Next base: position 289,751 of record CAWBLH010000003.1, read on the forward strand.
AGGCCGTCGAGCCAGAACATCGGCTGGTCGGTCTCGTTGCCGTGGTCGTGCCACGCCATCGGCGGCGTGATGATGAAGTCGCCGTAGCGCATCGGCGTCCGTTCGCCGTTGACGGCGGTGTGCGCGCCGTCGCCTTCGAGCACGAAGCGCAGGGCGCTCTGCGTATGCCGATGGGCGGGTGCGACCTCGCCCGGCAGCACGAGCTGCACGCCGGCGTAGAGGTCGGTCGTGATCTTCGACTGGCCGCGCAGGCCGGGATTCTCGAGGATCAGCACGCGGCGCTCGGCCTCCTTGGCGGTGATCAGCCCGCCGGCCTCGATCATCGCGGCGCGAATCTCGGCGAACGACCACGACGCCGGCTGGCAGCCGCTGACCGGCTCGGGCGTGACGAGCTTCGCCAGCGACGTCCACAGCGGCGTCATGTGCTTCTGGCCGATGCGCTCGTAGAAGGCGAGACGCTCGGGCGTCTCGGCGGCGGGCGCGGCCGCAGGCGGAGTGGACATGCAGACCTCCCGGAAAGCGTTTGACAGTATACGGACAATCTCTATACTGTCAACCGCCATGGCCACGACCGCCGCCAGAACGCCAGAAGCGTGCGGGAGTCCTTCTCCCGGCTGCCCGGGGCACCTCATCCGACGCGTCGCACCAGGTCTCGACCGCCTATTTCGCCGAGGAATGCGGCGGCGATCTCACCGCCGTCCAGTACGCCGCGCTCGTCGCCATCGGGGCGCATCCGGGCATCGACGCGACGCGGCTGTCCGAAATCATCTATTTCGATCGCTCGACGATCGGCGACGTCCTCGATCGCATGGAGGGCAAGGGCTGGATCCGGCGGCAGTCGACTCCGACGACCGGCGCATCAAGCGGCTCGAAGCTGTCCCCGGCCGGCCAGGAGGTGCTGCAGCAGGTCGAACCGGGGATTCGCCGCGTGCAGGAGCGGCTGCTCGCGCCGCTGACGGCTGGCCGAGGCGAAAGACGCTGGTTCGTCTCCTGCGCAAGATGGCCGATGCGCGACGCTGGCGACGCGGTCGCTGAACGCTGATGGCGGCGGACTGACGGAACGACGCCACGCCGGTCGTCGACGTCCAGGCGTTCATCGACGCGCAGCCGGTGTCGCCGCTCCAGAAGCGGCTGCTGTTCCTCTGCTTCCTCGTCATCGCCATCGACGGCTTCGACACGGCGATCATCGGATTCATCGCGCCGGCGATCCGCGCGCGAGTGGCAGCTCGCCGTCACACAGCTCGGGCCGCTGTTCGCCGCGGGACTGTTCGGGCTGATGCTCGGCGCCTTCGCCGTCGGCCCGCTCGCCGACCGCCACGGCCGCAAGACGATGCTGGTGGCGTCGATGATCGTGTTCGGCGCCGCCAGCCTGGCGTCGTCGTACAGCGGCGGCCTGACGTCGCTGATCGGCTTGCGCTTCGCTGACCGGACTGGGTCTCGGCGGGGCGATGCCGATGACGATCACGCTGGCGTCGGAGTTCTGCCCGACGGCACGACGGTCGTCGCTCGTGACGCTGATGTTCTGCGGCTTCACGCTCGGCTCGGCGATCGGCGGGCTCATTGCCGCGCGCGTGCTGCCCGACTTCGGCTGGCGCGTCCTGCTCGTCGGCGGCGGAGTGGCGCCGCTCGTGCTCGCGCCGGTGCTCGGCGTGCTGCTGCCCGAGTCGGTGCGCTTCCTCGTGACCAACGGGCAATGCGCGCACGAGCGGATCGCCGCGGTGCTCGCGCGCATCGCTCCGGCGGCTGATCTTCGTGGCGCCACGTTCGTCGACACCGACGGCGTCGAAGGCCTCACCGGTGGCGCAGTTGTTCGGCGGCGGCCTGCTGAAGGGCACGCTGCTCCTGTGGCTGGCGTTCTTCATGAGTCTTCTGGTCGTCTACCTGATGACCAACTGGATGCCGACGCTGCTGCAGCAGGCCTCCGGCGCGTCGATCGCCGACGCCGCGTTCATCGGCGCGATGTATCAGGTCGGCGGCACGCTCGGGGCCATTCTGGTCGGCCGGTTGATGGACCGCTTCGAGCCGCACCGCGTGCTCTTCGCCAGCTATCTCACGGGCGCGGCCTGCATCGTCCTGATCAGCCTGTCGACCGACACGCGCGGGCTGATGACGCTCGCGGTGTTCGCCGCGGGCGCGTGCATCTCGGGAGGCCAGGTTGGCGGCAACGCGCTGTCGGCGGCGTTCTACCCGACGGCGTATCGCGCGACGGGCGTCGCCTGGGCCAACGGCATCGGCCGCAGCGGATCGATCGTCGGGTCGCTGCTGGGCGGCGTCCTGCTCGGCTTCGGGTGGCCGGCGACGACGGTCTACGCGCTGGTCGCGATTCCGGCCGTCACTGCAGCAGTGGCGCTAGGGACGCTCGGCATCGTGCGTCGACACCAAGGCCATGTCTCCCGCTGAGGTGAATTTCCGGACGCGAGTCGCTGCTCGCACGCGGCTCGCCCTCGTTCACACCCGCCTTAGTCGCCGTCGTCCAAATACCGGGAGTTTGTGCTCGTGTCGGCGCGACAGTAACCAGGAGTATCCGAGATGAACATCAAGGCCGCGGTGGTAAGGGAAAAATCAGGCCCCTTCGTGATGGAAGACATCCAGCTCGACGAGCCAAGAGCAGATGAGGTAGTCGTCCGGGTGGTCAGCGCTGGCATTTGCCACACCGACTTGATTCCCAGGGAGCAGGCTATTCCGGCGCCATTCCCCGCCGTCTACGGCCACGAGGGCGCCGGCGTTGTCGAAAAGGTGGGTTCGCAGGTCGCGAAATTGAAGCCTGGGGATCACGTGGTCATGAGCTTCAACTCCTGCGGCGTCTGCGCGTCGTGCAAGAAGGGCGAGATCAGCTATTGCGTCGACCACTTCGCCTCCAACTTCGGCTTCGCGCGTTTCTCCGACAAGTCGAAGACGATGCGCAAGGGCGACGAGGTTGTCCACGGAGCCTTTTTCAACCAGTCATCGTTTGCGTCGCACGCGCTGGGCACCGAACGAACCGTGGTCAAGATTCCAAGCGACGTACCGCTCGAGATCATGGGTCCCCTTGGCTGCGGGATCCAGACCGGCGCCGGTGCTGTCCTCAACTCGCTCCATCCCCACGCCGGCTCGTCGATCGCGATCTTTGGCGCCGGATCGGTCGGTCTCAGCGCCCTCTTGGCAGCGGTCGCCGTCGGTTGCACGAAGATCATCCTCGTCGACATCAGTGACGAGCGGCTGAAGTTCGGAACGGAGCTTGGCGCGACTCACACGGTGAACGCGGGCCAGGAGAACCCGGTGGAGGCCATCAGGAAGATCACCGGAACCGGGGCCGACTTCACGCTCGAATGTTCTGGTAGTCCGAGAGCCTTTCGCCAGGCCATTGATGCCATCGCGCTCAGGGGCATCTGCGGAATCGTCGGCGCACCGGCGTTCGGGACCGAGGTGCCAGTCGACGTCTGGGGCATCCTCTTGGGCCGCACCGTGCGGGGTATTGTTCAGGGTGACTCGGTGCCCGACCTGTTCATTCCCCGCCTGATCGAGCTCTACAAGCAGGGTCGTTTCCCATTCGATCGGCTGCTCACAACCTATAAGCTCGATCGAATCAACCAGGCAGTCGAGGACCTGAAGAACGGGACCATTATCAAGGCGGTTCTTCATCCCTGATTCACACCGTCGGACTCATCGTCGTCCAAATAATGCATAGACAACACCGGCATCCCGGGAAAGAGGACTGTCATGAGCACTCAGCTTGCGAGCGACGCGACGGCGGCCACGGCCGCCATACTCGAGACCCAGCTCGTGATCGACAACGTGTCACGGGCGGCGGAGAACGGCGCCGTCTATGAGCGCCGCAGCCCAACCACCGGTCAGGTCGTCACGCGGGCAGCCGCTGCCAGCGCCGCCGATGCGATTGCTGCCGCCGACTCGGCCCAGACCGCGTTCGTGAAATGGTCGAGGTCGACACCATCGGAGCGGCGGAGAATCCTCCTCAAGGCCGCCGACATCCTCGAAACCAAGACGCCGGCGATCATCGAAGCGATGGCAAAGGAGGTCGGCGCGTCAACGCTCTGGGCAGGGTTCAACGTGTTCTTGGCCGCGGTTTGTTCCGCGAAGCGGCGGGGCTGGCGACGCAGATTCAGGGAGAAACGATCCCGACCGACAAGCCCGATACGCTGTCGATGACCGTCAGGCAGCCGGTCGGTGTCATTCTCAGTATCGTTCCGTGGAATGGCCCGGTGGTCCTCGCCGCGCGAGCCATCGCTTATCCGATCGTGTGCGGCAACACGGTGGTCTTTCGCGCCTCGGAAACCAGCCCCAAAACGCACGCCCTCCTCGCTGAAGCGCTTCACGAAGCCGGACTGCCGGCCGGTGTGTTGAACGTTGTCACCAACGATCCGGACGACGCGCCGGCGGTGATCGACGCCCTGATTAGCCACAAGGCCGTGCGCCGGATCAATTTCACCGGCTCGACGCGCGTCGGCCGCATCATTGCGCAGAAAGCGGCGACGCACCTCAAGCGCTGCCTGCTCGAGCTCGGCGGCAAGTCGCCCTTGGTCGTGCTCGATGACGCGGACGTCGACGAGGCGGTCAATGCCGCCGTCTTTGGGTCATTCCTGTATCAAGGGCAGATCTGCATGTCGACCGAGCGGATCGTCGTTGACAACGCGATCGCTGATACTTTCGTGCAGAAGTTTGCGGCCAGAGCGAAGGAGCTCAAGTGCGGCGACCCTGGCGCTGGCGCTGGGGACTGCGTCGTCGGACCGATGGTCAACGCAAGCTCGGGCCCGCGACTGAACTCGATGATCGACGACGCCGTCGCGAAGGGCGCCACGCTCGTGGCCGGCGGCAAGGCCAACGGAGCGGTCATGCCGGCGACGATTCTCGACCACGTCACGTCGGACATGCAGATCTTCGACGACGAGACGTTCGGTCCGATCACGACGGTGGTCCGCGCGAAGAACACCGAGGACGCGGTGCGCCTGGCCAATGAAACCGAGTACGGCTTGTCGGCTGGTGTGTTCGGACGGGACACACATCGTGCCCTGCAGGTCGCCATGCGCATCGATTGCGGCTCGGTGCACGTCAATGGCTCGACCGTGCAGAACGAGGCGCAGGCGCCGTACGGCGGCATGAAGAACAGCGGCTACGGGCGCTTCGACGGCAGAGCGGTCATCGACGAGTTCACTGAGCTGAAGTGGATCACGGTCGAGCCGCTGAAGCAGCAATATCCGGTGTAGACGTGAACACGCCCCTTGTGCTCGAAGAACTGGCTCGTCAAGCGCTCGAGGGAGATCGCGACGCGCTTGACAGCTTGGTTCGTGCGCTGCAGGGAGACATCTACGGTCTTGCCCTGCAAATGCTCTGGAACCGGGAGGACGCAGAAGACGCCACTCAGGAAATTCTCGTACGGGTCGTCACGCGTCTCTCGCAGTTCGGATTTCGCAGCCGCCTGAAGACATGGGTCTACCGGCTCGCGGTCAACTACATTCTCGACGTCAAGAAGAGCTCGATCGAGCAGCTCCACCTCAGTTTCGAACGCTTCGCCGACAACCTCGCTCAGGGACGCGAGCCGGCGAGTGCGTCGGACACGGAGCACTCCCTGTTGATTGAAGAGGTGAAGGTCGGCTGCAGCTTCGCGATGCTCCAATGCCTGGATCGATCACACCGGATCGCTTTCGTGCTCGGCGAGATCATGGAACTGTCGGGGCCGGAGGCTGCAGAAGTCTTGAACATCGAACAACCGCTCTTTCGTAAGCGCCTGCAGCAGGCACGCGAAGCGATCGTGCAGTTCACTCGCTCACATTGCGGGCTGGTCTCGGACGCCGCCGCGTGCAGGTGTCACCAGCGTGTGCCTTCCGCTGCGGTCGAATCGTTCGCCGAAGGACAACCGTTGACGTTTGCACGGCAAGGGACGTCCTTCCAGGAGGCGAAGGCACTGGTTCGACAGCTGGAAGCGGCTGCGATCTGCGCTCGCGCTGTACCACACGAGCGAAGTGCGGACTTCCACGATCGACTTCGCCCAGCGGCTCGTGAGCGCTATGACGCGCCCAGTCGACCCTTCGTCCGAACCCGAGCGTTGATCGGGCTGTCCTCAGTCCGGTCTCAGCTCGTCGGTCGCATTTCACAGTCGCCCCCTCCCGCTCGTCCAAAGGGTTATGGGCGATACGGGCGTCGATATCAACGAGCACCGAGAGACGCCGTCTCATCGGGAGTACCGGATGCTCGTGGGACTGGATGACGCGTTCATACCGGACCCAGCGGCTCGCGACGAAGACTTGCACGAGTTTCTGCGGCAGGCGATCGGCTTCTTTCGCGGCGAGGCCGTTCCACGACAGCCACGAGTCGCCGAGGTTGCGCTGACGACGTCGAAGGGCTGCACCGAGAGCTCCGGGCTCTGTTGACTGTGCGTCCCCCGCCTCCGTTCCGCCTGAGGTGCATGGCTGGCTCGACGCAATCCTGCAGCATGAACGACGTGGCTCACGCGAGGTCGACGCCGGAGATATCCCCTCTCTGTGTCACGACCTACCAGGCACCTGGGTCGGGACCTCGAAAGCCATCGCGCTTTGGCAGGGCGACGTTACCCGACTTGGCGCCGATGCGATGAACGCCGCGAATGCGCAGTTGCTCGGAGGTTTTCAGCCGTTCAACGCCTGTATCGACGACGCGATTCACTGGGCGCGGGACCACGGCTGCGTGAGGACTGCGGCCGAATCATGGCCGCGCAAGGACATCCCGGGCGGCTGGTCTAGCCGAATCGCTGGCGTGACATGGCTCGCGACATCGCCACACGGTTGACCGATCGTCGGCGCCCTCACGGAGGCGCACCGTCTGTCGATCTCGCTCAGTGCTATCGATCCTACCTCGAGGTGCGGCAGAAGTCGGGGCATTCGAACGCTGGCGTTCTGCGGTATCGACGGAGTATTCGGCTTCCGAAACTGCCAGCCGCTGACGTCGTCGGCGCTGTTGTGCGTGGATGATGAGCTCATCGGACGTCACGATCTTCCGGCGACGGCGTTCTGGGGATATTGGGCCCTTCATGTCCACCACGTGCGTTTCGCGCCTCGGGTGGCACCCGTCTACCAGGCGCTTCGAGAACTCACGCGTGGGAAGGACGTCTTCGTCGTGACGTCGAACGTCGAGGCCATGTTCGTGCGCCACGAGTTCAATTCCGACCATGTCTGGACGCCGCAGGGAGATTTCGCTCACATGCACTGCACAGCGAGGGGCCGGCCGTCCTGCGGCCAGCGCGTATGGAGAAGCGAACCGATCATCCAACGGCTATTGCAGCATCTCGATCCGGACACGGAGGAGGTGGATGCGGCAGTCGTTCCACGGTGCCCCGAATGTGGCGGTACCGTCTTCTTCAACGTCCGGGAAGACGCGACCTTCGTCGAGACGCCGTACCTCGAGCAGGCGGAGCGCTGCACTCAGTGGGTCACGTCGGCGTTGAGCTCGCCTCTCCTCATTCTGGAACTCGGAGCGGGTTTCAATACGCCAGGGGTCGTACGGTTTCCGTTGGAACGGCTGGGCGCCAGGCATGCGGAGAGCCGGTTCGTCCGTATCAACCGCGATCATCCGGACACGCCTGCGCGGCTGAATCACCGCGCCGTCGGCATCAGAGGCGACGCTGGCGAGGTGGTCGGATCGATGTGGGCAGCGCTCGCCGATCGGAGACGACACGATGCGACACACGGAGCCGACTGTCGAACCACGGCGGGTTCGGACCAATAGATTCAGAGGTCGCCACACATCATGGAACTGACTGGGCAGGCATTTCACCGAGGGACACACATGAATAGAAGAGAACTTCTCAAAGCCGGGGCTGAGCGCGTCGGCAATCGCGTCAGTGCTTCGCCCTGGGAGACTTTCGGCCCAGACACCCGGGACGCACTGGCGACGGAAGACACCATTTACCTGAATCCGGCAACTGGCGCCGATGGGAATTCGGGAGCCAAGGGCTCTCCCCTCCGGACGCTCGGCGAAGCCGGGCGGCGTGTGAGTCAGAGCACTGGTACCGGGCCGATGACCATCGTCCTCTCCAAGGGCATCTATGCCGTCGGCGAGTCGATGTTGCTGAAGCCGCAAAAGCGAACGTTTTCCGCAACCGACAGGCTGACCATCCGCGCCGAATTCCTTCCCGACGATCCGGGATGGACGGCTGACGGGATGCCGACGCTCATCTTCACCATGCCGTTTCCGGATCCTCCGACGTGGAACGGCCGTCCGGATGCCGGCCGGAGGAGCCGCTGACGGCATACTGATCGAGACGAGCCACGTCTCCATACTCGGGCTCAAGTTTCTCGGTCTGCCTGTGCTGGAAGGGCCGAGGCCCGGCATCGAACGGCGTCTCTACGGCATCAATCGGAGTAGCCGGGAATTCGAGGACTTGGAAATCGGCCACTGCATGTTCCTCGGAGATCTGGTCACCAATCCCATCCATGTGGCGATCATCGCGAACGGCAACGGGATCGACATTCACCACACGATCTTTCGTGAAGAACAAGATCACGGTCGTGTATTGGCAGGGCGGCAGCAAGGGCCATGCGATGCGGAACTGCGTCATCACGGGCTGCTATGGAAGCGGCCTCTGGACTGCCGGTATCACGGCGGATTTCAAGTTCGAGAACAACGTTGTGGATGACTGCCGTTACGCCTGGACCTACCAGAATGCGGCTCCGGCTCCGCCCTTTCTCTACAATCCGGACGGCACGCAGTCCGACATACCGTCGCGTGGTGGCGCGGCAGCCGACGCGGCGGCCGAGGGAGGCGGGCAGGCGCAGGACGTGGGGCTGCCGGTGGACGTGGACGCCGGCGGCGGGGGACGTGGCCCCATACCGCCCGGCGAACTCATTCACTACAAGATCGTGAACAGCCACTTCGGCAAGAATCTCAATCTCGCCGGGTCGGGTACCGGAGCGACCCTGGGATATGTCGCGATCGATCCGAGCTTCATGGAGATGGTGGGAAGCAAGGTGACCAATCAGCCGGTTCCCATCGAGATGGACCAACGGAAGCGAAACTATCTGCATCCGGTCGCAGGATCGGACGCGGCAAGAACCGGGGCGGGGCTGTTCACGAAGGGACTTGCGTAGTTATCACGATCCTCGCGAGTCTGACCAGACATGCGCGCAGCGTGGTACCACAAGCAGGGCCCGGCCCGGCGAGGTGCTGAGGGTCGGCGTCATGGCCGATCCCACCCCGGTCCGGGAGAAGTGCGAGTTCGTATCGCGGCATCCGGCATCAATCCCGGTGACATCAAGAAGCGGCAGAATGCCTTTGGCTACGGCATGCCGTATCCACGTGTCATTCCGCACAGCGATGGCGCTGGCATCATCGATCTGATTGGGGATGGTGTCGCCGCTGAGTGCGTCGGCCGCCGGGTGTGGTGCTACGGTGCGCAGTCCTATCGTCCGTTCGGCACGGCCGCCGAGTATACGGTCGTCCCGATGGCACACGCGGTGCCGCTCCCGGATGAAGTGAGTTTCGAGCAGGGCGCATGCCTTGGCATCCCTGGAATCACGGCGCACCGCTGTGTTCACGCCGCTGGTGCGGTAGCTGGCCGCACCGTGCTGGTGCAAGGCGCCGCCGGAGCCGTCGGCGTATGCGCCGTGCAGCTCGCGCATCGCGCCGGGCGCCGTTGTTATTGCTACCGTCCGAGCAGCCGCGGATGAATCGATCGCGCGCAACGCTGGCGCGGATCATGTCCTTTCGTCTTGGGCCTGAGTTGATCGAGGGAGTCCACGCTGTCGCTCCCCACGGCGTCGATCACATCGTCGAGGTGGCATTCGGCGCCAACATCGCTATGGATACGGAGCTCCTGGGACTTCGAGGATCAGTGGCGACCTACGCCAGCGACGCCGATTCACCGAACATCCCCTTCTGGCCGCTGCTCTTCAAGAATATTCGGCTGGATTTTCTAGGCAGCGATGACTTCACGGCGCGAGACAAGGCAGAGGCTGCTCGCGCGATCAACGAGGCTCTCATTGCAGGCTGGCGGGGATTCGAGATTGTCGAGCGACTTCCGCTTGAAGAGATCGCTACTGCCCACGAGCGACTCGAAGCTCCGCGCCCGCGCGGCCGGGTGGTCGTGTCGATCTGAGCCGACTGAGCGAAAGAGACCCGTCGGCCGCGCAGCCCTGAAGCGATGACCTGGCTTACGTGCTAGAGGACCGGATATCTGCGGAGTTGGTTGACCGAAGGCGTGGTTGCAGAATCGCTGTACCTGTTTTGTACCTGCTCGTGGCCTTTTGATGGGATCGATGGAATCGATACGACGTGCTTTGCTGTAACTTGTTGACCCAGAGGGTGATCGGCCGGTGCGAATCCCGGCGCCTCCACTTTTTAACTGCTCTATCTAAACGACTTACGGTCGCTCCTTTTCTACTGTACCTGGAATGTACCGTGGGCAGACTGACTGGTGCGTCAGCTCTATTCGACGTCACACCTCCACTCCCTCTTGCCCGTAATCCACGGGCGCACGTAGGCGAACGTAGCAAAACTGCATACCCCATCTGGACCGACGGCATTGGCTTGTTCACGCGGGTCCGCATGACGCGCGGAACCAGGTGGACGAAATTCAAATTGATTCCCTTTGCCTCCACAACGGGAAGAACGCGAGATCTGAGCGGAACCTTACAAAACGTCGCGACTGCTGGAACATGTGCACCGGACCGTGCCGACACTGCTTCGAGCGGACCTTTCGATCAGAGGGTAGAGATTGGCCGCCCGATCGAGGGGGTCGACGTGATGGGGCAGGTATCGGGTTGCCAATGGCGCTGTTTGGAAACCCGAAGCCTGGATGGTTGAACAGTTGAACACATCCCAACGGAACTCGACGTTGAACCGCCCCCCACTTTTACCCGTTTCGACAGCGATGTATCGAAGTTCACATGCGCCGAGCCGTAGAGGATGCCGCGGCCAGCGTCGCCGTAGGTGTTGGGCGGCGGCGCGACGAAGTCGGCGGGGTTAAACCACCAATCGACTCCGGGATTGTCGAGCTTGATCCGATCCGATCCGATCCGATTGGGCCAGCTCGGGGCGCCGTTGTTGACGCCGGTCTGGAGCGAGACGCTGAACGGCCGCCCCGTCGTCAGCGTCGTGATCCCCGAAAGTGCCAGCCGCCGACGAGGCCCTGCAGCAGGGCGCCCGAGTCGCTCATCCGGCGCCGGCCGCTCCCGCTCGCCACGGCTGACCGGTCCGACCCGCCGCTGTGCTACCATCCTGCCGTTCAGGAGGTGCTTGTGAAGCGATTGTTAGCCGGTGGCTTGATGCTGTCGTGCTCGTTGGTTTTCGGCGCGGTCGTCGCCGCGCAAGACAAACCGGCCGCGAAGGAGCACACGATGACGGGCTGCGTACTGAAAGGGACGTCAGCGGAAACGTTCGTGTTGACGAACACTGACGCGAAAGGACCGAAGACGATCGGCATCGTCGAGTCCAAGGAAAACCTGGCCCCGCACGTCGGTCACGTGATCGCGATCACCGGGACGGATGTGCCTGCGAAAGAAGCTGAGAGCGCGAAGCCCACGCCGCCCAAGGCCGACCACTACATGAAAGTTACGTCGATCAAGATGGTGTCGACGACCTGCAAGTAGAAGGCACGTCGAGCGCGTTAGCAAGACCGCAGTCAGCTGTCAAACCACCGTCGGCTGACTGCCCCTCGCTCGGTCTCACCGTGTTGCCGAACACCTCTTCGTAGTGCCTTGCCCGCTAATGCCCGCTCGGTCGACCTCGAGGTTGAGGCCCTCCCCTCGGGGGGTTGACCAGGGCCGAACCGAGGCGTCTTTACGAGTCGCTACAGCTATCTCGTCAGTCCGACGAGCTCCCAGCCTGAGGCCGCGCGCCGGAAGTACACCGTGACGGGCGTGGCCCACGAGGGAAAGTGTGGGTGGATGGCTGCCACTCGAACCTGGATGAACTCGGCGTTGGCTCGAGGTACGGTCAGCGCAGCCGGTGCCTGCGCTCGTGGCTCGCCGACTGCGATCTCGCTACCGGCGTCGGTCGCGAGGCCAGTCAGGTTGTCGAATCGAGCCCACTGCAGCCGATAGCCGCTCGGAGGCGTGGCGACTCCGGCCTGCTCGGCAGCATTGGTAAACGTCAGTTCGCCTGACGCGCTCAACGAGAAGTCTACGAGCGGATTGATCGGCGTCAGCCAGTCGCGCAGCACCTTGTCGCGCCGGCGCAGAAGTGTCGCCGTCATGTACTCGGTTGCGCGTGGATCGCTGTATCTGGCCTTCTCGACGACGGCCCGCACCGTGGCGTCATCGAATCGTGAAATGATGCGCGCCGCCCAGAACGCGTCCTCAGGCCGCATGTTCTCGAACGCGGGATTCGGATATTCAGGCTTCCACGACGTGGGCTCGAAGGCATCGGCTTCGAATCGACCCACGGCGCGGGGCACATCGGGATACGAAATGCGAGTCCAGGGGCGTGCATACATCCCAAGCGTGGCCAGTGTCAGCCAGCCTGGCTTCCACTCGAGGATGTACTCGTTGCCCGGCCGGTGACGCTGCGCGTAAACCGTTCCGCTTCCCATAATCGAACCAAAGTCGAACATGTAGTGCTTGATGTGGCGTCGGTTCGGCTCGCCGACGAGCATGTCCAGGCTGTTGACGCCGCGGGAATCGTCGTGGTTCAGCCACGCGCCGAACACGCGCGCGGCCCTGAGCTCGCGGCGGTGCTCATGCGGCACGATGTCGTTGGGATCGTCGGGCCGCGTGCCGTAGTACCGGAAGTTGCCCAACGGCTTGCCGTCGGCGAAGCGGCTGACCAGCACGCGATACTTGCCGTCGGCTCGCCGGGCCGCGCATCGTC